>CAWBJK010000001.1:0-247971 GCA_963789095.1 uncultured Actinomycetota bacterium
ACGCGCACAAGATCCAGCCCGCACTGCTCCAGGCTCTCGCATCCGCGCACGCGCGCGGGGCCGAGGTCGTCCTCGTGTCGTCGGGCGCGATCGCCACCGGCATGCCCTACCTGGATCTCGCCGAGCGTCCGAGCGATCTCGCCACACAGCAGGCGGCGGCTGCCGTTGGCCAGAACGTGCTTATCTACCGGTACCAAGACGCGCTGCGACTGTTTCGGCGTGATCGTCGCGGAAAAGATGCTCACGGCCGGAGACCTCGAGAACCCCACGCACCGGTCCAACGCGCGGCGAGCGATGGAGCTACTGCGAGCCTCTGCATCCTCCCGATCGTCAACGGAGAGAACGACACCGTCGCGACCCATGAGATCCGCTTCGGCGACAACGACCGCCTCGCCGCTCTCGTCGCGCTAGCTGATCCGGTGCCGACGCCCTCGTGCTGTTAATCGCAATCTAGAAAGTCTGACACATGACCGCCGAGTGAACCGGGCGCACAGCCGATCGATCACGTCGCGCTACGGCGACGACCTGTCGGGCTTCGAATTCGCCTTCGTCGTCGTCAGCAGCGTCGGCACTGGGCGCGGGGCCAACCAGGCGTCGGCCGCGCGACTGGTGGTCCGCCGGGGGAATCGGTGTGCTCGTCACGAGCGCCGATCTCGTCTCCGAGGCGCTGAACGGTGATCGCAGGGACTCCTGGTTCGCGCCGAATCCGGACCCGGTGCTGGCCACGGCCACCGCCCCGGTGCGCGTCTCGTCACCACGCCCGGCCATCCCGCTCATCGCACGCCGGCCGTCCCGTGGGATGCCCTCCTCGGTAGACTGACGGCATGACCACGATCGCCGACACCGCCCACGAGCGGATGCTGCTAAAAAAGAACGCCGCCCGTCAGATCGCCCTTCTCAGCGACGGCGAGCACACCGCCCTCCTCCGCGACATCGCGGGAACGCGATCGACGCGCAGGTCGTGGCGGAGATCGTCGAACCGTACGCCGAGGACCTGGCCCGCGGCGAACACAACGGCATCGGGGCAGGACTACTCGACCGGTGGTCGTCGACGAGGGGCGCGTGCGTGCGCTCGCTGCTTCGGTGCGGGACGGGGCAGGCTTCTCCCGACCCCGGCTGGCCGGGTGCTCGACGAGCGGCCCCTCCTTTACGGGGTGGAGCTTCAGAAGGTTAGTTCCCTTCGGCGTCGTCGGCTCGATCTCAGGCACGCCCGAACGTCAGGTCGCGTCGCGGCGCTGGCCTGCTGCGGCAACGCCGTCGTGCTCCGCGGCGGCACGGCCGCCCTGGCCACAACGCCGCTCGTGAAGGTGATGGGCGGTGCGCTGGCGGCCCGCGCGCTCGATGCCGAGGCCATCCAGACCGTCGACGACTTCGGTCGCGACGGCGCGAACGCGCTCATCCAGGCGCGCGGAGTGATCGATACCGTACCGCGGGGAGGTGCTGAGCTGATCGAGACGGTCGTGACGCAGTCGTCGGTCCCCATGATCGAGACCGGCGCAGGCGTCGTGCATATCGTGCTCGATTCGTCGGCGCCGCTGGATGGACGCGCGACATCGTCGTCGACGCGAGGTGCAGCGTCCGGACTTCCCAGCGCCGTCGAGACCGTGCTCGTCCTGCGCGACGCCGCCCCCGCCTCGTTCCTGATGTCGCCGCCGCGCTCATCGAGCGCCGGCGTGACATCCACCCCGACGACGCGGTACGTGCCCTCGTCCCCGGTGCCGTACCAGCCACCGACGCCGACTCGGCCACGGAGCACATGAGCTGGACGTGCCGATGCGGTTCGTCGACGATCTCGAAGAGGCGCTCGCCCACATCCGCACGTATGTAGGCACCACACGAGTCGATCATCACCACCGACCCCGAGCGTGCCGAACGATTCCTCGCCGAGGTCGTCTCCGCCGTCGTCATGGCCGACGCGTCCAGCGGTTCAGGACGGCGGCGAGCGGCTCGGGGCGAGGTGGAATCTCTACGCAGAGCTGGACGCGCGCGGCCGATGGGCCTCCCGGAATTGACCAGCAGCAAGTGGCTCGCCGTAGTGCGGGCAGATACCATCCTCTGACCGCCTAAACTGACAGCGCCACCCAAATTGAAGGAGTCCAATGACCCTGGCCACGATGGTCGCCCTGGCCGCAGGAAGGCTCAGCACCACGGCGACGTCCAGGCTCAGACGTTCATCTTCGGAGACCTGGCGTTCGTCCTCTTCCTGTTCTCGGCCTGGTCGCCCTGTTGACCGCAACGTGGCCAACCGCCACTCGCACAAGGCGGGGGCATACGCCAAGGCACACGCCGACGACCTCGCCCGGACGGACACGGCCACCACTAGGTCGCCGCGATGGCATCGGCACGCGCCCCGCGGATCGGGGTAATGGGGGGACGTCGACCCGATCCACCACGGTCACCTGGTCGCCGCGAGCGATGGCCCAGTCGTTCGATCTCGACGAGGTCGTCTTCGTGCCGACGGGTCAGCCGTGGCATAAAGAGGACGTCACCGGAGCGAACATCGTTACCTCATGACGTCATCGCCACGGCGTCGAACCCGCGTTTCACCGTGAGCCGGGTCGACATCGATAGAGCGGCCCACCTACACGATCGACACCTCCGCGATCTGAAGGAGAGCGCCCCGATGCGGAGCCTACTCCATCAGGGCGCCGACGCCATCGCCCAGATCCTCGGCTGGCGCGACCACGCCGAGCTGTGGAACCTCGCCCACTTCGTCGCCGTCTCGCGTCCGGGGCACGAGCTGACCACCGAGGACTGCCCGAGCGACGACGTGAGCCAGCTTCAGATCCCCGCGCTGGCGATCTCGTCGACGGACTGCCGAGTTCGCGTGCGTCAGGGTCATCCCGTCTGGTACCTCGTGCCCGACGGCGTCGTCCAATACATTGCGAAGCATCATCTCTACGGGAGCCAGGCATGAGCACACCCGAAGAGCCGCCTCAGCTGACACGTGGCCAGTTGCGGGAGCTGGCAACACCGCAGCGACCCCCATCATCACCGATGCGACGTCCGGACCTGAGTCGACGGACGCCTCCGATTCCCCCGCCCTGGCGGAGCAGTCGGACTCGCCGGAACAGTCCGACGCGCCAGAGCAGTCGGACACACCAGAGCAGCCGATGGCGCCGCTCGCGCGCGAGGCGGCCCCCATCACGCTGCCGGATGCGCCGGTCGAGCCCGAGCCCCCGCACGCCGATACCGAGGAGCACCGCTCGCTGACGCGGCGCGAGATCCGGCAACGCGAGCGGCTGCGCACCGCGTCTGTACCCGTGATCACCTCGGAGGTCCTCGCCGCCACGCGCGTGAGCGAGGAGCCCGAGGCCGCGTCGCACGACGAGTCCCCGGCTGGGCTCGCCGACGAGGACGACGTCATCCACGCGGAGGTCGTCACCGACGCGATTCCGGCTACCCCGACGGAAGACGACTGGTCTGCGCCGCACGACGACGCGCACGACGGCTCGCCCGCCGAACCCGCGTGGTCGGCCCCGGTCGCACCGGTGGAGGCCACGTCTGAGGTGTCATCCGACATCGACGCGACCGCTGACGCCTCCTCCGGCTCCGAGTCGCTCGCCGACTCCGCCCAGCCCTCGGACGCCGACACGTCCGGCCAGCCGGAATCGGAGCCGGCCGCGCAGGGGGAGAGCGCGGGCAAAGCGACCACCGAAGCAGACCGTCGCGTCGTCGCGCCCACGCTCGGCTCCGACCTTCTCGACGGACACGCCCAGAATGTCGAGGTGCCGGCGTCGTTCGATCAGCTCCTCACCCGCGGTGCGACGGGCGCTCTGTCGATGCCCAACGCCCTGATCCTGTCGCAGACCCCCGATGGGGGATCCCTGACCTCTCCCGTGGCCGCCACAGGAGAGATCCTCATCACCGGAACCTTTGCTCTGCCCGACCACTACGGCTCGACCGGCACCGTGCCGGGCCGCGCCGACGGCAAGGAAGCGGATGCGGTGCTCGTCGACGGCGAGCTTCCCGCGGCCTCCTCGCCCACACCGATCGCCGCAAGTGCCGCGATCAGCACCATCAAGAGCGCGGATGAGATCATCAAGCCTCCCGCACCAGAGCGGGGGAGCAGGCTCATGGTCGTGCTCGCCATCACCGCCGGCGTCCTCGCCGTCGCGCTCGCGGGTGTGCTCATCCTCGCCATCACCACAGGAATCTTTTCATGACACTTTCCCCTGACTCCGTCGCGCTGGTCCAGCTCGCGGCCGCCGCTGCAGACGCGAAGGGCGGTGAAGACCTCGTCGCGTTCGACGTGTCAGAGCCGTTGCCTCTCGTCGACGCCTTCCTCCTCGTCACCGGTTCGAGCGAGCGGAACGTCGCCGCCATCGCCGACGAGGTCGAAGAGCGCCTGCTCGAGGCCGGCACCAAGCGTCTGCGCCGCGAAGGCCGCAACGAAGCTCGGTGGGTTCTCCTCGACTTCGGCGACCTCGTCGTGCACGTCTTCCACGAGGAGGAGCGCACCTATTACGGCCTCGAGCGGCTCTGGAAGGACTGCCCGATCGTGCCGATCCAGTTGCCATCGCCGGCGACGCAGGAGTGACCCTGGTTCGTGGCACTCCGTCAGATGTAGTAGGCTAGTGGAGTTGCCGCGAGCGGCAACGATGGGCCTGTGGCGCAGCTGGTAGCGCACCTGCATGGCATGCAGGGGGTCAGGGGTTCGAGTCCCCTCAGGTCCACCAAAACTCCCGGTAAAGCACCGAAACTAAACTCCCTGATCAGGGTCTACTGCGCTGCGGTGATCGACGCCTAGTCCAGGCGCATCGTGGGCTGGTCGATCTCGGATCGCATCACCGCGGAGATCGTTGTCGACGCGCTCGAGATGGCCAGGTGGCGACGCCGGGTCAGGCTCCGGGGGTCAGGGGTTCGAGTCCCCTCAGGTCCACCAAAATTCCCGGTAAAGCACCAAAACTTCACTTCCCGATCAGGGAGTTTGAATGTTGCAGCGCTGTCGGCGCTTGCGCCGGAGCAGCCGGACCGGCCGGCCCACGCGGGTGCACTCATCAGCGGCACCGGTGCGCGGCCGTGACCGATGGCGAGGACGCCGCAGCCGGGGCAGCCGACTGGTCCAGGCGGGAACTCGACCGTCACGGTCAGCGCATTGCGGCCGCGGCGCTCGACCGCGATCACCCGCAGCCCGTCCAGGCCGACCAGGACGTCCCAACGGTCGCAGTAGTTGCCATCGACACGGCAGCAGGTCGTAGGCTCGGTCATCGTTGAGGTCCTCGCGATCAGATGAGGTAGAAGTCCTCTGATCCTCGGGGACCTCGACCCATCTCCCGAGCAGCCTCGGCTACCGGCGCGTCACCCGATACCCACAATCAACGGCGAAGCGCCGGTTATGCCCCTGACGTCAGCGTCGCGGCCTCGGCGAGGGCGGCGGCGAGATACGGTGCTGAAGCGCTGTTTCTCGACGCGGCGACCTCTGCTGGCGTTCCGGACGCGACCACTGTGCCGCCGTTGTCGCCGGCTCCCGGCCCGAGATCGATGACGTAGTCGGCTGCGCCGACCACTCGCATGTCGAGTTCCACCATCACGACCGTGTTGCCCGCATCGACGAGAGTCTGAAGGTGGGTAACGAGACGGTCTGCGTCGGCACAGTGCAATCCGGAGGTCGGCTCATCGAGCACGTACAGAGTGTCGCCGCGCTGCGCTCGTTGCAGTTCGGTGGCCAGCTTCACACGCTGCGCCTCCCCACCGGAGAGCTCTGTGGCCGGCTGTCCCAAGCGCAGATAACCGAGCCCGACATCGACCAGCGAGGTGAGGGAGCGCATCACGTCGTACTCGCCGGCGAAGAACTCGTGAGCCTCTTCGACGCTCATCGCGAGGATTTCCGCGATGTTGCGCCCTCGCCAGGTGATCTCCAGGGTGCTCGATTGATAGCGGGTGCCATGGCAGTCGGGACACACGGTGTAGACCGAGGGCAGGAAGAGCAGCTCGACCATCACGGAGCCTTCACCCTCACAGGTCGGGCAACGGCCGCCGGCGACATTGAAGGAGAACCGTCCGGGCTTGTATCCGCGTGTCCGAGCTTCCGGCGTCTCGGCGAACCGGCGCCGCACATGATCGAAGAGTCCTGTGTAGGTCGCGACGTTGGAGCGGGGCGTGCGGCCGATGGGTTTCTGGTCGATGCTCACCACACGCCGGACGGTCGTGAGATCGCCCTCGACCGACCCTCCGAGTTCGTCGGACTCGTCAGTGAGGAGCAGGGCGTCGGCCTCAGCGCTTTCCTCCTCGACGCGAGGGGCGTCTCCTTGCCTGGCGCCGATGAGGGCGGGCAGGACTTGACTGACAAGGCTGGACTTCCCCGACCCTGACACGCCAGTGACAGCCGTGAGCGTTCCGAGCGGTAGCGCCACAGATACGTCCCGCAGGTTGTTGCGGGTGACGTGCTCCAGCTGCAACCAGTCGTGGGCGGCGCGGGGCTGGCGCGGTGGAAGGCCGCTGCCCCCGAAGATGTATCCGCGCGTCACCGACTCGTCGACCTCCGCGAGCCCGTCCGTGGGTCCGCTGTAGATCACGCGCCCGCCGCGTTCTCCGGCTCCGGGGCCGATGTCGACCAGCCAGTCCGCGTGCCGCATGACGTCGACGGAATGCTCCACGACGAAGAGGCTGTTGCCGCGCTGCTTCAGCCCGTCGAGGATACCCAGCAGCGCGGTGACGTCGTGCGGATGGAGACCGGCTGACGGTTCGTCAAGGACGTAGACAACACCGAACAGTTCCGACGTGAGCTGCGTGGCGAGTCGAAGTCGTTGTAGCTCCCCTCCGGACAGTGTCGGCGTAGTGCGACCTAGCGAGAGGTAACCGAGTCCGAGATCGATGATGGGGCGCAGGCGGTCCAGCAATTCTGCGCCCAGGCGGGCTGCCGCGGCGCGCTTCTCGACAGACTGATTCGGTGTGCGACGGACATCCGGCGCGGCGGAGTGCGCGGAGCCGCCAGCAGCAACGCGCTGCTCGACGGCTTCACGTCTAGTCGCGACGTCTACCACGGCGCCGGAGGTCTCGCCCTCGCGGTCAGGCTCGGCGACGACGGACTCGAGGAGCTCAGCCAATTCACGCAGTGGCAAGGCTGAGAAGTCCGCGATATCGAGTCCTTCGAACGTCACCGTCAGTGCTTCGGGTTTGAGCCGCTTCCCATGGCACACCGGGCAGACCGCCGCGCTCATGAACTGGGCTACGCGGCGCTTCATCGACGCGCTCTTCGTGTTCGCGAAAGTGTCGAGCACGTACCGCCGCGCGCCGACGAAGGTGCCCGAGTAGCTCGGTTCGATTCCTGCTCGGATTGCCCGGCGCGCCTCGGCGAGTGTGAGTCGAGAGTGGACGGGAACGAAGGGGGTCTCGTCGGTATAGAGGATCCAGTCCCGATCCTTCTTCGGCAGATCCTTCCACGGTACGTCGACGTCGTAGCCGAGCGCGACGAGCACGTCCCGCAACTGGTGGCCGTGCCAGGCGGTCGGCCACGATGCGATGGCGCGCTCCCGGATGGTGAGTGAGGGATCGGGCACCATCCGCTCCTCGGTCACCGCGTACACTCTGCCGATGCCGTGGCACTCGGGGCACGCGCCCTGCACGGTGTTCGCGGAGAAGTCCTCGGCGTAGAGCATCGGCTGACCATCTGGGTATTCACCGGCTCGCGAATAGAGCATCCGAACCACACTCGACAGCGTGGTGATGCTGCCTACCGAGGAGCGCGCGCTGCGCCCTCCGCGCTGCTGCTGCAAGGCGACTGCGGGCGGCATCCCGGTGATGGAGTCGACGTCGGGGACACCCGCCTGGTCGATCAGTCGCCGCGCGTACGGGGCAACTGACTCCAAGTAGCGCCGCTGCGACTCCGCGTACAACGTGCCGAAAGCCAAGGAGGACTTCCCGGATCCGGACACGCCCGTGAACACAACCATCGCGTCACGCGGAACCGTGAGATCGACGTCCTTGAGGTTGTGTTCGCGGGCACCACGCACCCGGACATCGGGCTGGACGTGGGTGGACACTGAGGAAAGGTCATCCATTTCGGAACTGTACCAAGCGGGTCTCGTGGTAAGCAGGTTCATCGACCGTGGGAGGGCAAGTCGGGTTCACGAAGAAGAAGGCGCGCGAGTCTTCGGTCTGCTCTCCGACAGCGGCGCGACGGCTCTTGTTGACATACGGCTGCGGAACCGTTCGCAGCTCGCAGGATTCGCGAAGCGAGACGACCTAGAGTTCTTCCTCAGTGAGATTTGCGACAGGCATTATGGGCAGGAGTTGCTCCTCACCCCGACAGAGCAAGCGCTACGTGACTACCAGCACGGGGCTGTGTCGTGGGAGCAATACGCCGCTGAGTACGTGCGCCTCTTGGAAGGTCGCCAGGTCGAAGCGGTGCTCAGTCCTGCTGACTTCAACGAGGCAGTGCTCCTCTGCTCAGAGGCCTCTCCTGATCGTTGTCATCGGCGTCTCGCCGCGGAGTATCTCGCGTCCGCCTGGGGTGACACAGGGATCGTGCATCTCTTGTAACAGGTGGTGGCGTCGTCCTCACCCGTCGGATGCGGACGGGTGAGGCTCCGGCGTCAGTCTCGTCGGGAGCGAGAGCGAGCACACGGGGCGGCAGCGCGCGACGTAGCCACGGAAGCAGTACGAGCGCCCCCGCAGGCCCCAATGCGAGTAGCACCCACGGCAAACAACCCGACAACGCGAAAGCCGACATCAGAAGAGGCGCGGTGAGGCTGGCGACGCTGAATGAGTACTGGAACGCAGCGAGGTAGCGTCCAGCCTGTTCCGGTGGGGCGGCCTCACTCGCGGCCGCGTTCATCCTCGTGCCGAGCACGACCGTGCCGACTCCGAAGATCAGCGCCGATCCGAACAGGGCCACCGCAAGCCACGCTGAAGGAACCGCGTAGACGGCCGCCATTGAGGCGGTCCACGCCAAGAGCAGCACTGCTCCGAGCCGCACAGCGAATGCCCGAGAACGTGAGCTCGTCAGCGCCACCGCGACTCCTGTGAGGGTGCTCGACAGCACGGCCAGGCCGGCGTTTGCGAGGCTCGGCAACCATGCCGGCGCGCCGAGTTGTTCGACAGCGATCACCGGAAAGGCAACCGGGAAGAACTCCATCACCGGGGTGAGAAAGCCCAGAAGGATGAGCCCGAGAAACGGGCGGTTCCGTAGCACTCCTGGTGCGGCGGACGTAGCCTTCACCGAGCGAGATGGCGTGTGCGGCGGCATCCGCATCGTGAACACAAGTATGGCTGCCATCGTCGACGTGACGAGTTTGACCGCCAGCAGCCAAGGCAACATGGCGGGGTCCCAGGCCAGCAGCACGGCACCGAGGAACGCGCCAGCACCGTAGCCAGCCGAACGCACCATCTCAACGCGAGCGAACTGCGCATCGTGAGACCCGTCGGTGGGACGCAATGCTGTCAGGAAGGCGTATAGCGATCCGTAGTGCAGCTGCATCCCGGCGACGCAGATCGCGCTCCCGGCAATTGCCCCGGGCCGGTGCCCATCACCCTGCGAGGGCCAACTCGGTCGACCAGCGTCCCGGCGAGCAGCAGTCCGACGCCTGCCCCGATGCCCAATGCGAGGCCCGCGTCCGCAACCGAGAATCCGCGAACTTGGATGAGGAAGAGTGCCGCAACGGGGAGGTAATTCCCGCGCCAGCGCTGTCTAGGGCGACGAGCGCCCTGCCATCGGGTGTTCTTGTTCGCTCAGGCAGGTGTACCGACGCGCCCCGCGACGCCTGACGACTCAGGAGCGCACTTCCTGGGTTCGTGTGCCTCGGCGGCTGGCTTCGAGGGCTGAGGTGAGCGTTCGAGCGTCGTAGCTACCGAGCAACCGTCGGCCGTCTACGAAGAACGTCGGAGTGGCGTGCGCCCCGCTTGCATCGGCGCTTTCGAGATCCCGCTCCACACGGGCACGTACGGCGGCACTATCGAGGTCAGCCGTGAACTGGGCGACATCCAGGCCCAGCTCTTCGGCGTAGCGGATCAGATCTTCGCGCTCGAGCGCATCTTGCCGCGTGAAGACGAAGTCCAGCCACGGCCAGAACATCCCCTGATTCGATGCCGCCTCCGACGCTCGTGCGGCTATGGGGCCGTGAGGGTGATGTGGCAGGTGGCGAACGACATACCGGAGATCGTCCCCGAACCGGCTGCGAAGGTCCTCCCAGGAACCCGTTGCGTGCGCGCAATAGGGGCATTCGAAGTCGATGTACTCGACGAGCGTGAGCTGGGCGTCCTCTGGTCCGCGGATGTGGTCGACTTCAGGATCAACGGGTGGTGTGAGCACCATCGGCAGATCTGCCGTCTCCTCTCCCCAGCGTTTCGCAGCAACCCGGAAAATCAGCCAACCAAGCGCGGTAGCGAGCACCATCGCGACCAACACGCCGACGGTCGCTTGCCGACCCAGGTCGGACGTCGAGCCGAACGCGAGGCCGATCACCAGGAGCGACACGGTGAACCCGATCCCCGAAAGCGCCGCGCCGCCAAACACGCTGCCCATCCCGACACCCTCGGGTAGCCGACCGGCTCCAAGCTTCACAGCGACGAAGGTGGCGAGACCGATGCCGAGAAGTTTGCCGAGCACGAGACCCACGATGACTCCCCACGTCACGGAGGACTGGAAGGAATCGACGAGCACGCCGCCGCGCAGGTCGACGCCAGCGTTCGCGAGCGCGAAGATCGGGACGATGACGAGCGCGGTCGGCATGCGCAAGACCTCGTGCATGCGTTCATTTACCGAGATACCTTGCGCCAAGCCTCGATCGACTGCGCGGGCCGATGCCGCGCTCGGCGACTGCCAGAAGTCGCGGAACAGCTGACGAGCCGCGACCACCTTGTGCCGACGCGTCGGGTAGGCGGGGATAAGGAGTCCTGCGACCATGCCCGCGAGGGAGGCGTGGACTCCGGAATCAACGGTAGCGAACCAGAGCACAATGACAATCAGCACGTACGGTGTGGCGCTCCATTGCCGCGAACGACCCAGGAGCCACAACCCGGCGAGGCAGGCAACTGCGATCAGCAGCGGAACGAGCCGGATCTCGTCGCTGTAGACAATGCCGATGATGGAGACGGCGAGGAAGTCATCGACGACGGTGAGGGTGAGTAGGAACACCCGCAACTGGCCGGAGAGTTTCGGGCCGACGAGCGCGAGGGCACCCAACAGGAACGCGGTGTCGGTACCGACCACCGCGCCCCATCCACCGAGCCCGTCGCCGCCCGCGGCGGCCACGATCAGGATGTAGAAAACTGCGGGCAGTGCCACGCCAGCGCCGCCAGCGATCAACGCGAGACGTGCGCGGCTGGCGTCTCGGAGCGACCCATGCGCGAACTCCTGTCGCACCTCGAGGCCAACGACGAAGAAGAAGATCACCATGAGGCCGTCGTTGATCCAGTGGTGCAGGTTCATGTGCAGTCCGAACCCGCCGACATCGAACCCGATCTCGACATCCCACAGCCCGAAATAGGCCTCGGAGAGTGGCGAGTTCGCCCAGAGCAAGGCGACCGTTGCGACGACGACCAAGAGCACAGCCGAACCCGACTCCGTGCGAATCGTTCGCCAACTAGTGCGCCGTTCCATCTGCCCACTCGTCATGCGGGAAGCATATCGGGACCCAAGGGCGGCGCCCGGCGGCGAGACTTGTCGACCGTGCAGCGCGCAAGGCGGAATGGAGACGAAGCGGGTTATGGGGCCCATCGCATTTGAGGGTGTAGCAGTGGTCGGAAACTGAATCGCCCCGGGTTTAGTGGAGGGCGAGTTCTCCCAGCACCGGCTGACGCTGGGAGTGGATTTCACGGTAGTACTCGTTCTCTTCTCGATCGGGGTGAGGTATCCGATCGATGAATGCAGCCGGTTCTCGTTGAACCAGTGCACCCAGGAGAGCGTCGCGAGCTCGAGCTCGTCGGCGGTGCGGAACGGGCCGTCGATCTTCACGCATTCGGTCTTGTAGAGGCCCACGACCGTCTCCGCCAGGGCATTGTCATACGAGTCGCCGACGGTCCCGAGCGACGCGATCGCGCCGACGTCCGCGAGCCGCTCCGCGTAGCGAATCGCGGTGTATTGAGCTCCGGCGTCGGAATGTTGAATGAGCCCGGTGACGTCTTCGCCGGCGCGCTCTCGAACCCACAGCGCCATCTCCAGCGCGTCCAACGGCAGCTCTGTGGGCATCCGGTCCATCGTCCGCCAGCCCACGATCCGGCGCGAGTAGACGTCCGTCACGAATGCGGTGAATGCCATCCCCGACCACGTCGGAACATACGTGAAGTCGACCACCCACAGCTCGTTCGGTCGGTCCGCGTGGAAGCAACGTTGCACGTGATCCGGCGGCCGCGTCGACGATGAGTCGGGGCGGGTGGTCACGAACTGCTTTCCGCGGCGGAGCCCGCGCAGTCCCTGCTGCCGCATGAGTCGCTCGACCGTGCAACGGGCCACAACGATCCCTTCGCGGCGCAGCAGGCGCCAGATCTTCCGGGCGCCGCTGATGCCTCGACCGAGCTTCTGATCCCAGAACACCCGCTCGATCTGCACGACCAGCTCCGCGTCGGCGACCGCCCGCGCCGATACCGGCCTCGCTTTGAACGCGTAGTAACCGGATGAGGCGATCGGCACGGCATGCTCGGTGAGCACCCGACAGATCGGCTCGACCCCGAACCGGTCACGATGATCATCGATGAACTGAACACCACGGCAGTCGCGGGTCGAGCTCCCGCGCGAAGAACGAGGACGCCGCCAACAGAATCTCGTTGGCGCGCTTCAGTTCCCGGTTCTCCGCCTCGAGCTGCTTGATCCGAGCGGCATCGCTCGTCGTCGTCTCGGGACGTTCGCCCGCGTCGATCGCGGCCTGCTTGCACCAGCCCCGCAACGTGTCGGCGTTGACCCCGACACGTTGCCCGATCCGGACCACCGCCGCGTTCAGCGACAGCTCCGGATCCTCCTTCCTGGCCTCTGCAACAAGCCGCATCGCACGCTCACGAAGCTCCGGCGGATACTTCCTCGGTGCTGGCATGGGTCTCATCCTCTCGGGGAATCAGACCCTCCACGAGACCCGGGGCGATTCAGATCGTCTTCTTTGGGAAGCCCCTTGACATGCGGTTCGTGGGGGGCGCTCGCTGTCTCGCGGAGGCCCGGCGTTGTCGAGGCCCTGCCAAAGAAACATCGAGCAACACATCGGATCGGAGTGGACATGAAGGCAGTGGTATACGAGGGACCCCGTCAGGTCAGCACGAAGGACGTCCCGGACGCGAAGATCGAGCGCCCTACCGATGTGCTGGTCAGGGTGACGACGACGAATATCTGCGGCTCGGACCTCCACATGTACGAGGGGCGGACGTCCTTCGAGGTAGGCCGGACGTTCGGTCACGAGAACATGGGGGAGGTCATCGAGGTCGGTAGTGGTGTGGAGAAGGTCAGGGTCGGAGACCGGGTTGTGCTCCCGTTCAACATCTCGTGCGGATTCTGTAAGAACTGCGAACGCGGCCTGACCAACTACTGCCTCACCACCCAGCCCGAACCATCATTCGCCGGTGCGGCCTACGGGTTCGCCGACATGGGTCCCTACGGCGGTGGCCAAGCGGAACTGCTCCGTGTGCCTTTCGGTGACCACAACGCGCTGCGCCTGGGCGAGGATGCGGAGGAGAAGGAGAACGATTACGTCATGCTCTCCGACACCTTCCCCACCGGCTACCACGCCACCGAGATGGCCGGCGTGGTCCCGGGCGACAGCGTTGTCATCGCCGGGGCGGGTCCGGTCGGGCTGATGGCCGCCCTGTCCGCGATGATCAAGGGCGCCGCGAAGGTGATGGTGGTCGATCGTCACCCTGACCGGCTCGCGTTGGCCGAGCAGATCGGCGCGATCGCCATCGATGACTCCAAGGTCGATCCCGTGCAAGCTGTGCTCGACGAGACGATGGGGCTGGGAGCTGACCGGGGGGCTAACTGCGATCCACCTCGTCAGTGCTGCACCCACAACGGGGTGAGTCCCATGGGATCAGAGTGACGACGCCGCGCTGGCCTTCCTCACATACGGCACGCCCGAACTGGCGGCTCTCCTCCCGCGGTCAGCTCGAGACCAATAGCTTCGTTCCGGCCCGTGCAACAGAAGATGCTGCCCGTGGCGCCGGCGGGCCGGACTTGAGATGTAGACACTTACTCGACTGTTCAGATACCTCGAGATCTCTCCAGGGGCGTCCAGATCCATCGAAGCCCAGTCGCGTATGCTGGCTATCATCACCACCGGAGTGAAGCCGAAGGGCAAGATTCCGGGGGTTTTGGGCATCCGCGAGAACATCAGGGCCTGTGGCGCAGCTGGTAGCGCACCTGCATGGCATGCAGGGGGTCAGGGGTTCGAGTCCCCTCAGGTCCACCACCAACCCCCGGTTCACGCCGGGGGTTTCGTCTTTTCGGGGGGGGGGGGGGGGATCGGCGGTCTAGCGGCACGTCGGGACGGCTGCTGCCACCGCTGCCGGGCACGGTGTTGCGGAGGTGGAGACGGCCACGATCCCGTAGCCGGTCTACGCCGAGACTGCTGCCCGCGGCTCCTCGCCCGGGGTGAGTCCTGCCGCGACGCGGCCTCCTGCGGCGCCGAGGCGCGCCGAGACGCGATGCGCCTCGTCGGCCACCTGCTCGCATCGCGCGCACATCTGCAGGTGACGTGCGACGCGACAGGTCTGCGTGATCGTCCCGGTGCCGTGAGCGAACTCACCGAGATGCGAGACCACCCATTGGCACTCCGGACGGTCGGGGTCGTCTCGGAGGTGCGCCTGGATCCATGCCGCACGCAAGCCATGTCGTGCACGGAATGCGAGCTGTGCCGCGGCATTCTGCGACACGTCGAGCAACGAGGCGATGTCTTTCGTGCGGTAGCGCTCCACCTCCGCGAGCCAGAGGACGACCTGCCACCGCCGGGGAAGGGCACGGAAGGCGGTCGCCGCGGCGTTCCGCTCCCACGCCCGGACGTTCTCCTGTTCGGTGCAGTGGGGATCGGCGACCCCCTCCCATTCGTCGTAAATGTCTTCCCGGCGGCGGGAGCCCCACGACGCCGCCGTGTTGCGGATGGAGGTCATGAGATACGAGCGGAAGGCGGAATCCGGTCCGCCGCCGTGGCGAATCGTTCCGAGGATCGACGCGAACGCCTCCTGGGTGAGGTCGTCGGGGTCGATGGTGGACGTCACGGAGCGCGCGGCGCTGAGACCCGCCTGGTAGTAGCGCGTCCACAGCTCGGCGTAAGCCTCGTCATGTCCCGCGCGCGTGGCGTCGACAAGCTCCCGGTCGGTCCGGGTGGCGAGATCGTCAGCGTGGTGAGGCATGGAATCGTGCGTGCGCGTGGTGAGTGGTGGGATCCGCAGCGCGGACCGGGGATGGTGCGTGATCGGCGAGCAGGCGATTGCCCGTTCTCGACTGCGAAATCACGGTATCCGCGGGGATCAGCGGGGCCGTGTGGTCGCGACGGATACCGGTGCGCGCGAGACAGGTTTGCGAGGGTCTTGCGAACCGCCTGCAAGGTGCGTGCTCTGTTCGTCCGTGCGTCGACTCCCACGCGACGGTCGGGCGCACCTGTCCGACGAAACCTGAGTGAATGCTGTGCGTTGCCGTGCTTCGGGAGTAGCGTCTCGGGCACAGGCCGCACGCATGGGGTGCGGCTCATCACACGGATGGAGTCCCCCTGATGAAGTTCTTCCAACGGCTCGGCAGGTCGATCATGCTGCCCGTCGCCGTGCTCCCGGTCGCAGCGATCCTGTCGGGTATCGGATACTGGATTGCTTCGGCGAGCGGCGGCGCGAATGTCGTGTCGACGTTCCTCAGCGCCGCCGGCGGCGCGCTGCTCGACAACATGCCGCTCCTGTTCGCGGTGGGCATCGCGATCGGCATGGCGAACAAGGCCGACGGGACATCCGCTTTGGCGGGCCTCGTCTCCTGGCTCACGATCACGACGCTGCTCGCGCCAGCGAACGTCCTCACCCTGTTCGGCATCGGCGACGCCGCCGACGTCGACCCGGCCTTCGCCCGGGTGGAGAACGTGTTCGTGGGGATCATCGCCGGTCTGATCGGCGCATGGTGCTACAACCGCTTCAAGGACACCAAGCTGCCCGACGCGCTGTCGTTCTTCTCCGGCCGCCGGTCTGTCGCGATCGTGACCGCGGGTGTGTCGCTTGTCGTCGCGGTCGTCCTGCTGTTCGTATGGCCCGTGGTCTACGGCGCGCTGGTGAACTTCGGCGAGTGGATCGCCACGCTCGGGCCTGTCGGCGCAGGCATCTACGGCTTCATGAACCGCCTGCTGATCCCGACCGGTCTGCACCACGCGCTCAACTCGGTGTTCTGGTTCGATGTGGCCGGCATCAACGATCTGATCAACTTCCTGCAGAATACGCCCGAAGCCGAGTACGGAGTGACGGGGCAGTACATGGCCGGGTTCTTCCCGATCATGATGTTTGGTCTCCCCGGAGCCGCACTCGCGATGTACCTGACGGCCAAGACCACGCGTCGCAAGGTGACCTACGGCATCATGCTCTCCGCGGCGATCGCGTCGTTCTTCGTCGGCGTCACCGAGCCCCTCGAGTTCGCGTTCATGTTCGTCGCGCCGTGGCTCTACCTCATCCACGCCGTGTTCACCGGCATCTCGGTCGCGATCGCCGCACTCCTGCCGACGAGACTCGGGTTCGGGTTCTCCGCGGGGTTCATCGACATGGTGCTGCAGTGGGCGAACCCGCTGGCGCAGAACCCGTGGATGCTGCTGCTCCTGGGCGTCGGCTGGTTCTTCATCTACTTCTTCACGTTCTACTTCCTGATCAAGCGGTTCAACCTCAAGACCCCCGGCAGGGAGGACGACGAGGACATCGCCGCGACGGAGACCGACAGCGCGGCGCCGAGCGGCTTCCACGGCACGGCGGAGCGCTTCATCGCAGGTCTGGGCGGCAAGGACAACATCCAGCAGCTCGACAACTGCGCCACCCGCCTGCGAATGGAGATCGCCGACACCTCGAAGGTCGACGAGAAGGCGCTCAAGCGCGCCGGCGCCGCGGGGACCATCAAGACCGGTGGACACTCGGTGCAGGTGGTCTACGGGCTCAACGTCCAGTTCGTGAAGGACGCGATGGAAGACATCATGGAGGGCCGAGCGGTCGCCGGCGCGGATTCGGCACCGGCCGGGCCTGCGTCCGGGACGGCGACCGCGGTCGCTGCGCCCGCGGCGACGACTCTGCGACTGCGGCAGCCGGTCGACGGCGCGATCGTTCCCCTCTCCGCGGTGCCCGACCCGATGTTCGCGCAGGGCACGATGGGTCCGGGCATCGCAGTCGACCCGTCGGGCGACACCGTCGTGGCACCCGCTGATGGCACGGTCGCCTCGGTCTTCCCGACCGGCCACGCGATCGGCCTCGTCCTGGCCGACGGAACCGAGCTCCTCATCCACGTCGGCATCGACACGGTTTCGCTGAAAGGCGACGGCTTCGAGACGCTCGTCAGCGCGGGACAGACGGTGACCGCCGGCACACCGCTGCTGCGGTTCGATCCCGCCAAGATCCGCGCAGCCGGCCTGTCGCCGATCACGCCGATCATCGTGCTGAACAACGAGAGCGCGACGGTCGAGTTCGGCTGATCCCGGACGACGGAGAGGGCGGGCAGTCGACGGCCCGCCCTCTCAGATCCACAAGGAACGACGCGGCCAGTCCACGGGCTCGATGAGCGAGGGGTCATTGTTCCGCACATTGCCGACAGCGGATCCGACCGCGTGATGCGCGAGCGTCTCCGCCAGGACCGGAGCCGCGTCGATGGCCGCGTCGAGCACGTCGCCGACGTTGTCGGTCGTGGGGTCGAGCCAGGCGTCGGCGTGATCGGCGTCGAGGAAGAGCGGCATGCGGTCGTGGATCGATCCGAGCTCGCCGACCGCGTCGCGCGTCATGATGGTGAAGCTGAGCAGCCACCGGTCGTCGGCGTCGTCGGGCTTCGACGGGTCTTTCCACCATTCGTACAGCCCTGCGAACAGCAGCGGAGAACCGTCGGCCGGGTGGATGTAGTGCGGCGTCTTCACCCCGTCGACGGTATGCCACTCGTAGTATCCGGAGGCAGGCACGACGGCACGCCGCTTGATGAGGGCCTGCCGGAACATCGGCTTGTCCTCGACCTCCTCCGCCCGTGCATTGAAGGCGCGGGGACCGATCGACGGATCCTTCGCCCACGAGGGAACCAGACCCCACCGGGCCGGCTCGAGCCGCCGGGTGGGCGGCTCGGTCTTCGCAGAGTCGAGCACGATCGCCGCCCGGTCGGTGGGAGCCACGTTGAACGAGGGGGCGGGCAGGTCATCGCTCACGACATCGACGCGTAGCACGCCGACCAGTTCGGATCCGTCACTCGCCACCACAAATCGACCGCACATGCGCCCAGCCTAGGGCGGGGCACCGACGCCGGTGCGGGTCAGGCTTCCTCGACGACCCCGGCGGCTGCCAGGCGCTCGAGGATCTCGGCACCGTCGGGACCGGTCACCCACGGCACGGCCGCCGCCGAATGGTCGTTCACCGCGGTGCGTCCACCGGCGAGCACCGCTTCCGCCGTCGACAGCTGCCGGATCGCGACCGCCGTGACGTGATCCGGGAAGTCGCTCGTGAACTCGGTGTACAGGTCGTCGTCGTGCTGGCCGTCGTCGCCGATGAGCATCCACTTGACGTGCGGGAACTCTCGAGCGAGCCGTCGCAGATTCTCGCTCTTGTGGTCGCGGCCGCTGCGGAACCACCGGTCGTGCGTCGGCCCCCAGTCGGTGAGCAGCAGCGCCCCCGGCGGGAACAGATGCCGCCGCATGAACCGGACGAGTGTCGGGGCGACGTTCCAGGCACCGGTGGACAGGTAGATCACGGGGGAGCCCGGATGGTCGCGGACGAGTCGCTCCAGCAGCACCGCCATGCCGGGAACCGGCTGACGGGCGTGCTCGTCGAGCACGAACGAATTCCACGCCGCCACGAGCGGACGGGGGAGAGCGGTCACCATGACGGTGTCGTCGACATCGCAGACGACGCCGAAGCCCACCTCTGCGCCGACGATGAAGACACGGGTCTCGACGGGCTCGCCGTTCTCGACCGCCATCGTCACCGTCTGCCATCCCGAGGGAAGCCGCCCCGGCAGGACGGTGTCGATGACACCGCCGCGGTCGGCAACGACCTCGTGAGGCACCCCGTCGATCGTGACGGTCACCTGTGCGTAGCCCACCGGAACCGAGGCGAAGCTCCGCCAGCCCCGGACCGCGGCGTACTCGCCACCGCGACGCTGCTTGAGCGGCGGCACGATGAGCACTCGACCCAGCACGCGGATCCAGTCCGAGCCGCCGTAGCCGGGGTACGCGGCGACGGTCGGCGACTGGCCTCGTGCGCGTGCGCGACGCTCGCGCCACGAGTGGAACCGGTACTCGAGACGAGCGAGCCAGAGCACCTTCGGGCGGGGGCGGGGCGCTGAAGACATCGGTTCAGTCTTTCATGCCCTCATCGGCGGAGGCGGTGAGGTCGTCGTCGTCAGGCCCCATGTGGCGCGCCTCGCGTGCCTCGATGACGCGCTTGGCGAGCCATGCGAGCACAAGGAAGACCCCGATGACAGCGACGAACAGGTATCCCGCCGAGTGGAGCTGGTCGGCGAGCTCGCGGTAGGTGCCTGCCGCGGCGGCCGCCACCGACACGTACAGCACCGACCACACCGCGCACGCGGGCGCCGTCCACGCCAGGAAGCGCCGGTAGGCGAAGCCGCTCATCCCGACGGTGAGCGGCACGACCGAGTGCAGCACGGGGAGGAAACGCGAGAGGAAGATCGCCGGACCGCCGCGCCGTCGCAGGTACAGCTCGGCCTTCGCCCAATTGTGCTCGCCGACGCGCGCACCGAGCCGGGAGAAGCGGATGCGCGGCCCGAGCCAGCGGCCGAGCCAGAAGCCGATGCTCTCGCCCACGAGTGCTCCGAGGACCACCACGACCACCAGGGCCGCTCCCTCCCAGAAGGATCCGACGGCTGTGCCCGCCACGATCACGATCGTGTCGCCCGGCACCACGAGGCCGACGAGGACGCTGGTCTCGAGCATGATCGCCACACCGGCCAGCACGGTCCTCACCACCGGATCGACGCTCTGCACGGCGTCGAGCAGCCAGGTGAGGAACTCGTTCACCGCTCAAGCCTATGACGCAAGATGCGTCTACCCTGAGAGCGTGCCGTCCGAACTCGTCGCCCGCGAGCTTCCGGCCTGGATCGACCCCGCCGAGCTGTATCTCTCCGGGCCGGCGCGCACCGAGCACAGCTTCTGGCTCGACGCCGGGCCCGACGCCGACGCAGGGTGGAGCTGGCTCGGGGCAGGGCGCCCTGCCGCGCTGCAGCGCGACACCGTCGCCGGGGGCGCGCGTGGGCGCCCGCGATGACGCCGCCGACCCATTCGCCGCCGCAGGCGACTTCCGGGGCGGCTGGATCGGCTGGCTGGGCTACGATCACGCGGCACGCACTGCCGGGGCCCCGGCATTTGACGACGAGACGATCCCGTCCGAGCGCGGCATGGAGGTCGACCGGTTCGTCGCCGTCGATCACGCGTCGCGTCGGCTGTGGGCCTGGGCGCCGCGGGACGCGATCGCCGACTTCGTCGAGGAGGTGCAGGGCTGGCGCGGCGCGCGGCACGACGGAGGCAGCGCCCCCGACAAACTACGGATCGATGGCGGACCGCCGGCGGTCGAGGCGCGCGGGCGCCACACTCCCGCCGCCTACGCTGCTCTCATCGAGGCCTGCCGTGACCGGATCCGCGACGGCGATGCGTACCAGCTGTGCCTCACGACGCGTTTCTCCGTCGACGGACCCGTCGACCCCGTCGCCGTGTACCTGCGCCTGCGCGCGCTCACGCCTGCCCACCACGGCGGCCTCCTCAAAGTGGGCCCCCACGCGCTCGCCAGCGCCAGTCCGGAGCAGTTCCTGGAGCTCGCGCACGGTGTCGTGCGCACGCGACCCATCAAGGGCACCCGCCCGCGGGCCGCGCGCGCGGACGACGACGCTCGGATGGTCGACGAGCTGCGCGAAGCAGCAAGGAGCGCGCCGAGAACGTCATGATCGTCGACCTCATGCGCAACGACCTCCAGCGGGTGTGCGTGCCGGGCACGGTGGCAGCGGAACGGTTGCTGGAAGTGGAGTCCTACCCGGCTGTCCACCAGCTGGTCAGCACCGTCGCCGGTCGGCTCCGTCCCGGCACCCGCGTGGGCGAGGTCCTCGATGCGACATTCCCCGCGGGAAGCATGACGGGCGCGCCCAAACTGTCGGCGATGACCCTCCTCCATGCACTCGAGGGCGCGCCGCGCGGCGTCTTCGCGGGCTGCTTCGGGTGGATCGGGCACGACGGCTCGGCAGACCTCGCGATGGTCATCCGCTCAGTCGCCGTGCACCCCGGCGGCGCCTACGTCGGCGCCGGCGGGGGGATCACCTGGCGCTCCGAGGCGCCGTCCGAGGTCGCGGAGGTCGGCATCAAGGCCAAGGGACCGCTCGCGGCGCTCGAGGCCGTGCTCCCTCCGGGCTGGTGACGGGCGCGGTCCGCTAATCTGGAAGGACGCCTTCGCGCGTACCCGACTTCCCTGTGATTGGTGCTCCGTGTCCTCGACGTACTCCTCTGCCTCCGCCGCCCCGGAGGGCAGCGACTTCGATCCGTACGAGATCCAGAAGAAGTGGCAGGAGCGCTGGAGGGACGCCGACCCCTTCCGCGCCGGCGGTGAAGACGACACCCGCCCGCGCAAGTACGTCCTCGGGATGTTCCCGTACCCCTCCGGCGACATGCACATGGGGCACGCCGAGAACTACGCGTACGTCGACTCCGTGGCCCGCTTCTGGCGCCACCGCGGCTACAACGTCCTCAACCCGATCGGGTGGGATTCGTTCGGCCTGCCCGCCGAGAACGCGGCCATCCAGCGCGGCGCCGACCCGCGCGAGTGGACGTACTCGAACGTCGCCCAGCAGAAGGCGAGCCTGCAGCAGTTCGGCACGTCGTACGACTGGAGCCGGGTGCTCCACACCAGCGACCCGGAGTACTACCGCTGGAACCAGTGGCTGTTCCAGAAGCTATACGAGCGCGGCCTCGCGTACCGCAAGGAGAGCCCCGTCAACTGGTGCCCCAACGACCAGACGGTGCTCGCGAACGAGCAGGTCGTCGACGGTCACTGCGAGCGGTGCGGCTACGAGGTCGTCAAGAAGAAGCTCACGCAGTGGTACTTCAAGATCACCGACTACGCCGACCGCCTCCTCGACGACCTCAACCAGCTCGAGGGCTTCTGGCCGTCGAAGGTGATCCGGATGCAGCGCAACTGGATCGGCCGCTCCGTCGGGGCCGACATCGACTTCGAGATCGAGGACCGCGACGAGAAGGTGACCGTCTTCTCGACGCGTCCCGACACCCTGCACGGCGCGACCTTCTTCGTCGTCGCCCCTGAGAGCGACCTCGCAGCCGAGCTGGCCGCCGGCTCGTCGGCGGAGGTGCGGATGCGTTTCCAGGACTACCTGGAGCAGGTCGGCAAGTCGAGCGAGATCGAGCGGCAGTCCACCGACCGGCCGAAGACCGGGGTCTTCCTGGAGCGCTACGCGATCAACCCCATCAACGGGGAGCGCCTGCCCATCTGGGCGGCCGACTACGTGCTCGCCGACTACGGACACGGCGCCGTCATGGCGGTCCCGGCTCACGATCAACGCGACCTCGACTTCGCTCGCGCCTTCGACCTGCCGGTGAAGGTCGTCGTCGACACGACGGCGCCCGTCACGGGGGCCATCACCATCATCGAGGTGGACGACGACGGCGTGCCGGTCGATCCCGGCACGGACTCGCTCTCCGACCTCGACCCGTCGGTCACGGGCACCGCGCTGACCGGCGAGGGCCGACTCGTCAACTCCGGGTCGCTGAACGGGCTGAGCAAGCGCAACGCGATCGCCCGCATGATCGAAGAGCTCGAGGCGCGCGGCGCCGGCCGCGCGTCGAAGTCGTACCGTCTGCGCGACTGGCTCATCTCGCGTCAGCGTTTCTGGGGCACGCCGATCCCGATGATCCACACCGACGACGGCCGCATTGTGCCGGTGCCCGACGAGCAGCTGCCCCTGACGCTCCCCGACGCCCACGGCCTCGATCTCGCCCCCAAGGGCACCTCGCCGCTCGGCGGCGCGACCGAGTGGATGGCGACGACCGATCCCGAGACCGGCCGACCGGCGCTGCGCGATCCCGACACGATGGACACCTTCGTCGACAGCTCGTGGTACTTCCTGCGCTTCCTGTCGCCCGGAGACCCGGACGAGGCGTTCTCTTCGCGCGAGTCAGATCGGTGGGCTCCCGTCGACTCCTACATCGGCGGGGTGGAGCACGCGATCCTCCACCTGCTGTATGCGCGCTTCATCACGAAGGTTCTGTTCGACATGGGCCTGATCGACTTCACCGAGCCGTTCTCGACTCTCATCAACCAGGGCATGGTGCTGCTGGACGGCTCCAAGATGTCGAAGAGCAAGGGCAACCTCGTCGAGTTCGCGTCGAGCATGGTCGACCCCGGAGCCGACGCCGTTCGTGTCGCGATCGCGTTCGCGGGCCCCGTGGAAGACGACATCAACTGGGAGGACGTGTCGACCACGGGCGCCCAGAAGTTCCTCGCCCGCGCGTGGCGCGTGGCGAAGGACGTCACGAGCCGGCCCGACGTGGTCTGGGCGGAGGGCGACACCGCGCTTCGGCGCGTGACCCACCGCCTGCTGGCCGACGCCCCCGGACTTGTCGAGCAGACGAAGTTCAACGTCGTCGTCGCACGTCTGATGGAGCTCGTCAACGCGACGCGCAAGACGATCGACAGCGGAGCCGGCGCCGCCGACCCCGCCGTGCGTGAAGCCGCCGAGGCGACGGCGATGATTCTCGACCTCTTCGCGCCGCACACGGCTGAGGAGATGTGGGAGATCCTCGGGTACGAGCCGTTCGTCGGTCTCGTCCCGTGGCGTCAGGCCGACCCGACGCTCCTGGTCGACGAGACGGTCACCGCTGTCGTGCAGATCGACGGCAAGGTGCGCGGCACGCTCACGGTCGCGGCGCGCATCTCGGCCGACGAGCTCGAAGCCCTGGCCCGGGCCGACGAGAAGGTGCAGCGCTCGCTCGCAGGCCGCGAGATCGCGCGCGCGGTGGTCCGCGCTCCGAAGGTCGTGTCCTTCACCACCGCATAGCCTCCTCCCGGTCGCCGCCGCGACGGCATCCGTCCACCGATCCGCACGCCTGGGCGGGGGTCACCACGCTGCACTGACATCGTGGGCGCGTGGAAGACGGCATCCCTCGTTCATCGATCACCGGACGCTCGACGCGCACCCGACTCACGCTGGGAGCCGCTGTCGTCCTCGTGCTGACCGCCCTGGCGGTCACGATCGTCGTCGGGATGATGCGCACGGCAGCAGCGCCCGTCGAAGACCTTCCGCTCGAGCCCGTGGCCCCCACATCGAGCGGCGTGTACGTGCACGTGGCGGGGGCGATCGCCCGCCCCGGCCTCTATCGGCTCCCCGAGGGGGCGCGGGTGGTGGACGCCGTCGCCGCTGCCGGAGGCTTCGGCGGCAAAGCCGACCGCGCGGCAGTCAACCTCGCCCGGCCCGTCAGCGACGGTGAACAGCTCCATGTGCCGCGAAGGGGCGAGGTCGCGGTCGCCGACGACCCACGGGGCGCGACCGGGGAGGGTCGCGGTGGACAGGTCGGCGACGGCCGGATCAATCTCAACACCGCCGACACCACGGCCCTCGAGACACTGCCGCGGATCGGGCCGGCGCTGGCCGGCAGGATCGTCGAGTGGCGTGAGCAGAACGGCCGCTACGCGAGCGTCGAGGATCTCTTGGCCGTGCCGGGAATCGGCGAGAAGCTGCTGGCCGGGCTTCGCGAGAAGGTGACCGTGTGATGCGGGCACCCCGTCGGACCGACCTGCGACTGCTCGCTGTCGCGTCGATCGTGTGGACGGCGGCGGCCGCGTCTGTCCTGGTCCCGGAGGCAGCTGCCTGGATCGCGGGAGCGTCGGCGATGGGGGCCCTCACGATCCTGGGCATCGCTGCGCGCCGAGAAGCGAGGACATGGGCGGCGCTGGTGACGGTCGCGCTGGCATTCGCGGGTGCCGGTGCCGCCCAGGTCGCCATCGTCCAGCCCACACGAGCGCACGTCGCAGACCTGGCGACCGGCAACGGGCGCGCCGTCACAGTGGACGCCGTCGTCGTGGGGAAGGTCGAACCGCGCGGACAGGGATGGGCGTTCGACGCCGTGACGTCACGCATCACCGTGGGTGCAGCGGTGATTCGCGCGGCCGTCCCCGTCGCCGTGTCGATCGATGACCTCCCCGCGTCGCTCGACCTCGGCGCGACGGTGACCCTCACCGGAACGGCCGTGCGGGCCGGGGCGGGCGACCGCGCCGCGGTCCGGGTGAACGTTCGCACCGTGCGGGTCCGCGCACCGGCCGAGGGGGTGTGGGCAATCGCCTCCGCGCTCCGCCACGGACTGATCCGCGCGGCGGGCACGCTGCCGGAACCGGGTGCCGGCCTCATCGCCGGACTCGCCGTGGGCGACACATCCATGGTGAGCCGCGAGCTCGACGCTGACATGAAAGCCACGTCGCTGTCGCATCTCACGGCCGTCAGCGGCGCGAACTGCGCACTCGTCGTCGGGATCGCGTTCGGCGTCGCCGCCCTGTTCTGTGGCCGGCGCGGAGTGCGCGTGGCCATCGCCGCTGCCGCCCTCACGGCCTTCGTGGTGCTGGTGTCGCCCGAACCGAGCGTCGTTCGCGCGGGCGCCATGGCCGCTTCGGCGATGATCGCACTTCTCCTGGGCCGCGCGGGAGCCGGCATCGCGGTGCTCGGGTTGGCCGTGATCGTCCTGCTCGTCGCCGACCCCTGGCTGAGCATGTCGCTGGGATTCGCGCTGTCGGTGGCGGCGACGCTGTCGCTGCTGCTCGCGGCGGGCCCGCTCGCCGACGGCCTCTCGCGCGTACTGCCCCGCCCGCTCGCCCTGGTGGTGGCGGTCCCGCTCGCCGCGCAACTCGCCTGCGGCCCGCTCCTCGTGCTGATGACGCCGTCGGTGTCGCTGTACGGCGTCGCGGCGAACCTCGTCGCAGGACCGGCAGCGCCGGTCGCGACGATCGTCGGCCTGATCGCCTGCCTCACCGCCGGGATCCCCGTGCTCTCGGCGGGCGTCACCGCACTGGCCTGGCTGCCCGCGTCCTGGATCGCCGCCACCGCGACCGTCGTCAGCGATCTCCCCGGCAACGCCGTGCCCTGGTGGCAAGGGTGGGCGGGAGCAGTCGCGCTGATGACGGTGGGAGCCGCCGTGCTCTCGGTGACCGTCCGCGCCGGCCCTCTCACCCGCGGACGGCGCCCGGCCGTCTTCGTCCTCGCGGTCACCGCCGGGTGCGTCCTGGCGGCAGGCCCGATCCTCGACACCGTGGATCGCCAGCGCATCCCCCGGCAGTGGTCCATCGCGGCGTGCGACGTGGGCCAAGGCGACGCCGTCCTCATCCGGTCTTCCGGCCGCGTGGCCCTCATCGACACCGGCCCCGCTCCCGAGCCGCTGAACCGATGTCTGGATCGCTTCGGCGTCGAGCACATCGACCTCCTCGTGCTCACGCACTTCGACCTCGACCACCGCGGTGGCCTCCCGGCGGTCGAAGGCCGAGTCGACGTCGCGCTCCACGGGCCTGCCCCCGACCGCGACTCGGCGGCGATCGTCGGCGCGATCGCGCGAGGGGGCGCGCGCACCATCGCGGCGCGCACGGGCCTCGCGGGGCGACTCGGCGACAGCTCGTGGCGGGTACTGTGGCCCCTCGGCCCGCACGCGCCGTTCAGCGGCAACGATGCCAGCATCGTCGTCGAATTCACCGGGGGAGCGGTGCCTCGCGTGGTGCTCCTCGGCGACCTCTCCGCCGATCCGCAGGCCTCGCTGGCGGCGCGCGTGAGGGGCCCGTACGACGTCGTGAAGGTCGCTCATCATGGCAGCGCCGACCAGTTCGCCCCGCTCTACACGCGGATTGCGGCGTCTCTGGCCCTCGTGTCGGTGGGGGAGAACACCTACGGGCATCCTCGCGAAGAGACACTCGCGCTCCTCGCGGATGCGGGCACACGCATCGCCCGCACCGACCGGGGAGGTGCCGTCGCGCTGTGGACGTCCGCCCCCGCGGCGGACGGCGCCGGTGCACAGGCCACCGCTTCCACGCTCCATGTCTGGCGCGAACGCAGTGTCGAACCTCCTCGGTAGGCTGGAATCATGGCGACAACGCGGAGACCGGCTGCTCGTTCGGCGACGGCGATTCCGCAGATCTCCTGGCGCTCGCCCCAGCCTGCCCCGATCGTCCTCGTCTCGGGTCCCGAAGAGGTCTGCGCGGAACGCGCGTCGGCCGGGATCCGCGACTTCCTGCGCGCCGAAGACCCGAGCCTCGAGGTCTCCGACCTGCGCGCCGACGACTATGGAGCGGGCTCGCTGCTCGGACTCACATCGCCCTCACTCTTCGGCGAGCCGCGGCTGGTGCGCGTGGCCGGTGTCGAGAAATGCTCCGATGCCTTCCTCACCGAAGCCCTGGCCTACCTCGAAGCTCCACAAGACGGGGCAACCGTCCTGCTGCGCCACACCGGCGCGAGCGTCCGCGGCAAGAAGCTGCTCGACGCCATCCGCTCCGGTACGGGCGGGGGAGTGGAGATCGCGTGCCCGGCGATCAAGCGCGACTCCGACCGCTACGACTTCGCGTCGGGCGAGTTCCAGGCGGCACGCAAGCGCATCGCTCCGGCGGGCCTCCGAGCACTCGTCAGCGCGTTCGCCGACGATCTCACGGAACTCGCCGCAGCCTGCCAGCAGCTGATCGCTGATGTCGCGGGCGACATCACCGCGGAGATCGTCGAGCGTTACTACGGGGGACGAGTGGAGACCACCGCGTTCGCCGTCGCCGACACGGCGATCGCCGGGCGCTACGGAGAAGCCCTCGTCACCCTCCGGCATGCGCTCGCGAGCGGCGCCGACCCCGTTCCGCTCGTCGCCGCGATCGCGTCGAAGCTGCGGACGATGGCACGTGTGGCCGGATCACGCGAACCGGCGTCTGCTCTGGCCGCTCGCCTGGGAATGAAGGACTGGCAGGTCGATCGCGCCCGCCGCGACCTCACCGGATGGAACGAAGCCTCACTGAGCATGGCCATCCAGGCTGCGGCCCGGGCCGACGCCGAGGTGAAGGGCGGCTCGCGGGATTCCGTGTTCGCGGTCGAGCGTCTGGTGACCGTCATCGCCACCCGCGCCCCGTACGGCGCCTGAGCAGCCCGGAGCACCTGCCCCGCGACGACCGCCCGCCGCGAGCGTCGTCCCCTCGGTGCGCAGGCGGCGTGACGTGAGGCGGAAACGAAGAAGGCCCGTCCCTGACGGGAGCGGGCCTTCTGACGTGTAAGAGGCTCAGAGAGCAGAGACCTGCTTCGCGATCGCCGACTTGCGGTTCGCCGCCTGGTTCTCGTGAATGATGCCCTTGCTGACGGCCTTGTCGAGCTTCTTGGTCGCCTTCGCGAGAGCCAGCTCGGCGGCGGCCTTGTCGCCGGCGGCGATGGCCTCACGGGTGCGGCGCACCTCGGTCTTGAGCTCGCTCTTGACGGCCTTGTTGCGCTCGTGCGCCTTCTCGTTGGTCTTGTTGCGCTTGATCTGCGACTTGATGTTCGCCACGTTCGACGGTTCTTTCGTTCGGAGTTTCGGTGGATGTGCCGAGTGACAAGAGAGGGCTGTCGCACGGCGGTCGTGTGAGGGAGAAGCCCACACGCAAGCCAAAACCCGAGTCTACCAGGTTTCGGCGTTCCCCCTGCGACAGGGGTCGCACGCGCCGGCGGCGGCAGAAGAGATGGCCGACCCCACCACCTGTACGGCATGATCGTCTCACCCGAAACGACGGCGCGACGAGGCGCCCCGAAGGAGACGCCGTGGCATCCGGTACCCCGCCTCTCGACCTGACGCCCTTCGACCACACCTTTCGGTGGTCTGCCGCGACGGCCGCGTTCCAGGTCGAGGGGGCTCGATGTGCCGGAGGACGAGGCCGCAGCATCTGGGACGATTTCGTCGACACCCCCGGGCGCGTCATCGACGGCACGACCGGCGAACCCGGTCCCGACAGCTGGCACCGGTGGAGCGAGGATGTCGCGCTGCTGGCCACGCTCGGGGTCGATCGCTACCGCTTCTCGACGTCGTGGGTGCGGGTGCAGCCCGAGGGGCACGGCCCCGCCGACCAGGCGGCGCTCGATGAGTACTCCCGCATGGTCGATGCCCTGCTCGACGCGGGGATCACCCCGTTCGTCACGTTCTACCACTGGGACCTGCCGTCGGCGCTCGAACGGAACGGGGGCTGGCTCCGCCGAGAGACCGCCCTGCGGCTGGGCGACTACGCGCAGCACGTCGTGCGCGCCCTCGGCGACCGGGTGCGGAACTGGTACACGATCAACGAACCGGTGTCGACGACGCTTCAGGGGTACGCCGTCGGGGAACTCGCCCCCGCACGCGAACTTCTCTTCAATGCGCTCCCGACCGTGCATCATCAGCTGCTCGCGCACGGGATCGCTCAGCGCGTCATCCGCGACGCGAGGGCCGGCGAGGTCGGAATCGTCAACAACCACACGGCCGTCGTGCCCGCATCCGAGCGACCGGAAGACCTCGCCGCGGCCGGGATCTACGACGTCCTGCACAACTGTCTGTTCGCCGATCCCGTGATCACCGGCGCCTACCCCGATCTCGAGGTCCTCGGCCTCCCGCCCCAGCCGGTCGCAGACGGCGACCTCGCGCTCATCGGGGCACCCAGCGACTTCTACGGCGTGAACTTCTACAACCCGACACGCGTCGGTGCTGCCTCACCCGGAAGCCCGATCCCCTTCGAGCTGCTGCCGATGCCCGATGCGCCGGTCACCGGGTTCGGGTGGCCGATCGTCCCCGAAGCGCTGTCGGAGGTCCTCCTGCAGCTGCGGGATCGCTACGGCTCGGCGCTGCCTCCGCTGGTCATCGGAGAGAACGGGGCCTCGTTCCCCGAGCCCGCGACCGTGGATCACGTGCTCGACGACCATCCGCGCATCGAGTACCTCTCGCGCCACGTGGCCGCCGTCGGAGACGCCCTCCGCGCCGGGGTCGACGTCCGCGAGTACACGGTGTGGTCCCTGCTCGACAACTTCGAATGGGCCGAGGGGTTCACCCAGCGCTTCGGCATCGTCCATGTCGACCACCGCACGTCGGTGCGGACGCCCAAGGCATCCTTCGTCTGGTACCGCGACCTCATCGCGAGAGTGCGCGCATGAGCGGCGGCACGCGTCGCGTCGGGGCCGGATGGTTCGCGCTGTTCACCCTGGCTTGGCTGGCGCTGTGGACCGTGCAGCTCACCCCTCTGCAGCTTCTCATCCCGTTGCAGCTCAACACGCCCGACGATGCCGACGGATGGATCGCGGGCGTCGTGTGGTCCGGGCTCGTGCTCGGCGTCGGCGGCATCGCTGCCGTGATCGCCGGACCGGTCGCCGGAGGCCTGTCAGACCGCACCGGAGGTCGACGCGGACGCCGTCGGCCGTGGGCCGTCGCGGGGGTCGCTCTGTCCGTCGTCTCGCTCGTGGGCCTCGCCCTCGTCGACGGTCCTCGGGGGGCGATCGTGTGGGGAGTGGGCGTCGCATGGGTGGGGGTGTCGGTCGGTGCGGCGACCGCGGGATCGGCCTTCACCGCGATGATCGCCGACCAGCTCACGACGCAGCGGGGCACGGCTTCGGCGGCCGTGGCATCGTCGCAGGCCGTCGGCATCGTGATCGGCGTCGGCGCGATCGTCCTCCTCGGCCTCGGCGTGGTCGAGAGCTATCTCGTGCTGGCCGCGTTCCTCGCCGTCGGCGGGGTGACCGCGGCGCTTCTCCTGCCCGACCCGCCTGCTCCCGCCTCCGCGCGCGCCGCGCGCGCTGCGCGGAGCCTCCGCGACCGCACGGCGGCGCTGCGCGACCGCGATTTCGTTTGGCTGCTCTCCGGGCGGCTGGTTGTAAACCTCGGCAATGCGCTCGGCACAGGTCTCCTCCTCTTCTTCCTGCTCTACGGGCTCGACCGAGACCCCGGAACGGCCGAGGACGAACTGCTGCTGCTCATCGTGATCTACACCGTGTTCGTGGTCGCCGCGTCGATCGTCGGCGGACGCGTCTCCGACCGCACCGGCAGACGCGTGATGCCGATCGTGATCGCGGCGCTCGTTCAGGCGACGGCTTCGTTCCTGCTCGCGGCAGCGCCGACGCTCACGACGGCGATGATCTCAGCGTCCTTGCTCGGCATCGGGTACGGCGCATACATGTCGGTGGGGCTCGCGCTGGCCGCCGACGTGCTGCCCTTCCCCGATGACCATGCGCGCGACCTCGGCTTCGTCAACGTCGCCGCGAGCCTCGGGCAGTTGCTGGGGCCGCTCATCGGAGCGCTTCTCGTCGCGATGGCGGGCGACTTCTGGCTGCTGTTCACGGCGGGCGGCGTGCTCTCGGCGATGGGCGGGCTGATGACGCTGGCGCTGCGCGCACGCGAGCGCGACCGCCGCGGGTCACCCGTCGCGTGACTCCAGCGTGGCGATCGCGAGGTCGAGGAGCGCGTTGAACACCCGCGGTCGCATCGCGGTGACGAGGTGGGAGGTCCGCGGGACGACGATCAGCTCGGCGTCGGGTAGGACCGTGGTGAACAGGCGCTCGTGGACGCGGAGCTGGTCGTACTGGCCGTTGACGAACCACGTGGGCACATCGATGCGGCGGAGCGCAGCGAGAAGGTCGAGCACGGAGAGGCTGCGCAGAGCGACGTCCTGCGCGTCGTAGGCGTAGCCGCCCGCACCGAAGTCCATGCGGGTCTCCTGGGGGAGCGTGCGATCGAGCACCCAGTCGGCGATCCCCTGGCCGCGTCGGGGGAGTCGATCGAAGCCGCGCGCGAGGGCGCGGTAGGTGGCCAGTCCGACACCGCGGGGGAGCGCCGTGCACGATGCGGCGATGAACGCGTCGATGGGCGGGCGGTCTTCGCGACCGGCGTAGTCGATCGAGACCAGACCCCCCATCGAGTGACCGACGAGCAGGACCGGGCCCCGAGCGGCGGCCGAGTGCACGGCCTCGTCGATCGTCTCGAACGCGCCTTCGAGCGTGAATGTCTCGCCAAGGCGTGTGCCGTGGCCGGGAAGATCCACCGCGACGGCATCGACGCCGCGCTCCCGCAGGTGGGCGAGCTGGGCGCGCCACATGGTCGCAGACGTGCGGATGCCGTGCACGAAGACCGCCTGCGTCACCATGCCTCCAGCCTACGAGCGCGCACGGACACGCCGCGGGAGAGAGCCGGTGAGGGCCCCTCCCGCGGGCCGCGACTCAGAGGACGACGCGCACGCGCACGCTGCCGCTGGTCGACCCCTCCGACACCGTTGGGTCATCGGGCACGAAGACCGCCGTGTAGCGATGCGTGCCGCGGCTGAGCGTGCCGAGCCTGTGCGTGGCGATCCCGCGCTTCACGGCGGCTGTCGCCACGACGGTGTCGCCCTCGCGGAACTCGACCACTCCCTCCGGTGTGCCCTCGGCCTGGTCGACGACCGCGACGAGCGTCGTCGGCAGCAGCCGGTTGATGTGCACCGGGAGCACGGCGTACAGGTCGGTCGTGGTCTGCTGCGCGTCGACGACCGGCCCGGCCTCCACGGTCAGCGGCACGTTCACGACGGTTCCCGAATCGGGAGCCGTGAGGGTGACGACGGCGGTGCCGTCCGCAAGACCGCCGGGCAACGTGATCGAGACGGTGGCAGCGCCTCCCGACACCGCGACCTCGCCGAGGTCGGCGTCGCCGACCGTGGCGCGGAGGGTGGTGTTCTCGGGAGCTCCCCGGCTCGTCATGTCGAGGCCCGCCACGTCGAACGACACGGTCTGTCCCGGCGTCACGGTCTCGGGCACACCGCGCACCTCGACGGCGTGCTTGCCGAAGTCGGGAGCGAGCGGCGAGCCGTCGGCGATGTAGTCGATCCACGCCTCGTAATCGAGGAGGCCCGTGTCGATGTAGGCGTCGCCGTCCTGGAAGATGCGGAAGTTGTCACCGCCGGCTGCCAGGAACGAGAACGTGCCGATGCGGTAGGAGGCCTCGGGGTCGATCGGGGCCCCGTCGACGGTGACCGACGTCACCCGCGATCCTTCCGGCGCGGTGGCGTCGAACGTGTACGAGACGTTGTCCGACAGCCCGAGCTGCAGGTAGGCGCGCGAGGGGACGGTGCCGTCGGCATTCCGCTGCCACTGCTGCTCCAGCATCGTCGTGAACTGCGCGCCCGTGAGGGTGACCAGTGCCAGCGTGTTGTTGAAGGGCAGCACGGCCCGGGCCTGGCCGTACGAGATCGTGCCGTCCGGCAGGGTCTCCACCGCATCGGCCTCGAACTCCGCCTGCGTGTCCCACAGCTCCGCACGGAGACCGCCTGGGTTGGTCACGCCGATCTGCGCACCCTGCGGGAGTGCCGACAGCTCGTCGCGGAGCATGTTCGCCACCGTGTTCCCCAGAGCCGACTCCGAGCCGCGGTCGTCGCGCGTGCCTCCCGTCCACACGCCGTCGACGTAGGAGCCACCCGCGAATGCGGTCGTGATGTCGGCCGAGACCTCGCCCACCGCGGTGTCGCCGATCTCGTCGGCGGCATCCTGCGCGGCTGCGACGATCTCGGCCACCTCTGCGACACGGGGGTACGCCGCGATGAGCTCGTCCCGGGGGACGGTGGTGCGCGTCACGAGTCGCTCCGTGTGCGCGGAGACATCGCCGGTGGCGGGGTCGAGCGTCAGCACCACTTCGCCGATCGTCGCGCCGTACGAGCCGGTCTGCACGATCGGCCGGGTGCGCTCGGTTCCGGGCACCGGAGCGGTCCACGCATACTGCTTGTGCGTGTGCCCGGTGAAGATCGCGTCGACCTCGGCGCTCGTGTCGTTCACGATCGCGGCGAATGCGCCGCCGTCGGCGACCTCCTCTTCGAGAGTGCTGCCGTCGGGTGTGCCGAAGCCCGCACCCTCGTGGTACAGAGCGACCAGCACGTCGGCCTCGCCGTTGGCCGCATTACCGTCCGACAGTTCGGCTGCGACGCGGTTGACGGCCTCCACCGGGTCGCCGAACTCGAGCGCGGTGATGCCCGCCGGCGAGACGAGCGAGGGTGTCTCCTCGGTGACGGCGCCGATGAGCCCCACCGTGAGACCGTCCGCCTCGACGAGCTCGTACTCGGGGAGCGCCGGGCTGTCCGTGCCCGCGAGGTACACGTTCGCCCCGAGCTGCGGGTAGTCCGACAGCTCCGTGACCCGACCTTCGAGGTCGCCCCAGCCACGGTCGAACTCGTGGTTGCCGACGGCGGTGCCCTTCAGCTCGAGGGCGTTGAGCACATCGATCGTCGGCTTGTCCTCGGCGATCGACGAGGCGAACAGCGACGCACCGATGTTGTCTCCCGCCGAGACGAACACCGTCGGCCCGGAGGCCGCCTCGCGCAGCTGCTCGACGGTGCCGGCGAACGCGACCGTGTTGGCGTCGATGCGACCGTGGAAGTCGTTGATGCCGAGAAGCGTCAGCTCGACGGGCGCAGCCTCCGCCTCCAGGCCGACGAGCACCGGGTCGTGGTCGCTCGATCGGTACACATCGGCCGCGTAGAACTCCGTGCCATGGGTGCGGAAGCGGCTGTACTCGAGCGCGACCGACTCGCCGGAGTTGATGTTCCAGACGTCGGCGCCCGTGGCGCGGCGCAGCGCCGCCTCGTTCAGCAGCACGTGGTCGAGCGAGCCAGACAGCCCCGAGAAGCTGTACGACGGGGTCGAGACCTCGAAGTGCTGTTCGACGTCGGTGTAGCCGTCGTCGTAGAGCACCTGCAGGGGGTCTTCTCTGCCGTACGAGTTGAAGTCACCCGCGAGGGCGACGGCGTCGACGTCGCCGCGGATGTCCGTGACCCAGTCGCGCAGCGCGGTCGCCTGGCGCACGCGCGACTCGTTCGAGGCGCCCTGACCGTCGCCGGTGTCGGCGTCGCCCGGCCAGGGGCCGGCAGACCCCTTCGACTTGAAGTGGTTCACGACGAACAGGAAGGGTTCACCGCCCCCCACGGGCTCGAACACCTGGCCGATCGGCTCCCGCGCGTTGCCGAAGGCCTCGCCGTCGCCGCTCTGGTCACCGAGAGCGCGGGCGTCGCCCACGGGGGTCAGCGCCGACGGGCGGTAGATGATCGCGTTGGTGATCACGTCCTGCTCCGCCACCGGAGGAAGGTCGGCGGACGACGCCACGTACGCCCATTCGGGCTCGTTGTCGCCGCCGACCGCGTTGAGCGCCGCGACGAGCGTGGCCGTCGCCTCGTCGGGGGTCTCCCCGAGCGCCGCGGAGTTCTCGATCTCCATGAGACCGACGACATCCGCGTCGAGCGCCGTGATGGCCGCGACGAGCTTGTCCTGCTGACGGTCGAGGTCGGCGGCGTCCCACGCGCCGCGCTGCGCGCAGCCGTCTCGGACCGTGACACCGTCGCCGAAGCGATCGGTGTACGCGACGCAGGAGGCGTCGTCGCTGCCGAGCGTCGTGAAGTAGTTGAGGACGTTGAACGACGCCATCGACACGTCGCCGCCGACGGGCTCAGGGGCCGCGGTGCGCGGGTCGGCGAAGGTCACGCTGTCGGTGCCCGTGCCGTCTCCGATGAGCGGTTCGGTGGGGTTGAGCTTCCAGAGTCCGTTGCGGAAGTCGACGATGAGCGGCGCCGTGAAGCTCACCGCCGCGCCGACGACGATCGGCTCCACCAGCGAGACGTACGCGGGCGTGCGGCCGCTGTTGGCGGCGCTCAGGAAGTTGGTGGTCGATCCGTCGTCGAGGGTGACCGAGCGAGCGGCGTTGTCGGCGGCGACGTCCGCAGCCTCGTCCGATCCCGGCCGCGCGATGTCGGTCGGCTGTCGGAGCGGGCGGTCGCCTGCCGCGAGCCCGACCTCCCCGTACTGGTTGGTGGCGTACGTGTTGCTCACCGTGAAGGCGCCCTGCGGCTCGATGAGCATCGACTCGAGGGTCTCGCGCTCGGCGGCCGACCGCGGCCATGCGACGGAGGCGGGGAGGGGCGCCGCCGCGTCGTCGACGACGGTCGCGGCTCCGGCGGCGACGATGAGCTGCGTGAGACCGCTGCGCTCGGCGACCGTCCCCGTCACCTCGACGGTGTCGCCGAGCGCGACATCGCCGGTCGTGGCGGGTGACGACACGAAGATGGCGTCCGATGCCGTGTGCGTCGCCAGATCGATCGCGCCGCCCGTGCCGGGCGTCTGGAGCACGTACCCGTCGTAACCGCCCGTGCCGTAGTGGGCCGTCACGACGCCGGTGGTCGTGACGGCAGACCCGAGCAGCGCAGACGCATCGCCCGTTCCCTGGATCTCGGCGATCGTCGCCTGCGCAGGGTCCGGCTGGTCGGTCGGGGTGGGGGTCGGTGTCGGGGTGGGGGTCGGTGTCGGTGTCGGACCTTCGCCGAGGCCCTCGGGGGTCGGGGCGCCCGCTGTGAAGTCCGCCCCGTTGTCGGCGGTGTTGGCGGCGTCGCCGTTGCGCGAGACGCTCGTCGCGTTCGAGGTCGCGGGAGCCGGCGCCGAGCCCGCATAGTGGCTTGCCGCACCCCAGCCGACGAAGTCGACCACCTGTGGCGACTCGACCAGGCCCGTCGATCCCGACAGCGCCGCCGTGGCCTCGACCAGCGCGACCTTCCCCTGGCTTCCGCTCAGCGGAATGGTGCCCTCCACGTCGGCCGTGATCGCCGGGAGCGTGCGATTGTCGCCGTACGCCTGGCCGATCAGCAGCCGCTCACCTGCGGGCAGTTCGACGTCGCCGAGTGCCGTGACCTGCCATGTGCCGCCACCCGCGGACGCGTACTGCACGCTCCAGCCCGACAAGTCGACGGGGGTGTCCGACACGTTCGCCAACTCGACGAAGTCGCGGTTGAACGCTCCTCCGGAGTTCCCACCGCCGCCGTACACCTCCGAGATGACCACGTCGGCTTCGGCGCTCACGGCGGCCGTCGCCGGCGGGGCAGCGGCGAGGCCCGCAGCCACGACAGCGACCGCGGACAGCACGGCGATCCTGCGGGAGCGGGGGAGTCCAGGGGCGGGGATGGCTGCAGCGTGCGTCACGTCGTCTCCTGTGGCGGTCCGCGCGCGTGGGAGGATCGCGCAGGGATCGGCCGCCGCATTGAGCATCATGGGCGCAGTCGTGCCACGACAAGTGTCAGATCGGTTAACTCTTTCTCATGCTCGCTGTCCCTGGCGTGTCCCTTCGGCATCGCCTAGGGTTCGCGCCCGCTCGGCACTCCGGCTGCCTCCGGGGCGGGACGTCGCCGGGTTCGCCGGTAGACTTCCCGAGACATGTCACCGCGCGCACTCACGCCTCTCGAGCCGGCAGCGACCCCGCCCGAGAAGATCCGTAATTTCTGCATCATCGCTCACATCGACCACGGCAAGTCGACGCTGGCCGACCGCATGCTGCAGATCACCGGGGTCGTCTCCGACCGCGACATGCGCGCGCAGTACCTCGACCGCATGGACATCGAGCGCGAGCGCGGCATCACCATCAAGTCGCAGGCGGTGCGCATGCCGTGGGCCACGGCCGACGGCACCTTCGCGCTCAACATGATCGACACGCCGGGTCACGTCGACTTCACCTACGAGGTGAGCAGGTCGCTCGCCGCCTGCGAAGGCGCCATCCTGCTCGTCGACGCCGCGCAGGGCATCGAGGCGCAGACGCTCGCCAACCTCTACCTGGCGCTCGAGAACGACCTGCACATCATCCCCGTGCTGAACAAGATCGACCTGCCTGCGGCCGACCCCGACAAGTTCGCCGCCGAACTCGCCGGACTCATCGGCGGCCGCCCCGAAGACGTGCTGCGCGTCAGCGGCAAGACCGGTGTGGGCGTCGAGGAGCTGCTCGACCGGATCGTGGAGCAGATCCCCGCGCCGGTGGGCGATCCGACCGCGCCCGCGCGCGCCATGATCTTCGACTCGGTGTACGACTCCTACCGAGGTGTGGTCACCTACGTCCGCATGGTCGACGGCAAGCTCGAGCCGCGCGAGCGCATCCAGATGATGTCGACCCGCGCGACGCACGACCTCCTCGAGATCGGGGTGTCGAGCCCCGAGCCCGTACCGACGAAGGGACTCGGCGTCGGCGAAGTGGGCTACCTGATCACCGGTGTGAAGGACGTGCGCCAGTCGAAGGTCGGCGACACCATCACGACCCACCGCAAGCCCGCCACCCAAGCCCTCCCGGGATACACCGACCCGAAGCCGATGGTGTTCTCGGGCATCTACCCGATCGACGGCAGCGACTACGCCGAGCTGCGCGAGGCACTCGACAAGCTCAAGCTGTCCGATGCCTCGCTGCAGTACGAGCCCGAGACTTCAGTGGCCCTCGGCTTCGGCTTCCGCTGCGGATTCCTCGGTCTCCTCCACCTCGAGATCATCACGGAGCGCCTGTCGCGGGAGTTCGGCCTCGACCTCATCACGACGGCACCGTCGGTGACCTACTCCGTCACCACCGACACCGGCGAGACGGTGACCGTCACGAACCCCAGCGAGTATCCCGACGGTCGCGTGGCCGAGGTGTCCGAGCCGGTCGTCAAGGTCGGCATCCTGCTCCCGAAGGACTACGTCGGGACGGTCATGGAGCTGTGCCAGGGGCGTCGCGGCACTCTGCTCGGCATGGACTACCTCAGTGAGGACCGGGTGGAGCTGCGCTACAACATGCCGCTCGGTGAGATCGTCTTCGACTTCTTCGATCACCTGAAGAGCCGCACGCAGGGCTACGCGAGTCTCGACTACGAGCCCGCCGGGTCGCAGACGGCGGACCTCGTGAAGGTCGACATCCTGCTGCAGGGCGAGAAGGTCGACGCGTTCAGCTCGATCGTCCACCGCGAGAAGGCTTACGCGTACGGCACGATGATGACCGAGCGTCTGCGCAAGCTCATCCCTCGCCAGCAGTTCGAGGTGCCGATCCAGGCCGCGATCGGCGCCCGCATCATCGCCCGCGAGAACATCCGCGCCATCCGCAAGGACGTGCTCGCTAAGTGCTACGGCGGCGACATCACCCGCAAGCGCAAGCTCCTCGAGAAGCAGAAGGAGGGCAAGAAGCGCATGAAGATGGTCGGGCGCGTCGAAGTGCCCCAGGAGGCCTTCATCGCGGCGCTGTCGGGCGATGTCGAAGGCAAGGACAAGAAGTAGCCGGTCGACGGCGAGGATAGGCTGGTCGTATGCGCCGCGGAAGCTTCCAGGACGGAACGGTCGACTACGCCGCCGTCGGAGCGACGCGCGCCGCCGATCTCATGGGCTATCCGCCCGAGAAGAGCGTTCCCGCTGAGGCCACCTGGCGCATCGGCAGCGGCGAGGCGCGCTTCGCCACGTCGGCCGATGCCCTCCTCTCGTGGGCGCCGCTGCGCGGAGCGGGCTTGAGCGTCTCCGACGTGCGACCCGCCTCGGGCCCCATGTACTCCGGCGTCAGCTTCGACGCCGAAGGCTCCCCGCTCACCCCCAGCCGGCTGGAGGCCGAGCAGCGATTCGACGCCGACGGCACGCCCTACGTGGGTGCGGGCACCACGGTCCACGTGCACGGTCGCGTGCGCGGGCTCCGCGCCGACGCTGAGCTTCGGGTCATCTACGTCATCGAAGAGCCGCGTCGCGTGGGCTACGGCCTGGGCACGGTCGACGGCTCGGTCGTCAGTGGCGAGGAGTCCTTCGTCCTCGACTGGAACGACAGCGACGAGGTCTGGTTCACCGTCCGGGCTTTCGACCGCCCCATCGCGGCGTTGTACCGCCTCATGCCGCCCCTCGTGAAGCGGCGCCGCCGTGAGCTCTTCCAGGGCTACCTGCGCGCCATCTCGCCGCTGTACGCGACGCCGTCCTGATGGGTTCGGCCCTTCCTCTCGGCGATCCCGCTCCCGTCGACGGGTCCCTGCCGTCCGACGTGGACGTGTCGCCCCACACCGCGTTCGGCGTCTACCTGCACGTGCCGTTCTGCCGCGTGCGCTGCGGCTACTGCGACTTCAACACCTACACCGCCACGGAACTCCGTGGCGCGCGCCAGGATTCCTACGCCGACGAGGTGCTGCGGGAGATCAGCCTGTCGATGCGCGTGCTGGGGGAGCGCGGCGACCTGCGTCCCGCCACGACCGTGTTCTTCGGCGGCGGCACGCCGACGCTCCTTCCCGCGGGCGACCTCGCACGCATGCTGCAGGGCGTGCGTGACGCCTTCGGCCTCGCCGCCGGAGCGGAGGTCACCGTCGAAGCGAACCCCGACACCGTCACGCCTGCGATGGCCGACGAACTGGCCGGATCCGGAGTCACGCGCCTGTCGATCGGCATGCAGTCGGCCGTCCCGCACGTCCTCGCCGCGCTCGACCGCACGCACGACCCGGAGAACGTGGCGACGGCCGTCGCCGCGGCCCGCGCCGCGGGACTCGCCGTGAGCGTCGACCTCATCTACGGAGCGCCGGGGGAGAGCCTCGAGGATTGGCGGCGCTCGGTCGAGGAGGCGGTGTCGCTGCGCCCGACCACGTGTCGGCGTACGCCCTCATCATCGAGGAGGGCACGAAGCTCGAGCGTCAGATTCGGCGCGGCGAGGTCGTGGCACCCGACGACGACATCCAGGCGGACATGTACGAGCTGGTCGATACGACGCTCGGGGAGGCCGGGTACGACTGGTACGAGGTGTCGAACTGGGCACGCGACCCCTCGCAGCGCTCACGACACAACCTCGCGTACTGGCACGGCGCCGATTGGTGGGGCTACGGGCCGGGAGCCCACAGCCACGTGGGAGGCCTTCGGTGGTGGAACGTCAAGCATCCCGCCGCGTATGCGCAGCGCCTCGCCGCCGGCCACTCGCCGGCCGCGGGACGCGAGCGACCCGACGAGGCGGCACGACGCCTCGAGAACGTGCTGCTGCGCTCCCGCATCGCCGAGGGGCTGTCCGTCTCCGAGCTCACCGGCGAAGGCCGACACGCTGTCGCCTCGCTCATCGCCGACGGTCTGATCGACGGCCCTTCGGCGCTTCGCGGGCGCGTGGTCCTCACCCGGCGCGGCCGGCTCCTGGCGGACGCGGTCGTGCGGGCGCTCACCGTCTAGCGCCGCGTCACCGCGTCATGCTCAGCGCCGCGCGCTAGAATTGGCACTCAGGACTCGGGAGTGCCAGCAGAGGAGGATCATGGTCTCGGAACGCGGACTGCAGGTCCTTCGGGCCATCGTGCAGGACTACGTCGAAACGCACGAGCCCGTCGGCAGCAAGTCGATCGTCGATCGCCATCAGTTCGGCGTGTCTGCCGCCACGATCCGCAACGACATGGCTCTGCTCGAAGACGAGGAGCTCATCGCCGCGCCCCACACGTCGTCGGGTCGCGTGCCGACCGACAAGGGATACCGCGTCTTCGTCGACCACCTCGCCGAACTCCGTCCGCTGACCTCCGCCCAGCGGGCGGCGATCACGTCGTTCCTCGACGGACCCGTCGACCTCGACGACCTCCTCGTGCGCACGGTCCGCTCGCTCACGCAGCTCACCGGCCAGGTCGCGATCGTGCAGTATCCGTCGTTCGCGCAGGCCAACGTGTCGCACGTCGAGTTCGTCCACCTCGGGGCGAGCCGCATCGTCGTCATCGTCGTCACCGACACCGGCCGCGTGTCGCAGCGTCTCGCCTTCCTGCGAGATGAGCTCGACGAGAGCGAAGCCGCGCGGGTCAAGCTCGCGATCGCCGAACTCGTCACGGGCAAGAGCGTGCGTGAGGGAGCCCTGACGCTCGCCGAGGTCCTCGCGCGGCCGCCCGAGAGCACGCGTTTCAACGAGGCCGTCCGCACGGTGGCCCGCATCGTCGCCGAAGAGCTCGAGGAGTTCCGCCAGGACAAGCTCGTGATGGCGGGCAGCGCCACGCTCGCGCGACGCGAATCCGACTTCCGGGGGAGCATCTACCCGCTCCTCGAGGCCATCGAGGAGCAGGTCACCCTGCTGCGGCTGATGGGGGAGATGGTCGCCGACGAGCACGGGCTCGCTGCGAGCATCGGACGGGAGAACGAGGCGTTCGGTCTGCCGGAGGCGACCGTGATCGCCGGCGACTACGACGCCACCGGAACTCGTGCGCGCGTGGGCCTGCTGGGCCCCACCCGCATGGACTATCCCACTAACTTCGCGGCGGTCCGCGCCGTCGCGCACTATCTGAGCCGATTGCTCGACGACGACGATAAGTCTCACTGAGCACCGGCAGGAGACCCGCGCCCTGAGGGGCAGGAAAGGCGATTGTGGCTGACCACTACGAGGTACTCGGGGTGCCGCGCGACGCGACCCCCGACCAGATCAAGAAGGCGTACCGGCGTCTGGCGCGCGAACTGCACCCCGACGTCAACCCCGGCGAGGACGCGGCGGAGCGGTTCAAACTCGTCACGCACGCGTACGACGTGCTGAGCGACCCCGAGCAGCGCCAGCGGTACGACCTCGGCGGCGACGACGGCAGCCCGTTCGGCGGCGGCGGTTTCGGGGGCTTCGGCGATGTGTTCGAGGCGTTCTTCGGCGGGGGCGGAGCCCGTACGGGGCGCCCACGGTCACGCCGGGAGCGCGGTCAGGACGCCCTCGTGCGGGTGACGCTCGACCTGGGCGATGTGATCTTCGGTGCGCACCGCGACGTCGAGGTCGACACGGCCGTGCTGTGCGAGACGTGTCAGGGCTCGTGCTGCCAGCCGGGCACCCAGCCCGTCACGTGCGACATCTGCCACGGATCGGGCCAGGTCCAGCGCACGGTGCGCAGCCTCCTCGGCAACGTCGTGACCTCTCAGCCGTGCACGACGTGCCAGGGCTACGGCACGACCATCCCGTACCCGTGCGGCACCTGCGCCGGCCAGGGACGTGTGCGTGCACGCCGCACCGTGTCGGTCGACATCCCGGCCGGTGTCGAGACCGGTCTGCGCCTCCAGCTGCCCGGTTCGGGCGAGGTCGGCCCCGCGGGCGGCCCGAACGGCGACCTCTACCTCGAGGTGACCGTCACTGCTCACGACGTGTTCAGCCGCGAGGGCGACGACCTTCTCGCAACGCTCGAAGTGTCGATGCCCGACGCGATCCTCGGCACGTCGGCGACGATCGAGTCGCTCGACGGAACCGTCGACCTCGATGTCCGCGCCGGTGTGCAGTCGGGCGAGGTGCTCACAGTGAAGGGCCGGGGGATCACTCCGCTGCGGGGCGGTCAGCGCGGCGACCTCCGCGTGGGCATCCACGTCGTCACGCCGACACGGCTGGACGCGAAGCAGCGCGCCCTCATCGAGGACTTCGCCCGCAAGACGAAGGCACCACCGCCGCAGCTCGCCGAGTTCCATCAGGGCCTCTTCTCCAAGCTCCGCGACCGCTTCCGCAACGGCTGATCCGCCATGGCTCTCCACTTCCTCGTCGACGACCCCCTCCGTGAGGTGCCGGGCGATGTCGTGCGTCTCAGCGGAGCGGAGGCTCACCACGCCGCCGTCGTGCGCCGTGTCCGGGTCGGCGAAGCCGTGACGGTCGGCGACGGTCGCGGCGCGTGGCTGGAGGGGACAGTCGAGGCAGCCTCGCCCCAGCAGGTGGCCGTGCGCGTCGAGGCTCGGCGCGAGGTCGGGCCCCCGGTCCAGCGCGTGGTGCTCGTCCAGGCGCTCGCGAAAGGCGACCGCGACGAGCTGGCCGTACAGGCGGCCACCGAGCTGGGCGTCGACGAGATCGTCCCGTGGCAGGCGGCGCGGAGTGTGTCGCGCTGGGATGCCGCGAAGGCGGCGAAGGGCGTCGCCCGCTGGACCGCCATCGTGCGAGAGGCCGCGAAGCAGGCGCACCGCGCCTGGGTCCCCGCCGTGAACGCCCCGGTGACGACCCGTGAGCTCGCTTCCCGGGCCGGGACGCTCCTCGTGCTCGAGCCGACGGCCGAGACGCCGCTGTCGCAGGTGCCGCTCGACCCGGCGTCGGATGTCGTGCTCGTGGTGGGTCCCGAGGGCGGGATCACGCCCGAGGAGCTCGCCGCGTTCGCGCAGGCGGGCGCGACAGCCGTGAGGCTCGGCGACACGGTGCTGCGCACCTCCACCGCCGGACCCGCCGCGCTGTCGGTCGTGAGCGCCCGCCTCGGGCGCTGGTGAGCCCGCGACGCCCGCGCTCCCGCACCGCCGCCCCGGCTGAGGCCGCCCGCGCGGAGAGCGCCCGCGGATAGACTCGACCGTATGAGCGAACCGTCCCTCTTCACGCGCATCCTGCAGGGCGAGATCCCCGGCGAGATCATCGCGGAGACCGAGAACGCCTTCGCCATCCGCGATATCGCACCGCAGGCGCCGGTGCATCTGCTGGTGATCCCGAAGTCACAGGACTACCGCAACGTCGTCGAGCTCGCCGCCGGTGATCCCGCGCTCCTGTCGGAACTCGTCGGACTCGCGAACAGTCTCGCGTCCGAGCACGCCGACGGCGACTTCCGGCTCGTGTTCAACACCGGCGCCGGCGCCGGCCAGACCGTCTTCCATGTCCACGCCCACGTGCTCGCGGGAGACCTCACCGAGGGGAGCCTCAGTGGCTGAGGCCTCTGAACCCGCCGTCGAGCGGATCCACGCCGATGGCATCGCGATGGTGCAGCTGCTCGGTCCGCAAGACCGCCTGCTCCGTGTCGTCGAACGCGAACACCCCGATGTGCAGGTGCACGTTCGGGGGAACGAGATCACCCTCACCGGAGACGTCGCGTCGGTCGCGGGAGCTCGTGCCCTCGTGGAAGAGCTCATCACGATGGCGCGGGCAGGACAGGGGCTCGACCCTGCGGACGTCAGCGCTTCGAGCCGCATCATGCGCGCCGACGCCGGGATGCGCCCGTCGGAGGTTCTCGGCGAGGCGATCCTGACGTCGCGGGGCCGCGTGATCCGCCCGAAGACGCTCGGTCAGAAGGCGTACGTCGACGCGATCGAAGACAACACGATCGTGTTCGGCATCGGGCCGGCGGGAACGGGGAAGACGTACCTCGCCATGGCGAAGGCGGTGCAAGCCCTGCAGCGCAAAGAGGTGAGCCGCATCATCCTCAGCCGTCCGGCGATCGAGGCGGGCGAGCGCCTCGGGTTCCTCCCCGGCAGCCTCACCGACAAGATCGACCCGTACCTGCGTCCGCTCTACGACGCGCTCAACGAGATGCTCGACCCCGAGCTCGTGCCGAAGCTCATGGCGTCGGGAACGATCGAGGTCGCGCCGCTCGCCTACATGCGCGGCCGCACGCTCAACGATTCGTTCGTCGTTCTCGACGAAGCCCAGAACACGACGCCCGAGCAGATGAAGATGTTCCTCACCCGGCTCGGCTTCGGCACGCGGATGGTCGTCACCGGCGACATCACGCAGATCGACCTGCCCGAGGGCGCGTCGGGCCTGCGGCTGGTCACGCGGGTGCTCAAGGACATCGACGACATCCACTTCAGTCATCTCACGAGCGCCGACGTCGTGCGGCACACACTGGTGGGCCGCATCGTTGACGCCTACACCGAATACGACGAGAAGCGGCTCGCCGCGCGCCGCGAACGCGACGAGGCGAGCGAGTTCGCCAACCGCGCCGAGCGCCGCCGTGCTCACGACGCGCGCGACGGACGCCGCTCCGCAGGACCGCGAGACCAGGGGCCTCGGGACCAGGGACCGCGAGACCATCTCCCGAAGCGAGGACGCGCATGACGATCGAGATCACGAACGAGTCGGGCGTCACCGTCGACGAGACGGTTCTGCTCCGCCTCACAGAGCAGAACCTGGCGGAGCTCCACGTGAGTCCCGACGCGGACGTCGCGATCCTCCTCGTCGACGAGGGCGCGATGGAGGCCCTCCACGTCCAGTGGATGGACGAGCCCGGCCCCACCGACGTGCTGAGCTTCCCGATGGACGAGCTCCGCCCCGGGACCGAGGACCAGCCCGCTCCGGCCGGTCTTCTCGGCGACATCGTGCTGTGCCCGCAGGTGGCCGAGACGCAGGCGCAGGCCGCGGGGCACGCGACGATCGACGAGCTGATCCTCCTGACCACTCATGGTCTGCTGCACCTCCTCGGCTTCGACCACGCCGAGCCCGACGAGGAGCGGGAGATGTTCGGGCTCCAGCGCGAGCTGATCGCCGCCTTCCAGGCGGCCGAACGTCGCCGACGCGCATGACAGAGATCCTCCTCCTCGTCGCAGCCGTGCTGCTGGTGGCCCTGGGCGGTCTCATGGCCGCGCTCGACGCCGCCCTCTCGGTCACGTCGCGCGCCGACGTCGTCGACCTCGCGCTGACGGGTCGCAACCGTGCGTCGCTCCGCCGGATCGCGGCCGACCCCGAAGCCCACGCCAACGCCGTGGTGTTCATCCGCATCCTCGCCGAGACCACGGCGGCCGTCCTCGTGATGGGCGCCTTCACGCTGCTGTTCGACAGCATCTGGTGGGCCATGCTCGCCGCCGCGCTGCTCATGACCGCCGTGTCGTTCGTCCTCGTCGGGGCGAGCCCTCGCAGCTTCGGGCGCCAGCATGCCAAGGGACTGCTGCGCGCCTGCGCCCCGATCGTGCGGGGATCGCGCATCCTGCTCGGACCCCTCGCACATCTGCTCGTGATCCTCGGAAACCGCGTGACACCGGGAGTGTCGCGAAGCACGTCCTTCGCCTCCGAGGAGCAGCTGCTCAGCATGGTCGATGAGGCCGCGTCCCACGACCTCATCGAGGAGGACGACCGCGAGCTCATCCACTCGGTGTTCGACTTCACGGAGACGATCGTCCGGGCGGTCATGGTGCCCCGCACCGACATGGTCACGATGGATGCCGCCGCCACGACGCAAGAGGCGATGCAGCTGTTCCTCGACAAGGGCGTCTCGCGCATCCCCATCGCCGACGACGACGCCGACGACATCACCGGCGTCGTCTACCTGAAAGATCTCGTGCACTTCGCGTACCGCGATGAGCGCGCCTGGCGCACGGCCCCCGTGAGCCGGATCGCCCGTCCCGCGGTCTTCGTTCCGGAGTCGATGAAGGCCGAGACGCTGCTGCAGCAGATGAAGCGCGACGCTGTGCACGTGTGTCTCGTGGTCGACGAGTACGGCGGCGTCGCCGGCCTCGTGACCCTCGAAGACCTCATCGAGGAGCTCGTCGGCGAGATCGCCGACGAGTACGACTCCCGCCCCAGCGAGGTCGTCGACCTCGGGGACGGGCGGTTCCGGGTGAGCGCACGTCTCGGCCTCGACGAAGTGGGGGAACTCTTCGGCCTCGAACTCGAAGACGACGATGTCGACTCGATCGGCGGACTGCTCGGCAAGCTCCTCGGTCGGGTCCCGCTCCCGGGCGCGACCGCTCAGCACGGCGGCCTCGTCATCACCGGGGGAACCTCGCGCGGACGCGGAAGGGGCCTCGCGACCGTCTTCGTGGAGCGATCCGAGAGCGCCGACGCGGCAGACAGCGCGTTCAGCATGCGATCGACCGGACCGGTCGACGTGGTCAAGGAGGACTCATGAGCACCCACGACAGCACCGCGCCGTCGAGATCCGGGTTCGTCACATTCGTCGGGCGCCCCAACGTCGGGAAGTCGACGCTGACGAACGCGCTGGTCGGCGAGAAGGTGGCGATCACCTCCGACAAGCCGCAGACGACACGGCGCGCCATCCGCGGCATCCTGAATCGCCCCGGCGGTCAGATCGTGATCGTGGACACACCGGGCATCCACAAGCCGCGCACCCTGCTCGGCCAGCGCCTGAACGACCTCGTGGAGCAGGTGCTGGGCGACGTCGATGCGATCGGGTTCCTCGTTCCCGCCACCGAGAAGGTCGGTCCCGGCGACCGCCGCATCGCTGCATCGCTCGACGGCTACCCCCGCGCGGTGAAGGTGGCCATCGTCACGAAGACCGACGCTGCCGGTCGTGATGAGATCACCGAGCGGCTGATGGAGGTCGACAGCCTTCGCGAGGACTGGGCAGCGGTCATCCCCCTGTCGGCCGTGGCCGGCGACCAGCTCGACGTCCTCGCTGATGAGCTGCTCGCGCTGCTTCCGGAAGGACCGGCTCTGTATCCCGACGACGTCGTCACCGACGAGTCGACGGAGGACAGGATCGCCGAGATCATCCGCGAGGCCGCGCTCGAGGGCGTCCGCGACGAGCTGCCGCACTCGATCGCGGTGACGATCGAGGAGATCGCGCCGCGCGACGACGCCGACCTCACCGACGTTTACGCGAACCTCGTGGTCGAGCGCGACAGCCAGAAAGCGATCATCATCGGGCACAAAGGCTCGCGATTGCGCGATGTCGGGTCGCGCGCCCGCACGCAGATCGAGCCTCTGCTCGGCACCAGAGTGTTCCTCAAGCTCCATGTGCGCGTCGCGAAGGAATGGCAGCGCGATCCCAAGCAGCTCGGGCGTCTGGGTTTCTGATGGCTCGCCAGTGGCAGGCGACGGCGTGGGGCGGCCCCGACGGATGGGAGCTCGCCGAGATCGACGTGCCGGAGCCCGCGCGCGGTGAGGTCACGATCCGCGTGCGCGCGGCCGGCATGAATCCCGCCGACTACAAGCACGTCGCCGCGGCTCGACCGGGTGCCCGGCTGCCCGCACCGATCGGGTACGAGGTGTCGGGCGAGATCGCGGCGATCGGGCCCGACACCGTCATCGGATCCGGCCCCGCGGCGATCGGCGACGAGGTCGTCGCTTTCCGCGTGCAGGGCGGCTACGCGTCGGAGCTCACGGTTCCCGCCGACAAGGTGTTCACGAAGCCCTCTTCGCTCACACATCCCGAGGCAGCCAATCTGCTGCTGGCCGCCACCACCGCCGCTGAGATGCTCGCCGTCACCCGCGTGGCGGCGGGGGAGACGGTCGTGCTCCACGGCGGTTCCGGAGCGGTCGGTGTCGCGGTGCTGCAGCTCGCCGCACGGCGGGGTGCGCGCGTCGTCGCGACCGCGTCCGAGAGCTCCTTCGACCGCGTGCGGCGCTTCGGCGGCGTGCCTGTCGCCTACGGTCGGGGACTTCTCGACCGGATCCGGCATGCCGCGGAGGGCTCCACCGTCTCCGCGGCCCTCGACGCCGTCGGAACCGACGAAGCGCTCGACGCGTCGGTGGAGCTCGTGCGCGACCGCGACCGCATCGTGACGATCGCCAACGCGCGGCGCGCAGACGAGCTCGGCATCCGCTGGATCGCAGGGGCGCTGCCGGAGAGCAGCCGTTTCCGCGACAGTGTGCGGGCTGAACTGATCGCCCTCGCCCAAGCGGGGGATCTGCTGGTCCCGGTGGCGGCCACCTACCCGCTCGATCGCGCCCGCGAAGCGGTGAGGGTGCTCGCCGCCGGTCATCCCGGGGGCAAGCTCGCCCTCATCCCCTGACCGCTCGGGGCGGTCAGCCGACCTCGGTCATCGCGGAGCGGATCACGATCTTGCCCGCTCCGAACTCGCCGTCGGCGGCGTCCTGCCAGGTGCCGTCGTCCCACAGCACGTCGACCCAGAGCCAGCCGTCGACGACAGCCGACGACAGCAGTGCTGTGCCGAGGCGATCGTGGAGCTCCTCCTGGATGCCGGCGAGCTCGGCCTCCGTGCCGCTGCCGGGCTTGCCACCCGTGGGGTCTTCCGCCATCGCAGGGTCGAACAGGGCGAGCATCACCGGCGGCTGCGTGACGGTGAACGAGTCGCCGTCGTACGTGCCCTGCACCGCGTACGCTCCCCACGTGACGGAGCCCTCGCTCTCGCTGCCCTCCACGTCGTCCCACGACCAACCGTCGAGCGGTATGCCGGAGCACTGCGGCGGGTACGATTCCTGGATCGCGCCGAGGCACATCTCCGCACCGGAGCCGTCGTCCAGCACGGTGCCCTGGGCGAGCACATCACCGTCGGGCAGACCCGGGTCGACCGCCCCGAGCACGCTGTCGGGCGCGGCCCCTCCGGGCGTGGCCGTGGCGCAGGCGGACAGAGCGAGACCGGCGACGGCGAGGGCGGCGGCGGCGGCGGTGAAGCGTCGATGGTTCATGCCCGTTGAGTGTCGGCGGAGGCGCATCCGTCTCATGCGGTTCGTGCCCGTCTCCGCACGGGTGTATCGTGGCACCATGCGCGCGGGCGTTCTGCTTCTTCTTAGCCGCCGCGACGAGACCTCGTAGCAGGGCCTTCCTCGTCGCGGAGATCGTCGTCGGCCCGTTTCACGCGAACAGAAGAAGCGACATCATCATGAAGAACAATCAGAAGCCCTCGGCCATGCCGGTCTCGAAGTACCGGCCCTTCCACGAACAGATCCGGGTCGACCTGCCCGATCGCACGTGGCCCGGAAAGCGGATCGAGGTGGCGCCCCGTTGGTGCGCCGTCGACCTCCGAGACGGCAATCAGGCGCTCATCGATCCGATGAGCCCCGAGCGCAAGCGGATCATGTTCGAACTGCTCGTCGGCATGGGGTACAAGGAGATCGAGGTCGGCTTCCCGAGCGCAAGCCAGACCGACTTCGACTTCGTGCGGCAGCTCATCGAAGAGAACCTCATCCCCGACGACGTCACCATCCAGGTCCTGACGCAGGCGCGTGAGCACCTGATCGAGCGGACCTACGAGGCGATCGCCGGCGCCAAGCAGGCGATCGTTCACCTGTACAACTCCACGAGCGTGCTGCAGCGCGAGGTCGTCTTCCGCACCGACAAGCAGGGCATCATCGACATCGCCCTCGAGGGCGCGCGCCTGTGCCGCGAGTTCGAGAAGCGCATCCCCGAAACCGCCGTCTACTACGAGTACTCCCCGGAGTCGTATACGGGCACCGAGCTGGAGTTCGCGGTCGACGTCTGCAACCAGGTGCTCGAGATCCTCGAGCCGACGCCCGACCGCAAGGTGATCATCAACCTTCCCGCGACGGTCGAGATGGCCACACCCAACGTCTACGCCGACTCCATCGAGTGGATGAGCCGTCACCTCGCGCACCGCGACAACGTCATCCTGTCGCTGCATCCGCACAACGACCGGGGCACCGCGATCGCCGCGGCCGAGCTGGGTTACATGGCCGGCGCCGACCGCATCGAAGGCTGCCTCTTCGGCAACGGTGAGCGCACCGGCAACGTCGACCTGGTGGCCCTCGGCATCAACATGCTGACGCAGGGGATCGATCCTCAGATCGATTTCAGTGACATCGACCACGTCAAGCGCACGGCCGAGTACTGCAACCAGCTGCCCGTGCACGAACGCAGCCCGTGGGCGGGCGACCTCGTCTTCACCGCGTTCAGCGGTTCGCACCAGGACGCGATCAAGAAGGGCTTCGAGGCGATGGAGGCGCGGGCGGCCGCCGCAGGCGTCACGGTCGACGAGATCGACTGGGCCGTGCCGTACCTGCCGATCGACCCGAAAGACCTGGGACGTTCCTACGAGGCCGTCATCCGCGTCAACTCTCAGTCCGGCAAGGGCGGCGTCGCGTACCTGCTGAAGACCGACCACGCCCTCGACCTGCCGCGCAAGCTCCAGATCGAGTTCTCGGGCGTCGTGCAGGCCAAGACCGACGCTGAGGGCGGGGAGGTGTCCAGCGACCAGATCTGGGCCATCTTCACCGACGAGTACCTGCCGGCCTCCGCCTCCGACGACAAATGGGGCCGCTTCGAGCTGCTCTCGACGCGCACGCAGAGCGACATGTCCGGCGAAGTCACCCTCGATGTCACGCTCCGTGACGGCGACGAGCAGATCACGACCCACGGCGTCGGCAACGGGCCGGTCTCGGCATTCCTCGACGTGGTCCGGGCCCAGGGCTTCGACATCACCCTGTACGACTACGTCGAGCACACGCTCAGCGCTGGGGGCGACGCGCAGGCCGCGGCCTACGTCGAGCTGAACGTCGACGGCGAGCGACTGTGGGGTGTCGGGATCGACGGCGACATCTCGACCGCGTCACTCAAGGCGATCGTGTCGGGAGTGAACCGCGCGATCCGCACCCGGGAGCGCTCCGGCGAACTCGCGTCGGTCTGACGACCGTCAGGGCTTGATGATCGGGATCGCGCTGGTCTCCAACGCGACTTTGCGACGGTGGATCGCGCGCTGCTCGGGCAGCGAGATGTCGAAGATGACGGCCAGGAGCCGGATCACCGTCGTCACCGCGATGCACGCGACAGCGGCCACCACGAGCGGCGCGCCGAGCGCATGGGTGACCGCCAGGACGGCACAGCCGACACCGGCGGCCACCGCATACAGCGATCCCACATGCATGATCGCCACGGGAAGACCCATGAACACGTCGCGCAGGATGCCGCCGCCGACCGCCGAGCAGACGCCCACGAAGACTGCGGGCACCTCGGGCAGACCCACCGCGAGGGCCTTGGCTGTTCCGAAGGCGCCGAACAGCCCGATCACCAGCGCGTCGATAGCGACGATCACGGCGTTCAGGCGCCGGAAGAGATTGGCCAAGAGCATGCCGACGAGGGCAGCAGCGGCGGCGGTCACCAGATACCAGTTGCTCTGCATCGTCGCCAGCTCGACGTTGAGCATGAGGTCGCGGATGAGACCGCCGCCCATGCCCATGACGATGCCGATGATGGTGACGCCGAGCATGTCGAGGCGTCGCTGACCGACGAAACCGGACGCGAAAAGGGCGCCTTGCACGCCGCCGAGTCCGACGGCGACGAGGTCGGCCCACAGGGGGATCACCAGAGGCGGCTCTGTCACCCGTCCATTGTCGCCGGTGGCGGGGATAATCGTTATGTGCGTATGCGATCCGTCAGTGGGCGTCGTCGCCGACGGGCGGTGCGCTGATGCCGACCTACCGGGACGAAGCCGTCGTTCTGCGCACCCACAAGCTCGGCGAGGCCGACCGGATCCTCACCCTCCTCACGCGGCGGCACGGAAAGGTGCGCGCCGTCGCAAAGGGCGTACGCCGCACCTCGTCGCGATTCGGCGCGCGCCTGGAGCCGTTCATGGTGGCCGACGTCCTCCTCTACGAGGGGCGCTCGCTCGACATCGTGCAGCAGGCGTCGTCGCTCGGCGCCTACGGCGCCGAGATCGCGGCCCACTACGACCGGTACACGGCGGCGCACGCGATGGTCGAGACGGCCGACCGCCTCAACGAGGCGGAGGCCACCGCTCAGCAGTACCTGCTCCTCGTGGGCGGGCTGCGCGCACTCTCGAAGGGCGACCACGCCGCGCGGTCGGTGCTCGACTCGTACCTCCTGCGCGCCATGGCGCTGTCGGGATGGGCGCCGTCTCTCGACGAATGCGCCCGATGCGGCGCCGTGGGCCCGCAGGAGTGGTTCGTCGCGCAGCTCGGCGGAACGGTCTGCGGCTCCTGCGCGCCGGTCGGATCGGCTCGGCTGCGCCCCGAGACCGGCGCCCTGCTGCGCGCGCTCATCGCGGGGGAGTGGGAGACGGTCGACGCCGCGCCCGAGCCTGCGTCGGCGGCGGCATCGGGACTGGTTGCGGCGTACGCCCAGTGGCACCTCGAGCGCGGCATCCGTTCCCTGTCCCACTTGGAGGCGCCGCGGTGACACCCAAGCCCTACACGCACCGCGACGCGGTGCCGTACCGCCCGCTCGACTGGACCGGGATCCACCCTCCCGCGTTCCCCAGGGGATCCGTTCCTCAGCACGTCGCCATCGTCATGGACGGCAACGGACGGTGGGCGAACCGGCGCGGCCTCACCCGCATCGAGGGCCACCGCGCCGGCGAGGAGGTGCTTCTCGACGTCGTCGCCGGCGCCGTGCAGGCGGGTGTCCGGCATCTCAGCGTCTACGCCTTCTCCACCGAGAACTGGAGCCGTTCGCCTGACGAGGTGCGCTTTCTCATGGGCTACAACCGCGATGTGCTTCACCGGCGCCGCGACCAGCTCAACGAATGGGGGGTGCGCGTTCGCTGGGCGGGCCGGAAGCCGCGGCTCTGGGGATCGGTCATCAAAGAGCTGCAGTTCGCGGAGCAGCTCACCGCGGCCAACGATGTGCTGACCCTCACGATGTGCGTCAACTACGGCGGACGCGTCGAACTCGTCGACGCCATGCGACGGATCGGCGACGAGATTGCAGCCGGGAGAATCCGGCCGGGCGCCATCACCGAGAAGACGATCCGTCGGCACCTGTACGTCCCCGACATGCCTGACGTCGACCTGTTCATCCGCTCGTCCGGCGAGCAGCGCACGTCCAACTTCCTGCTCTGGGAGTCGGCCTATGCCGAGATGGTGTTCCTCGATCGGTTGTGGCCCGACTTCTCCCGCACCGACCTGTGGGACGCGATCAGCCTGTACCAGTCGCGCGAACGTCGATTCGGCGGCGCCGTCGACACCCCGCTCTCCGAAGATTCCTCCGCCGTCACGGAATAGACGTCACCGTCCGCATGGTTGCCTCTAGCGTGACGGATGCGATAAAGATCGACGTGTGGAGTGACATCGCCTGCCCCTGGTGCTACATCGGCAAGCGCAACCTGGAGACGGGTCTGGCAGCAACGGCCGCCGATGATGACGCCCCGGTCGTGGAGGTGACTTTCCACTCGTTCGAGCTGTCGCCCGAGACGCCGGTCGACTTCGAGGGCGATATCGGCGACTTCCTCGCTCAGCACAAGGGCATCAGCCGCGAACAGGCCGCCCAGATGCACGAGCGCGTCACCGGCATCGCCGCCGACGCCGGACTGCAGTACCGCTTCGACCTCCTGCAGCACACCAACACTGTGAAGGCGCACGAACTGCTGCACTTCGCGAAGGAGAAGGGCCGTCAGCACGAGACGGCCGAACGGCTGATGTCGGCCTACTTCGTCGAGGGGCGACACGTCGGCCGCATCGACGACCTGGTGGATCTCGCTGTCGAGGTGGGGCTGGATGCCGACGCTGTGCGCCACGCGCTCGAGTCCGAGACCTACCTGCCCGCTGTCCGCGCCGACCAGGCGCAGGCCGCGGCCTACGGGATCCAGGGCGTGCCGTTCTTCGTCATCGACGGCAAGTACGGCGTGTCCGGGGCCCAGCCCGCCGACGCTTTCACGCAGATCGTCCGTCAGGTGTGGGCCGAGAAGACGCCGACGAACTGATCGCGGATGGCGCCGTCAGGAGGCCAGGCTCTTCTCGATGGCGTCGATGACCTCGGGCGCATCGGGCTTCGTCTGCGGCCGGAATCGGTGGAGTTCCCCGCCCGGAGTCACGAGGAATTTCTCGAAGTTCCACATGACCGGTCCCTTCGCCCCCTCTGAGTTCTCGGCCTTCTTCAGCGCCTTGTACAGCGGGGCGGCGTGCGAGCCGTTGACGCGCACCTTGTCCATGACCGGGAAGCTCACTCCCCACGTCGTGGCACAGTATTCGAGGATCTCCTCCATCGAGCCCGGCTCCTGGCCCATGAACTGATTGCAGGGGAAGCCGACCACGCGGAGGCCGCGATCGCCGTACGTGCGCTGAAGGTGCTCGAGCTGCTCGTACTGGGGAGTGAGCCCGCATTTCGAGGCGACGTTCACGACGAGGAACGGCCCTCCGCCCAGGTCGGCGAGGGTCGACTCGGCGCCGTCGGCTGTGCGGAAGGGAATTGAGCGGATGTCCACAGGCGTCGCGTCGGTCATGTTTCCCACGATAAGGCCGCTGCGACCGCCGTCGGCGCGCCCGCGTCTGGGAGAATGGACGGGATGTCCTCGATCCTCGCTCCCACACCGACCCCGGCGGTCGGCGCAGATGTGACGGCGGCACCGACGCAGAGCCCGAGCGGCCGGCTGTCGATCGGCCCGATCACGCTCGACGCGCCGGTCGTCCTCGCTCCCATGGCGGGCATCACCAACACCGCATTCCGACGGCTGTGCCGCGAGTACGGTGCCGGTCTCTACGTGAGCGAGATGATCACGACGCGCGCCCTCGTGGAGCGGAACGCCACCACGATGCGACTGATCACCCATCACGAGTCCGAGACGCCGCGCTCCATCCAGCTGTACGGTGTCGACCCGGCCACGACCGAGGCCGCCGTGCGACTGCTGGTCGAGGAGAACCGGGCCGATCACATCGACCTCAACTTCGGGTGCCCCGTGCCCAAGGTCACGCGCAAGGGCGGCGGTGCGGCGCTGCCCTGGAAGCTCGGGCTGTTCCGCGACATCGTCACACGGGCTGCGCGCGCGGCCGGCGACGTCCCCCTCACGGTCAAGATGCGCAAGGGCATCGACACCGACCACCTCACGTACCTCGACGCCGGCCGCATCGCCGAAGACGCCGGAGTGGCCGCCGTCGCACTCCACGCTCGCACGGCCGCCGAGTTCTACTCCGGGAACGCCGACTGGCAGGCGATCGCGGCGCTCAAGCAGGCGGTCACGAGTGTGCCCGTCCTCGGAAACGGCGACATCTGGAGCGCCGACGACGCGCGGCGGATGATGCAGGAGACCGGGTGCGACGGGGTCGTCGTCGGTCGCGGCTGCCTCGGCCGCCCCTGGCTCTTCGGCGATCTGGCGCGGGCGCTCGGCGGCCCCGCGGCGGCCACTGCCGAACCAGTCGACGCGACGCTCGGCTTCGTCGCCCGCGCGTTCCGACGCCACGCCGAGCTGCTCGTCGAGTTCTTCGAAGACGAGGGCCGCGGATGTCGTGACATCCGCAAGCACGTCGCGTGGTACTTCAAGGGCTATCCCGTGGGCGGAGAGACGCGCGCAAGCCTCGCGACCGCCTCAACCCTCGCCGAGATCGACGACATCCTCAGCACCCTCGATCTCGATGCGCCCTACCCCGGTCCCGCTGCCGAAGGACAGCGCGGCCGCGCCGGCACCCCCAAGCGACCCGCCCTTCCCGACAGGTGGCTCGACTCGCGCGAACTCGACGCCGCCGAGACGTCGGCCATCGGCGACGCGGAACTGGATCACAGTGGCGGGTGAGTTCACGGTGCGCGACGACTCGGTCTACACGGCGGGCTCGAGCATCGGCACCCGTCCGGGTCGGCCCGCCGGCTACTCCGACGACGACGCCGAGCGCTTCCATCCCGAGACGCACCGTTCCCAGCGCGACAGCTTCGCCCGCGACCGCGCGCGCGTGGTCCATTCCGCGGCGTTGCGCCGACTCGCGTCCAAGACGCAGGTGATCAGCCCTGCAAGCCCAGGCGACTTCGCCCGCAACCGTCTGACGCATTCTCTGGAGGTGGCGCAGGTGGGGCGCGAGCTCGCCGCGTCGCTGGAGCTTTCGCCCGATGTCGTCGACACCGCGTGCCTGAGCCACGACATCGGCCACCCTCCGTTCGGACACAACGGCGAGCGGGCGCTCAACGAGTGGGCCGAAGACATCGGCGGTTTCGAGGGCAACGCGCAGACCCTCCGCATCCTGAGCAGGCTGGAGCCCAAGGTCATGACGGCCGATGGCGAGAGCTTCGGCCTCAACCTCACACGCGCGAGCCTCGACGCGTCGTGCAAGTACCCGTGGACCGCCGCGCACGCCGTGCCCGACCCCGGCGGCCGGCAGAAGTTCGGCGTGTATCCGGAAGACGAGGCGGTCTTCCATTGGATGCGCGACGGCGCCCCCGGTCGCGTTCGCTGCATCGAGGCGGAGGTCATGGACCTCTCCGACGACATCGCGTACTCGGTGCACGACCTCGAAGACGCGATCCTCAACGGCTACCTCGATCCGCAGCGCCTGGCCGATCCTCGCGAGCGCGAGGCTCTTCTCACCGCGATCCAGTCGTGGGTCGGCTACGGCTATTCGCGCGACGAGCTCGCCGATGCCCTCTACCGCCTCACACAGCTGCCGGAATGGCTCACGTCCTACGACGGCTCTCGCCGCGCCGTCGCACAACTGAAGAACCTCACCTCCGATCTCATCGGTCGGTTCGCCCGCGCTGCGACGGCCGCGACGCGTGAGCACTTCGAGTCGCCCGTGCTCACCCGCTACCGTGGCCGTGTGATCGTGCCGCGCGTGATCGACGTCGAGATGGCCGTGCTCAAGGGGGTCCTCGGCGCTTTCGTCGTGTCGATCGAAGGCCGCAAGGGGCTCTACAAGGAGCAGCGCAAGGTGCTCAAACGCCTCGCGACGGCACTGTGGGAGCGTCCCGAGCATCTCGATCGCCAGCATTCCGAGGAGTTCGCCCATGCCGACACCGATGCGGCGCGTCGCCGCGTCGTCGTCGACCAGGTGGCCACGCTCACCGACCGGTTCGCGATCGAGTGGCACGCGCGCCTCATCGGTCCGGTCGATCTCCGCGAGCTCGGGCTGTGGTCCTCGGAGGGCCGCTCCATCGTCTCGAATGCCTTCGCGCTTCCCGAGCCCATCGAGGGGCTCTGATGGCACGCATCCGGCAGGCCGACGTCGACGAGGTCAAGGCGCGCACCAACATCGCCGACATCATCGGTGAGCGTGTCGCCCTGAAATCGGCGGGTGTCGGATCGCTGAAAGGACTCTGCCCGTTCCACGATGAGAAGAGTCCGAGCTTCAACGTGCGTCCGCAGGTGGGTTACTACCACTGCTTCGGGTGCGGCGAGTCGGGCGACGTGTACTCGTTCCTCCGGGCAATCGACCATCTGACCTTCTCCGAAGCCGTCGAGAAGCTCGCCGCGCGTGTCGGGTATCAACTGCACTACGAAGACGGGGGAGCGGCGCCCGAGACGAGCGGTCGCACCCGGCTCTACGCAGCCAACACGGCCGCCGCCGATTGGTTCCGTGCCCAGCTCGCGAGCCCAGAGGCCGACGCGGGCCGACGGTTCCTGGGAGAGCGCGGATTCGATGCGGGAGCGGCGGCGCATTTCGGCATCGGCTACGCGCCGAAGGGGTGGAACGGCCTCCGCGATGCGCTCAAGGCGCAGGGGTTCAGCGACGACGAGATGCTGGCCGCCGGACTCCTCTCGCAAGGGCAGCGCGGGGCGTACGACCGATTCCGCGGCCGCGTCGTGTGGCCCATCCGCGACATCACGGGCCAGACGATCGGTTTCGGAGCGCGCCGGCTGTTCGACGACGACAAGGGCCCGAAATACCTCAACACCCCCGAGACTCAGATCTACAAGAAGGCGCAGGTCCTGTACGGCCTGGATCTCGCGAAGAAGTCGATCACCCGCGATCACCGCGTCGTCGTCGTCGAGGGGTACACCGACGTCATGGCATGCCACCTCGCGGGGGTCACGACGGCCATCGCCACGTGCGGCACGGCTTTCGGATCCGACCACATCAGCGTCTTGCGACGCGTGATGGGCGACGATTCCACGTCGGGCGAGGTCATCTTCACGTTCGACCCCGATGCGGCCGGGCAGAAGGCCGCACTGCGCGCTTTCGGCGACGAGAAGCGCTTCGCCGCCCAGACGTATGTGGCCGTCGCCCCCGACGGACTGGACCCCTGCGACCTCCGCCTGTCGCGTGGCGACGCCGCCGTCCGCACGCTGGTCGAGACGAAGGCGCCCATGTTCGAGTTCGTCATCGACCAACGCCTCTCGGGCTTCGATCTCGCAACTGTCGAGGGCCGCGTGGGGGCGCTGCGCGCCACGGCTCCCGTCGTGGCCGACATCCGGGACCAGGCCCTGCGCCCCGGGTACACGCGGGTGCTGGCGCGCAAGCTGGGCATGGACCTCGGCGAGGTGACCCCGGCCGTGGAGCGCGCGGCGCGCGCCTCTCGCGCGGCGCAGCACGAGACCGGCACCCGGCACGAGGGCGCCCCACGTCACGACGGCGCACCGCGCGACGACGCCGCCGCGCGCGATGACCGGCCGCCGCTCCCAGCCGGCGAACCCGTGCCCCTCCGGGTGACGATCGCGTCGCTTCCGTCGACCTATGACGTGATGCTCGAACGCGACGCGCTCATGGGTGTCTTGCAGTACGGTCACACCCTCGATCCCGCCGAAGTCGACGCGGCACTGCAGCTGCCGATGCGCCATCCCGCTCTCGACGCCGTGCGGCAGGCAGTGGCAGCGCAACCCGACCGCGCGCGGGTCGGCTGGGCCTCTGTCGCGGCCGAATCGGTACGGGAGCCATATCGGTCCCTCGCCATCGAGCTGCTCACCGGCGCGTTCCCTGCGCTCACCGAAGCAGAGGCCGCCACCTCGGCTCTCGCCCTCTGCCGGCGGCTGCGGGTCCGCGCGATCGACGCCCAGAAGCGCGAGCTCCTCGGCGCGATCCAGCGCGTGGCGCCCGATTCCGAGGAAGGCCGTGCTGTGCGTGTCTCGCTCCGCGAACTCGACGTGCGTCGCCGCGCGCTTGCGGAGCTCCAGTAGCGTCACGTCCCGCGACCGGGCAGGATGGAACGATGGTCCGCCGCGCTGCCCCCGATGTTGCGATCAGAACGAGCGACCTGTCGATCGCGCGGAGCAATGGGGCGGGGCGGGTCGTCGAGGGCGTCTCCTTCGATCTCGCTCCCGGCGGGGCCGTCGCGATCATGGGCTCGACGGGCTCGGGCAAGTCGAGCCTCGCTGGTGTTCTCGCCGGAGCCGACGACGACACGCTGTCGGTGGTCGGCGGCGACGCCTGGGTGGAGGGTCACTCGGTGAGGCGCGGCGGCCGCACCCTGCGGGTGCGGCGGTACGTCACGGGCTTCCTCGGGCAGGGCGCGGGCGCCGACCTTCCTTCCCGCCTGACGGTGTCGGAGATCATCGGCGAGCCGATCACCTCTCGCGATCGCCGGGTCAACGCCCGAGCCTTGGCTGTGCGGGTGGCCGCCCTCCTCGACGAGCTGCAGCTGGCCCTCGGAACGGCGACGAAGTACCCGTACGAGCTCAGCGCCGGAATGCGGCAGCGGGTGGCGCTCGCTCGCGCCCTCGTGCTCGATCCGAAGGTGTTCGTCGGTGACGAGCCGTATGCGAACCTCGACCTCGAAGTGCGACTCGCCGCTCGCGACGCGCTCCAGCGACGACGAGACGAGCATGGGATGTCGCTTCTTCTCGTCACGAACGACGTCGATGCGATCCGCGAGGTCGGGGCCGCGGCGCTGGTCCTCCGCGGCGGACGGCCCGTGGCGTTCGGACGTCATGTCGATGAGCTGCTCTGGACACCGGGGGACGAACCGCAGACCGTGCCCTGATGTCACGAGCATGCCTTCGGCTTTGCTACGATAGTGGGGTTGTCCGCTGCGAGGCGGACTGATCCTCGGTAGCTCAATTGGCAGAGCAATCGGCTGTTAACCGATAGGTTCTTGGTTCGAGTCCAAGCCGGGGAGCGAGGATTCTGCGTCATCTACCGCAGACCTCACCTAAGACCCGGGCTTCCACCCCGGGTCTTTCCTTTTGACGCGGCGACACTCCCGCGACGAGCCGGCCGGCTCGCGCCGACTACCGCTCGAGAACGCGCACACGGCGGAGCACCAGCCCGCCGACCGCGGCACCCGCGCCGCCCGCGACCATGTCGCCGATGGTGTCGTCGTAGGCGACGAAGATGTCTTCGCTCACGAAGGTGTGCCCGACCCACTCGACGATCTCCCAGACAGCGCTGAGCGCAAGTCCGAGCGCGACGGACAAGACCACGACCGTCCACAGGGGAGCGCCGTGCGGATCACTCAGCACACGCGCTCGGTGGAGCGCAGAGTGGGCGAGAACCGCCAGGGCGCCCGTGCACACGAAGTGGACGAGAATGTCCCACCACGAGATCCGCTCGTAGAGGTCCAGCACGCTGCTCCACGCGGCGACGAGAACCGCTGCGCCGAGCATCGCATCGATGCCTCCACGGACGCCGATGAACCTCGGCGCGAGGGTAGCCGGGAACGCGAGCGCAAGCACGCCGACGTCCACGGGTGTCCACCACACGGCTGCGGCGATCACGCTCAGCACCGCAATCGTGCGCACGCCGTCGGCCACGAGGAGCCCTGCCGTCTGCGGCGGACGCAGGAAGTTCTCGATCACGTTTGCTCCTTCGGCTGCGCGACGCGCACGGTCGCCTGCACGGGCAGGTGGTCGGATGGCCGTCGTCCCTCGGCGCCCCACGCGTTCGCGCCCACCCGCACGACGTCGATGCCCGGGGTGACCAGGATGTGGTCGATACGGCGGCCTCGACGCTCCGTCACGCGGTAGCCGGGCCGCGTCCCGATCTCGGCAGATGCCGTCGCTGCGGCGACCCGCCACGCGTCGCGGAGACCGCCCTCGCCGGTCAGGTGCCGCACGGCGGGCGAGTCCGCCCCGGCGTTAAGGTCACCCATGAGCACGGCCGGAAGGCCACGGAGCCACACGAGCTCGCTGAGCTGACGTGCCGCCATGCGACGAGCCCGGCCGCTCACGTGATCGAAATGCGTTCCGACTGCCGTGAACATCGCGCCGGTGGTCCTCTCGCTCAGAGTCGCGACGACGGCGACCCGAGGGAACAGCGCGGCCCATCCACGAGAACCCGGCCGTTCCGGATGCGGCGACAGTGCGATCTGCGCGTGCGCGTGCACCTCCAGACGATCGGTGTCGACGTACAGCGGACACATCTCGCCGTCGCCCCGCGCATCGCGGCCGGTCCCCAGTTGCGCGTATGACGCGCCGAGTGCGCCGCGAACGACCGCGGCCACGGGCTCCGTGACCTCCTGCGCCGCCAGCACAGAGGGCCGCTCTGAGGCAAGCAGCTCCCGCACGGCGGGACGGCGCACACTCCATCGGTCGTCGCCGCGCCAGCTCCACGGCACGGGACGCCGAAGGTTGAACGTCATGAGGTGAACCAGCGGCGGTGCCACGGGCCCGATCAGCAGGTCGTCGTGCGCGGGGGTCACGCGTCGAGGATGTCCACCCCGGGCGTCCACGAGTGGCCGGGGCGGCCCCACCCTCGCTTGCGCGCGATCTTCTGAACGGTCTTCCAGTCGGAGTCGTCGAGCCGGTCGATGTAGAGGATGCCGTCGAGGTGATCGAACTCGTGCTGCATGATGCGTGCTCGCCAGCCGTCGACCTCGATGCGCACCGGTGCGCCCTCGAGGTCGATCCCGGTGACGAGCACGCTCTCGGAGCGACGCAGCGGGAACCGTTCGCCGGGAAACGAGAGGCACCCCTCTGACTCGTCCTCGGGATCGGGAGCACCGGGCTCCAGGGGGCGCATCCACAGTTCGGGGTTCAGGATGACGCCCCGCCACGGGGCACCGTCGTCATCCTCGTAGGTGTACGTGTAGATGCGCAGCCCGACACCCACCTGAGGCGCGGCGAGCCCGACCCCGGGCGCCGCATCCATCGTCTCGAACATGTCGGCGACCAGCTGCCGGATCTCGTCGGTGATCTCCTCGACGGGAGCGGCAGGTGCGTGCAGGACGGGATCGCCCATGATCCGGATCGGGAGAACAGCCACGTCCTGAGCCTATCGAGGGATGCCTGCCGTTAGTGTCGAGGGGTGGGATTCGCGGAACTGGCGCTCGACGACCTCACCGACGAACTGGTCGGCGTGTTCCGTGACCCCGCCATCCTGATCGGCATCCCGCTCGCCATCCTCGGTGCCGTGTTCATGTCGTTCGGTGCGCAGTATCAGCACCGCGGCGTGCAGAAGGTCGAGCGTCTCACGCAGACCTCGGGCGGCACCGGGCTCACGGGCGGCCAGCTCGTCAATCTGCTGCGCCGACCGTCGTGGGTGGCAGGCACCCTCATGCTCGGCCTCGCGATCGTCTGCCAGTTGCTGGCGCTCTCGTATGCGCCGCTCATCCTCGTTCAGCCGGTCGGTGCGATCTCGCTCGTCATCACGACCCTCCTGAACGCCCGCATCTCGGGGCACCGTCCCACCCGGCGCTCCATCACCGCGATCGTGCTGTGCGTAGGCGGCATCTTCGTGTTCGTCACGATCGCCGCACTGTACGCGACGGAGACTCCCGTCTCCGATCAGCAGCTGATCACCATCCTCCTCATCCTCGCCGGGGTGGTCGTCGTGCTCGCTGCGCTCTGGATCGGACTGCGCGCACGCATGGGCGCGCTGTTCTACATCGTCGCGGCGGGCATCGTCTACGGCTTCGTCGCGACTCTCGCGAAGGTGGTCATCAGCCGAATCCAGACCGGCGACTTCGAGTGGCTGACGGTCGTGTGCGTCGTCGCTCTGCTGGCCGGGACCGGCGTGGGCGCGTACTTCGTGCAGACCGCCTACGCCTCCGGCCCGCCTGATCTCGTGATCGCTGGTCTGACCGTCATCGACCCGATGGTCGCGATCGTCATCGGTCTCGCGGTGCTCAACGAAGCCGCGGGTGCACCGCTCGGCGCGTACATAGGGTTCGGCGTGGCCGGCGCGCTGGCGGTCCTCGGTGTGTTCCAGCTCGCCCGGCACCACCCGGAAGTCCTCAGCAACAGCCAGGAGCTCCCGATCACGCGGGGCAGCACGGGCACAACGACGGACACCCCCGATGCCGCAACAACCAAGACCGGCTCCGTGCGCATCACGGAAGCGGTGTCGAAAGTGTGGCCGAATCCTCCTGTGGACGACTCGAAGGATCTCGGCAAGCGCCACTAGGCTCGTAGGGTCCGGCACGCCCGGGCATGGGGCGGTGGCCAAGCTGGTGAAGGCAGCGGGCTCATAACCCGACGATCGTGGGTTCAAGTCCCACCCGCCCTACAAGAGCCGAGGTCAGAAGCCCGTTTTGGGGTTCGAGACCACAGCAGCTGGTCGAGACCATCGGGCTCGGCGCCGCGGCCGTCGGCACCGGTTGCCTCCTGGCGTTCGACCAGCCCGTTGTGAGGTTCATCCCCCTGCCCGCGGCTGGTGTGACGTACGCGTCACGCTCGTCGTGTATGCCGTGGTCGGGCCGGCGGCGCACAGTGCGATGGCCGGTGCCCCCAGCCGCCTGCCAGGGGCGCGTCGTCCGGGTAGGGGCCGCTGGCTCCCGCACCGGGTCTCTTGTCGTGCGCGAATGCGCCCGCTATACCGGGTGGTGGGGAACGCCACGATGCCGGGGATGGGACCACCGAGCTCGTGCGAGCGCTCCCTTGCGGTGAGCAAGGAGGCCGTCATGGTCGATGTTCCTTCCGACGCCCTGGTCTTCGTGCCGGGGCTGGGCGACTCCGACGCGGTTCGCGTCGCGCACGTCACCGAACTGCTGTGCTGGGAGATGAACCAGCAGGCCCCCGACCGCACGACGACGTTCGCGGCTACACCCACCTCCGTCGGCACGGAGGTGGTGCACCGCATCGTCCGCACGGAGGGGGACGGAACATCCGTGCCGGTGCTCGACGTCTACGCGTACGACAGCCGAGCCGCAGCAGGCCCGACGATCAGCACGTCGAACCCGCTCGCGAAGGTGCTGACACTTGCGCTGACGATGATCAGCGCCATCGTGGTCCTGGTGACAGTCGCACTCGACTGGCGTCGGAAGGCGAAGAGGCGGACTCAGCTGCTGCAGGTCATCGCGGTGGCCGTGCTCGTCCTCTGCATCGTGGCGTACTTCGCGATCGCGGTCGTCGCGCTGGTCGAGGCGATCGTCACGCTCGCGCGGGGAAGCGCGCCCGCGCCGACCATCAACTGGCCGCAATGGATCGTGCTGATCGGCGCGGTCGTCGGCGGGCTCGTGCCGGCGCTGCGCGAAAAGATCACGAACGTGGGGGAGAGGGTGGTGCAGATGGCACGGTTCACCTACACCGGCTCGCTCCGCAACCGTCTCACCGGAGGCCTTCAAGACCTCATCGACCGCATTGCACAGCGCTCCGAGATCGAGCACATCCACGTCGTGTCGTACAGCTTCGGATCGCTCATCGCCCTCGACACGATCTTCCCGCACGGCGGTCAGCCCGCGCGCAGCATGACCATGGTCGACACCCTCGTCACCATCGGGAGTCCGTTCGACCTCATCCGCATGGTGCGGCCCAACTATCCCGAGGAGCGCACCTTGAGATCCGACGTGTCGCCGCACTGGCTGAACGTCTATCAACCCATCGATGTCCTCGGGTCCGACTTCCGCGACGAGGGCCGCCGGGGCGAGGCGGTGGGCTTGCACGGAAGCACCCCGGTGCAGCGCATCCCGGATGAGAATGTGGCCTGGAACCCGGATCTCCAGCTCAACCTCGTCAATCTCCTCATGCTGCGAAGCCTGTCGGTGCACGCAGGCTACTGGGACGACGCGGCGACAGCGCGCAGCGCGTTCGAGATGGTGATCAGAGCGATCGCGACCCGTCCGATTCTGTCGGCGCAGACCGGGCGACGACGCCCCGCCGGCGTGGTTCGGGCCACTCGCCGTGGCATCGATCGCCGCAGAGCGGAAACGCCGGATGCTGCCGCTGACCCGCCGGATCGCGCACGGACGTGAACCGCACGCCGTCCGCGTCGATGGGAGCACCACCGCGGTCGAGCCACATCATCGCTGTGATCCGTCTGCGTGGACGGTATGAGGTGGTCGAGCGTGCTGAATACGCCGATCTCCTGCGTGGAGCAGCCGCTCAGCGTCCCTGGCGCTTCTTGTAGGGCTTCGGCTGCCCTTTGACGACGGGCGCTCGGCCCTTGCCCTTCGAGGCCTTCGCCTTGCCGCCGGTCTTGACCGCTGGCTTGACATCCGGCAGGGGCGCCGCCGCGATCTGTGCGCGGGCCTCCTGAAGAAGGCGGACTCCGGTCTTGGTCAGCTGCGTCTCGCCGTGGCGGGTGAAAAGGGGTTGGCCGACCTCGACCTCAAGCTTGTCGATCGACGTGTAAAGGGAGGCCAGCGGGATACCGAGAGCATCGGCCGCACGGGGGAAGTGCAGCTCCTCGGCGGCGGCGACGAAGCGGCGAAGCAGAGTGATGTTCACGAGGAGCCCTTCGTTGGCACGCGCGAATCGCGGCCCACCCTCAGATTACGTGAGTCGGGGGAGGAGCTGGCCTGCAGCGCGGAGACGGTCGACGAACGGCCCGGGGAGACCGGCGCGAAGCGGACACGGCCATCCACACACGCGTGCGGGATCGCGGCGCGCGAATGACACGCTTGTGATTCGCGCTCGCCTTGGAGATAATGGGCCCACAACCGCATATAACCGCCGCACATCGGCTCGCCCGTTCAGGTCGTAGGGGAAGACGTACCTGACGAAACGGAGAGAATGATGGCGACAACTCAGGCGCGTGGAGTGATTTTCATTCACTCTGCGCCACGTGCGTTGTGCCCCCACCTCGAGTGGGCGGTCGGGCGTGCCCTCGGGCACGCCGTCAACTTCGACTGGGCCGACCAGCCGGTGCTGTCCGGCAGTCGTCGCGCAGAGTTCTACTGGGAGGGCCCCGCCGGAACCGGCGCTGCCCTCGCGACCGCCATCCGCGGCTGGGAGCATCTCCGCTTCGAGGTGACCGAGGACCCCACGCCCCGCAATGACGGCGGACGCTGGCTGCACACGCCCGGACTCGGCATCCACTTCGCCCAGACCGACACTGCGGGGAATGTGGTCATCGGTGAGGACCGCATCCGCTACGCGATGGAGATCGCCGCCGGCGACGCCGTCGAACTGCAGCGCGAACTCGACGTCGCGCTCGGGGCAGCGTGGGACGAAGAGCTCGAGCCGTTCCGGCACGCGAGCGACGACGCTCCCGTCGTCTGGCTCCACAAAGTCGGTTGAGACGGTGCACGGCGCACGGACACTCTCTGGATAACCCCACAACATCACAGCCAGGCGGCGCAGGCGCGTCAGTACCGTCCTCGGAAGGCTTCCCGGGGAGCGGGAACGCGTGCCGGCCGCCGATCCCAAAGAAAGACGCCCTCCGCATGGCTTCGCGGAGGGCGTCTTTTCGTGGGACCAGGGTGACCGATCAGACCGATTCGAAGGCGACGACGGCGTTGTGCCCGCCGAACCCGAAGGAATTGCTGATCGCGAGCTGGTCGCCGTCGCCGAGGGCTGTGGGTGCGCCCGACAGACGGAAGGGCACCGCAGGGTCCTGCTCGGTGATGTTGATCGTAGGAGGAGCGACGCGGTCTCGGAGCGCGAGCACGGTGAAGATGGCCTCCAGCGCGCCCGTGCCCCCGAGGAGGTGTCCCGTGGATGCCTTGGTGGCCGAGACGGGGATGTCGTCGATGCGGTCGCCGAACACGCTCTTGAGGGCGACGTACTCGTTCGGGTCGCCGACAGGCGTGGACGTGGCGTGGGCGTTCACGTGCGTGACCTCGTCGGCGCTGCGACCGGCCGCTTCGAGAGCCATTCGCACGGCACGGGCTGCGCCCATGCCCTCCGGGTCGTTGGCCGTGATGTGGTACGAGTCGGCGGTCACTCCGCCGCCGACGATCGCCGCATAGATCTTCGCTCCGCGCGCCTTCGCGTGCTCCTCCGTCTCAAGGATGAGCACACCGGCGCCCTCGCCCATGACGAATCCGTCGCGGTCGACACTGCCCGGCCGCGATGCGGTCTCGGGTGTGTCGTTCCGTCGGGAGAGGGCCTGCATCGACGCGAACGACGAGATCGTGATCGGGTGGATGACCGACTCCGTGCCGCCCGCGATCACGACGTCGGCGAGCCCTGCCTGCAGGTGCTCCACCGCGTTGACGAGCGACTCCGTGCTCGAAGCGCACGCGCTCGCGACGGTGCGCGCGAAGGCGCGAGCACCGAAGTGGAGCGAAAGGTTTCCCGCTGCCGCGTTCGGCATGAGCATCGGAACAGTCATCGGCAGCACGCGCCGCGGGCCCTTCTCCCGAAGGGTGTCCCACGCGTCGAGGAGCGTCCAGAGGCCTCCGATCCCGGTCGCGAAGTCGATTCCGAGCCGCTCGGGCTCCACCTCCGGCGCGCCGGCGTCTTCCCAGGCCTCCATCGCCGCGACGAGCGCGAACTGCGATGAAGGGTCGAGGCGCTTCGCGATCGGACGCTCGAGGACCGTGTCGGGCCGCACCTTCGCCTGCGCGGCGAACGTGACGGGAAGCTGGTACTTCTCGACCCATTCGTACTCGAGGGTCCGGGAGCCGGATGCGCCCGCCAGGAGCGCGTCCCAACTCTCAGGCGCCGTGCCCCCGATGGGGCTCGACGCGCCGATGCCTGTGACGACGATGCGCTTGTTGATCATGAGTTCCTCTGGTGCTGCGGTGGGGGTTCGCACCCCCACCGCGGTCGGTGCAGGTCAGGCCTGGTTCGACGTGATGAAGGTCACCGCGTCGCCGACGGTCTTGAGGTTCTTGACCTCTTCGTCGGGGATGGTCACGCCGAACTTCTCCTCGGCGTTGACGACGATCGTCATCATGGAGATCGAATCGATGTCGAGGTCGTCGGTGAACGACTTCTCCAGTGCAACCTCGTCGGCCGCGATGCCCGTCTCATCGGTGATGAGTTCGGCGAGTCCGGCGAGGACCTCGTCGTTGCTGAATGCCATGGGATTTCTCCTTGTTTTCCGGTGGATCACGGGCCCGGCGGGCCGCTTGTCAGTCTAGGTGCGAGGGCGGTCGCGTCACGGGAGCACGACGACCTGGGCGCCGAAGACGAGTCCCGCGCCGAAGCCGATCTGCAGTGCGAGCCCGCCCGACAGCTCGGGGTGCTCCTCCAGCAGGCGATGCGTCGCCAGCGGGATGGAGGCAGCAGAGGTGTTGCCGGTGGTCTCGATGTCGCGGCCGACCTTCACCGTGTCGGGGAGGCCGAGCTGCTTGGCGAACTCGTCGATGATGCGCATGTTCGCCTGGTGCGGCACGAACGCGGCGAGGTCGTCGACCGTGATGCCCGCCTCATCGAGCGCCTGTCGCGCGACCTTCACCATTTCCCAGACCGCCCAGCGGAACACCGTGGGGCCTTCCTGCCGCAGTGTGGGCCACGGCGCCTGGCCGTCGCGGAACTCGGTCAGGGTGTGGTTCATCCCGACGGCGTCAGCCTTGGATCCATCGGAGCCCCACACGGTGGGTCCGATGCCGGGGAAATCGCTCGGACCGATGACCACGGCGCCGGCGCCGTCACCGAGGAGGAACGAGATCGAGCGGTCCGCCGGATCGACGATGTCGCTGAGCTTCTCGGTGCCGACGACGACCGCGTAGCGCGCAGCACCGGCGCGGATCAGCGCGTCGGCCTGTGCCACGCCGTACGCGAAGCCCGCACAGGCGGCGTTCACGTCGTAGGCGGCGGCGGGGTTGGCACCCACGCGATCGGCCACGATGGCCGAGACCGACGGCGTCTGCTTGGGGTTGGAGATGGTCGACACGATCACGGCATCGATCTGCGACGCCTCGATCCCGGAGCGCTCGATGGCCTCCGCGACCGCGTCAGCGGCGAGATCGATCGCCGTCGTGTCGCGGTCCGCACGCGCGCGCGTGACGATGCCTGTGCGCTGACGGATCCACTCGTCGCTCGAATCGATCGGCCCGACAAGATCGTCGTTCGGCACGAGCTTCTCACCGCGTGCAGCGCCATACGAGTAGATGCGCGTGTGCGCGGGGCCGGTGGACTGTCTCAGCGTGGCGGTCACGCGTCTTCTCCTGTCAGAAGTGCGGCTGCTGCCGCGATGTCGTCGGGCGTCTTCACCGCTACTGCCGGCGTGCCGCGCAGAGCGCGCTTGGCCAGGCCCGTGAGAGTGCCGGCGGGGGAGAGCTCGATGATCCCGGTCACGCCGTGCTCAGTGAACGACGACATGCAGAGATCCCACCGCACCGGCGACGCCACCTGCTCGACGAGCTGGTCGAGCGCAACGCGTCCGTCGCTGACGACGCCGCCGTCGCGGTTGGACCAGAGGATGAGCGCGGGATCGGCGACGTCGACGTGAGCTGCCGCCGCGCGGAGCGTGTCGATCGCGGAGGCCATGTAGCGGGTGTGGAATGCGCCCGCCACCTGCAGCGGGATCACCCGCGTCGCCGCCACCGGGGCGGCCGCGAGCTCGGCCAGGGCATCGAGCGCACCTGCGGCGACGATCTGTCCACCGCCGTTGTAGTTGGCGGGAGTGAGGTCGAGCTCCTGTAGGCGCGCGACCACGGCCTCCTGGTCGCCGCCGAGCACAGCGCTCATGCCCGTCGACTCCCGGGCTGCGGCGTCGGCCATCGCGCGGCCGCGGATGCCGACGAGGCGCATGCCGTCGTCGTCGCTCAGCACTCCCGCGGCGACGAGAGCAGCGATCTCACCCACCGAATGTCCGGCCACACCGCCCGGCCGCGTCGCCCCGGCGGCCGACAGCGCATGCCACGACAGCAGGCTCGCGGCGACGATGAGCGGCTGCGCGACACGCGTGTCGCGGATCGCGTCGGCGTCCCATATCGTGCCGGCGGCGACCAGGTCGACCTCGGCGAGTTCGGAGTAGCGTTCGAGACGCTCGCGCGCGCCGGCGAATTCCAGCCAGGGTGCGAGGAAGCCGGGCGTCTGGGAGCCCTGACCGGGAAAGACCGCGATGATCACTTGACTATCCTGCCAAGAAGAATCGACCGGCCGCTGGCGGAGTGCTCACAAGAAAGTCCCGATCGCTTGTGCGTGGCTAACAAAGGGTGCGCCGATCCGCGGGCCGCAGACGGCTATGGGCGGCGCTGCAGGGGAGCGCGGCGGCGCGTGACATCTGTGCCGATCGAACCGATGATGAGCGCCGTCTGGAGGATGAGGGCTTCTCTCGGCCCCGTGGCGTCCCAGCCGATCACATCCGATACCCGCTTGAGGCGGTATCGCACCGTGTTCGGATGCACGAACAGCTCCCGCGCCGTCGCCTCGAGCGATCTGCCGTTGTCGAGATAGCTCCACAGTGTCGCGACGAGGTCGGCCGAGTGCGCCTGCAACGGGCGATAGATGCGCTCGACGAGCGTCGCCTTGGCCAAGGGGTCACCGGCGAGAGCACGCTCGGGAAGCAGATCATCGGCCTCGACCGGGCGCGGCGCGTGTCGCCACGCCTTGGCGACCGCGAAGCCGGCCAGGGCGGCGCGTGCGCTCTGACTCGCCTCCACGAGAGCAGCCACCGGTGGCCCCAGCACGAGATAGCCGCTTCCGAACCCGGGCTCCAAACGCTTGGCGATCTCGGGAAACGGCAGCGGCTCATCGGAGTCGTCGGACACGGGTGTCTCGGCCCGGCCGATGACGACGACCAGGCGCGACCCCTGGACACCGATCAGCACGTCGACGCCGAGCTTTCGCGCGACGCGGCGGAGCTGGTCGACATCGAACTGCGCGGGCGTCGTCCCGACGAGGACGGCGACCTCGCCGTGACCGTGCCAGCCGAGGGCTGCGATACGGCTCGGGAGCTCCTCGTCGGCCTCGCCCGTGAGGATCGAGTCGACCACGAGCGCCTCGAGACGTGCGTCCCACAGTCCGCGCGCCTCTGCGGCGCGGGCATACACGTCGGCTGCGGCGAAGGCCACCTCCCGCGAGTACAGGAGCATGCTGTCGCGCAGGTCTTCAGCCCGGCCGGCCACACGCTCCTCCGTCACCTCGACGGTGACGCGTATCAGCTGCAGTGTCTGTGTCAGGCTCACGCTCCGCAGCAGCTCCCGGGGGGCGGCCGCGAAGATGTCGGCGGCGATCCACGGCTGTGCACCCGGATCGTCGTACCACTGGATGAACGCGGAGATACCCGCCTGCGCCACCAGGCCCACCGCTGAGCGGCGGGCCGGTGGCATCTCGGCGTACCAGGGCAGCGAATCCTCGAGTCGCTTGATGGTCGCCGAGGCCAGGTCGCCCGAGATACGCCGGAGCCAGGCGAGTGTTTCCGCCTTCTCCTGCGGTGTCGGACGGGTGGGCATCAGGGTGGTCAGCTCTCGCCGCCCGCGTTGCCGCTGGTACCGGCGGTGACATCGTGAAGGCGGTACTTCTCGATGGCCTGAGCCGACAGCGACCGGTCGACGAGACCGTCTTCTGCGAGGGCCTGCAGTGTGCGGACGACGATCGACGGGCCGTCGATCTTGAAGAAGCGACGCGCGGCCGGACGGGTGTCGGAGAATCCGAAGCCGTCCGCGCCGAGCGTGGCGAAGCGGCGCGGAACCCATGGACGGATCTGATCCTGCACGGCGTGCATGTAGTCGCTCACCGCAACCACGGGACCGCTCGTGTCGCGTAGCTTCTCCGTGATGTAGGCCGTGCGCGGCTCGTCGACGGGGTGGAGGAAGTTGTGCTCGTCGGCGGCCAGTCCGTCGCGGCGGAGCTCCGTCCAGCTCGTCACCGACCACACGTCCGCGACGACGCCCCAGTCGTCCTTGAGCAGCTTCTGCGCCTCGAGCGCCCACGGCACACCGACGCCCGAGGCGAGGATCTGCGCGCGGTGTCCGTCGCCCTCACCGAGCGCGATGCGGTGCAGACCGCGGACGATGCCCTCGACGTCCACACCCTCGGGCTCGGCCGGCTGCACGAGCGGCTCGTTGTAAAGAGTGATGTAGTACATCACGTTGGGGTCGGGGTGATTGCCGCCGTACATGCGCTCGATGCCTGCACGCATGATGTGGGCGATCTCGTAACCGTAGGCCGGGTCGTACGACACCGTCGCGGGGTTCGTCGAGGCCAGCAGGTGCGAGTGGCCGTCGGCGTGCTGGAGCCCTTCGCCCGTGAGCGTCGTGCGGCCCGCTGTCGCGCCCATGATGAATCCGCGCGCCATCTGGTCGCCCGCCGCCCACTGGGCGTCGCCCGTGCGCTGGAAGCCGAACATCGAGTAGAAGATGTAGACCGGGATCAGCGGCTCGCCATGCGTCGAGTACGAGGTGCCCACGTTGGTGAACGCGGCGACGGCGCCGGCCTCGTTGATGCCAACGTGCATGATCTGGCCCTGCGGGCTCTCCTTGTAGGCGAGGAGGAGCTCGCGGTCGACCGAGGTGTAGTTCTGGCCGTTGGGGTTGTAGATCTTCGCGGTCGGGAAGAACGCGTCCAGGCCGAACGTGCGGGCTTCGTCCGGGATGATCGGGACGATGCGGTGCCCGAAGTCCTTGACTCGAAGCAGATCCTTCAGGAGGCGCACGAACGCCATCGTCGACGCGACCTCTTGGGTTCCCGAGCCCTTCTTCGGCAGCGCGTAGGCGGCGTCGTCAGGGAGAGCGATCGGCACGTGGTGCGTGCGCCGCTCCGGCAGGAAGCCGCCCAGCTGGCGACGCTTCTCCACCATGTACTGGATGGTGTCGTCCTCCATGCCGGGGTGGAAGTACGGCGGCAGGTAGGGGTTCTCCTCGAGCTGCGCGTCGGTGACCGGGATCCGCATGGAATCGCGGAAGTGCTTGAGGTCGTCCAGGGTCATCTTCTTCATCTGGTGGGTCGCGTTGCGGCCCTCGAAGTGGTGACCGAGACCGTAGCCCTTGATGGTCTTCGCGAGGATGACCGTCGGCTGGCCCTTGTGCTCGACCGCCGTCTTGTAGGCCGCGTAGACCTTCTGGTAATCGAGGCCGCCGCGGCGGAGCTTGCCCCAGATGTCCTCGTCGGACCAGTCCTTCACCATGTCGAGCGTCCGCTCGTCGCGTGCGAAGAAGTGGTCGCGGATGAACTTGCCGTCCTCCGCACGGTAGGTCTGGAAGTCGCCGTCGGGCGTGGTGTTCATCAGGTGCACGAGTGCGCCGTCGCGGTCCTTCTCGAGCAGCTCATCCCACCCGCGGCCCCAGACCACCTTGATGACGTTCCAGCCGGCGCCCCGGAAGAAGCTCTCGAGCTCCTGGATGATCTTGCCGTTCCCGCGCACGGGTCCGTCGAGGCGCTGCAGGTTGCAGTTGACGACGAAGGTCAGGTTGTCGAGACCTTCGTTCGCGGCCACCTGGAGCTGCCCGCGGCTCTCGACCTCGTCCATCTCGCCATCGCCGAGGAACGCCCACACGCGCGAGTTGGAGAGATCCTTGATCCCGCGGTTGGTGAGGTACTTGTTGGTCATCGCCTGATAGATGGCGTTGATCGGGCCGAGGCCCATCGAGACGGTCGGGAACTGCCAGTAGTCCGGCATGAGCCGCGGGTGCGGGTACGACGGAATCCCGAGCGGCGCCTTCGACTTCTCCTGGCGGAAGCCGTCGAGCTGGTCTTCCGACAGTCGTCCCTCGAGGAACGAGCGGGCGTAGATACCGGGGGAGGCGTGCCCCTGGACGAAGATCTGGTCGCCGCCGCCCGGGTGGTCGAGGCCGCGGAAGAAGTGGTTGAATCCGACTTCGTAGAGCGACGCCGAGGACGCGTAAGTGGAGATGTGGCCGCCGACGCCGATGCCGGGGCGCTGCGCGCGGTGCACGGTGACGGCCGCGTTCCAGCGGATCCAGCGCCGGTAGCGTCGCTCGAGTTCCTCGTCTCCCGGGAACTCGGGTTCGTTCTCCGGCGCGATCGTGTTGATGTAGTCGGTGGTGGGAACCTGCGGCACGTTGAGCTGCAGCTCGTGGGAGGTCTGCAGGAGGCTGAGCATGATCTCGCGGCCGCGGCCGGCGCCCTTGGCGTCGACGAGCTGCTGCAGCGATTCCTGCCATTCGTGCGTCTCTTCGGGGTCGCTGTCGAGCGGGCCCTGCGAGTACGGATCCTGGTCGTTGACAGTCACGAAAGACCTTTCTTCATCTGGCAGATCGTGCCAGGGCGGAACGACGGGGCGCTCGGCCTTGTCGGCCCAGCCAGCGCACCGTCCCTCAGCCTAGTCACTTCTGACGGGTCGGTTCCCTTCTAGACTGATGACCACGGGCCTTTAGCTCAGCTGGTAGAGCGCCACGTTTACACCGTGGATGTCGTCGGTTCGATCCCGGCAGGGCCCACTGTCACAGATCCTCAGCTCGCCCCACGATCTTCGGCACCGCGGGGTTGTCGTAGGTGCCTTCATCCTTGCCCAGGCGCGAGTGGCGGCGCGAGTAGACGAAGTAGATCACGAAGCCGATCGCCAGCCAGATGAGGAACCGGAGCCACGTCTCAACGGTGAGGTTGAGCATCAGGTAGGTGCACACCGCAGCCGACACCGCCGGGAGCACCGGGCTCCACGGCACCCGGAACCCGCGCTTGAGGTCGGGACGCGTGCGTCGCAGCACGATGACACCGATCGAGACCAGCACGAACGCGGACAGGGTCCCGATGTTGACCATCTCTTCGAGGATGCCGATCGGCGTGAACCCGGCGACGACCGCGACGATCACCGTGACGATGATCGAGATGACCCAGGGCGTACGGCGCGTCGGGTGGACCTTCGCGAGTGCGACGGGGAGGAGCCCGTCGCGCGACATCGCGAAGATGATCCGGGTCGCGCCGATGAGGAGCGTCAGCACGACGGTGGTGAGCCCGGCCACAGCCCCGGCGGAGATGACCGTCGCCATCCAGGACTGCCCGTGGTGGACGAAGGCGTTGGCGAGCGCGGCCGCGGGGTCGAGATCGGCGAAGGGAACCATTCCCGTCACCACCAGCGCGACCGCGCAGTAGAGGAGCGTGCAGATGACCAGCGAGGCGATGATGCCGATGGGTAGATCGCGCTGCGGGTTCTTGGTCTCCTCGGCGGTCGTCGCGACGACGTCGAATCCGATATAGGCGAAGAACACCAGGGCGGCGCCGGCGAAGATCCCGCCGACGCCGAAGGCCATCGGCTCGATCCCCGAGAGGAACTGGAGCAGCGGCTGGGTGAGGCCGGTCGCGGCTTCGCGGGGAGCGGCATCGGGGACGAACGGGCTGTAGTTGGCCGGGTTGACGAACAGCACGCCGGCAACGATGACGAAGAGCACGATGAAGAGCTTGACGGCCACGAGGACGAGGTTGACCCGCATCGACTCGCGGATGCCGTAAGCGATGAGCGCCCCAAGGACCAGCACCAGAAGGATCGCCATCAGGTCGACCGCGCCGCCATAGCCGATGACCTCGGGAATCGGCATCCCGAGCTGTTCGAGCAGCACGCCGAGGTAGGCGCTCCACCCCTGTGCGACCACTCCCGCGCCGAGGAACATCTCGAGGATGAGGTCCCACCCGATGATCCACGCGAGCAGCTCGCCGAGCGAGGCATACGAGAACGTGTACGCCGATCCCGACACGGGGACCGTCGACGCGAACTCGGCGTAGCACATGGCCGCGAGGCCGCAGGCGATCGCGGCGACCACGAAGCTCACGACGATCGCAGGACCCGCCACCTCATGGGCCACACGGCCCGTGAGGGTGAAGATGCCGGCGCCGATCACGACGCCGACGCCGAACACGGTCAGGTCGAAGGCGGAGAGCGACTTGCGCAGACGGAACTCCGGTTCCTCGGTGTCGGAGATCGAGCGCTCCACAGATTTCGTGCGCATGATGCTCATCGGCCTTCTCCTTCGCAATCGTCAGGTGCCACATGCTAGACCCCGGGCTGAGCCCGCCGGTACCGTCGAGGCTGCCCCCAGGCCCTGCCTGAGCGGCCTCGGCGCGGTAGGTTGGTGAGGTGAAAGCCCGACCCGCAGATCAACTCCGTCTCGTCGACCTCGCCGCCCTCGACGCCGTGATCCGCGCTGCGGACCACGCGCGGAAGAACCCGCCGCAGGCGGCACGCGTTCAGGAGCTCGTGGCGCAGCGTCAGGTGCAGGCGGCCGAGCTGACCCGCCTTATGGGCGTGCGCGACGACCTCGCGGCGGAACTGTCGCGCATCGAGTCCGACGTCGCCATCGTCGATGCGCGCGCGGCTCGCGATGCGGAACGGCTGGCGGCAACCTCGAGCGCGAAGGACGCGCAGGGCCTCGAGCACGAGATCGCCTCGCTCGCGAAGCGGAAGTCCGACCTGGAAGACGCCGAGATCGAGCTCATGGAGCGGCTGGAGTCCGCCGATGCCGACATCGCCACCCAGCAGGCGCTGATCGCCGCGACCAATGAAGAGGGTGCGCGGCTCAGCGCCGAGGGCAAGTCGGCCGTGTCGGACGCCGCGGCGAGGCACGACACCGCCGCTCGGGACCGCGCCGCGATCGCGGACGCGCTTCCGTCCGACCTCGTCGCCCTGTACGACCGCCTCGCGGCGCGAGGGCCCGGAGCCGGACTGCTCCGGCAGCGCACCTGTGAAGGATGCCGGATGGTTCTCGCGGGCACCGACCTGCAGAGTCTCCGTCAGGCGGCCGACGACGATGTCGTCACGTGCCCGGAATGCGGTTGCATCCTCGTCCGCACCGGCGACTCCGGACTGTGAAGCCCGGAGTCCTCCTCCGCAGGTGAACGCACCGAGCCCCGGATGGAGCGTTCTCGCCGGACGCACCGATTCGGGTGCGACGGTGATCGACGTCACGGCGAACGGCGACGAGCGATCGCGACGGCGGGTGTCGAGAGATGCCCTCTCGGAGCTCTTGGCAACCTCACCGCCGACGCATCGATGGGTGTGGAACGACACCGCCCGCTGGTATCCCGACATCCTCGCCGCCGGGGGCGTCGTCGCGCGCTGCCACGACCTGAGGCTCAGTCATGCGATCCTGCGCGACAGCGAGCTCGTGGCTCCCGGGCACGCCGTGCGCGCCGACGAGCGGTGGTCGGTGGCACCCACTCTTCCCGACGCGCGCGACGCGCTCTTCCTCCTCGAGCCCGAACACGGTCTGCCCGACGAGCCGGACGAGGTCCTCGCCGCGTTCGTCCGCCAGCAGGATGCGGTCGCGATCTCCACCGCGCCGGAACGGCTCCGACTGCTCCTCGCCGCGGAGTCGGCCGGCGCGCTCATCGCTTCGGAACTGCATGCGGCGGGGCTGCCGTGGGATGCGGCGACGCACGACAGCATCCTCGTCGAGGCCCTCGGGAGTCGACCCGCGTCGGGCGGCCTCCCGACGCGGCTGCAGGAACTCGCCGACACCGTGCGGGCCGCACTCGGCGACCCCCAGGCCAGCCTCGATTCCCAGCCGAAGCTGCTGCGTGCGCTGCACAGCGCCGGGGTGCCCGCGCGATCGACGAGCCGCTGGGAGCTGTCCGAGTACGACCATCCGGTGATCGCGCCGCTGCTCGCCTACAAGAAGGGGATGCGGCTGCTGAGCGCCAACGGCTGGGAATGGCTGAGCGAGTGGGCCGCCGATGGACGATTCCGCCCCGTCTATGTCCCGGGCGGCGTCGTCACGGGCCGCTGGGCATCATCGGGCGGCGGAGCTCTGCAGCTTCCACGCCTGCTGCGCCCCGCGGTGCGCGCCGACCCGGGCTGGACTCTCGTCGTGGCCGATGTCGCGCAACTCGAACCTCGTGTGCTCGCGGCGATGTCACGTGACGTCGCGCTCGCGGACGCCGCACGCGGCACCGACCTGTACGAAGGGATCGTCGCGAGCGGCGTCGTGAGCACACGCCAGGAAGCGAAGATCGCGCTCCTGGGCGCCATGTACGGCGCGACGACGGGCGACAGCGGCCGCCTCGTGCCCGCCCTGCGCAGGGCCTATCCGCGCGCGATGGCCCTCGTCGATGATGCTGCGCGCCGGGGTGAGGATGGCGGCGTGGTGTCCACGTGGCTCGGACGCTCGAGCCCGGGCCCCTCGGAGGCGTGGCGTGACATCCAGTCGCAGGCAGGGGCCGTGGATGCCCTCGCCGGCGCGGACGGCCTGGCGCGGCGGGTTGCGCGCGACCGGGGCCGGTTCACCCGCAACTTCGTCGTCCAGGGCACCGCGGCCGAGTGGGCGCTGGCCTGGCTCGCTGACCTCCGCGCACGCCTGGCGATCTTGCCGCCGGTGGTGGGGGAACGCGCCGCGCCCGCCTCCGGGCCGGTCTTCTCTCGACGCGCGCACCTCGCGTTCTACCTCCACGACGAGATCATCGTCCACGCACCCGTGGAGCAGGCCGAGGCAGCGGCCGCCGCCGTCGACGAGAGCGCCCGCGTCGCGACGAGGCTGCTCTTCGGCGACTTCCCTCTCGACTTCCGATTGGATCTGCGGATCGGGCGTGACGCCGCGAAGTCCTGAGAGTCCTGGTCGGGTACTCACGCCGCGGTTGCCGGCGGACGATGCTGATCAGGCGTAGCCGAGCTGATCAGCCGTAGCAGAGCTGATCAGCCACAGGAGATCTGGACGGTATCGAGCTCGTCCGCAGCCCGCAGCAACGGCGTGTGGATCAGCTCGGGCGCGAAGTCGTTGTTCGTCGGCGCGACGAAGCGGATCTCGACCTCCGCTGACTCGCCGGGCGCGAGCGTCACCTCGACGCCGCTCGTCGGGAACCCGCCGTCGATGACGTCCACCGACGACCGCCGCTCACCGTCGACCGTGGTACCGGCGAAGAACCAGTCGCGCGGCGCGGCGACGGCGACCGTCGTCCCGATATCGCCCGCATCCACTCCCCAATGCCCGCCGCCGGTCATGCTCTCCGGCCAGGCCGTTCCCGCGTCGGAAGGCGCGTCGTTCACCAGATGCACCCGCACTGCGACCTCCGGCTGATGGTCGTCGCGGCAGCTCCCGACGGCAGTGCCGAGGCTGACACCCAGCATGCTGTCCATCTTCGCGCCCGTCGTGTCGTTGAGATACACCGCGAACGCACTGTCTCCGGCGGCGAGGTGCCGCTCCCGGGCGCCTCCGAGCGCCGAGCCCGACAGCGCCTGCGCTTCATCGTCGTTCCTGCTCCACACCGACACGCGTCCCTGCTCGATCGGGCCCTTCAGCGACGACACCCACGCCGCCGCGGGTGCGTCGCTCGACAGCAGCGCGTCGAAGTAGCGTTCCGTCAGCCCCTGGAAGTACCGGGTCTGCTCGATGGAGGCGAGTGTGAGATAGGGGGTGACCATGACCTGCTTCACGAAGCCGTCGCGGGACAGTCGCTCACCGTCCGCCAGTTCGATCGGTCCGGTCACCCCGAGAAGACTCCGCAGGACGAGCGGATCGATCGAGATCACGGTGTCGGGCTCACGACCCGTGAGTTCACGCCACCACGATGAGGCGAGCTCGCCCGACAGTGTGAAGTCGGCGGTGGTGGTCGCGTTCTGCACGAACCGGCCGACGATGTCGCCGTAGAGCTGCGTGGTGGAGGCCGGGACCTCGACGTCGGGAGCAGGGAGATCGGCGAACTCCCCGGAGTCGGCCTGGCGGACGAGCGTGAGCGACCCCGCTTCGGCACGCAGTTCCGCGAACGATCCGGTGATCCCTCCGCCGGTGCGAAGCTCCGCATTGTTCTGCAGCATCACCAGGATCGACCGCGGCTCATCACTTCCCAGCATGCGGGGGAGGACCCCGCTGACGTCGGCGAGGCCGTCGACGGTCTCGGCCAGCAGGGCGACCAGGTCTTCGACATCGGTCACGCCGGATGCCACCTCGCCGATCAGCTGTTCTCGCGGGACGGCGGACAGCGCGGCCGCCGACTGCCCGAGCACGCCCTGCGCCCGCCGCATGGGCTCGTGGGCATCGCCGATGACCTCGACGTCGAACGATCCGTTGTGCAGCAGGCCGCCGTTGTCCAACCGGTCGACGAGCGACACCAACGGTGTCGCCACGGCGGCCGACAGACGATCGAGCGATTCGGCGACCGTGCGCACCGCCGTCAGGTTCGGCCCGGCGAACGGCAGGATCTCCGCGACACGCCACACCGGGTCTCCCGCGGCTGCAGCGGCTTCGCGCGCGTGCGCCTCGAAGCGGGCAGCGACGGGGCCGAGGTCGGCGAGCTGTCCGACATCGATCGACTGCTCCACCTCGGCGCGGAGGTGGGCGATCGCCGAGAGCTGATCACGGACGATGAGCGCTCGGCTCACGACCCAGACGCCGGCGACGACGACCACCACGAGCAGCCCGACGAGGGACCACGCGATGATGCGACGACGTCGCCGGCGTGTGGGCTCAGGCGAGGCCTGATCCATCGATCACTCAGTACGGCGGCGGCGAGCGAAGACCATCAGGCCTGCACCCGTGAGGAGCACGGCTCCGCCACCGAGCACGAGCGGCAGCGCGTTGAAGTCGGAGCCCGTTGCGGCGAGCTCGACCTCCGAGCCGACATCGGCCGGTTCGCCGGTGATCTCGGGACCGGCGTGGCAGTACGGGTTGCTCGGCGGGTAGCGCAGGCTGACCGACACCTCAGGGTTCAGGACGATCTGCGCAGAGATCGAACCGCGTGTCCAGGCGTAGTTGCCATCGGTCTCGACCCACGCGCCGTCCACGAAAGCCCAGCCCGGCCAGCCCGTGGGCGTGCCGTCGGAGTCGATCGTGGCGCCCGGCCACAGGATGCGGCCGGACAGCGTGCCGTCGTCACCGAGGTCGCCCAGAGTGAACGTGGCCGACTGCGAGCCGTTCGAAAGCACGAGCTGTGCGGTCCGTTCGGTGACCTGGTTCTCGGGATCCGTCAGCACGACGCTGTACGTGATCCACGGAACATCGTTCTCGCAGATTCCTGCGACTTCGGAGCCGACCAGCGTGTAGCTGTCGCCGACACCCGGCGTGTAGTCGTCGCTCTCTTCGGCGGCGTGCGCCGCTGTCGGCAGCGACAGCAGCAGAATCCCCGCAACGAGTGCGCGCGCGAACACAGACTTCTTCATGACAAGCCCCCCAGCCTGCTCATCGAGCCCTCCCCATTGGGCTCACCTCTCGGACTCTACACTACGGCGGACCGATGTGCGGCAATACGTTGCGACGAGTTCCCGAGTAGACTCGCGGACGCGAATGGGTCGGCTGGACGGTCGCGTTGCGGCATCGCCGCACCGAGGAACGTCCGGGCTCCACAGGGCAGGGCGGTGGGTAACACCCACCCGGAGCGATCCGCGAGACAGTGCCACAGAGAGCAGACCGCCCGACGGCTTCCGCCGGCGGGTAAGGGTGAAAGGGCGGTGTAAGAGACCACCGGGGTCGTGGTGACACGACCCGCACGGCAAACCTCGCCCGGAGCAAGGCCAGACAGGGGATGACGACGCGGCCCGCCGAGTCCCCGGGTAGGCCGCTGGAGCGGCACGGCAACGTGTCGCCGAGAGAGATGACCGTCCACGGGGCTCACGCCCCCGGACAGAACCCGGCGTACAGGCCGGCCCATTCGCCCTCTCGAGCCGCGTCGACCTAAGAGACGGCCAGCGCCGCCGCGCCGATGATGCCCGCGTTGTTCCGGTGCACCGCCGGGACGATCGGTGTCTTCAGGTCGAGCCGCGGCAGGAATTCGTCGGCGTGCTTCGACACGCCGCCGCCGACGATGAAGAGATCGGGGCTCAGCAGGAACTCGAGGTACGAGTAGTACCACTGCAGCCGTTTCGCCCACTGCCGCCAGGTCAGCGACTCGCGTTCCATCGCGGAGTACGCGGTCCACGCCTCTGCGTCGCGCTTGTGACCGGCGCGCTGAAGGTGGCCGAGTTCGGAATTGGGGATGAGCTTGCCGTCGTGCAGCATCGCCGTGCCGATGCCGGTGCCGAGCGTCGTGAGGAGGACCAGTCCGTCGCGTCCCTTGGCAGCGCCGTAGCGCAGTTCGGCGACGCCCGCCACATCCGCGTCGTTGGCGAAATGGATCTCGCGACCCAGCCCGACCTCGAAGAACCGCTCCGCCTCGAATCCGATCCAGCGATCCGACACGTTCGCGGCCGACAGGGTGCGTCCTCGCTTCACGATCGCCGGGAAGGCCACGCCCAGCGGAACATCGGCGTCGCGCACGTCGAGGCGATCGAGCACTACCTTGACCGCCGCGAGGACGTCGTCAGGCTCCGCTCCCTGCGGAGTGGGAACCTTGATCCGCTCGCTGATCAGGGCCCCGGCGGAAAGATCCACCAGGGCGCCTTTGATCCCGGTTCCGCCGATGTCCACTCCGACCGCGCGCGTCGCGTTGCTGACCATGCCGTCAGCCTACCGAGCCCGTCGCGCACCCTATCGAGCCCGGAACACCGCTCGTTAGGATCGAGCACACCCGGGCGGCGATGCGCCGGCCACCCGACGACCCTGCCACCGATGATGAGGAGCGGACATGACCGGCAACGAGGAGAAGTACTGGTACAACCTCCGCACAGGACAAGTGGAGCGCGGCTTCGAGTCGCCGTCCGCAGAACGCGCAGGCCCTTTCGACTCCGCTGAGGATGCCGCGCGGGCGCCGCAGGTGATAGCTGCGCGCTCGAAGGCGTGGGCGGAGGAAGAAGCCCGGGAGGACGATTGGGGGAGCGGCCGCAGCGGTGACGTGTCGGCGGACGGAGAGGACGACGCAGGCCGATAGTCTGAGTTCATCTGCATCGGAGAGGACGCGATGGACAAGCAGCGGGATTTCGTACTGCGCACGATCGAAGAGCGTGGCGTCAAGTTCGTGCGTCTCTGGTTCACCGACGTGATCGGCACGCTGAAGTCGGTGGCGATCGCTCCGGCTGAGGTCGAGGGCGCGTTCACCGAAGGGCTCGGCTTCGACGGGTCCGCCATCGAGGGTCTGACGCGCTCGTACGAGTCCGACCTCCTGGCGCACCCCGATCCCACCACGTTCCAGACGCTGCCCTGGCGGGGCGAGATCGACCCGACGGCGCGCATGTTCTGCGACATCACGACTCCCGACGGACAACCCGCGGTGGCCGACCCGCGTCACGTGCTGAAGCGCACGCTCGCGAAGGCCGCCGACGCCGGGTTCACGTTCTACACGCATCCCGAGATCGAGTTCTACCTGCTGAAGTCGTCGTCGTACGGCCCCGAGGGTCCCGAGCCCGTCGACTCGGCCGGCTACTTCGACAACGTGCCCGGCGGCACGGCGCACGACTTCCGTCGCCGGTCGGTGCGCATGCTCGAAGACCTCGGCATCTCGGTCGAGTACAGCCATCACGAGGGCGGGCCGGGACAGAACGAGATCGATCTGCGGTACGCCGACGCGCTGGCGACCGCCGACAACATCATGACTTTCCGCACCGTGGTCAAGGAGGTCGCGATCGAGCAGGGCGTCTATGCGACGTTCATGCCGAAGCCCCTCGGCGGCAAGCCGGGCAGCGGGATGCACACGCACATGTCGCTCTTCGAGGGCGACACCAACGCCTTCTACGAGGAGGGCGCGCAGTACCAGCTCTCGCAGACCGGTCGCCGTTTCATCGCCGGCCTCCTCCGCCACGCGAACGAGATCTCGGCCGTCACCAACCAGTTCGTCAACTCGTACAAGCGCCTCTGGGGCGGCGACGAGGCTCCCAGCTTCATCTGCTGGGGGCACAACAACCGTTCCGCCCTCGTGCGCGTGCCGATGTACAAGCCCAAGAAGGGCCAGTCGACGCGGGTCGAGTACCGCGCGCTCGACTCCGCGGCGAACCCGTACCTGTCGTTCGCGCTCATGCTCGCCGCGGGCCTCAAAGGCATCGAGGAGGGCTACGAACTCCCGCCGGAGGCCGAGGACAACGTCTGGTCGCTCACCGATGCCGAACGGCGGGCGCTCGGATACGAGGCCCTGCCTGCGAGCCTCGACCACGCTCTCGAGTACATGGAGGAGTCGGAACTCGTCGCCGAGACGCTGGGCGAGCAGGTGTTCAACTACGTCCTGCTCAACAAGCGTCGCGAGTGGCAGGAGTACCGCGCGCAGGTGACTCCGTTCGAGCTGAAGAGCAATCTGGAGATGCTCTAGCCGCTCATGTCGTCGAGCTCGCGTTCCAGTGCCCTGACCGGTCTCGCGCGGGCGGGCTTCGGCGATCTCGCCGCTTCCGACCGGCTGCTCGACGAACTCGCTGACCTCGTCGGCGCGGGGCGCGACGCCCTGATCCGTCACGTGGATCGCGCCGCCGATCCCGACGCCGCGCTGGCGGCGCTCGCCCGCGTCGGCCGGCGCTCTCCCGATGCGGTCGCGCGCGCCCTGCAGACCACCCCCGGGACCGTCTGGGCCCTCCTCGGAGCCTCGGAGGGGTTCGCCGACTTCTTCCTCCGTCATCCGCAGGAGCTCGCGCATCTCGACGGCTCGGAAGCGCGGCTTCCCGGCGCCGACGAGCTCCGACGAGAACTCCTCGACGCGGTCGGGGCCGACGCGGAAGGATTCGCGCAGACCGGCGACGAGTCGGCCTGGGTCGTCCTGCGCGTGCGATACCGGCGGATGATCGCCCGGATCGCCGCATACGACCTCGCCGCTGCAGACGCCACGGAGGTGCTGGCGGCGGTCGCCGCAGCCCTCGCAGACGCCGCGGGCGCCGCGCTGGAGGCCTCGTTGTGCGTGGCTCGCACGCGCGTGTCGACGGGGGGAGCGGGAGCCGGGCTATTCCCGCGCGAACAGGTGGCGGCCACCCGCCTTGCCGTGATCGGGATGGGCAAGGCCGGAGCGCGCGAACTGAACTACGTGAGCGACGTCGACGTGATCTTCGTCGGGGGAGCGGACGACGTGGCGCTCGGCGAATACGGCGAAAGCCGGGTCATCGACATCGCGACGAGGCTCGCCGTGCAGACGATGCGCGGAATCTCCGGCGTCGAGATCGAACCGCCGCTGTGGGAGGTCGACGCGAACCTGCGCCCCGAGGGGAAGCAGGGAGCGCTGGTCCGGACCCTCGACTCCCATCTGTCGTATTACGACCGGTGGGCCAAGAGCTGGGAGTTCCAGGCGCTGCTCAAGGCACGCCCGCTCGCGGGCGATGAAGCGCTGGGAACCGCGTATGTCGAGGCGGTGCAGCCGAAGGTCTGGACCAGTGCAGCGCGTGAGAACTTCGTCGACAGTGTCCAGCGGATGCGTGAACGCGTCACCGAGCACATTCCGCCGGCCGACGTCCCGTATCAGCTCAAGCTGGGGCCCGGTGGGATCCGTGACATCGAGTTCACGGTGCAGCTCCTGCAGCTCGTGCACGGACTCGCAGACGATCGCATCCGGCAGCGCGGCACCCTCGCGGCGCTCGATGCACTCGTCGCCGAGGGGTACATCGGTCGAGCTGAGGCCGCCACCTTCTCGCAGCACTACCGCACGCTGCGGGTGCTGGAGCATCGGCTGCAGCTCGCTGGTCTGCGCCGTACGCATCTCATGCCGGCGACACCGGAAGGTCTCCGTGTGCTGGCCCGTTCGTCGGGGCTCGCGGGGTCCGGGGAACTGCTCTGGCAGCAGTGGGAATCGATCAAGCGCGAAGTGCGCGATATCCACGTGCGCCTGTTCTACCGTCCGCTGCTGTCGGCCGTGGCGGCGCTCCCGGCCGACGAGCAGACCCTGTCGGCGCAGCAGGCGCACGATCGCCTCGCCGCCATCGGATTCCGTGACCCTTCCGGTGCGCTCCGGCACATCGGCGCGCTCACGAGCGGGCTGAGCCGCAAGGCGACCATCCAGCGCCACCTCATGCCGGTCATGATCCGGTGGTTCGCCGACGGCGTCGATCCTGACTACGGATTGCTCGCCTTCCGTCGCATCAGTGAGCGTCTCGGCGATACGCACTGGTTCCTGAGGATGCTGCGCGACTCCTCCGGTGCGGCGGAACGACTCACCCACGCACTGTCGGGGTCGCGGTACATCGGGGAGCTCTTGGAGTGGATCCCGGAGTCGGTCGCGTGGCTCGACTCGGAGGAGCATCTCCGCCCTCGCAGCGGGCTCGCGCTGCAGGAGGAAGCACGCGCCATCCAGACCCGGCACGAGTCCATCGGCGACGCGATGAGCGCCGTACGCGCCCTGCGCCGACGGGAACTGCTCCGGCTCGCACTCGCAGGGGTGCTCGGCACGGTCACGATCCAGGATCTCGCAGAGGGTCTCACGGCCATCAGCGAGGTCACGATCCAGGCCACCCTGCGTGCCGTGCGACGGGAGATCGTGCCCCTGGAAGACGAGGCCCTCGACTTCGCGGTGATCGCCATGGGCCGTTTCGGGGGAGCGGAGCTCGGATTCGGATCGGACGCCGACGTGATGTACGTCTACGACGCGAACGGCGTCGATCCGCAGCGCGCACACACCCTCGCGCAACAACTCGCAACCGGACTGCGCACCTACTCCGAAGACCACCGAGTGCCGTTCGACCTCGACGCCGACCTGCGCCCGGAAGGGCGGAACGGGCCGCTCGTACGATCCCTCGATGCCTATGCCGAGTACTACCGCCGCTGGTCGCTGTCGTGGGAGGCGCAGGCGCTGCTCCGCGCCCGCGGGGTGGCCGGGAGCCTCAAGCTCATCACGAAGTTCATCGCGCTAGCAGACGATGTGCGCTACCCGGCGAAGGTCGACCTCACGTCCCTGCGCGAGATCAAGCGCATCAAGGCGCGGGTGGAGAACGAGCGCCTCCCGCAGGGCGCGGATCGCTCACGCCACCTGAAGCTCGGCCCCGGCGGGCTGAGCGACGTCGAGTGGCTCGTGCAGCTGCTGCAGCTCGAGCACGCGCACGCCGTTCCGGCGCTCCGCACGACCTCGACGCTCGATGCACTGGAGGCAGCTCGGGTCGCCGGTCTCGTTCCCGATTCCGCCGCCCAGCGCCTCGCAGAGAGCTGGACGCTGGCGAGCAGGCTGCGGTCAGCGAACACCCTGCTGTCGGGACAGACGAGCGACGTGCTGCCCACCGACCGCGTCAAGCTCGACGGCATCGGACGGGTGCTCGATCTGCCGCCTCGCTCCGCCACGCAGGTCGAGGAGGAGTGGATGCGCACCGCCCGCCGCGCCCGGCGCGTCTTCGAGAAGCTCTTCTACGGCTGAGCCGCACGCTGCTGAATCGGCACCGCCCGTTACGCGAAGAGCCCCCCGTCTCCCGAAGGAAGCGAGGGGCCCTCGTTGATGCCGTGTCTCAGACGCCGAAGTACAGCTCGTACTCTCCGCCGCTAGTTGGACGATGACGGATAGTGCGGACTTCCGCGTGATTCCGCGGTTCTCGGTGTTGGCAACTGATGGGCAGTAGTGGGTCCGCGCGGACATTCTGCGGACTTTCTGCGGACTGGGTGGGCACGGTGGCGGATCTCGACTCGACGACCTGGCTCACATATGCGCAGGCCGCAAAGCGCACCGGCAGGGCGGTCAACACGATCCGCCAATGGCGCCTCGACGGGATGCCGATGGTGTGGCGCACCCGGCCCACAGGATCTCAGTACCGGGTGGTCGACGAGCAGGTGCTGCTCGCGTTCGCGCGGCGGAAGACGTCCGACACGAACCACCCCGTCGAGGTGACCGAGATCGAGTCCGACGAGGACGACGACCTGCTGCGTGAGGTGGTCGAGAGCCTGCGACTCGCGGCCGGCGGTGCGGAGTTCCGTGCCCTGCAGGAAGCGCTCGAGACGGAGACGCCTGCCTGCGACGGGATCACTGCGTTCGTCGACACGTCACGCGCGATTGAGGATGACCAGCGGGAGATCATGGAGTCGATCTGCTGGCGCTGCCCGGTCCTAGAGAAGTGTCGTGCTTTCGCGGAGGTCGCACGCCCGGACGGGTTCTGGGCTGGGCGACGCTGGCCGCACGCGAGAATCACGAGAACTCACGCAGCCTGATCCCATCGCGACCTACGGGAGACGGGGGGCGCCGCGCCACTCGCCCCAGTTGCGATGATCACCGACGAGCGGGTGATCCCTGGGCAGCGCGTGCGGCTTCCCTAACTCCATCCGTTCTCGATTGCGGGACTCCCAGGGTCGCTGCAAGTCGCGGATGCTGGCTGCAGCGCGGTACTCGACGCACTCCGTCTGGGACTTCCCGCAGGTGCACGACTTCGCGTCCTTCGCGTGGTGGAGCTCCTCGACGTACGACATGGCCGCAAGCGCGAGGTCTCGCGTGCGGTAGGCCGACTCGGCGCGCTCCGTGGCCTCGCGCACCTGCGTGTGGGGATCGGCCAACTCCTCCCGTAGCCCCGCGATCGTGGCGGACATCTTGGCGACAGTTGTGCCGTGGTGCCGCCTCCACATTGCTCGATGATCTTGATCTCGCTGGGCCGAGAACTGCACGTGCAGTGGTTCGCGGCACGTGGCGCACAGGCGTGGGCGCCGATCGTCAGAGTCTCGCTCAATGCGCGCGAGGGGAGTGAGCTCGCAGCACCCACATGTGACGTCGGAGGTCATCCCGTTCGCCTTCGAGTCTCAGCGGCCTGACTCTCGCGCGAGCTCGGACGCGAGGCGAGCGATCGCTCCCGCGTCCCGTCGCGTCAGCGCGTTCTCGGGTATCGTCAAAGACGCAGACCCGCAGAGATCGCGGTCGAGGTCGACGACTATCTGAGCGTTCCGCGGCCATGCGCTCTCGGGCTGACCGGTGGTCGCGACGACCGCCCGAACGCGCTTTACCGCGGACCGCGGAATGGCCTCGACGGTCGCGTCGACGGCCGCATACGCGCCGGGCGCCGCGGCAGATACGAACGTCGCTCGCACTATCGAGAAGTCAGTCACGACCACGAGGAAGCCGTGCGGCCCGCCCTGGTCGTCGAGCGATGCGTCGACCAAGCGCGGCTCGTCCTCACCGATGAGTAGCACAATGCGCGATAGGAGGTCGTACAGCCAATCAGAGGCCCGGCCCTGTTGGGCGGTGTAGTCCCACAAGCTGCGGGTCGTATCTGGCAGCGCCGCCAGGATCGCGCGGCTGCGCTCATACAACGCCTCGGTGTTCATGCGCTCACGCTAGGACGCGGGTCCGAGAAACGATAGAGAGAAGTCTTACCGGCGACGCTTTTCCGGGCGCTGTAGCCGAGTGACATTCGGATGCGCGTCAATCGTCGCGTCGGGAGGCGTCGCGAGCTTCCGCGCGCGAAGTTCCAACTGAGTTCGTACGCGCGCCGTGAGCCCCATCTCACCGAGCACTCGCGACAGCAGTCCGTGCGCGCGCATCTGCAGCCGGCCGTCCTCGGTCCCGTCGATGATCTGAGCGAGCGCTCGAGCCTGCTCGATCGACGCGGCATCCGTCGCCGTCAACCACCGCGCAGCAGTGATCGACGCATCCACAGACTGACGCATCACACCTGGTGCACCGTCAGCGGCCACACGCGCCCGCTCAGCCGCTGTCTCACGTTTCCGAGCCCGGTACGCCGCGGAATTCCGGCGTGCACGCTCACGCTCAGCCTGTGCCTTCTCATCGCTCATCGCTGACGCACTTTCTGCTCGTTCTTACCTGGGTGGGGAAATCCACTGCCGGTGGAGGTGCCTAGGCGATCAGTCTGTAGAGATAGTGACGCCCCTGCCCTAGTGTTCGTCGTGACAAGGAGGTCACATGGCGAACAACAATCGGCGCGACGTTGTGCCGGGCAAGAACGGTGGCTGGGATATCACCAAGCCTGGCGGCAAGCGTGCATCTGGCAACGAGCGCACGCAGGCCGACGCGGAGGCGCGAGCTAAGCAGATCGTGCACAACGCGGGCGGCGGGGAGGTGGTGACGCACGGTCGGGACGGACGTATCAGGAGCAAGGACACTGTGGCGCCGGGGAACGACCCGAACCCGCCGAAGGATCGTGAGCACTGATCCATCTCCTCTCGTGTGAGTCGCGGTTTCAAGTCCCGTGACTCGGGGTGCTGCGGGCCCGGTCGAGCAGGAGCGGCCAGGCCCGCAGCGGTCTGTTACTCGGCGGTGAGGTCGACCTTCACGAACGCGTTGGGCCGGAGGACTGCGAAGCCTGCTCGCAGCTCGGCGATGTACTTCGTGAGGTTGTAGTCGAACAGTGTGCTGTCGCCGTTGGATGCGGTGATCGTCACGTCCTGCCGGGTGACGAGCTGCGTCTTCCGGAAGTCACCGATGAGGCCGGTGCCCTGTGCGATGAGCGCGGATGTGATGACCGGGATCTCGCCGAGGATCTGCTCGATGCTGGAGCGTCCGGACTTGAACATGAGCGGGCCGGTCGTGCCGGACTCGCGCATGTTCTTCAGGCGGCGGTAGTCGAGCGGGTGCAAGATCCAAGCGTTCGGTTCCTCGTTCGCGAGGACGAGCTTGTCGTACGCCGCCGAGAGCGTGGTGAGCAGGTCCGTGTCCCATGCCTGTGTCTGGATGCCGGAGGTGAGCAGGATGCCGGGCAGCTGCTCCTCCGCGACGGTCGGGGTGCCGTCCGGGGTCGCGGCGATCGTGCCGGTGCCGTTGAGGATCTGCGACTCGAGCTCGTCGAGCACACCGCGGCCCATCTCCTCCGTGAGGAACGAGAGCAGCGTGGGGAAGTCCGCGAGGATCTCGTCGGGCTGGGGCTCGGATCGGTGCGCGATCTTCCGGAAGCGGTCGACCCGCGACTGCCACTGAAAAACCGACTCAGGCTTCAGTCCGGCCTGAAGGACCGCGTTCGCGTTGTTGGTTCTCTGGGATTGAACGGCGTAACCAAAGACGTTCCCGCCGGGGCCGGCCATGCTCTCCCCGCCCGCGTCCTTCGTCGGGATCAGGTTGAGGATCGTGTGGCGTTCCTCGGGAAGGTTCACCGGGCCGGTGATGATGTCGGGGACCGGGGTCATGGTGCCCACGATCGACTTCACGCCGCCGACTGCTTCCACGGTGCGCTGCATGCGTTCCGCGGCCTTCAGTGCCCACTGTGCGGCTGCGGCCTGCTTGAACCCGGACGAGGCGCCCGCCCGATCCATGACGACGTTCTTCGCCGCGTCGGGATCAACGTCGCCGAGGCCCAGGTCAAGACCGATCGCGGCGAGGTTCGCCTTCACGGTCTCGGTCTTCTCCGCGCGGTCGTAGTCGCGCTTGAGTCGCTTGTACTCGGCGAGGTGCTCGTCGGCCTTCGCGGCATCGGCGGGCGACAGCTCGTCGCCGGTGTTGGTGATGGTGCGTGCGGCCTTCAGCTCGCGTTCCATCTCGTACTTCAGTTCCTTGAGTGACATTGGTCTAGCTCTCCTTCGTGGTGGGGAGCAGTCCCAGCGAGCGTGCGTGGGCGACGATATCGACGTCGTTGGCTTCCATGACCTTCAGGTATCGGCGAGCGAGTCGCTCATCCTGTCGAGTCATCCCGTCCCACCCGCCAGAACGTTCGAGGAGGTCGTCGTACGCCTTCCTGGCCCGTTCGTGCTCGGGTGTCTCGGGAGGGAACGCCTGCGCCTCATGCAACGCGTAGGCCGCGCGCTCACGGTCACGGTCGATGTGAGCGAAGTCGGCGAACACGCCGTCATCACCATTCGTCATCGTCGGCACCTTCCGGGGACTGCAGCAGCTCGGAACCCCGCGGAGATACTCGACGCGGCGATACTGCACTGGATGGCCGGATGACCTGGCCGGAAGTGTCGGGGGATGACCGCCCGACTACCCCCGATTCTACCGCCTCACCTGGCACATTCGGGAGATTTCCCGCGCGCGCCTCCGCCATCGCGACCTCCTCACCGACCTGCGCGACCCGCTCCAGGATCTCGTCGACCGTGAACGGCACGTCATGGCGGGTGATCCACTGCTGCGACGTTCCGTCGCCGGATCCGGTCAACCTCCGCACGTGGGTCGACCGCACGCGGGGGCCGCTGAACCCGGAAGGGATCCCAGCTCATCCCGACACCGCCGCGAGCTGTGACGCGAGCACTGCACGCACGAGATCCGCCGCAGCGTCCCCGTGCCGGTCGACCACCGCGCCCGCCAGATCCTCCGACAGCGACCGGATCACGTTCACCAGCGACCAATCGTGCTCATCCTCGACGGCTGCGTCCAACGCGACCGCGAACATCTCCACATCCCCGGTCACCTGCGCCGCGACCATCTGCGCCGCACGCGCCCGATCCACCGGGCGCACCTCACTGTCCACGTTCCTCCCTCGCTCTCTCCACCGCCGCCTGACGCTCCGCCAGATGATCCAACGCCGCCGGAACGTCACCATCCAGCAGCCACCGATGGACCCGACGCAGCGACCACTTAGCCGACTTCGATCGGCGCTGCTGATCCGCGATCACCGCATCCCGCCGAGCCGCCTCACGCTCAAGCTCCCGCACACGCTCACGCTGCGCTCCGACCTCCTGTCTCAGGTCACCCGCGTACCGGCGCCACGCAACCTCACCATCACCGACACTCGGCTGCTCGATCACGCGACCACCCCCACGCGCCTCTGTGGTTCCGCTGGGCAGCGACCATCTCCGCGTGAAGACTCGATCACGCGGCGCAGCCGATCGAGGCGGGGTCCGCGCAACTCCTCGTCATCAGCCAGCGGCCGCGGGAGCGGGCGCAACCGCGACCACCTCAGAATCGCGACGTCCTCACCTCCCACATCGATCCGAGAATGAGAATCGATGGTCCTCGCCGGCTCTGCCGGTGAGGGTTCCCCCCGCAGGGGGGCGGAGGGGGGAGCCACGGCAGAGCGTGGAAAGCGAGTAGTTACTACTTCGTGGCCACTGGGTAGCCCGTAGGCATCGTGCCGGTACTGCATACCCAGTGGCCTGTAGAACCCGCCTCGATATGGGCTACCCAGTGGCCCGTAGGACGACGCTCGCAGCGACCCGGTACCGCGCCGCCCGACGCGGCCCACCTGCTTCAACGAGCTCGATGACGTCCTGCTCGATGAGAGCGGTGAGCGCCTTCCGAACGCCGGAGCGTTGCATTCCCGTCTCGAACGCGAGCGTCTCCTGAGCGGGGAAGCTAACCCCCTCGGCGTCGGCATGATCGACCAGCGCGAGGAGCACGAGACTTTGCCCCGTGCTGAGATCGAGCATGGAGAGTCGGCCGCTGCGGAGAGCCAACGTGTCGTGATTCGTGCCACACGCTCAGACCTCCCGCTCGCGGAGTCGCTCGTCGACCGACGCCGGGCGCCGCAGCTCACGAACCGCTGCGAGCCGTTCAGCCCGTGCCGCCCGATCCGCCGCGCTCATCGTGCGCTTCTTCCGAATCGCACTGAACAGATGAAAAAACTCGGCGGACACCTCGAACTCGGCATCCTCACCCCCACCACGGACCTCACGCACCGAATCCTTGTGAGCTTCCGCGATTTTCCGGAGCCGGCGCAGGTGTCTGGTATCGGCCGTGTAGATCCTCACGATCGGTTCCGTCCGGGAGAGTGTGATCGTCGTCTCCTGCGCCTTGAGCGCCGTCATCACTGCACCTCCCCGACGAGGTCCGCGATCGTCCGCAGCGCATCCGCGGTCTCCCGCGCCTGCTCGACCGTCAGCGCCTCCACGTCCGTCACGAAGATCGACGGACCCTCCGACGACAGGACACACACCCCGTCGACCAGACGCGCCAACTGCGACACCTCCACACGCCCCACACGACGCGTGAACGAAAGCTCCGGCTCGTCGATCTCGACACCGAACACGTCGAGATCCTCCGCCCACGACGGACGCACCGCGACGATCGCCGCGGCATGCCGGGCACGGAACGCCTGCTGTGCGGCCTCCCGTTCCGCGTCCCGCCGCTGCTGGAGCTCGTCCCGCTGCACGAACACGAACGCCGGCTCATCGCCGAGGAACGTCTCACCTGTCGGATACCAGACGCCGTCAGAGATCCACAGGAAGCCGCCCGCCGACAACGCCACCGCATGCTGGGTCTGCTTCTCCGTGTCCCCGATCGACGACCACTCCGTCGCCATCCATTCGGGGGAACGCTCCGACTTCGGGATGACGCTCCCGTCGAGCCGGAACCACCGGCCGAAGAAGTGCGGGTGCAGATCCTCGATGTCGTCCTGCAGCTGATCCCACGTGCGAGAGCCAGCGAAGTCTGACAGTGGCCGGATCCACTCGACGCCGTGCTCCTCGAACCCGAAGTCACCCGCCTCGAGGAGGAAGTAGTGCTTGTCCGGGAGGGCGCGGAGGCCTTCCAGGATCGGTGCGATGCCGGGGTGCACCTCGGCCGTGTCGAAGGTGGGGGTTACAGTGTTCATTGAATCGGTCCTTCCTAGATCGTTGAATCGGTTCTCGCCCTCGCCCTGGCCGGCGGGGGCATTCTTCTTGCTCACGACGCCGCCGAGAAGAACTCGTCGAGCTCTGCCTGCGTCACTACGCGTCGGCCGGCGAGTTTCGTCGACTTCAGCTTTCCCGTCTGGATCAGCCATCGAGTCGCGGCGGGGGATCGGCGGATGACTTCGGCGATCTCGTCGACGAAGTAGATCCGCGGGGCGGTGGGTAGGGCCTGGTTCACATCGACTCCTGTCACTCTTTCGGCGGATGTTCGCCGAATTAGTAACAGCGTATGCATGCCCGTTGCTGACTGTCAATGTTTCTGCGAGAGTTAGCTGAAATGACACCAGATGAGCGAAAGTCCACCAGCGTGACCCTCGGGCCCTCAGGCGAAGCCGTGCGCGCCAACATCCGGCGCATCCGCACGGAGTTGGGCATGAGCCTGAGGGAGCTCGAATCGACCCTCGCCGCAAGTGAGCATCCGATCGCCCACTCCGGTCTCAGCAAGATCGAGAATGGAACGCGACGCGTCGACGTCGACGATCTCATGGCCCTCTCAGTCGCGCTGGGCGTCTCGCCACTCGCGTTGCTGGTCCCGGCCAGTCGCGGACCCCTGGACCTCGTTGAGTGACCGGGCTCGGCATGGATCACGCACACGCGGTGTGGGGGTGGTCCCTCGCGCTGAGCGAACTCGGGGATGTCGATTACACAGACACCGGGATCATGCACCGCTCATTCCCTTACTGGGTAGAGGAACGCATCCGTCAATGGGCTGCACCTCCCCGTGAGGTGGACGACGATTTCCATCCGTACGGCGACTGATGGCCTCGATCAAGCAGCGCCCTGACGGCAGGTGGCGCGCACGCTACCGGGACGACGCCGGCAAAGAGCACGCTCGACACTTCTCTACGAAACGAGAAGGGCAGCGCTGGCTTGACGAGATGACGACGGCGCTGCTGAGCGGGACGCACGTAGAGCCTCTCGAGCCCGCATGACGCTCGAACAGTGGTGCGAGTCCTGGCTACGTGGGTACGAACGACACCGGCTGTCCACGGTCCGCCAGGCGCGGGTACACGTGAAGGTGATCGTGCAGGATCTAGGGCACCGACCCATCCGAGCCGTGCGCCCGTCAGAGGTGACTTCGTGGGTGGCCGGGCTGGGGGAGAGGATACTCGCCTTCTACCGTGTACGCGCTTCATCGGCGCCTGTCGCAGATCATGACGGACGCCGTGCACGACGGACTGATCGCAAAGTCGCCATGCTCGAGGCGCACGTCACCGCCGGCGCCGAAGCAACGCCCCTACGTCGCGACGACGGAGCAGGTGTGGGCGCTGCACGACGCGCTGCCAGCGCACTTCCGGCCGGTCGTGCTGCTCGGCGCGTTTGCCGGTCTGCGGGTCGCGGAGATCGCCGCGCTCCGCGTGGAGGACGTCGACTTCATGCGCGGGATCATCACTCCCGCGATCCAGTACCCGGCGGAGCCGTTGAAGACCGACGAGTCGAAGAACCCGATACCGATCCCTCACGAGCTCGCCGTGATGCTCAACGGGAACCCAGTCACGTGGGGGAGCCCCACGATCGTCGTGGGAGCGTTCGGTCGACCTGTCGCCCCGTACACGATCGAGGCAGCGTTCAGAGAGGCGCGTGCGGCCGTTCGACTGCCTGGGGTTCGCATCCACGACCTACGCCACTACTTCGCATCGCTACTCATCGCCGCCGGCCTGGACATCAAGACGGTCCAGGCTCGACTGCGGCACGCCTCGCGCGAAGACCACGCTCGACACCTACGGGCACATGTGGCCCGATCGAGACGAATCCTCTCGCGCCGCCGTGTCTGAAGCCTTGCGCGTTCGGGTGCCCACTGAGTACCTCCCGAAGGCGGTGCCACATGCCTGACCTCGAGCGCGTGCGGGCGTTGCATCGTTACTGGCTCAATGCGGAGATCGCACGTCGAGCGTTTCATCGCTACTGGGACGATCACCCGGGGCGTGATAGACGACTAGGCGAGGACGCGGAGCCGGAGTTCTTCGCTCACCTGAGCCTCTGGTACGGCACGCTATGGGTGGTGGTCGAGAGGGTGGCTCGAACTGGGGCTCCACGATCGGAACCTGGACGGGCTCCTCACGGAGGAACGTAAGCAGCTGCTAAAGGGCTTCAGGCACAAGACGTTCCATCCCCAGCGCGTCTTTCCGCATCCAAAGCATCTCGCTTACGTCCGGCAGGAGGACTCCGTCGAGTGGACCTACGCGCTCAGTTCCGAACTCACCCGGGTGATTCATGCCGCGTTGCGAACGGCGGAGAGCCCGCCCCAGCATGACACCGAGACGGGCTCTCCCTGAGTTTCTGCGGACTCCCTGCGGACTAGACCCCGGAATTCCGCGCCATCTAGCTACACTCCGAAGTACAGCTCGTACTCGAACGGGTGCGGGCGCGCGGCGAGCGGCTTGATCTCGTTCTCGATCTTGTACTCGATCCAGGTCTCGATCAGCTCGGGCGTGAACACGCCGCCGGCGAGCAGGAACTCGTGGTCGGCACGGAGCGCCTCGAGCGAGTCGAGCAGCGAGTTCGGCACCTGCGGGATGTTCTTGGCCTCCTCGGGCGGGAGCTCGTAGAGGTCCTTGTCGACGGGCTCGTGCGGCTCGATGCGGTTCTTGATGCCGTCGAGGCCGGCCATCATCTGCGCTGCGAACGCGAGGTACGGGTTGCCCGAGGCGTCGGGCGCACGGAACTCGATGCGCTTGGCCTTGGGGTTGGAGCCCGTGATCGGGATGCGGATGGCGGCCGAGCGATTTCCGGCCGAGTACACGAGGTTGACGGGAGCCTCGTAGCCCTTCACCAGGCGGTGGTAGCTGTTGAGCGTCGGGTTGGTGAAGGCGAGAACGGCGGGCGCGTGCGCGAGCAGGCCACCGATGTACCAGCGGGCGATGTCGGACAGGCCGCCGTAGCCCTTCTCGTCGTAGAACAGCGGCTCGCCGTTCAGCCACAGCGACTGGTGGGTGTGCATGCCCGAGCCGTTGTCGCCGAAGAGGGGCTTGGGCATGAACGTCGCGACCTTGCCCCACTCGAGCGCCGTGTTCTTGACGATGTACTTGAACTTCAGGATGTCGTCGGCGGCGTGGACCATCGTGTCGAAGCGGTAGTTGATCTCGGCCTGGCCGCCGGTGCCGACCTCATGGTGCGCGCGCTCGAGGATGAGGCCGGCGTCGATGAGCTTCAGCGAGATGTCGTCACGCAGGTCGGCCTGCTTGTCGACGGGGGAGACGGGGAAGTAGCCGCCCTTGAACGGAGTCTTGTTGGCGAGGTTGCCGCCCTCTTCCTCGCGGCCCGTGTTCCACGCACCCTCCTCGGAGTCGACGTGGTAGAAGCTCGAGTTCTGCTTCACGTCGTAGCGCACGTCGTCGAAGATGTAGAACTCGGCCTCGGGCGCGAAGAAGGCCGTGTCGGCGATGCCGGTGGAGGCGAGGTACTTCTCGGCCTTCTTCGCGACCTGACGCGGGTCCTTGGCGTAGATCTCGCCGTTGCGCGGGTTGTAGATGTCGAAGAGCATGATCAGCGTCTTCGCTTCGCGGAACGGGTCGAGGTAGGCGGTGGAGACATCCGGGATGAGCTGCATGTCCGACTCGTGGATGTTGGCGAAACCGCGGATCGAGGAGCCGTCGAACAGCTGACCGACCGTGAAGAAGTCCTCGTCGACGGTCGATGCGGGAATGTTGAAGTGCTGCTGCACACCGGGGAGGTCCGTGAAACGGATGTCGAGGAACTTGACGTCCTCGTCCTTGATGTACTTCAGCACCTCGGATGAATCTTTGAACATGGAGTCTCCAAGATCGGGTGAGAAGGCGCCTGAGCCCGTCAGGCTGGTTACGAACCTATCGATGACGGGTTGCCCGGCAGTATCTCCCGTGTTTCGGGCATGTTACGTGGCCGCAGATACCCTGGGATGGTGACCGACGTCAGCGAGAACACGTATCCCGGCGAGCGTCTGGGCCTGCCATCGAGCGGCCCGGGGAGCATCGCCCGACCGGGCCGACGCGTCGCAGCGCTCGCGATCGACTGGGCATGCGCGGTGATCGTGTCGATCGCCTTCTTCGACTACGACTCCTTTGCGACGCTCGTCGTGTTCGCGATCGTCCAGGTGCTGTTTCTGCCGACGCTCGGGGGGAGCCCCGGTCACCGACTGCTCGGCCTGCGCCTCCAGCTGGTAGGCGGCGGCTGGGTCGGCCTGTGGCGACCGATCGTCCGCACCGCGCTGCTGATGGTCGTCATCCCCGCCGTGATCTGGGATGCCGATCAACGCGGGCTCCACGACAAGGCGGCGGGCACGGTGCTCCTGCGCGCGTGACGCGCACGGCGTCGCTCAGCGCGGACGCGGAGCGCGCGCCTTCGTGGGGTCGATGCCCTTGGGAATCGGAAGCGACGTCACCGACTGCGACACCGAGTCCACGCGCTTGACGACGGCGGCCATCGTCGCGCGGTCCACCTTCTTCGGGAACGACTTGATGGTCGACGCCAGCTTCGCGATGGGGACGTCACCCTCTTCGTGGCCGATGTGGATGACGTGCACCGGCACACCCGACGCGACGCGCTGCACCTTGACGCGCTCGTCGTTGATGAGACGCGTGAGGCGTCCGCGGGCGCCTTCACCCACGATCACCACGCCGCCGCGCCCGATCACGCGGTACACGGCATCCTGCGTCTTCGGATTGACGCCGACGGGCATGTCGGACGCGACCCACTGCCGGCCGAGGCCCGTGGACAGCACGTGCCCGGCGGCACCCGGCACGCCGTCGATCTTCTTGTACATCGCGCGCGTCGAGACCCGCGTGAGCGTGATCATGGCGGCGAGCACACCGAACATCAGACCGGTGATGGACCAGAGGATGATGCTCCAGATGGCGGCCGGAGGGATGAGGAAGCCGATGACGACACCGATGGCGGTCGCGACGACGACGACGGCGATGAGCACCCACGGCGTCCACGGGAAGACCTCTTTGCTGAACGTGATCAGCGATCCGATCTGACGGAAGAATCCAGGGCGCTTCTCAGGAGCAGAACTGCGGGATGCCATGCGCACAAGCCTACCTTCGCGGCGTCGTGTTCTTCACAGCATCCGCGTCGCTCCCACTGTCCACGATCACGCCGAACCGAGCTCTCCTCGGAGCGGCGGAGGGTCAGAGTTGTCTGGTGCTCGATCCTTCTTCTGCTCCGCCGCTCCGGAAGCTCTCTGTCGACGATTCCCCGATGGGCGGTGCGCTGATCGCAGGCTCGCCGCCGCGCGTGCGCACCGACGCCGTGGCGTGGGAGCAGAACCCGGGTTGGGCCGCGCCTGCCGGCTCGCACGTCCTTTCGCCCCTTGACGCTGGCTTCGATGAGGACGGCACCTGCGTGTACATCCCTCACTGCCCGACGCGACTGCTCTCGCTGCTGGAGACACGCACCGACCTGGACGCCGGCGAAGCCGTCACCGTGGCGGTGAGCGTCCTGCGCGGCGCGGCCGAGGCACACGGCCTCGGAGCCGAGAACGGAGAGTGGTGGGTCACCTCCGATGGCAGACCGCTCGTGGCCACCACAGGAGAGTCGCCGTGGCGAGGCGAGGCCGTCGAGGTCCTGAGACGGGTCGCGGAGTCGAGCACAGTGCTCGCCCCCGACATCCTCGTCCGCGCGACCACCGCGATCGCCGATCCGCGGCGGCTCAAGCGCGACCTCCCGGGACTGGAGGAAGTCCTGTTCCGCGCCGCCGACGCGCTCGCCCTCGTCACCGACGCGGTGGTGCCACGCTCACGAACAGCGTCGTCGCCCCCTCACGAGGTCCAGGCCGACGTGGTCCGTCGCCCCGGCATCGTGCGCGCGTTCCTGAGCCGCCATGTCGACGCGGCGTGGAGCGAACGTGTCGACGAAGTCATGACGTTGATCACGCTGCCGGGCTTCCGCCGGCGGGCACGGGATGGTCATCGCACCGCAGTCACGCGCCCCGTGCGCGGACGACGAATGCCGCGTCCGGCGGTCCTCGGCACCGCGGCCGCCGCCCTCGTGCTGACCGTCGGGTTGTCGTGGCGCGACCAGCCGCAGGACGATGCCGCTGCGCGCGAGAAAGCGACCGCAACGCCCGTGACGTCCACACGCCGACCCTCTGACCCCGCGCCCGAAACCGCCCTGCCCTCGCCTACGCCCGCGCCCACCGGCGAGGACCGGACCGCGCGTGCCGCCGAAGACCTCCTCGACGAACTCGCCGCCTGCGTGGAGAGCGGGTGCGGCGCGCGCGTGGTCGAGCAGCCGGGCAGAACGTTCCCACAGGGGCCGGCCACGACCCGGGGGATCGACCGGCACGTGGAGATCATCGACGACTACGGGGGAGTCACGGCCGTGCGCGTCTCGTCAGGCGAGCGGGCGCAGATCGCAGTGATCGTGCAGGCGGAACACAAATGGCTGGTCCGCGACATCTACGACGTCGCGGACCAGCCAGATTGAGCGTTTCGTCAGATGCCGAGCTGTCCTTGGAAGTCGGCCGCCTCGAGCCGGGCCTTCACCGCACCGAGGAAGCGGGCAGCGTCAGCGCCGTCGATCGTGCGGTGGTCGTACGACAGCGCGAGGTAGACGTACGAGCGCACCGAGATCGCTTCCTTGCCGTCGACCGTGACCACGCCGGGGCGCTTGACGACCACACCGGTGCCGAGGATCGCGGACTGCGGCAGGAACACCACGGGCGTGTCGAAGAGCGCGCCACGCGACCCCGTATTGGTCAGCGTGAACGTGCCACCGGCGAGCTCGTCTGGCTTGAGCTTGTTGTCGCGCGTCCGTGCGGCGAGATCCGCGATCTCGTGAGCGATCTGAGCGATGTTCTTGGACCCGGCGTCGCGGAGCACCGGCGTCAGAAGACCGCGCTCGGTGTCGACCGCGATCGAGAGGTTCTCGCTCGGCGGGTAGACGATGTCGGTTCCGTCGACCGTCGCATTGATGATCGGGAACGCCTGAAGCGCCTCCGCCGCGGCCAGCGCGAAGAACGGCAGGAACGACAGCTTGTCGCCCGTCTTCTCGAGGAAGGTTCCCTTGGTCTGGTCGCGGAACGTCGCGAGCTTCGTGACGTCGACCTCGATGACCGTGGTCAGCTGCGCCGTCTGCTGCATCGACGCGACTGCGCGCTCGGCGAGCACCTTGCGCAGGCGCGACATCGGCTGCGTCGTGCCGCGCAGCGGCGAGACCTCGAGCTTCGGCGCAGACGGCGCAGGCGCCGCTTCGGACGCCGCGGCGGGCGCGGATGCGGCCGTCTCGGCGGCCTTGAGCACGTCTTCCTTGCGGATACGACCGCCCACACCGGTGCCGGTGACCTTCGACAGGTCGACGCCCTGCTGCTGCGCGAGGCGACGAACGAGCGGAGTCACATAGGTGGGGCCGTCATCGTCGAGCGAGAGCGAAGGCGCGGCGGGCTGCGCGGCCGCAGGGGGAGCCGCCGGCTGCGGCGCGGCGGCTGCAGCGGGAGCGGACGATCGGCAGCGGGTGCAGGCTGCTCGGCGGCGGGTGCAGGCTGCTCGGGGGCAGGTGCGGGAGCCGCGGGCTGCTCGGCAGCGGGCGCAGGTTCGGCGGGCTTGTCCTCGGCCGGCGCCGGGGCGGCGGCGGGAGCGCCGGAACCGATGCGTGCGAGCACGGCACCGACCGCAACGGTCTCGTCCTCTGCGACCACGATCTCCTGGAGGACGCCGGCGAACGGCGCAGGGATCTCGGTGTCGACCTTGTCTGTGGAGATCTCCAGCAGCGGCTCATCGGCAGCCACATCGTCTCCGACCTGCTTGAGCCAGCGGGTGACCGTACCCTCCGTCACGCTCTCACCCAGCTCAGGCAGGACGACGTCCTTGGCATCGCCGGCCGGTGCGGGCTGCGACGGCGCGGATGCCGGCTCCTCGGCAGGGGCGGGCTGCTCAGCAGCAGGCTGCTCAGTAGCGGCGGGCTGCTCAGCAGGCGCTTCGGCGGCCGGGGCTTCGGCGGGCGCAGCCTGCTCGGCCGCAGGCGCGGAGTCAGCGGCTGCGGCACCGGAGCCGTCGCCGATCTTCGCGAGCACGGCGCCGACCTCGACGGTCTCGTCTTCCTGCACGAGAATCTCCTCGATCACGCCGCTCACGGGGGACGGGATCTCGGTGTCGACCTTGTCGGTCGAGATCTCGAGCAGGCCCTCGTCGGCCTGAACGGTGTCACCTACCTGCTTGAGCCAGCGGGTCACCGTACCCTCGGTGACGCTCTCTCCGAGCGCGGGGAGGACCACGGATGTGCTCATGGGTGTGTCTCCTTCAGACGTGTCGATTGCGTGTCTAGCTTAGTGACCTGCGGGAGCCGGTCGTCAGAGGGCATGCAGGGGCTTGCCCGCGAGCGCGAGGAAGGCCTCGCCGAGAGCCTCGCTCTGCGTGGGGTGTGCGTGGATGAGCGGAGCAAGGTCTTCGGGGTGGGCTTCCCATCCCACCGCGAGCTGTCCCTCGGTGATGAGCTCGCCGACGCGGTCGCCCACGAGATGGACACCGACGACGGGGCCGTCGGCGACGCGGACGACCTTCACGAGCCCTGCCGTGCCGATGATCTCGCTCTTGCCGTTGCCTGCGAGGTTGTACTCGTACGCGACGACGGCGTCGCCGTGCACCTCGCGCGCCTGCGCTTCCGTGAGGCCCACCGAGGCCACCTCGGGGCTGCTGTAGGTGACCCGGGGGATCGTCGACTCGGGAACCGGGACGGGGGAGAGTCCGGCAATCTGTTCGGCGACGAAGATGCCCTGCTGGAACCCACGGTGTGCGAGCTGGAGGCCAGGAACGATATCTCCGACGGCCCAGACGTGAGGCACGCTCGTCTGCAGTCGCTCGTCGACGGTCACGAAGCCACGGTCGATCGCGACTCCGGCTTCCTCGAAGCCCAGCCCGGCTGTCACCGGCCCGCGGCCCACGGCGACGAGGAGGTAGTCGGCCACGACGCTCGACCCGTCTTCCAGCTGGATGGTGACCTCCGAGTCGGTCTGCGATGCCGACGAGAAGCGCACACCCAGCCGCGCCGTGATGCCGCGCTTGCGGAACGCGCGCTCGAGTGCCTTGCTGAGCGCGATGTCCTCGTTCGGCACGAGGTGGTCGAGGGCCTCGATCACCGTCACATCGACCCCGAAGGAACGCCAGACGCTCGCGAACTCGACGCCGATCACGCCTCCGCCAAGGATCGCGACTCGCGAGGGCACCTCGTCGAGGGCGAGTGCCTCCTCGCTCGTGAGGATGCGGCCACCGGCCTCGAGCCCGGGCAGCAGGCGGCTGTAGGAGCCGGTCGCGAGGACGACGTCGGCACCGCGGTACACGTCATCGCCCACCGCGACGCCGCGGTCGGCCAACAGGCGCCCCTCACCCGCGACGACGGTGATGCCCCGCGCCTTGACGAGACCTTCCAGCCCTTTGAACTTCTTCGCGACGATGCCCTCGCGGTATGCGCGCACACCTGCCGGATCGATGCCCGTGAGTGTCGCCGACACACCGACCGCCGCGGCATCGCGCACATGATCGACGACTTCCGCCGTATGCAGCAGCGCCTTGGTGGGGATGCACCCGCGGTGCAGACACGTCCCGCCGAGCTTGTCCTTCTCGATCAGCACGACCGATTTGCCCAGCTCTGCCGCGCGAAGGGCGGCCGCATAGCCGCCGCTTCCGCCGCCGAGAACGACGATGTCCGAAGTGTTCTCTGTCATGAGTCATCTCCTGTGATGAATGCGATGAGCGACCTCACGGTGGCACCCGTGGGGCCCTTGTCTGTGGCTCCGTACGCGGACTTGGCGGTTCCTGAACCCGCGATGTCGAGGTGCACCCACGGGATCCGCGGGGCGTCGGCGTCGTCGTTCACGCGGCCGACGAATCGCTGGAGGAAGAGACCGGCGAACAGCGACCCGCCGGCGGGGTCGCCGATCTTCGCGTTCTGGAGGTCGGCGACGGGGGACTCGAGCTCCTCCTCCATATGCGCAGGCAGAGGCAGCGGCCAGGCCTGCTCGCCAGCGCGCTCCGCGGCCGCGAGATACTCCGCAACGGCGGCGTCGTCTCCCATCACGCCCGTGTGGCGGTTTCCGAGCGCGACGACGATGGCCCCCGTGAGGGTGGCGATGTCGATGATGACGTCCGGACGTGCCCGGCTCGCCGCGACGAGGCCGTCGGCCATGACCAGGCGCCCCTCCGCGTCGGTGTTGAGCACCTCGACGGTGGTGCCGTCGAGCATGCGCAGCACGTCGCCCGGACGCGTGGAGCGGCCCGAAGGCATGTTGTCCGCGACGCACAGCCAGCCCGACACGCGAACGGGGACCGCGAGAGAAGCGGCGGCGCGCACGACGGCCAAGGCCGTGGCTGCCCCACACATGTCGTACTTCATGCCCACCATGCTGGCCGGGGGTTTCAGGGAGAGTCCACCGGTGTCGAAGGTGATGCCCTTGCCGACCAAGGCGACGTGGCGGACCGCGTCGGCGGGTGCGTAATCGATGCGGATGAACCGCGGCGGACGGTCCGACCCCTGTCCGACCCCGAGGATGCCTCCGAAGCCCTCCTCGGCCATCCGGCGCTCGTCGTACACCTCGATCTCCACGGGCAGGCCCTCGAGAGCTTCGACGGCACGATCGGCGAAGTCCTGCGGGCCGAGCCATTCGGCCGGGACGTGCACGAGGTCCTTGACAAGTGCGGTCGCGGCACCGACAGCTGCGACGGCGGCCTGGTCGCCCGCGGCCGGGAGCTCGGCGGCGGACACGACGACGCGGGCGGCGCGCGGCTTGCCGGGATCGGTCTTGTACGAGTCGAACCGGTATCCGCCGAGCACGGCGCCCTCCGCGACGGCGCGCGTGAAGGCGGGAGCGAAGGGCGCGGCGATCGCGAGCGTGGCATATCCGACCGTCGATCGGACGGCCGCGCCGACGGCGTCTCGGATCGCTGCGGCGTCGGGGGAGGATCCGGTGCCGACCACGACGAGCGGGAGGCTCGTGAGCTGCGGGGCGTGAACCCGGATCGTCGCGCCGGCAGAGCCCAGGAAGCCGACCGCCCGCAGGGTGTCGGCGAGGCCGGGCCAGTCGCTCAGCGTCTCCGACTCCTCGAGCGGCGGCAGCGCCAGCACGAGGGCATCGGCGTCGGTCTCGGTGAGGGAGGCAGTGGTGAACGACAGCTCCGGATGCGGCATGACTCCATCCTAGGATTGCGATCGCCGACCGCAGGCCGCGGCGCTCGGGAGGCCGCCGTCCGGATGGTGGTGGGGCTGTTCGCTGTCAGCGCGATCACGGCGGAGCCGGGGCGGGGCAGGGCTCGTACAGTGGAGACATGCCACTGTCGGGTCCTCTCTACGAGCGTGTCGCCACCGCACCTCCGGTGCCGCGCGGGCTGCCCCTCGTCGTCACACTCACCGGTTTCACGGATGCCGGCAGCGCTGCCTCGCGGATGCTCGACTACTTCCGCGACGACCTCGACCCGACGCCCATCGTGTCGTTCGCGAACGACGTGCTGCTCGACTACCGAGCGCGTCGGCCGCTCATCACGTTCGAGGCCGATCACCTCACGTCGTTCCGGCCTCAGCGCCTGGAGCTCTCACTCGCGCACGACTCGATCGGGCAGCCCTTCCTCCTGCTCGCCGGCTACGAGCCCGACTTCGCATGGGAAGCGTTCGCCGAGACGGTGGTCGGACTCGCGGAGGGTCTGCAGGCGGCCTCGGTGACGTGGGTCCACTCGATCCCCATGCCCGTTCCCCACACCCGCCCCATCGGCACGACGGTGAGCGGCACCCGCACCGAGCTCACGGAGGCCCACTCCGTATGGAAGCCGCACACGCAGGTGCCGTCGACGGTGGGCCACCTCCTGGAGTACCGGTTCGCGCAGGCGGGTGCCTCTGTGGCGGGCTTCGTCCTGCTCATCCCGCACTACCTCGGCGACACCGACTACCCGGCGGCCGCGATCGCCGGGCTCGACAGCGTGTCGGTGGCTACGGGGCTCGTGTTCGATCTCGACGACCTGCGCGAGGAGAACCGCGTCTACCTGGAGAAGGTCACGGAGCAGGTGTCGGGGAGTGAGGAGCTCACCGCCATGCTGCGGAACCTGGAGGAGCGCTACGACTCCTACATGGCCGGCTCGACCCTCGCACAGCCCATCATCCACACGGGGGACCTTCCGAGCGCCGACGAACTCGCTGCCGAGCTCGAGCGATTCCTCGCCACCCGGCCCCCGGCGGACGACGACAAGCGTGGGCTGATCTGACGGGAATGCCGACCCGGCGGCGAGCGTTGTCTCTGTGTGAATCGGACCGCTGCTGCTCCGCGTCGCAGCGGACGAGTTCGCAGATGTATGCGACAATGGATGATCCGACCCGTTGTCACCAGCGCTCGGCCGCGTCTCGCGGTCGTCCCAGGACTTGACAAGGGTCTTACTAGTGTCCGAAAACCCGACAGCATCCGTCGGTGAAAGGCGAGACGTGACGTCAGGCACGAAGAGCACCCGCACCCGCAAGGCCGAGGACACCGACGAGGCTGCCGCCGCTCCTGCAGCCGCGAAGAAGTCTGCCGCGTCGAAGACGGCGAAGGCGCCCGCCGCGGCGAAGGCGCCCGCCAAGGCGAAGGCGCCCGCCAAGGCGAAGGCCACGCCCGCCAAGGCACGCGCCGGCAAGGCGAAGGCGTCGGATGACGATGAGGATCCCGAGCTCGAAGACGATGTCGACATCGAGCTGACCGACGTCGATGCCGAGGTCGACACCGACGAGACCGAGGAGTCCGACGACTCGTCCGCTCCCAAGAAGGACAAGAAGGCGTCGGCGGACGACGACGAGGAGGACGAGGACGCCGCGAAGCCGGCGTTCACCGAGCCGCTCCCGACGGGCGCGATCGTCATCTCGTCGAGTGACGAGGACGACGTCCCGGTCTACTCGACGCAGATCACCGGCGCGACCGCCGACCCGGTCAAGGACTACCTGAAGCAGATCGGAAAGGTCCCGCTGCTCAACGCGGCCGAAGAGGTCGAGCTCGCGATGCGCATCGAGGCGGGCCTGTTCGCCGAGGAGAAGCTGTCGCACATGACGGCGGCCGAGAAGTCCTCGCAGCTCGGGCTCGACCTGCAGTGGGTCGCCCGCGACGGACAGCGCGCCAAGAGCCACCTGCTCGGCGCGAACCTGCGCCTGGTCGTCTCGCTCGCCAAGCGCTACACGGGTCGTGGCATGCAGTTCCTCGACCTCATCCAGGAGGGCAACCTCGGCCTCATCCGTGCGGTCGAGAAGTTCGACTACACGAAGGGCTTCAAGTTCTCCACGTATGCGACCTGGTGGATCCGCCAGGCCATCACGCGTGCGATGGCCGATCAGGCGCGCACGATCCGCATTCCCGTGCACATGGTCGAGGTCATCAACAAGCTCGCTCGCGTGCAGCGCCAGATGCTTCAGGACCTGGGCCGTGAGCCCACGCCGGAGGAGCTGAGCCGCGAGCTCGACATGACCCCCGAGAAGGTCATCGAGGTGCAGAAGTACGGCCGCGAGCCGATCTCGCTGCACACGCCGCTCGGCGAGGACGGCGACAGCGAGTTCGGCGACCTCATCGAGGACACGGAGGCGGTCGTCCCCGCCGACGCCGTCGGCTTCACGATGCTGCAGCGTCAGCTGGAGTCGCTCCTCGACTCGCTCTCGGAGCGCGAGGCAGGTGTCATCCGCATGCGCTTCGGGCTCGGTGACGGCCAGCCGAAGACCCTCGACCAGATCGGCGACACCTTCGGGGTGACGCGTGAGCGCATCCGCCAGATCGAGTCGAAGACGATGGCGAAGCTCCGCCACCCGTCGCGGTCGCAGTCGCTGCGGGACTACCTCGAATGAGCGCACAGGCCAACGACGGCAAATCGCTCGAGATCGCCGTCGACGGTGCGTCGTACGCCCGCATCCCGATCCGCACGCGGGTCGTCATGCCGGGCGACGACCTGGATGCGTTCGTCGTCGAGTACGCCAAGGACGAGCTGCGTGCCGGCGACATCCTCTTCGTCACGGAGAAGATCGTCGCCATCACGCAGGGGCGCTCCTTCCTCGTGGAGGACATCGTGCCGCGGCCTCTCGCGCGGTTCCTGTCGCGGTACGTGGTGAAGACCTCGTACGGCATCGGACTCGGCATGCCCGAGACGATGGAGATGGCGCTGCGCGAATGCGGCACGCCCCGCATCCTGTTCGCCGCCGCCGTGAGCGCTGTCGGCAAGCTCTTCGGCCGCCGCGGTGACTTCTACCGCATCGCCGGCGACAAGGCGCGCTCGATCGACGGACCCACGCGCCACACGATCCCGCCGTACAACAAGGCGGTCGTTCTCGGCCCCAAGGACCCGGAGCAGGTCGCCGCACGGCTGAAGACGCTGCTCGGCGGCGCGAACGAGGTCGCGGTCGTCGACATCAACGACATCGGCGGCAACATCCTGGGATCGACGCTCGACAAAGCGGGGGAGCGTGCCCTCGTGCACATCCTCGGAGACAACCCGCTCGGGCAGGGCCACCAGTCGACCCCTCTCGGCATCATCCGTCGCAGCGACGCCGCCGGAGCGTGACCGTGGGCGCGCTCAACCGCCTGTACCGTCGTGCTCGCTTCTTCGTGAAGCGGGTGATCTCGTTCGATCGTGAGCGGGTGCTCCAGTTCGCGCGGCAGTCTTCCGCGCTGTCACGCGCTCCGCTGTGGTGGGTCGTCGCCGACATGGCGTGGTGCGCCGTGCGCTACGAGACGACCTTCGAGAACTACTCCGAATGGGACTTCCGCATCCTCAGGGGACGCGAGCGCAAGACCTACATGACCGACCCGAAGTCGTTCCACCTGTCGCGGAAGCTCAACGACAACGCCCAGCGGTCGATCTTCGACGACAAGCTGCGGTTCGCGGGGCACTTCGGTGACGAACTCGGCCGCGCCTGGCTCGACGTGACGAAGACCGACACCAGCCAGCTCGAACAGTTCGTGCGCCGCTTCGATCGCGTCATCACCAAGAATCCGGGCGGGGTGGGCGGCAACGGCATCACGATGCGCGACACAGCCGACATCACCGACACCGCCGCGTTGCGTGAGGAGCTGCTCGCTACCGGGCAGACCCTCGTCGAAGAGGTGCTCGTGCAGCACTCCGAGATGGCGCGCCTGTACCCCGGCAGTGTCAACTCCCTGCGTGTCGTGACGTACCTCGATCCCGACGGCGTCGTCCACGTCCTCGCGAGCGTGCTGAAGATCGGCAACGGCGGCGTCATCGACAACTTCAGCAACGGCGGCATGTACACGATGCTCGACGAGGCGGGCCGCGCCCTGCATGCGGCGAGCGACGAAGAAGGGCATCCGTTCGAGGTGCATCCGATCACCGGTGTGACCATCACGGGCTACCAGGTGCCTCTCTACACAGAGATCCTGACACTCGTGGACCGCCTCGCACGACGTGTGCCGGCGCTGCCCTACATTGGGTGGGACATCGCGATCACCCCCGAGCGGCCCGTGGTCATCGAGGGCAATCACAACACCGGCGTGTTCCAGTCGAAGCCGTCGGTCTCCGGCATCCGCCAGGGGCTGCTGCCGCGCTACCGCGCAGCCATGCGCTTCTGACACGCCGAGGAAGGAACCGAACATGGGTCGAGCCACGGTCCGCCTGCGCTACCTCGCCCGCCGCGCGCGCAAACTCCGCCCCGGCAACCTCGTCGAGTTCGCGCGGCAGGCGCAGCAGGTCTCGAAGGCCCCGCTCCCGGTGCTGATCGCCGACATGCTGTGGTGCTCGCTCAAGTACGACATGGGATTCCGCGACTACGCCGTGTGGGACATCCGGCTGCTCAACGCCAAGGAGCGCGCCACGTGGATGACCCACCCGAAGTCGTTCCGCATCACGCGCATGCACAACACCCCCGAGGGACGCTCCAAGCTCGAGGACAAGCGCCGGTTCGCCCGCGAGTACGCCGATCTGCTCGGTCGCGAGACGATCGAGCTGCGGGATGTCAACGACGCGCAGCTGGGCGCGTTCCTCGCACGACACCCCAAGGTCCTCGCCAAGCCGCTGGAGGGCCAGGGCGGCGGAAACATCACACTGTACGAGAATGTCGCTGATCCCGCTGCCTTCCGTGCCGAAGTCACGGCGGCCGGTCAGACGATCGTCGACGAGTTCATCGTGCAGCACCCCGACATGAGCTCGCTGTACCCCGACAGCGTCAACACCGTGCGGATGATCACGTTCCTGGGCGAAGACGGGACCGTGCATCTTCTCGCCGCGGTGCTCCGCATCGGCAACGGCGACGTCATCGACAATTTCGCTTCGGGCGGCATGTTCACGATGCTCGACGACGACGGCGTCGCGCTCTACCCGGGCGTCGACAAGAAGAGCAACGTCTACCGCGAGCACCCCGTCACGGGCACCCCGATCGTCGGCTTCCGGGTGCCCATGTACGACCAGGTGCGCGAACTCACCGAGAAGCTCGCTCGCCGCACGCCCGAGGCACCCTACGTCGGCTGGGATCTCGCCATCACCCCGGACGGTCCCGTCGTGATCGAAGGCAACCACAACTCGAGCGTGTTCCAGCCGAAGCCGTCGGCCTCGGGAGTGCGCACCGGCCTGTTGTCGGTGTACCAGTCCGCCGTCGGCTTCTGAGCGTCAGGACGTACCGACGAAGAACGTCGCCACCCCCTCAGGAGGGAGTGGCGACGTTTCCGCTCACTGGCGGGTCAAGCGTGCAGGCGTGCCGTCTCGTCGTGCCACGACGTGGCGACGGAGCGGAGCTTCTCCTCGTACTTGCGGCCGTGGTGGGCGCAGAACAGGAGTTCGCTGCCGTTCACCTCGGCGGCGATGTAGGCCTGCGCGCCGCAGGAATCGCAACGATCGGCGGCGGTGAGGCGGTGCTCGAGGACGGCCGGCTCTGCTGTGGTCGAGATGCTCATTTCGGGTGCCTCCTCGGGTCTGGTGCTCGAACGCGGTCCCTTCATACAACCACGCGCATGGTGAGAGAATGCCCGTACGCCGAGACATTTCGCTGTGCGCGTACGGCGTTTCCCCCACTGCTTCGCCGAGCCCAGGACACGCGCGGAGTATGGCGCCGCCTCGCGTCGACCCGCGGATACGCTTGAGGATTGTGACCTCCGAGTATTCCGCCCATCACCTCCAGGTGCTCGAGGGACTCGAAGCGGTCCGCAAGCGTCCCGGCATGTACATCGGATCGACCGACTCCCGCGGCCTGATGCACTGCATGTGGGAGATCATCGACAACTCCGTCGATGAGGCGCTGGCCGGGCACGGCAGCCGCATCGACATCGTCTTGCACGGAGACGGAAGCGTCGAGGTCCGCGACCGTGCGCGCGGCATCCCGGTCGACGTCGAGCCGCGTACCGGGCTCTCGGGCGTCGAGGTCGTCTTCACCAAGCTCCACGCCGGCGGCAAGTTCGGCGGCGGCTCCTACGCGGCATCCGGAGGGCTCCACGGGGTGGGCGCCTCCGTAGTGAACGCCCTCTCGGAGCGTCTCGACGTCGAGGTCGACCGCGGCGGCAAGACCTACGCCATGTCGTTCCACCGCGGCGAGCCCGGCGTGTTCGCCGGCCCGCAGCCCGACTCCCCGTTCAGCCCCTTCGAGGCATCGTCGGAGCTGCGCGTCGTGGGCAAGACGCCCAAGAACGTGACCGGCACCCGCATCCGCTACTGGGCCGACCGTCAGATCTTCACGAAGGACGCGAGCTTCGGACTCACCGAGCTCGAGCAGCGCGCACGCCAGACCGCCTTCCTCGTCCCCGGACTCGAGATCGTGATCATCGACGAGCGCACCATGGGAGACGGCGGCGAGCGGATCGAGACGAGCTTCCGCTACGACGGCGGCATCTCCGAGTTCGTCGACTTCCTCGCACCCGACGCCGGCGTCACCGACACGTGGCGCCTGACCGGGGAAGGCCGCTTCACCGAGACCGTCCCCGTGCTGCAGCCGACCGGCGCGATGGTGCCGACGGAGGTCGAACGCACCTGCCATGTCGACGTCGCGCTGCGCTGGGGAACCGGCTACGACACGGTGACACGATCGTTCGTCAACATCATCGCCACCCCCAAGGGCGGCACACATCAGGCGGGCTTCGAGCAAGGCCTCACGAAGCTCATCCGCGACCAGGTGCAGCAGAACGCGCGCCGCCTGAAGGTGACCGCGAGCGAGAAGATCGAGAAGGACGACATCCTGGCCGGTCTCACCGCCGTCCTCACGGTGAGCTTCCCCGAGCCGCAGTTCGAGGGGCAGACGAAGGAGGTGCTCGGGACTCCGGCCATTCGGGCGATCGTCGCGAGTGTGCTCTCGAAGGAGCTCGGCGCGCGCTTCGCATCGTCCAAGCGCGACGACAAGAACCAGACGGCGCTGCTGCTCGAGAAGGTCGTCTCGGAGATGAAGGCCCGTGTTTCGGCCCGCACTCACAAAGAGACGCAGCGACGGAAGAACGCGCTGGAATCCTCGTCCCTGCCGGCGAAGCTCGCCGACTGCCGCACGAATGACGTCGCCGAGTCGGAGCTGTTCATCGTCGAGGGCGACTCTGCCCTCGGGACGGCGAAGCTCGCGCGCAACAGCGAGTACCAGGCGCTGCTCCCCATCCGCGGCAAGATCCTCAACGTGCAGAAGGCGTCCGTCAGCGACATGCTCTCCAACGCGGAGTGCGCCGCGATCATCCAGACCATCGGCGCAGGCTCGGGGAGGTCGTTCGATCTCGACGCGGCCCGCTACGGGAAGATCATCCTGATGAGCGACGCCGACGTCGACGGCGCGCACATCCGCACCCTGCTCCTCACGCTCTTCTTCCGCTATATGCGTCCGCTCATCGAGGCCGGCCGTGTGTACGCCGCCGTCCCCCCTCTGCACCGTGTGATCGTCGTCAACCCGGGCTCCAAGCCGAACGAGACGATCTACACCTACTCCGAGCAGGAGCTGCACGCGCTGTTGGCGAAGGTGCAGAAGTCGGGTCGGCGCTGGCAGGAGCCCGTACAGCGCTACAAGGGTCTCGGCGAGATGGATGCCGATCAGCTCGCGACCACCACGATGGACCGGCGAGGACGCACCCTCCGCCGGGTCCGGGTGGAAGACGCCGAAGCCGCCACGACCATGTTCGAGCTCCTCATGGGATCCGACGTCGCTCCGCGCCGCGACTTCATCGTGTCTTCCGCCGACCGGCTCGACCGCGAGGCCATCGACGCGTGACCCGCGGGCAGGCGCTCAGCTCGAGGCCTGCGCACGGGCGGACCTTCGGGCTCGCTCCAGGATCACGGGCGCCGGTTCGTCAGCTGACGGCGGTGCCGATCGCAGCGACGACGGCGTCGAGTTGCTGACCGGACGCGTCGCGCTTGGCGCCTGGTTCGGGCAGCTGGCGCACCGAGCCGTCGACTCCGACCGCACGCGGTGACACGCCGACCCACGCCGCCGTCAGGGTGTCTTCGCCCTTCAGGAAGCGCTGCGCACGGACACCACCGGTGGCACGCCCCTTCGCGGGGAACTCCGCAAAATCAGAGACCTTGCCGCTGCCGGCATCGGTGCCGGGCAGAGACTGCGTCGACCCGGCGATCGTCACCACGACGGTCTCGTCCGACGGCGTGACGGCGGTGAACGCGATCACCCGGGCGTCGTCGGCGACGCGGATTCCGGCCATGCCGCCCGCCGACCGCCCCTGCGGACGCACCGCATCGGCGGGGAACCGGAGCAGCTGCGCATCGGTCGTGACGAACACGAGCTCGACGCCGTCCGGCGCCGGAACGGCCCCGACGACGACGTCGCCCGGCTTGAGGGCGATGATCTCGACGTCGGGCTTGTTGGCGATCTCGCTCGCCGCGACCCGCTTGACCACGCCCTGAGCGGTGCCGAGAGCGATGGGCGGGTCGTCCGTCAGCGCGACGATGCCGACGACGTGCTCGCCGCTCGCGAGCCCGAGGTACTGGTCGGCGCGCGTACCAGCCGCGAGCTGCACGGAGTTCGCCGGCACCGATGGCAGGTCGACGGGCGAGAAGCGGACGAGCCGCCCCGAACTGGTGACGGCACCGAGGTCGCCGCGCGTCGTCGTGTCGACGGCGGCGAGGATCGCGTCGTGCTTCGATCGGCGCGTCGGGGCGACGACGCTGGCGTCGGCGGTCTCGGCCCGGACCATCCGCCCGGTCGACGAGAGGAAGACCCGGCACGGGGCGTCGGCGATCTGCAGATCGGACGCTGCGGCCGCCGCACGCGCACGTGTGGTCACGGGCCCTCCGTTGAGCAGGAGGGTGCGCCGCGGCGTGCCGAAGGTCTCGGCCGCCGCATCGAGCTCACGGGCGACCTGTCCGCGGAGGAGGACCTCACTGGCCAGCAGTTCTTCGAGCTGGGCGATCTCGGTCTTGAGGTTGTCGCGCTCGGACTCGAGCTCGATGCGCGAGAACTTGGTGAGACGGCGCAGCCGCAGCTCGAGGATGTACTCCGCCTGCACCTGCGACAGATCGAAGACGTCCATGAGGCGGGTGCGCGCCTGCTCGCCGTCGTCGGACGTGCGGATCACCTGGATCACCTCGTCGATGTCGACGATCGCGATGAGCAGGCCCTCGACGAGGTGAAGACGCTCCTGCTTGCGTGCGAGCCGGAATCGGCTGCGACGAGTGACCACGGCGATGCGGTGGTCGAGGTAGACCCTCAGCAGATCCCTCAAGCCGAGCGTCTGGGGCTGACCGTCGACCAGCGCGACGTTGTTGATGCCGAACGAGTCCTCGAGCGGCGTCAACCGGTACAGCTGCTCCAGGACGGCGTTCGGGTCGAATCCCGTCTTGATGCCGATGACCAGTCGAAGCCCGTGGTTGCGGTCGGTGAGATCCGTGACATCGGCGATGCCGGTGAGCTTCTTCGCGCCGACCGCGTCTTTGATCTTCTCGATGACACGCTCGGGACCGACCATGTACGGCAGTTCGGTGACCACGAGTCCGGTGCGGCGGGGGCCGAGCGACTCGACCGACACCTTCGCGCGCGTGCGGAACGTGCCGCGGCCCGTCGCGTAGGCGTCCTTCACCCCGTCGAGTCCGACGATCACCCCGCCGCCGGGGAGATCCGGCCCCGGTACGAATTCCATCAGTTCTTCGAGGGTCGCCTCGGGATTCTCGAGGAGGTGGACAGCCGCGCCGATGACCTCGATGAGGTTGTGGGGCGCCATGTTCGTCGCCATGCCGACGGCGATACCCGTCGTGCCGTTCACGAGGAGGTTGGGGAAGGCGGCCGGCAGCACGTCGGGCTGCTGGAACTGACCGTCGTAGTTCGGGATGAAGTCGACGACGTCCTCGTCGAGGTTCTCGGTGAGAGCGAGCGCCGACGGCGCGAGTCGCGCCTCCGTGTATCGCGCCGCAGCCGGGCCGTCATCGAGGGAGCCGAAGTTGCCGTGTCCGTCGACGAGCGGCACGCGGAGCGCGAAGTCCTGCGCCAGACGCACGAGGGCGTCATAGATCGCCGAGTCTCCATGAGGGTGGAGCTTGCCCATCACCTCGCCGACGACGCGCGCGCTCTTCACGTGTCCGCGGTCGGGGCGAAGGCCCATGTCGGCCATCTGGAAGAGGATGCGGCGCTGGACGGGCTTCAGACCGTCACGCGCGTCGGGGAGCGCCCGAGAGTAGATCACCGAATAGGCGTACTCGAGGAACGATCCCTGCATCTCCGCCGAGACGTCGACGTCTTCGATGCGTTCGCCGCCCGCCGATGCGGGCCCAGGATCGGTGCGCGAAACTGCCATGGAACGAGTGGTCCTCCGGTGACGAGAGAAGGGGCCTTCTCGGCGTGTGCGAGACTGGCCCCGATGTCACTCAGCCTACCGGTGGACCCGCCCACAGCCCGGAGCCTCACCGATGTCGTCCCCGAGTCGATCGCGGCGCTCTCCGGCCGCTCCGCCTGGCTCTCGCCGGCGTCGTCGGCCATCGTGATCGTGGTCGACGGCCTCGGCAAGGTCAACCTGTCGGCCCGCGCCGGCCACGCACGATTCCTGGTCTCCCGTCTCGGCAAGCGCGACACCGCCCGCACCGTCTTCCCGTCCACGACCGCCACCGCTCTCACCGGCCTCCTCACCGGACGCAGCGCGGGGGAGCACGGCATCGTCGGCTACAGCGTGCGGATCCCGGGCACGGATCAGGCCCCCAACCAGTTGAAGGGGTGGGAGACGCACGGGCTCGACCCGCTCACGTGGCAGCGGTCGAAGCCGCTGCTCGAGGCGGAGGCGGAACACGGGCGACCCTGTTTCGTCGTCTCGAAAGGCCTGTACGCCGGCACGGGCTTCACGCGCGCCCTGCAGCGGGGTGCGCAGTTCGTCGCCGCCGCGTCGATCACCGAACGCCTGGGCCGCGCCGCCGATCTCGCCGCCGCGCACGAGGGCGCCCTGGTCTATGTGTACGCCCCCGAACTCGACACGCTGGGTCACGCCTACGGCTGGGAGAGCGACCGCTGGACTGCCGGCCTGGAACAGGTCGACGCCGCGGTCGCCGACTTCGACCGCAGCCTGCGCCCCGGCGTCGGGGCCCTTCTGACGGCCGACCACGGCATGGTCGACGTCGCAGCCGACCGCCACGTGCTGCTCCGCGCCGGGGACGCGCTTCTCGACGGCGTGCGCGTGATCGGGGGAGAGCCGCGAATGCTGCACCTCTACGCCGAGGACGGCGCCGCTGCGACACTCCTCGGGCGGTGGCGGGAGGCGGAATCGTCGCGCTCCTGGGTGATCTCGCGCGACGAGGCGCTCGCGGCAGGGCTGTTCGGCCCGACGGTGCACGTCGACGTCGCGCCACGGATCGGCGACGTGCTCGTCGCCGCGCGAAGCCCGATCGCCTATTACGACGACCGTCTCGCAGACAGGAAGTCCCAGGGCATGATCGGTCAGCATGGATCTTTGACCGACCAGGAGCGCCTCGTGCCCGTGGTCCGTCTCGGCGCGTTCGCTCCGCTCTGACCGGCGCGTCTCGACCCCGGCCGCGCGTAACGGCGGAGGGTCTCAGCCGTCTTCGGTGCGTGCGCCGAAGACGATCTCATCCCACGAGGGCATCGACATGCGCCCCTTGCGTCGACCGTTGTCCGTCGGCGCCGGATCGGGTGCGGGGCTCTCGTCGTCCCGCGTGTCTTCTCCGCGGGCCTCCGTGTCGTCATAGCCCGGCTCGAGCGCATCGAAGAGAGCGACCGGAGTGCTCGCGTTCTGCGGCGACGGAGCGTCACCCTCGCCCGGCATCGATTCTCGCTGGCCCCGGCGACGGCGCAGCGCCTCGAGGAGGTCGGCGGTCTCCGTGGACGTGACGCCCTGCGCGGGGGCGCGCTTGATCGCCGCCTGCTGCACGGCCGGCGACGCGGGCTCCCTCATCTCCGGGGAGTCGATGTCGGCGTCGGGCAGACGACGCGGGCCGAAAGCGCCACTGTCGAATCGCGACGCGTCCTTCACGTTCGCCGAGTCGAGGGCGCGGAGCCGAGGGATGAGTCCCTCGGGGAGCGAGCCCTGCCGCGACAGCTGAGTGGCATCCGCGTTCTGAGGCGACAGGGTCGAGCGGCGCGGGTCGAACGACCAGCGGGCGTCGTGATCGACGTCGCTCGCCGTGAACTCGAGCTTGACGACCCACCCCGTCTGCTCTCGCCAGCTCGTCCACCGCTCGCCCACGGCGCCCGCCTCGGCGAGCTTGGCGCGCACGGCGGAGCCGAACGTCGGCTGCGCCTCGGGGTCGAGTTCGCCGCTGATCAGCACAGGCACTGCGAGCGCCTGGCCCACGATGTGCTCCCGCTCGGCCAGGACGGGGCCCTCGTACCGGGCGACGTCCTCCGTGCGGATGCCGAGCAGCGATGCGACCTCCTCGGCCGAAAGTCCGGCGCGGATCTGGGCCTGGATGTCGCGCGGGCTCGCCCGCACCGCGCGGGGGTCGGGCTCGCGTGTCGTGCGCCTGAGGTGCGCACGCAGCGTCTCGTCGACGGCGAGCGAGAACCGGTCGCCAGACTCGGTGGCGAGCACGAGCACGCCGTCTTCGATGCCGATGACTTTGAGCTGTTCCATGCGAAACACCCCTCCCGTTCCTGCGTGTCGCCCCATGGTGTCACAGGGCCTCCTGCACGGCGGGAATATCCCGCGCGCGCCGCGAGTTTGGGGCGGTGCGAGCTTCGGCAACGGACCAGCCGGACGCGGCATTTGCTAAATCCGGTGCAGTCGTGCAAACTGTGGCCGCCCGAAATCGCACACGCGATAAAACACCCTTGGAAGTAGAGACGTTCGAGAATGGCTACGGATTACGACGCCCCCCGCAAGACCGACGATGACAGCGAGTCGATCGAGGCTCTGAAGGAGCGCGTTCCCGACAAGCTCTCGGGCTCGGTCGACTCGGAAGACGCCGACAACCCTTCGGGCTTCGAGCTGCCCGGCGCCGACCTCTCGGATCTGGAACTCGACGTCGTCGTCCTTCCCCCGCAGGAGGACGAGTTCACCTGCTCCGAGTGCTTCCTGGTGAAGCACCGCACGCAGATCGACCACGACACGGCCTCCGGCCCCGTCTGCGTCGAGTGCGCCGCGTAAGCAGCACGTAGCGGCAGTGATCGCTTCGCTGCGCTCACGCAGTCGCGGCGCTCAGGCCTGTCGAGACGCCGGTCGTTCGACAGCCTGAGCGCGGCGGATCGCCGCCGACACCCGCTCTGGTGTCCGGGTCGAGAAGACCCATGCGGTCACCGGGTCCCTCGGATCGTGAAGCGCCACTCGCACCACCCCGTCGATCCCCGGTCGGAACAGGTGCCATGCCGTGCTCGCCAGCCCCGGTCCCCGCGCCTCCCTCGCCGAGTCTCCGGTGAGCTCCTCGACGGCACCGAGGTGCTCCACCCGGATGTGTGCCCGACCGACGTGGAGTTCGCCGTCTATCACGGCAACCGTGGGCGACGCGAGCACGAGAGCCGCCAGCAGGAGCACGCCGACGAGCGCTCCGACGACGAGCGCCAGGGTCGCATCCACCGGCACGAACACGAGGGCGACCATCGGTGCGCTCACCGCTGCGGCCACGAGCGACCACAGAGACGGGCTCAGGCGCTCCCGATAGGTCGTGGCGCGCGCGCCATCGGGGAGGGCTGATGTCCTCAGGTCGCTGATCATGTTGTGCATTACCCTCATGGAGTGATCCAAAGCGTGGACATTCCCATCATCGCATCGCACGTCCCCTCCTATGCCCACCCGGGAGACGCGGGCGCCGACCTCGTCTCCACCGAGACGGTGCGCCTGGAACCCGGGCAGCGTGCGCTCGTCGGGACCGGAGTGCGCATCGCCCTGCCCGAGGGATTCGCCGCATTCGTCGTCCCGCGCAGCGGACTGGCGGCCAAGCACGGCATCACGATCGTCAATTCCCCGGGCACCGTCGATGCGGGCTACCGCGGCGAGATCAAGGTCTCACTGCTCAACACCGATTCCGAGGCGGCGTACGACATCGCGCCCGGGGATCGCATCGCGCAGCTCATCGTCATGCCCGTGCTGCAGGCCACCTTCCTTCCCGTCGACGAGCTGCCCGAGAGCCCGCGCGGAGAAGGCGGCTTCGGCTCCACCGGATATCAGACAGGAACCCGTTCATGACCGACTCGCTCGACAAGGCGGCACCCCTCGACCGCGCCACCACCGGTCCGTTCGACGAATCCGAGGCGAACCCGGTTCGTCCGTACATCGATCTCGGCGGCATCAAGATCCTGCCCCGCGAAGGGCTCAATCTTCGCCTGGAGGTGGAGGAGCAGACCAAGCGCATCGTGGCGGTCGGTCTCGACTACGCCGAGTCGACGCTGCAGGTACAGCCGTTCGCCGCGCCCCGCACGACGGGTCTCTGGGATGAGACGCGCGAGCAGATCCGTCAGCAGATCCGTCAGCAGGGTGGACGCGTCGAAGAGCGGGAGGGTCCGCTGGGTCATGAGCTCCTCGCCGAAGTGCCCGTCTCGGGCCCCGACGGCTCGACGGGCAGGCGCATCGCCCGGTTCGTGGGAGTCGACGGGCCCCGCTGGTTCCTCCGCGGCGTGATCGGCGGCGCCGCCGCCGGCGACGTCGAGGCGGCCGCGAAGATCGAAGACCTGTTCCGCTCGATCGTGGTCGTGCGCGGAGGCACACCGATGCCGCCGCGCGACCTCATCCCCCTGAAGATGCCCGCCGCACCGGGCACGGCATGACCGACGCCACGTCGCACGACGACACACCCCGCGACCGCGCGGCGTCCGACCGGCCCGACGTCTCCGAGACGCCGCCGCCGCCCGACCCGACGGCTCAGGAGCTGATCGCCCAGGCTCTCGGGGGAGCGGCACGGAAGGCCGGCATGGACCCCGCCGTCGAGGCATCGACGGGCCACATCGTCTGGCACGCGATGGGGGGATGGCGCGGGGTGCTCGAGTCGGTGCTCCCGGGGCTCGCCTTCGTGCTGATGTTCACCTTCACCCGCGACCTCCTGATGTCGCTCGTCGTGTCGGTGGGGCTCGCGGCGGTCTTCACCGTGGTCAGACTCATCCAGCGCTCGCCCCTGAGCGCTGCGATCGGGGGGCTCGTGGCCGCGACTGCGGCCGCCGCGCTGGCACTGTGGACCGGCCGGGGCGAGGACAACTTCGTTCCGGGACTCATCACGAACGCCGTCTACGGCAGCGCGTTCCTGATCTCGGCCCTCGTGGGCTGGTCGCTGATCGGGCTCGCAGTCGGGTTCCTCATGAACGAGGGCACGCACTGGCGGGCCGACCGGCGCAAGCGGCGGGTGTTCTTCTGGCTCGCGATCGCGTGGGCTGCACTCTTCTTCGTGCGGCTGGGAGTGCAGCTGCCGCTGTACTTCGCGGGCGACGTCACAACGCTCGGAACCCTCAAACTGGTCATGGGCCTCCCGCTGTTCGCGCCCCTGGTGGCGGTGACGTGGCTCGCCGTCCGGGCGCTGTACCCGCGCACCGAGCCCGCGACCACGGCGTGATAGATTTATCTTGATATCGAGATAATTCTTCGCGATTCGCTGTTAGGTTCGCCTCACTAGCCTGTGCTCGACCGCCGCGCGAAGATGGAAGCGCAGGCCGCGCGCCTGCACCGCCGACGAAGGAGACCAGACGTGTCGACAGTTGACAGCTTCGGTGCCAAGAGCACCCTGACAGTCGGTGACACCGACTACGAGATCTTCCGTATCGACACTGTCGCCGGATACGAGAAGCTCCCCTTCAGCCTCAAGATCCTGCTGGAGAACCTGCTGCGCACCGAAGACGGTGCCAACGTGACCAAGGCGCAGATCGAGGCGCTCGGCGGGTGGAACCCCGACGCCGAGCCCGACACCGAGATCCAGTTCACGCCCGCCCGTGTGGTGATGCAGGACTTCACGGGCGTCCCCTGCATCGTCGACCTCGCCACGATGCGCGAGGCCGTCACGGCCCTCGGCGGCGACCCGAGCAAGATCAACCCGCTCTCGCCCGCCGAGATGGTGATCGACCACTCCGTCATCGCCGACCTGTTCGGCCGCGAAGACGCGCTCGAGCGCAACGTCGAGATCGAGTACGAGCGCAACGGCGAGCGGTACCAGTTCCTCCGCTGGGGCCAGACGGCGTTCGACGACTTCAAGGTCGTCCCGCCCGGGACCGGCATCGTGCACCAGGTCAACATCGAGCACCTCGCGAAGGTCATCTACGACCGCAACGTCGACGGAACGCTCCGGGCGTACCCCGACACCTGCGTCGGCACCGACTCTCACACGACGATGGTCAACGGCCTGGGCGTGCTGGGCTGGGGCGTCGGCGGCATCGAGGCGGAGGCCGCGATGCTCGGCCAGCCCGTGTCGATGCTCATCCCGCGCGTGGTGGGCTTCAAGCTCACCGGCGAGATCCCCGCCGGAGTCACCGCGACGGACGTCGTGCTCACGATCACCGACATGCTCCGCAAGCACGGCGTGGTCGGCAAGTTCGTCGAGTTCTACGGCGAGGGCGTCGCCCAGGTGCCGCTGGCCAACCGCGCCACGATCGGCAACATGAGCCCCGAGTTCGGCTCGACGGCGGCCATGTTCCCGATCGACGACGTCACGCTCGACTACCTTCGCCTCACCGGCCGCGACGAGCAGGCGGTCGCCCTCGTCGAGGCGTACGCGAAGGAGCAGTCGCTCTGGCACGACCCCGACCGCGAGCTCGCCTTCAGCGAGTTCATGGAGCTCGACCTCTCGACGGTGGTCCCGTCCATCGCCGGTCCGAAGCGTCCGCAGGACCGCATCCTGCTGTCGGAGGCGAAGACGCAGTTCCAGAAGGACATCCTGAACTACGCCGACGCCACGGCCGAGGACTCGGTCGAGATCGAGGGCACCTTCCCGGCGTCCGACCCCGGCGTCGCGCCCGGTCAGGACCACGAGCACATCTCCGAGGGCGGCGTGTCGCACCAGCACGAAGACGCTCACGCAGAATACGTCCTCGCGAGCGGTGACGCGCACGCGGCCTCCAAGCCGGTGCGCGTCACGACCCCCGACGGCGAGGCATATCTCCTCGACAACGGCGCGGTCACTCTCGCGGCCATCACCTCGTGCACTAACACGTCGAACCCGTCGGTCATGATCGCGGCCGGCCTCCTCGCCAAGAAGGCCGTCGACAAGGGCCTCAAGCGCAAGCCGTGGGTGAAGACCACGCTCGGCCCGGGCTCGAAGGTCGTCACCGACTACTACGAGAAGTCCGGTCTCGACAAGGCACTCGAAGGCCTCGACTTCTACACCGTCGGCTACGGCTGCACGATCTGCATCGGCAACTCGGGCCCCCTGATCGACGAGGTGTCCGCGGCGATCAACGAGAACGACCTCGCGGTGACCGCCGTCCTGTCGGGCAACCGCAACTTCGAGGGACGCATCAGCCCCGACGTCAAGATGAACTACCTCGCGTCGCCGCCGCTGGTCGTGGCGTACGCGCTGGCCGGTTCGATGAACTTCGACTTCGAGACCGACCCGCTCGGCAAGGACGCGGACGGCAACGACGTCTTCCTGAAGGACATCTGGCCGTCGCCGGAGGAAGTCCAGGACGTCATCGACCACTCGATCTCGCGCGAGCAGTTCATCAAGCAGTACGCCACCGTGTTCGACGGCGACGAGCGCTGGAAGAACCTTCCCACTCCCACCGGCCCCGTCTTCGAGTGGGACCAGAACTCGACGTATGTGCGCAAGGCGCCCTACTTCGACGGCATGGAGCGGCAGCCCAAGCCGGTCACCGACATCTCGGGCGCCCGCGTCATGGCGACCCTGGGCGACTCGGTCACGACCGACCACATCAGCCCCGCCGGCAACATCAAGGCCGGCACCCCGGCTGCGCAGTACCTCACGGAGCACGGCGTCGCCCAGAAGGACTTCAACTCCTACGGCTCGCGTCGCGGCAACCACGAAGTGATGATCCGCGGCACGTTCGCCAACATCCGCCTCAAGAACGAGATGGTGGCGGCGGTCAACGGCGGCCAGGTCGTCGAGGGCGGCTTCACGCGCGACTTCACCCTCGAAGGCGGCCCGCAGTCGTACATCTACGACGCCAGCATGAACTACCAGGCGCAGGGCACGCCCCTCGTCGTGTTCGGCGGCAAGGAGTACGGTTCCGGTTCGTCTCGTGACTGGGCGGCCAAGGGCACGAGCCTTCTGGGCGTCAAGGCGGTCATCACCGAGAGCTTCGAGCGCATCCACCGCTCCAACCTCATCGGCATGGGCGTCGTCCCGCTGCAGTTCCCCGAGGGTGAGAGCTGGAAGTCGCTGGGCCTCGACGGCACCGAGATCGTCTCGATCGAGGGCCTCGAGCAGCTGAACGACGGCGTCACGCCGAAGACCGTCAAGGTCACCGCCGCTCCGAGCGAGTTCTCGCCCGAGGGCAAGGAGACCGTCGTCTTCGACGCCAAGGTGCGTATCGACACGCCCGGTGAGGCCGACTATTACCGCAACGGCGGCATCCTGCAGTACGTGCTCCGCTCGCTCGTCTGAGTATGCGCGGCGAAAGCCCCGACCCCCTCTGGGAGTCGGGGCTTTCGCGTGTACAGCACCATAGAATCGAGGGATGAGCCTGCTCGCGTCGATCACCGGTCCCCGCGACCTCGATGGCCTCTCCACGGACGAGCTCGCCGTGCTGGCCCAGGAGATCCGCGAGTTCCTCGTGGAGAACGTCTCCCGCACCGGCGGCCACCTCGGCCCCAACCTGGGCGTCGTGGAGCTGACGCTGGCGATCCACCGCGTGTTCGACTCACCGAGCGACCCGATCGTGTTCGACACGGGCCACCAGTCGTACGTGCACAAGCTCCTCACCGGGCGCCAGGACTTCAGCAGGCTGCGCGCGCGCGGCGGTCTCGCCGGCTACCCGCAGCGAGCCGAGAGCCCTCACGACGTGGTCGAGTCGTCACACGCGTCGAGCTCGCTCAGCTGGGCCGACGGGATCTCACGAGCGCTCACGCACACGGGCCGCTCTGATCGCCACGTCGTCGCCGTTGTCGGCGATGGCTCGCTGACCGGGGGGATGACGTGGGAGGCCCTCAACAACATCTCGGACGACAACAATCGCAATCTCGTCATCGTCGTCAACGACAACGGCCGCTCCTACGCGCCGACGATCGGCGGCATGGCCCGCTACCTCAACCGCGTGCGCACGACCTCTGGCTACGTGACCCTGCGCCGCAGCTCCGACTCGCTGTTCCGCAAGCTCGGACCGGTCGGTCGCGCGGTCTACCGTGGCGTCCGTGGCGGCACCCACGGGTTCCTCTCGCGCTTCACCAACAACGCTGCCCTGTACTCCAATCTCGACATCAAGTACCTGGGACCGATCGACGGACACGACCTCGATGCTCTGGTCGAGACGCTTCAGCTCGCGAAGGAGTACCGCTCGCCGGTCATCGTCCACGCGATCACCGAGAAGGGGCGCGGCTACGAGCCTGCCCGCAACGACGACGCCGACCAGTTCCACGCCGTCGGCAAGATCGACCCCGTCACAGGCGAGCCGATCGGCTCGTCCGACGCGCTCGCCTGGACCGACGTGTTCGCGGAGTCGCTCGTCGAAGCGGGGGAGCAGCGGGACGACATCATCGCGGTCACGGCGGCCATGCTCCGTCCCACGGGCCTCCTGCCGTTCGCTCAGCGGTTCCCCGACCGCACGTACGATGTGGGCATCGCGGAGCAGCATGCGGTGGCGTCGGCTGCGGGGCTCGCTTTCGGCGGCCTCCACCCCGTCGTGGCCATCTACGCCACCTTCATGAACCGAGCTTTCGACCAGGTCATGATGGACGTCGCCCTCCACCGTGCCGGCGTCACGTTCGTACTCGACCGCTCCGGCGTCACCGGCCCCGACGGACCGAGTCATCACGGCATCTGGGATCTCGCGATGCTCCAGCTCGTGCCGGGGATCCGCATCGCGGCGCCGCGGGATGCGGAACGGCTGCGCGAGGAGTTCGGCGAGGCGATCGCGATCGACGATGGCCCCACGGTGGTGCGGTTCCCCAAGGGAGCGGTCGCGGGGGAGCTTCCGGCGATCGAGCGGCGCGACGACGGCGTCGACGTGCTGTTCCGTTCCGACGGTGAGGACGTCCTGATCATCGGCATCGGATCGATGGCGCACCTGGCGGTTGACGTCGCATCACGCCTGCGGGCTCAAGGCATCGGCGCGACAGTGATCGATCCGCGTTGGGTCGTCCCCGTAGCCCCGTCCGTCGTCGAGCTGGCCGAACGGCACCGTCTCGTGATCACGATCGAGGACGGCATCCGGGTCGGTGGCATCGGAACGCGCGTGCGTCAGGTGCTGCGTGAGGCGGGTGTCGACACCGCGGTCGACGAGCTCGGGCTTCCGGACGATTTCATCGACCACGCGTCTCGCGAGCAGATCCTTGAAGACGCCGGCCTGTCGGCGGCGAAGATCGCGCAGGACGTCGTCGCTCAGGTGCTCGGCACCCGGATCCCGATCGCGCGGCCCACGGACGACACGGGGGCCGTCTGGCTGCCGACGGCGGGGCAGAGCCGGCAGAGCTCCCGCTGACTCCGGATCCCTGGGCATCGGCCTCGCTGCGTGGCCACGTGACAGCATGGACGCATGTCCCATCATGCGCTCGCCCGCTCCGCCAACCTGAGCCGTGAGGCGACCGCCGCGCGGGCGGCGGCCCTCACCCTGGACACCGTCGAGGTGGAGGTGGATGTCCGCGACGCCCGCGACATCGGCCACGATACGTTCCCCACGACCTCGACGCTCACCTTCGACAGCGCCACCGGCACGACCTGGATCGACTTCCTCGGCGAGGCTGTCGACGAGGTGGTCGTCAATGGTGAGCGTCAGACCGTCGATTGGGACGGCGCCCGCATCCGCGTGACTGGACTCGTCGAGCGGAATGTCGTGACGGTGCGAGCCCGTGCCCGCTACAGCACGTCGGGCGAGGGGCTCCACCGCTTCCGCGATCCGGTCGACGGCGAGGTCTACCTGTACACCCAGTACGAGCCGGCGGACTGCCGGCGCGTGTACCCGTGCTTCGAACAGCCCGACCTGAAGGCACGCTGGCGATTCCACGTCACGGCGCCGGCCGAGTGGCGAGTGCTGTCGAACGGTGCGGAGGTGGACCGCGCCGACGCCGATGGAGCCGTCCGGGTGACGTTCGCCGACACACCGCCCCTTTCGAGCTACATCACGGCGATCGCGGCCGGCCCGTACCACCGTGTCGACGGCGAGTGGGTGTCGGGGAGCGGCAGCGCATCCCTCTGGGCGTCCTGTGCCGCGCCTCGCTGGCACCGCACCTGGATGCCGACGAGATTCTCGACATCACCCGGCGCGGACTGGACTTCTTCACCGCGGCGTTCGCGTTCGACTACCCGTGGGGGAAGTACGACCAGATCTTCGTGCCGGAGTACAACCTCGGTGCGATGGAGAATCCGGGGCTCGTCACCTTCACCGAGGCGTACGTGTTCCGGGGGGCCTCTACTGACGCGCAACGCGAGGCGCGCGCGAACACGATCCTTCACGAGATGGCGCACATGTGGTTCGGCGATCTCGCGACGATGAAATGGTGGGATGACCTCTGGCTCAAGGAGTCGTTCGCCGACTTCATGGGGTCGCACGCGTCCGTGGCCGCCGATGTCTACCCGCAGGCGTGGGTCAGCTTCGCGAGCCGGCGCAAGGGCTGGGCCTACGAGCAGGACCAGCTGCCGACGACGCACCCGATCGTCGCCGACATCACCGACCTCGAGGCGGCGAAGCTCAACTTCGACGGGATCACCTACGCGAAAGGCGCGTCCGTACTCAAGCAGCTCGTGGCGTTCGTGGGCGAGGACGCCTTCTTCCGTGCGGCCCGGCGGTACTTCACCGACCATGCCTTCGGCAACACGACCCTCGGCGATCTGCTGCGTGCGCTCGAATCCGCGTCCGGACGCGACCTCGGCGCTTGGAGCGATGCCTGGCTGCAGACCACGGGCATGTCGGAGCTGCGGGTCGAACGCGATCCACGCGTCACCGTCGTCCAAACCGACCCGCGTCCGCACCGGCTTACCGTCGGCCTGTATGCGTTCGATGACGGGCGCCTCGTCCGTCGGGCGGGCGTCGACCTCGACATCCACGACGACCGCACGCCGCTGATCCCGTCGGGAAGCACGGGCCCCGCCGCGGCGGACGTGGACGTCGCGGACATCGACCTCATCGTCCCCAACGACGACGACCGCACCTATGCCAAGGTGCGGCTCGACACGCGGTCCACAGCTGCCGTCGTCAGGGGGCTGAGCACGATCGGGGACCCGCTGGCGCGCTCCGTGATCTGGGCGGCGCTGTGGAACGCGACCCGTGACGGCGACCTGCCCGTTGCGCGCTATCTCGACGTCGTCACGCGCCACGCCCCACGCGAGGACAGCATCTCTCTGCTCACCGACGCACTCGGTCACGCCGGCTATGCCCTCGCGCACTACACACCGACACCGTCCCGTCCCGCCCTCGCGCGCGCGTGGCTGGAGACGACGTGGCAGAGCCTCATCGCCGCTCCCGCCGGCAGCGATGCGCAGCTCGCGTGGGCGCGCGCCGTCGGGAGCGCTGCCGCATACGACGATGCGCGCGCCGCCGAGATCCGCGCCTTCCTGCGGGGCGAGGCATCAGCGCCCGAGGGGTTGCCGCTCGACCCCGACCTGCGATGGGCCTGGCTCTTGGCGCTCTCTGCAACAGGTCATGCCGAGATCGCCGACGCCGATACGGAACTCCGCTCCGACCCCTCGGCGAAGGGTCGCACGTCGCACCGCGCCGTCGTGAGCGCCCGCCCCGATGCCGCCGTGCGTGCGCAGGCGTGGCGCGACGCCTGGACGGATCACTCACTCACCAACGATCACCTCGACGCCACCATCGCCGGGATCCGTGCCGGTGGGCGCCGCGACCTCATCGCGGAGTTCGACAGCGACTACTTCGCGCGTATCCGGGACACGTGGGAGGAGCGGAGCATCGAGATCGCGCGGCGTCTCGTGCTCGGCCTGTTCCCGTCGTCGGAGTCGCTCGACCCCGTCGACCGCTGGCTCGCCGACAACGCCGACGCACCGGCGGCGCTGCGGCGTCTCCTGATCGAGCAGCGAGACCGCCTCGCCCGAGCGCTCCGCGTACGCGCGGCTCAGCCCGCGTCACCGGCCGGAGAGCCTGCTCTTCTCTGATCGGAGGCGGTCCGCCAGCGCGTCCTCAGCGTTCGCGTCGGGGTCGGGCTTCGAGAGGGGCAGCCGGCCGGTGTCGGCGAGTCGCGCGCGGCGCCACGTCCTGAGCCACGCGAGGGGAAGCGACGCAGCTGGACCGCTCGCGTACAAGAGCCACGCGCCCGGGACGAAGACGGACGGTCCGACGATCTGCATCACGATGACTGTCGTGAGGGCCCCGAGGAGGAAGCCCGTGACCGACATGACCGCCAGGTGCACGGCGGGCCACGGCACTCTCCGCATGGCCCTCGCGACGAGGTAGACCACCGGGGCGAACAGCAGCAGCGCACAGAGTGCGACCGGGGTGACGACGGTCAGCGTGATCGCGCCGACGATCAGGAACGCCATGCCGAGGTCGGTACCGAGTGTCCAGCCGAGCAGCAGAAGGGCGATGACAGCGACTGTCATCCACCAGGCCGCATACGATCCGCGCAGGAACTCGTCGCGCGTGAACGCGAAGGGCTCCGCGCCACTGCGCGGCGACGTCGGCGCGCCGACCCGCCGGCCGGTCATGAGCGCACGTCGGCGATGAGCGTGAGGAGATCGGTCACGGGCTTGCGCACCAAGGGGAGTCGTGCGAGCGGCAGCGCCGTCTTCAGCAGCGCGAGAGCACGGTCGAGAAGGCGTCGCGTCTTCTCCTGCCGCGGCGAGCCGTCGTACGCCCAGTAGAGCGCCAGGAGCAGATGCCCGAGGAAGAGCGCGCCGGGCAGACGCTGGGCGATCTCGCGGGGGAGCGCGTGCGATGCGCCCTCCACCGCGTCGGTGAACAGGCCCTCCGTGATGTTCCGTGCGGGCGACGACGCGTCGGACAGCGGGTTGATCTCGGACTGTGGCGAGAGCGCAGCCGAGACGAACTCGGCGGCATGAGAGTGGTACGGCTCCAGCTGGTCGAGGCCGGTGAGGTAGACGGTGCGGAGGCGTTCGATGAGGTCGTCGGAATCGTCCAGCCGCGGCAGGGCGCTGTCGTGATGACGCTGCTGGACGTCGAGATAGAGCTCCTGCACCAGGTCGGGCTTGCCGGCGAAGTGATAGTGCGTCGCGCCGACCGACACCCCCGCTTCCTGTGCGATCAAGCGGATCGTGGTGGCGTCGTAGCCCCGTTCGCGAAAGGACCGCAGAGCGATGTCACGCAGAAGCGCACGGGTGCGAGCGCTCTTCGTCGTAGCCGGCGTATCACTGAACATGTTCAGTAACTTAGCGCACGTACCCGGACACGGCAGCAGCCCCGACGGTCCCGCCGGGGCTGCTGCCAGATCTCGTCGGCGTCAGCCGCCGATGCCGCGAATCGGCGGGTGGTGGAAGGTGTCGCCGAACGCTCGCTCCGACGCGCCCTCACGATCGAGGTAGGGCGAGGCCCCTCCGTCGATGAACGGCCAGCCCGCACCGAGGATCAGGCACAGGTCGATGTCCTGGACCTCCGGCACCACGCCCTCGTCGAGCATGATCTTGATCTCGCTCGCAAGACCCTCCTGCACGCGGCGGAGGATCGTCTCGGCGGAGGCCGGGTGCGACCCGACGGCATCCTTCACGACTTTCTGAGCGGCCTTCGTGAAGCCGGTCACGCGACCGCCCTTGTCCTTCTCGACCACCTCGTCCAACTCGGCGAGAGCGTGGAAGTTCTCGTTCGCGTAGAACCGGTCAGGGAAAGCACGGACCATCGTGTCCTGCACGTGCGCCGCGACCTTCCAGCCGACGAGGTCGATGAGCTGGAAGGGCCCCATCGGAAGGCCGAGCGGCGCGAACGCCTTCTCGACGTCGGCGACGGGCGTCCCCTCGTAGACCGCACGAGCCGCCTCGCCCATGACCTTGGCGAGCAGGCGGTTCACGACGAAGCCAGGAGCATCGGCGGTGAGGACAGCGTTCTTCCCCAGGTTCTTCGCGACCACGAACGCCGTCGACAGCGCGGCATCGCCCGTCTGCGGAGTCTTGACGATCTCGATGAGGGGCATGACAGCGACGGGGTTGAAGAAGTGGAATCCGACCAGCCGTTCAGGGTGTGCGAGCTTCGACCCGATCTCCTCCACCGACAGCGACGACGTGTTGGTTGCGAGGACCGCATCCTCGGCGATGATCTTCTCGATCTCGCCGAAGACGGCCTGCTTGACCCCGACCTCCTCGAAAACGGCCTCGATCACGAAGTCGCAGTCGGCGTAGAGGCTCTTGTCGGTCGTGCCCGTCACGAGCGAGCGCAGCTTGTTCGCCGCGTCGGCATCGAGACGGCCCTTGGCCTCGAGCTTCCCGATCTCTTCGTGGATGTACGAGACACCCTTGTCGACACGTGCCTGATCGAGATCGGTGATGAGCACGGGCACCTGGAGCTTGCGGACGAACAGCAGCGCGAACTGGCTGGCCATGAGGCCGGCGCCGATGATCCCGACCTTCGTCACCTTGCGCGCGAGCTCCTTGTCGGGCGCGCCCACCGGGCGTTTCGCGCGCTTCTGCACCAGGTCGAACGCATACATCGAGGCGGCGAACTGGTCACCCGTCACGAGGTCTGCCAGCGCCTCGTCTTCGCGGGCGAAACCCTCCGCCTTCGAACCGCTCTTGGCCTTGTCGAGCAGGTCGAGCGCGACGTACGGCGACTTCGGCACGGTGCCGATCTTCGACTCCAGCATGCCTCGGGCGACCTTGATCGCGATCGGCCACTTGGTGAGACGCTCGATCTTGCCCGGCTCGTTCTTGCGGTCGACCTTCACCGCTCCGCCGAGCACGCCGTCGGCCCAGCGAAGCGAGTCCTCGAGGTAGTTCGCGGCGGGGAAGATGGCGTCGACGATGCCGTAGTCGAACGCCTGCTGCGGCTTCAGCATCCGGTTCTGCTTGAGCGGGTTGCTGACCACGACCTCGAGGGCGTTCTCGATGCCGATGAGGTTGGGCAGGAGGTACGCGCCGCCCCACCCGGGGATGATTCCGAGGAAGACCTCCGGCAGTGCGATGGCTGCCGCCGACGCATCGACCGTGCGGTAGGACGAGTGCAGCGCGATCTCCAGCCCGCCGCCGAGAGCGAGCCCGTTGACGAACGTGAACGAAGGGACGCCGAGGTCGCCGAGCTTGCCGAGCACGTGGTGGCCCAGCTGTGCGATCCTGCGGGCGTTCTCCTTCGATCCGACGAGGCTGATGTCGGACAGATCAGCGCCGGCGGCGAGGATGTACTGCTTGCCCGTGATGGCGACGGCGTGGATCTCGCCCGCCGCAGCACGCGCTTTCAGCTCGTCGAGGCGAGTCCCGAGCTCGATGAGCGTCTTCGGGCCGAGCGTGTTCGGCCGGGTGTGGTCGCGACCGTTGTCGAGCGTGACGAGCGCGACGACCTTGCCGGAGGGCAGGCGCACGTCGCGCGAGGGCGAGCGGGTCACGACCTCGTCGGCCGCGATGTCGAGAAGAGGGGAGAAGTCGATCGAGTCGTAGGTGCTCATCCGGGTTGTCCTCAGCGCTTCTTTCCGTCGTAGTGGGGGTTCTCCCAGATGACCGAGCCGCCCTGTCCGAGTCCGACGCACATGGCAGTGAGGCCGTAGCGGACGTCGGGGCGCTCGGCGAACTGGGCGGCGAGCTGGATCATGAGGCGCACACCCGACGCGGCGAGCGGATGCCCGAAGGCGATCGCCCCGCCCCACGGGTTGACACGCGGGTCGTCGTCGGCGATGCCGAAGTGATCGAGGAGCGAGATCACCTGGATCGCGAATGCCTCGTTCAGCTCGAACAGGCCGATGTCGTCGATCGTGAGCCCCGCCTTCGCCAGCGCCTTCTCGGTCGAGGGGATGGGGCCGATGCCCATGATCTCCGGCTGCACGCCGGCGAACGCGAACGACACCATGCGCATCTTCGGCCGGAGGCCCAGCTCCTTCACGGCTCTGCCGCCCGCGAGCAACGACATCGTCGCGCCGTCGGTGAGCGGCGACGACGTGCCCGCCGTCACACGCCCGTGGGGGCGGAACGGCGTCTTGAGGCTCGCGAGATCCTCCATGGTCGTCTGGGGACGACGTCCCTCGTCCTCGGTCGCGAGGCCCCACGCACCATCGGGGCCCTTGATCGCGACCGACACCAGATCGGGCTGGATCTTGCCGGCGTCGTACGCGGCCTGCACCTTGTGCTGGCTGAGCATGCCGAAACGGTCCGAGCGCTCTTTCGTGAGGTGCGGGAACCGGTCGAAGATGCGCTCGGCGGTCACACCCATGTTGAGAGCGCCGGGGTCGACCATCCGCTCCGCGACGAACCGCGGGTTGGGGTCGGCGTTCGTGCCGATGGGGTGGTGACCCATGTGCTCGACGCCGCCCGCAAGGGCGACGTCGTACATGCCGACGCCGATCGACGCACCCATCGTCGTGACGCTCGTCATCGCACCCGCGCACATGCGGTCGATGGCAAGGCCCGGCACCGACTGGGGGAGCCCGGCGAGGATCGCGACCGAACGGCCCAGGGTGAGGCCCTGGTCGCCGGTCTGGCTCGTCGCGGCGATGGCGACGTCGTCGACGCGCTCCGCCGGAACGCCGGGGTTGCGCTCCATCAGCCCGATGGTCGCCTTGACGGCGAGGTCATCGGCGCGGGTGTTCCAGTACATGCCCTTCTCGCCGGCACGCCCGAACGGGGTACGCATGCCGTCGACGAAGTAGACGTCCGAGAGCTCGGCCACACTGCCTCCAAGAGTTTGAGATCCAGTCCAGCCTAAAGTGGAACCGGGTGTCGCGAAATCGCTTGGGTCGAACCTACGAAGCCGACTCGGCCGCCTTCGGCGCCTCCTGCACGGATTCGACAAAGGCATCCGCAATCACCTGTGCAGTGTAGTCAATCTGCCAGCGGCGAGCTCCGAGCGCTTCCATCGCCGCGCCGATGCTCTCGGCATCGACCGTCGTAGGCGGCGCCCAGGCGATCCGGCGCAGTGTCTCGGGGGTCAGCAGATTCTCTGTCGGCATGCGCAGCTCGCGCGCGAGCTCCTCGACCCGAGGCCGCGCGGCCTTCAGGCGCGCGTCGGCGGGCGGATTGCGATCGGCCCACGCGCGCGGCGGCGGCAGCCCGTCGCCCGACGCCCGCTCGGCGGGCAGCGTCTCCTCTGCTCGCCCTGCCTCGATCGCCGTCCACCAGCGGTCGAGCTGGGAGCGGCTGGCCCGGCCGGTGAACTCCTTGAGGCGGGCGAGGTCCTGCTTCGTGGCCGGGTCGGCGATGACCGCGGCCACGAGCGACCGGTCGGGCACCAGTCGTCCCGGCGAGACGTCCTGCTGCTGTGCGAACTCCTCACGCGCCGTCCACAGAGCGCGGGCGACAGCGAGGGCGCGGCGGCCGCGCACCGTGTGCAGACCGCTGAGGCGACGCCACGGCTCCTCCCGTGGCGGCCGGGCGGGACGCGACAGCACCGCGTCGAACTCCTGGGCGGCGAGGTCGGTCTTGCCCTGCTCTTCGAGTTCGCTCGCGAGCGCGTCGCGCACGTCGATCAGGTGGAGCACATCGAGGGCGGCGTACTCGAGCCACGACTGAGGGAGCGGTCGAGTCGACCAGTCCGCCGCCGAATGGGCCTTCGCGAGGTCGATGCCCAAGGTGTCGGACACGACAGCGCCAAGACCCACCTTCTCGTGGCCCAGCAGACGCGCCGCGAGTTCCGTGTCGAAGATGGACGGCGGAACGAGGTCGATCTCACGGAGCGACGGAAGGTCCTGGCTCGCCGCATGCAGCACCCACTCCACGCCGCCGATCGCCCGCTGCAGTGCGGAGAGGTCGCCGATGGCCGGGGGGTCGAAGAGGAAGACACCGGCGCCGCGGCGGAACACCTGAACGAGGTAGGCGCGCTGCGAGTAGCGAAAGCCCGATGCCCGCTCCACGTCGACGGCCGCCGGACCGGTTCCCTCCGCCAGCACCGCAGCAGCTGCGGCGAACTCGTCGGCGTCGGAGATGACGGTGTAATCAACCACGGGTGTTCCTGCGTTCACTGAAAACGGCGATGCCCTCGGATCCAGGAGGGAGCCCTGCGAGCATACAGACCAGCTCGGCCCACGCATCGAGGTGGACCGCCAGATCGCCCGACGGCGTCCAGGACGCGCGCAGCTCGATCTGCGCCCCGTCGCCTTCGTCCACAAGCGTCCCGAATCCCTTGGACAGCGTCTTGGTCGCCGTGCCCGACACGGAGTGGTAGGCCGCACCGCGCGAGTTCAGCGCATCGACCAGCCACGACCATGCGACATCCGCGAGCAGCGGATCGGTGCCGATCTCGGGCTCCAGCGGCGCCTGCGCGAAGCAGACGATGCGCCATTCGCCGTTCCACTGGTCGGGCGCCGACCCGTCGTGCAGCAGGATGAAGCGCCCGGTCCCGTACTCCGAGTCGAGGCCGTCGGAACCCGGTCGCACGTCGCCCGCGAAGGCGATCGCCTCAGGGGCCAGCGACGACGGCGCGGCGATCTCGCGCACCACGAAATCGTCTCGGAACCGCAGGGCCCGAAGCAGGTCGGCGACGGCAGGGAAGTCCGGAGCAGCCGGGGGACGAGAGTCATCCACATCGACAGACTAAAGTGAGCCCACGATGAAGGCATCCAGGCGCGCCGTCGCCGTACCCCCGTCCCATGTGCTCCTCCGGTCGGCGACCGTGGCGCTCGCGTTCGCGCTGGCCGCCACCTCGACGGTGCTCGCCGCCATGATCGCGCGCACCGCCCGTCGCGTCGTCCTGCCCGCACGGCGGGTCGCCGACACGAAGATCGTCGACGTCGACGTCGCCGCACAGACCATCACGCTGAGCCGCAATGACGACAGCGAGCTTCCGGGACGCTACGGGCTGTTCACCTCGGGCACGAGCGACTACCTCAAGCTGGGGTCGGTGCTGTCCTCTGACGACAGCACCGTGACACGGAAGCTCCTCACGCACATCGGGTCCGATGCGCAGCTCTCGGCCGACGCCGCGTTCAGCGGCTGGTACTACGACCATCCCGACCAGCTCCACCTGCCGTACGAGTCCGAGCTGGTGGGCGCCGCCGTCGGCCCGTGTCCCGCATGGATCTTCCCCGCCGGACCTCTCCCCGGCGGCGAGGCGAGCGACACCTGGGTGATTCAGGTGCATGGACGCGGGACCACGCGCGCCGAATGCCTCCGCGCCGTCCCGCTGTTCCATTCGCTCGGCATCACGTCGATGCTCGTCTCGTACCGAAACGACGGCTCCGCGCCCCGCAGCCGGTCCGGAACCTACGCGCTCGGCGCGACCGAATGGCGCGACGTCGACGCGGCCATCGGCGTCGCCCGGCGACGGGGAGCGCGACGTGTGATCGTCATGGGCTGGTCGATGGGCGGCGCGATCGCCCTGCAGGTCGCGCTCAGCTCGGCGCACCGCGATCTCATCGTCGGAGTGATCCTCGAGTCGCCCGTCATCGACTGGCGGCGCGTGCTCGCCTACCAGGCGCGGCTGCTCGGACTCCCGGCGCCCGTCGCCGGCCTCGCCATCGGCATCCTGGGGTCGGAGGTGACGGCGCCGCTCACGGGAGTCGATGCCCGCATCCCCTTCGAGCGCCTCGACGTCGTCGCCCGCGCCGGCGAACTCCGTCACCCGGTGCTGATCCTCCACAGCGACGACGACGGGTTCGTCCCCTCCGACGGCTCGCACGATCTGGTGAAGGCTCGCCCCGACCTCGTCGAGCTGCAGGTGTTCGACACGGCGCGGCACGCGAAGCTCTGGAACTACGACCAGGATCGTTGGAGCGGCGCGATCACCGGGTGGCTGGAGCGGCAGGGGCTGGCCGGGAGCCGGTCTACAGTTGAGGAGTGAGTAGCGTCCCGGCCGGCACCCTGCACCTGACCGACCGCGCACCCCAGGTCTCGGGGGCCGAGATGGTGTCGGCACTGGTCCCGCCGCCCCAGTTCGACGGCGCCACCTTCGAGACGTACCGCGCCGATCCGCACTTCCCGTCGCAGCAGGAGGCGAAAGACCTCCTCATGACGTTCAGCGGCGTGGGGCGTGCACCGGCCAAGTCGGGCGGCCTGTTCCGCCGGCGCGAGAAGACGCCCGAACTGAAGCCGGGGGTGTACCTCGACGGCGGTTTCGGTGTCGGCAAGACGCACCTGCTCGCATCGATCTACCATGCGATGCCCGGGCGCCGGAAGTACTTCGGGTCGTTCATCGAGTACACGGCGCTCGTCGGCGCGATCGGATATCAGCAGACGGTGGCGCTGTTCCGCGGCGCCGACCTGCTCTGCATCGACGAGTTCGAACTCGACGATCCCGGCGACACGATGGTGATGACGCGGCTGCTCGGCGAACTCGTACCCACGGGCACGCGCCTGGCGGCCACCTCCAACACGCCGCCGAACGCGCTCGGTGAGGGCAGGTTCGCCGCACAGGACTTCCTGCGCGAGATCCACGCGATGTCCGCCAGCTTCCAGACAATCCGCATCGACGGCACCGACTATCGCCAGCGCGCCGTCGACGGGCACGCGATCGCGCTCACCGCCGAGGCCTACGCGAAGGCCCTGTCGGAGGGCGGCCCGGCGGCCACCGACGACGCGTTCGGCGACCTCATCGGCCACCTCGCCACGGTCCACCCGTCCCGCTACATCCGCCTCATCGAGGGGCTGACAGCTATCGGGCTGCGCGACGTCGCGACACTGCAGGACCAATCGGCGGCGCTGCGCTTCGTCGCCTTCGTCGACCGCGCGTACGACGCGCAACTGCCGATCCGCGCCACCGGCACCCCGCTCGACGCGGTGTTCTCGGAGGAGATGCTCGCGGGCGGCTACCGGAAGAAGTACCTGCGCGCGATCTCGCGCCTGGTCGCACTCACACACAGCTGAAAGAACACGCGCGGCCGTCGCGAAGCCGCCCGAAACGTGATGTTTACGTGCGCATGCAGCGCGTAACCGAGCCGAAACACGCCTCGTACCGTGGGGGAAACCCCGCGTGGGAACACTGGGTCGTACCCGAATGGCGCATCCGCAGGCGATCGTGGCCAGGCGGACTCGTTGTCCCACACATTGAGAGGTAGTGATGGAACTTACTCCGTCCACAATCTGGATCGTCACCAGCGCCGCGCTGGTGCTGTTCATGACTCCCGGTCTCGCGTTCTTCTACGGCGGACTGGTGAAGGCCAAGAGCGTCGTCAGCATGATCATGATGAGCTTCGGCGCCATCGCCCTGATCAGCGTGCTGTGGATCCTCTACGGCTACATGATGTACACCGGCGCCGGCGGCGACGGTGGCTACTTCGATGGCGCCGCCGGTCTCATCCCGGGCATCGTCGGCAACCCGCTGGCCGGGTTCGGCCTGACCGCCGAGGGCATCGACCTCGTCGACGTCGCGTTCGGCGCGACCTTCGCCATCATCACGACCGCCCTCATCTCGGGCGCGATCGCCGACCGCGCCAAATTCGGCCCCTGGCTGCTGTTCGCCGGCATCTGGTCGACCCTCGTCTACTTCCCGGTCGCCGGATGGGTGTGGGGCGGCGGCTGGATCCAGTCGTGGATGATCGGCGACTACGCCGTCATCGACCTCGCCGGTGGCACCGCGGTTCACATCAACGCCGGTGCTGCGGCCTTGGCGTTGGCGCTCGTCCTCGGGAAGCGCGTCGGCTTCCAGAAGGGCATCAACAAGCCTCATAACGTGCCGTTCGTCGTTCTCGGCGCCTCGATCCTCTGGTTCGGCTGGTTCGGCTTCAACACGGGCCTGTCGGGCACGCAGGAAGACCTCGGCCTCGCGTTCCTCAACACGATCGCCGCTCCCGCCGCCGCGGTGCTCGGCTGGCTGCTCGTCGAGAAGCTCAAGGACGGCAAGGCGACCTCCGTCGGCGCCGCCTCGGGTGCCGTCGCCGGCCTCGTCGCCATCACGCCGTCGGCCGGCGCCCTGACCCCGGGCTGGGCCATCGTCCTCGGTGTGATCTCGGGTGCCGTCGCCGCGTTCGCCATCGAGCTCAAGTGGAAGCTCGGCTACGACGACGCCCTCGACGTGGTCGGCATCCACCTGGTCGCCGGCTTCATCGGCACCGTGTTCATCGGCTTCGTCGGCACCGGCGTCGGCCTGTTCACCGGTGGCGACTTCTCGCAGCTCGTCCTGCAGACCGTCTCGGCCCTCGCGGTCGCCGCCTACTCGTTCGTCGTGGCGTTCATCGTCGGCTTCGCGATCGAGAAGACGATCGGGTTCCGCGTCAAGAACGAGGACGAGATCGCCGGCATCGACACCGTCGTGCACGGCGAAGAGGGCTACGCACTCGTCGACTGATCCCCTCGACGCACACACAGCAGCGGAAGGGGCGCTGGGCTCAGGCTCAGCGCCCCTTCTTCGCGCGTCCGCCGTTGCTAGGGTGACCAGATGACCACGCCAGAGAGGGACTCCTTCGCGAAAGGCCTCGTGCAGGGGATCGTCAACGTCTTCGGCGGCGGGCTCCCGATCGTCGATGAGCAGCTGCAGCGATCGGCCCGCGAGAGCGGCCGCGAGCGCGACGCGGAGGCGGGCCCTGCCTCGGGCGCCGTCGCGACCGTCGAAGTCGAGCCGCCCGCCTGGGACGCCCTCCGCATCACGTACGCCCCTCAGGTCGACGGCGACCCCGACGCCGGCGAGGTCGTCTGGACGTGGGTTCCGTACGCCGAGAACGACGGGCGAGGAAAGGATCGACCGGTGCTCGTCATCGCGCAGCACGACGCCGCGCACGTCTACGCCGTCAAGCTGACGAGCCGCTCGCACGACGGCGACCGGGACTTCCTGCCTATCGGACCGGGGGAGTGGGACTCGCAGGGGCGTCCGTCTTGGGTCGACGTCGACCAGCTCTACAGCGTGCACATCGACGGAATGCGCCGAGAGGCGTCGGAACTCGATCGCGATCGTTTCCTGCTCGTCGCCGCAGCGCTCCATGAGCGCTTCGGGTGGCCCGTCGATGCCTAGCGGGCGTCAGGGGAGTCCGCGGAACATGCGCATCCGTCCGGTCGATCTCGTCGATGTGCTGAGCTACCTCGTGGTGCTCGGCTTGTTCACGCAACTGTTCCCCGCGGTCATCACCGAGACATTCGTCCTCGCCGTGCTCACCGCCATCCTGCTGAAAGTCGTGCTCGAGCTCGTGCTGCGGGTCAAGAAGGCACTTCTGGACCGGTTCCGCGCGTCGAACACCGCCTTCGCACGGGTGGTGAACCTCGCTGTCCTTCTCCTCGTGCTCCCGGGAAGCAAGTTCGTGGTGCTCGAACTGGTCGCGCTCGTCTTCCAGGGCCAGGTCACGCTCGGCGGGTTCTTCTCGGTGACGCTGCTGATCGTGACGCTGATGCTCGTGCGCGCAGGCGTGCGGCGGCTCGTGGCGGGCCATGCGGAAGCGCGCGACGACATCTAGCCGGGCCGCCACACCTCATGGCGGCGTTCGGGCGCGAAAAAGCCCCGAACCTTGCGATGCCGCATGATTTCGGGGCTGAATTCGGTGGGCGATACCAGACTCGAACTGATGACCTCTTCCGTGTGAAGGAAGCGCGCTACCAACTGCGCCAATCGCCCGTGACCCGTGAGGGCCGAGAACCGATGCTACCGGATGCGGCGGCCTTCTCCGAATCGTCATCCGAGACACGCGCGGGGTCCGCCCGGTTTTGCACTTCGCGATTCGTGGACTAAAGTCGATCAAGCGCCCGGGGCAACCAGGGAGCACGCGGATGTAGCGCAGTTGGTAGCGCATCACCTTGCCAAGGTGAGGGTCGCGAGTTCGAGTCTCGTCATCCGCTCGAGTGCGAGGATCCCTTTTCGAAGGGGCCCCGACACGTGGGTCGAACCACACACGGTGGCGTGGCCGAGCGGCTAGGCACCGGCCTGCAAAGCCGTTTACACGGGTTCGAATCCCGTCGCCACCTCTCTGGCACAACTTAATAGCCCGTACGGGCGCGATTGGCGCAGCGGTAGCGCGCTTCCCTGACACGGAAGAGGTCACTGGTTCGATCCCAGTATCGCGCACCACCGAGAACCCCTGAGAGATCAGGGGTTCTTTTGCTTTCGAAGAGACGTCGCCTCACGGCAGTAGGCTCACCCCATGGCTCATCTCGTGCTGTCCGTGGTCGGCGATGACCGTGCCGGCCTTGTCAACGCTCTCGCCGACGCTGTCGCCGCTCACGGCGGCAACTGGGAACGCAGCGAGCTGACGGAGCTCGCCGGCGCTTTCGCGGGCATCGTGCTCGTGTCGGTCGCCGACGACCGTGCCGAAGAGCTGACGACCGCTCTCCACGCTCTCGACGGGCTCCTGCGCGTCACCACGCATTCCGGCAGCGTCGACGCCGCCCCGACGGGTCAGACGCTGAGCTTCACCGTGCTCGGCAACGACCGTCCGGGTATCGTCCGCGATGTCACGTCGGCCGTGAGTGCGCATGCGCTCAGCATCGAATCGTTCACGAGTCGCACGCTCGACGCCCCGATGGCCGGCGGCACCCTGTTCGAGGCGACCGTCACGGTGCGGGTTCCCCAGTCCGGCGACGCCAGCCCCATCGTCACGGCGCTCGAACGGCTCGCCGACGAGATCCAAGTCGACCTCAGCGTCGGCTGAGCCGACCGGCCGGTCGTCAGAACGCGAGGGGGATCGTCGCGACCGCGACGGTGACCGGCGCCGCGAGGCATCCGAGCAGCACGTACCGTCGCCACGGCACCTCGACCCCCACGGCGCGCAGCCGCTCATGCCAGAGCAGGGTCGCCAGCGACGCCCACGGCGTGACCAGCGGCCCCGCATTCACCCCGATGAGAAGCGCCGCGAGGCGCTCGGGCGTGTGGGCGACGGATTCGAGCGCCAGATAGGCGGGCAGGTTGTTGCCCGCGTTGGCGGCGATCATCCCCGCTCCCGAGAGCCGCCACAGCGCAGCCAGGTCGGATCCCTCGCCCACGAGCGAGACGAGCACGGTCCGCAGGCCCCACTGCTCGAGCGCGGCCGTGACGACGAAGAGCCCCGACGCGAACACCACGAGCGACCACGGCACCAGCTTGACGTGCAGCACACGCGGAGACCGCCACGCGAAGAACAGCGTGAGCACGACGGCACCGGCGGTCGCGGGCATCCACGGGTCGAGACCGCTCACCAGCAACGGCATCATGATCAGCACCACGGCGGTCGCGAACCGCAGCTGCAGTGCGTCGGCGATCGCCGGCGCGGGCGCGGGGAGGAAGGAGCCTGAGAGCGACCTCCGGAACACGATCGACAGGATGACGGCCGGCACCGCGATCGCACAGGCCGCCGACGGCGCGAGCAGCGCGAGGAACTCGCCTGCGTGCGCCACCCCGAGACGTTCGACGGCGAGCAGGTTGGTGAGGTTCGACACCGGCAGCACGAGCGACGCCGTGTTCGCGAGCCACACCGTCGCGAACGCGAACGGCAGCGGCGACAGCCCGTGGGCTCGCGCGACGGCGACCACGACCGGTGTCAGGAGGACGGCGGTCGTGTCCAGCGACAGGAACGCCGTCGTGAGGATCGCGAGGGTGACGACAGCCAGCCACAGCAGCCACGTGCGCCCGCGTGCGAGACGGGCAAGCCGAGAGGCGGCCGCATCGAAGACGCCGGCTGTCGCTGCGAGCTCCGCGACAACTGTCGCGGCAACGACGAACAGAAGGATCGGCCAGACGCGGTCGGCGACGGCGAGCGCATCCGCCGCAGGCAGCACGCCGACGCCGACGGCCGCCGCGCCCACGAGCAGCAGCACGGCTCCGACGAGGGCGAGCTTCACGCCCTCCATCATGGCGGCTGCGCACCCGGCAGGGCGTGAGGCGGGCGATACACTCGATGCATGGAACATCGCCGGAACTTCGCCACGACGGTCGTCGCGCGCACCGGCACGCGAACGCTTCGCGCCTGAGCGGGCAGGTCGCGTCACGCGTCCGAAGCTGAGCATCCTTTCCGAGCCACCTTCTGGAGAAGTTCCCTTGACCGATGTCATCACCCCGTCGGACGTGTCATACCCCGCCGACGGCTTCGCCCTCTTCCCCGATCGCTCCGTTGTCGCGCTGCGCGTCAACGGCGACCTGAAAGACCTCGCCACGGTCGTCACCGAGGCCGACGAGGTGCAGCCCGTCACCGTCGACAGCCCCGACGGTCTCGACATCCTCCGCCACTCCACGGCGCACGTGCTCGCGCAGGCCGTGCAGCGCATCCGTCCGCAGGCGAACCTCGGCATCGGCCCGCCCATCACCGACGGCTTCTACTACGACTTCGGCGTCGACGAGCCGTTCACGCCCGACGACCTCAAGGCGATCAAGAAGGAGATGGAGCGCATCGTCCGCGAAGGGCAGCGCTTCGTGCGCCGCGTCGTGACCGACGACGAGGCGCGCGCAGAACTCGCCGACGAGCCCTTCAAGCTCGAGCTGATCGGGCTGAAGGGCGGCACGAAAGAAGCCGCCGAGGGCGCGTCGGTGGAGGTCGGCGCCGGTGAGCTGACCATCTACGACAACGTCACCCGCGACGGCGAGACCGCGTGGAAAGACCTCTGCCGCGGCCCGCACGTACCGAGCACGCGACTGGTCGGAAACGGCTGGGACCTCACCCGCATCGCGGGCGCCTACTGGCGGGGGAGCGAGAAGAACCCGCAGCTGCAGCGCATCTACGGCACTGCATGGCCCACGAAAGACGAACTGCGCGCGTACCAGCAGCGTCTCGAGGAGGCCGCCAAGCGCGACCACCGCAAGCTCGGCAAGGAGCTCGACCTCTTCTCGTTCCCCGACGAGATCGGCTCCGGTCTGAGCGTCTGGCACCCTAAGGGCGGCATCATCCGACAGGAGATGGAGCAGCACGCGCTCAAGCGCCACCGCGAAGGCGGGTACACCTACGTGTACACGCCGCACATCACCAAGCGCGACCTGTTCATCCAGTCGAACCACCTCGTCACCTACAAGGAGGGCATGTTCCCGCCCATCCACCTCGACGAGGAGCGCAACGAGGCGGGCGAGGTCACCAAGCAGGGCGTCGACTACTACCTCAAGCCGATGAACTGCCCGATGCACATCCTCATCTTCAAGGAACGGGGCCGCAGCTACCGCGACCTTCCCATGAGGCTGTACGAGAACGGCACCGTCTACCGCTACGAGCTGTCGGGGGCCCTGCACGGTCTCACCCGCGTGCGCGGCTTCACTCAGGACGACTCCCACCTGTTCGTCACGCCCGACCAGCTCGAAGCCGAAGCCGAGAAGGTGCTCGACTTCGTGCTCACGATGCTCCGTGACTTCGGCCTCACCGAGTTCGAACTCGAACTGTCGATGCGCGACGACGAGAAGGAGAAGTGGATCGGCGACGAGGAGCACTGGGCCATGGCCACCGATGCGCTCCGCCGCGTCGCCCAGGCCTCGGGTCTCAAGCTCACCGAGGTCGAGGGGGAGGCCGCGTTCTACGGTCCCAAGATCGACCTCAAGACGAAGGACGCCCTCGGCCGTACCTGGCAGCTGTCGACCGTGCAGATCGACTTCAACCTGCCGGAGCGCTTCGACCTCGAGTACACGGGCCCTGACGGCGACAAGCATCGTCCCGTCATGATCCACCGCGCCCTCTTCGGATCCGCCGAGCGCTTCTTCGCGATCCTGCTGGAGCACTATGCGGGCGCGTTCCCGGTGTGGCTCGCGCCCGTGCAGGTCGTGGGGATCCCCGTCGCCGAGCAGTTCGCCGAGTACCTCGACGAGATCGTCGCGCGCTTGCGCGCCGCGGGTGTGCGCGCCGAGGTCGACCACTCCGACGACCGCATGCAGAAGAAGATCCGCACCCACACGACGCAGAAGGTGCCGCTGCAGCTGATCGCCGGCGAGACGGACCGCACCGCCGGCACGGTGTCGTTCCGCTTCCGCGACGGGTCGCAGACCAACGGCATCCCGGTGGACGAGGCGATCGAGAAGATCATCACCGCGATCACCGGGAAGTCGCTCGTGAACTCGGCGGACGACCTCGCATGAGCGACGGGGCCGGACTGGAGGACGCCGCGACCCTCGCGGGCGTGCCGGACGAGTTCCAGCGCCTGTGGACACCGCACCGCATGGCGTACATCCAGGCCGGCCCCGAACCGCTCCGTGCGGAGTGCCCGTTCTGCGAGGCACCGAAGCGCTCAGACGCCGACGGGCTCATCGTCGCGCGCGGCGAGACCGCCTTCGCGCTGCTCAACCTCTTCCCCTACAACTCGGGGCATCTGCTGGTGTGCCCCTACCGTCACATCGCGACGTACGACGAAGCGACGCCCGACGAGGTCGCCGAGATCGGTGCGCTGACTCAGACCGCGATGCGGGTGCTGCGCGAGGTCTCGCGCTGCGACGGCTTCAACCTGGGCATGAACCAGGGACGCGTGGCCGGCGCCGGTGTCGACGGCCACCTGCATCAGCACGTCGTGCCGCGCTGGGCGACCGACGCGAACTTCTTCCCGATCATCGCCAAGACGAAGGCGCTGCCTCAGCTGCTCGGCGAGGTCCGCGAAGCCGTCGCGTCGGCCTGGCCCACTGACTGAGAGGGTCGATCCGGCAGGGGCGTCCTGGGCGCCCTCAGCGCACGCGAACGACGTCGAACTGCAGGCGCGGGTGCGCGTAGAACTCCTGCGATTCGACCAGCCGCAGTTCTCGCTGACCCGACTCGTAGGTGTTGTGGAGAAGGTCCCACACGCTCGACGTCGTCCGCGCAAGCGCTGTCGCGGCATCGCCCGTCTCCCGCAGATGAGCCGTGAACAGCGCCGCGGTCACATCGCCGGAGCCATTCGCCTTCATCGGAATGTGAGGGGTCTGCACGATCCAGGCACCCTCGTCGGTCGCGGCGAGCATCTCGATGGTGCCCTCCGGGCGGTCGGGCCGCTCGACGCTCGTGACGAGCACGGTCGACGGACCCATTGCGCGTGCCGCGTCGACCGACGCGAGCGTCGAGTCGAGGTCGCTGGGATCGGTGCCGGTGAGGAACCCGAGTTCGAACTGGTTCGGCGTGATGATGTCGGCCGACGGGACGACCCGCTCGCGCAGCAGCACGGGGATGGCGGGGGCGACGAAGCAGCCGCTCTTGGCGTTCCCCATCACGGGGTCGCATGCGTACACGGCTGACGGGTTGGCCGCCTTCACTCGCGCCACCGCGTCGAGGATGACGTCGCCGATGCCCTCCCCGCCCTGGTATCCCGACAGCACGACGTCGATCTCGGGCAGCACCCCGCGCTCCTCGATACCGGTGATGACGTCGCGAACGTCGTCAGGGCTGATGAGCGGACCGCGCCACGAGCCATAGCCGGTGTGGTTGGAGAAGTTCACGGTGTACACCGGGAGCACCTCGACGCCGATGCGCTGCAGCGGGAACACCGCGGCGGAGTTGCCCACATGACCGTAGGCGACGGCGGACTGGATCGACAGGATCTTCACGGGAGGTCATCCCACCTTTCGGGTTGTCGTGACGGCCGCCACCGCGGCCACGAGATCAGACGCCAGACGCGCGGCGTCGGCATCGGACAGGTCATGCACCGTCAGCCGGAGGTGCCGGGCGGCCGCGGGGTCGGAGAGCACGAACTCGTCGCCGGAGCGGGCGAGCCAGCCCCGACGCATGAGTTGCTCGTTCACGGCGCGCGCCGGAACGGGCAGCGGGACCCACAGGTTGAGTCCATCCGCCGCGCCGACCGCCAGCCCACGGTCACGGAGAAGGGCCGCGAAGGCCTTGTTGCGCGAGGCATAGTGTGCCCCGGCGCGGCGGATGCGCCCGCGGACGTCGTCGTCGGTGAGGAGCGCTGTCACCAGACGCTGCAGCAGGTGGCTGACCCACGTGGTGCCGGGACTCAGGCGCATCGCCAGCCGCTCCGCGGTGACGGCGTCGGACGCCGTGACCGCGAGGCACATGTCGGGTCCGAGGAACTTCGACACCGATCGCACGAGGGCCCAGCGCTCGTGGCGAGGCCCGATCAACGACTCGTGCGGCGTCTGCGACAGCAGGGAGAAGTGGTCGTCTTCGATGACGAGCACATAGGGGTGCGCAGCGAGGACGGCGCGCAGATCCGCGGCGCGGCGAGCGCTCAGGCTCGCTCCGGTCGGGTTCTGGGCACGCGGGGTGCATACGACAGCCCGGACACCGGCCTCCAGAGCGGCGGTAAGGCCGGCGACCGTCATGCCCTCCGCATCGACGGCGACGGGGACGGGGCGGTAGCCGCCGAGCCGCACGATGTTCATCGTCGACAGGAAGCACGGGTCTTCGAGGGCGACGGCGTCGTCACGCGTCAGCGACTGCGCCAGCAGGCGCTCGATAGCGTCGGATGCGCCGCTCGTGATCGTGAGGCGCGGGTCGTGCGCGGAATCCAGCGCCTCTCGCATCCAGGTGAGGGCGAATCGCTCCAGTTCACGGTCGATCACGGGTTCGCCGTAGAGCACGGGACGCCCGGCGACGGAGGTGAGCGCGGCCGTCAGGTCGGGGATCAGCGCCGGGTCCGGGTTGCCGGTGCCGATGTCGCGCAGCACCGAGTCGGCGGCGAAACCCTCCTGGGCGACGGGCTCCAGGCCCGCGATCAGGGTGCCCGCCGCGTCCGCGGGTGACGACGACACCCGCCTGGGTGAGCTGGCGGTAGGCGGCGACGACCGTGTTGCGATTGACGCCCAGCCGGTCGGCGAGCGCGCGCACCGAGGGGAGCACGTCACCGGTCCGCAGGATTCCGCGCTGCTGCAGGGTGCGGACGCTGTCGGCGATGTCGGCGGCCGAAGTCCCGGCGATGTCGTCGGTCATCACGTCCTCTCCGTTACGCCTCCCGCAAGTGTACGGCCTGAGTCATGCTAACTTTTGGCCTAGGCCAATCCGCAGCCCGTGTGGAGAACGGCCGTCACCCAGAACACCCGAGAGGACGTCATCGTGCCCACCACCGGATCCTCGCGCGTCAAGCGCGGACTCGCCGAGATGCTCAAGGGCGGCGTCATCATGGACGTCGTCACGCCCGACCAGGCGAAGATCGCCGAAGACGCCGGCGCCGTGGCCGTCATGGCGCTCGAGCGCGTGCCCGCAGACATCCGCGCCGAGGGCGGTGTCTCTCGCATGAGCGACCCCGACATGATCGACGGCATCATCGAGGCCGTCTCGATCCCGGTCATGGCGAAGGCTCGTATCGGCCACTTCGTCGAGGCGCAGGTGCTCCAGGAGCTCGGCGTCGACTACATCGACGAGTCGGAGGTGCTCTCGCCCGCCGACTACGTGAACCACATCGATAAGTGGAACTTCACCGTGCCGTTCGTCTGCGGCGCGACCAACCTGGGCGAGGCGCTCCGGCGCATCAACGAGGGTGCGGCCATGATCCGCTCCAAGGGCGAGGCCGGTACCGGCGACGTCTCCGAGGCGACGAAGCACATCCGAAAGATCACGAGCGAGATCAATGCTCTGCGCGCCATGACGAAAGACGAGCTGTACGTCGCGGCGAAGGAGCTGCAGGCGCCGTACGACCTGGTCGCGGAGGTCGCGGAGACCGGCCAGCTCCCCGTCGTGCTCTTCGTCGCGGGAGGCGTCGCGACACCCGCCGACGCCGCCATGATGATGCAGCTCGGCGCCGACGGCGTGTTCGTGGGCTCGGGGATCTTCAAGTCCGGGAACCCCGCCGAGCGCGCCGCGGCGATCGTCAAGGCGACGACGTTCTTCGACGACGCGAAGGTGGTGGCCGAGGTGTCCCGCGGTCTCGGCGAGGCGATGGTCGGCATCAACGTCGCCGACCTGCCCGCCCCGCACCGCCTCGCCGAACGTGGCTGGTAGCGTCCGCGTCGGTGTGCTCGCGCTCCAGGGCGATGTGCGCGAGCACGCACGGGTGCTCCGCGAGCTCGGTGCGGAGGTGGTCGGCGTGCGCCGTCCGGCGGAACTGGCGAGTGTCGACGGGCTCGTGATCCCCGGGGGCGAGTCGAGCGTCATCGACAAGCTGTCGCGCGCGTTCGGCGTGCAGTCCGCGATCCGCACCGCGATCCGCGGCGGGATGCCGGTCTACGGCACCTGCGCGGGCCTCATCCTCCTCGCCGATCGCATCACGGACGGCATCGAGGGTCAGGAGACGTTCGGCGGACTCGACGTGACCGTGCAGCGGAACGCATTCGGGAGCCAGGTCGACTCCTTCGAGACGGATCTGACGGTGCCGGTGCTCGGGGAACCCCCCGTCCACGCCGTGTTCATCCGGGCCCCCATCGTGCGAGACACCGGCCGTGACGTCGAGGCGATCGGCACGCTCGACGATGGCAGAGTGGTGGCGGTGCGCCAAGGAGCCCTGCTCGGCACCTCGTTCCACCCCGAGGTCACGGGGGAGACGCGGTTCCACGCGCTGTTCCTCGACGCGGTCCGCGCTGCCGCCTGACCGGTGCGCCGTCCGCGGGACGGTTCCGCTCAGCCGGCGGCGGCGCCGGAGAGACGCGCGATCGCCGAAACGGTGCGGTCGATGTCGTCGTCGCTCGTGACCCACGACGACATGGAGCACCGCAGGGCGGCGCGACCGCGCCACTGGGCGCCCGTGAGCGCGGCCGTCCCGTCGTCGAGGATCGCCGCTCCGAGGGCGCGCGTGCTGTCGTCGTCGTCGAGGCGGAACATCACCTGCGTGTAGACGACGTCGTTGATGACGGTGACACCCGGAATGCCACGGAGCCCCTCTGCGAGCCGCAGCGCGTTGTCGTGGAGTCGTTCGACGAGCTCCGACACCCCGCGGCGCCCGAGACTCCTCAGCGCCGCCCATGCGGGGACGCCCCGCGCCCGCCTCGACAGTTCGGGGGCGACATCCCACGGGTCGAGGCTCGCGTACATCAGATAGTCGCCTCCCGTGCGGAACATGGCGATCGCATCGGCCGGTTCCCGGATGATGGCCATCCCGCAGTCGTAGGGCACGTTGAGCGTCTTGTGCGCGTCGGTCGTCCACGAGTCCGCCTGTTCGATGCCCGCGGTGAGCGGCGCGAGGCGCGACGATGCGGCCGCCCACAGTCCGAAGGCACCGTCGATGTGCACCCACGCGCCCTGCTCCCGAGCCAGGGGAATGAGGTCGGCAATCGGATCGAAGGCCCCGGTGTGCACCTCGCCCGCCTGCAGGCACACGATCGTGGGGATCGCCGGCGAGTCGGCGAGCGCGGCCGCCAGCCCCTCTACCGTCATGCGCCCCTGGTCATCGGCGGGGACGACGGTCAGCTCGTCGGCGCCGATCCCGCAGAAGCGGGCGGCTCGGTCGATGGACCCGTGGCGGTTCTCGCCGACGATCACCCGCACCGGCGGCGCCCCCCGCAGGCCGGATGCCGTCAGGTCCCATCCGACACGGCGGAGGACGGCGTGCTGCGCCGAGGCGAGGCAGACGAGGTTCGACACCTGGGCACCTGTCACGAATCCCACCGCGCTGTCGACCGGAAGACCGAGCAGCTCGCAGATCCATCTGCCCGCCACACGCTCCAGCGCGACGGTGGCGGTGGTCATCGTGCTCGAGCCGGAGTTCTGGTCCCACGCCGACACGAGCCAGTCGGCTGCCAGCGCCGCCGGGAGGGTCGCCCCGATGACGAAGCCGAAGAAGCGGCCTCCGGGGATCGCGACCAAGCCCGGGTCGGCGCGCACCGCGAGGTCGTCGATGATCGCCGCAGCGTCGGCACCGTCGTCCGGGAGGGGCCCGTCGAATGCCGCGAGCATGTCGTCGAGGCTCGCGCGCGGCCAGACCGGACGGTCGTCGAGGGTGTCGAGGAAGCGCACCGCGGCGGCGTGGGCGGCGTCGAGGGCCAGTCGTCTCTCATCCATGTGTGAGAGTGTCCTCGCGCGCGCCCGCTGATACAACGCCGCTCACGAACGGCAGCCGCGTGCGCAATAGACTTGTCGATATGTCCGGACACTCCAAATGGGCGACGACGAAGCACAAGAAGGCCGTGATCGATGCGCGCCGTGCAAAGTCGTGGGCCAAGCTCATCAAGAACATCGAAGTGGCCGCGAAGCTCGGCGGCCCCGATCTGCAGGGAAATCCGACGCTGTTCGACGCCGTACTGAAGGCGAAGAAGACCTCCGTCCCGAAAGACAACATCGACCGCGCCATCAAGCGCGGCGCGGGCATCGGCGGCGAGTCGGTCGAGTACTCGTCGATCATGTATGAGGGCTACGGCCCCAACGGCGTCGCCCTCATGATCGAGTGTCTGACCGACAACAAGAATCGCGCCGCCGCCGAGGTGCGCACCGCGCTCTCGCGCAACGGCGGCACGCTCGCCGACCCCGGGTCGGTCGCGTACAACTTCCACCGCAAGGGCGTCATCGTCGTCTCGGGCGAAGGAACCACCGAGGACGACGTCATGCTGGCGGCCCTCGAGGCCGGCGCGGAGGAGATCGAGCCGCACGCGCAGGGCTTCGAGGTCGTCACCGACCCGTCCGAGCTCGTTGCGGTGCGCACGGCCATCCAAGAGGCGGGCATCGAGTACGAGTCGGCTGACGTGGAGTTCGTCCCCTCACTGAAAGTCGAGATCGACGCCGACACCGCGCGCAAGATCTTCCGCCTCATCGATGCGCTCGAAGACAGCGACGACGTGCAGAACGTCTTCACCAACTTCGACCTCACGCCCGAGGTGCAGGCCGAGCTCGAGGCCGACGAATGACGACCGCCTGAGTCGCATCCCGCGTTTCACGAGCGGATGCCGGGCCCTTCCGCATAGCGTGAGGGCGTGGCATCCGCTCTTCGCGTCCTCGGCATCGACCCCGGCCTTACCCGCTGCGGCGTCGGCGTGGTCGACGTGCGTGCCGACCGGTCGGCGTCGCTCGTGCACGTCGGCGTGGTGCGCAGCGACAGCGACGCCCCGATCCACGAACGTCTTGCCGTGATCGCGGCCGGACTCCGCGAGATCGTCGACAGGCTGGAGCCCGACGTGGTCGCCGTCGAGCGCGTCTTCGCGCAGCACAACCGCCAGACGGTCATGGGCACGGCACAGGCAAGCGGGATCGCGCTGCTGATCGCGGGGGAGCGAGGCCTCCCTGCCGCCACCCACACACCGTCGGAGGTCAAGGCGGCGATCACGGGCTACGGAGCGGCCGACAAGCGACAGGTGCAAGCCATGGTCGCACGCGTGCTCCGCCTCGACGCGCTCCCGCAGCCGGCTGACGCCGCCGACGCCCTCGCCATCGCCCTCTGTCACGCCTGGCGCCGCGGCATGTCATCGGTCGGGGCAGAGGCGGCGCTCACACCCGCGCAGCAGCGCTGGGCCGACGCGGAGCGCCTCGCCCGACGCTGAACCGCGTGTCGATCGAACAAATGTCCGAACGCCCGCCTAGGCTCGCAGCATGATCTCATCGCTGCGTGGCAGAGTGCTGCATCTGGATGCAGAGGGCGTCGTCATCGATGTGGGCGGCGTCGGATTCGCCGTGGCCGTCACACCGCAGCTGGCGCGCGAGTTCCACGTCGGTGATGACATCGTCCTCCACACAACCCTCATCGTGAGGGAGGATGCACTGTCGCTCTACGGGTTCCGCGAGCGCGAGGAGCTCGTGGTGTTCACCCAGCTCCTCGGCGTGTCCGGCGTGGGCCCGAAATCGGCACTCGGGGTGCTCGCGTCACTGACGGTCGCCCAGATCGCGGAAGCCGTCACGACGGAGGACGATGCGCCGTTCCGACGCGTCTCGGGCATCGGCCCGAAGACCGCGAAGCTCATCGTGGTGCAGCTCGCCGGCAAGCTCCAGCCCCGGGTCACCGCCGGCGCCGCGGGCGGATCGGCTCCCGCCGCGACCGCCATCGCGGGACAGGTCGTGGCCGCCCTCGTCGCGCTCGGCTGGAACGAACGGGTCTCGGCCGAAGCGGTCTCTGCGGTCAGCAGCGAAGCGGGCAGCGAGGAACGCGGCTCCGTTCCGGCGCTCCTCAAGCGAGCCCTCGCGTACCTCGGGCCGGCGCGCGCGGAGCAGGCCCGTGGCTGAGGTTCACGATCCCGGTCTCGTCGAAGACGAGGGGGAGCTCGCGGTCGAAGGCGCCCTGCGCCCGATGTCGTTGGCCGAGTTCGTCGGTCAGCAGAAGGTGCGCGGGCAGCTCCAACTGCTGCTCGACGCCGCTCGGCTGCAGCAGCGACCGCCCGACCACATCCTCCTGTCGGGGCCCCCCGGGCTCGGCAAGACCACGCTCGCGATGATCGTCGCCCATGAAAGCGAGCGGCCTCTGCGGATGTCCAGCGGCCCCGCCATCCAACACGCCGGCGACCTCGCCGCGCTGCTGTCGAGCCTCGTCCCGGGCGAAGTGCTGTTCATCGACGAGATCCATCGCATGGCCCGCTCGGCCGAGGAGATGCTCTACCTCGCGATGGAGGACTTCCGCATCGACATCATGGTGGGCAAGGGCGCGGGTGCCACGAGCATCCCTCTCGATCTGGCCCCTTTCACGCTCGTCGGCGCGACGACCCGCTCGGGACTGCTGCCCAATCCGCTTCGCGACAGATTCGGGTTCACCGCTCACCTCGAGTACTACGAGCCCGACGAGCTGGAGCAAGTCATCGCACGGTCGTCGGCGATGCTGGGGGTCGACGTGCCGGCAGCCGCCCGTGCAGAGATCGCCCGCCGATCGCGCGGCACACCGCGCATCGCCAACCGGCTGCTGCGCCGCGTGCGCGACTACGTGATCGTCCACGGACACCCGCCCGCACGGAGCTCGTCGGGTGCGGCGTTCGGGGGCGCGGCCACGGAGCAGCACGTGGCATCCGCCCTCGACCTGTACGACGTCGACGCGATCGGGCTCGACCGGCTCGACCGCGCCGTGCTCGACGCGGTCGTCCGGCGCTTCCGAGGCGGGCCGGTCGGCCTCAACACCCTTGCCGTGACCGTCGGCGAAGAGGCCGAGACCATCGAGTCCGTGGTCGAGCCCTATCTCGTGCGCATCGGGTTCCTGGGGCGCACGCCGCGGGGGAGGGTCGCCACTCCCGAGGCATATGCGCACCTGCGCGTGCCACGTCCCGACGAAGCGTTGAGACTCGATGACCTATAATCACTGAGGGCTCACCGCCCCTCAGTCTTTTCTGGCCGCACCGCGCGGCTTCCCGTCGCGAAAGGCGTCACTCCTCCATGATCTCAGCAACGTCGCAGCAGGGCGCCCAGCAGCTCGATCCCGTCTCCTCCTTCTTCGCGCAGTACGGCATGCTGCTGATCCTCCTCGCACTGATCGTCTTCATGTTCTGGAGCTCGCGCCGCCGCGCCGCTCGCATGAAGGCGGAGCAGGAGAACAAGCAGCGCGCCATGCTGCCGGGTGCGAAGGTCCTCCTCCAGGGCGGCCTCTACGGCACGCTCGTGTCGTTCGACGCCGAAGACCTCTCCCGTCCCGCCGTGGTCGCGCTGGCCCCGGGCGTCGAGATCGAGGTCCACAGCCAGGCCATCATCCGCGTCGTCGAAGATGAGAACGATGCAATCGCTGACGACGTGACCGTCGTCGCCGGCGACGCGGCGCCCGCCGACATCGACGACCTCACTGTCACGCGGGGCGACGACGTCGCTCCCGACGCCGACGACAAGCCTCGCGCCTGACCTCCGCCTTCCGTCGTTCTCGAAGGACCACTCGTGGCTGCACCCACTCCCGTCCGTCATGCGTGGCGCGCCCTCACCGGGCTCGTCGTGCTCACGGCCATCCTGTTCGGCATCAATGCTCTCGGCGTCTTCGTCTTCAAGGATTCAGACGGCAACCCCGGCAGCTCCTGGGTGCCTGAGCTCGCGCTCGATCTCCAGGGCGGCACGCAGATCATCCTCGAGGCGAACACCCCTGACGGCAGCCAGCCGTCCGTCGAGCAGATGGAGCAGGCGGCGGCGATCATCCGCCAGCGCGTCGACGCCTCGGGTGTCGGCGAGGCCGACATCACGACCCAGGCCGGCAACCAGATCGTGGTGCAGATCCCCGGTCAGGCCGACGAAGAGACCCGCAACCGCATCGAGGCGTCCGCCCAGCTGCAGCTGCGCGCGGTGATCTTCACCGGAGCGCCCGCGACGTCCTATGTGGGAGAGGACGGGAAGGAGACCCCTTACCCGAGTCCCGACCCCACGCTCAACGCCATCCCCACGGCCGAACCCAGCAACGGGAGCGACCCGAGCTGGGTCACCGACGCCCTGTACGCGCAGTTCCTCGCCTACGACTGCGCCGACCCGTCGAACGACCCGGCCAACGAGCCCAAGGATCAGCCGCTCATCACCTGTGAGGCCGACGGCTCGGCCAAGTACATCCTCGGCCCGGTCGAACTCGACGGCTCCGCGATCTCGGACGCCACCAACGGCCTCAACACCCAGACCAACCAGTGGGCGGTCAACATCGTCTTCAATGGCGAGGGCACCGAGACGTTCGGTCAGATCAGCCAGCGGCTGTACGGCGAGACGTCGCCGCGCAATCAGTTCGCCTTCGTGCTCGACGGCTCCGTGCTGTCGGCTCCGTCGATGAATGCCGTCATCCTCGACGGAAAGCCGCAGATCACCGGCAACTTCACCCAGGAATCGTCGAAGACGCTGGCCGACCAGCTCAAGTACGGCGCCCTGCCGCTCAGCTTCGAAGTGCAGAGCTCCAACTCCATCTCGGCGACGCTCGGCTCGCAGCAGCTGCAGATCGGCCTGATCGCGGGCCTCATCGGCCTCGCGCTCGTCGCGCTGTACTCGCTGATCGTCTACCGCTCGCTCGGCTTCGTCATCATCGCGTCGCTCTTCGTGATGGGTGTGCTCACCTACATCACGCTGTGCATCTTGGCGTGGCGCATGGGCTTCCGCCTCTCTCTCGCGGGGGTCGCCGGCCTCATCGTGACGATCGGCTTCACTGCCGACTCGTTCATCGTCTACTTCGAGCGCATCCGCGACGAGCTGCGCGACGGCAAATCGATCACGAGCGCCGTCGAAGACGGCTGGGGGCGCGCGAAGCGCACGATCTACATCTCGAAGTCGATCAACATCCTGGCCGCTGTCGTGCTGTACATCCTCGCCGACGCCACCGTGAAGGGCTTTGCGTTCACGCTCGGCCTCACGACCCTCATCGACATCCTGATCTTCATCGCCTTCACCCACCCGGTGCTGCAGCTCCTGGCGCGCACGCGGTTCTTCGGCGGGGGACATCCCCTCTCGGGCCTCGACCCCGAAGCGCTCGGCGCCGTGTACCGCGGTCGAGCGCAGTTCCGCGCGCCGGTCGACGCGGGCGGCCGGACGGCTTCGCAGCGCCGGGCGTCGCGGTCGCGCAGCGAGGCGGAGCGCCGGCAGACCATCGCCGAGCGCAAGCTCGCCCAGCAGAGCGCCGATACGCGCTCGACGACGGAGGGAGACGACTGATGCGCTCCATGAATCAGCTCGGCAACGACCTCTACACGGGCAAGACGTCGTTCCCCTTCGTGGGTCGCCGCCGCCTGTGGTTCATCATCGCGGCGATCCTGGTGATCGGCGCTGCCCTCGTGCCCGTCTTCCGTCCGGTCCAGTTCTCGATCGAGTTCACCGGCGGCTCGCAGTTCACGGTCAATAACGTCTCGTCGCCCGACCAGTCGCTCGCCACCGAGGCCGTGCAGTCGGTGGTCGACGGCGCCACGACGAAGGTCACGACGATCGGCGACGACGCGGTTCGCGTGCAGACCGACCAGATGACCGACCCCGAGACGCGCGCGGTGACCACGGCCCTCGCGGAGGCGTACGGCGTACCCGAAGACCAGGTGAGCTCGTCGTTCATCGGTCCGAGCTGGGGCCAGGACGTGACGCGGCAGTCGCTGTGGGGACTCGCGATCTTCCTCGCGCTCACCTTCCTGATCCTCGCCATCTACTTCCGCACCTGGAAGATGTCGGTGGCCGCGATCATCGGACTCGTCGACGTGCTCGTGATCACCATCGGCGTGTACGCGCTCTTCGGCTTCGAGATCTCCCCGGCGGCAGTGATCGGCTTCCTGACGATCCTCTCGTACTCGCTCTACGACACCACTGTCGTCTTCGACAAGGTCAGGGAGAATACGACGGAAGACGGCGAGAAGTCGGGTCGCACCTTCGGCGAATCGGTCAACCTGGCGGTCAACCAGACCCTGGTGCGATCGATCAACACGACGGTCGTGGCCGCATTGCCGACCGGTGCGATCCTGTTCATCGGAGCCCTCTGGCTCGGTGCGCAGACGCTCACCGACATCTCACTGTCGATCTTCGTCGGGACGATCGTCGCGGCTTATTCGACGTTGTTCGTCGCTGCCCCACTGTTCTCGCTCATGCGCGAGAACGAGCCGGAGATGAAGGCGCGCGACGAGCGCGTTCTCGCGGCGCGTGACAAGGCGCTGACGGCGGCCTGAGCTCGGCCGACGCGCGTAGACTTGACGGACTCGAAGCGGCGGAGGTGATCTGATGACTGAAACCGTGCCCGCATCAGGTCAGACGCCGCCGCCGAGTTCGCTTCGCCGCCTCGTGCCTCGCCTGTTCTCGCGCGCGCCGTCGAGGAACGGCGTCGAGCAGTTGATCCGCACGGTGCGAACTCACCACCCCCGTGGTGACATCGCGATCATCGAGCGGGCATACCACACCGCCGCCCGCGCTCACGCGTCCCAGAAACGGCGCAGCGGCGAGCCGTACATCACGCATCCGCTCGCCGTCGCTCAGATCCTCGCCGAGCTGGGTCTCGGGCCCCGAGCGATCGCTGCGGCCCTGCTCCACGACACCGTCGAAGACACCGACTACAGCCTCGATCAGCTGCGTGAGGAGTTCGGCGGCGAGGTCGCGATGCTCGTCGACGGCGTCACCAAGCTCGACAAGGTCAAGTACGGCGATGCAGCGCAGGCCGAGACCGTCCGGAAGATGATCGTGGCGATGTCGAAGGACATCCGCGTGCTGCTCATCAAGCTGGCCGACCGGCTGCACAACGCCCGCACGTGGGGCTTCGTCCCTCCGGAGAAGGCCGCGAAGAAGGCGACCGAGACGCTCGAGATCTACGCCCCGCTGGCGCACCGCCTCGGTATTCAGGCGATCAAGAGCGAGCTCGAAGACCTCTCCTTCGCGGTGCTGCATCCCAAGCTCTACGTCGAGATCGACAGCCTGGTCAAGCAGCGCACCCCGCAGCGCGAGCAGTATGTGCACTCCGTCATCGAGGCCGTCGAGGCAGACCTCCGCGACCTGCGCATCCGCGGCCGGATCATGGGACGCCCGAAGCAGCTCTACTCCGTGTACCAGAAGATGGTGGTGCGGGGCCGCGAGTTCGATGACATCTACGACCTCATCGGCATCCGCGTGCTCGTCAACACGGTTCGCGACTGCTACGCCGTGCTCGGTGCCATCCACGCACGGTGGACGCCCCTCCCGGGTCGCTTCAAGGACTACATCGCGACGCCCAAGTTCAACCTGTACCAGTCGCTCCACACGACGGTCATCGGCCCCGGTGGCCGCACGGTGGAGATCCAGATTCGCACCAATGAGATGCACCAGCAGGCCGAGTACGGTGTCGCTGCGCATTGGAAGTACAAGGAGCGGATGAACGGGAGCAAGTCGGAGGAGAAGTCGGTCGACACCGACATGGCGTGGCTCGCACGCATCTCCGACTGGCAGGCCGAGACGGCCGACCCGGGGGAGTTCCTCGACTCGCTCCGCTTCGAGATCGGCGCGAAGGAGGTCTACGTCTTCACGCCGAAGGGCCGCGTCATCGGACTGCCGGCGGGTGGCACCCCGGTCGACTTCGCCTACGCGGTCCACACCGAAGTCGGCCACCGCACGATGGGAGCGAAGGTCAACGGCCGCCTCGTGCCGCTCGAGTCGGAACTGCACTCGGGCGACGTCGTGGAGGTCTTCACCTCGAAGAACCCCGACGCCGGCCCGAGCCAGGACTGGCTGACGTTCGTCAAGTCGACTCGCGCCCGGAGCAAGATCCGCGGCTGGTTCACCAAGGAGCGGCGTGACGAGGCGATCGAGCAGGGCAAGGACGCCATCGCTCGCGCCATGCGCCGCCAGAACCTTCCGCTTCAGCGGCTGATGAGCCAGGACTCGTTCACCGAGGTCGCCCACCAGCTTCGCTACGAAGACGTGACCGCGCTGTACGCCGCCGTCGGCGAAGGTCATGTGTCGACGCAGTCGGTGATCGAGAAGGTCACTGCGCTCGTCAGCACACGCGAAGACACCAGCACGGGTCCGATCGACCTCCCGGTCGTCGGCCGCTCGAAAGCTCCGCGTGGGGGCGATTCGGGCGTGCTGGTGCGCGGAGCCCCCGACATCCTCGTGAAGCTGGCCAAGTGCTGCACCCCGGTGCCAGGGGATGAGATCGTCGGCTTCGTCACCCGCGGCAGCGGCGTCTCGGTGCACCGGTCCGATTGCACGAACGTGACCTCGCTGCGCAACGACCCCGATCGGATGATCGACGTCACCTGGGCGCCCACGACGAAGAGCGTCTTCCTCGTGCACATCCAGGTCGAGGCACTCGACCGTTCCGGGCTGCTGAGCGACATCACCCGCGTGCTGAGCGAGCACCATGTGAACATCCTGTCGGCCTCGGTGCAGACCAACAACGACCGGCTCGCACTCAGCCGGTACGTGTTCGAGATGGGCGACATCGTGCACCTCGACCGCGTGCTGAACGCCGTCCGCCGCATCGACGCCGTCTACGACGTGTATCGCGTCACGTCGTCGTGACGGCACACGCCCGCAGATAGGCGAGCGCCGCGCGCTTGTGGTGAACCGGACCGGCGCGGTGGAACCAGTCGATGGCCGCGTCGACGAGTTCCGGATCGCGGCTCACGACGCGCCGCACGACCTCCTCGCCGCTCGAATCCCGGATGACGCGGTCACGGATGAGGTCGACGAGCGTTCTGGCGGGTGTGCTGACAACGACGCCGGCGAGGTTCATGCCGTCGGCAGGGGGCAGCCGCAGGTCACGGTACCGGAGCCGGTGGTCGAGGACGTGGTGCAGGCGCGTCTCGGTGCGGCGCTGAACACAGTGACGGTGCGGCGGATCGTCGATCGCGCCGTGGACCCACGCGGCGGATTCGTGCGTGAGCGCCAACTGTGTGCCGACGGCGGCGCGGAGCGACCCCGCCCGCAGCTCGCGGGTCTCGATCGCATCGGCGGGCATGTAGGCATCGCCGATCTCCACGACGTGACCGTCGAGGCGCGCCGCCATCAGCTCGGGGCGCGACAGTCGGTCATCCGGAAAGTAGAGGAACGGGGAGGTCATCCCCGAAACTCTGCCTCATCGTCCGACGTGGTGGCGGATTGCGGAGCGGTCGCTGTGGACAACCGCGGCTCATGCCCGGACGGGAGGGGAGTTCAGCCGCCGAGCGCCTTGAGCCATGCCTTGCGCGCCGCGAGGGCTTCTTCTGCCTTCGCGATCTTGGCCTTGTCCTTCGTGGCGACCGCTGCCGCCACTTCGTCTTCGAGCTTCGCGATGGCGTCCAGCAACTGCTGCGTCATGTCGTTCTGGCGCGCCTTGGTCTCGGGGTTGTTGCTCTTCCAGTCCGACTCTTCGCGGTTCTTGACGCCCTGCTCGATCTTGCGGAGGTCGTCGTCGAGGCCACGCTCGGCCTCACGCGGGAAGATGCGGCCGATCTCATCCCATCGACGCTGGATGCCCGTCAGGAGGGCACGCGCCTTCGCGGTGTCCTTCTCGCGGGGGATGGCGGCGGCTTCCTCGAGCAGAGCGCGCTTGGCCTCGATCTTCTCCTTCGACGCCTCGGCGTCGGCGTGCTCACGGTCGGCGCGCGCACCGTACAGCGCGTCGCCGGCAGCCTTGAATCGCGCCCAAAGAGCGTCGTCGACCTTCTTCCCGGCTCGCCCCGCGGACTTCCACTGGTCGAGCAGGGCGCGGTACGCGGAGATGCCCTCCTCGCCCTTCGAGGCGAGCGCCTCGGCGCGCTCAGCCAGGCGGGTCTTGGCGTCGCGGGCGGCCTTGTGCGACTCGTCGAGTCCCGCATAGAACTCGCGCCGGTTCTTGTCGAAGACTGCGCGCGCGTCGCGGAAGCGCTTCCAGAGCTGCTGACCGACGTTCTTGGGGAGGCGGGGCCCGTTGGCCTGGTGAGCCTGCCAGCGCTCGAACAGAGAGGTGACGTCGGCAGAGGTCTGCTTCCATTGGATGGACTTGGGATCGCGCGCGGCGATGGCCTCGATCTCCTCGACGAGCGCCGTGCGCTCGGCGATGGCCGCGTCGACGGCCTCGCGGTGCGCGTGGGCCTCTTCGGCGGAGGCTTCGCTGAGGGCGGCGTCGAGCGCGGTCAGGCGCGCGTCGAGTGCGGCGAGGTCGCCGACAGCGGAAGCACCCGCGACGCGCTCGCGCACCGTCTTGAGGGTTCCGCGAAGGTCGGAGGCACTCGCGCCGCCGCGGCGGTGACGGACCTCGAGGAGCGTGACCTCACCGGCGAGGTCGGCGAACTTTCGCTCGAAATAGGCGAGAGCCTCCTCGGGCGTTCCGTCGGGGTACTGCCCGACCACACGCCATTCGTCGCCCTCGCGCACCGATACCGTGCCGTCGTCGTCGACGCGGCCCCAGGGGCCGGCGTCGTTGGCGTCGGCGGCGGGAGCGGTGTTCGCGGTCCTCGTCGCCTCGGGGGCGTCCGTCTCAGAGGGGGCCGGCTGCGCGGCGGCGTCTTCTGCGACGGCGTCGGCGGGCGCCTCCCCGGCGTCCTCGGGCCGAGCGTCCTGCTCCCCGGCGTCGAGCGACGCGTCGCTGTCCTCTACGGGGGAGGTCTCGGTGACCTCCGCGGCGGTCTCCGCACCGGAGTCGAGAAGAGCGGCCGGAGCCTCGGTCTCGTCGATCGGCTCAGCAGGAGTGTTGTCAGAAGGAACGGAAGTCACGGGATAGCACCTCGTCGCGGCTCACGCCGCCTGGGGGTTCGGTCGGCTGCCAGCCTATACGGCAGCGTCAGGGCGTGGGAGTGGCAGTGGGGGTCGCGCCGGGCGTGGGCGTCGCGCCGTCGGCAGGACTCGGGAAGGGGCTCGTCGGGGCAGGAGAGGGGGTGGGCGTGGCAGTCGGCGACGGAGCCGGAGCGGGCTGCCCCGGACCGAGCGTGTAGTACGCGACCTGCCCGCCGACGACAGCGAGGATCAGCGCACCCCCGGCGACGCCCGCGAGGAGGTTGTCGCGACGGCGACGACGCTGCAGTCCGTCCTGGAACTCCCGGCGCGCCTGATACAGGCGGGCACGCTCGCGCGACGCGCGCGCGCTCTTCTTCCCAGCACCCGAAACCACGGGACCTCCCTCGATTCCCGGTCATCCGGGTGGGGAAAGCCTATTCGCAGGCGTGCGCACGCGACAAACGCGCCTGTACAGGCACATCCCCGAGTCGGTGGCCGCCGTTAGCCTTGTCGAGTGACCAGCCCCTCCGCCCTCTTCCAGGGACAGACTCCGCTCGCCGTGCGCATGCGGCCCGTCTCCCTCGACGAGGTCGCCGGACAGGGGCACCTTCTGCGCCCGGGATCGCCGCTCGTCGCACTCGCCGATCCCGATGCCGCCGCACGCTCCGCCGTCTCCGTGATCCTCTGGGGCCCGCCTGGCACCGGCAAGACGACACTCGCTCAGGCGATCGCCCGCACGTCGGGCCGGCGGTTCGTCGAGCTCTCGGCGGTGACCGCCGGCGTCCGCGACGTGCGCGAGGTCATGCAGGAGGCGATGAACCAGCGCGACCTCTACGGAGTGTCCACGATCCTCTTCCTCGACGAGATCCACCGTTTCACGAAGGCACAGCAGGACGCGCTGCTGCCGGGCGTCGAGAACGGCTGGGTGATCCTGATCGCCGCCACCACGGAGAATCCGTCGTTCTCGGTGATCTCGCCGCTGCTGTCGCGCTCCCTGCTGCTCACGCTGCAGCCCCTGACGGACGACGATCTCGGCCGCCTCATCGACCGGGCGGTGACCGACGCGCGGGGTCTCGACGGCCGGGTGGAGCTCGACCCCGAGGCGCGCGCCGCGCTCGTACAGCTCGCCTCCGGCGACGCCCGGCGCGCACTGACGTCGCTGGAGGCGGCCGCATCGATGGTCGCCGTCCCGGAAGAGTCGGCGGAGACGCCGACCATCACGGCGGAGCAGGTGGCGCAAGCCGTCGACCGCGCGCTGCTGCGCTACGACAAACAGGGCGACGAGCACTACGACGTGATCAGCGCCTTCATCAAGTCGATCCGCGGCTCCGACGTGGACGCGGCCATGCACTACCTGGCGCGCATGATCGAGGCGGGCGAGGACCCGCGGTTCATCGCCCGCCGCCTCGTGATCTCTGCCGCCGAAGACATCGGTCTCGCCGACCCGCAGGCCCTGCAGATCGCGGTCGCCGCAGCCGACGCCGTCGCGTTCATCGGAATGCCGGAGGGCCGCATCCCCCTTGCAGAGGCCACGGCGTACCTTGCCACCACCGCCAAGTCGAACGCCGCCTACGTCGCGATAGACCGGGCGATCGCCGACGTGCGATCCGGAGGCTTCGGTCGAGTGCCCACGCACCTCCGCGACGCGCACTACCCGGGCGCGAAGCGGCTCGGCCACGGAAAGGGCTACATCTACCCGCACGACCTGGAGGTGGGCGTCGCCGCGCAGCAGTACCTCCCGGACGAGTTGCGCGGGCGCACCTACTACGCGCCCAGCGGGCGGGGGCTCGAAAGAGACATCGCCGCGCGCCTCGACAAGATCCGGCGCATCCTGGGGGAGCGATGACCGACCCGGACGACACCGCCCGCCCGGCATGGCACGAGCGCGTGGCCGCCTTCTGGCGCGACGCCGACGACGAGCGGCCCGAGGACATGCGCCGCGCGCTCGACGCGCTGCTCCGCGAGCGACGCGCCGACGATCCTGAGGCGCTTTTCGAACGCGCGTCGCTCCACGACTTCCTGGGGGAGGAGGAGAGCGCGATACCGCTGTACCGCGATGCCCTCGCCGCCGGTCTCGCGGCACCGCAGCGGTCACAGGCGGTCATCCAGCTCGCGAGCTCGCTGCGCAACGTCGGCGATCCATCCGGCGCCATCGCGGTCCTCCGCGAGGTCGCGGACGACGACGAGCTCGCTCCCGCCGCTCGCGCGTTCCTCGCTCTGGCCCTGTTCGACGACGGGAAGCCCGCGGCAGCGCTGCGCACCGCGCTCGCGACGCTCGCACCCCTGCTGCCGGCGTATGGGCGTTCGGTCACGGCCTACGCCGACGAACTCGTCTCCCCGCCGCGGGTGCGCAGCATCGTGGTCGGGCTTCTTGTCGTCGACGGCTACGTGCTCGGCGAGGAGTACCGGGGCGACGACGGCACACGCTTCCTCCGCGCTCCCGGCGGCGGCATCGAGTTCGGGGAGTCCGCCGTGGCGGCGCTGCACCGGGAGTTCCGAGAGGAGCTCGGCGCTACCATCGACGAGGCACGACTCCTGGGGGTGACCGAGAACGTGTTCGACGGTCACGGCAAGCGCGGGCACGAGGTCGTCCACGTGTTCGCCGTGCGCTCAGGCGACCTCGAGGCTCTTCCCCGCGAGGGGAGGCTTCCTGTCCTCGACGGCCACACGACGGTCGGCTGGTTCCCCCTCGACGCCGTCGCCGCCGGCGCCCCGCCGTTCTATCCCCCGGGGGTCCTCGACCTCGAACGCTGACACGGGGCGCCACGTCGAGACCTGATAGACTTGACCGGCTCGAAACCGAGTTTTCGGGCATCTCCCTCTTCCGACACAGACCTCCTGGCGTGCTCCGGCGTGCAGTCCAGGACGGGCGAAGAGCGGGGGATACGTCCGTGAGTCGTGAAAGACACGTCCACGTCATCGGAAGGATCACTTCGTGGCTACGAAGTCCCAGGACCGCCGTAAGGTCCGCCTGTCGCGCGCGCTCGGCGTCGCGCTGACCCCCAAGGCCGCCCGCTACCTCGAGAAGCGTCCCTACGCTCCCGGTGAGCACGGCCGCACCAAGCGCAAGGCCGACAGCGACTACGCCGTCCGTCTGCGCGAGAAGCAGCGTCTGCGCGAGCAGTACGGCATCCGCGAGAAGCAGCTGCGCATCCAGTTCGAGGAGGCCCGCCGCAAGGACGGTCTGACCGGTGAGAACCTGGTCGAGCAGCTCGAGATGCGTCTCGACGCCCTCGTGCTCCGTTCGGGCTTCGCTCGCACGACCGCGCAGGCCCGCCAGCTCGTGGTGCACCGTCACATCCTCGTCGACGGCCAGCTCGTCGACCGCCCGTCCTTCCGCGTGAAGCCGGGTCAGCTCATCCACGTCAAGGCCAAGAGCGAGGGCCTCGAGCCCTTCCAGGTCGCGGCCGCCGGCGGTCACGCCGAGGTCCTGCCGAACGTTCCGGGCTACCTCGAGGTCGAGCTCGACAAGCTGCAGGCACGCCTCGTTCGTCGCCCGAAGCGCGCCGAGGTCCCCGTGACCTGTGACGTGCAGCTCGTCGTCGAGTACTACGCCGCTCGCTGACATCCCGATGTCTGCGCGGAGGGCGCCGGGGTCACCCCGGCGCCCTCCGTCGTTTGCACCTAACATGGAACGCATGAAGAATGCGCTCTGGTTCGTGCTGGGCATCGCCGGCGGCTTCGTCGCCGCACACCTGGTCAACAAGGACCCGCGCGGCCACGAGGTGCTCGCCGAGGTCGACGCACGGATCTCGGAGTTCACCGAGCGCATCGGCGACGCGTACCGCGCGCAGGAGGCCAAGATCGAAGGTCTCGTCGCCGAGGCCAAGAGCGTCGCGACCGACGCCGTCGACTCGGTCCGCGACGCCGCGCATGCCCTCGAAGACGCCGCCGAAGACGGCGCCGCGCGCCTCACCGACTGACCCCCCACGCAGATTCCGCCCGGTGATCACCGGGCACCCACGCATGCATTCCCAAGGACCCATTGATGAAGACCGCTGAGATCGCCCAGCGCTACCTCGACTACTTCGAGAAGAACGGCCACACGATCGTCCCGTCCGCGTCCCTCGTGACCGACGATCCCGCCCTGCTGTTCACCGTTGCGGGCATGGTCCCCTTCATCCCGTACCTGAGCGGCGACGTTCCCGCACCCTTTCCGCGCGCGGCCGACAACCAGAAGTGCATCCGCACCAACGACATCGAAGAGGTCGGCAAGACCCCGCGCCACGGCACCTTCTTCCAGATGCTCGGCAACTGGTCGTTCGGCGACTACTTCAAAGAGGGCGCCATCCGCATGGCGTGGGAACTGCTCACCAGCGCGGAGGCCGACGGCGGCCTCGGGTTCGACCCGAAGGATCTGTGGGTGACGGTCTACGAGGAGGACGACGAGGCGCACGACCTCTGGTTGAGCCTCACCGACCTTCCTGCGGAGCGGATCCAGCGGCTCGGCAAGGACACGAACTACTGGACGACGGGTCTTCCCGGTCCGGCCGGGCCGTGCTCGGAGATCTTCTTCGATCGGGGACCCGAATACGGCGTCGACGGCGGACCCGCCACCGACGACGATCGGTATGTCGAGATCTGGAACCTCGTGTTCATGCAGTACGAGATCACCGACGTGAAGTCGAAGTACGACTTCACGATCGTGGGGGAGCTCCCCGCGAAGAACATCGACACGGGCATGGGACTCGAGCGCGTCGCCTTCATCAAGCAGGGCGTCGACAACATGTACGAGACCGACCAGGTGCGTCCGGTCCTCGACCGCGCGGTCGCACTGTCCGGCAAGACCTACGGCGAGAACCACGAAGACGATGTGCGCTTCCGCGTGGTCGCCGACCATGTGCGCTCTTCGCTGATGCTGCTGTCGGACGGCGTCACGCCGTCGAACGAGGGGCGAGGCTACATCCTGCGACGCCTCATGCGCCGCGCGATCCGCGCGATGCGCCTGCTGGGTGTCGACGGGCCGACCTTCGCCGAGCTGTTCGCCGCGTCGCGCGACGCGATGAAAGACGCCTACCCGATCGTCGAAGCCGACTACGCGCGTCTGTCGCAGTATGCGCTGGCGGAGGAGGCGACGTTCCTCCGCACCCTCGCGGCGGGCTCCGAACTGCTCGACGAGTCGGTCGCTCAGACGCGACGCAGCGGCGGCAGCCAGCTGAGCGGCAGCGAGGCGTTCCTCCTGCACGACACGTACGGCTTCCCGATCGACCTCACGATGGAAATCGTGGAGGAGGCGGGCCTGACTGTTGATCGTGGCGCGTTCGACACCCTCATGCAGGAGCAGCGCGCTCGCGCGAAGGCCGATGCGCGGTCCCGCAAGCGTCAGCTGGCCGACACGAGCATCTACCGCGATTTCCGCGCTCAGGGCGAGACGGTCTTCACGGGCTACAGCGACCTTGAGACGGAGTCGACCGTGCTCGGCCTCCTGGTCGACGGTCTCCCGGTGCCGCGCGCGTCGGCCGGTCAGATCGCCGAGGTGATCCTGGCCGAGACGGCCCTGTACGCCGAGTCTGGCGGCCAGGTCGCCGACAAGGGCGTCATCGTCGGCCCCGGGTATGAGCTCGACGTCCTCGACGTGCAGAAGCCCGTTCCTGGTCTCATCAGCCACACCGTCGAAGTCACCAGCGGCGAGGTCGGCGTCGGCCAGCCGGCGACGACCGTCGTCGATGCCGTGAACCGCCGCGCCGCGCAGCAGGCCCACTCGGCCACGCACCTCGTGCATGCCGCGCTCCGCGACACGCTCGGCACGTCGGCGACGCAGGCGGGCTCGCTCAACCGCGCCGGCTACATGCGCTTCGACTTCGCGTGGGGACAGGCGCTGTCCGACGCGACGAAGAGCGAGATCGAGGAGATCGCCAACAACGCGGTGCGCGACAACCTCGAAGTCACGACCCGCGTCCTGCCTTTGGACGACGCGAAGGCGCTCGGCGCGATGGCGCTGTTCGGCGAGAAGTACGGCGACACCGTGCGGATGGTCGACATCGGCGGACCGTGGTCTCGCGAACTGTGCGCCGGCACGCATGTCGGCCGCAGCTCGGAGGTCGGCCTCATCAGCCTCGTCAGCGAGTCGTCGGTCGGCGCGTCGAACCGTCGCGTCGAGGCGCTCGTCGGCCTGGATGCATTCCGCGAGCTCGCAGCCGAACGCGCGATCGTGTCGCAGCTGACCTCGAATCTGAAGGCGCCGCGCGACCAGCTCCCCGCCCGGATCGCAGAGCTCCAGGCGAACCTGAAGGCTGCCGAGAAGAAGATCGCGCAGTTCGAGGCGAAGGCTCTCGGCGAGCGCCTCCCCGCCCTCGCAGAGTCGGCGCGCCGCGTCGGGTCGGTCCGCGTCGTCGCTGAGTCCCTGGGTGCGGTGGGCTCGCCCGACGACGTCCGCTCGCTCGCACTGCAGCTCCGCGAGCGCCTCGGTTCCGAGTCCGCCGTCGTCGCGCTCGGCGGCGTGGTCGGCGATCGCGCCGTCGTGATCGTCGCGACGAACGAGGCCGCGCGAGGGTCGGGCGTGAAGGCCGGCGCTCTGGCGAAGGTCGCCGCAGCGGCTCTCGGCGGGGGTGGCGGCGGACGCGACGACGTCGCCCAGGGCGGCGGCACGGATGCCGCAGCGCTGACATCTGCCCTCACACGGATCGTGGCGGAGCTGGAGTCGGCGGGCGCGTGACGGGCTTCCGGCGCGGCGCGCGTCTCGGCATCGATGTCGGGAAGGCGCGCGTCGGCGTCGCGCGCTGCGACCCCGACGGTCTCCTCGCCGTCCCGGTCGAAACGGTGCCCCGTGACGAGGGGACAGTGCGGCGCATCGGGGACATCGCCGCTGAATACGACGCGCTCGAGATCCTCGTGGGCCTGCCGATCAGTCTGGGCGGCGGCGAGACCGCATCGACCGCCGATGCGCGCGCGGTGGCTGCGGAGATCGCACAGACGACGGGGGTGCCCGTGCGCCTGGTGGACGAACGGCTCAGCACCGTCTCCGCTCATGCGGCTTTGAGAAGTTCCGGCAGATCCCAGCGTTCGTCTCGTAAGCTTGTCGATCAGGTCGCCGCGGTCGTCCTCCTTCAGCAGGCGATCGATGTCGAGAAAAGCACCGGCAACCCGGCCGGCGTGCTGCTAGACCCCCCGGAGCCCTCCTGATGCCCGACACGCCCTCGCACGACGACCAGTTCGCCGATCTGTTCGGCAGACTCCCTTCGCCGCCGCGGGCCGCTTCCGGCGCGCACCGCGCGGCGTCACCCGCGTCGACCGCGGGGGGCTCCGCCGAGCCGCCCGCTCCCTCGAGCCGCCGGGCCGCTCGAGCCGCCGCTGCCGGCGACGCGTCTTCGTCCGGCTCTGCTCGCGCTGACGCCGTCCGCCACGGCGAGCACACGGCGACACCGCGCACCCCGCCGCCGTCGGATGCCGCGCCGGCAGCTCCGGCAGGTCCATCCGCGCAGACCGGCGCCGCCCGGCCGTCGGCCTCGGAACCGGAGCGGGAGCCCGGGCCGCGGCGCACGCCGGCCTCAATCGATGCCCTGTTCGGCGACGACGCCGTCTCGGCCGACGAGCGGGCTCGCGAGAAGCTTCACGAACGCGACCGCCGCAAGAGCCGCATCGCGGGATGGGTCGTCTTCGCCGTGGTGATCGCGCTCGTCGGCGGCGTCATCGCGGGCGGCACGTTCGTGTGGTTCACGTACGAGGACAAGATCCGTGCGTTCATGGGCTGGGAGGAGCCGAAGGACTACGCCGAAGGCGAGGCCACCGGCGAGGCGGTCGTCACCATCGTCGACGGCGACACCGGCTCGTCGATCTCCACGACCCTGCACGAAGCGGGGGTCACCAAGACCGCCGGCGCGTTCTACGACTACCTGATCGACAACGGCCTCAACCCGACGTTCCACCCCGGTGCGTACCAGCTGCAGCAGCAGATGACGTCCGCTGCTGCGCTCTCGGCCCTGGAGGACCCGGCGAACAAGCTCGAGAACACGGCGCAGCTCCGCGAAGGACTCACGGTTGCTCAGTCGCTGCCGATCCTCGCGGATGCGACGGGGATCCCGCTGAAGGACTTCGAGAAGGCCGCGGCCGACCCGTCGGCGTTCGGTGTGGAGAGCGACAGCCTCGAGGGATGGCTCTTCCCCGCCACGTACACCTTCAATCCGGGGGTCAGCGCGAACGACGTGGTCGGTCGGCTGGTGGCGCGGACGATCGAGTCGCTCGACGCCGCCGATGTGCCCGAGGACCGGCGTCACGAGATCCTCACGATCGCCTCGATCATCGAACGAGAGGCCCGGTACGAAGACGATTTCTTCAAGGTCTCCCGCGTGATCCAGAACCGCCTCGATCCGTCGAACAGCGAGACGCACGGGCTGCTGCAGATGGACTCCACGGCGCAGTACGGCTACGGCGAGATGCACGACGGCACGGTCAGCTCGTCGGCGGAGGCCCTCGAGGACGACAACCCGTGGAACACGTACAAGCACGCCGGTCTGCCGGTCGGCCCGATCGCCAACCCCGGCGACACGGCGATCCGGGCCGCGATGGACCCTGTCGAGGGGCCGTGGCTCTACTTCGTGACGGTGAACCTCGACACGGGCGAGACCGTGTTCACGAACACGTACAACGAGCACCTGCGCGCGGTGGACCAGTGGCGCTCGTGGTGCGCCGACAACCCCGACTCCGGCTGCTGACCCGTGCAGGCGAACGTCCTCGAGGTCTGGGGCGATCCGATCGCGCACAGCCTGTCTCCAGCGCTCCACCGCGCCGCCTATGCGCACCTCGGGTGGGACTGGACGTACGACCGGCGCCGCGTCGACGAGGTCGGCTTCGCCGCAGAGCTGGCGTCGCTCGGCCCGGAGTTCCGCGGGCTGTCGTGCACGATGCCGCTGAAGGGGGTCGCGTATGCGGCCGCGGAGGAACGTGACGCGCGCGCGGAGGCGACGGGTGCCGTGAACACGCTCCTGCTCGCGGGGCGGCGCCGCCGCGGCTTCAACACAGATGTGGGAGGCATCGTCCGCGCCCTGGCGGAGGCGGGCATCGCGGAGCTCGACGAAGCCCGCATCGTGGGAGCGGGCGCGACGGCCACATCGGCCCTCGTCGCCGTCGCCGAGATCGGTGCCCGCCGCGTCGACGTGGTGGCCCGCCGGCCCGAGGCCGTGCGGGCGCTGTCCGACGTGGGCGAGCGTCTCGGAGTGACCGTGCGGGCGTTGCCGCTCGATGCCCGCGCACTCGATCCTCGCGAGGTCACGCTCTCGACGCTCCCGGGCGACGCCCGCGTCGACCCGAACGCGGCATCCATGCTGGCCGAGGCCGGCGGACTGCTCTTCGATGTCGTCTACGGGCACGGCGAGACCGCACTGGCGGCGGCCTGGGCGGCGACCGGACGCCCCGCCCTGAGTGGCGAAGGGATGCTCCTCCACCAGGCGGTGCTGCAGATCCGCGCCTTCGCGACGGGCTCGACCGCCGAGGCCCTGCCGGACGAGGAGGAGGTCGTGGCCGTCATGCGCCGTGCGCTCGTGGGAGGATAGTCGAATGCTCCGCGTGCTCACGGCCGGCGAATCGCACGGCCCCGAACTCGTCGCCCTCATGGAGGGTCTTCCCGCCGGCGTCCCCGTCTCGCGTGCCGCGATCCAGGCCGATCTGGCCCGCCGCAAGCTCGGCTACGGGCGCGGCTCGCGCATGAAGTTCGAGGAGGACGAGCTCACGATCTCCTCCGGCGTGCGCCACGGTTTCAGCCTCGGCAGTCCGATCGCCCTGCGGGTCGCGAACACCGAATGGCCGAAATGGGTCGAGGTCATGAGCCCCGAGCCCGTCGAGCTGACCGACAAGTCGCGAGGCCGCGGGGCTCCGCTGACGCGACCGCGCCCGGGTCACGCCGACCTCGTCGGCATGCAGAAGTACGGCTTCGACGAGGCGCGTCCCATCCTGGAACGCGCAAGCGCGCGCGAGACTGCTGCCCGTGTCGCCCTCGGCGCTGTGGCTCGTGCGTTTCTCAGCGAACTCGGCATCCGGCTCGTGAGCCACACGCTCTCGATCGGCCCCGTGCAGGTGCCCGCAGGGTCAGCCGTGCCGACTCCCGACGACGTCGACGCTCTCGACGCCGATCCGCTGCGGTGCTTCGATCCCACGACCAGCGCGGCCATGGTCGCCGAGGTCGACGCGGCGCGCAAGGACGGCGACACGCTCGGAGGCATCGTGGAGGTGCTGGCCTACGGCCTCCCGCCGGGGCTCGGCTCGCACGTGCAGTGGGACCGTCGCCTCGACGCGAAACTCGCGCAGGCGCTCATGGGGATCCAGGCCATCAAGGGCGTCGAGGTCGGAGACGGCTTCGAGACCACCCGTCGGCGCGGCTCGGCCGCGCACGACGAGCTGTTCGTCGCGGGCGACGGCATCACGCGCGCCAGCGACAAGGCGGGGGGAACCGAAGGCGGCATGTCCACCGGCACCGTGCTCCGCGTCCGCGCAGGAATGAAGCCGATCGCCACGGTGCCGCACGCGCTCCGCACGATCGACGTCGCGACCGGGGAGGCCGCGACCGCGCACCACCAGCGCTCCGACGTGTGCGCGGTGCCTGCGGCCGGAGTCGTGGCCGAGGCGATGGTCGCCATCGTGCTCGCAGACGTCGTGCTGGAGAAGTTCGGCGGCGACAGCGTCGCCGAGACGCGCCGCAACCTCGAAGGCTACCTCGCCGCGATCCCCGAGAACCTCGCCACCGCGTCAGACAGCGACCCCTCGTTCGAATGACCGCATCCGCGATCGTGCTCATCGGTCCCATGGGCGCCGGCAAGACGAGCGTCGGCAAGCGCGTCGCGCGCGAGCTCGACCTGTCGTTCTACGACAGCGACGCCGCGGTCGTGCGTGACCACGGCCCCATCGAGGACCTCTTCCGCGACCAGGGCGAGAGCCGATTCCGGGAGCTCGAGCGCGACGCCGTGCGCGCCGGGCTCTCCCGCGGCGGGGTCGTCTCACTCGGCGGCGGCGCGGTGCTCGATCCCGCGACGCAGGCCGACCTCGCCTCCCACCGCGTGGTCCTGCTCACCGTCGGGGCGCAGACCATCGAGTCCCGCATCCGCGGCACGAAACGTCCGCTGCTCCAGGCCGACGACGCCGTCAGCCGATGGACGGAACTGTACGAGCAGCGCCGTCCGCTCTACGAGCGTCTTGCCGACGTCACTTTCGACACGTCCACGGGCCCCCTCAGCGACATCGTCGACGCGATCGTCGCATGGGTCCGGCGCGAAGGGGTCACAGGAGAGGAATCATGACCGAGAACACCGTCATCACCGTTGCCGGCGACGAGCCCTACGACGTCACCGTCGGTCGCGGCATCCTCCCGCTGCTGGCCGATGCCCTTCCCGCGACCGCCCGCAAGGTGCTCATCGTCCACCCGCCGACCCTGTCGGCGCAGGCCGAGGCCCTGCGCGCCGCGCTCGGTCAGGAGCGGCAGGTGCTGCTCGCGGAGATCCCCGATGCCGAGCAGGGCAAGCGCGTCGAGGTCGCCGCCTTCTGCTGGCAGGTCATGGGACAGGCCGACTTCACCCGCACCGACGTCGTCGTCGGCTTCGGCGGCGGCGCCGTCACCGATCTCGCGGGCTTCGTCGCCGCGACCTGGCTGCGTGGCGTGGCCGTCGTGCAGGTGCCCACGACGGTTCTCGGCATGGTCGACGCCGCCATCGGCGGCAAGACCGGCATCAACACGGCGGAAGGCAAGAACCTCGTCGGCGCATTCTGGCCCCCGGTCGCGGTGCTGTGCGACCTCGACCTCCTGGAGTCGCTATCGGAGCACGAGCGCATCGCCGGCTTCGCGGAGGTCGTGAAGGCGGGCTTCATCTGGTATCCGGAGATCCTCGACCTGATCGAGGCCGACCCGAAGGCGGCCGTCGACCCGCGTTCCGACGCGTTCCGGCGCTGCATCGAACTCGCCATCGAGATGAAGGCGCGGGTCGTGGGGGAGGACCTCCGCGAGGCCGGACTCCGCGAGGTGCTCAACTACGGTCACACACTCGGTCACGCGATCGAGCACGCCGAGCGGTACCGCTGGCGCCACGGCGCCGCGATCTCGGTCGGGATGATGTTCGTCGCGGAGCTGTCGCGGCTTGCCGGACGGTTGTCCGACGAGGCCGCGCAGCGGCATCGCGACATCCTCGAGCTGCTGGGCCTTCCGACCACCTACCGCGCGGGTGCGTGGAATCAGCTGCTGGCCACGATGCAGCGCGACAAGAAGACGCGCGGGTCGATGCTCCGGTTCATCGTGCTCGACGACATCGGCAAGCCCACGGTGCTCCAGGCGCCCGACGAGTCGCTCCTGTTCGCCGCCTACCAAGAGGTCGCCGGCTGAGTCGGCGACCTCAGACGGCGACGATCTCCACCTTGAAGCCGTCTGCGTTCTCGAGCCACCCGGCGTAGTGATCGGGGCCGCCCGCGTACGGATACCGCTCCGCGTACAGCGGAGTCCACCCGTGCCGCTCGGCCTCCGCCATGATGGCGTCGACCTCCCGTTCGCCGTCGGCGCGGAACGCCAGGTGGTTGAGCCCGGGACGACGACGCTCGTGGGGCGCCGGGATCAGCCGCGGCGACGTGGTGAATGTGAGGTATGCGCCGCCGCCGTCCCACGTCACTCCGCCCGACCACTGCGCCGTGCGCGTGTACCCGAGGCGCTCGAGGAGCCACCCCCAGTCGCGTCGCACCGCGTCGGGGTCGGCGATCCAGATCTCCACATGATGCAGTCCCGGCATGCCGACATCCTGCCAGTCCCGGCTTCTCGACGCGGCCTGCCGAGTCACGAGCCCCGCGTGACGCGAGCCGGTAGTGTGCTGACGTGCCCACCCCCCGACGCCTGCTGCTCGTGAACGGACCGAACCTCAACCTGCTCGGGACCCGCGAACCCGACATCTACGGACACGAGACGCTCGCCGACGTCGAGGAGCTCGTCTCGAGCGTCGCGGCTGCTCGGGGGTTCGAGGTCCGGGCCGTGCAGAGCAACCACGAGGGCGTGCTCATCGACGCGATCCACTCCGCACGCGAAGACTGCGCCGGCATCGTCATCAACCCGGGCGGGCTCACCCACACCTCGGTGGTGCTGCGCGACGCGCTCAGCGCCGTGGCCCTCCCCGTCGCAGAGATCCACATCTCCGACGTGTACGCCCGCGAAGAGTTCCGTCACCACTCGTTCGTCCGCGACATCGCCGCCGTGCACGTGATCGGCGAAGGCATCGCCGGATACGCGCGGGCCACCGATCTCCTGCTCGCGATCGTGACGGGCACGGCCGACGGCTGAGGTCCCCGCCGGACGGCCCGACGGCATCACGGTCCGGACGGCCCGACGGCATCACGGTCCGGACGGCCCGACGGCATCGCGGTGCCGGCGCGCGTCGCGCCGCCGGCTCGTCCTTTAGAATCGACTGTCGGCCGGCGCGCGATCGCCGCGGCGCCGCAGCCCTGAATCCCACACGAAACGGAACTCCACGCTCATGGCATCCACCGCAGACATCAAGAACGGCGTCGTCATCAAGATCGACGGACAGCTCTGGAGCGTGGTCGAGTTCCAGCACGTCAAGCCGGGCAAGGGCGGCGCGTTCGTCCGCACCAAGCTCAAGAACGTCGTGACGGGCAAGACCGTCGACAAGACGTACAACGCCGGCACGAAGATCGAGATCGAGAACGTCGACCGCCGCGACTTCTCCTACCTGTACAACGACGGCGACAGCTTCGTGTTCATGGACATGACCGATTACGACCAGGTCAATGTCCCCGCCGCCACCGTCGGCGACGCAGCGAACTTCCTCCTGGAGAACCAGCAGGTCACGATCGCCCTCAACAACGGCACACCGCTCTACGTCGACCTTCCGGCGTCGGTCGTGCTCGAGATCACGTACACCGAGCCGGGGCTCCAGGGCGACCGGTCGTCGGCCGGCACCAAGCCCGCCACCGTCGAGACCGGCTACGAGATCCAGGTGCCGCTGTTCCTCGAGACCGGCACCAAGGTCAAGGTCGACACCCGCACGGGCGACTACCTCGGCCGCGTCAACTGAGGTGAGTGCCCGCAGCAAGGCGCGCAAGCGCGCCCTCGACATCCTGTACCAGAGCGACGTGCGCGGCGACGACCTCGCCGCCACCCTCGCCGCCGAGGCCAAGCGCGCTGCGAGCGAGCCCGCCCGGGAGGCGTCCTGGCTGTACGCGCGCGAGATCGTCGACGGCGTGATCGACAACCGCGAAGAGATCGACGAGCAGATCGTCACGAACGCCCGTGACTGGAAGCTCGATCGCATGCCCGCTGTCGATCGCGCGGTGCTCCGTATCGGCGTGTGGGAGATCCTCTTCAACGAGCATGTCCCCACGGCGGTGGCCATCGACGAGGCCGTGGAGCTCGCGAAGGAGCTGTCCACAGACGACTCCGGATCGTTCGTGCACGGCGTGCTCGCGCGCATCGCCCGCGCGAGCTGAGCGCTCGCTTCACGTTTTCCCACGGCCCTGTCACCGGCCGTGACCATCGACGCCGCGTAGACTCGTGGCGCTCGTCGAGGAGGTTCAACACGTGCGCATCACTGGTCTCGGACATGCCGGAATGTTCATCGAAACGGCCGGCGGAAGCATACTCTGCGATCCCGTCGTAGGCCCGAGCTTCTTCGGCTCGTGGTTCCCGTTCCCCGACAACCGCGCCCTCGACTGGGAACGATTCGGAGCGGCGGACTTCCTCTACATCTCGCACCGCCACCGCGACCACTTCGATCCGGCTCTGCTCAGGCGCTACGTCCGCTCGGACATCCCCGTCCTGCTCCCGGAATACCCGACCGACGACCTCGAGACCGATCTGCGCACGCTCGGGTACGAGAACATCATCTACACGCAGGCGGGTGTGCCGCTCGAATTCGGCCCGCTGAAGCTCATGGTCACTCCGCTCAGGGCCCCCAGCGACGGACCCATCGGCGACTCGTCGCTGAGCGTCGACGACGGCACCGCCAGCATCCTCAACCAGAACGACTCCCACCCGCTCGACCTCGAGAAGCTCCTCAGCTTCGGCAAGCCCGACGCGTACTTCACACAGGTCTCCGGGGCGATCTGGTGGCCCATGGTCTACGACCTGCCGCAGGACGCGAAGCAGAACTTCGCCCGGCTGAAACGCGAGGCACAGAACAAGCGCGCGATGTACTACATCGAGAAGGTCGACGCCGAGCACGTCTTCCCCATGGCGGGCCCGCCGATGTTCCTGCGTGAAGAGCTGTTCCGTTTCAACGGCACCGGTCAGCAGGACGACTCGATCTTCACCGACCAGCGCGAGTTCCTCGCTCACATGGCGCAGCTCCGCCCGCAGCAGAAGGGCTACGAGTTCGTTCCCGGCACGCAGGTGGACATCTTCGGCAACGACGTCACTGTCACCCAGACGCTCTACACGGATGCCGAGATCGACCGGGTCTTCGACGACAAGTGGGCGTACCTCGCCGAGCAGCGCGACGTGCGTCAGGACGAGATCCGCGCAGAGGAGGCGTCGCGTGCAGCCGTGCTGCCGCCCGCCGAGATGCTCCAGGCCATCAAGGAGTGGTGGGAACCGCTGCTGCGCCGCGCACGCACGATCCGCAACGGCGTCGGCGGCAACGTACGGTTCCGCATCGGCGATCTCGACATGGTCGTCGACTTCCCGAAGGCGAAGGTGCGGGAGTATGCGGGGGAGGAGTGCATCTACTGGTACACCATCCCCGCCGACCTCGTGTCGACCAACATCGCCGACCACGAGATCGACTGGTCCAACTCGATCTTCCTGTCGATGCAGTTCGAGGTGGGTCGCAGCGGGAAGTTCAACGAGTTCCTGACGACGTTCCTCAAGTGCCTCTCGCGCGACCGCATCGAGTACGTGGAGAACTGGTACGCGGAGCAGTCCGACCAGACCGAAGACACCGAACTCGGCGAGTGGACCGTCCAGCGTCGCTGCCCGCACCTCCGAGCCGACCTCACCAAGACCGGCAAGATCGAGGACGGTGTGCTCACCTGCTCTCTGCACGACTGGAAGTGGGACCTCGCGTCGGGCCGCTGCCTCACGACGCAGGGTCACCCGATCCGCGCCTCGCGGATCATCGAGACGGGGCGCTCGGCCGAGGCTGTGTCGGCTCGCAACTGACCTTTCAATGCTTCTGCGTTCACACCTAGTGATGTGGGCCTCGCATCACTAGGTGTCAACCCCGTCCCACGGCACTGCTCGGAGGCGGGTGGGCGATCCGATAGGCTGGACGACGAATCCAGCAACCTTTAACCCCGTCCCGTGAGGCGGAGAAGGGAGCGGCGGAATGAGCACGCCCGGCACGTCGACGCCTGAGCAGCCAGACGCCAGCGGTGTACGCACCGTCCTTCACAGCGCAGACATCGCGCGGGCCCTGACTCGGATCTCCCACGAGATCCTCGAGTCGAACAAGGGTCCCGACGATCTCGTGCTCCTCGGCATCCCGACCCGGGGCGTGACGCTCGCCGAGCGCATCGGATCGCTGATCAGCGAGTTCTCCGGGACGAGCATCCCGGTGGGCGCGCTCGACGTCACCATGTACCGCGACGATCTGCATCGCCATCCGACGCGCGCACCGCAGCCCACCCAGATCCCTGCCGGCGGCATCGACGGCAAGACGGTCGTCCTCGTCGACGACGTGCTGTTCTCGGGCCGGTCGATCCGCTCCGCGCTCGACGCGCTGGGCGACATCGGACGGCCGGCGGTGGTGCGGCTGGCGATCCTGATCGACCGCGGACACCGTGAGCTCCCCATCCGCCCCGACTTCGTCGGCAAGAACCTGCCCAGCGCGCGCGGCGAGCGTGTCAACGTGCGGCTGGATGCCGTCGACGGCATCGAAGAGGTGACGATCGGCTCATGAGGCACCTGCTCGACACCAAGACGCTCCCGCGCGACCAGGCGCTGCGCATCCTCGACGTCGCGGAGGACATGAGCGACACGCAGACCCGCGAGGTCCGCAAGCTCCCCACCCTTCGAGGCAAGACGGTCGTCAACCTGTTCTTCGAGGACTCCACGCGCACGCGCATCTCGTTCGAGGCGGCCGCCAAGCGACTGTCGGCCGACGTGATCAACTTCTCCGCCAAGGGATCCTCGGTCTCGAAAGGCGAGTCGCTGCAGGACACCGCGCAGACCCTCCAGGCCATGGGCGCCGACGCGGTGGTCATCCGGCACGGAGCATCCGGAGCACCCCACACACTGGCCACGAGCGGCTGGATCTCGGCCGGCGTCGTCAACGCGGGCGACGGCACCCACGAACACCCGACCCAGGCGCTCCTCGACGCTTTCACGCTGCGCAAGCGCACCTTCGGCCCCGACAGCAGGGGGAGGGATCTCGCCGGCCTCCGCGTCACGATCGTCGGCGACGTGCTCCACTCCCGCGTCGCACGCTCGAACGTGTGGCTGCTGACGGCGCTCGGAGCGGAGGTGACACTGGTCGCACCGCCCACGCTCGTCCCTCAGGACGTGTCGGCGTGGCCCGCGAAGATCGTCTACGACCTCGACGAGGCGATCGCGGCACGCCCGGATGCCGTGATGATGCTCCGCATCCAGCTCGAACGCATGAACGCGGCATATTTCCCCACTGAACGGGAGTATTCGCGCGCGCTGGGGTCTGGACGCCGGGCGCCTCGCCGCCCTGCCGGGGGATAGCATTGTCATGCACCCCGGCCCGATGAACCGCGGCCTGGAAATCTCCGCCGACGCCGCCGATTCACCGAGGTCGACCGTGCTCGAGCAGGTCGCGAACGGCGTGTCGGTGCGTATGGCGGTGCTCTACCTGCTCCTGGCGGGGGAGCGCACCGAGCCCCAACCCGAGGAGAACCCCCGATGAGCACGCACGCAGACGCACCTCACGCCGTCCTCGTCCGCGGGGCTCGTCTCGGGTCGGGCGAAGCGACCGACCTCATCCTCTCCGGCGGACGCATCGCCGAGCTGGGCACAAGCCTCAGCCGTGCCGGAGCGACAGTCGTCGACGCCGACGGGCTGGTGGCGCTTCCCGGCCTCGTGGACCTCCACACCCACCTGCGCGAGCCCGGCTACGAGGCCTCCGAGACGATCCTCACGGGTTCTCGCGCGGCGGCCGCGGGCGGCTACACGGCCGTCTTCGCGATGCCCAACACGTCGCCCGTGGCCGACACCGCCGGCGTGGTGGAACAGGAACTCGCCCTCGGCGAGGCTGCCGGCTACGTGCACGTGCAGCCGATCGGCGCCGTCACCGTGGGGCAGAAGGGCGAGCGTCTGGCCGAGCTCGGCGCCATGGCCTCGTCGCGAGCCCGAGTGCGCGTGTTCAGCGACGACGGATTCTGCGTCTTCGACCCGCTCATCATGCGCCGTGCCCTCGAGTACGTGAAAGCGTTCGACGGCGTCGTCGCCCAGCACGCGCAGGACCCGCGCCTGACCGAAGGCGCCCAGATGAACGAGGGCACCGTCTCAGCGGAGCTCGGGCTGGCCGGGTGGCCCGCCGTCGCAGAGGAGTCGATCATCGCCCGCGACGTGCTCCTCGCCGAGCACGTCGGTTCGCGCCTGCACGTCTGCCACCTGTCGACAGCCGGATCGGTCGACATCATCCGCTGGGCCAAGAAGCGCGGAGTGCAGGTGACGGCGGAAGTGACACCGCACCATCTCCTCCTCACGGAGGACCTCGTCCGCGGCTACGACGCCCGCTACAAGGTCAACCCGCCGCTGCGCCGCGACGAAGACGTCCTCGCCGTGAGAGAGGGGCTCGCCGACGGCACGATCGACATCGTCGCCACCGATCATGCACCGCATCCCGCGGAGGCGAAGTCGTGCGAATGGCAGGCGGCGGCGAACGGCATGGTGGGGCTCGAGTCGGCCCTCCGCGTCGTGCAGCAGTCCGTCGTCGACACCGGTCTCCTGCGTTGGGACGACGTCGCCCGGGTGATGTCGACGGCACCCGCGCGCATCGGACGCCTCGCCGACGCCGGCACCCCGCTCGCCGTGGGGGCCCCCGCCTCGCTCGCGCTGTACGACCCGGCGCCGACGCGACCGTTCACGCGCGACGATCTGCACGGCCGCAGCACCAACTCGCCGTACCTCGGGCGCGAACTGCCCGGCGAGGTCCGCTGGACCTTCTTCCGCGGCACGGCGACGGTCGCAGACGGACGTGTCGTCGATCTGTCCGCGGTGAAGGAGACGTCGCGGTGACGCGCGAACTGGCCCTCCTGATCGTCATCGCCTTCACCGTCCTCCTCATCGGCACGGGCGTGTGGGCCTGGCGGCGGCGAGGTCGACGCGACGCGGGACTGATCGCGCCGGTCGGCGACCTGCCCGACGGCGCCGACGTGGTGGGGCGCTTCTCCGGGTTCTACGTGGCCACCACCCGCCACGACGAGGCGCTCGAACGGCTCGCGATCCGCGGACTCGCGTTCCGCTCACGCGTCACCGGCGTCATCAGCCCCGCCGGAGTGGCACTCGACCTCCCCGGCCAGCCGCGGTTCTTCATCGACCGCTCCCGCATCGTCGCCGCCGAGCGCGCGACCGTCGCGATCGACCGCGTGGTGGAGAAGGGCGGGCTCGTCCGCCTCTCGTGGCGCATCGACGACGCGACGGTCGTCGACTCGTACTTCCGACCGCAGGACAGTTCGTCACGCGCTGTCGCCGACACCGTGACCTCCATCCTCTCCACTCCGACTGACTTCACTCCGACGGGAACAGACGCATGACCACTTCCCCCTTCGCCTCCGCGCTCGACCCCGCCGTCCTCGTCCTCGAAGACGGCAGCCGTCACGCCGGCCGCGCCTACGGCGCCCACGGGACGACCCTCGGCGAGGTCGTCTTCGCGACCGGCATGACCGGGTATCAGGAGACGCTCACCGATCCGTCGTACGCCGGCCAGATCGTGCTCCAGACCGCTCCGCACATCGGCAACACCGGGATGAACGACGAAGACGTCGAGTCGCGACGCATCTGGGTCGCGGGCTACATCGTCCGCGACCCGTCCCGCGTCGTCTCGAACTGGCGCTCGCAGGAGTCGCTGGACGACTCCCTCGCCCGCGACGGCATCGTGGGGATCAGCGGCATCGACACGCGCGCGGTCACCCGCGTGCTGCGCTCTGCCGGCAGCATGCGCGGCGGCATCTTCTCGGGCGATTCCGCAGGACTCGACCCCGAAGAGCAGCTGCGCCTCGTGCGCGAGGCGCCCGAGATGACGGGACAGAATCTGTCCGCCGCCGTCTCGGTCTCCGCTGTGGAGATCACACCCGCCGCCGAGGGCGTCGAGCGCCTCGGCAACCTCGCCGTCCTCGACCTCGGCGTGAAGCAGGCCACCATCGTCAACCTCGCCGCCCGCGGGTTCGACGTGCACGTCATGCCGCAGAGCGTCACGATCGACGAGATCCGCGCCATCGATCCGGTCGCGGTGTTCTACTCCAACGGGCCCGGCGACCCGGCAGCTTCCGATGATCACGTGGGTCTGCTGCGCGCCGTGCTCGACGACCGCCTGCCCTTCTTCGGCATCTGCTTCGGCAACCAGCTGCTCGGCCGCGCCCTGGGATTCGGCACCTACAAGCTGCCGTTCGGTCACCGCGGCATCAACCAGCCGGTGCTCGACAGGGCCACGGGGCGGGTCGAGATCACGGCGCACAATCACGGGTTCGCCGTCGACGCACCGCTCGAGGGCTCCGTGGAGAGCCCGAACGGCTACGGCCGCGTCGAGGTGAGCCACGTCGGCCTCAACGACAACGTCGTGGAGGGTCTGCGGGCCCTCGACATCCCCGCGTTCTCGGTGCAGTACCACCCGGAGGCCGCTGCCGGACCCCACGACGCCAACTACCTCTTCGACCGCTTCCGCGACCTCGTCGTCGCGAACCTGGAGACCCACAAGAATGCCTAAGCGCGACGACATCAACAGCGTCCTCGTCATCGGCTCCGGCCCGATCGTCATCGGTCAGGCCTGCGAGTTCGACTACTCCGGGACGCAGGCCTGCCGTGTGCTGCGCGAGGAGGGCGTGCGCGTCATCCTCGTCAACTCGAACCCGGCGACGATCATGACCGACCCCGACTTCGCGGACGCGACCTACATCGAGCCCATCACCCCGGCTGTCATCGAGACGATCATCGCGAAGGAGAAGCCCGACGCGATCCTTCCGACGCTCGGCGGCCAGACCGCCCTCAACGCGGCGATGGCGCTTCACGAGCAGGGCATCCTCGACAAGTACGGCGTGGAGCTGATCGGTGCGAAGGTCGACGCGATCCAGAAGGGCGAAGACCGCCAGATCTTCAAGCAGCTCGTCCTCGACGCGGGCGCCGATGTCGCCGACTCGGTCATCTGCCACACGATGGACGATCTGCTCGCCGGCGCCGAGAAGCTCGGCTACCCGCTCGTGGTGCGGCCGTCGTTCACGATGGGCGGGCTCGGCTCGGGCTTCGCCTATGACGAGGAGGACCTGCGGCGCATCGGCGGCGCCGGCTTGCGCGACTCGCCGACCACCGAGGTGCTGCTCGAGGAATCCATCCTCGGATGGAAGGAGTACGAGCTCGAGCTGATGCGCGACATGGCCGACAACACGGTCGTCGTCTGCTCCATCGAGAACGTCGACCCCGTGGGCGTACACACGGGCGACTCCATCACGGTCGCCCCCGCCCTCACGCTCACCGACCGCGAGTACCAGCGGCTGCGCGACATCGGCATCGACATCATCCGCGCCGTCGGCGTCGACACCGGCGGCTGCAACATCCAGTTCGCCGTCGACCCGGTGTCGGGACGCATCATCGTCATCGAGATGAACCCGCGCGTGTCGCGCTCTTCGGCGCTCGCATCGAAGGCCACGGGCTTCCCGATCGCGAAGATCGCCGCGAAGCTCGCCATCGGCTATCGACTCGACGAGATCCCGAACGACATCACCAAGGTGACGCCGGCGAGCTTCGAGCCGACGCTCGACTACGTCGTCGTCAAGGTGCCGCGCTTCAACTTCGAGAAGTTCCCGAACGCCGACACGACGCTGACGACCACCATGAAGTCGGTCGGCGAGGCGATGGCGATCGGCCGGAACTATGCGACCGCCCTGCAGAAGGCGCTCCGCTCGCTCGAGAAGCGCGGATCGAGCTTCCACTGGGGCGACGAGCATCGTTCCGTCGACGAGCTGCTCGAGATCGCGCAGCGGCCGACCGACGGTCGGATCGTCGTGCTGCAGCAGGCGATGCGCAAGGGCGCGACGATCGAGCAGGCGTTCGAGGCGACCAAGATCGACCCCTGGTTCCTCGACCAGATCGCCCTCATCAACGAGGTCGCGGAGTTCGTCCGCGCCGCGCCGGAGCTGGACGCCGGGACGATCCGCGTCGCCAAGGAGCACGGCTTCAGCGACACCCAGATCGCTCAGCTCCGGGGGACGACGGAGGTCGAGGTGCGCGGCGTCCGCCACGGGCTCGGCGTGCGTCCGGTGTACAAGACGGTCGACACCTGCGCGGGGGAGTTCCCGGCGCTGACTCCGTACCACTACTCGTCCTACGACGCCGAGACGGAGGTCACGCCCTCAGAGCGGACCAAGGTCGTCATCATCGGCTCGGGACCGAACCGCATCGGACAGGGCGTCGAGTTCGACTACTCCTGCGTCCACGCGTCGTTCGCGCTGTCCGACGCGGGCTTCGAGACCGTGATGGTCAACTGCAACCCCGAGACCGTGTCGACCGACTACGACACGAGCGACCGCCTGTACTTCGAGCCGTTGACGCTCGAGGACGTGCTCGAAGTCCTGCACGCGGAGGCGGCTTCGGGCACGATCCTCGGCGTGATCTGCCAGCTCGGCGGTCAGACACCCCTGGGACTCGCGAAGGGCATCGAAGAGGCGGGCTACACCATCCTCGGCACCCAGCCTGCCGCGATCGACCTCGCTGAGGAGCGCGAGCTCTTCTCGCGGCTGCTCGACCGCGCCGGCCTCGTGGCTCCCCGCAACGGGACCGCGATCGACGAGGCGGGCGCCGTGCGCATCGCCGAGGAGATCGGCTACCCGGTGCTCGTCCGCCCGAGCTTCGTGCTCGGCGGTCGCGGCATGGAGATCGTCTACGACACGCCGAGCCTGCACGACTACTTCGCCCGCGTGGCCGACCAGGCCATCATCGGCGAGGGTGCGCCGCTGCTGGTCGACCGGTTCCTCGACGACGCGATCGAGATCGACGTCGACGCCTTGTACGACGGCGACGAACTCTACATCGGCGGCGTCATGGAGCACCTCGAGGAGGCCGGCATCCACTCCGGCGACTCCAGCTGCACCCTCCCGCCGATCTCCCTCGGACGCAACGAGATCGACCGCGTGCGTGCGGCGACGCTCGCCATCGCCGAAGGCGTGGGCGTGCGCGGTCTCCTCAACGTGCAGTTCGCCGTCTCGGCGGGCGTGCTGTACGTCATCGAGGCGAACCCGCGGGCATCGCGCACCGTGCCGTTCGTGTCGAAGGCGCTCGGGATCCCGCTCGCCAAGGCGGCGAGCAGGATCATGGCGGGTTCGTCGATCGCCGAGCTCAAGGGCGAGGGCCTCCTCCCCGAGCAGGATGGATCGCGGGTGCCGCTCGACGCTCCGGTCGCGGTCAAGGAGGCCGTGCTCCCGTTCAAGCGGTTCCGCACCGCCGACGGCCACACGGTCGACTCCGTCCTCGGCCCGGAGATGCGCTCCACGGGTGAGGTCATGGGCATCGACCGCGACTTCCCGACGGCCTTCGCGAAGAGCCAGGCAGCCGCGTACGGCGGCATGCCGACGTCGGGCACGGTCTTCCTCTCCGTCGCCGATGACGACAAGCGCGCCGTCATCCTGCCCGCCCACCGACTGCAGGAACTGGGCTTCCGCCTCACCGCCACCGAGGGCACCGCCGAGATCCTCGCGCGCAACGGCATCCGCGTCGACGTCGTCAACAAGTACTCGGCCACGCAGGAGACGGGGGAGCGGAACATCGTCGACCTCATCAACGCCGGAGAGATCGACATCATCGTCAACACTCCTTCGGGCGGCATCGCGCGAGCGGACGGCTACGAGATCCGCGCCGCCGCTGTCGCCGCCGACAAGGCGCTGTTCACCACGATGGCTGTGCTCGGCGCGGCCGTGAGCTCGCTTCCCGTGCTGCGGGAGGGCTTCAAGGTGCGGAGCCTTCAGGAGTACGCCGCCGACCGGAAGGCGAGGGCGTGACGGGATTCGGCGCACGGCTGCACGACGCGATGTCCGCCTTCGGCGGACTGTGCGTCGGCATCGACCCCCACGAGTCGCTCCTGCACGAATGGGGCTACGACGCCGATGCGACGGCGGCCCGCGAGTTCGGCCTGCGCGTCGTCGACGCGGCCGCCGGCCGGGTCGCTGTCGTGAAGCCCCAGGTCGCGTTCTACGAGCGCTACGGCTCCGCCGGGTTCGCGGCGCTCGAGACGGTGGTCGCCGCCGCCCGCGACGCCGGGCTGATCGTGCTCGCCGACGCCAAGCGCGGTGACATCGGGACCACCATGGACGCGTACGCGGCGGCATGGCTGACGCCGGGCGCGCCGTTGGAGGCGGACGCGGTCACCGTCAGTCCGTATCTCGGAGTGGGTGCGCTGCGGTCGACGTTCGACCTCGCCCGCCACGGCGGCAAGGGCGTGTTCGTGCTCGCGGCGACGAGCAATCCCGAGGGCGTCACCGTCCAGCGGGCCCTGCCCCCGTCGGGAACGTCGGCAACGCCGGAGGACGCCCTTCACCGCTCGGCCGCCACCGTCGCAGCCGCCGTGATCGCGGAGGTGTCGCACCTCAACAGGAAGGCCGGCGGACCACTCGGCGACATCGGGTTGGTGATCGGCGCCACGGTCGACGCACCGTCGTACGACCTGCCCGAGCGCCTCGACCCGCCCGCCCCGATCCTCGCCCCCGGCTTCGGCGCACAGGGCGCGCGGCTGTCCGACCTCACGCGGCTCTTCGGCGCGCAGGCCCCCTTCGTGCTCGCCAGCGCCAGCCGCAGCATCCTCCGCCACGGGCCGAGCGGTCTCACCGACGCGATCGACGCCCACAATCTCGAACTACAGGAAGGTCGTCATGAGTGACGCCCGTCGTCCGCCAGAGGTCGATCGAGTCGCCGCATCCCGCCGCGCCGTCGCCGCCCGCCAGGAGCGCGCTGCCCTGAAGCGCGACGTCGCGACGCGGGTCATCACGCCTCAGGAACTGCTCCGTCGCGCACTCGCCGACCCGTCGTCGGCGGCGGGCGCCATGCGCATCACCGACTTCCTCACCTCGCTTCCCGCGATCGGCGAGGGCAAGCGCGACCGCATCCTCGCCGACCTCGACATCTCGCCCGTCAAGCGGCTCGGCGGTCTCGGCGCCCGGCAGCGTATCGCGCTGCGCGCCTTCCTCGACGCGCGCTGGCCCGAGCCGCAGCCGCGCACAGGGCGCAGCCGCCTCGTCGTGCTCGCCGGGCCCACCGCCGTCGGCAAGGGCACGGTCGCCGCGCACATCAAGGAGCACCACCCCGAGATCCTGCTCTCGGTGTCGGCGACGACCCGTGCGCCACGGCCGGGCGAGGTCCACGGGGAGCACTACTTCTTCGTCGACGATGCGGAATTCGACCGTCTGATCGCCGACGGCGAGCTCCTCGAGTACGCGACCGTGCACAACAAGCATCGGTACGGGACGCCGCGTGCGCCCATCGAGGCCGCCCTGGCCGACGGTCGCACGGTGCTCCTGGAGATCGACCTGCAGGGTGCGCGCCAGGTGCGGGCCGCGGCGCCGGACGCCAACCTGGTGTTCCTGCTCCCGCCGAGCTGGGACGAGCTCGTCCAGCGTCTCGTGGGGCGTGGCACGGAGGACGCGGAGGAGCGCGCCCGCCGCCTCAAGACCGCACGAATCGAGCTCGCGTCGCAGAACGAGTTCGACCACCATGTCGTCAACGACGACGTGGCCCGCGCAGCGGCAGAAGTCGCCGCCCTCGCACGCTGACCCTCCTCCGGCCTGTAGAATGGTCGGATGCCGCAGGGTGCTCGCGCGTGCGAGACCTGCGCCCGCCTGCTTCCCCGTCTTTCCCCGCCATCCGATCCAGGAGGTCCCCATGGCCACTCGTGACAAGGGCATCATCGACCCGCCCATCGACGCGCTGCTCGACAAGGTCGACTCGAAGTACCAGCTCGTCATCTACGCGTCGAAGCGTGCGCGCCAGATCAACGACTATTACTCCGACCTCCACGAGGGCAACCTCTTCGACAACGTGGGTCCGCTCGTCGACTCCACGGTCGAGGACAAGCCGCTCACGATCGCACTGCACGAGATCCACGAGGACAAGCTGCGCCTGCGTTCGCTCGACTGACCCCATGACGCCGTATGGCGTCGCCGTGCCCGCGCCTCCCGTCATGTCCGGAGCCGCGGGCATGATGGTTTCATCCGCCCGTCTCGTCCGTCGTCTGGAGCATCGATGACTCAGCTGCGCCTGTTCACCTCCGAGTCCGTGACCGAGGGGCACCCCGACAAGATCTGCGACCAGATCTCCGACAGCGTGCTCGACGCTCTCCTCGCCGTCGATCCCGGCAGTCGCGTCGCGGTCGAGACGCTCGTCACGACCGGCCTCGTGCATGTCGCGGGCGAGGTGCGCACGGAGGGGTACGTCGACATCCCGGGGATCGTCCGCGGCGTGGTCAACCGGATCGGCTACACCTCGAGCGACACCGGTTTCGACGGAGACTCGTGCGGCGTCACGGTGTCGATCGGCGAACAGTCCGGCGACATCGCAGCGGGTGTCGACAATGCGCTCGAGCATCGCGAGGAGGGCTCCGTCGACCCGATCGACGCGCTCGGCGCCGGCGACCAGGGCATCATGTTCGGCTACGCCACCAACGAGACCCCGCAGCTCATGCCGATGGCCATCTGGACGGCTCATCGGATCGCGGAACGGCTCACGGAGACGCGGCGTTCGGGCGCGCTGCCGTTCCTCCGACCCGACGGGAAGACACAGGTCACGCTCGGCTACGACGGGCACACGCCGCGCACTGTCGAGACCGTCGTCGTCTCGACACAGCACCAGCCCGACATCTCACTGGCGGCGCTGCGCGCCGCGGTGCGCGCGGAGGTCATCGACCCCGTGATCGAGCAGACGGGTCTCGACATCGGCGATGTCGAGTACGTCATCAACCCCGCCGGCCCGTTCGTCACGGGCGGCCCCAAGGGCGACGCGGGGCTCACCGGGCGGAAGATCATCATCGACACGTACGGCGGCGCAGCCCGTCACGGCGGCGGAGCGTTCAGCGGCAAAGACCCGTCGAAGGTCGACCGCTCGGCGGCATACGCGATGCGATGGGTCGCCAAGAACGCCGTGGCTGCGGGGCTGGCCGACCGCCTCGAGGTGCAGGTCGCGTACGCGATCGGCCGCGCCGCGCCGGTCGGCCTGTATGTGGAGACGTTCGGCACCGGGAACGTCTCGGACGACACGATCACCGCCGCGATCCGGGAGGTGTTCGACCTGCGACCCAAGGCCATCATCGATCGCCTCGACCTGCTTCGTCCCATCTACGCACAGACGGCCGCCTACGGCCACTTCGGCCGCGAGCTTCCCGATTTCACGTGGGAGCGCACCGACCGCGTGGAGGAACTGCGCGGCGCTGCGGGTCTCTGACCCCGGCCGTGATCACCGTCGCACGCGTCCTCGTCGACTCGCCGCTCCCGCAGCTCGACCGGCCGTTCGACTACGCCGTTCCGGCGGCGATGCGCGACGAGGTGGCACCGGGCATGCGGGTGAAGGTCCCGTTGCGCACGGCCGGGCGCCTCGTGGAGGGCTTCGTCGTCGAGGTCGTCGCGATGGAGCCGCCTGACCGGCCGCTCTCCGACCTCGACAGCGTCGTCTCTCCGGTCGTCGTGCTTCCCGAGGCCCTCTTCCGCCTCGCCCGCCGCGTCGCCGACCGGGCGGCGGGGTCTGCAGGCGATGTCCTGCGCCTCGTGATCCCGAAGCGGATGGTCCGCGCCGAGAAGGCGTGGCTCGCCGCACCCGCCCCGTCCGCCCCCGAGGTCGAGCCGGAGTCGGCGACCTGGGCGACCGAGGTGCTGTCGGCGTTCCCGGCGCTTTCCGCGGCGATCCGGGCAGGCGAGCGGATCGTCGTCGATGCGCCGCCCCGTCCGGCGGGCGCGCATCCGTGGGGTGCGTGGGCAGAGCTCCTCGCCGCGATGGCGACGGATCGGCTTGCCGCGGGGCGCAGCGTCGTGCTCGTGGTGCCCGATCACCGCGACCAGGGTCAGGTGCTGGCGGCGCTCGCGGGCCGCGTTCCGGACGACGCCGTCGTCCGCGACGACGCACGCCGGTCCGGTCCCGAGCGGTATGCGGGCTACCTGCGACTCCTGCACGCCTCACCGTGCATCGTCGTCGGCAATCGGTCCACGGTGTACGCCCCGGCGCACGATGTCGGCCTGGTCGTGATCTGGGACGACGGCGACCCTCTGCTCGCGGAGCCCTTGAGCCCGGGCGTCCACGCCCGGGACGCCGCGCTCGTCCGGCAGGAGCAGGAGGGGTCGGCCCTGGTGTTCGCCGGGCACACCCGTTCCACCGATGTCGAGCGCCTCGTGCAGCTCGGCTGGGTGAAAGACGTCGCCGCGGCACGGCGCGAGAGTCCGCGGGTCGTGCTGTCGGGCACACAGGAGGCCGATGGTCGTGGCCAGCGCGTGCCCTCGGCGGCGTTCGCCGCCGCACGTGAGGCACTGCAGCAGGGGCCGGTGCTCGTGCAGGTCTCACGGCCCGGATACGCTCCCGTCCTCGTATGCGCCGAGTGCCGCACGCCGGCACGCTGCACGCACTGCTCGGGACCGTTGCACGCCCGTCGTCCCGGGGCCGCTCCAGACTGCGGCTGGTGCGGGCGCTCCCTGCCCGGCTGGACGTGCGGCGCGTGCGGCTCCACGCGGCTGCGGATGGCGTCGTCCGGGAGCGAGCGTACGGCCGACGAGCTGGGACGAGCCTTCCCGAACACCCGCGTGGTGCTCTCCGACGGCGCGCATCCCGTTATCGAGCTCGATGCGCGGCCGGCTCTCGTCATCGCCACGCGCGGCGCCGAGCCGATCGTTCCGGGGGGCTACCGCGCTGTCCTGCTGCTCGACGGAGACAAGATGCTCCTCGCGGAGCAGCTTCGCATCGGCGAGGCGTGCCTGCGGTGGTGGTCGAATGCGGCCGCGCTGGCGGCGCCGGGCGCCCCCGTCCACCTCGTCGGGGTGACGGGGCCTGTCTCGCGGGCACTCGCGACATGGACGCAGCCGGCGTACGCGCGCGGCGAGCTTGCGGCCCGCGCACCGCTGCAGATGCCTCCGGTCGTGCGCGTCGCGACCATCGAGGGGCCCGGTGCCTCCGTGACGGCAGCGCTCTCGCAACTGCGCGATGACGTCCCGCGGCTGGGGAGCACAGCGGTGCTGGGTCCGGTTCCCGTGGCCGACGACTCCTTCCGCGCCCTCGTGCGCTTCGAGTACGCGCTGGGCGCCGACGTCGCGCAGTCGTTGCGCGCGTCGGTGGTCGCCGATGCGCTCCGTGGACGCCGCGCCGGGAAGGGCCGCCCGGCTCCCCGGGCTACACTCAGGGTGCGGCTCGACGTGCTCGAGCTCGATCTGTGAGGAGTTCCATGCGCATCGTCTTCGCCGGGACTCCCGCCCCCGCCGTCCCCTCGCTGCAGGCCCTGGCGCGTTCGTCGCACGAGGTCGTCGGCGTGGTCACGCGCCGTGACGCGGCGCTCGGTCGCAAGCGCGTGCTGACGCCGTCTGCAGTGGCGGCCGCCGCGGCGGAGCTCGGGCTGCCGGCCGTCAAGACCGACCGTCTCGATGCCGACGCCACGGCCGCGATCACGGCGCTCGAGCCCGACCTCGGGGTGATCGTGGCGTACGGCGGCCTCGTGCGCGAGCCGCTGCTGTCGACCCCGCGCCATGGCTGGATCAACCTGCACTTCTCACTGCTGCCGCGCTGGCGCGGCGCAGCCCCCGTGCAGCGCGCGCTCATCGCGGGCGAGACGACGACCGGTGCTGCGGTGTTCCGGCTCGTACCCGAACTCGACGCCGGCGACGTCTTCGCCGAGCTCCGCTACGACGTGCCGGCCGCCGCGACGGCGGGGGAGGTGCTCGACGCCCTGGCTGACTCGGGTGCTCGGCTCCTCGCCGGCGTGGTCGACGGCATCGCAGCGGGCACCGCGTCGGCCGTCGCGCAGCAGGGAGAGCCCACCTTCGCCCCGAAACTCACGATCGCCGACGGTCTTCTCGATTTCAGCCTGCCGGCGCGTGCCGTGCTCGACCGCTACCGCGGCACGACCCCCGAGCCCGGCGCGCATGCGCTCATCGACGGCCAGCGGCTGAAGATCCTGTCGGCCGGCCCCGGCCCCGACATGGACGTGCCCCCCGGACGCGTGCTGCTGCATGGGAAGCAGGTCGTCGCGGGGACGGCGTCCGGAACCGTGGTGCTCGAAAGGGTCCAGCCTGCGGGCCGCGCAGCGATGCCGGCGACCGACTGGTGGCGCGGACTGCATGCCGACGAGGTGCGTTTCGACGCAGCCGACGGGGCACGGGAGGAGGCATGACGTCGCCCCGGTGGGTGGCCTACGACACCCTGCGCGCCGTGCACGAGTCCGACGCGTACGCCAACCTCCTCCTGCCGCGCGAGATCGCGAAGGCCGGGCTCTCGGGGCCGGACGCGGCACTGGCGACGGAGCTCGCCTACGGCACGCTCCGGCGACAGGGCACCTACGATGCCGTCATCGCCGATGCCTCCGGCCGCGACGTCGACCGGATCGATCCGCCCGTGCTCGATGCGCTGCGGCTGGGCGTGCACCAGCTGCTGTCGATGCGCGTGCCCTCGCATGCCGCGGTCAACGAGACCGTGCGACAGGTGCGGAAGTCGTCGGGCGCCAGCGCGGCCGGTTTCGCGAACGCCGTGCTCCGCCGTGTCTCCGAGCGGTCGAACGAGCAATGGCAGGAGCGCCTGGACGCGATCGCCCGGTCGGACGACGAGCGCCTCTCCCTCCGTCACGCTCACCCTGTGTGGGTGATCCGCGCATTCCGGCGGGCCCTCGCGGCCGAAGGGCGTGCCGACGAGCTCGAGGCGCTGCTGACGGCGGACAACGCGGCCCCCGGCGTGACGATGGTTGCGCTTCCCGGGTTCGGAGAAGTCCCGCCCGACGCACAGCGCACGCCCTACTCGCCGATCGGCTTCCGCCTCGCGGGCGGCGACCCGACCCCTGTCGTGTCGGCGGCGAGAGGACGCGTCCGCGTGCAGGACGAAGGTTCGCAGCTCGCCGCCCTCGCGTTGTCGCGCGCCACCCCTGCGGCGGTGGGGGAGACGTGGCTCGACCTGTGCGCCGGCCCGGGCGGCAAGACCGCCGTGCTCGCGGCGGAGGCGCTCGAGTGCGGAGCCCGGCTCGAAGCGAACGAGGTCTCACCGGCGCGGGCCGGGCTCGTGCGCGACTCGGTGTCGGGCGTGCCCGCCGAGGTGCCCGTGTCGGAGGAGGACGGGCGCACGCGGGCCGGTCGCGGGCGCTACGACCGCATCCTCGTCGATGCCCCGTGCACGGGTCTCGGAGCGCTCCGCCGCCGCCCGGAGGCGCGCTGGCGCAAGACCGCAGCCGACGTCCCCGAACTCGCGGCGCTGCAAGGCGAGCTTCTCACCTCCGCGTTGAGCGCCCTGAAGCCCGGCGGAGTGGTCGCCTACGTCACCTGCTCACCGCACCTCGCGGAGACAGCGGCCATCGTCGCCGACGCTCGCCGCGCCTTCGGCGACGAGATCGAAGAGCTGGACGCGCGCGCCGTCGTCGCGGCGGTCTCGGCGAACGACATCGACCTCGCGGCGCCCGCCGACGGATCAGGACGTGCCCAGCTGTGGCCGCACCGTCACGGCACCGACGCCATGTCGATCTCCCTGCTGCGCCGCCGCTGAGCCCGGTCGGGCTCGTGCGGGCCGCTAGGGTGGTGCCGTGACCGGCGCCGACATCCGCATCAACCCCAGCATCCTGGCCGCAGACTTCGTGAACATGCAGGCGGAACTCGCCCGGATCGCGTCGGCGGATTTCGTCCACGTCGACGTGATGGACAACCATTTCGTCCCCAACCTGACATTCGGGCCGCAGATGGTCGAGCGCATTCAGGCGACGAGCCCGGTGCCGCTCGACGTGCACCTCATGATCTCCGACGCCGACCGGTGGGCTCCGGGTTACGCCGAGCTCGGCGCCGCGTCGGTGACGTTCCACCTCGAGGCCGCGAACGATCCCGTGGCGCTGGCCCGCCGTCTGCGGCAGATCGGCGCGCGCGCCGGCGTCGCCGTCAAGCCCGCCACCCCCGTCGACGGCCTCTTGGATGTGCTCGACGAGTTCGATCAGATCCTGGTGATGACGGTGGAGCCGGGCTTCGGCGGTCAGTCGTTCATGAGTGATCAGCTGCCCAAGCTCACCCGGCTGCACGACGAGGCCCGGCGGCGGGGCGCGCAGGTGTGGCTGCAGGTCGACGGCGGCATCTCCGCGTCGACGATCGCGCAGGCCGCGGAGGCCGGTGCCGACACGTTCGTCGCCGGCTCGGCCGTCTTCGGCGCGGCAGACCCGGAGGAGGCCATCGCCGCTCTGCGCGCGGCGGCCGCGGCCGGAGTCGCGCACCGGCACTGATCGCGATGCGCCCGCACGGCGCCCCAGGCGGCACGGACCGGCACGCGGGAACGGTAGCCTAGGAGGGTGAAGACCTTCGACGCGCTGTTCGCCGAGCTCACGGCGATCGCCGCGACGCGGCCCGAGAACTCCGGGACCGTCGCTCAGCTCGACCGGGGCGTGCACGCGATCGGGAAGAAGATCGTCGAAGAGGCGGCCGAGGTATGGATGGCGGCCGAGTACGAGTCGGACGCGCAGACGGCCGAGGAGATCTCGCAGCTGCTCTATCACCTGCAGGTGCTCATGGTCGCCAAGGGGCTGTCCCTCGAAGACGTCTACCGACATCTCTGAGCCGATCTCACGCCATCCGCTCCGACACTGAAAGCCCTGCACCATGCTGCGAATCGCTGTGCCGAACAAGGGATCGCTCGCCGAGACGGCGAGTGAACTGCTGACCGAAGCCGGGTACACCGGCCGTCGCGACCCGAAAGACCTGCACGTCATCGACCCCGTCAACGAGGTCGAGTTCTTCTATCTTCGCCCGAAGGACATCGCGACCTATGTCGGCTCGGGAGCCCTCGACGTGGGCATCACCGGCCGCGACCTGTTGCTCGACGCACGAATGCCGGGAGCGCGGGAGGTCGAGAAGCTCGGCTTCGGCGGGTCGACGTTCCGCTTCGCGGGCCCTCCCGGCCGCTTCTCGGAGCTGAGCGACCTCGAAGGGGTCCGCGTCGCGACGGCCTACCCGGGCCTCGTCGACGCCTATCTCGACGATCACGGCATCGCGGTCGACCTCGTGCCGCTCGACGGCGCGGTGGAGTCTGCCGTCGAGCTGGGTGTCGCGGACGCGGTCGCCGACGTCGTGTCGACCGGCACGACCCTCCGTCAGGCGGGGCTGGAGATCTTCGGCCCGGTGCTGCTCGAGTCGGAGGCCGTGCTCATCGGCGCCCCGATCGAGGCGTCCGGCACCGACATCCTGCTCCGTCGCCTGCGCGGGGTTCTCGTGGCCCGCCAGTACGTGCTGATCGACTACGACCTGCCGGCCGACCTCGTCGATCAGGCCGTGGCGCTGGCTCCGGGCATCGAGTCTCCGACGATCTCGCCGCTGCGCGACCCGGCATGGGTGGCGGTGCGGGTCATGAGCCCCCGCAAGACCGTCAACCAGGTGATGGACGCCCTCTACGCGATCGGCGCGCGGGCGATCCTCGTGACCCCCATCCACAACGCGAGGCTCTGATGTCCCTCGTCTGCCGCGTCATCCCGTGCCTCGACGTCAAGGACGGCAAGGTCGTCAAGGGCGTCAACTTCGAGAACCTGCGAGAGATGGGCGACCCCGTCGAGCTGGCGCGACGGTACTACGAGCAGGGCGCCGACGAGCTGACATTCCTCGACGTCACCGCGACCGTCGACGACCGCTCCACGACCTATGACGTCGTCCGCCGCACCGCGGAGGAGGTGTTCATCCCGCTCACCGTCGGCGGCGGTGTCCGCTCGAACGACGACGTCGCCCGCCTGCTGGGTGTGGGGGCCGACAAGGTCGGCGTCAACTCCGCGGCGATCGCGCGCCCCGAGCTCATCGGCGAGATCGCCGACCGCTTCGGCTCACAGGTGCTGGTGCTGTCGCTCGACGTCAAGCGCACCCCGACCGATGCCCCGCAGACCCCGTCCGGCTTCGTCGTGACGACCCACGGCGGGCGGAGCCTCACGACGCTCGACGCTCTGGCGTGGGCGCGGGAGGCCATCGAGCGGGGCGTGGGCGAGCTGCTCGTGAACTCCATCGACGCCGATGGCACGAAGGACGGATTCGATCTCGAGCTCGTCGGCCTCATGCGCGAGCTGTCGTCCGTGCCCGTCATCGCGTCCGGTGGAGCGGGCGCGGCGGAGCACTTCGCCCCGGCCGTCGCCGCGGGCGCCGACGCGGTCCTGGCCGCATCGGTGTTCCACTCCGGACAGCTCACGATCGGCGACGTCAAGCACGCGCTCGTCGCGGAAGGGATCGAGGTGCGGTCATGAGCACGCCCCCCGACGTCGAGACGGTCCTGGAGCGCGTGGCCTTCACGCCCGACGGACTCGTCGCGGCCATCATCCAGCAGCACGACACCGGCGAGGTGCTGATGCTCGGCTGGATGAACGCCGAGGCCCTGCGTCGCACCCTCACGTCGGGACGCGTGACGTTCTGGTCGCGGTCGCGGCAGGAGTACTGGCGCAAGGGCGACACGTCGGGCCACATCCAGCTGGTCAAGGGCGCGCGTCTCGACTGCGACGGCGACGCGCTGCTCATCAGCGTCGATCAGGTCGGCGCGGCCTGTCACACCGGCGACCGCACGTGTTTCGATGCCGACGACCTGCACCCCGTCGTCTCCGAAAGCACCGCATGACGAGACGGTTCCGTTCGATGAGCGTGCTCCTCATCCTCGGCGGCGGCGCGCTCGCGCTCATCGCGTCGACGCAGACCTGGCTCGATGCCACGCTGAGCGACGCGGTCGTCGAGCCGCTCGCCGTCCCCGGCGCGACGGCCGTGCCGCTTCTCGCGCCGCTGAGCCTCGCCGCCCTCGCGTTGTCTCTGGCGTTGACGATCGTCGGTCCCGTGCTCCGCTACGCGTTCGGCGTCATCGCGGTCGCCATCGGGGTCGCGCTCTCGGCGTCGGCCTGGCGGATCGCCGCCGACCCGCCGGTCGACGCGGTCGCCTCCGCCGTCACCGAGGCGACGGGACTCACCGGCGGTGAGACCGTCGCGGCGCTCGTCTCGCAGATCACCGCCACGCCCTGGCCCGCATCGACGGTGGGCGCCTCGCTGCTGATCGTCGCCGGCGGGGCGCTGACCCTCGCCTCCGCGCACCGGTGGACGGGTGCCGGACGCCGTTTCCGCACCGAGAACACCGCCGAGACCCACCGCGCAGGCTCGCGGCCGCACGACGCGATCGACTCGTGGGACGACCTGACCCGCGGAGACGACCCCACGAACTGACCGCCGCTCCACCGCCCGCTAGACTGACCGAAGCGAACCCGCACGCGAAGGAGAATCATGAGCAACCCCATCGACGACCCCGGCCACGGACACTCGCCTGCCGCCTGGACAGCCGTCGTCATCATGCTCGTCGCGGTGACGCTGGGCACGCTCTTCTACTTCCTCGACCAGCCCGTGCTCGTGTGGGCGTCCGCCGGACTGCTGCTCGTGGGGGCGCTCAGCGGCTGGCTGCTGGCGAAGGCCGGCTACGGCGTGAACGGGCACAAGTACTCGTCGAAGCAGCACTGACATGCTCGCCGACCTGACGGCCGGCGCGGTGGAGGATGCCGAGGCGCGTGCCGTCGATCGGCCGCTCGCCGTCGTCGAACGCGCTGCGCTCGCGCAGGCCCCCGCGCTGGATGCGCTGGCCGCGCTGACACCCGCCGACCGCGTCAAGATCATCGCGGAGGTCAAGCGTGCGAGCCCCTCGCGCGGTGACCTCGCCGACATCCCCGACCCGGCGCACCAGGCCGCCCTCTATGAGCAGGGCGGCGCCTCGGCGATCTCCGTGCTGACCGAGCAGCGGAAGTTCAAGGGCAGCCTCGCCGATCTCGAGGCCGTCAAGACGCGGGTGTCACTGCCGGTGCTGCGCAAGGATTTCATCGCGACGCCGTACCAGGTGCTCGAAGCGCGCGCGTCCGGTGCCGACCTCGTGCTCCTCATCGTGGCGGCGCTGGAGCAGCCGTTGCTGCGCGAGCTGCACGACCTCGTGCTCAGCCTGGGCATGACGCCCCTCGTCGAGACCCATTCGCTCGATGAAGTGCGGCGCGCGGCCGACATCGGGGCGAAGCTCGTAGGCGTCAACGCACGGAACCTGTCGACGTTCGAACTCGACCGCGACCTCTTCGGGTCACTGGCCGGTGAACTGCCCGCCGACGCCGTCAAGATCGCCGAGTCGGCGGTCCTGACGCCCGCCGACGTGGCGCACTACCGGTCGGCCGGCGCCGACGTCGTGCTCATCGGCGAAGCGCTGGTGACGAACGACCCGGTCACCACCCTGCACGCATTCCTGGAGGCCGGCGTATGAGCCTGCGCGACGCACACGGTCCGTTCTTCGGCGACTTCGGCGGGCGCTTCATGCCCGAGTCGCTCATCGCCGCGATCGACGAGCTGACCGCGGAGTACGAGTCAGCCAAAGCAGACCCGGCGTTCGACGCCGAGTTCCGCCGCCTGCTGCATTCCTACGCAGGGCGCCCGTCGGCGATCACCGAGGTGCCGCGGTTCGCCGCCCACGCCGGAGGAGCACGCGTCTTCCTCAAGCGCGAAGACCTCAACCACACGGGATCCCACAAGATCAACAATGTGCTCGGCCAGGCGCTGCTCACGAAGCGGCTCGGCAAGACCCGCGTGATCGCTGAGACCGGCGCCGGACAGCACGGAGTGGCGACCGCCACGGCGGCAGCGCTCTTCGGGTTCGAGTGCACGATCTACATGGGCGAGGTCGACACGCAGCGTCAAGCGCTCAACGTCGCACGCATGCGTCTGCTCGGAGCGGAGGTCATCCCGGTCACGACGGGATCGCGCACCTTGAAGGACGCGATCAACGACGCCTACCGCGACTGGGTCGCATCGGTCGAGACCACGAACTACATCTTCGGCACAGCGGCCGGGCCGCACCCCTTCCCGGCGATGGTCCGCGACTTCCAGAAGGTCATCAGCGAAGAGGCCCGGCAGCAGCTCCTCGACGAGACCGGTCGCCTCCCCGACGCGGTCGTCGCCTGCGTCGGCGGGGGGTCGAACGCGATCGGCATGTTCGATGCGTTCCTCGACGACGACGGCGTCCGCCTGTACGGCGTGGAGGCTGCGGGCGACGGCGTCGACACCGATCGCCATGCCGCCTCCATCGAGCGCGGACGCCCGGGTGTGCTCCACGGCGCCAAGACCTATGTGCTCCAGGACGAAGACGGCCAGACGATCGAGTCGCACTCGATCTCCGCAGGCCTCGACTACCCGGGCGTCGGTCCGGAGCACGCCTGGCTCGCCGACATCGGCCGCGCGGAGTACATCCCCGCGACCGACACCGAGGCGATGGACGCACTGCGGCTCCTGTCGCAGACCGAGGGGATCATCCCCGCCATCGAGTCGGCGCACGCGCTGGCCGGAGCACTCCGGCTCGGGCGCGAGCTCGGTCCCGACGCGATCATCGCCGTGAGCCTGTCCGGACGCGGGGACAAAGACATGGACACGGCGGCCAAATGGTTCGGGCTCTACGACGAGGGAGCCGACCCGGTCGACGTCCCCGAGGACGACCCCGCCGCCAAGGGCGAAGGGACGGAACTGTGAGCCGCGTCGCCGCCGCTATCGACTCCGCCCGCGCCGACGGTCGCGGCGCCTTCGTCGGCTACCTGCCGCTGGGATACCCGGACCTGCAGACGAGCATCGATGCGGCCGTGACGCTCGCCGAGAACGGCGCGGACATCCTCGAGCTCGGCCCGCCCTACTCGGACCCCGTCATGGACGGCACGGTCATCCAGGAGGCGACCCAGGCCGCGCTCGCGGGCGGGTTCCGCCTGCGCGACACCTTCACCGCCGTGAAGGAGATCACCGCCCGCGTCGAGGTCCCGGTCCTCGTGATGACGTACTGGAACCCGGTGCTCCAGTACGGCGTCGACCGGTACGCCGATGATCTCCTCGCCGCCGGCGGAGCAGGGCTCATCACGCCCGACATCACCCCCGACGCCGCCGGCGAATGGATCGCCGCGTCGCGCCGCACGGGCCTCGACCGCGTCTTCCTCGCCGCGCCCACCTCGACCGACGAGCGTCTCGCGATGATCGCCCGCGACTCCACCGGCTTCGTATACACCGTCTCGACCATGGGCATCACGGGCGAGCGCGCCGAACTCGACGCCGCCGCCCGAACCCTGGTGGGGCGTCTGCGCGACCACGGCGTCGAGAACGCGTGCGTCGGCATCGGGATCTCGACCGCCGACCAGGTCGCGAGCGTCCTCGAATATGCCGACGGCGCGATCGTCGGCACCGCTCTGGTCCGTGCCCTGCGCGACGGCGGTCTCGACGGGCTCGCTTCCGAGGCCCGGTCACTCAGCGGCGGCACCGCTCGCTGAGCACAATCTCACCCATCCGCCTGCCGGAAGTAGACTCTCCCTCGTGCTTTCTCACACCGCCTCCGCCCTCGTGAGCCCACTGAGCATCCCGAGCCCGGGAATCAGCTTCTTCACCGTCGGCCCGCTGACGATCCACTTCTACGCCCTGTGCATCCTCACGGGCATCGTCGTGGCCGCCCTGCTCACCAATCACCGGCTGACCAAGCGTGGTGCCGAACCGTGGGTGGTCATCGACATCTCTCTGCTGGCGGTTCCTCTCGGGATCATCGCGGCACGGGCATTCCATGTCGCGACGCACCCCGGCTTCTACTTCGGCGATGGTACGGACTTCTGGGCGATCTTCCGCATCTGGGAGGGCGGCATCGCGATCTACGGCGCCCTCATCGGCGGTGCCGTGGGCGCCTGGCTCGGCTGCAAGTGGACGGGAATCCGCTTCTGGACATTCGCCGACGCGCTGGCCCCGGGCATCCTCCTCGCGCAGGCCATCGGCCGATTCGGCAACTGGTTCAATCAGGAGCTCTTCGGGCTTCCCACCGACCTTCCCTGGGGCCTGGAGATCGACTACCCGAACGCAGCGTGGCCGGCAGGTCTGCCGGAGGGCACACTGTTCCACCCGACGTTCCTCTACGAGGTCATCTGGAACACGATCGGCGTCATCGTGCTGCTGTGGGCGGGAAAGCGTCTGCGCCTGCAGTGGGGACGCCTCTTCGCGCTGTACCTCATCTGGTACTCCGCCGGCCGGATCGTGTGGGAGTCCATCCGCATCGACCCGAGCGAGGTCTTCTTCGGACTGCGCACCAACGTCTGGTCGGCGGTGTTCGGCGTGGTGGTCGGCGTGGTCATCCTCGTCGTGCAGAAGCGCCGTCACCCGGGTCTCGAGCCGTCGCCGTATGTTGCGGGACGCGAATGGACGCCGGACGGAGTTGTACAATCGCAGAGCAACGACGACTTCGTGGACATCAGCGCACCCCCCGAGCCCGAAGCGACTGCCGACAAAGCCACAAGCCCAGTCATCCCGAAATAACACCGCAGGGCCGACGTCGTCCCAGTTGAGCATCAAGTGAGGACGGTTGGTATGCCTTCGAGCCCCCGTCGAGAAGACACCGTCACCCGCGTTCCGACCGGGTTCCCCGCCAAGCAGGGGATGTACAACCCTGCCTTCGAGAAGGACGCGTGCGGCCTGGCGATGGTCGCCACGCTGCGCGGTCACGCCGGCCACGACATCGTCGAGCTGGCGCTGACGGCGCTGCGCAACCTCGAGCACCGCGGCGCGATCGGCTCCGATGCGGGCACCGGAGACGGCGCAGGCATCCTCACGCAGATGCCCGACGACTTCTTCCGTGCCGTGGTCGGGTTCGACCTGCCGCCGGTGGGGGAGTACGCGGCGGGGATGGCGTTCCTTCCGCTCGACGAGGAAGAGCGCACCGCGCTGAAGGAGCGGATCGTGGCCCTCGCCGCGAGCGAAGGGCTCACCGTGCTCGGCTGGCGCGATGTCCCGACCGCCGACGACAACCTGGGCAAGCTGGCGTTCGCCGCCCGCCCCGCCTTCGAGCAGCTCTTCCTCTCCCGCCCTGCCGTCGGTGACGCACCGGCCCTGTCCGGCATCGACCTCGACCGCCGCGCGTACCGGCTCCGCAAGCGCGCTCAGCATGAGCTCGGTGCGTATTTCGTTTCGCTGTCGAGCCGCACCATCGGCTACAAGGGCATGGTCACGACCCTCCAGCTCGAGCCGTTCTACCCCGACCTTCAGGACGAGCGCTTCGCGAGCGAGCTCGCCGTCGTGCACTCGCGCTACTCCACCAACACGTTCCCGTCGTGGCCGCTTGCCCAGCCGCTGCGGATGCTCGCCCACAATGGCGAGATCAACACGGTCGGCGCCAACCGCAACTGGATGCGGGCGCGGCAGTCGCAGCTCGAGTCGGAGCTGCTCGGCGACATCCGCCCGCTGCTGCCGATCTGCACCGAGGGCGCCAGCGACTCCGCCTCGTTCGACGAGGTGCTCGAACTCCTGACGCTCACGGGCCGAAGCCTCCCGCACGCGATCATGATGATGGTCCCGGAGGCGTACGAGAAGCAGGCCGACATCGCTCCCGACCTGCGTGCGTTCTACGAGTACCACGCGATGCAGATGGAACCGTGGGACGGGCCCGCCGCGCTGATCTTCACCGACGGCACGCTCGTCGGCGCGACCCTCGACCGCAACGGACTGCGTCCCGGACGCTGGACCGAGACCACCGACGGCCTGATCGTCATCGGCAGCGAGACCGGAGTGCTCGACTTCGAGCCCGAGCGCATCAAGCGACGCGGCCGCCTGCGCCCCGGACGCATGTTCGTCGTCGACACCGCCCAGCGGCGGATCATCGAGGACGAAGAGGTCAAGGCGCAGCTGGCAGCGATGGAGCCTTGGCAGGAGTGGCTGGACGCCGGTCGCGTGCGACTCAAGGACCTTCCGGAGCGCGAGCACATCGTGCATCCGATCGCGTCGATCACTCGACGCCAGCGCACCTTCGGCTACACGGAGGAGGAGGTGCGCATCCTCCTCACGCCCATGGGCCAGACCGGTGCCGAGCCGCTCGGAGCGATGGGGTCGGACGCCCCGATCGCCGTGCTCAGCGAGCGCCCACGCCTGCTCTTCGACTACTTCACCCAGCAGTTCGCGCAGGTCACCAACCCGCCGCTGGACTCGATCCGCGAAGAGGTCGTCACCTCGCTCGGTCTCGGCCTGGGCCCCGAACGCAACCTCCTGGCGTGGGGCCCCGACCACACGCGCACCGTCACGCTGGACTTCCCGGTGATCGACAACGACGAGCTTGCGAAGCTCCAGAACGTCGACAAGGCGCTGCCCGGGCGGCGCTCGGTGATCATCCGTGGCCTGTACCACTTCGACCAGGGCCCCCACGCGATGGAGGACCGCCTCGACGCGATGTGCGCCGAGGTCGATGCGGCGATCGCGGGCGGCGCGGAGTTCATCATCCTGAGCGACCGCGACTCGAACAAGGACCTCGTCCCGATCCCGTCGCTGCTGATGCTCTCCGCTGTGCACCACCACCTCATCCGCCAGGAGAACCGCATGAAGGTCGGTCTCGTGGTCGAGGCCGGCGACGTGCGCGAAGTGCATCACGTCGCGACCCTGATCGGCTACGGTGCTTCGGCGGTCAACCCGTACCTCGCCATGGAGACGGTGGAGTACCTCGTGCGCGCCGGATTCATCACCGGCGTGACGCCCGAGAAGGCCGTCAAGAACCTCATCTACGCGCTCGGCAAGGGCGTGCTGAAGATCATGTCGAAGATGGGCATCTCGACCGTGTCGTCCTACGCGGGCGCCCAGGTGTTCGAAGCCGTAGGCCTTTCGCAGGAGTTCGTCGACCGGTACTTCACCGGCACCGAGACGAAGCTCGGCGGCATCGGCATCACCGAGGTGGCCGCTGAGAATCAGGCGCGGCATGACTACGCCTATCCGGAGGACAGCGCCGCCCGTGCCCACGAACGGCTGTGGACCGGCGGCGAGTACCAGTGGCGCCGCGACGGTGCCCCGCACCTGTTCAACCCCGACACCGTGTTCCGGCTGCAGCACTCCACCCGCACGCGCCGATACGACATCTTCCGCGAGTACACGAAGCTCGTCGACGACCAGGCGGCTGAGCTCAAGACCCTCCGCGGCCTCTTCCGCCTCAAGCACGGCCAGCGTCCCCCCGTGCCCCTCGACGAGGTCGAGCCGGTCTCGTCGATCGTCAAGCGGTTCTCCACCGGCGCGATGAGCTACGGCTCGATCTCGAAGGAAGCTCACGAGACGCTGGCGATCGCCATGAACCGGATCGGCGCCAAGTCGAACACGGGTGAAGGCGGCGAGGACCTCGACCGGCTGCTCGACCCCGAACGGCGCAGCGCGATCAAGCAGGTGGCGTCGGGACGGTTCGGCGTCACCAGCATGTACCTGACCCACGCCGACGACATCCAGATCAAGCTGGCGCAGGGCGCGAAACCGGGTGAGGGCGGACAGCTCCCTCCCGCGAAGGTGTACCCGTGGATCGCGCGCACCCGTGGCGGCACGCCCGGGGTCGGGCTCATCTCGCCCCCGCCGCACCACGACATCTACTCGATCGAAGACCTCAAGCAGCTGATCTTCGACCTGAAGCGCGCCAACCCGGCCGCGCGTGTGCACGTGAAACTCGTGAGCCAGTCCGGCATCGGTGCGGTCGCGGCGGGCACGGCGAAGGCTCTCGCCGACGTCATCCTCGTGTCTGGTCACGACGGCGGAACCGGCGCGAGCCCGCTCAACTCGCTCAAGCACGCGGGCACCCCGTGGGAGCTCGGCCTGGCCGAGACCCAGCAGACGCTGATGCTCAACGACATGCGCGACCGCGTCGTGGTGCAGGCCGACGGTCAGCTCAAGACCGGCCGCGACGTGATCATCGCCGCGCTGCTCGGGGCGGAGGAGTTCGGCTTCGCGACCACGGCGCTGGTGGTGGAGGGCTGCATCATGATGCGCGTCTGCCACCTCGACACGTGCCCCGTGGGTGTGGCCACGCAGAACCCCGTGCTGCGCGAGCGCTTCACCGGCAAGCCGGAATTCGTCGTGAACTTCATGGAGTTCATTGCCGAGGAAGTGCGCGAGTACCTCGCGGAGCTCGGCTTCCGCAGCCTCGACGAGGCCGTCGGCCACAATGAGCTGCTCGACGTCAACGGCGCGGTCGAGCACTGGAAGGCGAGCGGACTCGATCTCGCGCCGATCCTCGAGGGACCGGCGTTCGCTGCGGACGTGCCGCGCCGCGCGATGCGCACGCAGGACCACGAGCTCGATCAGCACTTCGATGTGCAGCTGATCGAGCGGGCCCAGGACGTCATCGTCCACGGCGGCCACATCGCGATCGACCTTCCCATCCGCAACACGGAGCGCGCCGTCGGCACCATGCTCGGCAACCGCGTCACGCTCGCGCACGGCGCGAACGGCCTGCCCTCGGGTTCGATCGAGGTCAACCTCACCGGTTCGGCCGGCCAGTCGTTCGGCGCGTTCCTTCCGGCGGGCATCACGCTCCGACTCGAAGGAGACTCCAACGACTACGTCGGCAAGGGTCTTTCGGGCGGCCAGGTCGTCGTGCGGCCGCCGCGCGCGGCCGTCTTCGACGCGTCGGAGAACGTGATCGCCGGCAACGTGATCGGCTACGGCGCGACGCAGGGCACCATGTTCCTGCGCGGTGTCGTGGGGGAGCGGTTCCTCGTGCGAAACTCTGGCGCGACCGCCGTCGTGGAAGGCGTGGGCGATCACGCACTGGAGTACATGACGGGCGGCCTCGCCGTGATCCTCGGGACGACGGGGCGCAACCTCGGAGCCGGGATGTCGGGAGGAACGGCCTACGTGTACAAGCTCGACAGGAGTCTCGTCAACCGCGAGGCCCTGCAGAGCGGCGAGCTGGAGCTGCTCGAGCTCGGGTCCGGCGACGCCGAGATGCTTCGCGACCTGCTCGAGCAGCATGTCGCCGAGACCGACTCGACGCTGGCAGCCGCTCTCCTCGACGACTTCGAGAACGAGATCTCGAACTTCGTCCGTGTCCTGCCGCGCGACTACGCCGCGGTGCTGCAGACCCGCCAGGAGGCCGCCGATCAGGGGCTCGACCCCGACGGCGACGTCGTCTGGACCCGCATCCTGGAGGTGACCGGTGGCTGACCCTAAGGGCTTCCTCAAGACCACCGAGCGCGAGCTCCCGCCGCGCCGGCCCGTCCCTGTCCGCATCATGGACTGGAAAGAGGTGTACGAGCCGGGCGACTCGGCCGTGCTGCGCCGCCAGGCCGGTCGCTGCATGGACTGCGGCATCCCGTTCTGCCACAAGGGCTGCCCGCTCGGCAACCTCATCCCGGAGTGGAACGACCTGATGTGGCGCGGCGAGGGACGAGCGGCGATCGAGCGTCTGCACGCGACGAACAACTTCCCGGAGTTCACCGGGCGGCTGTGCCCGGCTCCGTGCGAGAGCTCGTGCGTGCTGGGAATCAACCAGCCCGCCGTCACGATCAAGCAGATCGAGGTCTCGACGATCGACGACGCGTTCGCGAACGGATGGGTCGAGCCGGAGCCGCCGGCGCGGCTCACGGGGAAGACCGTCGCCGTCGTCGGGTCGGGCCCCGCAGGCCTCGCCGCGGCGCAGCAGCTCACCCGCGCGGGCCACACCGTCGCCGTGTACGAGCGCGACGACCGCATCGGAGGGCTCCTCCGCTACGGCATCCCCGACTTCAAGATGGAGAAGCGTCACCTCGAGTCGCGTCTCCGGCAGATGCAGGACGAGGGCACCCGGTTCCGTGCCGGCGTCGAGATCGGCAAGGACATCTCGTGGGCCGACCTCCGCGCGCGCTACGACGCCGTCGTCATCGCGACCGGCGCGACCCTGCCGCGCGACCTGGCGATCCCGGGTCGTGACCTCGCGGGCGTCCACTTCGCGATGGAGTACCTCGTGGAGTCGAACAAGGCGACCGCCGGCGACCAGGTGCCGAATCAGATCCACGCCGAGGGCAAGCACGTCATCGTCATCGGCGGCGGCGACACCGGCGCGGACTGCATCGGCACGGCCCACCGCCAGGGTGCGCTCAGCGTCACCAACCTCGCGATCGGCAAGCAGCCCCGGCGGGCCGCCCCGACCACCAGCCGTGGCCGATGATGCCGACCGTGTTCGAAGTGCAGTCGGCGCACGAGGAGGGCGGAGAGCGCTCCTACCTCGCGTCGACCGTCGAGTTCCTCGGCAACGAAGCAGGCGAGGTGCGTGCACTCCGCATCGCCGAGACCGAGTACACCGCAGACGGCCGCCGCGTGCCCAAGAGCGGCACGGAGCGCGAGATCCCCGCCGACCTCGTGCTGATCGCGATGGGCTTCACCGGCCCCGAGCGCGACGTGCTCGAAGGTCAGCTGGGCACGGTCTTCACCGGCCGCGGCAACGTGGAGCGCGGCGACGACTACCAGTCCACCGCTTCAGGGGTGTTCGTGGCCGGGGATGCCGGGCGCGGGCAGTCCCTCATCGTGTGGGCCATCGCCGAGGGCCGTGCCGCGGCAGCGTCGGTCGACGAATACCTGATGGGGAAGACCAACCTGCCGTCGCCCGTGCGGCCGAACGATGTCGCCATCGGTCTCCAGTCCGCCTAGGCGTAGGCTGAGAGCCATCCCATGAACCGAGAAAGACCGGAGAGTCAGTCAGTGAGACGCGCGAAAATCGTCGCAACCCTGGGTCCCGCCACCGAGTCCTATGAGATGATCCGAGCGATCATCGAGGCCGGTGTCGATGTGACCCGCATGAACCTCAGCCATGGGTCGTACGCGGAGCACGAAGTGCGCTTCGCCAATGTCCGCAAGGCCGCCGAAGACACCGGACGCGCCGTCGCCATCCTGGTCGACCTGCAGGGCCCGAAGATCCGCCTCGGCAAGTTCACCGACGGCCCCCACGATCTCGCCGTCGGCGACATCTTCAAGATCACCGCCGACGACGTCCCGGGGACCAAGGAGCTCGTCTCCACCACATTCAAGGGGCTCCCCGGCGACGTGAAGCCGGGCGACTTCCTGCTCATCGACGACGGCAAGGTGCGCGTCCAGGTCGAGAGCGTCGACGGCCCGGTCGTGACGACCAAGGTCATCGTCGCCGGCCCCGTGTCGAACAACAAGGGCATCAACCTGCCGGGCGTCGCCGTCAGCGTGCCGGCCCTGTCCGAGAAGGATGAGGCCGACCTCCGCTGGGGCCTCCAGGCCGGCGCCGACATCATCGCCCTGTCGTTCGTCCGCAACGCGGCCGACGTCACGCGCGTGCACGAGATCATGGCGGAGGAGGGGCGCAAGGTCCCCGTCATCGCGAAGATCGAGAAGCCGCAGGCCGTCGACAACCTCGAAGAGATCATCGACGCGTTCGACGGCATCATGGTCGCCCGTGGCGATCTGGGTGTCGAACTGCCGCTCGAAGCCGTGCCGATCGTGCAGAAGCGCGCGGTGGAGCTGTGCCGCCGCATGGCGAAGCCCGTCATCGTGGCGACGCAGATGCTCGAGTCGATGGTCGAGAACCCCGTGCCCACCCGCGCCGAGACGAGCGACGTCGCCAACGCCGTACTCGACGGAGCGGACGCCGTCATGCTCTCGGGCGAGACGAGCGTCGGCAAGTACCCGGTCGTCGTCGTCGAGACGATGGCGAAGATCGTCGCGTCGACCGAGGAGCACGGGCTCGAGCGCATCGCGCCGTTCACCACGCGTCCTCGCACGCAGGGCGGCATCATCACGCTCGCGGCCAACGAGGTCGCCGAGTTCGTCGAGGCGAAGTTCATCTGCATCTTCACCGAGTCTGGCGACACCGCGCGGCGCATGTCGCGGCTGCGTCCCGGCATCCCGATGATGGCGTTCGCGGTCGACCCCGCGATCCGTCGCCGCATGGCGCTCACGTGGGGTGTGCAGTCGACGCTCGTCGAGCACGTGGCGCACACCGACCTCATGTTCCTGCAGGTCGACGACTTCTTCCTCAAGAACAAGCTCGCAGAAGAGGGCGACAAGGTCGTCGTGATCTCCGGTTCGCCTCCCGGAATCATCGGCTCGACCAACGACATCCGCGTGCACCGGATCGGCGACGCCGTGCACGGCAAGGCGCCGATCTACAAAGCCGAGAAGTAACCGGCGCGCAGCGGGAGGGGGACGTCGCACGACGTCCCCCTCTTGCGTGCGCGGACTACGGAAGATCCGCCGCCGTCTACGGGGATCCCGTCGCCCGCTACGGGGTACGCGGCCGACTCAGTGCCGCGCCTGGTTTCCTTCAGAGGAGCGATGTCCCGATCCCCGGGGGACGACGCACCTACGGAGGCTCCCGATGACAACCTGGCAGGCATTCGCGCCGAGCCGGATCACCCGGCTCCACAAGACCGGCGCTGCGATCCTGACGTCGGTGCTGACCCTCGTCGGCATCTCGACGACGCCTACCGCCGCCGCGTTCGTCGACTCCGGCGCCGCACGGATCGACTCCGTCACCGCCGCGACTGTCGACATCGCCTTCGACGACGGCGGGAGAGAGCACGAGCTCACCCTCGACACCAGCGCGCTTCACCCGGGCGATGCCGTCAGCGGCACCCTCCGCGTCTACAACTCCGGATCGGTCGACACCAGCCTGTCGATGGCGACGCCGAAGCTGTCGACCGATGACGGCGACGGTGCGTCGCTGGCCGAGCACCTGCACCTCACCGTGGAGGCCGACGGTGCCGTCGTGACGTCGGCGCCGCTCCTGTCGGCGTCGTTCGACGAGGGCGCGGTCATACTCCCCGCCGGCGGCTCGCCGACCGAGGGCGCGCGGCAGCTGACGGTGACCGTCGCACTAGACGCGGAGGCACCCGTGTCCGTCGCGGGGAAAGACCTCGGATTCGAACTGCTCTTCGCCAGTTCGCGATCGACATTCCGGGTCACCGGAACCGTGGCGTCGGCGATCTCATCGGTCGCCCCGGTCACCTTCCCCGTCGCGATGATCTCCGTGGGGGCGCAGCACACGCTCGTCATCGACGGCCAAGGCGGCGTGTGGGCGTGGGGCCACAACAACCGGGGGCAGCTCGGCGACGGATCCCGCCTGGACCGGTTCACGCCCGTCCGGGTCGCCATCTCCGAGAAGGTGGTTGCGGTGAGCGCGGGAGTCGACACTTCCATCGCCGTGACCGCGTCGGGCCGCGTACTGACGTGGGGGAACGGCGACGTCACGGGCGGGTTCATCGGCGAAGACCAGCTCACGCCGTCCGAGGTGGCCGGGCCGTGGTCGCGTCCCGTGGCCGCCGCGACCGGCGGGTACTTCTTCCTGATCGTCGACGAAGACGGCGCGCTCTGGTCGTGGGGCAACAACGGTGACGGGCGCCTCGGGCGGATGGGCATCGGCAGCGGAGACATCTCCACGCCCGGGCGCGTCACCGCGCAATCCTTGGACACGGCCCACGTGAGAGGCATCCACGCCTCACGCTACGCCGCCATGGCGTTCACCGACGACGGCACGGTCGTCGGGTGGGGAACCCGGCTCCACAGTGCGACGGGTCGCACCTTCGCGGGACTTCCCTCGGCACCGGTGCGCGAGGTGGCGCTTTCGTATGACACATGGCTGGTGCTCCTGCAGGATGGGCGGGTCTTCACATCCACCCGCGACGCCGACTTCGAGCCGACGTCTCTCGCGGGCATCATCACGATCTCGTCGAGCGTCGCCGGTACCGCGGCGGAGATGGCGTTCATCGCGACCGACGGTGTCGACGTGTGGGCGTGGGGCTCGAACAGGAACGGACAGTTGGGCCTCGGGCCAGACACGGTCTCCGTCGCGGAGCCGACCGCCGTCGACCTCAGTGCGTGGGGGAGCGATTCCGTACAAAGCGCCGATCTCGGCTGGCAGCACTCGATGATCTTCTCCGCCGATGGCACCTTCAGCTCGGTCGGCACAGGGCACCAGGGCGAGCTCGGGTCGGGCGAGGTGACCTTCCGTTCCTTCTTCGCCGGCTCGGAGTCCGTGAAGGCCTGGCCCGGGACGGTTCCTCCGCCCGTGGTGCGCGACCCGCTCCCGCCCGTTCCTGAGGTGGACACGGACGAGCCCGTCGCCGACTCCGGTGTTCCCGGGCCCGAGGGCCCTGACGCCGACGAAGACCCGCACGATTCCGAGCCCGGCGAGGAGGGTCCCGGTGCGGGCGAGGAAGATCTGGAGCCCGGCGAGGTCACGCACACTCCCGATACGGGCGACGACGCGACACGGCCTGACGACGTCGACGACAGCGACGCGCTCGACGCCTCGCTCACCGAGGCACTCCGCTCGCTGGCTGTTCTCCTCCACGACGACTCGGATGCTCGGGCCCTCCTCACGCAGATGCTGGAGGCGACGTACCGCGGCGACCACCTCGAGTCCGACGCCGCGGCACAGGAACTGGCGCACCGACTCGACGAGGAGGGACGCCGTCTGCTCGAGCCCATCATCACCGCGCTCCAGGAGCCGGAGGGGGCGGATGACGCCGGTCGGATGCTTGACTGGCTGGCCCGTGAGGAATCACAGGGCGCCACTCCGTGAGGTGATCGCCGCCGTCCGGCCCACCTCCCTCCCGCCGAGGCCCGTCATCACCTACGCTCAGCGGTGATCCGATCGCGTGTGCCGCACCGACTCCGTCGGCGGGACCGCGGCGACATCCCGACGAGAAGGGTGGTCAGATGCCACTGCACGCCGACACCGTGTCGCAGGTGACGCGCTGGCTGGGAAAGGGACTGGACGTCCAGCTCACGGGGCGGAACGGCGCAGGAAAATCCACCGTCGTCGATCTGCTCCACAAAGACCACCTGGGTGTACGTCGGGCCACCGCGCTCATCCGCGGATTGGCGGGCGCTGAGGAGACGCCGCTGGCAGCGGTGCTGGTCGACCCGACCTGGCATGTGACGGCGCCGGGCCACGCCGGGCTCGCTCAGCTCACGCAGCGCCTTGCTGAGCTCTTCGAAGGCCAGAGCGGAACACTGCTCATCGACGATGCCCACCTCCTCGATCGGCTCTCGATGTCCGCGATCGACTACGCGAGCAAAGCGTTCCCGCAGATGCGCATCGTTACTTCGCTGCCGTTCTCGCACGTCGCCCACGAAGATGCCGTGCGACACCGTTCGAGCGTGGTCGTCGAGATGACGCCGCTCGGGGTGCGTGACATCACCACCCTGGTGGAACAGCGCTCCGGTGCGATCGCCAGCCCGAGCGTCGCCGCCCGCATCGCGGCTCTTTCCGGCGGAAGCCCCCGGGTCGCGGTCGGGCTGATCGCCGCGGCTGCTCCCGACGTCGCGCAAGGCTCCGGCGAGCGCTGGGCGACCACCGTGGAACTCGATGCGCTCGACGTCTCTCCATTCGTCGACGACTGGTGCGGCGGCATCCCCACGGCCCTGCGGTCGGCACTGACCGTGCTCGCCTGGTGCGGGCCGATCCCTCTCGAACGCGCGGCGTCACTCGTCGGCAGTGCCGAGCTTCGCAGCCTGGTCGCCTCGCGTCTGGTGGCCGTTCGCAGCACGGGACGATCGGATGTGGTCGTGGTCACCCCGCCCGCCCTGGCTCGGGCTCTCGTGCACGCTCAGGAGAAGGTGGGCGTCGAGTTCGTCGACGGGGGAAGGGTGTTCCCCTCGCCCGCTCCCATCGATGGGCAGACCGACGCCGCCCGCTCGGACACGCGCGGGCGGACGTCGCCTTCCTGGTGGCAGGAGTCGCCGTCGGGCACCTCCACGGCGGATGCCATGGTCGTCGCGATCAGCAGCCTGACGGAACGGTTCCGCGTGCACACGGCGCTGCTGTGGGACGCGTGGCGGGCAACGCCCACCGTGGGGGCGGCGCTCGAGCTGCTGCGCCCGCTGCTGACGACGGAGACCGACGACGATGCGCTCGCGGAGGTATTCGCCGGCACGGCCATCTCGGCCGACGACTCTCCGGATGCCCTGGCAGAACTGTCTCTGCTCCGTGGGCAGTGGGAGTCATGGCGCGGCGATTCGACCGCCGCGCTCGGCGAGGATGTGGGCGCGTCGGCGGAGAGCGAGCCTCCCGCGACGATCACCGGCATCGTCGATCGCCTTCGGGCAGGTCAGTCCGTCGTCGAGGTCTGGCGTGCCGCCGCCGAGGTCCCCGCTCCCGACCCGACGACGGCGAACGGTGTGATGTTCCTGACAGGCGCGGGTCTGGTCGAGGCGGGGCGACCGCAGCGTGTGCTCGACATGTGGGCCGACGACCCCGTCGACCCCGATGCTCCCTTCGGCGACAACATCCTGTCGGTGTGGGGCGAAGCGCTCCTCCTCTGCAACCGCACGGCCGAGGCGGAGGATGTCTTCGCTGCACGGCTCGCCGCCGCCCAGGACGACCTCGATCCGCTGGCTGCTCGCCTGGCCTGCCGCGGCCTCGGCACTGCGATGTTCTTCGACGGGCGTCTGCCTGAAGCCTGGCGGGCGCTGGGGGTGGCAATGCGTCTCGGTCGCGGCGGGGTGCTCACCGTCGGCTACGACGAACGGATCCTCGGGCTCGCGTCGATCATCCGGGCCCGCGCCGGAGACCTCGCACTTGCGGCCGGCCTTCTCGAAGAGCTCGAGCAGCTCCCGTCGACAGGCACCCGCCTCATCGACATCATGCTCCCGTGGACACGTGCGGAGCTGGCAGTCGCCACCGACGAGAGCGCGCCCGAGACGACACACGCGTGCGACGAACTGTGGGAGGCGGGGGAGCGACTGGAGGCGGCGGGCCTCATGACGGCGGGACTGCTGTGTGCGGCTCTCATGCCGGTGCCGCTGAGCGCCTCGCGTCTGGCATCGCTCCGCGAGCGCGCGGCAGCCGTCGAGGTGCCCCTGGTGGACCGGTTCCTCACCCTGCACGGCGTCATCGACTCGGGCACCGCCGATGACGTCCTCCGGGCCGTGGGCGGCTTCCGGCCGGGTGGTCCGCTCGTGCGCGCCGCCCTGCGCGCGGCCGCAGAGAGAGGCGCCGACGTCGAGCCGGGTTCGCTGCGAGAGCGGCTCGGTGATGCGATCGTCGACCATCTCGAGGCGGCAGGCGGCCTCACCCGGAACCCGAACGAATCCCTGTCTGCGCGCGAGATGGAGGTGCTCACCCGCGCACGTCAGGGATGGACGAACGCGGAGATCGCCGAGGATCTCTTCGTGAGCGTTCGCACCGTCGAGAGCCACATGCTGCGCGGGCTCCGGAAGCTCGGCTTCACGTCGCGTCGGCAGCTCGATCAGTGGCAGCCCCTGCTCCGTTGAGCGGCGTCTCGGCGTCCGCAGTCCGCGTGCGCCGCCGCGACGGCCAGAGGGCGATGATCACGAGCGCGACGGCCGCACCGACCACCCACACGCTGTCGACGGCGGCGATGACCCGCCCCCACCCTTCTGCGTGCCAGACCACGCGAGCCGCTCCATTCGTGACGTCGTAGGTCTCCGCGTCGATCGCCTTGTTCGCGTCGCCCTGCATGCGCAGGAGCCAACGATCCGACTCCGCATCGCGTTCGATGCTCGTGACGCGATGGGTGACGAGCACGCCGTCTCTGGCGCGGGGAGTGGTGACGATGTCGCCGACGCCGATGTCTGTCGCAGCGACGGGCACGGTCAGCGCCAGCGACCCCGTGCCGATCGCCGGCGACATCGAGCCCGACACGAAGATCACGGGGCGCATACCGAACAGAAGGGCGATCAGCGCGACGAGCACTACCGCAGCCCCGAGGGCCGCGGCCGCGTTGAGAATCGCGCGCGCGACTCGAACCACGCCGCGAAGCGGCTTCGGGGCCGGCGAGCTCGGTCTCCGTGTCATGACGTTCTCCTTGTGCCGCGACGGGCGGGTGCCAGCCTGCTCCCGCCCGTCGTTCATTCGGGGGTCGGCGACGCTCAGCGAACCGCTTCGGCGTCGAACTGGAGCGTGATGCCGCTCGTGGCCTGGCCCTGCGGGAGAGCCGCGGTGGCGGTGAGCGTGAAGTCGTACGTCACGGTCTCGGCGCCGGAGCCCGCGATGGTGAAGTCGTCGAGGCTCAGCTCGGCGAGCGGAACCGGGGCGGCACCGTTGATCGAGATCTCCAGGCCCTCGACGGGGGTGCCCGCGAGGTCGGGAGTCACGACGACCGCTGCGGTCGCGGCGCCGACGTTGGTGACGTCCAGCGACGTCGTGAGCGACTCGCCCGGCAGGAGGGCACCCGAGACGAGGGCGTCCTGATCCCAGGTCAGCACGACGGCGTCGGGGTTCCCCTCCTCGCCGTTGAACAGCAGATCGACGTCGGCCGACGACGCGGTCACGTCGTCGAACTGGACGATGCCGCTGTCGGTGAAGGCCGCGAGGGTGATGCCGACGCCGGCGGCCGCGATCACGGTGGCGGCGGCGAGGGTGCGCCCGCGGAACCAGGCGGCTCCGGCCCGGCGCTTGCGGCGTTCGTCCTCGGTGGAGGCCGTGGTGGGGATGGTGTCGTTCGTCATGCGGTGCTCCTCTCTCACCCCGGAATGCGGGGCTGGCCGGTCGAGCGTGGATCGCACGCTTCGGCGTGATGGTCTCTCTCCGCCGATGAGTTCACGGCGGAACGACTCCGATCACACCAGCCGGAAGCGCGCGCAACAGGCGGTCACCGTAGTAAGGGCTGCGGCTTCCGTAGCGAAACGGTCCGGCATTCGTAGCCGCTCGGGCGCATCGCGCGTGGATGCGCACCCAGACGGACCGCACATCGCACGCACCGCCCGCGGTATCACACCTAATGCGAGAGCACGCGCACCGATCTGCATTTCCGCGCTACCGAGATCCAGGAGGAAGCCGCTGCACGGGCCACCTCCGCTGCTAGACATCTCATGTGTCGAAGAGTCTCCCCCTGATGTGTGCGGTCGCGCTGCTGCTGATGTTGACCGCCTGCCAGGCTGCCGCGCCCGTCAGCCCGACCCCGACGGCATCCGCCTCGCCAACGCCGGACGGGGGAGTGGGCGCCCTCTACGGCGAGAACGCGATGTTCTTGAGCGAGTTCATCGAGCGGTTCCCGGCGGCGGATCCTCTAGATTTCCCGGCTGTCACGCTGTTCGAGTCCGCAGCATCAGGCCCAACGAGCTTCGACCTTCCCGCCCTGTCGGGAACAGAAGTATCGCTCGTGCTGGCCATCTTCTGTGACGCTCAGACCAACTACGAAGTCGCGATCGTTCGGGACAACCGAATCGTCGACCGTACCTGGGGCGACAACTGCCCGCAGTCGGGGATCGTGCTCTACACCACGGCCCCCATCTCCGGCCGGCTGTCCGATCTCCAGGTCGAAGTCACCGTCAAGCCGAACACCTCATTCCGGGTCTCCATTCTTCAGCGGGTATCTGCCCGTTGATCCGCGTCCGATCAATTCTGGGAAGGTTCGTATGAAAGCTCGATCGAAATAAGCACACGTCATTGCGCTCCTCCTGGTTTCCGCGCTTTCCATTAGTTCTGCCTTCGCGGCGTCCCCATCGGCGTCTGCCGCAACCTGCGAATCGGGGTCGTCACCCTCGGCAAAGATCTTCACCAAGACGGCCACGTATGTCGGCAACAAGGGCAACGGGATTTACGGTCAGGCCGGCGGCACTATTCAGGTAAAGGTGGGTTCGTCCTGGACGACGACGGGCAGTCTCACGGTCACGGGAACTGCAGGCGCTGGGGTGGTGTTTGCAAACGTCAGCATGGCCGTAGGCATCTCTGTCTCGTACGCACGACAGACCACCACTGAAGCGGCGTACTCATGGAAGGTGCCCAAGACGCAGAAGACGGGCTGGGTCGAACGCGGCAACTATGGCTGGACCGGAAGATACGAGCAGTACTACTTCAAGGCCCCCTGCAAGCGCGTGGTGACCGGCACTGGGTCGTATAAGGGGGCCACCAGCATCCCGTGGTTCATCCACAGTTGACGCGTGCAGTCTGAGGATGCGACCAGAACGCGCCGCCGCGTGAGGACGAGGTTCCGCAGGGTTCCGCTGAGCTCACGCGGGTCGCGGGTGCTGAAATCTGGCGCGGCGGTGCTGGTGGGACTGTCCATTGTCGGCACGGCATGGGTGCATGCGGGAGCGACGGAAGCAGCACACCAACTGCTCGACTCGCGGTGGCGCGGTGCGTACGACATCCTGGTGACGGCGGAGGATGAACGGGCACAGACCGCCGACGATGCGGGCGATGCGCTGCCGCCGTACGCTATCGCCACCGCACGTTCGCGTCTGTCGATGGATGACCTCGAACGCATTCGCGCCGTGCCAGACGTCGACGTGGCGGCGCCGGTTGGAGACGTTCTCATTCGACCCCGCTCGGACGGGTCACGCGTGATGTACCAAGTGCCGCTGCCGTCGTCGCTCGACGACGATGTCCATGCCCTTCGAGTGGATCTTGCGTTGACGGTGGGGGAGGAGCGAGAACGGCGTTCACTTCGCCATGCAAAGTACGCGCTCGTGTTGGACCTCAGCGGCGGTGCGAGCCAAGTCGGGGTCGTGGGCGACGAGATCGTCTCCGCCGACGACTGCGTGACCTCAAAAGACGCCGAACCGAACTGCCACCTTGTGCAACGCGTGCCCGTCACATGGGCGCCCGTCGACGAACCGGCGAACGTCACACAATCCTCCGGATACCTGTCGGGCGACCGGTTGCTTTTCGAACTGCCGACGCTGATCGAGACCTATCCGCGCATTCTCTTCGTAGATCCATCCGCCGAGCGGCGTCTGCTGGGCGACGCGGGCGATATCCTCGCGCCGCTTTCGGTCGTGGCTCCGGACTTCTCCGTCGGCGACCTGCAGAAAGCGAACAGCGATCCCGCCTTTCCGGGCCAGAGGGATGAGGTCGGCGCGTGGCTGCGAAGCGTGCCGCTGAGCCACGCGTCGGGGGAGGGGGACCGTGAGCGACTGGTCATGCCGATCGTCGTCGCGTCGGGCAGCGACCTCGACGCGACCCTGACGATCACGGTGGACACGGGGTTCGATGCCCCCACGATCGCTCCCGACAGCGGAGCGGGAGGGATCTTCGCGTGGCGCTTTCCCGCTGACCTTCTCAGCGGGCGTGCTGGCGATCAGCGCGAGGCGTTGTCGTTCGACGCGAGCTCGCTGATCGCGTCGGCGGATCCGAAGACAGCAATCTTCCCTCTCCCTGGATTCGACGGCGGGGATCGCCTCGCCGCCGCACCTCCCAGCCTCACCCGCGTACGGGAATGGGCTTTCACGACACCTCTTCGACCGCACGCGAGCGGCGACAGGCTTTCACTCGAGATCGACGAGTACCTGACGCCATCCGCAGCGGAATCCGTCGATGCTTCCGGTGACCGGTGGCTGGACTTCGATGCGCAGGCGCGCAGCGGCAGCTCGGAACCTGTCGCGCACGAGGTTGTCCACACCTCGTCTGTGGCCGAAGGGCAAGGCTCTCTGCTCGTGGCGGTGAGCGAGGTGTCCTTTTCGGCGCCGGCAGACGCGACGGCATCCACCGTTCCGTTGGCGACGGTCGACGGCACCGAAACTCGCATACGCGCTGGCGACGGCGCGACGTCCCAGCGTGTGCCGCCCTCTTTCAGCGGGCTGGGACTGTCGTCGACGCGGCCCACCGCCTTCGCGAACGTCGCGTCCGCCGGACTGCTCGGCATGCAGGCCCCCATCAGCTCCGTGCGAGTGAGGGTTGCCGGGGTATCGGATGGGTACACCCCGGAAAACCTCACGAAGGTGCAACGCGTCGTCGATGTGCTGAGATCGAACGGATACCACGCCGTGATGGTCGCGGGGTCGAGCCGTGCCTCGGTGGCGATCGATGTGTCCGGCTACCCGTCGGCGGCAGACCACGACAGTGGCACTCACGGCGAGACCGTGCCCGTGATCATCGAGCAGGAGTGGTCCGAACTGGGAGCGGTCTCCCGCGTCGACACCGTGGTGAGCGACGGCAACCAGGCATTCGCGCTCGTCTCCGTGCTGTGCGCGGTCGTCCTGTTCGCGCTGCTGATGTATGCAGAACTACCCGCGCGCCGGCACACGGCCAGCGTGCTGAGCACCCTCGGCTGGACGCGCGGCTGGATCCACCGGGCGTTCTGGCGTGAAGACCTCCTCCCCATCGCATTGATCTGCACGGGTGCTGTCGCCGGAGCCGTGTGCGCGAGCGTGACGAATTCCGGTTCGTACACGGTTCCCACCCACCTCGCCCCGGCGCTGTGCGCCATCGCTTTCGTGGGCGCGCCGGGCGCTGCATGGCTGGGCATCCGTGTGACGACAACGGCGCCGTCACGGTCGCCTCGACGTCGCCGACCGTGGGGAGACTGCAGGAGATTCGGGCTCTCACATTGCTCAGTTGCCGGCGCCTTCTTCGCCGCCCGCGATGCGCGGACCGTGATCCTCACCGCAGCCCCCGTGCTCCTGGCGGCCCTCGCGACCGGCGGGGCGACGGTGCTGGTGACCTCTATCGCCGAGGATTCGGGAAAGAGCGACATCGCCACGCTCGTCGTCGACCAGAACCAGGTCGCGCATGCGCTCCTCGCGTGCACAGGGTTGATCGCCGCCGCAGGCCTCCTTGTCGCGACCGCGAAGATGCTCTCGGCGCAGCTTCGCGTACGTGCGCGTGTGCTTTGGCAGTGCGGGTGGACGCACGCGCAGCGTCGGCGCGCCCGCGTGACCGAAGTCGCCTCTGCCACGGTACCCGCTACCACGCTCGCGACGCTGGCGGTTTGGAGTCTGGCGGTCGGCTCGTCGCAGGGCGGGCTCGTTCCAGCGGCCGTCGCGGCGTCGACCGGCCTCGTCGCCACAATGATCTTGGCCGGTTCGAAGGAGAAACGATGATCACCGAGCGCGGACATGCACTGTCGCTCGCCGAGGTAGAGGTCACCTACGCCCAGCGCGGTGCGTCCCCCCTCTTTACGAGCATGTCTCTGTCTGTGGACTGCGGAAAGATCGTGTGCCTTGCCGGGCGAAGCGGGTCGGGCAAGACCAGCGCCCTCCGAGTCGCGCATGGACGGCTGCGCCCGACGCGCGGTGTCGTCGAATGGGATGGTGAGGCCCTCGTGTACACCGATGAGCCGGGGCTCTCTCGGCGACGCAATGTCTACACCGGCTTCGTCGATCAATCCGCCACGCTTCTGCCCGGACTGACCGTGATGGAGAACATCCTTCTCCCCGCCGTGCCCACGGGACAGGCAGGAACACTGCGACGGCATGCTCGCGCTTTGCTGGACGATCTCGGCCTCGGTGACCTGTCCCAGGCGAAGTCGCAATCGCTCAGCGGCGGAGAGGCGCAGCGCGCAGCGCTCGCTCGTGCGGCCATCATGAGCCCGCGACTTCTGATCGCTGATGAGCCGACCGCGAACCTCGATGAGGCGAATGCAGTGGTCGTCGTCGACATCCTTCGCCGATACGCCGATGGCGGGCGAGCGGTGCTCATCGCCACGCACGACCCACTCGTGCTGAGCGCAGCCGATGTCGTGCACACTATGACGGAGGTCGATCAGGACCGGTTGCCGGAGAGGGCTGCTGGTGCCGGTGGTGGGAGTCGAACCCACACGCCCTTGCGGGCAACCGAGTTTGAGTCGGTCGCGTCTGCCATTCCGCCACACCGGCGCACTGCCCTCGACGATACCGCAGAAGCGAAGCGCTCCCTGCTCTAGGATGGTCAGGTGACAGAGCAGGAACAGAGCACCGCCGGCACGGCATCCGCACCGCGACGCGTCGTCGTCGCCGAGGATGAGTCGCTGATTCGCCTCGACATCGTCGAGATCCTTCGTGACAACGGCTTCGACGTCGTCGGCGAGGCGGGCGACGGCGAGACCGCCGTCCAGCTGGCCACCGAGCTTCGTCCCGACCTCGTCATCATGGACGTGAAGATGCCCGTCCTCGACGGCATCAGCGCCGCCGAGAAGCTCAGCAAGGCGCACATCGCGCCCGTCGTGCTGCTCACGGCGTTCAGCCAGAAGGAGCTGGTCGAGCGAGCGAGCGAGGCCGGCGCGCTGGCTTACGTCGTGAAGCCGTTCACGCCGAACGACCTGCTCCCCGCCATCGAGATCGCGCTCGCGCGCTACGAGCAGATCATCACGCTCGAGGCCGAGGTGGCCGACATGGTCGAGCGCTTCGAGACCCGCAAGCTCGTCGATCGCGCCAAGGGCCTCCTGAACGAGAAGATGGGCCTCAGCGAGCCGGAGGCGTTCCGCTGGATCCAGAAGGCGTCGATGGACCGCCGCCTCACCATGCAGGACGTCGCGAAGGCGATCATCGAGCAGCTGTCGCCCAAGAAGGGCTGACGCTCCGCGCCTCCTCCCTCGCGCTGCTCGACCGCGAGACGACTCCTGGCCGCCGAGAACCTGGGTAAACCCCGCGCTCTCGGCGGCCAGTCGTCGTTTCGCGGGTCGATCCGCGGCCCGGCGGCGTCAGGACGCCGGACGGTCCTTGATCATGTTCGTGATGCGGATGGTCGAGCAGCGGCGTCCCTGATCGTCGGTCACGACGATCTCGTGGACCGTGAGCGTGCGTCCGAGGTGGATCGGCGTGCAGACACCGGTCACGATGCCCGATGTCGCCGACCGGGTGTGGGTCGCGTTGATGTCGATGCCGACAGCGAGCTTGTCGGGACCGGCGTGAAGGTTCGCCGCCATCGAGCCGAGCGACTCACCGAGCACGACATACGCGCCGCCGTGCATCAGGCCGACGGGCTGCGTGTTGCCTTCGACGGGCATCGTGGCGACGCACCGCTCGGTGGTGAACTCCGTGAACTTCATGCCCATCTTCTCCGCCAGGGCGCCCATGCCGCGGCGGGCGGCCCAGTCGAGTCCATCGAGAGCGGGGGAGGAGGTCTCGGGCGTCATCGCTCACCTTCGTGCGGGGCTTATCGGGGTGTCCGTCGCCGCGTCTAGGCTTGCAGGGTGACGGACTCTGGAAAGCCTACCCTTCTCGTCGTCGACGGCCATTCGCTGGCCTACCGCGCCTTCTTCGCCCTCCCGGTCGACAACTTCTCGACGAAGGACGGGCAGCACACCAATGGCATCTACGGGTTCCTGTCGATGTTCGTCAACCTTCTCAAGGCCGAGAAGCCGACGCACCTCGCCGTCGCGTTCGACACGTCGCGTCACTCCTTCCGCACCGAGCAGTACTCCGAGTACAAGGCGAATCGGTCGGAGTCGCCTGCCGAGTTCAAGGGTCAGATCCCCCTGCTGCAGGAGTGCCTCGCGGCGATGAACGTGACCGTGCTGACGCAGGAGGGCATCGAAGCCGACGACATCCTCGCGACACTCGCGACCCAGGGCGCCGCACAGGGCTTCGACGTGCTCGTCTGTTCCGGCGACCGCGATACGATCCAGCTCGTCACAGATGACGTGACGCTCCTGTACCCGAACGTGCAGGGCGTCTCGCAGCTCAAGCGCTACACACCCGAGGCGGTCGTCGAGAAGTACGGCCTGCCGCCCCACAACTACCCCGACATCGCTGCCCTCGTCGGAGAGACGAGCGACAACCTGCCCGGCGTCCCGAAGGTGGGGGAGAAGACGGCGGTCAAGTGGCTGACGCAGTTCGGTTCGCTCGACGCGCTCCTCGAACGGGCGGGCGAAATCAAGGGCGTCGTGGGCGGCAATCTGCGCGAGAACGTCGACGTAGTGCGTCGCAACCGTTCCCTCAACGCGCTCCTGCGTGACGTGGAGCTCCCCGTGGGCCCGGCCGACCTCGCCGTGCAGCCGATCGACGCGCAGGCTGTGCGCGACATCTTCGCCCGGCTCGAATTCCGCACGCTCCTGCCGCGCGTCTTCGAGGCCGCCGGCGAGATCGACGCCCCGACGCACGACGCGCCGGTCGTGACGGCGCCGACGGCGTCCGAGCCCGATGCCACCGCCCTGGCCGGCTGGGTGGCCGCGCATGCGTCCAGCGGTCCGCTCGGTGTGACGGTCACGATCGCGGGTGGGCTGCCTCACCGTGTCGGACTCGCGACAGCAGACGCGGCGGTCGAGGCGACCTGGTCCGACGAGGTCGCCGACGCGCTCCGGGGCTGGCTCGAGAGCGACGCGCCGAAGATGATGGCCGACGCCAAGCCGCAGGTGAAGGCGCTGCGACGCGTCGGCATCCGGCTCGGCGGGCTCTCGTTCGACCCCATCCTCGCGGGGTGGCTCCTGCGCCCCAGCTTCCCCGACAAGCGGCTCGCCGATCTGGTGGAACGCTACCTGGGCGAGAAGCTGCCCGAGGCCGACCCTTCGCAACTCGTTCCCGAGACCGAGGGCGCGACGCCGGGGCAGCTGTCGTGGTTCCTGCTCCGGGCGGGGAAGGCGCTTCAGGAAGAGCTGCCCGAGCCGGTGGCGGCCGTGCTGACCGACATCGAGCTGCCCACGCTCGACACCCTCGCCGACATGGAGCTGGCGGGCGTCGCGGTGTCGCACGATCTGCTGTCTGAGTTCTCCGCCGAGCTGGCGGCGCGCGCCGACGCGGTCGCGCAGGCTCGCCTACGCCGAGATCGACCGCGAGGTGAATCTCGGTTCCCCGAAGCAGCTGCAGGAGGTGCTGTTCGATCAACTGCAGCTCCCGAAGACCCGCAAGACCAAGACGGGGTACTCGACCGACGCAGCCGTGCTCGCGGATCTGCAGGAGACCAACCCGCACCCGTTCCTCGACCTTCTGCTCCAGCATCGCGAGGCGACCAAGATGCGACAGATCATCGAGTCGCTCGACGCGGCGATCGGTGCCGACGGACGCATCCACACCACCTACCTGCAGACGGGGAGCCAGACCGGTCGCTTGTCGAGCACCGACCCCAACCTCCAGAACATCCCCATCCGCACCGAGGAGTCGCGTCGCATCCGGGCGGCCTTCGAGGTGGGTACGGGGTACGAGACCCTGCTGACGGCCGATTACTCGCAGATCGAGATGCGCATCATGGCGCACCTGTCAGGCGACCCCGGGCTGATCGAGGCGTTCAACTCGGGCGAGGACCTCCACCGCTTCGTGGGTGCGCGCGTGTTCGGCGTCGATCCCGCCGATGTCACGCCCGCCATGCGCACCAAGGTCAAAGCCATGTCGTACGGCCTCGTGTACGGCCTGAGCGCATTCGGCCTCTCCAAGCAGTTGCGTATCGAGCAGTCTGAGGCGAAGCAGCTCATGATGGAGTACTTCGCGCGCTTCGGTGCGGTGCGGGACTACCTGCGCTCCTCGGTCGCCCAAGCGCGCATCGACGGCTACACCGAGACCATCTTCGGCCGGCGCCGGCCGTTCCCCGACCTCACGAGCCCCAACCGGGTGCTGCGCGAGAACGCCGAGCGCGCCGCGCTCAACGCCCCGATCCAGGGGAGCGCGGCCGACATCATGAAGATCGCGCTCTTCCGCATCCACGACGAGTTCGTGTCGGAGAAGCTGGAGTCACGCGTGCTGCTCCAGATCCACGACGAGCTCGTGGTCGAGGTCGCGGCAGGGGAGTGGGACACCGTCGAGCGGATCGTGAAGACCCGCATGGGCGACGCAGCCGACCTCTCGGTGCCGCTCGACGTGCAGATCGGACGCGGCCCCGACTGGGACGCGGCAGGACACTGACGCGAGCGTCACCGAGCGCGGCAGAGCGGCGGGCTAGGCTCGGAGGATGACTGACGCACAGCGCACACCTACGCCGATCGACACGATCGCTGACGCCTGGGTCGACACCGCCGCGGAGCTCTCGCCCGGCCTTGCCACCTACATCGGCCGCTTCGAGTACAACGATCGCCTCGACGACCTGTCGCCCGAGGGCGCCGAGCGCGGCTACGAGGCCGCGAAGGCCGCTCTCAGCTCACTGGAGGCTGCGGAGCCTGTGGACGACGTCGACGTCGTCACCAAGGCCGACCTCGCCGGCGACCTGCGGCTCCTCATCGAGCTGCACGAAGCAGGGTCGCACCTCCGTGACGTCAACGTGATCGCGTCGCCCGCGCAGGACATCCGCAGCACCTTCGACCTGATGCCCACCGACACCGTCGACGACTGGTCGGTCGTCTCGGCCCGACTGAAGGCCGTTCCTGCGGCGATCGAAGGGTACATCGAGACGTTGCGGTCGGGGATCGCGCAGGGCACCGTGCCGGCTCGTCGCCAGGTGACCGAGGTCGTCACGCAGATCGCCCGGTACACGGCCGATAACGGCTTCTTCGCCACCTTCGCCGGTGACGCGGCGCCCGCCGAGGGGAACCTTCCTGCCTCGCTCGCGCGCGACCTCACCGACAACGCGAACGCGGCGCGCGTCGCCTACGATGCGCTCGCCTCGTTCCTGGGAACGGAGCTGGCGCCGGAGGCCGCCGAGAACGACGCAGTGGGCCGCGACCTGTACGCGCTTCATTCCCGCCGTTTCCTCGGCGCCGTGATCGACCTCGACGAGACGTACGAGTGGGGCATCGAGGAGCTCGCGCGCATGGTCGCCGAGCAGGAGTCGATCGCCAACGAGATCAAGGCAGGGGCGAGTGTCGAGGAGGCGGTCGCGTTCCTGGAGGCCGACGAGTCGCGAAAGCTGCACGGCACCGAGGCGCTCCAGAAGTGGATGCAGGAGACGAGCGACCGGGCCGTCGCCGAACTCGGCAAGACCCACTTCGACATTCCCGAGCCGATCAAGCGCCTCGAGTGCATGATCGCGCCCACCAACGAGGGTGGCATCTATTACACGGGTCCGACCGACGACTTCTCCCGCCCTGGCCGCATGTGGTGGTCGGTGCCGGAGGGCGTGACCTCGTTCGACACGTGGCGCGAGCTCACGACCGTCTACCACGAGGGTGTTCCCGGTCACCACCTGCAGATCGCCCAGGCCGTCTACAACCGCTCGGAGCTGAACTCGTGGCGCCGCCTGCTCGCCGGGTCGAGCGGGCACGCGGAGGGGTGGGCCCTCTACGCGGAGCGGCTCATGGAACAGCTCGGCTATCTCGACGATCCGGCCGACCGCCTCGGCATGCTCGACGGTCAGCGGATGCGTGCCGCCCGCGTCGTGCTCGACATCGGCGTGCACCTCGGGAAGCCGCGCCTCGACGGCGCCGGCACGTGGGACGCCTCCTACGCGCTGGAGTTCATGCGACGGAACGTGAACATGTCGGACGAGTTCATCCAGTTCGAGGTCAACCGTTACCTCGGCTGGCCCGGCCAGGCCCCCTCGTACAAGGTGGGTCAGCGCATCTGGGAGCAGATCCGCGACGACGTCGCAGAGCGCGAGGGCGACGCCTTCGACATCAAGCGATTCCACATGCGTGCCCTGCGCCTCGGCGGTGTGGGCCTCGACACGCTGCGGATGGCGCTCGCCCAGGAGTGAATCCATGCGGCTGAAGCCACGGGGCTGAGACCACGGGGCTGAAACGCTTCGAAACGGGATTCAGTCCTCGACGGCCACGACGCCGGGGTCGGCGCGGCTCAGAAGCCGCACGACCTCGGCGTCTTCCGTCTGCGTGAAGTCGGTGTAGAACGCGCCGACGGCCCAGAACTCGGCCTGCGGGCACGGGCAGACCCATTCGTCGGCCACGTCGGGCGGCGGTCGCCAGGACGCCGGCGCGACCGGCGCGGCCAGCACAACGCGCACGGCGCCACGGGCCCTCACAGCGCGACACGCGGCTTCGGCCGTCGCTCCGGTCGCGATGCCGTCGTCGATGACGATCGCCGTGCGGCCGGCGACGGCGGCCGCCCCCACGAGCAGCGCCTCACGCTGCCCGAGCACCGCTCGCTCACGGTCTTCGATCGCCACGAGGTCCTCACGCGCTCCCGGCAGCCGGCGCATCGCGTCGTCGTGGACGACGCGCACCCCGTCGGCGATCGCCCCCCAGGCGTACTCCTCGTGCCCGGGGACCCCGAGCTTCCGCACCGCGACCGCCGAGAGGGGGAGTCCGAGCGCATGGGCGACTTCTGCCGCGACGGGCACCCCGCCGCGCGCGATTCCCACCGCGACGGCATCCGCACCCTTCCAGGCGGCGAGCGCGTCGGCGAGCCGGCGACCGGCCTCCCGGCGGTCCTGGAACAGCGCCATGGCTCCACGGTACGCTCACCGCAGCCGCGCGGGAATGGTCGGGTGCCACGACCGCGTTCCATTCAGCGGCATGGAAATGACCCGTCGGAAGGGCGGCAGAGATGAACACGGTGCAATTGGGTCTCGACACGTTCGGCGACGTCACCATCAGCGACGACGGCGAGCGCCTGAGTGACGCGCAGACGATTCGCGACACCGTGGATCAGGCGGTCCTCGCCGATCAGGTGGGGCTGCACTTCTTCGGCGTGGGGGAGCACCACCGCCACGAGTTCGCCATCTCCAGCCCCGAGATCGTGCTGGCGGCCGCCGCCGCCAGGACGGAGCGGATCCACCTCGGAACCGCGGTGACCGTTCTTTCGAGCGATGATCCTGTGCGCGTGTACGAACGGTTCGCCACCCTCGACGCGGTGTCGAGGGGCCGTGCCGAGGTGATCCTCGGCCGCGGCTCGTTCATCGAGTCGTTCCCGCTGTTCGGGTACGACCTCGCGGACTACGAGGTTCTGTTCGAGGAGAAGCTCGGCCTCTTCGCCGAACTCATGAAGGAAAAGCCGCTCTCATGGCAGGGCACGACGCGTGCCGCGCTCCGCGATGCCGACGTCTACCCGAAGACGGAGGGCGGCCTCACGGCATGGGTGGGGGTGGGAGGCTCACCGGAGTCGGTCGTGCGCACAGCGCGCTACGGGTATGGGCTGATGCTCGCCATCATCGGGGGAGAGGCCGCACGCTTCCGGCCCTACGTCGACCTGTTCCACCGATCCGTGGACTCCTTCGGCCACACCCGCCGCCCGGTGGGCATCCATTCGCCGGGGCATATCGCCGACACCGATGAGCAGGCCTGGGAGGAGCTCTATCCTGCGATGGAGGCCAACCGCAACGCCATCGGAGCCGAACGCGGCTGGCCTCCCTACAGCCGGCTGCAGTTCCAGCACGACGTGGGGCCGACGGGCGCCGTGTACGCCGGCTCGCCGGAGCGCGTCGCCCGGAAGATCGCCGACACCGTACGCACGCTGGGGGCCGACCGGTTCGACTTGAAGTACTCCAACGGCACGCTGGCGCACAGCCGGATGATGCGGTCGATCGAGCTGTACGGGACGCGAGTGGCACCGCTCGTCACGGAGCTGCTGTCGGAGTGACGGGCGACCCGCCTAGTCCGTAGCATTTCGTCCATGCGCTCTTCCGCACCGCCGTCCGCACCCTCCGACGTGTCGCCGCGCCTCGACGCCCTCCCGTTCACCCGTCGTCACCTGCGCGTACTCACCGGCTCCGGTGTCGGGTGGGCACTCGATGCGATGGACGTCGGACTCGTCTCCTTCGTGATCACGGCGCTCATCGCGCAGTGGGGACTAACTGGTGAGGAGGCCTCGTGGATCGCGGCGGTCGGTTTCGCAGGCATGGCGATCGGCGCGAGCGTCGGCGGGCTCCTCGCAGACCGACTCGGCCGCCGGTCGGTGTTCGCCATCACCCTCCTCGTGTACGGAGTGGCCACCGGAGCGAGCGCACTGGTGGGCGGGCTGGCGCTCCTCCTCGTATTCCGGTTCTTCGTGGGCCTCGGGCTCGGGGCCGAGCTGCCGGTGGCGAGCACGTACGTGAGCGAGTTCTCGCCGTCACGCATGCGCGGTCGCCTCATCGTCATCCTCGAGGCGTTCTGGGCCGTCGGATGGACCGCCGCCGCGCTGATCGGCTTCTTCGTCATTCCGGCCAGCGACGACGGCTGGCGGTGGGCGTTCGCGCTGGGAGCCGTGCCCGCCGTGTACGCGCTGGTCGTACGCTGGGCGCTGCCCGAGTCTCCTCGGTGGCTGCAGCGGCAGGGGCGCCACGAAGAGGCTGACCGCATCGTCTCGCAGTTCGAGTCGTCGGCGTCGGTCACAGGCGGTGGTGCAGGCCGTCACGCCCATACGGCGCCGCCGGCAGCCGCCCGCTCGGCATCGCAACGCGTGAAGGCACTGTGGTCGGGGGAGTTCCGACTGCGCACGGCCTGCCTGTGGGCAGTCTGGTTCTGCGTGAACTTCGCCTACTACGGCGCCTTCATCTGGATGCCGACGATCCTCTTCGCGCAGGGATACGGCCTCGTCAAGTCGTTCGGCTTCACCCTCATCATCACGCTCGCACAGCTGCCCGGCTATGCCGTCGCCGCCTGGCTCATCGAGGCATGGGGGCGGCGCGCAACGCTGTCCGTGTTCCTCGGCGGCTCCGCGGTCTCGGCGGTGCTGTTCGGCACCGCGTCGACCGAGGCGACGGTGATCGCGGCGGGAATGGCGCTGTCGTTCTTCAACTTGGGCGCATGGGGCGCCCTCTACGCGGTCACCCCCGAGATCTACCCGACGTCGCTCCGGGCGACGGGGGCGGGATGGGCGGCGGGCGCAGGGCGCATCGCGTCGATCATCGCGCCGCTGAGCGTGCCGCCGCTGCTGGCGCTGGGGGGAGCACCCCTTCTGTTCGTCGTCTTCGCTGCGTTCTTCACGGTCGCCGCCGCCGCGACCTGGGGAATCGTGGAGGCGCGCGGCACCGTTCTCGACGACCGCTGACAGACGCCGACGTCCTCCCCGTGCGCTCCTAAGCTGGAACGCATGGCTCCCGTGCGGTTCGTGGCGATCGGCGACTCCTTCACCGAAGGGGTCGGCGATGAACGACCCGACGGCACGGCGCGCGGCTGGGCCGATCTGACCGCACTGGGGTGGGCGACATCGCGAGGCTCCTCGATCGAGTACGCGAACCTCGCCATCCGCGGCAAGCTCGTGTGGCCGATCGTGCGCGAACAGCTGGAACGGGCACTGGCGCTGCGACCCACGCATCTGTCGTTCAACGGCGGAGGCAACGACATGCTGCGGCCCCGCACGTCCATCTCGCACATCGCCGACGCCTTCAGCCACGTCTTGCGCCGGTGCGACGAGGAGGGTGTGCGGCTGATCCTGCTGTCGGGCGCCAATCCCTCGGGGCAGCTTCCTCTCAGCCGGGTGATCCAGCGCCGGGGCGACCTCATGTCGGCCGCTGTCATCCAGCGCATGGGGGAGCGGGACGATGTGATCCGTGCTCTGAACTGGCCCGACGCACAGCTGTCGCAGCCGCCGTTCTGGTCGGAGGACCGGCTTCACATGAACTCGCGGGGACATCACCGCGTCGCCGCCCGCGTGCTGGACGCCCTCGGCGAGCGCGTCCCCGACGGCTGGTGGGACCTCCCGGAGCTGCCGGAGTCGGTACGGCTCGCTCGCGGCGAGTACTTCCGCGATCACCTCGGCCCGTGGGTGCGTCGCCGCCTCACCGGCACATCGTCCGGCGACGGGAGGCAGCCGAAGTTCCCCACCTGGGTCGAGGTGGCTCCCGCCTGAATCACGGCTGCGACGCCGCTGTCAAGGGAGGTGCCCGTCGGCCGGATCGCCGACATGATGTGGAAAACCCGAACGATTGGAGTCCCACATGAGCATCGGTGCAGGCATCGCCCTCTTCGTCATCGGAGCGATTCTCGTTTTCGCCCTCGACGTCGATGTGGAGTTCGTCAACCTCGACATGATCGGCTACATCCTCATGGGAGCCGGCGTCCTCGTGTTCCTGATCGGGATCGTGCTCGTCATGCGTCGCCGCTCTTCGGAGTCGGTCACGCGCACGGTCGATCCTGTTGCGGGCGAGCGGGTCACCCGCACGGAGCAGAGCACGTCGGGAGACACGGTCGTCTGACCGTCGTCACGAGCGGCGGCGCGGCGCATCCATGCCGATATGGATGCGGGTGCGCCGCCGCTCGATCACGATGTAGGTCCATCCCAGCGCCCAGAGCGGTACCTGTACGAGGAACGCGATCCGGAACGCGTCGAGCGTATACGTCGACGGCGTGCCGGCGCCCTGCAGGTCGAGTGCCACGCCGATCAGGAGGATCGCGATGAGCGCTGCGATGAACCCCCCTGCATTCGTGAGGCCGGTAGCTGTGCTGAGCCGATGGGCAGGATTGTGGGTGCGTGCGTGGTCGAGCGCCACGAGCGATGCCGGACCGCCGAGGGCCAGGGCCAGGGCCAGCCCGTAGAGAATCCACAGCGGGGCCGGCCCCGGCCAGCAGATCACGACCGTCCATGCCAGCGCCTGCACGGCGATCGACGGCAGCACGAGTGCGCGGGAGCGTCGATCGGGGATGCGCCGCGAGATCTCGCCGACGATCGGCCCGACGATCATCCCGCCGACGACGTACACCGACAGGACTCCGGCGGCCGCGGCGGTGGAGAGCCCTTCTCCGGCGGTCAGGAAGGGCATGCCCCACAGCAGGACGAACGCCGATCCCGCGAACGGCGGTGTGAAATGCGACCAGAAGGCCAGCCGGGTGCCGGGGTGCGCCCACGCCGCCCGAACGCCGACGCCCGTGTCGACGGCGGAAGTCACGACGCGTATCGCCCCGGTGTCGGTGTCGACGGACACGTCTGCCTCCAACTCCGGCGGGCGGTTGCGCACCAGCGCGAGCACCAGCACGGCGAACAGCACCCCGAGCCCTCCGACGCTCCCGAATGCGATCGTCCACGAGGTGGAATGGAGGAGGAGCGCGAGCGGCAGGACAGCGAGGAGCTGACCTGCCTGGCCGAGGAGCCCGGTGACCTGCACCATGACGGGGGCTCGCTGGGCGGGGAACCACAGGGCGATGAGCCTCAGCACCCCCGGGAAGATGGCCGCGTCACCGGCGCCGAGGAGCAGCCGCGCCACGATCGCGATCCCGACGCTCGGGGAGAACGCCATGGTGAGCTGCCCGACGGCCATCACGATCATGCCGACCGTCATGACGGGTCGGGCACCGTAGCGGTCGAGCAGAACTCCCACGGGGATCTGCATGCCTCCGTAGACGGCGAGCTGCACGACCGCGAACATCGACAGCGTCGCGGCATCGGCCTGGAACCGTTCGGCGGCGTCCACTCCGACCGCCGACAGCGAGCTGCGGTTCAGCACCGCCAGCACATAGGCGGCGGCCCCCACGGCCCACACGATCCACGCGCGGACGCCGGGGGCGGAGGGGACCGTGGAGGAGCGCACGCCTCCACGTTACCGACGCGCAGCGGGCATCGGCCGCCGGTGTCGCGTGCAGCGGATAGAGTGCCCCGGTGACCGACATCGAGATGGCTTCCCTGCCGGCGGGGAGCGTCGAGCTGCACGATGCACGGCGCGGTCTCCGGCGCCGCGTCGAGCTCCTGCCGTTCGAGATCGGAGTCTATGCCCTCACGCAGGAGGTGCTCTCCGAGCTGCTCGGAGAGACGGCGCACCATCCCCGCCGCCCCGCCGTCGACCTGTCGTGGTTCCGTGCTGTGCGGGTGTGCAACGCGGCATCCGAATGGGAGGGCCTCGACCCCGCGTACTCGTTCGAGGGCGAGGATGTGACGTGGCACGTCGACTCGAACGGCTATCGGCTCCCGACGGAGGCCGAATGGGAGTACGCGTGCCGCGCCGGATCGAGCGGGCCCCACTACGGTGCGCTCCGCGACGTGGCGTGGACGGCCGCAGACGGCGTGACCGCACCCCAGAACGTCGGCGGCAAGTTCCCCAACTTGAACGGACTGTTCGACACTCTCGGGAACGTGTGGGAATGGTGCTGGGATCTGCTCGACCCCGCCCGGTACCGCGACTATCGGGTGTTCCGCGGCGGCGGCTTCGCAGACGACGCGTGGAGCGTCCGCGCATCCACCCGTCGGGGCGGCGCCCCGCGCATGCACCACGACGATGTGGGCATGCGCCTCGCCCGCGGGGCGTTCGATTCCGACGCAGCGGCGCAGGGATGGTCGTCGGTGGCCGACCGCGAGCGCGCCGCGTCGTCGGCGCCGACACCGCCGGGCTGGACGCCGCTCCGATGAGAAGACGAGGACGTGCAGAGTCCATGTCGATTTCGAGGCGCGCCGTTCGACGTCATAGTGAGGGGAGCGCGAGGCACCCCATGAAGGAGAAGAAGCGATGAAGCACATGCTGATCATGCGAGCGACCGCCGAGGCCGTCGCCGACTACGAGAACATGGACTTCGAGGCGGTGATCAACGCCATGGGCGCCTACAACGAATCGCTGATGAAGGCGGGCGTCATGGTGAGCGGCGACGGCCTGGCACCGGAGCCCGGCTATGTCGTCGAGTTCACCGGCGACGGCCCGATCGTCAGCGACGGCCCCTACGGGGAGGTCCATGAACTGTTCAACGGCTTCTGGATTCTGCAGACGGCGACGGCCGAGGAAGCCATCGAATGGGCGAAGCGGTGCCCGCTCGGTCCGGGTTCCACGCTCGAGGTGCGTCGCGTCACCGACGAGAGCGACTTCGCCGACTACGCCGACAACGAGTACGTGAAGAAGGAAGAGCAGTGGCGGGAGGAACTCGGCACCAAGTGATGTCGATCGACGCCGATCGCACTGTCGAGGCGGTGTGGCGCATCGAGGGTCCTCGGGTCGTCGCGACGATCGCGCGGATGACGGGCGATCTCGCGCAGGCCGAAGACGCCGCGCAGGACGCCCTCGCAGAAGCACTCGTCGCGTGGCGCACCACGGGGATCCCGCGGAACGCGGCGGCGTGGCTCACGGCGACCGCCAAGCGCCGCGTGATCGACGCGTGGCGGCGCCGGGAGCGTCTCGACGAGAGGCATCGCCTGATCGCCCACGATCTCAGTGAGACGGCGGAGCAGGAGTGGGAGCCGATCGACGACGACCTCCTCCGATTGATCTTCACCGCCTGCCATCCCGCGCTGTCTCGGGAGTCGCAGATCGCGCTCACGCTCAGAGTGGTGGGTGGTCTCACGACCGCCGAGATCGGCCGGATGCTCCTCGTGCCCGTCGCGACCGTGCAGGCGCGCATCACACGAGCGAAGAAGACGCTGGCGGCCGCGCGCGTGCCGTTCGAGACCCCGGATCCCTCGGAGTGGGGGTCGCGATTGAGCGCGGTGCTCGGCACTGTGTACCTGATCTTCACCGAGGGCTATGCCGCGACAGCGGGGGAGCGGTGGATGCGCCCCGACCTCGCCGACGAAGCGCTCCGACTCGCACGCGTGCTCGCGCGTCTCGTGCCGAACGAGGCCGAGGCCTGGGGGGTGGTCGCTCTTCTCGAGTTGCAGCGCTCCCGGTTCGCGGCGCGCGAGTCGGGATCGGGGGAGCCGGTGCTGCTCGCCGACCAGGATCGCCGGCGGTGGGACCGGGCGCAGATCGCGCGCGGACGCGGCGCGCTCAGACGCGCCGACGCCGTGGCTTCCGGGCAGGGGAGGGGCCGCGGCGCCTACGCGCTGCAGGCCGCGATCGCTGAGCAGCACTGCATCGCTGCGACGATCGACGACACCGACTGGGAAGCGATCGTCGTGCTGTACGAAGCCCTCGGCCGGCTCGCGCCCGGTCCCGTGGTGGAACTGAACCGTGCCGTCGCGGTGTCGATGGCCACCGGTCCCGCCACGGCGCTGCGGATCGTCGACGCTCTCGTCGCCGCCGGCGAACTGCAGGGCTCGGCGCTCCTGCCGAGCGTGCGAGGGGAGCTCTTGGCGCAGCTCGGGCGTCACGGCGAGGCTCGTTCCGAACTCGAGGCGGCCGCAGCGCTCACCGTCAACGACGCCCAGCGACGCGTGCTCGAACAGAAAGCCGCCGCCCTGCGCTGAGATCAGGCACTCGGGTGCTCAGGCGATCACACCGCTGTGCTCGTCATGCTCCACGGGCAGCCACAGTTCGCAGGTCGCTGTGCGGAAGTCGGGGGAGCGGTCCAGGATCGCCAAGATCGACGGCCCTTCCCGCAGGCGCCACGGGTGTGACGGGAACCATTCGGAGGCCGTCGCCGCCCACGTCGACTGCAGCGTCGCCGGGTACGGGCCCTCGGCCCGGAAGACGGCCCAGGTGCCGGCCGCGACGTCGAGCACATCGAGGTCGGCCGGCGTCGCGCTCTCCTCGTCCATCGCGACGCCATGGAGGTACGTGAGCTCGCTTCCCTCCGCGTGGTCGGGGTCGACGTCTGCGCTTACCTGCAGGAGTCCGTGCGGCTCGGTGGAACTCAGCGCCTTGAGGCGTTCGTGCTCCTCCGGCGGCAGCGCTGTGATGTGCGCCTGAATGTGCGGATTGACGCCCTCGTGGATGAGCGGAACGCGTGCCGCGTGGCCCACGAGTCGGAAGGCGCGCTTGTCGGTCAATCGAGTGTGCATGGTGGTGTTCCCTTCGACGGTGAGTCGGAATCTCAGTGGGGTGTGGCTTCGGAGCGGACCTCCGTCTCGGCGGACGTCGCTCGGCCCGGCACCGTGGACGGCACGGAACGCACGCCCGAACGCTTCCGTCGAGCCGTACCCGTAGCGGACCGCGATCGTGAGGAGATCGTCGTCGCCGAGCACGTCGGCGACGGCCGCCGTCATGCGGCGGCGTCGCACATACTCCGACAGCGGCATCCCCGCCAGCGCCGAGAACATGCGGCGCAGGTGGTACTCGGTCGTGCCGAGGCCGCGGGCGACCACCGCGACGTCGATCTCTTCGGTCAGGTGGTCGTCGATGTGGTCGACGAGGCGGTTGAGCAGGGCTATCACGTTTCCTCCTGCCGTTAGTCTCCGCAATCGGGGGAGGGGTCGCCCGACTTTCCTGGCCGGATTCTGTCGGTCGGCGTACCGTTCCGACCGAACGCCCGCTGTGGAGTCGGCTCATCGCGGATGTCGCGCAGGATAGGAGAATGACGCTTCTACCGCTCCGCGCACACGAGGTGGCGGAGCTCCGCGAGTTCCTCGAGCAGGCCGACCTCACGCTGGCGGGGCTGGACGCCCCGACCGTGCGGATCTGGGTAGAGCGCGACACGTCGGGTCACATCTCCGGCACGACGGGTGTGGAGATGAGCACCGACAATCGTCACGCGCTCATCCGCAGCGTCGCGGTGGCTGCATCGGCGCGCCGTTCGGGAGGCGGCAGCCGCCTCGCCGCGTTCGCCCTGGGGGAGGCGGCACGGGCGGGAGCGGAGCGTGCATGGCTGTTCTCGCGGCGTTCCGGGCCGTTTTGGCAGAGCCTGGGGTTCGAGCCGGCCGATCGTTGCGACCTCGCCGCAAAACTCGCCGACACCCATCAGGTGAGGCTCTTCGTCGAAAGCGGTCAGCTCGAGCACGAGGTCGCATGGTCGCGTGCTCTCATCGCGCGTTCGGTGCGCTGACTGCGTCTACACCGGCTCGGGGTCGTCACCGCGTGCCCACGCGATGGCGACGAGCTGCCGCAGCACGTCGAGATCGACGTCGTCGAGGGTCTTCACGTAGACGCATCCTGCGCCCTCGGTATATGTGCCCAGACGGGGGAGCAGCGCCGCTCCTTCGGGGAGATCCTTCAGCCCGTAGAGCGACAACTGCGCTTTGCGCGGGGAGAACGCTGCTTTCGGCCAGGTGCCTCGCGTTCGGGGGTTTGCCTGAGAGATGTATCGGTAGGTGCTGTAACCGACCATCGACGGCCCCCACAGCACCGGATCGGCACCGGTGACGTCATGGAAGAGCTCGGCGAGAAGCAGTCCGTCGTCGCGGCGGCGAGCGGGAGTCGCCGCCTGGAGGAAAGCCTGCACGTCGGCGTCGGTGGGGCCGGTCTTCGGGTCGCTCATGTTCCCATTGTTCCCTCCCGGAAGCACGAGGCAACGGCAGAAGGGGGACGATCGTCGCGCCAGGTGGGCGGCTTCCACAGGTACTGGGGATGAGCATTATCTCGGTGAGTAGTATTCCTCGTTCATACCGGCCGGGAGGGCCCGGCGTTTCCTAGGGCGTGTAGTTCCGGGGTCGCGGGAGTCCCGTTAGTGCGCGTTGCCGAGTCCGCCGGTGAGGCGGCCATGGAATCGGGCGGTGGCGTCGTTCATGCCGGTGAAGGTGACGGTCTTGCCGAGGTGTTCGTACTTGGTGTGGATGGCGTCGAGCGCGGCGACGGTGGATGCGTCCCAGACGTGGGAGCGTGTCAGGTCGATGACGACGCGGTCGGGGTCGTGGGTGTATTCGAACTGGGTGGTGAGGTCGTTGCTGGAGGCGAAGAACAGTTCTCCGTCGACGGTGTAGCGGGCGGTCGGATGCGCCGTCCAGATCAGTGATCTCGCGGGTGACGGTGGTGAAGTGTGCGACGCGGCGGGCGAACAGGATCATCGCGGCGATGACGCCGACGCCGACGCCGATGGCGAGGTTGTGGGTCCAGACGGTGATGGCGACGGTGACGACCATGACGAGCGGTTTCGCTGATCGGCATGCGCTTGAGGGTGGAGGGGCGGATGCTGTGCCAGTCGAAGGTGGCGACGGAGACGACGATCATGACGGCGACGAGGGCTGCCATGGGGATGACGGCGACGATGTCGCCGAGCACGAGCACCAGGACGAGGAGGAAGACGCCGGCGAGGAAGGTGGAGATGCGGGTGCGGGCGCCGGATGCTTTCACGTTGATCATCGTCTGCCCGATCATCGCGCAGCCGCCCATGCCGCCGAACGCGCCGGAGAGGATGTTCGCCGCGCCCTGAGCCGAGCGCTTCGCGGGTCTTTCGGGAGTGGGTGTCGGTGATGTCGTCGACGAGTTTCGCGGTCATGAGAGATTCGAGCAGCCCGACGATGGCCATCGCGGCGGCGAACGGGAAGATGATGCCGAGCGTGTCCAGGGTGAGCGGGACGTTGGGGATGAACAGCTCGGGCAGGCTCTGCGGGAGTTGCGCCCTGGTCGCCGACGGTGGGGACGTTGATACCGAACACGACAGCGGCGGCGGTGAGCAGGATGATCGCGATCAGCGGTGCGGGGACGACACGGGTGAGCAGCGGCATCAGGTACATGATCAGCAGGCCCGCGACCACGAGCGGGTAGACCATCCACGGGACGCCGAGCAGCTGCGGGATCTGCGAGATGAAGATCAGGATGGCGAGGGCGTTGACGAACCCGACCATGACGCTGCGCGGGATGAAGCGCATCAGTTTCGCCACACCGAGGAGTGCGAGCACGATCTGGATGAGCCCACCGAGGAGCACGGTGGCGATGAAGTAGTCCATCCCGTACTCGCGGGCAACAGGAGCGATCACCAGCGCGATGGCGCCGGTCGCGGCGGTGATCATCGCGGGCCGGCCGCCGAGGAACGCGATGGCGACCGCCATCACGAACGACGAGAACAGCCCCACTCGGGGGTCGACCCCGGCGATGATCGAGAACGCGATCGCTTCGGGGATCAGCGCGATGGCGACGACGAGGCCGGCGAGGACTTCGCGGGTGAGAATGCGCGGGCTGCGCAGCGCCTGCAGAACGGTCGGTTCGATCCGGTAGCGGGCGGCGGGATCTTGCGCGGGCACGACGGCGGTCACGGTGCTCCTTCATGATCAGCGGGACTGATGCCCGCACGGAAGACGCTCCGTTGCGCCGGGAAGTCTCAGAGATTCGAGAGAGGATAGATGCTGCACGACAGGGTGCGCGCGAACATGGAGACTCTAACGTAACGTGAGGGTTGACGGAAATCGGGGATCATGACGGACGCGGCGATGCACATCGGTGAACTGGCCGAGCGCACCGGTCTGTCACTGCGCACCCTCCGCCACTACGACGAGATCGGGCTCGTCACCCCGTCCGGACGCACCGATGGCGGATTCCGCCTCTACACCGCCGACGACGAGGCACGGGTGATGCTGATCCGCCGGATGAAGCCCCTCGGCTACAGCCTCGACCAGATGCGTGAGCTGCTCGACCTCATCAATCTGGTCAACGCCAACCCGCGCGATCCAGAACTTGATGCTCGGTTTGAGAGTGTCCGGCAGGAGGCGCTAGAGCGGCGCGACCGCCTCGAGTCCAACTCGCCGCCGCTGAGGAGTTCGTCGCTCAACTTCACGCCCGCTCCACGAAGGCGTAAGCGGCTCACCTCAGTCCACTTAGCGCGCGCCAGTCTTGACCCAGATCAGAGTTCCGGCGAGACAGATCGCGGCGCGGTAGTTGCGGGCGAGTTTGTCGGAGCGCATCGCGATCCCGCGCCACTGCTTGAGCCGGTTGAAGCACCGCTCAACCACGTTGCGACCCTTGTAGCGAGCTTGCTGTTGGTCGCCGAAGTCGATCGGCCGACCTGGCCGCTGCCGGCGGTGCGCGATCTGGTCGTCACGCTCCGGGATGGTCGCAGCGATCCCGCAGCTGCGAAGCCAGGCGCGGTTCGCCTTCGAAGGGTAGCCCTTGTCGGCAAGTACCCGGTCCGGGCGGGTTCGGGGCCTACCTTACCGGCGCGGGGCACGCGAATGTCTTCGAGGACCGCGGTCATCATCGTGGTGTCGTTTTCGTAAATGCAGTTCCACTTCCCATACCGCTCCGGCACGTCCCGCCAGGGGGCGCCGGTGCGGTACTTCCACGCCATTCCCTCGACAGCGAGCCGATGAGTTGATCAACACGCCCTAGCCGTCGTGGCGGCCGCTCACGTAGCTCCGGTAACGGACCCCTCGGTGCCGCTCGTGTTGGCCGAGCGCCGTGTAACTGTATCCGAGAGCGTCTGCCACCATGGGCGCCGGCATCGCGGCGACCAGTTCGTCGAGCGTGGTGTTTTTCGTCGCGAGGATGTCAACGCCGAGCGAGTTCAGCTCCGCTTTGAGCTGCTCGCGCGTGATGTGTTGCCCCGCCCGAACCCCCGGGAACAGGTAAGGGTTGTTGTCGGCCGAGCCGGTCCGGGTTCGAGCTCGAGAGGCCAGGTGCTGGCGGAGGATGTCGTCGAACGGCTCGGGGACGTAAACAGGGTCGTCCGCGAACCTGATAGTCATACCGTTGACGGCGTCATCTTCCAATGCGTTCAAACGCATCGTGGAGATACGCGTCAGCGGTTGGCCAAAGACCAGCAGGAGAAGGGCGGCGGATCTCGCTGCAGGCGAGAGTGACTCCTCCGTCAGGTAGTAGCGAATCCACTCCAACCGGTCGCTGTCGGTGATGCGACGTGTTTGGGCTCGAGCGTGGCGCGTGGGGATGTGGAGCGGGGAGCGAGTCTGCTGTCCCTCGCGAACTGCAAGAACCCGCGAACTGTGTATCGACTTGAGTTTCCCGTCGTGAGCCAGATGTCGACGAGGGATTGCGTGCAGGTCCCGAGGGTGGCCTCCCGCGCAGCGAGCCATGTCAGGAAGTTTGCCGCTGCAGTGATCTGTTGCTTCGCGTTGTGTGCGGCAGTGTGAACATCCTGGCCATTGCTCTGAATCAGTCTGATTCGGCGTAGGTGGTACCAGACCGCGTACTGCTCGAGCGCACGTTTGTGTTCGCCCTCGAATGGCTCGATCTTCTTCCGCACCCATCCCTGGAAGCGGGTGAACGCCTCGTCGCGAGGCGGAAGCACGCCGATCTCGACGAGCAGCGCCCGGATGTGATTGACGGCGGCGCTTTGTGGGAGGGCGTCGAGAGTGTCGTGGTCGGGCGGTTCCTGACCCTCCGCGAGGCTGCTCAGCAGTGACTTGACCTGGGGGGAGCGGATCCAGGTGAGGACGCTAGTCGGACGATCCGCTCGGAGCAGGTGGTCCCTGAGCTGCCGGAGGTCCGTGCCGTGTCCCTCGCGTCGGAGTCCGAGTATCTCGTCGAGGTCATCGGATAGCGCGCAGCGTTCGCAGACCCCGGCGCGGAAAATCGCACCTTCCTGGGAGCACCGCCGGCAGTGAAAGTCGCGCTGGATGCCGGCGCAGTCCACGCAGATTTGCTCACCCTTCGCGTTGATTCCCGGCAGCAGGCGTTCAGCAAGGCGGCTGGCGCAGGCGCCGTGGGTATGGATCGCGTGGTCGTCGCAGCGCCCGCAGATGAGGCCTTCAGGAAACCGATACTTCGTCGTCGACTTCGGGGCGAGGTCGCCGCATCGCGCGCATTGCACCTCACCTTTGCCTCTCGGCCGGCCTTTCGGGCGGGGCGCTTGACTATTCGGATTCATCGCGCAGGATTCGAGCGCGGCGGGGCCGCGCCTGGCTGGCCGGACCCGTGTAGTCGACGACCTCGTTGGCGACCTTCTTTGTGGTGGTCGCATCCTGCGCTGTCACGGTGATGAGATCCGCGGGTGTGCAGTGGAAGATGTCGCAGAGCGCCGAGGAAGGGGCGACGAAAGACGTTCTGGTCGTTGCGTGACCAGTCGCCAGATCTGCGCTGACGAGAGGGAAATGCCTTGGTTGTTGAGATGCGGAGCGAGGTCCGTCGAGTTATGCATCCCGTTGCGAGCCATGAGCTCGGCGAGGTTCCAGGTGTAATCGGCGGTGCGTCGCATGTCAGTCCTTCAATCCGTGCTTGAGCGCGTCGGCCATCGTACTGTCGAGCGTTCGCCTGAGCGTCTTGACGCGGAAGTCGCTGGAGACTCCGGTGTAGAGCGCGGTGGTCGATGCGTACTCGTGTCCGACCTGCTGTTGGACGAAGAGCGAATCGAATCCGCCCTCGATCAGGTGGGTGATATAGGAGTGCCGAAGCGAGTGAAAGGTGAGGTCCTTGCCGAAGCCGGACCCCTAAAGCCGCGCCGTCTCCGAGGGGTATTCGAGGTAGCGCTCGCGGTACATCCTGGCGAAGCGGCTGGGGTGCTTGAAGCCGCAGAGCCGGGCGACGACGGCGACCGGCTGGTCGCCGCTCGCCAGCATCTCGCGGGCCGCCTTGAGGCGGCGGCCGGTGAGATATTGCTGCGGCGAGACGTTGAGGAAGGCGCGGAACCCTTCGTAGAGGGTGCGCTCGCTGGTCTCGCTGATTTCGGCCAGGCGCGCGACCGAAATGTCGTCGGCGAAATTCTGCTGGATGTATTTCACGCATTTGCGGACGTGCCGCGGCAGGATCTCGGGAGCGGCGGCACCCATTTCGGCGCTGTGGTCGTGGCGCGCGCCGAGCAGCAGCGCGTCGACGATCGAGGCTGCCAGCGGCGAGCGCTCGATATCCCAGCCGCTGCGGCTGATGCTTTTCAGAAAATCCTGCATCAGCAGCGTCATCAGGTTCTCGATGCGCCAGCCCTCGGGCTCGCCGAGCGCGATGACCGGATCGAACAGCGGATGCGTGGCGACCGGCCGCTCGGTCAGGGCGCGCATGCGGCGCAGCACGAAATTCTTGTCGATCTTCAGCATCATCTGGACGGTGCCGGGCTGCCAGACCGAAACCAGCGGGCGGCCGGGCGAGATGATCAGGCCGCGCTGCGTGCTCGAGGTGCAGGTCTGCCCGTCATAGTGCAGCTCGACGCCGCCCGACAACGGAATCTCCAGCATGTAGAACGCGTCGAAATCGCCGGGGTCGATGGTCACGCCGGCGCCGTAGCGCAGGATGTTGAAGCTGGTCGCGCCGATCCTGGCGGTGGCGTGCAGAAAATCGAAATCGCGGCCGTCGCCGGCGACCTGCATGGCGTGGCTCTTGTAGCGCCGGCACAGCAGCTGACGCGCCTCCTCGTTCGATTTCGTCTGCATCGGCAGGACGATCGAGTTCGAGGCCACGGCTCTGGTGATTTCGCCGACGTCGAGCATGGGGGAAGGCTAGCATTGCGGCGGAAGGGGGACAAGAACGGTGGCGGCGGATGGCGTCAAGGTCGCCAGGTCCCGCCTGCAGTTCAAGGCCTGGACATGGCCTCACCGGTCATTGCACGATGCCGGCCTTGCGGAGCCCGTCCACCACGAGCTCGAAATCGGCAGGGTTCTTGTAGGGCAAGACTTTGCGGCGGTATTCCAGGGAATAGTCGGGATTGACGCGGAGCACCTCCTGCCATGCCGCGCGGGCCTCGTCGAAACGGCCCAGATGGCCGTAGCTGGCGGCCAGAAGCGCGCGCGAGACGTCGGTGACGGGGTTGCGGGCCAGCCGTTGCTTCAACAGGTCAACGGCCTCTTCGTACCTTCCCAGTTGAAACAACGCCAAGGCCTGGAAGTGCAGAAGCACATCCGGAAAATATGGGTTCAAGGCCATCCCCCGGCTCGAAACGCTCGAGCGCCTCCTCGGGCCTGCCGGAATAGTACAGCGCCTCGCCGAGGCTGACGTGCCCTTCGGCGAAGTTCGGATTGAGGACTATCGCGCGCTCGGCCTCGCTGATGGCCCCATCGTGCCGTCGCGTGTACAGGTTGACCATGCCCAGCGCCCAGTGCGCCCAGGGATCGCTATCATCCAGCGCTACCGCTCGCGTCGCGGCCTCTTCGGCTTGCTCGATCGATCTCGGCGGCGACGCGCTCCACCTGTTCAGGTAATCGAGTCCGTGAGTAAGGGCGAGGAAAGCGTGGGCCGAGGCGAACTTCGGGTCCAGTTCGATGGCACGTTGCAAAAGGTCGCGGGCCGCGATGTTCGTCTCCTTCGTCAGCCGGTGCCACAGCTCCCGGCCACGCAGGAAACAGTCATACGCCTCCGTGTTGCGGGTGTGCTCGGGCGCCAGCCGCTGCCGGTCGCCCTCCGTCAGGTTGACCGCCAGCGCGCCGACGATCTGCTGCGTCACGTCGTCCTGCACGGCGAATATGTCGGTCAGGTCGCGATCGAACCGCTCCGCCCACAGATGGCCGCCCGAGGTTGCATCGATGAGCTGCGCGGTGATGCGCACCCTGTTGCCGGATTTGCGCACGCTGCCTTCAAGCACATGCCGCACGCCGAGCTTCGTGCCCACCTCCTGCACATGGACGTTCTGGCCCTTGAAGGTGAACGACGAATTGCGGGCGATGACGAAGAGCTGCGACAGCTTCGACAGCGCCGTGATGATGTCTTCCGAGATGCCGTCGGCGAAGTAGTCCTGCTCGGCGTCGCCGCTCATGTTGGCGAACGGCAGGACGGCGATCGACAGCTTCGGCGGCGCTGCCGTCGGCCGGCCGGCTCGTCGCGGCTTCCGAGGTCGCGGCCGCCTTGGTCGCCGGCGGCTGCCGACCTGCAGCGAATAGACCCGGATCGGCTCGGCGATGTTCTTGAGCTGGGTGCTGCCGAGATCGCTGACCGAGAGGTCGAGCCTCGCCTTGACCTGGCGATAGGCATCCTCGGACAGGCAGATGGCGCCGGGCGCCGCGACGCCCTCCAGACGCGAGGCGATGTTGACGCCGTCGCCCATCAGGTCGCCGTCGCTTTCCTCGACCACATCCCCCAGATGGATGCCGATCCGGAACTCGATGCGACGGTCCTGCGGCACGCCGGCATTGCGCTCGACCATGCCGTTCTGCACCTCGACGGCGCAGCGCACGGCGTCCACCACGCTGCGGAACTCGACCAGCGCCCCATCGCCCGTGCGCTTGATCACGCGCCCGTTGTGCACGGCGATGGTCGGATCGATCAGGTCGCTGCGCAGCGCCCGCAACCTCGCCAAGGTACGATCTTCGTCCGCGCTGGCGAGCCGGCTGTATCCGACCACGTCGGCGGCCAGGATTGCGGCCAGCTTGCGATTCTCGCTCATGGTGCCGTCTCCTCATCTCCACGATAGCAGGAAGACAGAGGGTAAGAGGGAACTTTCGATTCTACTCTGAGCGACTTTGAGTGACCGAGCTTTGAAGGCAATGCCTGCGGGCAGCGGTATGCGCAAGACCCGGGGGTCCAGCAGCATCGTCTCTCCGCCAACGGATTTTTCGATCCGGACGCATATAGGCTTCCGCTGCGGAAACCAACTCGCGGTCCATTTTGGGTGGACGGCAGCGCTGGCGCTTTGTACCCCTATGTTGGCTGTGAATGTGGCGGAAGTATAAGTTCAATCTATCAGTCTGCGATTTCCGCTGCAGTGGGGCGTTGAACGAGGATTTATGTGCCAGATCGGGATGCGGCAAATCCTGCCAATCCGGATGGGGTGACTCGCGCGCACCCGGAGGAGGAAACAAAACCGGAGTAGACCCAAATGCCAGACAATCAGGACCAATGGTGGGTCAACGACCAGACGCCGGATAATCCTTATGGCAAGAGCGAGGACTATGAGGCCTTTCTCGACTATCTCGGGGCATTGGGCCGCAGCCTGACGCCGGCGATCGCGCGGGAACGCTGAGGATCAACGTTTCCGAGCTCAACGACCACCCCGAATACAAGGCCGCCGCGATCGGCGCCCTGCAGATGTGGTCGTCCGTCACGCCTCTGAAATTCGAGATCGTCGACGACGCGCCATACAATCCCGCAACGGACTGGATGGAGGTCGTCAGCCCCGAACTGGGCGAGGAGGACGATGGCAGCGCCTATTCAGCCAATCGCTATGTCAGCATCGGCCAGCGCTTCCACGACACCGAACCCAACAAGACCGATATCGGCGGTTATGTCTTCGATTCCTTCATCCATGAGTTCGGCCATGAGTTCGGCCTGAACCATCCCGGGCTCTACAATTACAGCGGCCCCGGCGGCGTGCAGATCAACTATCTGAACAATGCGACCTGGACCTATGATCGCCAGCAATACAGCGTCATGTCCTATTTCGATGGGATCGATGTCGGCGAAACCACCCGCTGGTCGGCGTCGACGCCGCTGATGGCCGACATCGAGGCCGTCATTCGCCGCTTTTTCTCGACCGTCGATGCCAATGGCGTGCGCACCTATCAGCACATCGACCTCAACACCGGCGACAATGTCTACGGCTTCGGCAGCACGCAGTATGGCTACCAGCTGACCGCCTCGGGCATGCAGCATGACATCGGCTTCGTGATCCATGACACCGGCGGGACCGACACGATCGACTTCTCCGGCTCGACGGCGGGCACGATCCTCGACCTGCGCGCCGGGCAGTTCTCCAGCGTCAACGGCCATCACCAACAACGTTTCGATCTTCGCCGGACACAATGCCGACGGGACCGACTATTACATCGAGAACGGCATCGGCAGCAGGTACAACGACATCCTGATCGGCAACGACGGCGCCAACGTGCTGGACGGCCGCGGCGGCGGCGACCGCATGGCTGGCAATGGCGGCGACGATGTCTATTTCGTCGATTCCTCGACGACATCGTCCGCGAGGAGGCTAACGGCGGCAATGACACGGTCATCCTTTTGTCCAGGGACCTGAAGATCCGGAAGATCGCCAACGTCGAGAACATCATCTACGCCGACGAGTCGACGCTCCAGCCTGGCGGCGGCGGCGGCGAGGCCCCGCCCAGCGTCGGCGACAACACGATGACCAGCATCATCTTCGGCGACAACGGGAACAATACGCTCGACGGCGGCGCCGGCGACGACACGATCTTCGGCCAGGGCGGCGACGACCTGATCATCGGCGGCCGCAACTCGCTGGCCAGCCGCGATATCAACAACACAATCGACGTCGCAGACCTCGAAGACCAGACCGAAAGCGATGACGGCAACGACACGCTCTACGGCGGCGGCGGCAACGACACCATCCTCGGCGGCCAGGGCAACGATATTCTCGACGGCGGCGCCGGCGACGATACGCTGAGCGGCCAGGACGGCATCGATATTTTCCGGGGCGGCGCGGGCGTCGACACGGTCGACTACAGCCGGGAGAGCCCCTTCCAGCTGCTCGTCAATCTCGACACGAACGTCGCCAGCGGCGGCACCGCCTCGGGCGACACCTTCTACAGCATCGAGAACCTGATCGGGTCCGATGACCGCATCGACCGTTTCATCGGCACGTCGGCAGCGAATCATTTCTGGGGCCAGGGCGGCGGCGATTATTTCAATGGCGGCGGCGGCAACGACATACTGGATGGCGGCAACGACGGCGACATCATCTACGGCGAAGCCGGCAACGACACCATCATCGGCGGCGCCGGCCAGGACTATCTGGATGGCGGCGCCGGTATCGATACGGTCGTCTACGCCGGCAGCTCTGGCGGCGTGACGATCGATCTCGCCAACGGCACGGCCAGCGGCGGCGACGCCGATGGCCCGGTGCAGATCGTCGGGCGCGGCACGACTATCCGGCATGACATCCTTGTCGGCTTCGAAAACGCCGTCGGTTCGTTTCGATGATCATCTCATCGGCAAAGCCCAGGCCAACGACCTCTCCGGCGGCGCGGGCGACGACACGCTGACCGGCGGCGGCGGCGCTGACATATTGAATGGCGGCGCCGGCAGCGACACGGCGGACTACTCTGACGCAACCAGCGGCGTCACGCTCACGCTCGCTGGCGGCGGATCTGGCGGAGACACCTATATCTCGATCGAAAATCTCGCCGGCTCGGGCTTCAACGACCGGCTGACCGGCAACGGCGCGGCCAATGTGCTGACCGGCCAGGGCGGCGCGGACAGGATCGACGGCGGCGGTGGCGATGATACCCTGCTCGGCGATTTCGCCTATCAGGGCGATGCTCCGCCACGCCCGGCATGGGTACCGGATACGCCACGCTTGGTCCGGATGCGACGAACAACTCGATCGCAACCGCTTTCGACATCTCCAACAACTTCTCGCTGACCGCCGACCCGGATATCTTCGATTCGACCACGCTCCTTCACACGACGGTCAACGCCACCGGAAACGGCCAGGGCGGCTATTACAAAATCAACCTGGCGGCCGGCACGGTTATCACCATCGACATCGATCATATCGCCGATCCCAACGTCCATGACAGCTGGGTGAGGCTGTTGGACAGCAATGGCAACATCGTCGCTGAGAACGACGATGGCGGGGGCGATCCCGGCTCTACAAACGGCCGGGATTCCAGCGCGGTCTTTGTCGTGCAGGAAACCGGAACCTATTATATTCTGGAAGGCAGTGGTCGCCGACGGCTCCGGGCGATGGCTGGGCGGAAGCCGTGCCGGCGGGCTCGACATACGAGATCAATGTGTCTGTCGAATTTCCGCCGGCGCCGGCTCAGCCAGGCGTTGCGGGAGCCGATACGCTCATCGGCGGCAGCGGCAGCGACCTGCTGGATGGCGGGCTGGCGGCCGACACGCTGACCGGCGGCGCGGGCGAGGATTTCTTCCGCTTCTCGACAGCGCTGGGGAACGGCAATGTCGACCGGATCACGGACTTCAACGTCGTCCAGGATACGATCCTGCTGGACAACCTCATCTTTACCAACCTGGGCGACGACGGCGCGCTCGCCCTGGGCGCGTTCCACAAGAGCGCGGCGGGTGTTGCTCATGATGCCAACGACCGCATCATCTACGATACCGACAGCGGGCGCTTGTCCTATGACGCCGATGGCAATGGCCAGGGTGCAGCTGTTCAGTTTGCTCAACTGGGCACCAACCTGATTCCGTCGTCGGACTTCGTCATCATCTGACCCGACCCGCCGGTGGGGGCGCTTTCAGGGCGCCCCGCCTGGACCTATAGCATCGAACGTCCGGTGCACACGACAAGGTCAGTGGCTTGAGTTGCGCATGCTTTATTTACCGA
>CAWBJK010000002.1:0-49394 GCA_963789095.1 uncultured Actinomycetota bacterium
CGCACGGTAGCCATGGATACCGCCGCCGCCGAAGGGGGGGGCCGGCCGCATACAGCCCGGGCAGCGGGATGCCGCCATCGGTCAGCACCCGTTCCGACAGGTCGGTCTCAAGGCCGCCGAGCGACTTGCGTGTGAGGACATGGAGCTTCACCGCAATCAGCGGACCGGCCTTCGGATCGAGAATCCGGTGGGGCTTGGCCGTGCGGATGAGTTTGTCGCCCCGGAGAGGCGCGCGCCGAACGCAGCATCGCGATCTGGGCGTCTTTCGTGAAGTCGTTGGACATCTCGCGGTCGCGGGGCGACCACTTCCTCGCGCACACGATCGCCGTCGAGCGCGTCGCCGCCGGGCAGGGCCTTCATGCCGCGAATGAGGTCGTCGAGGGTCGGCGACGGACGACGAAGTCGGAGCCGTGGTCGAGGAATGCCTGCACGGGGCCCGCGGCACCCTTCCCCGAGCCGCGACTTCAGCAGCAGACGGACGTCCTTGCCGGTCAGGTCGGGATACATGCTCGCTGCCAGAGAGCGTGAACTCCTTCTCGATGATCGCGTGCCGAGCACGAACCACGAGTGGTCATGCCCGGTCGCTCGCAGGTGGGCGAGGGTGCCCAGCGTGTCGAAACCCGGGAACAGCGGTACAGGCAGGCGCGCACCCGTCGCGTCGAGCCAGATGGACGACGGGCCGGGCAGGATGCGGATGCCATGGTTCGGCCAGATCGGGTTCCAGTTCTGGATGCCTTCGACGTAGTGCCACATCCGGTCGCCGTTGATCAGCCGGCCGCCTGCGGCCCGCGAGATGGTTGCATCGAGCCGTCGACATAGGCAGGAACTCCCGAGATCATGTGATCGGGCGCCGAGCCGAGGCTCGGCGGCCACTGTGCGCGCACGAGGTCATGGTTGCCGCCGATGCCGCCTGAGGCGACGACGGTTGCCGAGGCTGTGATGTCGAAGGTCCCGACGACCTCGCGCGAGGTCGCCTCGCCGCGCGCCGCACCCGATGGGGCGAGCACGTCACCGGATGCGCCGACGACGGTGCCGTCGACGGTCGAGAGCTCGGTCACCTTGTGGCGGGGAGCAGCGTGAGGCGACCGGCCTTCTCCGCCTGCTCGACGGCGGACTGGAACGGCGCGATGACACCAGGACCGGTGCCCCACGTGATGTGGAAACGGGGCACGGAATTCCCCGGACCAGCGGCGGTGTACCCGCCGCGCTCTGCCCACCCCACGACCGGGAAGAACCGGACGCCCTTCTGACGCAGCCATGAGCGCTTCTCCCCGGCGGCGAACTCGAGGTAGGCGTCCGCCCATCGACGCGGCCACGCGTCTTCCTCGCGGTCGAACGACGCCGTACCGGCCCAGTCCTGCCGGGCCAGTTCGAGGGAGTCGGAGACACCCATCCGCCGCTGTTCCGGCGAGTCGATGAGGAACAGGCCGCCGAACGACCAGAACGCCTGGCCGCCGAGGTTGATTCGCGGCTCCTGATCGACGACGATCACACGCTTGCCTGCGGCTACGGCCTCAGCCGCCGCGACGAGTCCCGCGAGCCCCCATCCGATGACGAGGACATCTGTGGAATGCGCCGAGGCGGCTGCGGTCATGACGACTCCCTTGTCGTTTCGGGTGGACGGGCAGACCGGGGGACGACGACGGGCGCTCCGGCCCGATTCCCGTCGGTTCGAAGGTGTTCACCATCGCGAACGCTGCACGCTGGAGGTAGTCCCAGAGCGTGGCCTCGTGGAGGGGCGGGAGCTGCAGCTCGTCCACCGCGGTGCGCATATGACGCAGCCACCGGTCGCGGGCGTCGGGGTTCACGTGGAAGGGCACGTGGCGCATTCGCAGACGCGGGTGCCCGCGCTGCTCGCTGTACGTCGAAGGACCGCCCCAGTACTGCGCGAGGAAGAGCGTGAGGCGCTCCGCGGCGGGCCCGAGGTCTTCTTCGGGATACATCGGGTCGCAGCACCTCGTCCTCTGCCACCTCGCGGTAGAAGACGTCGACGAGGCGTGCGAAGGTCTCGTGCCCTCCCACCTCCTCATAGAAGCTCATGGGGGTCGCCCCGCTCATGATGCGCCGTCCTGGTCGGAAGGCTTCTCACGCGTGGTGGACGCCGACGTCTCCGGATCCTCCGCTTTGTCGGCTGACGCCTTGCGTTTCGGCCGCCAGACCGGCTTGGCGTCTGACACCGGCACGGGGCGCGTCTTCGGCGGGTTCGCGCCGCGCACGCGTTGCGCGCCTTCGAGGCCCGTCAGCGTGATGGAGTTCAGCTGGGGAAGCGTGACGCCCATCTCATCGATGGCGCGCTTGAGCCGCATGCGCAGCTCACGTGCGACGTCATCCTTCGCGTTGGCCCGTGTCTTCATGACCAGACGGATGACGAGCGCGTCGCCAGTCACCGATTCGAGGCCCCACACTTCGGGCTGCTCGATCACACGTGTGCGCCACTTGGGGTCTTTCGCGAGGGCCTTGGCAGTATCGAGGAGCGTCTTCTCGACGTCTTCGATGACGACGTCGACCGGCACCGCGAGGTCGATGATGACCCGCGACCATCCCTGCGACATGTTGCCGATGCGCGTGATCTCGCCGTTGCGCACGTACCAGAGGGTGCCGTTGACGTCACGGACATGCGTGATCCGCACGCTCACGTACTCGACGATGCCGGTGGCGAGGCCGAGATCGACGACATCCCCGATGCCGATCTGGTCCTCCGCGACGATGAAGATGCCGTTGAGCACGTCTTTGACGATGTTCTGTGCACCGAAGCCGAGACCTGCGCCGATGGCGGCGGACAGGAGCGCGAACGAGCCGAGGATCGTGTCGTTGATCAGCTGGACGCACAGGAAGACGGCGATGATCGCGAGCGTCACGTTGACGATGTTCTGCAGGATGGTGCCGAGCGTGCGGGTGCGCTGCACGAGCCGCACCTGCGCGAGCGGCGACGCATCGATTGCGCGTGTGTCGTCGACGTTCGCCTTCGACTTGGCGCCCGCGACGATGCGCTTCACGACGCGGCGGATGACGAGCTTGAGCAGCCACGCCACGACGACGGCGCCGACGATGATCGCGGCGATGCCGGCCGCTTTCAGTCCGACGTCGCCGGCCACCCGGCCGACTTCCGTCCACAGGTCGAGAGGTTGGGCGTTCATTGGCTCGATCCTACTCAGCGCCGGATGACGGAAGGCTGAACCCCGCCGCCCGCCGTCGCCCTCGCATGCTGAGGGCCACCCCGCCTCGCGGAGTGCGCTCAGCGTCGCGACGTTTACTGCGCGTCGCGCTCCTGCACCGAAAGTGCACGCTCGACGCCCGCGAGGTTCTCGCTCACGAGACGGCGGAGCGCGGGCGGAGCGTCACGGTGACCGTCGAGCCAGGCGCGGGTCGCGTCGCGCAGGGCGACATCGGCGAGCGGCGCGGGATAAAGACCCGTGATGAGGTAGCTCGCGATCTGGTACGTCCGGTTCGACCATACGGGGAGCAGCATCGCGAAGTAATCCTCGACAAAAGCCCCCAGCACGTCCTTGCCTGCGGGATGGACGAGCCCGAGCGCAGCCGAGCGGATCACCGTGTTGGGGAGTTCCGACGAGTCGACGAGCGACGACCAGGCCGCGCGCTTGGCCTCGACGGTCGGGATCGCGGCCTTCGCCTGCGCCGCGAACTCGCCGCCCTTCGCCGTGTTGTCTGCGGCCAGTGCGGTGTCGATCGCGGCTTCGTCGACCGTCCCGCCCGCGGCGAGCGACACCAGGAGCGTCCACGACAGGTCGTCGTCGATCGCGAGGCCCTCGAGGGAGCTCACTCCGTCGCGCAGCGCGCACACGGTCTCCCACTGCGCAGGGGTCGCGGCGGCCGAAGCGAACGCCGTCACGAACTGAAGCTGGCTGTCGCTGCCGGCTTCTGCCGCCTGCGCGAGCTTCCACAGACCGTCAGCGACCTTCTCACGGGTCGCGTCGCGCTTCTCGGGCGCCACGTAGGAGTTGGCCGCCAACTGCAGCTGGGCGAGCGTCGTGCGCACCGTCGTCGACTCGGTCTCAGCGCCGATGTTGCGGAGCACGAGGTCCACGTAGTCCGACGCCGATGCTTCGGCGTCCCGCGTCTGGTCCCATGCGGCGCCCCACACGAGCGAGCGGGCGAGCGGGTCGGTGATCTTGCCGAGGTGCTCGATCGCGGTCCGGAGCGACCGCTCGTCGAGACGGATCTTCGCGTAGGCGAGGTCGTCGTCGTTGAGGAGGACGAGGTCGGGGCGCGCGAGGCCCTTGAGATCGGCCACCTCGGTGAGGTCGCCGTCGACATCGATCTCGATGTGGTGGGTGCGCACGAGCGAGTCGCCGTCGAGGGTGTAGAACCCGACGCCGAGACGGTGCGGACGGATCGTCGGGTAATCGGCCGGCGCCGTCTGCACGATCGCGAACCGGGTGATCACTCCCGCGTCGTCGGTCTTGATCTCGGGCGACAGCGTGTTGACGCCCGCGGTCTCGAGCCACTTCTTCGACCACGACGACAGCTCGCGTCCGCTGGTGGTCTCGAGTTCCGTGAGCAGGTCGCTCAGCTCAGTGTTGCCCCAGGCATGCTTCTGGAAGTACGCGGCGACGCCCGCGAAGAACTGCTCGATGCCCACCCAGGCGGCGAGCTGCTTGAGCACCGATCCGCCCTTGGCGTAGGTGATGCCGTCGAAGTTGACCTGAACGTCTTCGAGGTCGTTGATCTGGGCGACCACGGGGTGGGTCGACGGCAGCTGGTCCTGGCGGTACGCCCAGGTCTTCTCCATCGCGTTGAACGTGGTCCATGCCTCCGTCCACTCGGTGGCCTCCGCGGTGGCGATCGTCGACGCCCATTCGGCGAACGACTCGTTGAGCCACAGGTCGTTCCACCACTTCATGGTCACGAGGTCGCCGAACCACATGTGCGCGAGCTCGTGCAGGATCGTGACGACGCGACGCTCCTTGACGGCGTCGGTGACCTTGCTGCGGAACACATACGTCTCGGTGAAGGTCACCGCACCGGCATTCTCCATCGCGCCGGCGTTGAACTCCGGAACGAACAGCTGGTCGTACTTTGCAAAAGGGTACGGGACCTGGAACTTCTCCTCGAAGTACGCGAATCCCTGGCGGGTCTTCTCGAACACGTAGTCGGCGTCGAGGTGCTGCCAGAGGCTCTTGCGGGCGTAGACCCCGAGAGGGATGACACGGCCGGAGGCGCTGGTCAGCTCGGAGAACGTCGACTCGTAGGGTCCCGCGACGAGCGCAGTGATGTACGACGAGATGCGCGGAGTCGGTTCGAAGGCCCAGGTGGCGACTCCGTCGCCGACGGCGACGGGCTCGGGGGTGGGAGAGTTGGAGACCACCTTCCACGCCGACGGGGCGGTGATGGTGAACTGGAACGTCGCCTTGAGGTCGGGCTGCTCGAACACCGCGAAGACACGGCGCGAGTCAGGCACCTCGAACTGGGAGTACAGGTACACCTCGCCGTCGACCGGGTCGACGAAGCGGTGCAGGCCTTCGCCCGTGTTCGTGTACAGGCAGTCTGCGTCGACGACGAGCTCGTTGTCGGCGGCCAGGCCGTCGAGCGCGATGCGCGAGTCGGCGAAGGCCGCTCCATCGATCTCGCGCCCGTTCAATGTCACCGAATGCACGGTGCGGGCGATCAGGTCGATGAACGTCGACGCACCCTCGGTGGCGGTGAACCTCACCACGGAGCGGGAGCGGAACACCTCCGGACCGGTCGTGAGGTCGAGGGTCACCTCGTATGAGGTGGTATCGACGATCGCGCGGCGCTCCTGCGCTTCGCTGCGGGTGAGGTTCTCTCCAGGCACGTGCGTGTCTCCCAGGGGTCGGGGTCGAAGCCACGGGCCGTCGCGGATGGCGACGGCGGCAACCCCCCAAGCCTACGCGTCGGGGGGCCGCGACGGCATCTGGAGACGGGGCCGAATCCGGGGAGGAGGTGGTGCCGCGCTCCCTAGGATGGAGCCATGCGCATCCACATCGCCACCGATCACGCCGGTCTCGAGTTCTCGACGCAGCTGCAGCATCACCTCGCGGCGAAGGGCCACGACGTCGTCGACCACGGTCCTCTCGACTACGACCCCCTCGACGACTACCCGGCGTTCTGCATCCGTGCCGCACAGGCAGTCGTGCGCGATCAGGAGAACGGCGTCGAAGCGCTCGGCGTCGTCTTCGGGGGGTCGGGCAACGGCGAGCAGATGGCGGCCAACAAGGTGCGCGGCATCCGTGCCGCCCTCGTGTGGAACCTCGCGACCGCCGAGCTGGCGCGCGAACACAACGACGCGAACGTCATCTCGATCGGCGCACGTCAGCACACCTTCGACGAGGCGCTCTCGTTCATCGACCGCTTCATCGCCACGCCGTTCTCAGGCGAGGAGCGGCACGCCCGCCGGATCGGTCAGCTCGCCGCCTTCGAGAACGACGGCACCCTCGAGCCCGACCCCCGCGCGCGCTGAGGCCGGGGTCCACCGGTGCCTGAGGGTCATTCCGTCCACCGCATCGCGCGGCAGTTCGACAGGAACTTCGTGGGGCGGGCCGTCTCGGCGTCGAGCCCACAGGGGCGTTTCGCGGAAGGCGCGGCCGTGCTGGACGGACGCACGCCGACGCGCGCGCGAGCTGTCGGGAAGCAGATGTTCCTCGAGTTCGACGACGACCTGTGGCTGCGGGTGCACCTCGGTCTCTACGGCGCCTGGGACTTCGCGGGGGAGATCCTCGTCGATCCGACGATCGCGTCGGCGAACGGACGGATGGGCCAGACCAACCAGCGCGGCACCGATCTCGAGCGCGTCTACGACGATGCCGGCGAGAATTCGCTGAGCTCGATCGGTGCGCCGCGCCGCACCCGGGTGCATGTGCGGATGAGCGAGCAGACCCGCGGGCTAGCTGACGACGGTATGGAATGGCCCCCGCCGGTGGTCGGGCAGGTTCGGCTCCGGCTGTTGAACGACGTGACCTGCGCTGACCTGCGCGGTCCGACGGCCTGCGAGCTCCAGACCCCCGAGGAGATACTCGCCACCGTCGCGAAGCTCGGTCCCGATCCGCTCGTCGACGACCCTGCCGCAGGGGAGGAGCGCTTCGTCGCGACGGTCCGGCGCAAGCCGACGGCGATCGGACTGCTGCTGATGGACCAGAACGTCGTCGGCGGGATCGGCAACGTCTATCGCGCAGAGATGCTGTTCCGTGCGCGCCTGAATCCCCACACGCCGGGGCGGGAGGTGCCCGAAGAGACCGTCCGAGCACTGTGGCGCGACTGGGTGAAGCTGCTCGCCATCGGCGTGGAAACCGGCCAGATGATGACCATGGACGACCTCGACGACGAGTCGTACCGCCGCGCCATGGCCAGCCGCGACGACCGCCACTGGGTGTACCACCGCGCCGGTCTGCCGTGCCGGGTGTGCGGCACGGCGATCGTGCTGGAGGAGATGGCGACGCGCAAGCTGTACTGGTGCCCGTCGTGCCAGAGGTGACGGTGGCGATTCTGCGATGACGCGGATCGACGGACGGAGATGATGGTCTCATGAGACAGAACCCCAGTTTCGCGATGACCGACGTCGCCGAGCTTCGCCGGGTGATCGACCAGAACCCGTGGATGACCCTCGTGAGCGCCACCGCCGACGGGATCGTCGCCTCCCACTACGCCGTGCTCCTCGACGACGAGCGAGACGACCTCACCATCGTGGGCCATGTGGGGAAACCCGACGACGCCATCCACGGCCTGGGCGAGCGCGAGCTCCTCGTGATCGTGCAGGGCCCCCACGGCTACATCTCGCCGGGCTGGTACGGCACGGAGCCGGCGGTCCCGACCTGGAATTTCGTCTCGGTCCACCTGTCGGGCGTCCCGGAGTTGCTGACGCCCGACGAGAATCTGCGGGTGCTCGATCGGCTCGTCGCCCGCTTCGAGTCGGCCATGCCCGACCCGCGGATGCTGTGGGAGCGACCGAACGACGAGGAGTACGTCCGTCGGCTCGAGCGCGGCACGGTCGGCTTCCGTCTCACCCCGACGAAGGTCGTGGCCAAACGGAAGCTCAGTCAGAACAAGTCCGATGAGGTCGTCGACACGATCGTCGCGCGCCTCGAAGCAGGAACCGGGGCGTACGCCGATCCCCGGCTCCCGGCGGAGATGCGCCGCGCGCACGACGCGCTGCGTGCGGCGAGGAGGGGACGTTGAACCGGCACCGCGGCGACCTCGTCGACGTGATCGCAGACGTCCGACTGACCGGCGCCGACCGGCTCGACCCGTTCGGCGACGACGTCGTCGACGTCCATGTCGCCCACGGCAGGATCATCGACATCGCTCCCGCGCGGGCGCTGCCTCGACGCGGCGCAGTCGTCGACGGCGGTGGCGGATGGCTCATCCCCGGCCTGTGGGACCACCACGTCCACACGGTGCAGTGGGCTCTGGTCGCGCAGCGCACCGATCTCGGCGGGGCGCGTTCGGCCTCCGAAGCGGCTGCCAGGATGTCCGCGGCGCCCGTGCTCGCCGATGGCCGCCGCGTCGGCACCGGCTATCGCGACGCCTTGTGGGCGGATCGGCCCTCGCTCGCCGCGCTCGATGAGGCGACCGGCGATGTGCCGACCTACCTCATCAACGCCGACGTCCACAGTGTGTGGATCAACTCGGCAGCACTGCGCCGCGAAGGGTTCGAGACCGCTGACGGTGTGCTTCGTGAGGAGCCCGCTTTCGAGATCTCGCGCCGACTCAACGCCACCGACCCGGTCGAGGGCGACCGACTGGTCGCGAAGGCGCTGGAGCGGGCAGCAGCGCGCGGTGTCGTCGGGATCGTCGACCTCGACATGGCATGGAACGCCGAGGCGTGGGCACGCCGTCTCGACGCCGGCTTCGACACGACGCGCATCTCGTTCGGCGTCTACCCCGCATTGCTCGACCGGGCGATCGAGGAGGGGCTGCAGACGGGTGACGCGCTTGATCCCGCGGGGCTCGTGAGGATGGGGCCGCTCAAGGTCATCACCGACGGCTCCCTCGGAACGCGGACGGCGGCCTGCTCGCATCCGTACCCCGGCGACCCCCACAACCACGGTGTGCTCACGGTGCCGCCCGACGAACTGCAGGCCCTCATGACCCGGGCGACCGGTGCGGGCCTCGCCTGCGCCGTCCACGCGATCGGCGACCTCGCGAACACCTACGCGCTCGACGCGTTCGCCGCGACCGGCGCGCACGGGACGATCGAGCACGCCCAGCTCGTGGCCCACGCCGACATCGCACGATTCGCGCGCCTCGGCGTGGGCGCCAGCGTGCAGCCCGAGCACGCGGTCGACGACCGCGACATGACCGATGCGATCTGGGCGGGCCAGACCGCGCTCCCTTACCCGCTTCGCGCCCTCGCCGACGCCGGCGCGAATCTGCTGTTCGGATCCGATGCGCCGGTGTCCCCGCTCGACCCGTGGGCGGCGATGGCAGCCGCCGCGCACCGGACGCGCGACGGGCGGCCCGCCTGGCGGCCCGAGCAGGGTCTCGACGCCGCGACGGCGCTCGCGGCGTCCACTGCCGGCGGATCCGCGTCGGGCAGCGCCCTCGCTCCCGGCAGCGTCGCCGATCTGGCCGTGGTCGATCATGATCCGCTCCGCGCCGATGAGGAAGCGATGCGCACGACGCGTGTCGCCGCAACCCTCTTGGCGGGGCGCGTGACTCACGTCGCCTGAGCCGAGACGTGCGAGGGCCCCGGGACGATCCCGCCCCGGGGCCCTCGCCTGCGCGGATCGCACCGCAACGGGTGCTTCCGCGGGTTACTCCGCGATGTGCGCGAACAGGAACCAGCGGTCCTTGTCGAGCCCCGCCTTGATCGCGATGGCGACATCCTGGCTGGTGAGGTCCGTCTCGTCGAGGCCGTCGATGGCGGACTGGACGTCGGCGAGCACCATGTCCATGTCGGCGATGACGGCACGGATCTCGTCCTGCCACTGAGCGAAACCGGCGGGCACGGCGGTGCGTGTCTTCTCAGCGATCGTCGCGACGCGCGCGTCGATCGGGAGCCCGAGGGCCACGATCCTCTCAGCCGCCAGGTCGGCGAACCCCTGCGCGTTGGCGACGAGCGTGTCGAGCAGCTCATGGATGGCGATGAAGTTGCTGCCGCGAACGTTCCAGTGCGCCTGCTTGCCGTTGACGGCCAGGGCCTGGAGCCCCAGCACGACGGGGCTCAGCAGCTGGGCGGTGCTCGTGGCGGCCTCCGTGCCGGCGATGGTCGCGGGGATGGTCTGCGTCTTGGTCATGTCTCTCTCGCCTCCGTTACCAGGGCCCCTGTTTCCCACATCCGGGCCCCTCACTGTGCAGAACGCTACTCGTCGTGAATCATTCCGCAAGCAAGTGAAGGCTGGGCTTACCGGCGCGGTTCCGCCGAAAACACGGGAGGCGGCGCTGTGTATCGTCGGAGTCATGACCATCGCCGCCGATTCCTCCGTCCTCGCTCTCGGAGATCGGGCGCCCGCGATCGATCCGACCGCTTTCGTCGCCCCGGGCGCCCGGGTCGTCGGCGACGTCACGATGGCGGAGGGATCGAGCGTCTGGTACAACACGGTCGTCCGCGCTGACAGCGCACCTGTGACCCTCGGCGCCGGCAGCAACCTGCAGGACAATGTCTCGGTGCACGTCGACGCGGCCCATCCGGTGAACATCGGGGAGAACGTGTCGGTCGGGCACAACGCGGTCGTGCACGGCTGCACGATCGGCGACGGGTCACTCATCGGGATGGGCAGCGTGGTGCTGTCCGGCGCGGTGATCGGCCGGGCCTGCCTCGTCGCCGGGGGAGCGGTGGTGCTGGAAGGCACGGTCGTGCCCGACGGGTCGCTCGTCGCCGGTGTGCCCGCGAAGGTGCGTCGCGCACTCACGGACGACGAGCGCGAACGACTCCTCCGCAACGCGGACGCGTACCGCGAGCACTCGGTCGCGCACGCGCACGCGCGCCCGTCTCGCTGATCAGGGCGCCCGCCGGGCGCGATGTCGCGCTACACGGAGGCGAGAAGCGCCCGGAGCTGGGTGCCGTTGCGTGCGAAGTCGAAGCGCCACGGCGACTGATAGTCGGCGCCCTGGGCCGCGATAGGAGACGAGCCAGGAACAGGCAAGACGAAAGCACCCGTCTACGGCAGCGAGCCGCGACCCGGCATGAACGCCCAGCAGCGGAAGTCCTACGAACGGATGCTCCGCGAGCGCCTGGACGATGACGACAAGCCGCGCCGTCGCTCGGTCAAGTTCCGGCGGGGATGACGATGCGCGTCGTTACACGCCCATCTGCCACAAGAACGAGCCTCGCTGGTGGGCGAGTGAAGGTCGGGCGATTCCGCGTGGTCTCTGTCGGGTTAGGGCGTAATCGCAGTTTGAGGGTTTCCGAACCGGACGGATTGGCGTTCGATTCCCTCTCGATCACGACCCCACCGACCCTCAACGAGACCATGATGAGAGCGCTCGGATACATGCGAGTGTCCACTGAAGAGCAGGCCGATTCCCGCCTCGGGCTAGAGGCTCAGCAGGCCACCATCGACGCCTACGCCACCGCGCACGACTGGGATATCGACTGGTACGCCGATGAGGGCATGTCCGGCAAGACCCTGGAACGTCCCGCCCTCCGCCATGCTCTCGCAGAGCTCGACGCCCGCCGTGCCGGTGTCCTCGTCGTCAGCAAGCTCGACCGGCTCTCGCGGTCGGTCGCGGACTTCGCGGGCCTGCTCGAACAGGCGCAGCGCAAGCGTTGGTCGGTGGTCGCTATCGATCTCGGTGTGGACACCAGCACATCGGCAGGCGAGCTCGTCGCCAACGTCATGGCCTCCGTCGCCCGATGGGAACGCCGCGTCATCGGCGAACGCACATCCGCCGCTCTCCGAGCCGCGCAAGCACGCGATGTCCACGTCGGACGCCCCGCCACGCTGTCCGCCGCGAGCGAGGCGCGGCTACTCGAACTGCGCGCGGCAGGGCTGTCGCTGGCGAAGATCGCCACCCATCTAACGCCGAGCGCGTCCCGACCGCTCATGGTGGCCGTGGCCCCCGACGACCGTGTCCCGGATCCTCGCCCGCTCGGACGACACGACGCCACAGGAGCGATCGTGAATGCGACGCAATTGGGCCTGCATCCGAACGGAACGGGCAAGTAGGCCCGAAGCCCCCAGAACACCACCCGACGACACCTCCGACCAGCAGGCAGCAGCACTAAGGAGAACGACATGGCCCACATCAGAGAGGTCAAGCGGAAGAAGGCACCCAACGGTATCGCCTATGAAGTCCAGTGGCGCGAGGGCGAGAAGAAGATGCAGCGCACCTTCACCGTCAAGCGCGAGGCGGAGCGGCACGCCGCCCACGTCGAGACAGCGAAGGCGACGGGGGAGGCGACGGCGCCGCTGACAGCTCGGACGAAGAAGCTCCGCGACGTAGTCGAGGCCTCACTCGCCGCGAGCAGGCCGAAACTGAAGGAAGGCACCTATCTCCAGTACGAGCACCTTTACCGAACGCGGGTTCTGCCGACGTTCGGCGACAAGCGCATCGCCGCGATCACGAGCGAGGACGTCGAGGCGTGGATCGCAGAGCTCGTGGAAAAGGAACTCGCCCCCAACACCATCCACAACCACTACGTGCTGCTGAACAAGGTGTTCCGCTACGCGATGCGGCACCGCATCCTCGCCCACAATCCGTGTGGTGGTGTCGAGCTTCCCCGCAACGCCCCTAAGACCGAGTTCGCGCCGGTGTTCCTCACGCCTGCGCAGGTCACGGCGATCTGTGCGCAACTGGAGCACGAGAAGCCGTTGCCGACGCTGATCCGGTTCGCCGCCTACACGGGGCTGCGCGCCGCAGAGATCGCCGGACTGCGCGTGCGCGACGTCGACTTCGATGCTGGCCACATCGAGGTTCGTCAGACCATCAAGCGCATCGGCAACGAGTGGACTGTGGGCACCCTGAAGTCGAAAAGGTCGACCCGCACCGTGCCGCTGCTGGACCGGCAGCTCATCGGTGAGTTGAAAGCCGTGCTGCTGACGAACCCAAACAGCGGCGATCCGGAAGCGCTGTTCTGGCCAGGCAGGGCGAACGGATCACGTTGGTTGGACTGGACGCGGCCCGTCGACGTCGGGGGAGTGCTCCGCTACTACCGCGCCCCGCGCTGACGCGGGCGAAGCTGACGAGGAGCAGTTCCACGACCTGCGCGATCACATATGCCAGCTTGATGTTCGCGGCAGGCTTCAAGCCGTACGAGGTCAGCCGCTACATGGGGCACGCGAGCGTCGCGACCACCGACGGCATCTACGCTGGCACCTGTACCCAAGCGACTAGAACGAGCGAGATCGCCGGCTTCGAGGCGTACGTCGCGGAGGGATGACTAGTCTGCCAGGATGTCTTCACTCGTCAGAGCCGACGAGCATTAGCAGTCTGGGGATTGATATGGCCATTCCGTTTGTCACGCCCTCGCGCACGTTCAACTCGCGCACGGAGGCGAAGAACTACATCAGAGACGAGATCCTCCACGCCTACCCGGTGGGTGAGCCCATCCGCAGGGGTCTCCACCATCAGTTGCTGTCAGAAGTGCTTGAGCTCCACCCCAACGCCGATGAGAAGATCGGGCCGGGGATCGACTATTTCTATGTTGAGGAGACATGGCGCCTTCCTGGGAAGGAAGCAGTGGGGCGGGACGAGCGTGCGATCCTCGTCGTCCGGACAGACGGCGAACAACGTGACTGGAGCTACACGCACGTTATCGACAGGCCCACCCCTGCCGCCAACGTGAAGAGCGCGCTCGCGTTCGCGCTAGAGACGGGGCGACTCGCTCGGCGCGACGCCGATTGCGCGGCAGGTCCGGTTATGTGCCCGTGAAAGGGGATATGATTGCGCAGAAGCACCAGGCAGACACACGACACCTTCATATTCGCGGGCATGAGTGACGAGCGGATTTGGCACGTCGAGCACGAGGTTGGAGTCGACGCGACGCGACAGCGCACGGCGGAGTCTCGTCGGGCGATCGAGGACGAAGCGCTCGGAGACGGTGGCTGCAGTACTACGCGACGCATGCGAGGCCCGTGTACGTGAAGAACGAACAGCCTGAGCGACCTAGGTCAGCGGAGCGACAAGGAGCGCGCCATATCGCCTCCGACCCGATCAACGAGCCAACGCCTGCAGGCATTTGCGATAAGAAGATTGATCGGGAAGCTGAGGCCATCAAGAGCATCTCCAAGCACAAGGAGACGTGATGGTGAGAGAGGGAAGGCGACGCGGCGACCAGCTGCAGAACCCCGGGAGTCAGCAGCACCTCATGCCGGTGTCTAGTCAACGTCGGGGGAGGAGTTCGTCAGCGCCAACGTTCTAGGTCAGACGACGGAGTCGGACAGCTTCGGTATCGACATCCGTCGCAAAAGTGCGTCTGTCGCTCAGCCATGTCGATCATCTGCTCGCGGCGCATCGTACTCCACCGTCGCTGGCACCCGCACTTTGCGTGCTCGGCGTCACATCCCGCCAGGTGCATGTCTATGAGGGCGACGACACCGTCGCTCCCGCGATAGGGGCACGCCGGTCCGAGGCTACGGAGAGCAGGAATGCTCACGACTCGAGACGGGGGTGGAGTCCGCCGCCAGACAAGGAGGGGACTAGCGGCCGATACGCATAGTTCACCACCGTGGCGTTGACCAGCGGCTGCGCACGGGAGACCCCGTTCTCGGCGTCCCACACGTGTACCTGCCCACGGTCATTCGCCCACGCAGCAAGGTAAGCCCGCGTGATCATGTGAGCGCGTTTTACTGTCATGGGTTCAGCATCGTGATGGCGAACGTGATTGCGGCGCCTGCAACCGGCCCCGCAACTGACGCAAGCAGGGCGACTTGTGCCCCGCTTCGACCAGCTGGTACAGATGCGCGCGTTCCGCGCCGCAGCGACGACCGACCGCGCGCCCAACGAAGACGTACCTGCCGAACACCCGCCCATGTAGCGAAGACTGCAGAGATCGCCACTGCAACGCCGGTGAGGACGATGTTCCAGAGCGCCTGGTCGTTCGTGTAGGAAGTAATGGCGAGTGGTAGCACCAGCACGACGATCGCAAAGGCGAGGTACAGGGCTTCGATGGTTGACGCGGTCGCAAGGAGCGAAGAGCGGTGCTCCCGAACTATAGAAGCCGTAGCTCGGACGAGTTCTCGAGCTTCCTCCCGGTCTTCATAGGTAAGGACACGTGCGGCCTGCGGGAGCAAGGACACCTGGATACTCGGGTTCTTCGTCTCCAAGCGGACATCGCTCCACTCAGCTTCGGTCGCGCCGAGGAGATCTATACCCTCGTCTGCAGTCGCCCTGCCTGCGGCCAGCGTGACCGTTTCGCAGCGAGTCTCCAAGTAGCGCTTGATCGCGTCGATGTCATCGGTATAGAGCGTGACGAAACCACATGACTCCGAGTAGAGATTCGTCGGCTTAGCCGGGGGAGCAGGATTGCGGTTCAGCACCATAGCGAACAGTCTGTCGCAGGGGGCTGACATGAGCGACGAGTGGGGCCGCCCATCACCAGGGAGGCTGCCACTTCTCCCGACGGGCGAGTTCCTCAAAAGGAAGGGTGAACGCATGCTCCAGTTCGCCACCAGGCTCAAGGTCGCTGATTCGGGACCCCAGTGCCTCGAGCGCCGTCACCTGAGTGTTCGGCCACGCCACATCTTTGCGAATGGCGAGCAATAGTTCCGCGACCAGCCGGATCGATGATCCTGGCCGGCGGCTCATGGTGCGACGCGCGGCGGAATCGATAGAACGAGTTGACAACTTCGTCCGACCCCCAGATGGTGACGAAGGTCTGAAAGTCCACCATCACCTTCTCCATCGTCTTCATTGCCGCATCACGATGTGAGGGCACCAGGACTGCGCCCAGCGCCTCCACGAACGGTCCGTACGTTTCCCATTTGCGCTAAGCCGTGCAATCTTGAGCGCTAGCAGACGCGCTGCCCGCGCTCCGCGAGCCGCGCCCGCACTGCGTAGCGCGCGGCGATGAACGCGGAAGCGATGCTCACTACGGCGGGCACCTCGATGCCCAAGAACTGAAGCGTCTGCGCTGGCGTCATGGCCTACACAGTATCGAGGCGGAACCGGATCGTCCCGGGTTAGCCAGCACCGCGCCGGGATTTCGGCGGGATTTCTGTTTCCGGCCGATCCGGCGGAGCGGTCGCGAGCCGATACAGGGCATGTGGAGGGGATGACGGGAATCGAACCCGCACCATCAGTTTGGAAGACTGAGGCTCTACCATTGAGCTACATCCCCGGAGCCGTGAACGGTACCTCGAACAGTGTACAGGGCGATGTCGGCTAGACTTGACCAGGCCGTTTCGACGCACATGCACGTGCGCGCCCCGGGGCGTAGCTCAGCTTGGTAGAGCGCCCGCTTTGGGAGCGGGAGGCCGCAGGTTCAAATCCTGTCGCCCCGACCACGGCCCCCACAGACCCAGACCACCACACGGACGTGCATGCGCGCGCCGCACACGAGGAGAACGAACAGGCATGGTCACGAGCACCGTCGAGAAGCTCAGCCCCACCCGGGTGAAGCTGCACATCACGGTCACCCCCGAAGAGCTGAAGCCCAGCATCGCGCACGCCTACGAGCACATCGCTCAGGACGTGCAGATCCCCGGCTTCCGCAAGGGCAAGGTTCCGGCACCCATCATCGACCAGCGCGTCGGTCGCGGTGCTGTCATCGAGCACGCGGTCAGCGAAGGTCTCGACGGCTTCTACCGTGAGGCCGTCAACGCCAACGAGCTCCGCATCGTGGGTCGCCCGTCGGCCGAGGTCATCGACTGGCCGAGCGACAAGGACTTCTCTGGCGACCTCAAGGTCGAGGTCGAGGTCGACGTCCGACCCGAGTTCGACCTGCCGGCCCTCGAGGGCATCACCCTCGAGGTCGACGCCGTCGAGACCGACGAGGCTGCCGTCGACGCCGAGCTCGAGCGCCTGCGCGGCCGCTTCGGCACCCTGATCACGGTCGACCGTCCCGCCGCGAAGGGCGACTTCGTCGAACTCAACCTCGTCGCCACGATCGACGGCAACGAGATCGACCGCGCCGAGGGCGTCTCCTACGAGGTCGGCTCGGGTGAGCTCCTCGAAGGCATCGACGAGGCCGTCGACTCGCTCACCGCGGGCGAGGAGACCACGTTCCGATCGAAGCTCGTCGGTGGCGACCACGCCGGCCAGGAGGCCGAAGTCAGCGTGACGGTCGTGGCCGTCAAGGAGCGCGAGCTCGCCGAGGCTGACGACGACTTCGCCCAGATGGCCAGTGAGTTCGACACGATCGCCGAGCTGCGCGAGAGCATCGCGACGCGCCTCTCGGAGCAGTCGGTCTTCACGCAGGGTGCCGCCGCGCGCGACAAGCTCGTCGACGCGCTGCTCGCCGCCGTCGAGATCCCGGTCCCTGCGCAGCTCGTCGAGGACGAGGTGCACCAGCACCTCGAGGGCGAAGGCCGCCTCGACGACGACGCGCATCGCGCTGAGGTCACCGAGGCGAGCGAGAAGCAGTTCCGCACCCAGATGGTGCTCGACAAGCTCGCGGAAGGCGCCGACGTTCAGGTCTCGCAGGAGGAGCTCACGCAGTACCTCATCCAGTCGGCCGCTCAGTACGGCATGGCGCCGCAGGAGTTCGTCGACGCGCTCGGCCAGAGCAACCAGCTGCCGCTGATGGTCGGCGAAGTCGCCCGCAACAAGGCCCTCGCGATCGCGCTGGGCAAGGTGAAGGTCGTCGACACGAACGGCAAGGCGGTCGACCTGACCGGCTTCGTCGCCGTCGACGAGGAGGACGAGGCCGCAGCCCCGGCTGAGGAAGCCCCCGCGAAGAAAGCTCCCGCCAAGAAGGCCCCGGCCAAGAAGGCCGCCGCCAAGAAGGCCGACGAGGCCGAGGCAGACGCCGAGAAGCCCGCCAAGAAGGCCCCGGCGAAGAAGGCCCCGGCCAAGAAGGCCGACGCCGAATAAGACGGATCCCTCGACGGGGTCGGATGCCACGGCATCCGGCCCCGTCGTCGTATGCACACCTCGCGATGCGCGTGGGCCGATATGCCGACGGCGAACACGGGCGGGTCGGTCGCGGCGCGTCGGTAGATTCATTGACGAACGGACTATCCGGAATCAGGAGCATTCATGGCTGAACCACTTGTCGCGACGAGCGTCTTCGACAGGCTGCTGAAAGACCGCATCATCTGGCTCGGGTCGGAGGTTCGCGACGACAACGCGAACGAGATCTGCGCGAAGATCCTTCTTCTCGCTGCTGAGGACAGCGAGAAGGACATCTACCTCTACATCAACTCTCCCGGCGGTTCCATCACCGCCGGTATGGCCATCTACGACACCATGCAGTTCGTGCCGAACGACATCGTGACCGTGGGCATCGGGATGGCGGCTTCGATGGGCCAGCTCCTGCTGACCGCGGGCACGAAGGGCAAGCGCTACATCACGCCCAACGCGCGCGTGCTGCTCCACCAGCCGCACGGCGGCTTCGGCGGGACGGCGAGCGACATCCAGACCCAGGCGCAGCTGATCCTCGACATGAAGAAGCGTCTCGCGGAGATCACTGCCGCGCAGACCGGGAAGTCGGTGGAGCAGATCAACGCCGACGGCGACCGCGACCGCTGGTTCAGCGCCGAAGAGGCCCTGGCGTACGGCTTCGTCGACCACATCCGCGAGTCCGCATCCGACGTCGTCGGCGGCGGCGGAACCGAGAACTGACACCGGAGGACACACGAGAATGAACATCCCCGCCTTCGGCCTTCCGCAGCACTCGACTCAGGGAGTGCAGCTGCCGGGCAGCCGCTACATCCTGCCCCAGTTCGAGGAGCGCACCGCCTACGGATACAAGCGCCAGGACCCGTACAACAAGCTGTTCGAAGACCGTGTGATCTTCCTCGGCGTGCAGGTTGACGACGCGTCGGCCGACGATGTCATGGCCCAGCTGCTCGTGCTCGAGTCTCAGGACCCCGACCGCGACATCATCATGTACATCAACTCGCCCGGCGGCTCGTTCACCGCCATGACCGCGATCTACGACACGATGCAGTACGTGTCGCCCGAGATCCAGACGGTCGTGCTCGGCCAGGCAGCCTCGGCCGCCTCCGTGCTGCTGGCGGCGGGTGCGCCCGGCAAGCGCCTCGCACTGCCGAACGCCCGCATCCTCATGCACCAGCCCGCCGTGGGCGAGGCAGGGCACGGCCAGGCGTCCGACATCGAGATCCAGGCCGCGGAGATCCTCCGCATGCGCACCTGGCTCGAGGAGACGATGGCACGGCACACGAACAAGACGCAGGCCGAGGTGAACAAGGACATCGACCGCGACAAGATCCTCTCGGCCGCCGAGGCGCTCGAGTACGGCATCGTCGACCAGGTCCTCACGTCGCGCAAGCGCACACCCGCCGCGATCACGTCCTGATCGCGAGAGAGAAGAGCCCCGGCTGCATCGGCCGGGGCTCTTCCGCGTATCAGACCCATAAAGACACGTTCAAATACGCCGGGTTGTCGGTGCCAGCGGTTAGGCTCGTGAGGTCGAGACTTCTGAAGGGGGAGCACAATGGCACGCATCGGTGAGAGCGCCGACCTGTTCAAGTGCTCCTTCTGCGGCAAGAGCCAGAAGCAGGTCCAGCAGCTCATCGCAGGTCCCGGTGTGTACATCTGCGACGAGTGCGTCGAGCTGTGCAACGAGATCATCGAAGAGCGCATGGCCGAGTCGGGCGACGGTGCCGTCGCCGACTTCGATCTGCCGAAGCCCCGCGAGATCTTCTCCTTCCTCGAGGAGTACGTGGTCGGGCAGGATCCGGCGAAGCGCGCGCTGTCGGTTGCCGTGTACAACCACTACAAGCGCGTGCGTGCTCACGCGACGCTTCAGCCCGCCGAGCAGCGCGCCGACGAAGTCGAGATCGCCAAGAGCAACATCCTGCTGCTGGGCCCGACCGGCTGCGGCAAGACATATCTCGCGCAGACTCTGGCCAAGCGCCTCAATGTCCCGTTCGCGGTGGCCGACGCGACCGCTCTGACCGAGGCGGGCTACGTCGGTGAAGATGTCGAGAACATCCTCCTCAAGCTGCTCCAGGCCGCCGACTTCGACGTCAAGCGCGCCGAGACGGGGATCATCTACATCGATGAGGTCGACAAGATCGCCCGCAAAGCCGAGAATCCGTCGATCACCCGCGATGTCTCGGGCGAGGGCGTGCAGCAGGCTCTCCTGAAGATCCTCGAGGGCACGGTGGCGTCTGTTCCTCCGCAGGGTGGCCGCAAACACCCGCACCAGGAGTTCATTCAGATCGATACGACGAACGTCCTGTTCATCGTGGCGGGCGCCTTCGCGGGACTCGAAGACATCATCTCTTCACGCGTCGGAAAGCATGGCGTCGGCTTCGGCGCCCCTTTGCACGAGAAGGGCAAGGACCTCGACCTGTTCAGTGAGGTCCAGCCCGAAGACCTCCACAAGTTCGGACTGATCCCCGAGTTCATCGGTCGCCTCCCTGTCGTCACATCGGTGTCGCCGCTCGACCAGACGGCGCTCATCGAGATCCTCACAGGGCCCAAGAACGCGTTCGTCAAGCAGTACCAGCGCATGTTCCAGCTCGACGGTGTCGAGCTCGAGTTCGAGGACGACGCTCTCCGCGCGATCGCCGACCTCGCCGTCGCCCGCAAGACCGGCGCCCGCGGTCTCCGCGCGATCCTCGAAGACGTCCTGGGCCCGATCATGTTCGAGATCCCTTCGACGGAAGACGTCGACAAGGTGATCGTCACTCGCGCGGCCGTCACCGACGGAGGCGCTCCCACGTTCCTCTTCCGGCAGAAGCGCAAGAGCGCCTGACACCCGCCCGTCCCGCCCGGGCCGTGTTACCGACCTGACGATGTCGTCGGGTGCGTCTAGCGTGTGGGCATGGGACGCATCATCTTCGACACCGCCGCCACGCTGAACGGCTGGATCGCCGACGAGCACAACTCGCTCTCCTGGCTGTTCGCCGTCGAGGGGGGCGACGAACCCGACCCGGACCTGCTCCCGCAGAACGTGGGAGTCATGGTCGAGGGGTCGACGACGTACGAGTGGCTGCTGGCCGAGTCCGAGCTCCTGGCTCACCCGGAGAGGTGGCAGGAGTTCCACGGTGACAAGCCGACCTTCGTCTTCACGACCCGTGAGCTTCCGGTGCCTGCCGGCGCCGACGTCCGATTCGTGTCGGGGTCGGTGCGCGATGCGCTGCCCGCACTGCGCAACGCCGCGGGTGAACGCGACATCTGGGTCGTCGGCGGGGGCGACCTCGCGGGCCAGTTCCTCGACGCGGGCGCTCTGGACGAGATCGCCGTCTCGATCGCGCCCGTGGTGCTCACCGGCGGAGCGCCCCTCCTTCCGCGGCGGATCGAATCCGACCGGCTGCGCCTGGAATCGGCGCACGCCGCCGGGCAGTTCGCGCGGCTCGTCTACCGCGTGAGCGACGCCCCCGCCACCTGAGCACCCGGCCGGATCTCGAACCGCGGGGGCGCGCTCGTCGGCGTCAGTCTGCGAGACCGCGGCGCTTCAGGAGCGGAGCGATCTCGGCGTCGCGCCCACGGAAGTCCCGGTAGGCGGCGAGCGGGTCTTTCGACCCGCCGACACCGAGCAGCCGATTGCGGAATCGGTCGCCGTTCTCGCGCGTCAATCCGCCGTTCTCGTGGAACCATTCGACGGTGTCGGCGTCGAGGACCTCGCTCCAGATGTAGGAGTAGTAGCCCGCGCTGTATCCGCCGGAGAAGACATGCGCGAAGTACGTCGACGAGTACCGCGTGGGCACGGCGGGGTTGTCGAGCCCGATGTCGGCCAGCGCCTCAGCCTCGAAGGCGGCGACATCGTCGACCTGCTGCGCCTGCTCGAGACTCAGCGAGTGCCAGGCCTGATCGATCCAGGAGGCGGCGAGGTACTCGCTCGTCGCGAAGCCCTGGTTGAAGGTCTCCGACTCTCGTAGCTTGGCGACCACCTCGGCCGGGAGCGGCTCGTCGGTGTCGACGTGCCGCGCGTACGCGGCGAGGATCTCCGGCCAGTAGATCCACATCTCGTTCACCTGGCTGGGGAACTCCACGAAGTCGCGGAAGACGTTCGTGCCGGCGAAGTGCGGGTAGGTCACCGTTGCGAACAGGCCGTGCAGCGCGTGTCCGAACTCGTGGAAGAGAGTTGTGACCTCGTCGAGGGTCAGGAGCGTCGGCTGCCCCGGTGCCGGCTTGGGAACGTTGAGGTTGTTGACGACGACCGGGTGGGTTCCGCGCAGACGCGACTGCGACACGATCGAATTCATCCACGCCCCGCCGCGCTTGGTGTCGCGGGTGTACAGATCCAGCACGAAGAGACCCAGCGGGCTGCCGTCGGCGTTGCTGATCTCGAAGACACGCGCATCGGGGTGGTAGGCGGGAAGGTCGCCGCGTTCCTCGAAGGTGATCCCGTAGAGCTGCGTCGCCGCGCGGAAGACGCCGTCGCGCAGCACGCGCTCAGCCTCGAAGAACGGCCGGAGCGCGGTGCGGTCGAGGTCGTAACGCGCCTTTCGCACCTGTTCCGTGTAGAACGCCCAGTCGTGCGCCTCGACGGGGAACGACTCGCCTTGAGCATCGATGAGCTCTTGCAGCGCTTGCTGCTCCCGCCGCGCGTTGGCTGCCGCCGGAACAGCGAGTCGACGGAGCAGATCGTGGACGGCCTCCGGAGATCCTGCCGTCTCGTCGCTCGTGACATACGCGGCGTGAGAGGCATACCCGAGAAGCGCGGCGCGCTGCGCACGGAGACGGACGATCTCGCGGAGCACGTCGCGGTTGTCGTGATCGTTCCCGCGTGATCCGCGGGCACGTGACGCCTCCAGGAGCCGGCGCCGGCTCTCGCGGCGCGTGAGCGTCGACAAGTAGGGGTGACCCGTGAAGAGCCTGAGGGTGAGCACGTAGCGTCCCTCCAGCCCGCGATCGGCGGCGTTCTGGGCGGCTGCCGAGATCTCGCCCTCGGTGAGGCCGTCGAGCTCCGCCACGTCGTCGAAGACGACGGCGAGGTCGTTGGTGTCGGCGAGGAGGTTCTTCTCGAAGGTGGTGGTGAGCACCGAGAGCCGCTGGTTGAGGTCGGTGAGCGCTGTCTTCTGATCGTCGTCCAGGCCCGCGCCGGCGTGGGTCATCTCGCGGTAGTGACGCTGCACGAGGTAGACCTGCTCGGGTGCGAGGTCGAGGGCGTCGAGCTGGTCGTGGACGGTGTTGACGCGCCAGTAGAGCTGGGAGTCGAGTTGGATCGCGTCGTGGTGTGCCGACATGAGCGGAGCGAGGGCCTCTTCGATCTCCTGGATGTCTTCGCTCGCATCTGCCGATGACACCGTGTAGAAGGTGCGCGCGACCCGGTCGAGGAGCTCGCCTGCGCGCTCGAGGGGTTCGAGCGTGTTCTCGAACGTGGGCATCGAGCGCACGCGCGTGATGGCTGCGATCTCGGCCCGGTGCTGCGCGAAGGCCGCGTCGAAAGCCGGAAGGTAGTGCTCCGCGCGCACCTCGCGATAGTCGGGGAGACCGAACGGAAGAGTGGGGGGAGTCAGCAGGGGATTGGGCGTGGCGTCCGTCATCGTCCCAGCGTAGGCGGCGCCGCATCCTCATGCAAAGGATCACTTGCAAAGACACACTTGCAACACTTCGCGTGCAAAGGTATCTTTGCACTCATGAAGGATAACGAGACCGACAAGCCACACGCCGACGCCGTGCGCATGCTCGACGCGACCGCGTTGAAGGCGCTCGCGCACCCTCTGCGCGTGCAGATCTACGACATCCTTTCGCAGTACGGGCCTCAGACGGCGAGCACGCTCGCCCAGCTCACGGGGGAGTCCTCCGGAGCCACGAGCTATCACCTGCGGGCGCTCGCGAAGCACGACCTCATCCGCGAGGTCGACGATCGGGGCACGGGTCGCGAAAGGTGGTGGGAGCGCCCGCAGGGCGGCATCTCCTTCACCAACCCGGAAGCGATGAAGACGCCGTCGGGCAAGGCCGCCACCCAGGTGGTCATGACGGAGTTCCTCACCCGCCGCCACCAGCAGCTGATGCGCTACTTGAACGAGTCGATACAGGCGCCCGACGATCTCAAGGAGAACGCCCTCATCTCCACGGCGACCGTGCACATGACGTACGACCAGACGGTCGCGTTCATCGCCGAAATCCAGGCCGTCATCGATGCCGCCACCGAGAAGTACCGCGGACAGAAGGGCGAGGGCGTCGACCCCATCAGCGTCCGCACAGACGTCTTCCCACTTCCTCTCGAAGGACAATGACATGACCACCGCAACCGCACCGGCGAGCTTCTGCTCGATCCGTCCCGTCACGCCGACGGCGTCGGAGAGATTCCTCTTGTGGGCCTCACGAGCCGTCGAGTCGTTCGCCCTGACGCGCATGGAGCGTCGCGCCGGCGCTCACGCAGCGGCCGCCGACACCGCCGGCGACGAGCGACGCACCGCGCTCGCTCTCGGCGCCGTGGGGATCCTCCCGCGATGACCGCCGTGGCGGCCGACACCCGCTCGCGGCTGGGACGCGACTTCGGCAAGCTGTGGACCGCAGCCGCCTTCAGCAACCTCGCCGACGGCATCGGACGTACGGCCGTCCCGCTGGCCGCCACGACCCTCACGCGCGACCCGCTGATGATCTCGGTCATCGGCGCCCTCGCGTTCGTGCCGTGGCTGGTGTTCGGTCTGCCCGCCGGAATGATCGTCGACCGATTCGACCGCCGCCTCATCATGGCGGTGGCGAACACGATCCGCGGCGGCGTCGCCGTCTGGCTCGCCGTCCTGGCGGTGTCGGGCACCCTCACGCTGTGGACGCTGTTCATCGCCACCCTCATCTTCGGGCTCGGCGAGACGCTGTTCGACAACGCGACCAACGCCGTGATCCCCGGCGTCGTCCGTCGCGATCAGCTCGACCGGGCCAACGGCTGGATGCAGGCCGCACAGATCACGATCGACAGCTTCATCGCGACGCCGATCGCGGGTGTGCTGTTCGCGCTGTCGTTGGCCGTTCCGCTCTGGGTCGGCAGCGCGGCCTACCTCATCCCGATCGTGCTCGCGCTCCTGCTGCCCCTCTCGGCGGCGCGTCACCTGACCGCACTCCGCGACGAGCCACCGATCGGCGACGCCGGCGACATCGCGGTGGGCGCGGTCGTCGAGCCTATGACGACGGGAGAGCCGTCGTCGCGCATCTCGACGCGCGAGGCGGTCGCCTACCTGTGGCGTCACCGCTATCTGCGCACGATGGTCCTCTTCACGTCGATCATCGGCTCGGCACTGTCGTTCTCTCAGGCGGTGATCATCCTGTTCTTCCTCGACACGATGAGCGTCGACGTCGCAGCGATCGGCTTCATCACCGCGGGGATCGGGATCGGCGCGCTGGGCGGCTCGCTCGTGGCGTCGCGCCTGGTCGCACGGTTCGGACGCGGCCGTGTGATGCTGGGCGCGATCCTGGTGACAGGCGTCACGATGCTCGCGACAGGGCTCGCACCCGAGGTGTGGACCGCTGTCGGCGCCTTCGCGCTCTCGGCCGGTGCGGTCTCGGTGTGGAACGTGCCGTGGGGGAGCCTGCGTCAGCAGATCGTGCCCGGTGAGATCTTCGGCCGGGTGCTCGGTGTGATCCGCTCGCTGACCTGGGGGCTGTTCCCGCTCGCGACGCTTCTGGGCGGCTGGGTCGGCCGCGCCGACCTCCGCCTGCCGTTCTGGATCGGCGGTACCGTCATCGTCTGCGCGGGTGTCGTCGCCTCGCGACTCCTCATCGTGGGCACGCGCGCCGCGGGCGCCGAGACGGCAGCCTAGGCACGGCTGCGGATCAGCCGAACTCATCCTCCTCGTCGTGGCGCACCACGACGCTTCCATCACGGCCGACTTCCACGATGACACCGGTATCGAGCTCGGCGATCGGGCGACCTTCGAGGAAGGTCAGCGTCCAGCGCGGACGCGGCTGACCGAGCAGGTCGGCCGGCATCGCGGCGTCGATCGCCCGGATCTGACCGTGGAGCACCGGCGGCACCGCCGCAGGCGGCTCCTCGCCGCTCGTCCATCGCGTCCCCATCTGCATGTCAGGCCTCCTGCGGAACCAGCACGATGTCACGAACGGCAAGCGCGTCGCCCGCCGCGTACTCGACCCGCTCGATGCGGCCGACGGCGCGGAGGTCGCCCTCCGCCGAGCGGACCGCGTCCAGCGCGTCGTCCGGACCGGCGATCGTCAGCGCCTGGACGGGCGTCTTCTGCGACGCCTTCGCCTCGGTCTTGGCGCGGCGGATCCCGATGAGCGCTTCGCTCACGGCACGCAGCACGGCCGGGTCGCCCTCGATGCCGAGCGCCTCCGGCCAGCTCGCCGTGTGGACCGAGCCCTCCTCGAACCACGACCAGGCCTCTTCGGTCGCGAACGACAGGACCGGCGCGAGGAGGCGCAGGAGTGTCGACAGCGCGAGACGCAGTGCCAGGGCAGCAGAGGCCTGACCGCTGTCGGAGGGGTTGTACGCGCGTTCCTTGACCAGCTCGAGGTAGTCGTCGCAGAACGTCCAGAAGAAGGCCTCGGTCACCTCCAGTGCGCGCGCATGGTCGTACGCCTCGAAGGCGCGAGTCGCGTCTGCGATCACCTGGTCGAGCGTGGCGAGCATCGACGCGTCGAGGTCGTGCGTGATCTGCGCGCCCTCCGGCACTGGGAACGACAGCACGAACTTCGCCGCGTTGAGCACCTTGATCGCGAGACGGCGGCCGATCTTCACCTGTGTCGGATTCTGCGGGTCGAACGCGGCGTCGGCACCCAGTCGGCTCGATGCCGACCAGTAGCGCACCGCATCGGTGCCGTGACTCGACAGGATGTCGGCGGGGGTGACGACGTTGCCCTTCGACTTCGACATCTTCTTGCGATCGGGGTCGACGATGAAGCCCGAGATCGACGCGTCGGTCCAGGGCGCGCGGTCGTCTTCGAGCGCGCTGCGCAGCATCGTCGAGAACAGCCAGGTGCGGATGATGTCCTGGCCCTGCGGGCGGACGTCGAACGGCGCGACGAGGTTCCACAGCTCCGGGTCGCGCTCCCAGCCGCCGGCCAGCTGCGGCGTGAGGGACGAGGTGGCCCATGTGTCGAAGATGTCGCGCTCGCCCTCGAAGCCGCCGGGAACGCCGCGCTGCGACTCGTCGTAGCCCGCGGGCACATCGGTGGTCGGGTCGACGGGAAGGCTGGCGAGGTCGGGGACGATGACGCGGTCGTAGTCACGCTCGCCGTTCTCGTCGAGCGGGTACCAGACCGGGATCGGCACCCCGAAGAACCGCTGGCGAGACACGAGCCAGTCGCCCGTCAGGCCGTTGGTCCAGTTCTCGAATCGCACACGCATGAAGTCGGGGTGCCACGACATGCCCTGACCGAGCGCGATGAGCTTGTCGCGCAGCTCGGCGTCGCGGGCGCCGTTGCGGAGGTACCACTGACGCGTCGACACGATCTCGAGCGGACGATCGCCCTTCTCGTAGAACTTCACGGGATGGGTGAACGGCTTCGAGACCTCGAGCAGTTCGCCCGACTCCTCCAGGAGCTCCACGATCCGCTTCTTCGCACTGAAGACGGTCTTGCCGGCGATCTCGGCGTATGCGGCCTTCGCCGCATCGGTCGCGAGCACGTCGGGCGCGTCGGGGAGCACGCGGCCGTCCTGACCGAGGATCGTGCGGTTGGGGAGATCGAGCTCACGCCACCAGATGATGTCCGTGACGTCGCCGAAGGTGCAGATCATCGCGATGCCGGTGCCCTTGTCCTTCTGCGCCAGCGGGTGCGCCAGCACCGGCACTTCGACGTCGAACAGGGGGGTGCGCACGGTCGAGCCGAAGTACGGCTGGTACCGCTCGTCGTCGGGGTTGGCCACGAGCGCCACGCAGGCCGCGAGCAGCTCGGGGCGCGTGGTCTCGATGTGGATGTCGCCGGAGCCGTCGGACTTGTGGAACGCCACGCGGTGATATGCGGCCTGCTGGTCGCGGTCTTCGAGCTCGGCCTGCGCGATCGCCGACCGGAAATCGATGTCCCACAGCGTGGGGGCCATCGACTGGTAGGCCTCGCCCCGCTCCAGGTTGCGCAGGAACGCGAGCTGGCTTGTGCGGATCGTGTCGTCGGAGATCGTGCGGTAGGTCTGGGTCCAGTCGACCGAGAGGCCGAGCTGACGGAAGAGCTGCTCGAAGTGCTTCTCGTCCTCGAGGGTGAGCTCTTCGCAGAGCTCGATGAAGTTCCGACGACTGATCGGCACCTGATCGGCGGGCTTCAGGCTCTTCGCGTCGCCGCGGAAGGGCGGGGTGAAGCCAGGGTCGTACGGGAGCGAGGTGTCGCACCGCACACCGTAGAAGTTCTGCACTCGACGCTCGGTGGGAAGGCCGTTGTCGTCCCAGCCCATCGGGTAGAACACCGTCTTGCCGCGCATGCGCTCGTAGCGCACCTTGATGTCGGTGTGCGTGTAGCTGAACACGTGACCGATGTGGAGGCTGCCCGAAGCGGTCGGCGGCGGCGTATCGACCGAGTACACGCCCGCGCGCCCGCTCTCAGCGGCGCGAAGACGGTCGAACAGGTAGGTTCCCTGCTCGGACCACGCGGCGTCCCACTTCTGCTCGAGGCCTTCCAGCGCGGGCTTTTCAGGAATGGTCGCCATCGTCGTCTCCTCGAGCGATATGTGCGGCACTGTGTGAGCGTGCCTGAGTGTGGGAACCCCGCGATTCTATCGCGACGCGGCGGGCGGGCCGCGCGCTCAGCGCACCACGATGCCGAGGCCCCGCGCCAGCGCGCGGCCGTGGAACGATGCCTGCTCCTCGGACAGCGTCGCGCCGCGGAGCCCCGACACGTCGGTGAACCCCGCGACGTCGAGGCCACGCAGGTCGACGTGCGAAGCGGAGAGGCCGCGCGTGTCGACCTCGTCGGCACGACAGCCGGTGAACGCCACCCGGGTCAGTTCCGCCTCGGGCAGGTCGATCGTGGCGAACACGCAGTCGGTGAAGAGCACATCGGTGAGCTTCGCCGAGGCGAGGTTGACGTATTCGAAGCGCACGCCCCGCACGTGAACACCGTCCCATTCGACGCGCACCGCATCGAGCGCGGCGACGCGACCACCTGTCCACTCCACCTGCCGCCAGCGTGCCTCCGTGGCCGCGAGCGCGGTCGCCGACACGTCATGCAGCGAGACGTCGGTGAGCGTCGCGCCCGCGAACGACCAGCGTCCCGCCGCCACGGGGCCCACGCTGCTCTCGATGACGCGGGCATGGTCCGACGTGAGGTCACCGGAGAGGTCGCCGACCCGAGCGCCGAACAGCTCACTGCGAGCCGCCACGGCGGAGGCCGCCGCGAACTCGCGCGGGAGATCGAGCGGGAGGATGCGCGGCTCTTGGAGGTCGGATGAGGAACGAGCCATGGGACGACAGTATCGAGGCCCCGCCGCTTATACTTGAGCGATCAGCATCGATCCGGCCATCACCGGGGAGCTCTCGGAAGAAACCCGGCCGCGCGGCCGGGGAGTAGAACCGGGCGGGGCAGGCCCGTCACAGCCGCCGACGAGAGGCCCCACCCGTCCGCCGACGGGGGCGGCAAGCGGGGTGGTACCGCGGTCCTCAGGATCGTCCTCGCAGGAAGCATCGCACCTGCTGGAGAGACATGACCTACCCGAAGACCTCAGCTTTCGGCCCCGCGGCCGACGTCGTCCCGAGCCCGCGCTTCCCCGAGATCGAACTCGAGATCCTCGATTTCTGGCGGCGCGACGACACGTTCCGCGCCTCCATCGCGCAGCGTGAGGGTGCCCCCGAGTGGGTCTTCTACGACGGCCCGCCGTTCGCCAACGGCCTGCCCCACTACGGGCACCTGCTGACGGGCTACGCGAAGGACCTGTTCCCGCGCTTCCAGACGATGCGCGGACACAAGGTCGACCGCGTCTTCGGCTGGGACACGCACGGGCTCCCCGCCGAACTCGAGGCGATGAAGCAGCTCGGGATCACCGAGAAGAGCCAGATCGAGGAGATGGGCATCGCCGCGTTCAACGCGAAGGCGAAGGCGTCCGTGCTCGAGTACACGCGGGAATGGGAGGACTACGTCACGCGCCAGGCGCGATGGGTGGACTTCGACCGTGGGTACAAGACCCTCGACACCGGGTACATGGAATCGGTCCTCTGGGCGTTCAAGAACCTGTGGGACAAGGGCCTCGCGTACGAGGGGCACCGCGTGCTGCCGTACTGCTGGCGCGACGAGACGCCGCTGTCGAACCACGAGCTGCGCATGGACGACGACGTCTACAAGATGCGACAGGACCCGTCGGTCACCGTCACCTTCCCGCTCGTGGGAGCGAAGGCCGAGACCCTCGGGCTGACGGGCGTCCGCGCGCTGGCGTGGACGACGACGCCCTGGACGCTGCCCACGAACCTCGCCCTCGCCGTCGGGCCGGACATCGAGTACGTCGTGCTTCCCGGCGGGCCGCTCGGGGCGGCCGACGTGCACACCGACCGCGCCGAAGGCGAGGGCCACCGGTACCTTCTGGCGGCGGACCTCCTGGCGGGCTACGCGAAGGATCTCGGCTACGAGTCGGCCGACGCCGCGCGCGACGCCGTCGAGCGGAGCATCCGCGGGGATGAGCTCGCCGACGTCCACTACGACCGGCTCTTCGACTACTACGCCGACGCTGAGACGTGGGGCACAGATACCGCCTGGCGCATCCTCGTCGACGACTATGTCACGACGAGCGACGGCACCGGCATCGTCCACCAGGCTCCGGCGTACGGCGAGGACGACCAGCGCATCACGGAGGCAGCCGGCATCCCGCTCATCATGAGCCTCGACGACGGCGGCCGGTTCCTTCCGCACGTCACCGACGTCGCCGGCCAGCTGTGGATGGATGCCAACAGGCCCCTCATCCGCCTGCTGAAGGCCGAGGGACGGCTGCTGCGCGAGGCGAGCTACGAGCACTCCTACCCGCACTGCTGGCGCTGCCGGAACCCTCTCATCTACAAGGCCGTCTCGAGCTGGTTCGTGCGCGTGACCGCGCTCAAGGAGCGCCTGCTGGAGCTCAACGAGCAGATCACCTGGGCGCCCGAGAACGTCAAGCACGGCCAGTTCGGCAAGTGGCTCGAGGGCGCGCGCGACTGGTCGATCAGCCGCAACCGCTTCTGGGGCTCGCCCATCCCGGTCTGGAAGAGCGACGACCCCCAGTACCCGCGCGTCGACGTGTACGGCTCGCTCGAAGACATCGAGCGCGACTTCGGGCGACTCCCGGTGAACGAGGAAGGCGAGGTCGACCTCCACCGCCCGTTCATCGACGTCCTCACGCGCCCCAACCCGGACGACCCGACAGGCCGGTCGACGATGCGGCGCATCGAAGACGTGTTCGACGTGTGGTTCGACTCGGGTTCGATGCCCTACGCGCAGGTGCACTACCCGTTCGAGAACCGTGAGTGGTTCGACACGCATGCACCCGCCGACTTCATCGTCGAGTACATCGGGCAGACCCGCGGCTGGTTCTACGTCATGCACGTACTGTCGGGCGCCCTGTTCGACCGGCCCGCCTTCGCGGGCGTCGCCTGCCACGGCATCGTCCTCGGCAGCGACGGCCAGAAGATGTCGAAGTCGCTGCGGAACTACCCCGACGTGAGCGAGGTCTTCGATCGCGACGGCTCCGACGCGATGCGCTGGTTCCTCATGGGATCGTCGGTGCTCCGCGGCGGGAACCTCGTCGTCACGGAGGAAGGGATCCGCGCCGGGGTCCGGGAGTTCCTCCTGCCGCTGTGGAACGCGTGGTACTTCTTCGCCACGTACGCCAACGCGGCGACGGCGGCCGATGCCGGGGATCCGGGAGCGGGATACGACGCGCAGTGGCGCACCGACTCCCCGCACGTGCTCGACCGCTACATCCTGGCCCTCACCGGAGACCTCGTCCGCGACGTCGTCGACGACCTGGAGCGCCTGGATTCGACGATGGCGGCGGCCAAGCTGCGGGACTTCGCCGAGGCTCTGACCAACTGGTACATCCGGCGGTCGCGAGACCGCTTCTGGGTGGGGGTCGTCCCCGGGGACGACTCCACGAAGGATGCGTTCGACACCCTCTACACGGTGCTCGAGACCCTCACCCGCGTCGCCGCGCCGCTGCTCCCGCTCGTGGGGGAGCGCGTGTGGCAAGGGCTCACCGGCGGACGCAGCGTGCATCTGCAGGACTGGCCCGACGCCGACCGCTTCGCTCCGGCGGGCGACATCCGCTCGGCGATGGACACGGTGCGGGAGGTGTCGTCCGTCGCCAACGCCCTGCGCAAGAAGGAGGGCAAGCGCGTGCGGCTGCCGCTCGCACGGCTCACGGTCGCCGTCTCCGACGCGACCTCGCTCGCCCAGTTCGAGGAGATCCTGCGCGACGAGCTCAACGTCAAGGTGGTCGAGCTCGTGCCCCTCACCGACGATCTCGGCGACCAGTACGGCATCAGTCAGCGCCTCGCAGTCAACGCGCGCGCCGCGGGCCCGCGACTCGGCAAGCAGGTGCAGCACGTGATCGCCGGGGCGAAGGCCGGCGTGTGGAGCGTCGACGACGGACGTGTCGTGGTCGACGGCATCCCCCTCGAAGAGGGCGAGTACGAACTCACCCTCGAGGCGGGCGGCGTCGGAGAAGGAACGGCGATCGCGCTGCTCCCCGGCGGCGGCTTCGTGCTGCTCGACACCGTGACCACCCCGGAGCTGGAGGCGGAAGGCCTCGCTCGCGACGTCATCCGCGCGGTGCAGGACACCCGCAAGGCGGCTGGGTTCGACGTGAGCGACCGCATCCGCCTGCAGCTGCTGTTCACGGATGCCGGCGACGCCTCCGCGGTGGCGTCGGCGTTCGACGCCGCGTCAATCGCGGGGGAGACGCTCGCCCTCGACTACGCCGTGGTGGCGCCCGACGCGCGTGTGCTCGTCGGTGAAGGGTCGGTGCTCGCCGCCGACCGGACCGTCGACGCCGACCATACGACGGTCATCGCGGCGGGCACCTACGCGAACGCGGGCGATCTCACGATCGCCGTCACCCGGATCGGAGAGAGCGCGTGAGTGATCGCAGCCGCGCAGACGCCGTGTATGCGGCGCTGCTGGACCGACAGGGAGAGCGGTGGGTGCAGCCGCGCGTCGAACGCACACGACGCGTGCTGGAGCTGCTCGACGACCCGCAGCGCACGTACCGTGTCGTGCACGTGACCGGCACCAACGGCAAGACGTCGACGAGCCGCATGATCGAAAGCATCGTGCGCGCGCACGGCCTGCGCACGGGCCTGTTCACGAGCCCTCACCTGGAGCGATTCACGGAGCGGATCATGGTCGACGGGGAACCGATCGACGATGCCGCCATCGCCGCCGCGTGGGACGAGATCCAGCCGTTCGTCGACCTCGTCGATGCGGAACTCGCGGGTGCCGGTGAAGCGCCGCTCACCTTCTTCGAGCTGCTCACGGTGCTGGCGTTCGTCGCCTTCGCCGACGCCCCCGTCGACGTGGCCGTCATCGAGGTGGGCATGGGCGGCGCCTGGGACTCGACCAACACCGCCGACGGCGACGTGGCCGTGTTCGCCCCGATCGACATCGATCACGCCGACCGCCTCGGCGACACGATCGCCGAAATCGCCACCGTCAAGGCCGGGATCATCAAGGCGGGGGCCGCGGCCGTCTCGGCCCGTCAGGTGACGAGCGCCGAGGCGCCGTTGCGCGCTGCGGCGGCCGCGCAGGGAGCATCGATCGCGTTCGAGGACGACGCCTTCGGCGTCGTCGAGCAGCGTCTGGCCGTGGGCGGGCAGCAGCTCACGGTGCGCGGGCTCGCCGCCACCTACGACGACCTGTATCTCCCGCTGTACGGCGCGCACCAGGGGCACAACGCCGCCCTGGCGGTCGCCGCCGTCGAGTCGCTCATCGGCGCGGGGGCCCAGCCGATCGCGGCAGACGTCCTCACCGAGGGCCTCGGGCAGGTGACGTCACCGGGACGCCTGCAGCTCATCGGCGTCGCGCCGACCGTGCTCGTCGACGCCGCGCACAACCCGCACGGCGCACGCTCGCTCGTCGCGGCGCTGCGCCAGTCGTTCGACTTCGACGAATGGGGGCTCGTGCTGGGTGTCTTCGGCGACAAGGACGCCACGGGCATCGCGGAGGCGCTGGCGCCCGCCGCGACTCACGTGTTCGCGACCGCCCCCGACTCGGATCGCGCCGCCGACCCCGAGCTCCTCGCCGATCTCGTGGAGCGCGCGGGCGTTCCCGTCACCGTGCACCCCGTCCTCGCCGACGCCGCCGAGGCGGCGCGCGAGTGGGCAGCGGAATCCGAGCGCCGCGCGGTCGTCATCGCCGGGAGCGTCGTGCTCGCGGGCGAGGCTCTGCGACTGGCCGCCGAAGAGGACTGGAAGGACGGGTGGAGCGCATGAGTCGCCCTCGCCGCGCGCGCGGCGCACGAGAGTCGCTGACCTCGATCGTGCTGGGTTTCGAGTCGATCATCGTCTTCCTCGGAGGCCTCGTCGTGTACGGGCTGCGCGCACTGCCCGATCCGGTGGAGCCGTGGTGGGGGATCGTCGGAGGCGTCGTCCTCGCCGTGGCCGCGATCGTGATCTCGGGCAGTGTGCGTCACCGGTGGGGGATCGCCCTCGGCTGGGCACTTCAGGCCGTGATCGCGCTGGGTGGATTCCTCGTTCCGGCACTCGTGTTCGTCGCGCTGGTTTTCGGAGCCCTGTACGCCTATGCCACCATCAAGGGCGGTGAACTCGATCGGCGCAATGCGCAGCGAGTCGCCGACACGACGAACGGAGAATGACATGCCCACAGAAGAGACGCTCGTCCTGATCAAGCCCGACGGCGTGGCCCGCGGGCTCACCGGCGCGATCCTCGCCCGCATCGAGCAGAAGGGGTACTCGCTCGTCGACATCAAGCTCGTGGAGCCCGATCGCGACACCCTCGAGCAGCATTACGCGGAGCACGTGGGCAAGCCCTTCTACGAGCCGCTTGTCGAGTTCATGATGTCGGGTCCGTCGGTCGCGATCCGCCTCGCCGGGAACCGCGTGATCGAAGGCTTCCGCGCACTGGCTGGGACCACCGATCCCACGACCGCTGCGCCCGGCACCATCCGCGGCGACTTCGGCCGCGACTGGGGTGCCAAGGTGCAGCAGAACCTCGTGCACGGCAGCGACAGCGTCGAATCCGCGACGCGCGAGCTGGCGATCTGGTTCTGACCTCGCGGCTTCGGACCCCCGCCTCGTCACCGGCATCGTGTGACGACGGCGGGGGTTCTGCGTGCGCGGGCCGTGGTTACAGCGAGCCGATCCAGTCGAGGCGCAGCTGCGCGATGAGAGCGACGATCGCGTAGGTCGCGACGGCGAGCAGCGGCAACCACCCCATGAGCGTCGCGGAGCCGCGGCGCACGCCGGCCGGCACGGGCACGATCCCCGCGCGCAGCAGGTGCAGGGTGACGGCGTAGAAGGTGGGGATCGTGACCACCCAGGTGACCATGCACCACGGGCACAGCGTGCCGAGCACGAAGATGCTCTGGGAGATGAGCCAGATGACGAACCCGAAAGCGAACGCCAACCCCGCCCAGAACATCAACCAGAACCAGCGTGCGAACCGTGCGCCCGCGAGGACCGCCGCACCGACGACCACGGGTGCCACCCACCCGGTGAGCCCCAGGATCGGGTTGGGGAAGCCGAAGACCGATCCCTGCGGTGAGGTGAGGTTGGCCCCGCACTGCACGAGGATGCTGATGTCGCACGACGCCGCCGCACCCGGGTTCTGCAGCAGATGGAACTTCTCCATCGTCAGCGCGAACGCGGCGACCCAGCCGACCGCGCCAGCGACGATGAGCCAGGCGGCCAGGACGCGCGGGCGGGCGGTGGACGGTCGTGACGACATGCTCCGAGTATCCCACCGCTCCGCGTGCGGCCCGGTGCGGGGGAGGCCGCCCGGCGCGCCTCGTGCGATCCGCGGCGCGCCGGTGTTGGTGCGGATCTCGGTGGACGTGCGATAATGGACGACGATGCTCCGCGGCCGCGCCGCGACCGGCATCACAGAGACTTCGGGCGATGAACGCCCTCCGCAGCGCGAGCCCCGCGCCCGCTGCACACCGAGTGAGTTCGCGGCCCCGTCCCCACGGAGCGGCGCCGCCAGATTTTCGCCGGACGGCGCGCGGAGCCGTCCGCAAGGAGCAAGCCAGCGATGGCCGATGACAACAATGACACGTCCACTCCCGAATCCTTCGCGGCGGAACCGCACCTGACGGACGGCTCCGCCGACACGTCCGGCGCGCAGACGCCCGAGACCGACGCCGTGAGCGTCGAGGATGCGGCAGCCACCGCCGCGGAGGCCGAGGTGGGCGACGCGCCGTCCTCGGCGGGGGCCGGCACATCCACGATCGAGCCCGACGCTGAGACGATTCCAGCCGCGACGGCCGAGCCGGGGGGAGCGGTGCCTGCCGACTCCGACGAGCCCGCTCCCGGCATCGCACCGTCGACGGGCGGAGAGGCGACCACGTCTGCCGAGGCAGAGCCCGCGGTCCCCGGCGCGGAGTCGACTGCTCCCGAGGCACCCGCCGAGGCGGAACCGGAGGGCGAGAAGCCGGACTCTTCCGGGTCGGAGCCGCTGACGGCGGTCTCGCTCGGACTCCTGCCCGAGCGGTTCGTGTCGGCGGTGTCGACGGCGCTGCACTTCTACGCTCCCGAGGTCACGCTATCTGCCGGCCATGCCGACAGATGAGCGCGAACCGGACAACGGCACAGAGCAGGGTTCGAGCAGCCGTCGCCGCAACCGTCGGCGCGGCGGGGGAGCGCCCGCTGACGCCGAGGAGCCGCAGCCGCAGCCGCGCCGTCGCGCCGTCGAGCTCATCACCGAGCCGCAGCGCATCAAGGGTTCGACGCGCCTCGAGGCGAAGAAGCAGCGTCGCCGCGACGGCCGGGAGGCCGGACGCCGCCGCGCCGTGGTCACCGAGGCGGAGTTCCTCGCCCGCCGCGAGGCCGTCGACCGCGTCATGATCGTGCGCTCCAAGAACGGCCGCATCCAGATCGCCGTCCTCGAAGACAACGTGCTCGTGGAGCACTACGTCGCCCGCAACCAGGACGCATCGCTCATCGGAAACGTCTACCTCGGCCGGGTGCAGAACGTCCTGCCGAGCATGGAGGCCGCCTTCGTCGACATCGGGCGCGGCCGCAACGCCGTGCTCTATTCCGGTGAGGTCGACTGGGACGCCGTCGAGACCGGCAACCAGCCCCGCCGCATCGAACTCGCACTGAAGTCGGGCGACAAGGTTCTCGTGCAGGTCACGAAGGACCCGGTGGGCCACAAGGGCGCCCGCCTCACGAGTCAGATCTCGCTCCCCGGCCGGTACCTGGTGTACGTCCCCGGTGGCGCGATGAACGGCATCTCGCGCAAGCTTCCCGATACGGAACGCTCACGCCTGAAGAAGATCCTCAAGGAGGTGCTCCCCGAGTCGAGCGGCGTGATCGTCCGCACCGCGGCGGAGGGTGCGACCGAGGAGCAGCTGACACGCGACGTCCAGCGCCTCACGGCGCAGTGGGAGCACATCAGCGCGCAGTCCGAGAACGGCCAGGCGCCGTCGCTCCTCCACTCCGAGCCCGACCTGCTGGTCAAGATCGTCCGCGACGTCTTCAACGAGGACTTCTCGAAGATGCTCATCCAGGGCGAGGACGCGCACCACACGATCACGGCGTACCTGACCGGCGTCGCCCCCGATCTGCTGGAGCGCGTCGAGAAGTACGAGGGCGAGCGCGACCCGTTCGACGAGTTCCGCGTGACGGAGCAGATCGAGAAGGCGCTCGACCGCAAGGTCTGGCTTCCGTCGGGCGGCTCGCTCGTGATCGACCGCACCGAGGCCATGACGGTCGTCGACGTCAACACCGGCAAGTTCGTCGGGTCCGGCGGCAACCTCGAGGAGACGGTCACCAAGAACAATCTCGAGGCCGCGGAGGAGATCGTCCGGCAGCTGCGCCTGCGCGACATCGGCGGGATCATCGTCGTCGACTTCATCGACATGGTGCTCGAGTCGAACCGCGATCTCGTCCTCCGCCGCCTCGTCGAGTGCCTGAGCCGCGACCGCACGAAGCACCAGGTCGCAGAGGTCACCTCGCTCGGCCTCGTGCAGATGACCCGCAAGAAGCTCGGTCTGGGCCTGCTGGAGACCTTCAGCGAGCCCTGCGACGTCTGCGCCGGTCGCGGTGTCATCGTGCACCACGACCCGGTGGTCAAGCACCGCGCGCCCCAGCAGCAGGGCGGCGGCTCCGCGCGTCGTTCGCGCGGTGGCTCGAACGGAAACGGCGGCGGGCAGACCGGCGCCAGCGGCGGCACCCACGTGATCACAGAAGGTGCCAAGTCCGCCCTGGCTCAGATCGCTGCCTCGACGATCCACCCGACGGCCGACGCCGCCGCCGCAGTGGAGGTGGAGCCCACAGCCGTCGAGCGCCCCGCCGACCGGCCCAAGAAGGCGCGCAAGAAGCGCTCCGAGGCGCCGAAGACCGAGAAGGACCTCCTGCTCGACTCCGTGCTGAATGCCCTCCCGGAACCCAAGGCTCCGGGCCAGGGCCGCTCGCGCCGTCGCGTCACCACCGCCGCGCTCAGCGGCACGCCGGTCGCGGCGACGCCGGAGGACTGACGCCTCGCCGCCGTCGCGCGTCGTCCGTGCAGGGCGATCGCGCGACGGGCGGGGTCTAGCGTCCCCTGCGCTCGCGCGCGGTCACGCGCAACCCCGACCCGATCAGGCGCCGCACGAGCTCGTGCCCGCTGACGGGCTCAGCGCCGGCCGCGATGAGACGCGGCACCGCGTCGTCGGGGACGTCGTAGTGGTCGAGATCGAAGGCGCGGCGAGGGATGCCGCCGGCTGCGGCGAAGCGGTGCAGCTCGTCGAGATCGCTGTCGCTCACCAGGTGAGCCCACAGCCGACCGTGCGCCGGCCAGCGCGGTTCGTCGATCAGAATGGCCATCGTCACGCATCCTACGACGACACGCCATCGCCCTGCTTTTGCCCATACACCCGGCATCCGGTAAAGTAGAACCTCGGTGCGCCCGCGTCGCAGCCTATCGCGATGCGCAGTGCGCCTCCACAACCCGGTTGCGGAGGCCCCGCATCAAGACTTTCCAGTCTCGCAAAGACAATCGGAGCCGTGCGCTCCAACTCAAGAAACAGGTGTGAAGTGGTTTACGCAGTTGTGCGCGCCGGCGGCCGTCAGGAAAAGGTCGAGGTCGGCACCATCGTCGTGCTCGACCGCCAGCAGGCCAAGGTCGGCGACAAGCTCGAGCTGGCCGCGGTGCTGCTCGTCGACGGCGACGCCGTGACGACCGACGCCGACAAGCTCGCGAAGGTCAAGGTCACCGCCGAGGTCCTCGGCGAGGAGCGCGGCCCGAAGATCATCATCCAGAAGTTCAAGAACAAGACCGGCTACAAGAAGCGCCAGGGCCACCGTCAGGACCTCACGCGCGTCAAGATCACCGGCATCAAGTAAGCCAGGGAGACGCTTCAGATGGCACACAAAAAGGGCGCAAGCTCCACTCGTAACGGTCGTGACTCCAACGCACAGCGACTCGGCGTGAAGCGCTTCGGCGGCCAGTCGGTCAGCGCGGGCGAGATCCTCGTCCGCCAACGCGGCACGCACTTCCACCCCGGCGCCCTCGTCGGCCGTGGCGGCGACGACACGCTGTTCGCCCTCGCCGCCGGTTCGGTCGAGTTCGGCACCAAGGGCGGCCGCAAGGTCGTCAACATCGTCCCCGTCGCGGAGTAATCCACCGACGAGGACGGCGACAGCGTCCAGCTGTCCCACACACCCTGGGCGAGGGGCGGGCTTCGGCTCGCCCCTCGTCTGTTTTCACCCTGAATCATCGTCAGAGGAGTCCGACATGGTGACGTTCGTCGACCGGGTCACGCTGCACTTGCGTGCCGGCAAAGGCGGCAACGGCTGCGTGTCGGTCCGCCGCGAGAAGTTCAAGCCGCTGGCCGGCCCAGACGGCGGCAACGGCGGTCACGGCGGCGATGTGGTGCTGGTCGCCGACCCCCAGGTCACCACCCTGTTGTCGTACCACCACTCGCCGCACCGCTCGGCGGGCAACGGCGGCTTCGGCATGGGCGACAACCGCTCCGGCGCCGCAGGCGAGAGTCTGGAGCTGTCGGTGCCTGTCGGGACCGTCGTGAAAGACGCCGACGGCACGGTCCTCGCCGACCTCGTCGATCCGGGCACCCGCTTCGTCGTGGCTCCCGGCGGCCAGGGCGGGCTCGGCAACGCGGCGCTCGCGTCGCCCAAGCGGAAAGCCCCGGGGTTCGCCCTGCTCGGCACGCCGGGCTGGGAGGGCGACGTCCTCCTCGAACTGAAGACGGTCGCCGACGTGGCGCTCGTCGGCTTCCCGTCGGCCGGAAAGTCGAGCCTGATCGCCGCGATCTCGGCCGCACGCCCGAAGATCGCCGACTACCCCTTCACGACGCTCCACCCGAACCTCGGCGTGGTCCAGGCGGGCGACCTCCGTTTCACGGTCGCCGACGTCCCCGGCCTCATCGAGGGGGCGAGTGAGGGCAAGGGTCTCGGACTCGAGTTCCTCCGCCACGTCGAGCGCTGCACGGCGCTCGTCCACGTCCTCGACTGCGCGACCCTCGAGCCCGGCCGAGACCCGCTCACCGACCTCGACGTCATCCTCGAGGAGCTCGGCAACTACCCGGTCCCGGAGGGCCAGGTGCCGCTCCTGGACCGGCCGCAGCTCGTCGCCCTGAACAAGGTCGACGTGCCCGAAGCCCGTGACCTCGCCGAACTCGTCCGGCCCGACCTCGAAGCGCGTGGGTATCGCGTGTTCGAGATCTCGACGGTCAGTCACGACGGCCTGAGGCCGCTCACCTTCGCTCTCGGCGAGATCGTCGCTCAGCACCGTGCCGCACAGGCGGTGACGGCCGCCCCCGAGCGTGTCGTCATTCGCCCGCAGGGCTCCGAGAAGGACTTCACCGTGCGCGTCGAGGGTGGCACGTACGGCAACGTCTACCGGATCCTCGGCAACAAGCCCGTGCGGTGGGTGCAGCAGACGGACTTCCAGAACGAGGAGGCCGTCGGGTTCCTCGCCGATCGCCTCGACAAGCTGGGCGTGGAGAACGAGCTGTATCGCGCGGGCGCCGTCGCCGGATCGACCGTCGTGATCGGCGAGGGAGACGGCGTCGTCTTCGACTGGCACCCGTCGCTGTCGTCCGCCGCTGAGCTGATGACCGCGCCGCGCGGCACCGACCCGCGTCTCGACCTCAACCCGCGCCGGACGACGTCACAGCGCCGCGAGCGCTACCACGAGCGGATGGACGCCAAGGCCGAGGCCCGTGCCGAGCTCGAGTCGGAACGCCTCGCCGCGACGGTCGAGGGAGACGACGAGTGACCCTCGCCGACCGGGCCGATCTGGCGAACGCACGCCGCGTCGTCGTGAAGGTCGGGTCCTCGTCGATCAGCGGCGAGAACGCGCACAAGATCCAGCCCATCGTCGAGGCTCTCGCATCCGCGCACGCGCGCGGGGCCGAGGTCGTCCTCGTGTCGTCGGGCGCGATCGCGACCGGCATGCCCTACCTGGATCTCGCCGAGCGTCCGAGCGATCTCGCCACACAGCAGGCGGCGGCTGCCGTCGGCCAGAACGTGCTCATCTACCGGTACCAAGACGCGCTGCGACCGTTCGCGATCGTCGCGGGACAGGTGCTGCTCACGGCCGGAGACCTCGAGAACCCCACGCACCGGTCCAACGCGCGGCGAGCGATGGAGCGACTGCTGAGCCTTCGCATCCTCCCGATCGTCAACGAGAACGACACCGTCGCCACCCATGAGATCCGCTTCGGCGACAACGACCGCCTCGCCGCTCTCGTCGCGCAGCTCATCGGTGCCGACGCCCTCGTGCTGTTGAGCGACATCGAGAACCTCTACACACGACCGCCGAGCGAACCGGGCGCACAGCCGATCGATCACGTCGCGCACGGCGACGACCTGTCGGGCTTCGAGTTCGGCTCCGTCGTCGTCAACAGCGTCGGCACGGGGGGCGCGGCGACCAAGGTGTCGGCCGCGCGACTGGCGTCCGCCGCGGGAATCGGTGTGCTCGTCACGAGCGCCGATCTCGTCTCCGAGGCGCTGAACGGTGATCGCGTGGGCACCTGGTTCGCGCCGAATCCGGACCCGGTGCCGGCCACGGCCACCGCCCCGGTGCGCGTCTCCTGACCACGCCCGGCCATCCCGCTGCGCGCACCGGCGGCCGTCCCGTGGGATGCCCTCTCGGTAGACTGACGGCATGACCACGATCGCCGACACCGCCCACGAGCGGATGCTGCTGGCCAAGAACGCCGCCCGTCAGATCGGCCTTCTCAGCGACGGCGAGAAGAGCGGCCTCCTCCGCGACATCGCGGACGCGATCGACGCGCACGTCGCGGAGATCGTCGCAGCGAACGCCGAGGACCTGGCCCGCGGCGAACACAACGGCATCGGGGCAGGACTCCTCGATCGGCTGCGGCTCGACGAGGGGCGCGTGCGTGCGCTCGCTGCCGCGGTGCGCGATGTGGCAGGCCTTCCCGACCCGGTCGGCCGGGTGCTCGACGAGCGGACCCTCCCCAACGGGGTGGAGCTTCAGAAGGTGTCGGTGCCCTTCGGCGTCGTCGGCTCGATCTACGAGGCACGCCCGAACGTCACGGTCGACATCGCGGCGCTCGCCCTGCGTGCCGGCAACGCCGTCGTCCTCCGCGGCGGCACGGCCGCCCTGGCCAGCAACGCCGCTCTCGTGAAGGTGATGCGCGGTGCGCTGGCGGCCCGCGCGCTCGATCCCGAGGCCATCCAGACCGTCGACGACTTCGGTCGCGACGGCGCGAACGCGCTCATGCAGGCGCGCGGAGTGATCGATGTCCTCGTACCGCGGGGGAGTGCTGAGCTCATCGAGACGGTCGTGACGCAGTCGTCGGTCCCCGTGATCGAGACCGGCGCAGGCGTCGTGCATATCGTGCTCGATTCGTCGGCGCCGCTCGAATGGGCGCGCGACATCGTCGTCAACGCGAAGGTGCAGCGTCCGAGCGTCTGCAACGCCGTCGAGACCGTGCTCGTCCTGCGCGACGCCGCCCCCCGCCTCGTTCCTGATGTCGCCGCCGCGCTCATCGAGCGCGGCGTGACCATCCACGCCGACGACGCGGTGCGTGCCCTCGTCCCCGGTGCCGTACCGGCCACCGACGCCGACTGGGCCACGGAGCACATGAGCCTTGACGTGTCGATGCGGGTCGTCGACGATCTCGAAGAGGCGCTCGCCCACATCCGCACGTACTCCACGCACCACACCGAGTCGATCATCACCGCCGACCCCGAGCGTGCCGAACGGTTCCTCGCCGAGGTCGACTCCGCCGTCGTCATGGCCAACGCGTCCACGCGGTTCACGGACGGCGGCGAGTTCGGCTTCGGGGCAGAGGTCGGAATCTCTACGCAGAAGCTGCACGCGCGCGGGCCGATGGGCCTCCCGGAATTGACCAGCACCAAGTGGCTCGCCCGTGGTGCGGGGCAGATCCGTCTCTGACCGCCTAAACTGGACCAGCGCCACCCGAAACTGAAGGAGTCCGAATGACCCTCGCCACGATCGTCGCCCTCGCCGCAGGGGAGGCTGAGCACCACGGCAACGTCCAGGCTGAGACGTTCATCTTCGGAGTCTTGGCGTTCGTCCTCTTCCTGCTTCTGGGCCTGGTCACCCTGTCGTACCGCAACGTGGCCAACCGCCACTCGCACAAGGCGGAGGCATACGCCAAGGCACACGCCGACGACCTCGCCCAGACGGGACACGGCCACCACTAGGTCGCCGCGATGGCATCGGCACGCGCCCCGCGGATCGGGGTGATGGGTGGGACGTTCGACCCGATCCATCACGGTCACCTGGTAGCCGCGAGCGAGGTGGCCCAGTCGTTCGATCTCGACGAGGTCGTCTTCGTGCCCACAGGTCAGCCGTGGCATAAAGAGGACGTCACCGAGAGCGAACATCGTTACCTCATGACCGTCATCGCCACGGCGTCGAACCCGCGTTTCACCGTGAGCCGGGTCGACATCGATCGAGCGGGCCCCACCTACACGATCGACACCCTCCGCGATCTGAAGAAGCAGCGCCCCGATGCGGAGCTCTACTTCATCACGGGCGCCGACGCCATCGCCCAGATCCTCGGCTGGCGCGATCACGCCGAGCTGTGGAACCTCGCCCACTTCGTCGCCGTCTCGCGTCCGGGGCACGAGCTGACCACCGAAGGACTCCCGAGCGACGACGTGAGCCAGCTTCAGATCCCCGCGCTGGCGATCTCGTCGACGGACTGCCGAGTTCGCGTGCGTCAGGGTCATCCCGTCTGGTACCTCGTGCCCGACGGCGTCGTCCAATACATTGCGAAGCATCATCTCTACCGGAGCCAGGCATGAGCACACCCGAAGAGCCGCCTCAGCTGACACGTCGCCAGTTGCGAGAGCTGCGCAACACCGCAGCGACCCCCATCATCACCGAGGCGACGTCCGGACCTGAGTCGACGGACGCCTCCGATTCCCCCGCCCTGGCGGAGCAGTCGGACTCGCCGGAACAGTCCGACGCGCCAGAGCAGTCGGACACACCAGAGCAGCCGATGGCGCCGCTCGCGCGCGAGGCGGCCCCCATCACGCTGCCGGATGCGCCGGTCGAGCCCGAGCCCCCGCACGCCGATACCGAGGAGCACCGCTCGCTGACGCGGCGCGAGATCCGGCAACGCGAGCGGCTGCGCACCGCGTCTGTACCCGTGATCACCTCGGAGGTCCTCGCAGCCACGCGCGTGAGCGAGGAGCCCGAGGCCGCGTCGCACGACGAGTCCCCGGCTGGGCTCGCCGACGAGGACGACGTCATCCACGCGGAGGTCGTCACCGACGCGATTCCGGCTACCCCGACGGAAGACGACTGGTCTGCGCCGCACGACGACGCGCACGACGGCTCGCCCGCCGAACCCGCGTGGTCGGCCCCGGTCGCACCGGTGGAGGCCACGTCTGAGGTGTCATCCGACATCGACGCGACCGCTGACGCCTCCTCCGGCTCCGAGTCGCTCGCCGACTCCGCCCAGCCCTCGGACGCCGACACGTCCGGCCAGCCGGAATCGGAGCCGGCCGCGCAGGGGGAGAGCGCGGGCGAAGCGACCACCGAAGCAGACCGTCGCGTCGTCGCGCCCACGCTCGGCTCCGACCTTCTCGACGGACACGCCCAGAATGTCGAGGTGCCGGCGTCGTTCGATCAGCTCCTCACGCGCGGAATCGCGACGGGCGCTCTGTCGATGCCGAACGCCCTGATCCTGTCGCAGACCCCCGAGGGGGATCCCTGACCTCTCCCGTGGCCGCCACAGGAGAGATCCTCATCACCGGAACCTTCGCTCTGCCCGACCACTACGGCTCGACCGGCACCGTGCCGGGCCGCGCCGACGGCAAGGAAGCGGATGCGGTGCTCGTCGACGGCGAGCTTCCCGCGGCGTCCTCTCCCACACCGATCGCCGCCAGCGCCGCGATCAGCACCATCAAGAGCGCGGATGAGATCATCAAGCCTCCCGCACCAGAGCGGGGGAGCAGGCTCATGGTCGTGCTCGCCATCACCGCCGGCGTCCTCGCGGTCGCGCTCGCGGGTGTGCTCATCCTCGCCATCACCACAGGAATTTTTTGATGACACTTTCCCCTGACTCCGTCGCGCTCGTCCAGCTCGCGGCCGCCGCTGCAGACGCGAAGGGCGGCGAAGACCTCGTCGCGTTCGACGTGTCAGAGCCGTTGCCGCTGGTCGATGCCTTCCTCCTCGTCACGGGTACCAGCGAACGGAATGTCGCCGCTATCGCCGACGAGGTCGAAGAGCGCCTGCTTGAGGCCGGCACCAAGCGTCTTCGCCGCGAAGGGCGCAACGAGGCTCGGTGGATTCTGCTCGACTTCGGTGACCTCGTCGTGCACGTCTTCCACGAGGAGGAGCGCACCTACTACGGCCTCGAGCGGCTGTGGAAGGACTGCCCGATCGTGCCGATCCAGCTGCCCTCGCCGGCCGACGCAGGAGTGACCGCGGTTCTTGGCACTCCGTCGAAATGTAGTAAGCTGGTGGAGTTGCCGCGAGCGGCAACGCATGGGCCTGTGGCGCAGCTGGTAGCGCACCTGCATGGCATGCAGGGGGTCAGGGGTTCGAGTCCCCTCAGGTCCACCAAAACTCCCGGTAAAGCACCGAAACTAAACTCCCTGATCAGGGTCTACTGCGTCGGTGATCGACGCCTACTCCAGGCGCATCGTGGGCTGGTCGATCTCGGATCGCATCACCGCGGAGATCGTTGTCGACGCGCTCGAGATGGCCAGGTGGCGACGCCGGGTCAGGCTCCGGGGGTCAGGGGTTCGAGTCCCCTCAGGTCCACCAAAATTCCCGGTAAAGCACCAAAACTTCACTTCCCGATCAGGGAGTTTGAATGTTGCAGCGCTGTCGGCGCTTGCGCCGGAGCAGCCGGACCGGCCGGCCCACGCGGGTGCACTCATCAGCGGCACCGGTGCGCGGCCGTGACCGATGGCGAGGACGCCGCAGCCGGGGCAGCCGACTGGTCCAGGCGGGAACTCGACCGTCACGGTCAGCGCATTGCGGCCGCGGCGCTCGACCGCGATCACCCGCAGCCCGTTCAGGCCGACCAGGACGTCCCAATGGTCGAGTAGTTGCCATCGACACGGAACTAGTGCTTGAGGCTCGGTCATCGTTGAGGTCCTCGCGATCAGATGAGGTAGAAGTCCTCTGATCCTCGGGGACCTCGACCCATCTCCCGAGCAGCCTCGGCTACCGGCGCGTCACCCGATACCCACACTCAACGGCGAAGCGCCGGTTATGCCCCTGACGTCAGCGTCGCGGCCTCGGCGAGGGCGGCGGCGAGATACGGTGCTGAAGCGCTGCCCTGAACGCGGCGACCTCTGCTGGCGTTCCGGACGCGACCACTGTGCCGCCGTTGTCGCCGGCTCCCGGCCCGAGATCGATGACGTAGTCGGTCTGCGCCGACCACTCGCATGTCGAGTTCCACTCTCACGACCGTGTTGCCCGCATCAACGAGAGTCTGAAGGTGGGTAACGAGACGGTCTGCGTCGGCACAGTGCAATCCGGAGGTCGGCTCATCGAGCACGTACAGAGTGTCGCCGCGATTCTTGCGCTCGTTGCAGTTCGGTGGCCAGCTTCACACGCTGCGCCTCCCCACCGGAGAGCTCTGTGGCCGGCTGTCCCAAGCGCAGATAACCGAGCCCGACATCGACCAGCGAGGTGAGGGAGCGCATCACGTCGTACTCGCCGGCGAAGAACTCGTGAGCCTCTTCGACGCTCATCGCGAGGATTTCCGCGATGTTGCGCCCTCGCCAGGTGATCTCCAGGGTGCTCGATTGATAGCGGGTGCCATGGCAGTCGGGACACACGGTGTAGACCGAGGGCAGGAAGAGCAGCTCGACCATCACGGAGCCTTCACCCTCACAGGTCGGGCAACGGCCGCCGGCGACATTGAAGGAGAACCGTCCGGGCTTGTATCCGCGTGTCCGAGCTTCCGGCGTCTCGGCGAACCGGCGCCGCACATGATCGAAGAGTCCTGTGTAGGTCGCGACGTTGGAGCGGGGCGTGCGGCCGATGGGTTTCTGGTCGATGCTCACCACACGCCGGACGGTCGTGAGATCGCCCTCGACCGACCCTCCGAGTTCGTCGGACTCGTCAGTGAGGAGCAGGGCGTCGGCCTCAGCGCTTTCCTCCTCGACGCGAGGGGCGTCTCCTTGCCTGGCGCCGATGAGGGCGGGCAGGACTTGACTGACAAGGCTGGACTTCCCCGACCCTGACACGCCAGTGACAGCCGTGAGCGTTCCGAGCGGTAGCGCCACAGATACGTCCCGCAGGTTGTTGCGGGTGACGTGCTCCAGCTGCAACCAGTCGTGGGCGGCGCGGGGCTGGCGCGGTGGAAGGCCGCTGCCCCCGAAGATGTATCCGCGCGTCACCGACTCGTCGACCTCCGCGAGCCCGTCCGTGGGTCCGCTGTAGATCACGCGCCCGCCGCGTTCTCCGGCTCCGGGGCCGATGTCGACCAGCCAGTCCGCGTGCCGCATGACGTCGACGGAATGCTCCACGACGAAGAGGCTGTTGCCGCGCTGCTTCAGCCCGTCGAGGATACCCAGCAGCGCGGTGACGTCGTGCGGATGGAGACCGGCTGACGGTTCGTCGAGGACGTAGACAACACCGAACAGTTCCGACGTGAGCTGCGTGGCGAGTCGAAGTCGTTGTAGCTCCCCTCCGGACAGTGTCGGCGTAGTGCGACCTAGCGAGAGGTAACCGAGTCCGAGATCGATGATGGGGCGCAGGCGGTCCAGCAATTCTGCGCCCAGGCGGGCTGCCGCGGCGCGCTTCTCGACAGACTGATTCGGTGTGCGACGGACATCCGGCGCGGCGGAGTGCGCGGAGCCGCCAGCAGCAACGCGCTGCTCGACGGCTTCACGTCTAGTCGCGACGTCTACCACGGCGCCGGAGGTCTCGCCCTCGCGGTCAGGCTCGGCGACGACGGACTCGAGGAGCTCAGCCAATTCACGCAGTGGCAAGGCTGAGAAGTCCGCGATATCGAGTCCTTCGAACGTCACCGTCAGTGCTTCGGGTTTGAGCCGCTTCCCATGGCACACCGGGCAGACCGCCGCGCTCATGAACTGGGCTACGCGGCGCTTCATCGACGCGCTCTTCGTGTTCGCGAAAGTGTCGAGCACGTACCGCCGCGCGCCGACGAAGGTGCCCGAGTAGCTCGGTTCGATTCCTGCTCGGATTGCCCGGCGCGCCTCGGCGAGTGTGAGTCGAGAGTGGACGGGAACGAAGGGGGTCTCGTCGGTATAGAGGATCCAGTCCCGATCCTTCTTCGGCAGATCCTTCCACGGTACGTCGACGTCGTAGCCGAGCGCGACGAGCACGTCCCGCAACTGGTGGCCGTGCCAGGCGGTCGGCCACGATGCGATGGCGCGCTCCCGGATGGTGAGTGAGGGATCGGGCACCATCCGCTCCTCGGTCACCGCGTACACTCTGCCGATGCCGTGGCACTCGGGGCACGCGCCCTGCACGGTGTTCGCGGAGAAGTCCTCGGCGTAGAGCATCGGCTGACCATCTGGGTATTCACCGGCTCGCGAATAGAGCATCCGAACCACACTCGACAGCGTGGTGATGCTGCCTACCGAGGAGCGCGCGCTGCGCCCTCCGCGCTGCTGCTGCAAGGCGACTGCGGGCGGCATCCCGGTGATGGAGTCGACGTCGGGGACACCCGCCTGGTCGATCAGTCGCCGCGCGTACGGGGCAACTGACTCCAAGTAGCGCCGCTGCGACTCCGCGTACAACGTGCCGAAAGCCAAGGAGGACTTCCCGGATCCGGACACGCCCGTGAACACAACCATCGCGTCACGCGGAACCGTGAGATCGACGTCCTTGAGGTTGTGTTCGCGGGCACCACGCACCCGGACATCGGGCTGGACGTGGGTGGACACTGAGGAAAGGTGATCCATTTCGGAACTGTACCAAGCGGGTCTCGTGGTAAGCAG
>CAWBJK010000003.1:0-560259 GCA_963789095.1 uncultured Actinomycetota bacterium
TAGTGGTCTGCCGCCGCCACGTCGATGACGGCGTCGTCGGCGACCTTCGTCGATGTCTTCACGACGCCGACCCCGTCGACGGTGACGACACCCGCCTCGATCAGCTGGGCGGCGTGGGTCCGCGAGCGTGCGAGCCCGCGTGCGGCGATGGCCGCGTCGAGCCGCATGGTCATGCGTGCGTGTCGCGCGGGCCGGACTCGAGACGGCGAGCCAGCTCATCGTGGAGGGCCGCGTAGGCGGCTGCGCGCTCCGCAAGCGGCTGCCCCTCGATCACCTCCAGCGTCGAGAGCAGGTCTTCCCGGCGCTCTTCACGGTCAGCGGCATCCATCGACATGCTTCCACGATACGCGGAGGCGGCTCATGGCCGGTGGAACGGATCCGCGTAAAGCCGCTCCGGCACACGGAATCCGTAGATCGCACGACCCGTCGCCCAGATCGCTGCGGCGCCCGCGCGCACGAGGTCGATCGGGCGGTCGCCTTCCTCGACGATGTGGATGTCGGCTCCGTCGATGCGGACGGACGCGGCGCCCACGGTCGTCATGTCGCCCTTGACCCGCGTCTGCGGGTAGGGCTCGTGCAGCTCCCGCAGGTCGCCGAGGATGTAGTCGGGACGCGAGTGGGTCGGCGCGGCCAGCACGTGCTTCGGGCGGTCGATGCCGGTGAGCACGAGGGCCGAAGGCATGCCGGCTCGCTTGCGCGCCGGCGATGTCGGTATCGAGACGGTCGCCGATGAACAGCGGCGACGACGCACCGAAACGTGCGACGGCCTCGTCGAAGATGGGGCGCTCCGGCTTGCCGGCGACAGTCGCGAGGCGGCCGACGGCGGTGTGCACCGCCGATACGAGGGTGCCGTTTCCGGGGGCGATCCCCCGGGCCTGCGGGATCGTCCAGTCCGTGTTCGTCGCGATCCACGGGATGCCGCCCTCGTCTTCAGGCACCGCGAGCGCGTAGGCGGCCTCCGCGAGCTGCGCCCATCCCACTTCGGGAGCGAATCCTTGGACGACGGCGGCCGGCGTGTCTTCTGCGCTCCGCGTCACGCGAAAACCGGCCTTCTCAACCTCGAACACGAGGCCGTCTCCCCCGACGACGAGCACGACGGAGCCCCCGGGGATGCGGTCGCGCAGCAGCCGCATCGCGGCCTGCGGGCTTGTCACGACGTCGTGGGGCTGCGTCATGAGACCGAGTTCGCGCAAGTGGTCCGCGACGGTGCTGTCCCGGCGGGACGCGTTGTTCGTGATGTAGCCGAGCGCACGACCGGCGGCCGCCCGGTTCAGGCTGTCGACGGCGTACGGGAGCGCACCAGGGCCGGCGTAGACGACGCCGTCCAGGTCCGCCAGCACGAGATCGACACCGTCGAGGGGCGTCGCGGACGTCGATCTGGAGAACAGCGGCATCCTCACTCCGCCTCGGTGCGCGCGGGGTTGTCGGCGACGTCAGGGGCGACCGTCTCATCGCCGGCGGACTCCACGTCGGCGGAGTCCCCCTCGGCAGACTCGCCGTCTGCGTTGGTCGCTTCGGGCTGCAGCTCGTCGCTCTCGTCGAGTTCCAGTTCGAGTTCGTCGATCTCCTCGATCTCGATCTCTTCGAGGTCAGCGTCGAGTGCTCCGATCGCATCGGCGGCGATCTCGGCGCGGTGCTGCCACTGGGCTGCCTCATCGGTGCGACCGAGGTCCTCGAGCACGGCGGCGCGCGCCGCGAACAGTCCTGGGCTCCAGGAGAACGCCCGGTGAGGGTCGAGTTCGGGGATGTCGAGTTCCTGCAGCGCCCGCTCCGGCTGACCGAGGTCGAGACGCGCGCCCGACATCGCGATCGCGAGTTCGACGCGCACGTCGACGGGGAGCGCAGCACGGTCGACCGCGCGTCCTACTTCGAGCGCGCGGTCGGCGCGTCCGACACCGCGCTCGCTGTCGACCATCAAGGCGATCTGGTCGTCCTTGCCGGAGATCCGGCGGTAGGTACGAAGTTCACGAAGCGCGAGCGCGAAGTCGCCCGTGGCGTAGGCCGTGATCGCGACGGTCTCGCGGACGACTGCGATTCTGCCGGCCCGGCGCGACGCTGCCAGCGCATGCTCGTGCGCGAGCGCCGGATCGTCGTCGATGAGCCGGGCCGCCATGGCCAGGTGACGAGCGACCTCTTCAGCGTTCTCCTTGCTCAGGGTCTTGAGCTCATTGCGCGCAGCACCGTTGAGGTCGCGGCCGGTCACATCTTCAGGGATCTCCGGGCCTCGCTCACGGCGGCGCTCGTCATCTTGAGGCGGACGAGTGCCACGTCGCTCATCACGTGGACCTGCGCCAGGTCGCCCGTCGGAGCGGCGCGCCCATGGCTTGCTCTCACCGTCGCGCTTGGCGTACGGCTTGTCCCCGTCACGCTTGACGTACGGCTTACGGTCGCCATCACGGCGCTCGTACGGCTTGTCGCCGTCCCGCTTGGCGTACGGCTTACGCTCGCCATCACGCTTGGTGTACGGCTTGTCACCGTCACGCTTGACGTACGGCTTACGCTCGCCATCACGTCGCTCATACGGCTTGTCGCCGTCACGCTTCGCGTACGGCTTCCGGTCATCGTCACGCTTCGCGTACGGCTTCCGGTCATCGTCACGCTTCGCGTACGGCTTCCGGTCATCGTCACGCTTCGCGTACGGCTTCCGGTCACGGTCACCATCACGGCGCTCGTACGGCTTGCGCGCGCCATCGCGCGGAGGACGGCCTTCACGAGAACCACCAGACGCCGCAGCGTAGCGGGGTTTGCCCTCTCCCCGGGGTCGCTCTTCTTCGGCCATCGCAGCTTCCTCTCATGCGCGTTAACGAGAAATGGCCACCCAACTTTGGGTGGCCATTTCACGAAAGAAGTCCGGCGGTGTCCTACTCTCCCACAGGGTCCCCCCTGCAGTACCATCGGCGCTGTGAGGCTTAGCTTCCGGGTTCGGAATGTAACCGGGCGTTTCCCTCACGCTATGGCCGCCGAAACACTATTGATGTTTCAGTCTGCACAACAATGTCATTGTCATGCGGTTCTCGACCGTACATCGAGAACCACTCAGTGGACGCAAGCACCAAAAACGGTGTGTTATCAAGTCATCGGCTTATTAGTACCGGTCAGCTTCACGTGTTACCACGCTTCCACATCCGGCCTATCAACCCAGTAGTCTGGCTGGGAGCCTCTCGCCCGAAGGCATGGAAATCTCATCTTGAGGCCGGCTTCCCGCTTAGATGCTTTCAGCGGTTATCCATCCCGAACGTAGCTAACCAGCGGTGCTCTTGGCAGAACAACTGGCACACCAGAGGTTCGTCCAACCCGGTCCTCTCGTACTAGGGTCAGATCCTCTCAAATTTCCTACGCGCGCAGCGGATAGGGACCGAACTGTCTCACGACGTTCTAAACCCAGCTCGCGTACCGCTTTAATGGGCGAACAGCCCAACCCTTGGGACCTACTCCAGCCCCAGGATGCGACGAGCCGACATCGAGGTGCCAAACCATGCCGTCGATATGGACTCTTGGGCAAGATCAGCCTGTTATCCCCGAGGTACCTTTTATCCGTTGAGCGACAGCGCTTCCACAAGCCACTGCCGGATCACTAGTCCCGACTTTCGTCCCTGCTCGACCTGTCAGTCTCACAGTCAAGCTCCCTTGTGCACTTACACTCGCCACCTGATTGCCAACCAGGTTGAGGGAACCTTTGGGCGCCTCCGTTACTTTTTGGGAGGCAACCGCCCCAGTTAAACTACCCACCAGGCACTGTCCCTGAACCGGATTACGGTTCGAAGTTAGATATCCAGAGTGACCAGAGTGGTATTTCAACAATGACTCCACAAGAACTGGCGTCCCTGCTTCAAAGTCTCCCACCTATCCTACACAAGCCACACCGAACACCAATACCAAGCTGTAGTAAAGGTCACGGGGTCTTTCCGTCCTGCTGCGCGTAACGAGCATCTTTACTCGTAATGCAATTTCGCCGAGTTCGCGGTTGAGACAGTTGGGAAGTCGTTACGCCATTCGTGCAGGTCGGAACTTACCCGACAAGGAATTTCGCTACCTTAGGATGGTTATAGTTACCACCGCCGTTTACTGGGGCTTAAATTCTCAGCTTCGCCTTGCGGCTAACCGGTCCTCTTAACCTTCCAGCACCGGGCAGGCGTCAGTCCGTATACATCGTCTTGCGACTTGGCACGGACCTGTGTTTTTAATAAACAGTCGCTACCCACTAGTCTCTGCGGCCTCCAAACGCTTTCGGAGCAAGTCCTAATACGTCGAAGGCCCCCCTTCTCCCGAAGTTACGGGGGCATTTTGCCGAGTTCCTTAACCACGATTCTCTCGATCTCCTTGGTATTCTCTACCTGACCACCTGAGTCGGTTTGGGGTACGGGCGGCTAGAACCTCGCGTCGATGCTTTTCTCGGCAGCATAGGATCACCCACTTTTTATCCGCATCGTGTCTCAGCCTATGTGAGAGACGGATTTGCCTATCTCTCGGCCTACGCACTTGCCCCGGGACAACCATCGCCCGGGATGGGCTACCTTCCTGCGTCACACCTGTTAATACGCTAACCGCACCAGAATGGGGTCGTACGCTAGGCCCAGAGCGTCACCCCGAAGGGATCAGTCACTGGGATTCAGATACTTAGCACTACTGGATTAGTTTGGGCGGTTCTTCGCCGGTACGGGAATATCAACCCGTTGTCCATCGACTACGCCTGTCGGCCTCGCCTTAGGTCCCGACTTACCCAGGGAAGATTAGCTTGACCCTGGAACCCTTGGTCTTTCGGAGGACGTGTTTCTCACACGTCTTTCGCTACTCATGCCTGCATTCTCACTCGTGTAGCCTCCACGGCTGGTTCACACCGCCGCTTCGCTGGCCACACGACGCTCTCCTACCCATCAACACGGCTGGACCACGAAGGCCTACCAATAATGTCAATGCCACAACTTCGGTGGCGTGCTTGAGCCCCGTTACATTGTCGGCGCGGAATCACTTGACCAGTGAGCTATTACGCACTCTTTCAAGGGTGGCTGCTTCTAAGCCAACCTCCTGGTTGTCAAGGCAACTCCACATCCTTTCCCACTTAGCACGCGCTTTGGGACCTTAGTTGGTGGTCTGGGTTGTTTCCCTCTCGACTATGAAGCTTATCCCCCACAGTCTCACTGCTGCGCTCTCACTTACCGGCATTCGGAGTTTGGCTGACGTCAGTAACCTGGTGAGGCCCATCGGCCATCCAGTAGCTCTACCTCCGGCAAGAAACACGCAACGCTGCACCTAAATGCATTTCGGAGAGAACCAGCTATCACGAAGTTTGATTGGCCTTTCACCCCTATCCACAGCTCATCCCCTCAGTTTTCAACCTAAGTGGGTTCGGCCCTCCACGACGTCTTACCGTCGCTTCAGCCTGGCCATGGATAGATCACTTCGCTTCGGGTCTAGGACACGCGACTGAATCGCCCTATTCAGACTCGCTTTCGCTACGGCTACCCCACTCGGGTTAACCTCGCCACGTATCGCTAACTCGCAGGCTCATTCTTCAAAAGGCACGCTGTCACAGCTGCTATGGCTGCTCCAACGGTTTGTAAGCAAACGGTTTCAGGTACTATTTCACTCCCCTCCCGGGGTACTTTTCACCTTTCCCTCACGGTACTTGTCCGCTATCGGTCATCTGGGAGTATTTAGGCTTATCAGGTGGTCCTGACAGATTCACACGGGATTTCTCGGGCCCCGTGCTACTTGGGATACTCTTCGCGTCAAGGGAGGCATTTCGACTACGGGGTTGGCACCCTCTATGACCTGGCTTTCAATCCAGTTCGTCTATACCTTCTTGTAACGCCGGCTGCTCGGCAGAGCAGCCCGAAAAGTCCCACAACCCCGAATACGCAACTCCTGCCGGATATCACACGTACTCGGTTTAGCCTGTTCCGGTTTCGCTCGCCACTACTAACGGAATCGCGGTTGCTTTCTCTTCCTGTGGGTACTGAGATGTTTCACTTCCCCACGTTCCCTCTACCCGCCCTATATATTCAGGCGGGAGTCACTGGGTCGGCACGCCGCCCAGCGGGGTTTCCCCATTCGGAAATCCTCGGATCAAGGTGTGCTTATCCACTCCCCGAGGCTTATCGCAGATTGCTACGTCCTTCTTCGGCTCCAGATGCCAAGGCATCCACCGTTTGCTCTTAAAGACTTGAAATCACATGAGTTTTATCAAGAATCGAATCCGGCCGAAACCGGATCTGAAATTGACTAATGATCTTTAAGATCATCTATATGAACCGACCGAAGTCGGTTCAAAGATGCTCGCGTCCACTGTGTAGTTCTCAAAGTACGGGCGGTACCTTTCCCGCGTGCCGCTTTGCGGCCGCCAGAAAAGGTCCTGAGGTTGGCTGGCTCCGAAGAGCTCATCCGGTCCCTCAGGACCCAACAGCGTGCATGTGCCGGCGGCTTCGCCCCGAACCTTTCCAGCTGCAAGCAGCGTACTGAGTTCGAAGGTCACCCTCCGGCACCTTGTCAAATGTTCCACCCATGAGCTAACCGGCAGAACGCATTCGGTTCTGATCCGGCGCCTGGACACCCGAGGGTGCCAGATGCTCCTTAGAAAGGAGGTGATCCAGCCGCACCTTCCGGTACGGCTACCTTGTTACGACTTAGTCCTAATTACCGATCCCACCTTCGACGGCTCCCTCCACAAGGGTTGGGCCACCGGCTTCAGGTGTTACCGACTTTCATGACTTGACGGGCGGTGTGTACAAGACCCGGGAACGTATTCACCGCAGCGTTGCTGATCTGCGATTACTAGCGACTCCGACTTCATGAGGTCGAGTTGCAGACCTCAATCCGAACTGGGACCGGCTTTTTGGGATTCGCTCCACCTTGCGGTATTGCAGCCCTTTGTACCGGCCATTGTAGCATGCGTGAAGCCCAAGACATAAGGGGCATGATGATTTGACGTCATCCCCACCTTCCTCCGAGTTGACCCCGGCAGTATCCCATGAGTTCCCACCATTACGTGCTGGCAACATAGAACGAGGGTTGCGCTCGTTGCGGGACTTAACCCAACATCTCACGACACGAGCTGACGACAACCATGCACCACCTGTTTACGAGTGTCCAAAGAGTTGACCATTTCTGGCCCGTTCTCGTATATGTCAAGCCTTGGTAAGGTTCTTCGCGTTGCATCGAATTAATCCGCATGCTCCGCCGCTTGTGCGGGTCCCCGTCAATTCCTTTGAGTTTTAGCCTTGCGGCCGTACTCCCCAGGCGGGGAACTTAATGCGTTAGCTGCGTCACGGAAACCGTGGAATGGTCCCCACAACTAGTTCCCAACGTTTACGGGGTGGACTACCAGGGTATCTAAGCCTGTTTGCTCCCCACCCTTTCGCTCCTCAGCGTCAGTTACGGCCCAGAGATCTGCCTTCGCCATCGGTGTTCCTCCTGATATCTGCGCATTCCACCGCTACACCAGGAATTCCAATCTCCCCTACCGCACTCTAGTCTGCCCGTACCCACTGCAGGCCCGAGGTTGAGCCTCGGGTTTTCACAGCAGACGCGACAGACCGCCTACGAGCTCTTTACGCCCAATAATTCCGGATAACGCTTGCGCCCTACGTATTACCGCGGCTGCTGGCACGTAGTTAGCCGGCGCTTTTTCTGCAGGTACCGTCACTTTCGCTTCTTCCCTGCTAAAAGAGGTTTACAACCCGAAGGCCGTCGTCCCTCACGCGGCGTTGCTGCATCAGGCTTTCGCCCATTGTGCAATATTCCCCACTGCTGCCTCCCGTAGGAGTCTGGGCCGTGTCTCAGTCCCAGTGTGGCCGGTCACCCTCTCAGGCCGGCTACCCGTCGACGCCTTGGTGAGCCGTTACCTCACCAACTAGCTGATAGGCCGCGAGCTCATCCCTGACCGAAGTTCTTTCCAGCTGCTGAAGATGCCTTCGCAGCTCGTATCCGGTATTAGACGCCGTTTCCAGCGCTTATCCCAGAGTCAGGGGCAGATTGCTCACGTGTTACTCACCCGTTCGCCACTGATCCAGCAGAGCAAGCTCCGCCTTCACCGTTCGACTTGCATGTGTTAAGCACGCCGCCAGCGTTCATCCTGAGCCAGGATCAAACTCTCCGTAAAGAAATGTTGCTGCGATCAGCCGGAATAGGGCCGAAGCAGCGAGTTTGATCTGACCAAAGGGATGTCATTGCTGACTATCCGTTGCCGACACCGAAGTGTCGGTCTTTGATCCAAAGGAATCTCATCCAGCCGAAGCTGAATCGAGGTTATTTGGCATTTGACAAGTGCACGCTGTTGAGTTCTCAAGGATCGGATGCTCCTGCTGTCTGGCCTCTCAGCCTCGCCCGCAGGGCAACTTCTCTATCTTATTCTTCGTGTTCCGTTTGTCAAATCGGCGTTTTCCGAGTGAATCGGAGTCGCTGAAGACGCGCTTCTCACGAAGATCGAGACGGTGTTCGGATCACATCCGGCCTGTCGGCCTGTCGGTTCCGGACAACTTCTCTATCTTATCCCTCTCGCTCAGCCTGTCAAATCGGCCGCTGTGACTGTTATTGGCGTCTCCAGCAGCACTCATCGAAGGCTTCGAGGAGTGGGATCCCATCCTAGACCAGAGGTCTTGTTCTCTCTAGGAGAGGTTTGGGATGAGTGGTTCTCCGCTTGAGGGGGCGAGGCCTTCCGGCCTTCTCGCTCTTCCCTGTGGGGCGAACAAGTAATAAGTTACGCGGGATGCCGGGATCGGGCAAATCGGGCTCGCATCCCGGGCGTGTCGTCGCTGATTTCCGCATGTTTACGCGGCTCCTGCGTGTACGCGCCCCGGAGGTGCGGAGTACCGTCGTGCCATGAGCGACGCGACCGAGGTTCCGCTCCCCGCGCGCACCGGCGTCGGAATCCTCGCCGCGGCCAGTGTGGAGAGTGCGTCGCGCGAAGCGGCGCTCCTGGCACGACGGCCGGAGCGTCCGGTCGACGCGCGGCGCGTCGCAGTGGCCTTCACCAGCGAGCGGTGGCTGCGCGTGGACGGCGCGCAACCGGTGGCGTTCGCGCCGTTCTCCGGCTTCTTCCGCACGTCCGACGGGTGGGTGCGGACGCACGGCAACTACCCGCATCACGCCGCCGCGCTCGCCAGCGGTCTGTCGCTGGGTCCCCAGCCTGAGCGCGAAGACGTCGCGCGCGCACTGGCTGCCCTGCCCGCAGCGGTCGCGGCCGAGCGCGTGACACGCGCCGGCGGGCTGTGCGTGCGCGTCGTCGCCGAGGACCCGTCGTCGGATGAGGAACTGCGCGCCTCCCCCGCCGTGACCGTCGCACGCGTCGGCCGCGCTCGCGCCACCCCGCTGCGTTCCGCTCCGGCCGATGCACCGCTGCGGGGCATCCGCGTGCTGGACCTGACCCGTGTCATCGCCGGCCCCGTGGCGACGCGGACACTCGCCCTCCTCGGCGCCGACGTGCTGCGCGTCGACAGCCCTCGCCTGCCAGAGCTTCCCTGGCAGCATCTCGACACCGGGCACGGAAAGAGATCCTGTCTGCTCGATCTGCGCGCGCCGCGCGACCGCGCGGCTTTCGACGATCTCCTCGGGACCGCCGACGTCGTCGTCCTCGGATATCGCCCGGAGGGTCTCCGCCGTCTCGGGCTCTCCCCCTCCGATCTCGCCGCGCGCCGTCCCGGTGTCATCGTCACGCGCCTGTCGGCATGGGGCACCCCTGACCGCCGGGGGTTTGACTCGCTCGTCCAGGCGGAGACGGGTATCGCCCTCATCGAGTCACCCGACGGCACGACTCCCGGCGCACTCCCCGCCCAGGCGCTGGATCACAGTGCCGGGTACCTGCTCGCGGCGCACACCATGCGCCTCCTGCGTCGACGTGCACAGGAAGGCGGCTCGTGGACCGCCCACACGAGCCTCCGCCGGATCGCCGCCGAACTGCTCGGCCTGCCCCGCTCACCGCAGCCGGAGGCGTTCGCGCCCATCGACGCGACAGGTCACTGCCAAGACTTCACGATCGACGGCGCCACCGTCACAACGACGCGACCGGCGATCGCGTACGACGGTGCACCGACGGACTTCACCGCGCCCCGCGCCTGGGGACGAGACCGTCCCGCATGGCTCGACCGGGGCGACTCCTGATCGCCCGGCTGGTCAGCCGCGACGTCGAAGCTGCACCACGAGCGCAAGGACGACCGTGAGCGCACCCCACGCCGCACACGCCGGAGGCAGCACGAGGTAGCCGAGGTGCGCGGCCGTGAAATCGTCGCGGAGCGGACCACGCATCGCGAGACCCGCCAGCCACGCGACAGCCAGCATCAGCGGCAGAGAGCACCACCACGCCACACGCACGGCGTCGGGAAGGATCCGGTGCACGGCATGCGAGCGACGCCGCCGCAGCCACACCGCCGCCGCGACCGCGAGCAGCGTCAGACCGGCGACGCCCGACCCGTACTGCAGCCACTCGAAACCCAGGAAGGGTCCCCACTGCTCAGCGAGCACGGGCATGATCCCGACACCCCACCGACCTTCGTGCGTGAAGGCGTCCCACACGACATGCGACACGACGCCGATGAGCGCCGACACCCCCGCGAGCAGCGCGAACACCGCCCCTCCCCGCCGCGCCGCGCGGCGGTCGCCGGGTCGAGGCGCGCGCAGATCAGCCCACAGGGTTCGCCCCGTCGAGTCCCAGGACGCAGGAAGGCGGCGCGCGAGGACGGCCGGCGACAGTTCACGAACTGCGGGACGCAGCACCGTGTACCACAGGCCCAGCAGCCCCAGCGCGACGAGACTGCTCACCACGAGGTGGGTGTGCGTGAGGTGATAGCTCAGCGGTGTGCCCCGAAGAAACAGCGGAAGATCCGGAGCCATCGCCCCGACGGCCACCGCCGCCGGCACCAACGGCGTCCTCACGAACGGCAGGGCGACGACGGCGTGGGACGGGGTGAACGGCACGGTGAGGACGATTCAGGGGACGAGGAGCCGGGAGCGGAGGTCAGCCGACGAACAGGCCCGCGAGCGTCTTCTTGCCGCGCCGCAGGACGGACACGCCGCCGGGCAGAGTCCCGGCCACTGTCGCGCCCTCGTCATCGACCTTCGCGCCGTCGAGCGACACTCCGCCCTGACCGATCGCCCGTCGGGCCTCGCCGAGGCTAGCAACGAGGCCCGTGTCGACGAGGGCCTGGACGACCGGGGTCCCCGCCGCGACATGTGCGGTCGGGAGCTCCTCCAGCGCAGAGCGCAGCGTCGCCGGGTCGAGCGCCGCCAGGTCGCCCTGCCCGAAGAGCGCGTCGGAGGCTGCGATCACCGCTGTCGCGGCGTCGAGACCGTGGACGGTGGTCGTGACCTCGAGCGCGAGGCGCTTCTGCGCGGCGCGCCGGAACGGCTCGGTGCGCACGAGCTCCTCGTACTCCTCGATCTCGGCGCGTGTGAGGAAGGTGAAGATCTTGAGGCGCGCAATCACATCGGCGTCGTCGGTGTTGAGCCAGAACTGGTACATCCGGTACGGGCTGCACATCTCCGCGTCGAGCCAGATGGCGTTGCCCTCGCTCTTGCCGAACTTCGTGCCGTCGCTGTTCGTGATCAGCGGCGTTCCGATCGCGTGCGCCGACACGCCCTCTACTCGGTGGATCAGGTCGGTGCCGCTCGTGAGGTTGCCCCACTGGTCGCTCCCGCCGGTCTGCAGGATGCATCCGAACTGCCGGTACAGCTCCAGGTAGTCGAGGCCCTGAAGGATCTGGTAGCTGAACTCCGTGTAGCTGATGCCCGCGTCGGAGTTGAGTCGCGCCGCGACCGCGTCCTTCTTGAGCATGGTGCCCACGCGGTAGTGCTTGCCGATCTCGCGCAGGAAATCGATCGCGCTCATCGGCGCTGTCCAGTCGAGGTTGTTGACGATCCGCGCCGCGTTGTCGCCCTCGAAGCTGAGGAACCGCTCGACCTGCGCGCGGAGCTTTGCGACCCACTCCTCGACGGTCTCGCGGGTGTTGAGGGTGCGCTCCGCCGTCGGCCGCGGGTCGCCGATCAGTCCCGTCGACCCGCCGACGAGGCCCAGCGGCTTATGCCCGGCGAGCTGAAGCCGGCGCAGGAGCAGCAGCTGCACCAGGTTGCCGAGGTGCAGGCTCGGTGCCGTGGGGTCGAACCCGCAGTAGTACGTGATCGGGTCTCCGCCGAGCAGCGCACGCAGCGCTTCCTGGTCGGTGGACACGTGCACCAGGCCACGCCAGACGATCTCGTCCCACACGTTCTCGAACGCGGGGTCGTTGGCGGGCGCGAGGGCGCTCACGACGGTTTCAGACACGCGCCCCAGGCTATCAGCGCGACCGTGCACGGCTCGGCCGCAAGGCCGTCAGCGCGCGCCCCACCACACGAGGAATGCCGCCGCGAGCGCGATCACCCAGCTGACGAGACTGCCGACGAGGAACTGCTCCGCGCGGTCGCCCGCACCGTCTCGAGAGATCTCGGGGAACCGGACGATGCCCTTCGCGGCGAACACCGCCGCGATGAGGGTGTACGCGCCCGTGAGCATCAGCGCGAACACGATCACGCGTTCGAGCGGCCCGATGAGGCGCCCACCCTTCAGCGTGGCGGGCGCGCGCGGTGCGTCGGGCGTCGGACGGTCGGCCGCGCCGCCCGCGTCGATGACGGCATCGCTGTCGGTGACGGCGACGGCAGCGGTCCCCGTCGCGTCGGCGTGCTCGGCGCGGAGCGCGGTGCGTACGACCGTGTTGGCCGACTCGAGCAGGAAGACTGCCGCTCCCAGCACCAGCACGACGAGATCGAGCGGGATGCTTCCGTCGGAGGCTCCGCCCGGCGCGGGCAGCGTCCAGAGCGGGCCGAGTGCGGCAGTGGTCGTGCGCGGCCCTGCCACGACGACGGCGGCCGCGCAGGTGATCGCCAGCACCCCGACGGGCCAGAGCCCGCTGCGGCTGCGTCCATCGGGGCGCACGAGCAGCACCCACACCGCCGCGATCAGCAGCGCCCCGATCGCCCACGCTGCGGCATCGATGACGATCGACCCCACGAAGAGCACGAGCGCTCCGACCCCGTAAGCCGCACCACGCCAGCGCGTCGACTGGAACTGGCGGATCAGGTCCGCACCGCCGATGGCCAGGAGGGCGAGCCCTGCGAGGATCACGTGCGCACTCCGGGGACCAGCGCGTCGAAGCCTTCGACGATCGCGCCGGCGCCTGCGGCGGCGAGCGCCTGCGACACCGCCGACTGCGTGATTCCTTCGCTCTCGGCGAGTTCGCGCTGCGACCGTCCGCAGAGTCGGCCGAGAGTCAGGCGCCGACCTCGGTCGCTCATCACGCCGATGATGTGATCGCGCGCGAGCAGGTAGGCGTTGGCGGTGCGCACGGCTTCGCTCATGCCTTCAGCATCGTCGCGCGCGACCGCGAGCCAGGTGCGCGCATGCGGCGCGTTGCGCTTCTGGAGGGCGTGGACGCGCTCGATCGCTTCCCGGGCCGCCCACCATCCCGGCCCCTCCGGGATCTCCCCTGCGGGACCGGGCAGCGTCTCGACGACGCCGCGTCCGATGCCGAATCGGAGGTCGAGGCCGGCCGGGAGGGCGAGACGGAGAAGGAGCGTCGCCGCCATCGCCGCCTCGACGGTCGGATAGAGGCCCTGCTGCTCGTCGCCGACGACAGGGCGCAGCGGCGTCTGCGCGAGAGGGATCAGGGCATCGACTCCCGCAATCGTCTCGTCGAGGGCGCGCTGGGCGGCCGCGCGATCTGCCAGACGGCGCGATCCGACGATGTCAGCGATCACCGCCGCCCGTTCCCCGCTACGACGTCTCTCCATGAAGGACAGCGTATCGCTGATAATCGCGCTACAGAAGCGTTGAGCTTATTTTACCGGAATATAAGGCTAGAGATTATTTCAGCCCGAGAGCGTTCGCGGCGGTCTGGGCGCGGGCGATGAGTTCCGCACGCTGCTCGGCGACACGGACCGGCGCCGTGCCGCCTGCGCCCGTGCGGCTCGCCACAGAGCCCTCGATCGAGAGCACGGCGCGGACGCCGGGGCCGAGGCGGTCGGACACCGAGGTGAGCAACGCGTCGTCCGCGTCCTCCAGGCCGATCCCCCGCTCCTCGCACGCGCGCACGAGCGCACCCGAGATCTCATGGGCATCCCGGAACGGAACGCCCTGCTTGACGAGCCACTCGGCCACATCCGTCGCGAGCGAGAACCCCTGCGGAGCGAGCGACGCCATCCGAGCGGTGTCGAAACGCAGCGTCGCCACCATCCCTGCGAATGCCGGCAGCACCACCTCGAGCGTCGAGACCGAGTCGAACACCGGCTCCTTGTCCTCCTGGAGGTCACGGTTGTACGCCAGCGGAAGACCCTTGAGCGTCGCGAGCAGACCCGACAGGTTGCCGATGAGGCGGCCCGCCTTGCCTCGCGCGAGTTCGGCGATGTCCGGGTTCTTCTTCTGCGGCATGATGCTCGAACCGGTGGAATAGCCGTCATCGAGGGTGACGAATCCGAATTCGCGCGTGTTCCAGATGATGATGTCTTCGGCGAACCGTGAGACGTCGACGCCGATCATCGCCGCAATGAACGCGAACTCCGCGACCACGTCTCGCGCCGACGTGCCGTCGAGCGAGTTCTCGGCCGGACGCGCCAGGCCGAGCTCCGCCGCGACGAGCTGCGGATCGAGTCCGAGTGTCGCCCCGGCGAGCGCTCCACCGCCATAGGGCGACACGCTGGCGCGGACCGCCCAATCTCGAAGCCGCTCGAGGTCACGGACCAGCGGCCACGCGTGCGCCTGAAGGTGGTGGGCCAGCAGGATGGGCTGAGCGTGCTGCAGATGCGTGCGACCGGGCATGATCGCCTGCGGGTAGGCCTCGGCCTGCGCCACGATGGCATCCACGACGCGAAGAAGGTCTCGCGCGATGACACGTGCGTGGTCGAGGAGATACAGCCTCACCAGGGTGGCGATCTGGTCGTTGCGGCTCCGTCCCGCGCGAAGCTTGCCTCCGAGCTCGGGCCCGACCTCGACGATCAGCGCCGCCTCCAGAGCGCCGTGGACGTCTTCGTCGCCCGGCTGGGCGACGAGCGTGCCGTCGGCGACCGCGCGGGCCAACACGTCGAGGCCCGCGTGCATGCGCGCCTCCTCGTCGGCGGTGAGGTAGCCGGCTGCGGCGAGCGCCTTGGCGTGGGCGTGAGAGCCAGCGAGGTCATACAGCGCGAGCGCCCAGTCGAAGTGGGTGGAGCGGCTCAGTTCCTGGAGTTCCGGCGACGGCCCGGTCGCGAAGCGTGCTCCCCACAGGGCGCCCTCGTTCGTGCCGTGCGCTGCAGATTCTGTCACCGCACCAGCCTAGCCGGGCCGCTCCCCCGCGACGGATCGGGAGAGCCCGCGCCGAGCCTCGCCACCCACGCGACGAGACGCTCCATGGGCCCCTGCCCCCACAGCAGGGCCCACACCGTGCAGAGCATCAGAGTCATGAGCACGAACGGGCCCAGCGGGTCGAGGGCTCGGAATCCGGCGAGATCGCCGACGTCGCCGATGAGCCACGCAGCCGCGACCGCCCAGGCGACGATCTGGCCGGTGTAGGCCGTGAGGGGCATCGCGCCCACCGCGCGCAGGGGAATCGCCACCCAGGCGAACGGGGTCCGGCACACCAGCAGCGCGGCGCCGAGGAGGGCGAGCGCGAACCCTCCCGACCCGATCACCTCGAGGATCCCGCCCGAGTGCGCCTCCGCGGTCCACGCACGGAGCGCGCCGTCGGCGTCGGGCGGCGCCGGCAGCAGTGCGGCGGCGCCGTAGCCGAGCGCACTGCAGACGGCGCCCGCCACCAGCAGCAGCAGTTGCGTGCGAAGGCGACCGAGGTCCGAACGGCCCGCCGCCAGCCCCGCAGCGACGAACGCGAACCACACCGGGAACGGGTAGTGCCATCCGACGAGCAGCGCGAGATCGGCCCCGTACGGCCCCTGCCAGACCGGGAGCGCGTCGAGAATCGGCTGCACCCAGGGGACGACGAGCGCCGCACCGGTCGCGATCGCCCACAGTGGCGCCGCACGCAGCTGCAGAAGCGGCAGCACGAGAAGGAACAGCACGGCGTAGGCCGGGAGGATGACGTACACCGGGACGCCCGTCAGCACCAGCGCGACGCCGATGACCCACACGGCGCCCGCGCGCACCGCAAGCCTTCGGCGCGCCGCCCCCATCGCCTCGGCCTCCCACGGCGCTGCTCCTCCCGTGACGAGCGCGATGGAGACGCCGGCCGCCGTCGCGAACAGGATCGAGGAGCGTCCGTTGGCGATGTCGACCCAGGTCGCGGACCGGGCCGGGTCGAACGCGTCGATCGTCAAGAGGTGCGCCGCGAGCATCCCGATCACGGCCAGTCCGCGCGCGAGATCCACGCCCGCCAGCCGCGACGGCGCGGTGAGCCAGCGCCAACCCGGGACGCGGACCGTCTCGCTCTCCGGCACGCGCACCCGGGCCCTCATTCCGCCCGGGCCGTCACTGCTGCCGGAGCAGCCAGACCAGGAGCGCCTTCTGCGCGTGAAGCCGGTTCTCCGCCTCATCCCACACGACGCTCTGCGGCCCGTCGATGACCTCCGCGTCGACCTCGTACCCGCGGTCGGCAGGAAGACAGTGGATGAAGATCGCGTCGTCGTGAGCGAGAGACATGGTCTCCTGCGTCACCTTGTATGCGCCCAGGTCGCGCAAGCGAGCGATCTTCTCCTCCTCCTTGCCCATCGACACCCACGTGTCGGTGACCACCACGTCGGCGCCGGAGGCCGCTTCGAGCGGATCGGTGTAGAGGGCGACGGAGCCGCCCGTCTGCGCGGCGATGCGATCCGCGTCGGCCACGACGTCTTCACGCGGAGCGTACGACTCGGGCGAGGCCACGCGCACGTGCATGCCCGCGGTGACCCCGGCCAGCACATACGAGTGGCCCATGTTCGACTTCCCGTCACCGAAGAACGTGAGCGTGAGGCCCTTGAGGTCGCCCTTGTGCTCGCGGATCGTGAGGAGGTCGGCGAGCAGCTGGCACGGATGGAAGTCGTCGCTCAGCGCGTTGACGACGGGCACGCGGGTGCCGCGCGCCATCTCCTCGAGCCCGGCCTGCGCATACGTGCGCCACACGATCGCAGCGACCTGGCGTTCCAGCACGCGTGCGGTGTCGGAAGGCGTCTCCTTGCCGCCGAGTTGGCTGTTCGCCGTCGAGATGATGAGGGGCGATCCGCCCAGGTCGGCGATGCCCACCGCGAACGAGACACGCGTGCGGGTGGACGACTTGTCGAAGATGACGGCAACCGTCTGCGGCCCCTCCAGAGGCTTCAGCTTCCACCTGTCGGCCTTGAGCGCGAGGGCGAGATCGAGGATCTCGGCCTGCTCGGCAGGGCTCAGGTCATCATCGCGCAGCAGGTGCCGGGTCATGCGTGCTCCTCGGGGGTCGTGTGGCTCGCATCGAGCAGAAGGGAGTCTTCGACGGTGTGGAGCGCGCGTGCGAAGAGGGTGAGGAACTCGTCCACCTCGACGTCGCCGATCGTGAGGGCGGGCGCCAGACGCACCGTCTCCTCGTTGGCGGCGTTCACGATGAGCCCGTGCTGCTGGGCTGCCGCGACCACTGCGCCTGCCACCGGATGGCGCAGGCCGATGCCGATCAGGAGCCCGCGTCCGCGCACCTCGGTGACGAGCGGCGAGCCGATCCCGTCGATCGCGGCGCGGATCTGCACGCCGCGCTCCCGGGCGTTCGCGAGCAGATCGGCGCGCTCGATCTCCTCGAGAACCGCCACCGCCACAGCTGTCGCGAGCGCGTTGCCCCCGAACGTCGAGCCATGGGTGCCGGGGTAGAAGAGGTCGCTCGCCTCGCCGTAGGTGATGAGGGCGCCGATCGGGAAGCCCCCGCCGATCCCCTTCGCGACCGTGATCGCGTCGGGGGTGATGCCCTCGCGCTGGAAGGCGAACCAGTCGCCGGTGCGTCCGGCGCCGGTCTGGATCTCGTCGACGATCAGGAGAGCGCCGTGCTGCCGGGTGAGCTCGCGCGCTGTCGCGAGATACCCCTCGGGCAGGTCGATGACCCCCGCCTCGCCCTTGATGGGCTCGACGAACAGCGCCGCGACGCGGTCGTCGATCGCCGCTTCCAGGGCCTCGACCGTGCTGTCGAGGAACTCGACGCCGGGCACCATCGGCAGGAACGGCTCCTGCATGTACGGTTTCCCCGTGAGCGCCAGAGTGCCCATCGTGCGCCCGTGGAAGGCGTTCTTGAGAGCCAGGATGCGGGGGCGCCCGGCCCGCCCGTCGCGTGCGGCGCCGTGCAGGCGCGCAAGCTTGAACGCTGCTTCGTTCGCCTCGGCCCCGGAGTTCCCGAAGTAGACGCGTCCGTGGTCGCCCGCGCCCGCGAGCCGCTTCAGCAGCGAAGCCAGCTGCAGCTGCGGCGGTGTTGCGAAGAAGTTCGACACGTGCGCGAGAGTGGCCGCCTGACGCGCCACCGCCTCGACGAACACGGGGTGCGCGTGCCCGAGCGAGGTCACCGCGATGCCCCCGAGGAAGTCGAGGTATCGACGTCCGGCGTCGTCCCACACGTAGGCGCCCTCACCGCGCGTGAGCAGCGCCAGTCGGTCGCCCGCGTTGCGCACGAGATCGCGCGTCACGTCGTCCTGCCATGTCGTCTGCGTCAGCGTTTCGCTCATCCGGCCACGACCTCTGTTCCGATTCCCTTTTCCGTGAAGATCTCGACCAGCACCGAGTGGGGCTGGCGCCCGTCGATGATGGCCGCCGTGTCGACGCCGCCGTCCACCGCGTCGAGGCAGGCCTGCATCTTGGGGATCATCCCCGATTCCAGCGTCGGGAGCATGGTCCGCAGGTCCGACGCCGTCAGGTGCGAGACGAGCGAGTCGCGGTTCGGCCAGTCGGCGTAGAGCCCGGGCACGTCGGTGAGCACCACGAGCTTCGCCGCCCCGAGCGCGACCGCCAGAGCGGCGGCGGCGGCGTCGGCGTTGACGTTGAGCGATTGGCCGGGGTTGTCCTGGTCGGGCGCGATCGACGACACGACGGGGATCCGCCCGGCACCGAGCTGATCGAGCACCGGGCGCGGGTCGACACTCACGACATCCCCGACGTAGCCCAGGTCGTGCGTGACACCCTCGATGACGACACCGCGCCGACGCCCCCGGAACAGTCCCGCATCCTCGCCGGAGATCCCGGTGGCCAGCGGCCCGTAGGCGTTGATCCGCGACACGAGCTGCGGGTTGATCTGCCCTGTGAGCACCATCCGCACCACGGAGATCGCCTCGGTGGAGGTCACCCGGTACCCGCCCTTGAACTCGCTGGGGATGGCGAGCCGGTCGAGCATCTGCGAGATCTGAGGTCCGCCGCCGTGCACCACGACGGGTTTGACGCCGACGAAACGGAGGTAGGCGATGTCCTGCGCGAAAGCCTGCTGGAGCTCCTCCGACACCATGGCGTTGCCGCCGTATTTGATGACCACGATCTGGTCCCGGAATCGCTGCAGCCAGGGCAGCGACTCGATGAGCACCGCGGCCTTCTCGGCCGCCTGCTCGGGCGTGGTCTGCTGGAGGTCGGTCATGAGGAGTAGGCGCTGTTCTCGTGGACGTAGTCGTGGGTGAGGTCGTTGGTGAGGATCGTCGCCTCGGCGGCGCCCGCCTTCAGGTCGATGAGGATGTCGGTCGCCCGCGGCGAGAGATCGACCTCCTCGCGGGGCCGGTCGGGTCCTCCTGCCGTGCACACCCGCACCCCGTTGAACGAGACGTCGACGTCGTACGGGTCGAAGGCCGCGTCGGTCGTCCCGATCGCCGCGAGCACCCGACCCCAGTTGGGATCGTTGCCGAAGATGGCCGCCTTGAAGAGGTTGTTGCGTGCGACCGAGCGGCCCACGGTGACGGCGTCGTCTTCGCTCGCCGCCCCCACGACGCGGATGGCGATGTCGTGACTGGCACCCTCGGCGTCGGCCTGCAGCTGGCGGGCGAGGTCGGAGCACACCTCGGCGAGCGCCGCGGCGAAGTCGTCGAAGGCAGGACGGATGCCACTCGCGCCGCTGGCGAGGAGAGTCACCTGGTCGTTGGTCGACATGCACCCGTCGGAGTCGAGCCGGTCGAACGTGGTGACGGTCGCGCGGCGGAGTGCGGCGTCGAGGTCGCTCGCGTCGAGGTCGGCGTCGGTGGTGATGACGACGAGCATCGTGGCCAGGCCGGGGGCGAGCATTCCCGCCCCCTTCGCCATGCCGCCGATCGTCCAGCCGTCACGTGAGACGACGGAGCGCTTGGGCCGCGAATCGGTGGTCATGATCGCCAGGGAGGCGTCGTCTCCCCCGTCGGAGTCGAGGGCCGCGATCGCCCGTGAGGTGCCGTCGAGCACCTTCGCACGGAAGACGTCGTCGCCGGTGCCGATGAGCCCCGTCGAGCAGATCAGCACGTCGCCGGCGCTCACCCCCAGGTCGCGCGCTGCGGCCTCCGCCGTCTGGTGCGTGGTCTGGAAGCCGAACGCGCCCGTGAAGCAGTTCGCCCCGCCGGAATTGAGGACGATCGCCTCGACGACGCCGTCGGCGATCGCCTGCTGCGACCAGATGATGGGGTTCGCCTTGGCGCGATTGCTCGTGAACACTGCCGCTCCGGCCTTCCGCGGACCCCGGTTGACGACGACGGCGACGTCGTTCGCGCCGGTCGACTTGAGACCGGCTGCGACGCCGGCCGCTTCGAAACCCTGTGCGGCAGTGACGCTCACGGGGCGACTCCGTTCACGCTGAGGCCCCGGTCCTCGGGAAGACCGAGGGCGATGTTCATGGATTGGATGGCGGCTCCCGCAGTGCCCTTGACGAGGTTGTCGACGGCGGTAACCACGACGACACGACCGGCCGCCCTGTCGATCGCGAGCCCCATGAGCGCCGTGTTCGCGCCCACGACGTCGGCCGTGCGCGGGAAGCGTCCGGGCGGCAGGAGGCGGACGAAGGTCTCGTCTCCGTAGGCCTGCTCCCACGCCGCGCGGATGTCGGCGTCGCTGGCGCCGGCCGCGATCGGCGCCGACGAGGTCGCGAGGATCCCCCGCGCCATCGGCACGAGCACCGGCGTGAAGGAGATGCGGATCGCATCCGACGCGAGGCCCCCCGCCTCGGCGAGAGCCTGGCGGATCTCGGGGATGTGGCGGTGCGTGCCGCCGACGGCATAAGGGTTGGCGGTGCCGAGGATCTCGGACGCGAGCAGGTTCGTCTTGAGGCTCTTCCCGGCGCCCGAAGGCCCCACGGCCAGCACCGAGACGATGTCGCCGGGGTCGATGACGCCCGCCGCGACGCCCGGGGCGAGACTCAACGAGACGGTCGACGCGTTGCACCCGGGCGCGGCGATGCGGGTGGCGCCCGCAAGGCGGTCCCGCTGCAGCCCTCCTCCGACCGGCAACTCCGGCACACCGTAGGTCCACGGCTCATGGAAGTCGCCGCCGTAGAACGCCTCCCAGGCGGCACGCGAGGTGAGCCTGTGGTCGGCGCCGGCATCGATCACGAGCGGCACGTCGCCGAGAGCGTCGGTGTACTGCCCCGACTGCCCGTGCGGCAGTGCGAGGAAGACGATGTCGTGCCCGGCGAGCACCTCGGGGGTCGTGTCGACGAGCGTCAGGTGCGCGAGCGACAGCAGGTGCGGCTGGTGGTCGATCAGGGGCTGACCCGCGTTCGAGTGCGCGGTGACAGTGCGGATCTCGATGTCGGGGTGAGCGGCGAGCAAACGGAGGATCTCGCCGCCGGCATAGCCGGAAGCGCCGGAGACGGCGACCGAGTAGGTCATTGTTCAACCTTATTGTCTGGGAAGCGGGGCCGATGACGGCGACGCCTCCCCCCGCAGATGCAGGCGGGTTCGGCGTCGCCTAGATTCGGCGTCCGCCCAGACGGCGGCGCGCAACGAAGACCGTGGAGACGGTGGTCGGGGCGGCCGTGGGCATGCCGAGACGATATCCCCGCGCCCGGCCCGACCGCAAATCGTGCACGTGCGGACGGACGCAGCGGTGTCAGCGACGCGCGAGCAGGCTCCGCTCCTCGTCGGCGCTGAGACCCGCCCGGCGCGGGCGATCCACCCCCCGCGAGCGTTCGTCGTCGAGGACTCGCGCGATGGTCTCCTCGATAGGCCTGATTCGACCGCCGGCACGCCGGTAGGCTTCCGCGTTCCGCGTCGCGAAGCCGGGAAGGCCGGCGGGAAGCCAGAGGGGCAGCGAGCGCGGGCCGGCCCACGGCGCGACGCCCGCATCCTCCAGCCACGACGGCGGCACGACCTCGACGGCGCCGGTGTGGCCCGCGCCCCGACGGATCGCCGCGAGCATCTCGTCGAGCCGCATGCTCGGTCCGACCGCATTGACGACCCCGTGCCAGCGCCGGGCGCCGGCATCCACCACGAAGTCGGCGAGATCGTCGACGTCGATCACCTGCGCGAACAGCCCGTCACCCTCAGGCGCGAGCACAGCCTGGCGGTCATCGCGGGCGAAGCGGGCGGCCCAGTATCCGAACCGGTCCGTGGGATCCCCCGGGCCGACGATGAGTCCCGGCCGCACGATCCCCGCACGGTCGCCGAGCGTTGTCACCGCCGCCTCGCACGCCGCTTTGGCGCGGGAGTAGTCGTCGTGATCCCCGTCACCTGCCGGCACGGCGAGAGGTGCCGACTCATCCGCGCCGGCAAGGTCGTTGTCGGCGTACACGGAAACACTCGACACGTACGTCCAGTGGGCGGTCCGGCGTCCGAGCGTCCGCACGGCTCCGGCGACGTGGGCGGGATGCGATGACACGTCCACCACCTCGTCCCACTCGCGGTCGCACGCCTCGCGGTAGGCGTCACTCTCGCCGCGTTCGGCGACGAGCAGGCGAGCGCCTTCCGGCGCCTCCCTCCCCCCGCGTGCCAGGCAGGTGACGTCGGCGCCGCGCGCCAGCCAGCCGCGCGCGATGCGTCCGCTGAGCCATCCCGTGCCGCCGAGGATCAGGACCGTCGTCATCCGCTCAGTCCAGCATGTCCGCGGCACACCCGCCAGCTCGCGGGTGGTCCGCGCTGCGCCGGATCAGACCGGGAACGCCTTGATCCGGCTCAGCAGGTCGGGTCCCGTGCGCTCGAGAGTGCGACCGCCGACGACGACGCCGACCACGGCGACGACGACGCCCCCCACGAGCCCGACGATGAGCGCGATCCACCCGAGGGCGGGCGACGAGGTGGACAGTGCGACGACAGCGAGTACCAGGCTCGGCGCCGCGAGCACGAGGCACGCGGCCCAGACGACGAAGACGAGAAGGCTGTTGACGAACGTCTGGCCCGGCACCGAGCGGAACGGGCTGTCGCCGGCGGCCGCGACGGGGGTGACGATCAGCGCAGATGACACCGCCGTCACGCCGTAGCCCGCGAGCAGGACTCCGAGCGAAGCGCCGAGGAGCGCGGGAAGCTGCTGCCACGAGGCGGATACCGCCGTCGTAGCGAGCGCGACGAGCACGAGGAGCGGGACGCCGAGGCTCGCGGCACCCAGCATCCGCCCGAGCCGGTCGTCACGGCCGCGGATGCCCGTCGCAAGGACCGACGCGAACGCCGTGCCGTCGTAGGAGATGTCGGCATAGCCGGCGATCGCGAGGACGAGAGCCACGAGCACGGCACACGCACCGAACAGCCAGCTGTCGATTCCTCCGGCGAAAGCGAACAGCACAGGGAACAGCGGGACGACCAGCAGCTGTCGCAGGTAGCGCGGATCGCGCACCCACGCGGTCAGCGATCTGGCCCAGGTGGCTCCGACCGCCCCCGTGGGGAAGACGCCGAAGAGCCGCAGCGTGCCCGACGCGACGGCGCGCACCGGCTGCCGCGGCGGCGAGCTCACCGCCGCACCGAGCGCACGGGCCCACAGCGCCAGCAGCAGGGCCAGCGTCGCGGCGGCGATCGCGAACTTCGCCAGCGCCAGTGCCCAGCCGCCCGCCGCGATGTCGGCCGGCACGGCCCACGCGGCACCGAGCGGCGTCCAGCCGAGCACGACGGCGGCACCGGAGACCCGCGCGGCGAGGTCTCCCGTCGATCCGAGCAGGGACAGGACGCCCGTCACGATCGGTCCCGACAGGATGAGGAGGACGAGCACGATCGTGCCGGACAGCTCCCGGCCGCGACGGCTTCCGCCCCGCGCGGTCGCGAGAGCCGACATCAGCTGCGTCGCGGCCACGCACGTCAGCACGGCGATCACGACGCAGGGCGCCGCAGCGACGGCGGCTGCCGGCCAGCGCACCCACAGCGCGACCGAGGCCACCGACCCCAGCACGGTCATGATGCCCGGGATGCCGGTGAGACCCACGGCGGCGAGGGCGGCCATCACGGTGCGGCGTGACAGCGGGAACGGCGCGAGGCGCTGCGCGTCGACCGTGGCCTCCAGTCCCGCCAGCAGAAGCGGACCGAGCAGCCAACCGAGCAGGAGTGCGGAGCCCCCGACGACCGCGACCGTCGCGATCACGTCACGGCTCTGCGTCGCCCCGGCGAAGACGAGCCCGATCGTTACGATGACCACGAACGAGAGCGCCCAGAGCGCCCCGAAGCAGAAGCCGACCAGCTGCCAGGGACGACGGGCGAGGGTGTTGCCCAGCGCGCGGAAGCGCAGCCTCAGGACGGTCGCAACCATTCCGGCCCCTCTGAGGTGTGACGTCCGCCGACGAGCGAGACGAATCGGTCCTGGAGGGTCTCGCCCGCGCGCACGGCGTCGACGGCGCCTGCGGCGAGCACCCGGCCGCGTGCGATGATCGCGACGTGGTCGCACATCCGCTGCACGAGGTCCATGGAGTGGCTGGAGACGATGACGGTGCCGCCCGACCGCGTGTAGCCGCGCAGCACGTCTTCGATGTTGGCCGCCGACACGGGGTCGACGGACTCGAAGGGTTCGTCGAGCACGAGCAGCCTCGGGGCATGAACGAGCGCGCACGCGAGCGCGACCTTCTTGGTCATTCCCGCGGAGTAGTCGGCCACGATCGTGCCTGCGGCCTCCCCGAGATCCATCAGCGCGATGAGGTCGGCGACACGGGGTGCGATCTCGGCGCGGGGCACGCCGAACATCATCGCGGTGTACGTGAGCAGCTGCTCGCCCGTGAGGCGGTCGAACAGCCGCACACCGTCGGCGAGGTTGCCGATCATGCGCTTCGCCGTGATCGGGTCGCTCCAGACGTCGATCCCGTGCACGAGCACGCGGCCCGCGTCGGGGCGGAGGAGACCGGTGGCCATCGAGAGCGTCGTCGTCTTGCCCGCGCCGTTGGGCCCGACCAGGCCGAAGAACGAACCGCTCGGCACCTCGAGATCGATGCCGTCGACGGCGGGTTTGTCGCCGAAGCGCTTGACGAGCGCCGATATCTGCAGGGCCGGGGGTGGTTCTGTCGCGCTCATCGCGTCGAGCCTAGCGCCGGTGTCGGACGACGGTGGAAGGCTGTACACATGCTGCGCACCCTCGCCGTATCCGGATACCGATCGCTGCGCGACGTCGTCGTTCCCCTCGGCCCGCTGACGGCCATCACCGGAGCCAACGGCTCAGGCAAGTCCAACCTGTACCGGGCCCTCGGGCTGCTCTCCGCGGCCGGGCGCGGCGATGTCGTGGGCGCGCTCGCGAGGGAGGGCGGACTGCCGTCGGTCCTGTGGGCGGGTCCAGAGAGCGGTGGCACCCAGGGCACGGTCCGCTCGCGGCCCGTCGCGGTGCAGCTCGGCTTCTCGTCCGACGACCTCGGCTACCTGATCGACCTCGGGATTCCGCAGGTCGACCAGGCGAGCCCTTTCGCGCGCGATCCCGAGATCAAGAGGGAGCAGGTGTTCGCGGGCGCTCTCGCGAAGCCCGCCACGCTGCTCATCGACCGCACCCGCGCGCACACCCGCGTGCGAGACGGCGCCTGGTCGGCCGTCGATCAGAAGCTCGCCGCGTACGAGAGCATCGTCACCGACCTCGCCGACGGCGACACGGCCCCAGAACTGCTCACCCTCCGCCGCACCTTCGCGGGATGGCGGTTCTACGACCATTTCCGGGTGGATCGTGACGCCCCGGCCCGTCGGCCGCAGGTGGGCACCCGTTCCCCGACGCTCACGCACGACGGCTCGAACCTCGCAGCCGTCTGGGCCACCGTCGTCGATGCCGGCCACGGTGCCGCCCTCGACCGCGCGGTCGACGAAGCTTTCCCGGGCGCCACGGTGGCCGTGCGGGCCGATGACGGCCTGTTCCGGCTGTCGTTCCACCAGGCCGGGCTACTCCGACCGCTCGACACGGCGGAGCTCTCCGACGGCACGCTCCGCTACCTGCTGCTGTGCGCCGCGCTCCTGCCCGCGCGGCCCGCTCCCCTGCTCGTCCTCAACGAGCCGGAGGCGAGCCTCCACCCCTCGCTCCTCCCCCCGCTCGCCCGGCTGATCATCGCCGCGTCCGAGCGCACGCAGGTGCTCGTCGTGTCGCACGCGGACGCTCTGGTCGGCGCACTGCCCGACCCGGCACGCGTGCAGCTCGACCTGCGCGGCAGTGAGACCGTCGTCGCCGACCAGGGGCTGCTCGACGTGCCGCCGTGGAACTGGGGCACACGGTAGGGAGCGTTGCCCCCGCGGTCACTCGCGTAGCGTGGCGCCGTAACGCTCCGCCGCAGCCGCCAGCCCGGCGAGCTTCGCCTCCGTGGCCTCCGCCGCGGTGAGCGTGCGGTCATCAGCCCGGAAGCGCAACGCGAACGTGAGACTCTTCGCCCCCTCGGGGACACCCGTGCCGCGATAGTCATCGACCAGCCGCACCGACTCGAGGAGCGCGCCGGCACCCTCGGCGAAGACCGCACGGAGATCGCCCGCCGGCACCGACGCATCGACGACCAGCGAGACATCCTGGGTGGCCGCCGGGTAGCCCGACAGCGATGCGGCGACGACGCGCGTGCCGGCTCTGTCGAGCAGCAGGTCGAGGTCGAGTTCCGCGACGATCACGCGGCCCGGCAGGTCGGCATCAGCCGACACCGAGGGGAGCAGCTCGCCGACGTATCCGATCTCGACGCCGCCCGCCGTGACCACGCCCGCGCGCCCCGGGTGGAGTGCGGCACGCTGCGTCTGCCTGACGACGACCTCGACGCCAGCGGCTGCCGCGATCGTGCGCACGGCATCGACGCCGTCGGCCAGATCGAAGGCCTCGGCGGGCGACCCCACCTGCTTCGGCACGCGGTTGCCCGTCACGAGCACGGCGACATGCCGGGGCTGCGGCGGGATCGCCGCGTCGAGCGCGGCGAGGGTCGCGGCGTCGGGGCGCACGGCCGCCGGCGGCACCACGTCGGTTCCGTAGGACACGCCAGGCTCCGGCACGAAGACCATGCCCGACTCGAAGATCGCGACATCGGTGATCCCGCGGGAGATGTTGCGGTGGGCGACCTGCAGGAGACCGGGAATGAGTGAGCGACGGAGGAAGGGCGCCTGACCGTCGAGCGGATTGGCCAGCTTGACACTCGGCAGATGCCGACCCGACGCCGACCCGTGGAGATCGTTCTGCGCCTCGGTCGTGAACCCGAACGTCGGCGTCTCCACGAAACCCGCCGCGGCGAGCGCGTTCGCCACGCGACGGCGGCCCGCCTGCGCGGGCGTGAAGCCGCGCCCGGACGGCGGCACGGGCAGCAGCGACGGAATGCGGTCGTAGCCGGTGATGCGCGCCACCTCCTCCGCCAGGGTCCACTTGTCGGTGAGGTCGGGGCGCCACGACGGCGGGATGACGGAGAGCGCGCCGTCGTCATCGGCGGCGGTGATCACCTCGCAGCCGATCGTCTCGAGCGCGCCGACCACCTCCGCATCCGAGTAGTCCACGCCGATGAGGCGCGACACGAACCCGTGCGGAAGATCGATCGCCTCGACGAACACCTCGGCGAACAGCGCGCCGCCGGTCTCGGTGTCGAGAGTGCCGCCCGCGTAGGCGACCATGAGGTCGGCCACCCGGCGCGCCGCGACGAACGGGATGAGCGGGTCGACCCCGCGCTCGAAGCGCTTGGAGGCCTCGGACGGCAGCTTGTGACGACGCGCCGTACGGGCGATGGTGATCGGGTCGAACACCGCGGCCTCGATGAGGACGTTCCGCGTCGCATCGGACATCTCGGTGGTGCCCCCGCCCATGACGCCTGCAAGGCCGATCGGCCCCGACTCGTCGGTGATGAGCAGATCCTCCGTGCTCAGCGCACGGTCCTTGCCGTCGAGCGTGGTGAGGCGCTCGCCCTCACGGGCGCGGCGCACCGTGATGCCGCCGGCGAGAGCATCGAGGTCGTACCCGTGGATCGGGTTGCCGAGCTCGAGCATGACGTAGTTGGTGATGTCGATCAGCACGCCGAGCGAGCGGATGCCGGCGAGCGTCAGACGCGCCACCATCCAGGCGGGCGTCGGCTTCGTGGGATCGACATCACGAACGATCCGCACGACGAACTCGCTCGCCCCCACCCGTCCGCGGATCGGGGCGTCATCGACGACCGACACCTCGAATCCACCGGTGGGCTGCTGGAGCGTCTCGAACGGGCGGTCGGCAGGATCGCGGAAGGCGGCACCCGTGGCATGCGAGTACTCGCGCGCGACGCCGCGCATGCTCAGGGCGTAGCCACGGTCGGGCGTGACGTTGATCTCCACGGCGACATCGTCGAGGCCGAGCAGCGCGATCGCGTCGGCGCCGACCTCGGGGTCGAGACCGAGTTCGACCAGGCGCAGGATGCCGCTGTGCTCCTCGCCGAGCCCGAGCTCCTTGGCGGACGCGATCATGCCGTCGGAGACGTGACCGTAGGTCTTGCGTGCGGCGATCGCGAACGGACCGGGAAGCACCGCGCCGGGAAGGGTCACGACCACCTTGTCACCGACGAAGAAGTTGCGCGCGCCGCACACGATGCCCCGCACGCCCCCGTTCTGCTCACCCACGTCGACCTGGCACCAGCGGATCGTCTTGCCGTTGGACTGCGGCTCCTCGACGAACTCGACCACCTGGCCGACGACGATCGGGCCCGTCAGGCCGAAACCGTGCACGTCCTCCTCTTCGAAGCCGACCGACACCAGCGACGCCAGGACGTCGTCCGGAGTCGCGCCCTCCGCGACGTCGACGTACTCGCGGAGCCACGAAAGCGGGACGCGCATCAGACCACCATTCCGAACTGCTCGCTGAAGCGCACATCGCCTTCGGCCATGTCACGCATGTCTTTCACGTCGGAGCGGAACATGAGCGTCCGCTCGATCCCCATCCCGAACGCGAAGCCCGAGTACTCCTCGGGGTCGATGCCCGCCGCGCGGAGCACGTTCGGGTTGACCATGCCGCAGCCGCCCCACTCGATCCACCGCGCCCCGCCCTTGAAGGTGGGGTGCCAGAGGTCGAGCTCGGCGGACGGCTCGGTGAAGGGGAAGTAGTTGGCGCGCAGGCGCGTCTTCGCCTCGGCGCCGAACAGCGCGCGGGCGACATGGTCGAGGGTGCCGCGGAGGTGCGCCATCGTGATGCCCTTGTCGATGACGAGGCCCTCGAACTGGCTGAAGACCGGAAGGTGCGTCGCGTCGAACTCGTCGGTGCGGTAGACGCGTCCGGGCGACACGATGTAGATCGGCAGGTCGCGGGTGAGCATCGACCGCATCTGCACGGGGCTCGTCTGCGTGCGCAGCAGCAGATGCTTGGCGACGGGATCGACGTAGAACGTGTCCTGCATCTGACGCGCGGGGTGATCGGCGTCGAGGTTGAGGGCGTCGAAGTTGTACCACTCGTGCTCGAGCTCCGGCCCTTCCGCGATCTCCCAGCCCATGCCCACGAAGATGTCGCCGATGTGGTCCTGCAGCAGGGTGAGCGGATGGCGCGCGCCGATGCGCGCACGCTGCGGAAGGGCGGTGATGTCGACGCGCTCCGCCTCGAGCTTCGCGGCCGTCTCGGCCTCGGCGAGCTCCGCCTCTCGCGCCGCGAGCGCCTGGGTCACGCGCCCGCGCGCCTGGCCCACGAGCTTGCCGAGCTCCGCCTTGCGGTCGTTCGGCACATGGCGCAGCTGCGCATTCAGCTGGGAGAGCGCCGATGTCTCGCCCGCGTGCGCCGCGCGTGCGGCCTTGAGGTCGGCGGTGGAGGACGCCGCCGCGATCGCCGCGAGGGCGGCATCGACGGCGGAGCCGACCGCCTCGGCGGTGATCGGCATCGGGTCGTTCAGGGGTGCGTCAGACACGAGAGTCGAGTCTACCGGCGGGCGGTCGCGCCGCCGCGCCGGTCACGGCGCCGCCGCCGTCAGAGCCCGCTGGCGTCGTGTTTCCCGAGTCCGCGACGAGACGCGACATCCTGCGCGCTGATGAGCTGGGTGTCGGTGATCTCGTGCCCCGCGACATCGACCCTCGTGAGGCCGACCGTCCGCGGCGAACGAGTGAGACGACGCTCGGTGAGGTACGCCACATAGCTCAACGCGAGGCACATCGCGACGTAGATGGAGCCCGCGATGATCGCCGACGGGATCAGCGGCGACGAGTAGGTCGCGTTCGAACCGAGAAGCTTCGCGGTGTAGAGCAGTTCCGGGTAGGTGATGATGAACCCGAGCGCCGTGTCCTTGAGCGTCACGACCAGCTGCGCGATGATCACCGGCATCATGGCGCGGATCGCCTGCGGCAGAAGGATGAGGCGCAGCACGCCCGACTTGCGGAGGCCGATCGCGAATCCGGCCTCCTTCTGGCCCCGCGGGAGCGACTCGACACCGGCACGGATCACTTCCGACAGCACCGAGCCGTTGTAGGCGACCAGCGCGATCACGACCGCCCAGTAGGGCGACATCTTGATGCCCACGACCGGCAGACCATAGAAGAGCAGCAGCATGAAGACGAGGACGGGGATCGCTCGGAGCACCTCGACGAGCACCGTCACGGGCCCGCGCACCCATGCGTGGTCCGACAGTCGGCCGATCGCCAGGACGAAGCCGAGCACGAGCGCACCGACGGCAGCCGCGGCGAAGGCGGCCACAGTGGCGAGCGTCGCCTGCCCGATGAGGGCCCACACCCGCGTGAACGTGAAGACGCTCCACTTCTGCGCGGTGAACTGCCCCGTGTCGATCAGACGCCAGATGACGAACGCCGCGCCGGCCAGGACGAGCAGCAGCGTCACGACACCGAGGAGCCGGTTGCGCAGCTGAGCGCGCGGGCCCGGGACGTCGTAGAGGACCGAACTGCTCATCGTGCCACCCGCCATCTGTTCTCGAGCACGCGTTGCAGCCACGCGAGCAGCAGCACGAGCGCCACGAAGATCGCCATGACGAGCAGGATCGTCACCATCTGGTTCTCGCCGTTCTCACTCATGTTGGCGCGGATGCTGCCGAGGTTGAGCACCGAGAAGCCCGACGCGACGGTCGTGTTCTTCAGCAGCGCGATGAGCACGCTCATCATGGGCGGGATGACCGATCGCGCCGCCTGCGGAAGCACCACGAGGGTCATCACCTGCCCGAAGGTCATTCCCAGCGCGCGGGCCGCCTCGGCCTGCCCCACCGGTACCGTGTTGATGCCTGAGCGCAGCGTCTCGGCGACGTACGTCGCGGTGTAGAGACCGAGCCCCAGCACGGCCAGCAGCAGGAAGCTCCCGCGCGGGACCGGCACCAGCAGCGGCACCGCGAAGGCGAAGAAGAAGAGCACCAGCGTCAGAGGGGTGTTGCGGATCCAGTTGACGTAGACCGTGCCCACGGCGCGCGCGACGGGGATCGGCGAGACCCGCATCGCGCCCACGATGAAGCCGAGCACGAGGGCGATGGCTCCGCCCGCGAAGAAGAGCACCACGGTGCCCACGAGCGCGTCACGCCAGAGGTCGGGGTAGTCGAAGATCTGGTTCACCGATCTCCTTTCGCTGCGGGGGAAGGACGGGGCGGCGACGGGATGGCCGTCGCCGCCCCGTCGGGGTCACTCGACCGGGTCGACGGCGGGCTGCTGGCCCTCGACGCCGGCGGCGCCGAGGTTCTTGTCGAAGATGGCCTGCCAGACGTCTCCCCCGTCGGTGAACAGGGTGTTGATGTGCTCCTGGAGCGCCGTGTCGCCCTTCGCGAGGCCGACGCCGTAGCGCTCCTCGCTGAAGACCTCACCGGTGACCTTGAGGTTGTCGGGGTCGAGCGCCGCGTAGCCGATGAGGATCGCCTCATCGGTGGTCACCGCGTCGGCCTGCCCGTTGTTGACCGCCTCCACGCACTCCGAGTACTTCGCGAACTCGACCGTCTTGGCCGGCGTCTCATCCTTGATCCGCTGGATCGAGGTCGAGCCGGTCGCCGAGCACACGGTCACGTCGGCCGTCAGCGAGTCCTTGCCCGTGATCGTCGTGTTGTCCGCCGCCACGAGCAGGCCCTGGCCGGTGATGAAGTACGGCCCGGCGAACGAGATGAGCTCCTTGCGCGCGTCGGTGATCGAGTACGTGCCGACGTAGAAGTCGACCTGTCCGCGTCCGATCGCGTCTTCACGGGCCGCCGAATCGATCGGCGTGAACTCGATGTCGCCCTCGTCGAAGCCGAGCGATGCCGCGATCCAGCGAGCGATGTCGACGTCGAAGCCGCTGCGCTCACCCGTGGTCGGGTCGAGGTAGCCGAGGTTCGGCTGGTCTTCCTTCACACCGATCCGCACCGTGCCGCGATCGCTGATCGCGTCGAACGTGGGGCTGCCTTCCAAGGTGACGTCAGTCGCGACGGTCCAGGGGTTCTCGGACGTGCCGTCTCCGTCTCCGGTGCCGCCCGGTTCAGCCCCTGGTGTGCCGCTGTTGCACGCGGTGAGGGCGAGGGCGGCGATGGCGATGCCGGCGAAGGCGCCGGCGATCCGTGTCTTTCGCATGTGATCCTCCTGGTCTCGTGTCTCTTCTTCTACAGGTCGCCGCGACCGAGCGCGGACGTCTTCAGTGCGTGATCAACTTCGACAGGAAGTCCTTCGCGCGGTCGCTGCGGGGCGCGGTGAAGAACTGGTCGGGAGTCGCCTCCTCGACGATCTGCCCGTCGGCCATGAACACGACGCGATCGGCGGCCTTGCGCGCGAATCCCATCTCGTGGGTGACGACGATCATCGTCATTCCCTCCTGGGCGAGTTTGACCATGACGTCGAGCACCTCGTTGATCATCTCGGGGTCGAGGGCGCTGGTGGGCTCATCGAACAGCATGACCTTCGGCTGCATCGCGAGCGCGCGAGCGATCGCCACGCGCTGCTGCTGCCCGCCCGACAGCTGCGCCGGAAGCTTCGACGCCTGCTGGGCAACGCCCACCCGTTCGAGCAGCTGCATCGCACGCGCCTCGGCGTCGGCCTTCTTGACGCCCTTGACCTTGATCGGCCCGAGCGTCACGTTCTCCAGGATCGTCAGGTGAGCGAACAGGTTGAAGGACTGGAACACCATGCCGACGTCGGCGCGCAGATCGGCGAGCGCCTTCCCCTCCTTGGGGAGTTCCCGGCCATCGATGGCGATCGTGCCGCTCGTGATGGTCTCGAGACGGTTGATGGTGCGGCACAGCGTCGACTTCCCCGAACCCGACGGGCCGATGACCACGACCACTTCGCCCCGATGGACGGTGAGGTCGATGTCCGTCAGCGCCTGGAAGTCGCCGTAGTGCTTCTGCACGTTCTCGATGACGACCAGGGGGTCGCCGCGCCGCACCGTGATGTTCGACGTGGGCGGAGCCACGTTGTTTTCCGAGCCCGTCATCCGGCCAGGCTACGCGGAAACACCCCCCGCTTTCCATGCCGCAACCGGCACTCTTCACCGAATCGTGACGCTATCGGGTAAAACTTCTCTTCGTCGAAAGCGCGCGTCAGACGCCGGCACGCTGGGCGAAGGCGCTCTCGTACAGGCAGACGCTCGCGGCGGTCGCGAGATTGAGCGACTCGGCGCGCCCGAAGATCGGAAGCCGCAGCGTGAGGTCGACGAGGCTCAGTGCATCGTCGTCGAGACCTCGCGCCTCGTTCCCGAAGAGCCACGCCGTCGGCTCGGCGAGCGTGCCGCGGTGCGCCAGGAAGTCCTCGCCGCCGACGTCGGCCGCGACCACGCGCAGCCCTGCCGCGTGCGCACGCTCGACGGTGTCGGCGAGCTCCGCCCCCAAAGCGATCGGGAGGTGGAACAGCGACCCGGTCGTCGCGCGGACCACCTTGGGGTTGTAGGGGTCGACGGTGCGTCCCGTCAGCACGACAGCGTCGGCGCCCGCGGCATCGGCTGCCCGGATGATGGTGCCGAGGTTGCCCGGGTCGCGCACCTCCTCGCAGATCGCGAGCAGCGCGGGACGGGCCTCGAACACCTCGCGGAGCGACGCCGGCGACTGCCTGGCGACGGCGACGATCCCCTGAGGGGTCACCGTGTCGGCCATCGCGTCCAGCACCGACTCGGTCGTGAACACGATCTCGATGCCGGCGTCGGTCATCGCGTCGCGGATACCCTGGTGCTTCTCCATCGCCGACGGAGTCGCGAACACTTCGACGATCGTGTCGGGACGGTAGGCGAGAGCCTCGCGCGCCGCCTGAGGACCCTCCAGCAGGAAGAGGCCCGTGTCCTGTCGGGCGCTGCGCTTGGTCAGCTTCGCGACGGCCCGCACACGGGGCGAACGGGGGTTCTCGAGCACGCTCTCAGTGTAGAGGGACAGGGGCTCCTCCCCCGGCATGCGGAAAGGGCGCCCTCCCGGGGGAGGACGCCCTTTCGCGATGCGTGGGACGCGTCAGGCCTTGGGGGCGTTGACGTCGGCCGGCAGCGCCGTGCGTGCGGTCTCGACGAGCGACGCGAACACGGCCGGCTCGTTCACCGCGAGCTCCGCGAGCATACGACGGTCGACCTGCACGCCCGCGAGACCCAGACCCTGGATGAAGCGGTTGTACGTGAGGCCGTTCTGACGGCTGGCCGCGTTGATGCGCTGGATCCACAGGCGACGGAAGTCGCCCTTGCGCTTGCGACGGTCGCGGTACGCGTAGACGAGCGAGTGGGTGACCTGCTCCTTCGCCTTGCGGTAGAGGCGCGAACGCTGCCCGCGGTAACCGGAGGCGCGCTCGAGGATGACGCGACGCTTCTTGTGGGCGTTCACTGCCCGCTTGACTCTTGCCATTTCTTCTTACTTCCCTGTGTTCTAACGCTCGGGTGCGCGGCGTTCAGATGCCGAGCAGCTTCTTGGCAACCTTGGCGTCGCCCGGGGCCAGGATCTTGTCGGCCGACAGTCGGCGCGTGCGCTTGGTCGGCTTGCCCTCGAAGTTGTGGCGGAGGTTCGCCTGCTGCTTCTTGATCTTTCCGCTTCCGGTGACCTTGAAGCGCTTCTTGGCACCCGAGTGGGTCTTCTGCTTCGGCATGGTTCTTCCTTCGTTGTGTATCCCGCCGGGGCGGGAGCCTTGCGCCCTACTCCGCGGGAGCGGCGTCGGGGGTGCTTGTGGGAGCCTGACCGGTCCGGGCGTCGCGAGCAGCCTGCTTGTTGGCGGCGCGGGCCGCGTTCTGCTCGGTCTTGACCTCGGACTTGTTCTTGTGCGGTGCGATCACCATCACCATGTTGCGGCCGTCGATCGTGGGGTTGGACTCCACGGTGCCGAACTCGGCGACGTCCTCCGCGAACTTGCGGAGCAGTCGCACGCCCTGCTCGGGACGCGACTGCTCGCGACCACGGAACAGGATCATCGCCTTGACCTTGTCTCCGGCCTGGAGGAAGCCCTCGGCCCGCTTGAGCTTGGTCGTGTAGTCGTGCGCCTCGATCTTCAGACGGAAGCGCACCTCCTTGAGGATGGTGTTGGCCTGGTTGCGTCGCGCTTCCTTGGCCTTCTGCGCCGCCTCGTACTTGAACTTGCCGTAGTCCATGATCTTGACCACGGGGGGCTTCGAGTTGGGGGCCACCTCGACCAGATCGAGATCGGCTTCCTGAGCCAGACGCAGCGCCACCTCGATACGGACGACGCCGACCTGCTCACCCGCGGGACCCACGAGGCGGACCTCGGGGACGCGGATGCGGTCGTTGGTGCGGGGATCGCTGATGTGCGGAACTCCTCTTCGTGCGGGGGTGCCTCCGCGACACAGGTCAGTGTCGCGGGCGGAAGATTCTCACGTCCACCCCGCACGATGCACGCGCATCGGCTCAGTGTTCTGCACCCTGTTCCCTCCGGGCTTTCCCTCGGGGCTACCCCGGGTGACCGGGGCGGAGTGCGTAACCCGGTAGCCTGGAACGGCAAGCGCGGGTGGGATGTGATCCTCTTTCGATCCGGAGCAGAACACTCCGGTGCCCGCCAAGTCTAGCAGAGAGCAGCACGTGGACACGATTCCGGCCGGCGACGGCACTCAGGGCACCCCGCAGGGCGACGCTTCGACAAGCGGGCACACCGCCGATGACCGGCACGAGCGATGGGAGCAGCAGGAACGCGCCGCGCAGGCGGCGACCCGCGACATCGCCGACGTCCCCGCGGTAGAGGTCATCACCACCGCCGCCGTGCACCTGATGAGCGCCGCCGCCGTCAAGGTGGGTCTCGCCGACTCCCCCGAGACGCAGACCGACCTCGACGAGGCACGGAAGCTCATCAACGCCCTCGCCGGGCTCATCACCGCCGGTGCGCCCGAGATCAGCGACATGCACGCGCGGTCGCTGCGGGACGGTCTCCGCTCCGTGCAGCTCGCCTTCCGCGAGGCATCCGTGATCCCCGACCCGATCGGCAAGGGCCCCGGCGAGAAGTACACCGGTCCCGTCAACTGACGTCGCACGCGGCATCGCTCACCGCACGCGGCGGGTCAGGCGCCGCGGCGGAGGCGCACCGTGAGCGAGTCGACGAGTACGGCTACGCGGTCGTCGGTCGCCCAGCGCTGAGCGAGGCGCGCCAGCACGGCATCCAGCTCGGCGCGCTCCAGACCGTCGACGAGCTCGAGGACGACGACGAGCTCCGGTCCGCGAAGGCGCGCCTCGGGATCGCCCGCGGCGACGGAGAGGTCGATCACGGCGAGCTCAGTGGCGACGCTCTCCTGCAGCGCGGTGAAGACCTCCGGCGAGAGATGGCTCGGCTCCCACGGGATCTGCTGGGCGATGGCCCACACCGCGGGGCGACGCACGACGAACTCGGTGTCTGCCGTCGGGTCGAGGACCATCAAATCTGTCTCATCCGACGAGGCGGCCAGCGCAGCGCGCACCGCCTCCACCGGAACCGGACGCGCCCCGGCATCCCACTGCGCCATCGCCGCCACCGACGAGAACACCGGTTGCACGCGGCGACCGTCGGGGGCGGCGACGGTCACGATGGAGAGCTCCTGCGTCTTGTCGACGGTGAGGCCGCTGGGCGCGACGCCCTCCTCGCCCTTCTCCGCGATGAGCGGGATCAGCACGCGCGCCGACCGCAGCGCATCCACGACCTCGCGCTCACTGCCCGTCCCGTCGCGGAAGCGCAGGAGCGCCGACAGCAGTGCCGGGTCGGCCGACCCGTCGTCGCCCGCGTGCGGATTCTCCTCGAACCGGCGCCCGGCCCAGGGGACCCCCGCGGAATCGCCGCCCGAATGGCAGGCGGGATCAGTCTCCGGCGACATCCAGCGCCTCGGCGAGCGTGAAGGCCCCCGCATAGAGCGCCTTGCCCACGATCGCACCCTCGACGCCGAGGGGCACGAGCTCGCGGAGCGCCGCGATGTCATCGAGGCTTGAGATGCCGCCCGAGGCGACGACCGGCTTCGGAGTGCGGCTCACCACTTCGCGAAGGAGCTCGATGTTCGGGCCGCGGAGGGTGCCGTCCTTCGTGACGTCGGTCACGACGTAACGGCTGCACCCGGCGTCCTCGAGACGATCGAGCACCTGCCAGAGGTCGCCGCCTTCGCGCGTCCACCCGCGTGCGGCCAGCGTCGTCCCGCGCACGTCGAGCCCGACGGCGATCGCGTCGCCGTAGCGCCCGATCACGTGAGCGGCCCACTCGGGATTCTCCAACGCCGCCGTGCCCAGGTTGATGCGGGCAGCGCCCGACTCCAGCGCCGCCTCGAGCGACGCGTCGTCGCGGATGCCGCCCGAGAGCTCCACCTGGACTCCGCGCAGCTGCTTGATGACCTTGCGGAGCACCGGCGCGTTGGAGCCGCGACCGAAGGCGGCGTCGAGGTCGACGAGGTGCACCCACTGGGCGCCCTGGTCGGCCCACTGCGCGGCCGCATCGACGGGGTCGCCGTAGCTGGTCTCGGTGCCGGCCTCGCCCTGGGTGAGACGCACGGCCTTGCCGTCGGCGACGTCGACCGCCGGCAGGAGGATCAGTTCAGGGGTGGACGCGAAATCGTTCATGGCTCCGTCGGTGTGTTTCAGGATGCGCAGCGGCGCGAGGGCTCCGAGGCGCAGGGCACAAGCAGAGAGACTAGCCCTGCGGGAGGGATTCGACCCAATTGGAGAGCAGGCGGATGCCGGCCGCCCCGCTCTTCTCAGGGTGGAACTGCGTCGCCGACAGCGGGCCGTTCTCGACCGCCGCGAGGAAGGGGGCACCGTAGTCGCTCCACGTGACGACGGGCGCGCGGAACGGGCGGATGACGTCGAGTGTCCAGTGCTGCGCGCCGTACGAGTGCACGAAGTAGAACCGCTCGTCCTCGATGCCGCGGAACAGGGTGGAGCCCTCCCCCGCAGTCACCGTGTTCCACCCCATGTGGGGCAGCACCGGCGCATCGAGTTCGGTCACGGCACCCGGCCACTGGCCGAGTCCGTCGGTCGTCTCCCCGCGCTCGACGCCCTGATCGAACAGCACCTGCATGCCGACGCAGATGCCGAGCACGGGTCGGCCCCCCGCGAGGCGTCGCTCGATGGCCTCATCGCCACGACTGTCGCGCAGGGCGGTCATCACCGCGCGAAACGCCCCGACGCCGGGAACGACGAGTCCGTCGGCGTCGTTGATGAGACCGCGATCGGAGGTCAACCGCGCATCAGCGCCCGCGGCGACCAGCGCCTTCACCGCCGAGTGCACGTTCCCCGACCCGTAGTCGAGCACGGCGACCAGCGGTGCGCCCGTTCCCGTGGCCGTGATCTCGGGTGCGCGGGTCCGACTCCGGTCACAGCGCTCCCTTGGTGCTCGGAATGCCCTGCACGAGCGGATCGCGGGACTTCGCCTGCCGGAATGCCCGCGCGAACGCTTTGTACTCGGCCTCGGCGATGTGGTGCGGGTCCCGGCCGTTCAACACGGTCAAATGCACCGTGAGGCCGCCGTTGAAAGCGATCGCCTCGAAGGTGTGTCGCACGAGCGAGCCTGTGAAGTGACCGCCGATCAGGTGGTGCTCGAAGCCGGCCGGCTCGCCGGAGTGGACGAGATACGGACGGCCGCTGATGTCGACCACGGCCTGTGCCAGTGCCTCGTCGAGGGGCACGAGAGCGTCGCCGTAGCGCGAGATGCCGGCCTTGTCGCCGAGCGCCTGACGGATGGCTTGACCGAGCACGATCGAGATGTCTTCGACGGTGTGGTGGGCGTCGATGTCGGTGTCGCCCGAGGCGCGCACCGTGAGGTCGGTGAGCGAGTGCTTCGCGAACGCGGTGAGGAGGTGGTCGAAGAACGGCACGGTGGTGTCGATGTGGCTCGCCCCCGTGCCGTCGAGATCGAGTTCGAGTTCGACAGTGGATTCGCTCGTCGCGCGGCGCAGCGAGGCCGTGCGGGGCGTGGATGCACTCATGGTGCGAGTCTACCGAGCGGTGCGCGCCGCGACGGCACGCATGACGGTCAGAGCGAGGCGAGTGCGTCGAGGAACGCCGTCGTCTCGTCGACCGTTCCCGCCGTGACGCGCAGGCTGTGCGGGATGCCGACGTCGCGGATGAGGACTCCGCGATCGTACAGCCCCTGCCAGGTGGCCGCCGGGTCGTCGACGCCCGCGAACAGCACGAAGTTCGTCCAGCTCTCGAAGGGCGTGAAGCCCAGGGCGGACAGCGTCGCTGATAATGCGGTCACGCTGACCGACGATCTCGTCGACCATGCCGAGCATGACGGGCGCGTGCCGGAGCGCGGCGGTCGCCGCGGCCTGCGTGAGCGCGCTGAAGGTGGTACGGAAGACGCACGAGCCGCAGCGCGTCGATGACAGCGGGATCGGCCGCCAGATAGCCCACGCGCGCCCCCGCGAACGCGAAGGCCTTGCTCATGGTGCGAGAGACGACCAGGCGTTCCCTGCCGGGCAGGAGGGTGAGCGCCGAGCGCTCGTCGCGCGGGGCGAACTCCAGGTAGGCCTCGTCGACGATCACGATGCCGGACGACGCGTCGTACACCGCTTCGATGACGTCGAGGGTGAGCGGAGTGCCCGTCGGGTTGTTGGGTGCGCACAGGAACACGATGTCGGGGGCCGCCTCCGCCACCTGCGCAGCGGCGAACGCAGGCGACAGCGAGTAGTCGGACTCGCGCTCCCCGGCGATGTACTGCGCACCCGTGCCACGGGTGAGCAGCGGATACATCGAGTAGGTGGGGCCGAACCCGAAGGCACGGCGGCCCGGTCCCCCGAAAGCCATCAGAAGGTGCTGCAGCACCTCGTTCGAGCCGTTGGCCGCCCAGATCTGGTCGCGGGTGAGCCCGTGCCCCAAGTACTCCGCGAAGCCTTCCCGGAGGGACGTGAACTCGCGGTCGGGATAGCGGTTCACCTCCCGCAGCGCGAGCGCGATGCTGTCGAGGATGTCGTCGGCGACGTCACCCGGAACAGGATGCGTGTTCTCGTTGACGTTGAGCGCGACGGGCAACGGTGCCTGCGGTGCGCCGTAGGGCGTCAGACCGCGCAGGTCGTCACGGAGGGGCAGGTCGTCGAGACGTACACTCACGCCACCATGCTACGGGCGGCTCACTCGCCGGATGCGTACTCGGCGGGAATCGCAAGCATCTGACCCGCCGCGAGACGCGAGGAGCTCAGTGCGTTGAGACGCATGATCCCGTCGACCACGTCGCGCGGATCGGCCGCGGGAGCGACTTCCTCGGCGAGTGACCACAGGGTGTCGCCCGGGAACACCGTGACCGTGGTGAATGCGTCGGCACCGGATCCGTGCTCCGCCGACGCGAGCGCCCCACCGCCCGACACCATCGCGATGCTCAGCGCGATCACCGCGGGAAGCGCAGCCAGGAAGGCCAGCACGCGACGACCACGACGCGTCAGACGCAGGCGTGTCACCGGAGTGAGAGCAGTGCCGGCGGCGATGTCGATGGTGGTCATGGCGTCCTCCTGTGGTCAGTAACTTCGCACCCGGCCCTCGGCCGGGAGAGCCGGGTGCGAAGTTATCTTCCGAAGCATATCTTCGATATTGCTAGTGTGTCAACTGCATCCGACATCGGAGATCGATCGAACGCGACACGCGGTCGCCTCGCCCTCTCCTCCGATCCCAGCGGATACGGTTTCGATACACAGACCCCACCACCTACCTCCGACATTCGAAGGCCCGCCCTTCCGGAGGACCGAGAGGAGCCGCCGAGATGGACGAGATCCGGTCTTCCCGCGAGACAGCAGCCGTGCGCGAGAAATCCCAGACCAGGCGTCGAAAGAGCCTCAGCGACAAGCAGCTCGCGATCCTCGAGGTCATCCAGCGCTCGATCGCGGCGCACGGGTACCCGCCGAGCATGCGCGAAATCGGCGACGCCGTCGGTCTCAAGTCGCTCTCGAGCGTGACCCACCAGCTCAATCAGCTCGAACTGAGCGGCTACCTCCGCCGCGACCCCGGCAAGACACGTGCGATGGAGGTGCTGATCGACCTGCCCGGCACGGCCGCCGAGAATCCCGCCGACATCGCACCGGCCGTCGGCGACGCCGCCATGGTCCCCCTCGTCGGGCGCATCGCCGCAGGCGTGCCCATCACCGCCGACCAGCAGGTGGAGGAGATCTTCCCGCTTCCCCGTCAGCTCGTCGGCAAGGGCGACCTGTTCATGCTCAAGGTGAGCGGCGAGTCGATGATCGACGCGGCGATCTGCGACGGCGACTGGGTGGTCGTCCGGTCACAGCCCACCGCCGAGAACGGCGACATCGTCGCAGCCATGCTCGACGACGAGGCCACCGTCAAGACGTTCCGGCAGCGTGACGGCCACACCTGGCTGCTCCCCGCAACACCGCCTTCGAACCGATCCTCGGCGACGACGCCGTCGTGCTCGGCAAGGTCGTCGCCGTGCTGCGCGCGGTGTAGTGCGCCGCTCAGCCGCGCACGCCGACGACCCTTCGTCCTCCCGTCAGACGCTCACGGCGGCACGCACGCGCTCGGCGGCGCCGACCACGTTCCGCAGCGACGCGACCGTCTCGTCATAGCCGCGCGTCTTCAGCCCGCAGTCGGGATTGACCCAGACGTTCCGCAGCGGCAGGGCCGCAGCCGCCCGCGTCAGCAGATCGGCCACGTCGTCGGTCGACGGCACGCGCGGTGAATGGATGTCGTACACCCCCGGCCCGATGCCGTGGGCGAACCCGGCGGCGGCCACCTGCTCGATCACCTCTCCGCGGCTCCGCGCCGCCTCGATCGACGTCACGTCGGCGTCGAGCGCGGCGATCGCATCGATCACGACATCGAACTCCGAATAGCACAGGTGCGTGTGCACCTGCGTCGCCGCCCGAGCCCCGCCGGTCGCCAGCCGGAACGATCCGACAGACCAGTCCAGGTAGCCCCTCTGCGCGGCTCCCTTGAGCGGCAGCAGCTCCCGCAGCGCCGGCTCGTCCACCTGGATGATGCGGATGCCCGCGCCTTCGAGGTCCGAGATCTCGTCGCGCAGCGCGAGCGCCACCTGGTCGGCGGTCTCGGAGAGCGGCTGATCGTCCCGCACGAACGACCACGCGAGGATCGTGACGGGTCCGGTGAGCATGCCCTTGACGTGCTTGTCGGTGAGCGACTGCGCGAACACCGACCACGCCACCGTCATGGGCGCTCGTCGAGACACATCGCCCCAGAGGATCGACGGTCGCGTCGCCCGGGAGCCGTACGACTGCACCCAGCCGTTGCGCGTCACGGCGAATCCGTCCAGCTGCTCCGCGAAGTACTGCACCATGTCGTTGCGCTCGGGCTCTCCGTGCACCAGCACGTCGAGCCCCAGCTGCTCCTGGAGAGCGACGACGCGTCGGATCTCGTCCTTCAGGAACGCCTCGTAGCCCTCGGCGTCGAGCTCGCCGCGCGCATGGCGGGCGCGCGCGCGGCGGATCTCATCGGTCTGCGGGAAGGAGCCGATCGTCGTCGTGGGGAGCGCGGGGAGGTCGAGCGAGCGCTGCGCCCGCTCCCGTTCTGTGTCGTCCGGCCGCGTGCGGTCGTCTGCCGAGAGCTCTGCGACGCGGTCTCGCACCGCACCGTCGCGCACGCCGGGTGCCGATCGGCGGTCGGCCAGGGCCGCCGCGGCCTCGGCGAGCTCCGTCCGGATCGCGTCAGGGCCGTCGGCGAGCCCGCGGGCCAGCGCCACGACCTGCGCGGTCTTCTGGTCGGCGAAGGCGAGCCACGACGCCAGGCGGGGGTCGAGGTCGGGTTCGTCGGCCACGTCGTGAGGCACGTGCTGCAGCGATGTCGACGTTCCCGCGGCGATCGCCGCCGAGCCGAGCGAGCGGAGCCCGTCGAGGACGTTCCACGCGTCTCCGAGGTCTCCCCGCCAGACATTGCGGCCATCGATGACACCGCCGACGACCGTCTTCGTCTCGAGGCCGGCGACCGCTTCCGGGATGGAGCCGCGACGGAGGTCGATCGCGATCGCCTCGACGGGCGAGGCGGCGAGCGCACGCCACGCGGCAGGCGAGAGCTGCGCGTATCCGGCGGCGACGAGCAGCGACGGCCGCGAACCCGCGGCCCCGAGGCGCGAGTAGGCGACGGTGGCCGCGTCGGCGAGCTCGGCATCGGAGAAGCCGAGCGACTGACTCACGAGAGCGGGCTCGTCGAGCTGGACCCACTCGGCGCCCGCGTCGCGGAGCCCCGCGAGCAGTCGCTCATACACCGGGAGCAGGTCCCCGAGCCGGTCGAGCGGACGGTAGCCCTCGGGCGCGTCGTCGCTCCCCTTGGCGAGGGCGAGGAAGGTCACCGGGCCGACGATCACCGGCCGCGTCGTGTAGCCGTCGGCGCGGGCTTCGCGCACCTGAGCGGCGAGGCGGTCGCTCGACAGCGCGAACCGCGTCTCGGGACCGATCTCGGGGACGAGGTAGTGGTAGTTGGTGTCGAACCACTTGGTCATCTCCAGCGGCGCGCGCTGCTCGTCGCCGCGGGCGACGGCGAACACGGTCGACAGCGGGATGCTGCCGTCGCTGCTGCGCAGGTCGTCGAACCGCGCGGGGATCGCACCGACGGTCACGGCGAGATCAAGCACCTGGTCGTAGAAGGAGAACGACTCTGGGATGGACGAGTCTGGGGGTCCGAGCCCCAGCTGCGCGAGCCGCGCGCGCACGCCGGCGCGCAGGCGCGCGGCCTCCGCCTCGAGCTCCGCTTCGCCGAGCCGGCCGGACCAGTAGCCCTCCACGGCTCGTTTGAGTTCGCGGCGACGGCCGATGCGGGGGTATCCGAGGATGGTGCCGAGGGGGAATGTCATGAGTTGAGCTCCTTCGTCGTCGATACGAATCCGGCTTCCTGCAGCACGGTGAGAACGGTGTCGTGGTTGTTGAACGCGTAGAGGTGGACGCCCGGCGCGCCGCCCTCGCGCACCGCGCGGGCGAGCGCTGACGCTTGCGCGATGCCGACGGCACGCTGCTCCGCCGGGGTGTCGGCGGCCGCGAGGGCCGCCGCGAGATCGGTGGGACGCTCCTCGCCGGTGAGCTCGAGCACGCGCGCCAGCCGGCCGGAGGAGGTGATGGGCATGAGCCCAGGGAGGATGGGGATGGTGACCCCCGCTTCCCGCGCGCGGGCCACGAATCCGAGGTAGTCGTCGGCGTCGAAGAACAGCTGGGTGATGGCCAGGGTCGCGCCCGCTGCCTGCTTGGCGAGAAGCGCGTCGATGTCCTCGTACCGGTGGCGCGATCGCGGGTGTCCGTTCGGGAAGGCGGCGACCGAGATCTGGACCCGCTCGCGCGGGGCGACGCGAGCCGCGCCCGGGACGCCGGGCACCACGGCTTCGCGGTAGGGCGCGCGCTCCGCCTGCACCCGGTCGATCAGCTGAACGAGCTGCGCCGCGCTCTCGAGGTCGCCGAGGAAGCTGTCGTCCTCACTCGCACCGGCGGGAGGGTCACCGCGCAATGCGAGGAAACGGGTGATCCCCGCGTCGAGGAACTCACGGATGAGCGCGTTCGCGTCTGCATACGTACTCCCCACGCAGGTGAGGTGCGCGAGGGGCGGCACATCGGTCTCGCGGAGGATGTGCGTGAGCACCTCGAGCGAACGGCCGCCCTCCGACCCTCCCGCACCGAAGGTCACGGAGATGAAGTCGGGCCGCACGGCCGCCAGCCGCCGGATCGTCTCGTGCAGCCGCGGCATCCCCTCGTCCGTGCGCGGGGGGTACACCTCGAAGGAGATGGGCACGGATGTCGTGGGGCGATCGTTCGACATGACAGCTCTCGTTCTGCGCGACGGCCGGGTGCCGGCCGATCTGCGAGGGTCGCACGGCCCGAGTCGGCCGCGGCCGCACGATGGTGCGGGCTTCGCGGGCGGGTGCCGGGCTCGGCTGTCGCTCCTGCCCGGACCAGTCCGGGCGTCGATGAGAACCACTGTAGGACGATGCGGCGGCCTCGTCGGCTTGTGTGACGGGCTGTTTCACGCCGCTAGCGTGGAGTCATGGTCGACGCGCTCCCCTACGGTTCCTGGCCGTCCCCTCTCACGGCGGAGGCCGCCGCCGCGGCGGTGCCGCGCCGAGACGGTGCGGCATTCGTGGGAGACGAGATCTGGTGGGGGGAGTCGGTCGCCGAGGAAGGCGCACGCATGACGGTGCGACGCCGCAGCGCCGCCGGCGCCGTGTCCACGATCCTTCCCGCACCGTGGGACGTCCGGTCGCGCGTGCACGAGTACGGCGGGGGCTCGTGGGCGGCGAGCCCGGAGGGGCGGCTGTTCTTCGTGGAGAAGCGCGACCAGCGCGTGTGGTCGGCGATGCCGGGCGACGAGCCCGTCGCGCTCACCCGCGACGACGGCGATGTGCGGTACGGCGGCCTCAGCTGGCAGCGGGGCATGCTCGTCGCCGTGCGAGAGGAGCACGGCGCGCAGGCCGTGCCACGCCGCTCGATCGTCGCGATCTCCGCCGATGGCAGCGGGGTGCGCGAACTCGCCTCCGGGAGCGACTTCCTCGCCCAGCCCGCGGTGTCGCCCGACGGTCAGCGTCTCGCCTGGATCGCCTGGGACCACCCCGACATGCCGTGGGGCCGCGCGCGGCTCATGGTCGGTCGACTCACCTCGGGCGGCGTGGTCGGCGCCGAGCAGGTCGGCGCGGCGGCGGGTGCAGCCCTGCAGCCCTCCTGGGTCGGCGATCGCGAACTGCTGTACGCCGACGATCCGGACGGACGCTGGAACCTGTGGCGCGTCGACCTCGATGCCGACGCCGATCCGCAACCGGTGGCGCCCGCCGATGCCGACACCGGGGGCGCGCTGTGGGTGCTGGGCGCCCGCTGGTACGCCCCCGTCGACGGCGGCCGCATCGTCGCGGTGCGGACGCATGGCGCGGACGAGCTCGTCGTGATCGACCGAGGCGGCGCCGTGCGCAGCCTCGACGTGCCGACGCGATCGCGCACGTCCATCGAGGACGTCGACGGATCCCGGGTGCTCGTGTCGGGAGCGGGTCACGGCGCATCCGGCATCTGGGTGGTGGAGGCCGGCGGCGGTGCAGAGCTCGTGGTGGGCGGGGCGCCCGAATTCGCGCAGGGCGACGCGCAGGACTGGCTCCCGGAGGGCCGCGCCGTCACGTACCCCGGGCCGCACGGCCCGGTGCACGCCTTCGACTTCGCCCCGACGAATCCGCACGTGAGCGGTCCGGACGGCGAGCTCCCGCCGTACCTGGTCTGGGTGCACGGCGGTCCCACCGCGCATGTCAGCGGCGTCGCGGACAGCAAGGTGGCCTACTTCACGAGCCGTGGCATCGGGGTGCTCGATGTCAACTACGGCGGATCGACCGGGTACGGGCGCGCCTATCGGGAGCGACTTCGTGGCCAGTGGGGAGTCGTCGATGTCGACGACGTCGTCGCGGCTGCCGCGGGGCTCGCCGCCGAGGGGCGTGCAGACGCGGCACGCATCGCGATCGAGGGCGGCTCGGCGGGAGGCTGGACCGTGCTCGCCGCGCTGACGAGCACCGACGTCTTCCGCGCGGGTATCTCACGCTATGGAGTGGGTGATGCGCGATCGCTCGCGGCCGACACCCACGACTTCGAGGCGCGCTACCTCGACGGGCTCATCGGCCCGCTTCCCGAGGCCGAGGAGGTCTACGCGGCGCGATCTCCTCTCAGCCGCGCCGACCGCTTCCGCGTGCCGCTCCTGCTCCTGCAGGGCGCGGACGACACCGTCGTGCCGCCGTCGCAGTCCGAAGCGATCCGCGATGCTCTGGCCGCGCGGGGGATCCCCCACGCGTACGTGCTGTACGAGGGCGAAGGGCACGGCTTCCGGCGTACCGAGACGGTCGTGCATGCGCTCGAAGCCGAACTCGCGTTCCTCGGGCAGGTGTTCGGCTTCGCCACGCCCGGGGTCGCGCCTCTCCCCCTCGATTGAGCGGCAGTTCTGCCGTCCGACCGAGCCCGGGCGGCCGACCGGGCGGGCGGCGGGGTCGAGGTCAGCGCGTGTACGGAGCGAGTTCGGCGGCGAGCCGCTCGTTGACGTGCGCGTGGACCGCGGTGCCGCCCTCCTCGTGAGCCGTCGAGACGATGTGCCCCGATTCGTGGACCGCGTTGACGAGATCGCCGCGGTCATACGGCACGAGTGCGCGCACTTCGACCGCCGGCAGCGGCAGGGCTGCCTCGATCGCTGCGCGCAGCTCATCGATGCCCTCACCGGTGCGAGATGACGCGAAGAGCGCCGACGGTTCCAGACCCCGCAGCACGAGCCGCGTGTCGTCGTCGACGAGATCGGCCTTGTTGAACACGATCAATTCGCGCGTCGAGCGCGCGCCGACATCCGCCATGACATCGCGAACGGTCGCGAGCTGCGCGGCCGGATCGGGGTGCGATCCGTCGACGACATGGACGATGACGTCGGCGTCGGCCACCTCTTCGAGGGTAGAGCGGAACGCCTCCACGAGCTGATGAGGCAGATTCCGCACGAAACCCACGGTGTCCGTGAGGGTGTAGACCCGCCCGTCGGCGGCCTGCGCACGACGCACGGTGGCGTCGAGGGTCGCGAACAGGGCATTCTCGACGAGTACTCCCGCACTGGTCAGTCTGTTGAGGAGACTCGACTTGCCTGCGTTCGTGTAGCCCGCGATCGCGACCGACGGCACGGTGTGGCGTTTGCGCTCCGCACGTTTCGCGTCGCGCGCGGGCGCGAAGTCCCGGATCTGCCGACGCAGCTGCGCCATGCGCGTGCGAATGCGACGGCGGTCGAGTTCGATCTTCGTCTCACCCGGTCCACGAGAGCCCATGCCTGCGCCGCCGGCGCCCACCTGGCCACCGGCCTGACGCGACATCGACTCACCCCAGCCGCGCAGGCGCGGCAGGAGGTACTCGAGCTGGGCGAGCTCGACCTGCGCCTTGCCCTCGCGGCTCTTCGCATGCTGACTGAAGATGTCGAGGATGACGGTCGTCCGGTCGATCACCTTCACTTTGACGACGTCCTCCAGCGCACGCCGTTGGCTCGACGCGAGCTCCGTGTCGGCGATGACCGTGTCGGCGCCCACCGCCGCGACGAGGTCGCGCAGCTCGGCGGCCTTGCCGCGGCCGATGTACGTGGCGGGGTCCGGGTGCGGTCGGCGCTGCAGCACGCCGTCGAGCACGACGGCCCCCGCGGTTTCGGCGAGCGCTGCGAGTTCGCGCAACGAGTTCTCCGCGTCTTCGTGGGAGCCCTGCGCGTACACGCCGACGAGCACCACGTTCTCGAGTCGCAGCTGCCGGTACTCGACCTCGGTGACGTCTTCGAGCTCCGTCGACAGGCCGGCGACGCGACGGAGAGCCGCACGCTCCTCGCGGTCCCACTGCTCGCCGTCGGTGTCGCCGTAGGAGACGGTGGACTCGTGCTGGATCGCCTGCGCGGCGCCGAAGACGCGCACCCCCGAACGCCCGTCGGCGTGCGCGAGCACACGATCGACCGGGTCGACCGGCGTCTCGTCGGTGCCCTGTGGGGTGGTGGTGTCTGTCATTCTCATCCTTTCGTCGGCCGACGGCCATCCGTGAACTCTACTCCCGTGGGTGGGAGCTCCTCCGCTACGCTCGAAAGCCATGGCGAGCGATCATTACTTCAGCGCGACTCCAGCGAGCGCTGAGCACCTCCGCCGCATCCGTGTCTCCCTCGCCGGCCGCGACGTCGAGGTCACGACGGCGGGCGGCGTGTTCAGCCCCGAGCACGTCGACTCGGGAACAGGCGTCCTCCTTGCCAACACGCCTCCTCCGCCGCCCGGGGGTCACCTGCTCGATCTGGGCTGCGGGTGGGGGCCCATCGCCCTGAGTCTGGCGCTCGATTCGCCCCGCGCGACGGTGTGGGCCGTCGACGTCAATCAGCGTGCCCTCGATCTCGTGCGACGCAACGCCGCCGATCTCGGGCTCGACAATGTCAACGCCGTGCTGCCCGACGATGTTCCCGACGACGTCACCTTCCGCACCATCCGCTCCAACCCACCCATCCGGGTGGGCAAGAACGAGCTGCACGGGCTGCTCGAGCGCTGGATCCCGAGGCTGGACGAACGAAGTGACGCGTGGCTCGTCGTGCAGCGAAATCTCGGCTCCGACTCGCTGCAGCGCTGGCTCGCCGCCACGTTCGAGCAGGGGTACTCGGTGACGCGTGCCGCGACGGGGCGCGGGTTCCGCGTGCTGAAGGTGCGGCGTCACGGCACACCGGCGACCGATACGATCCGCCTGCCCTGAACCAGCGCACTGCCGACGTCGCCGCGCGAGCGCGGACCGGCCCGGTCAGACGAGGGCGACCTCGCCGGAGAAGACGAGCGCGGCGGGGCCGGACAGCAGCACATGCTCCCCGTCGTCGCGCGTCACGATCCGCACGCCGAGACGGCCACCGGGAACGTCCACCCGCCAGCGTTCGGGTGCCGCCGCGCCGGCCCAATGCCGAACCGCCAGAGCAGCCGCCGCCACGCCCGTGCCGCATGAGAGGGTCTCGCCGACCCCGCGCTCGAACACACGCATGCGGATCGCACCGATGCCGTCCTGCACGAGAGGGTCAGCGGGCACGACGAACTCGATGTTGGCGCCCGCGTCCGGAAGGGGGACGAGGATGGGCTGCACGGTGAGGTCGAGGCCGTCGAGTTCATCAGGGCTCGACAAGGCGACGACGACGTGCGGGTTGCCCACATCGATCCCCTGCCCCGGGCGCGCCACGTCGAGGCCCCGGGCGCGGACGGTCACCTCGTCGGGCTCGGCACGCCACACCCCGAGATCGACCTCGAACCCGTTGTCGGCACGGCTCACGAGCTTGGTCCCGGCGCGCGTCCCGATCGGGAGCGCCTCGCCCGCCGCAAGCTCGACGAGGCCGCTATCTACCAGGTAGCGCGCGTAGACGCGGATGCCGTTGCCGCACATCTCAGCGGCGGAGCCGTCGGCGTTGCGGTAGTCCATGAACCATTCCGCGTCGGGCGTGGATGTCCCTTCCGGCAGCGACGCCGACCGGACCACCCGGAGGATCCCGTCACCGCCGATGCCGAAACGCCGGTCGCAGAGAGCAGCGACCTGGTCATCGCTCAAGTCGAGCGAGCCGTCGATGTCAGGGACGATGACGAAGTCGTTGCCGGTGCCGTGGCCCTTGGTGAACGCGATGGTGGACACCGCTCCAGTCTAGGCGCGAGCGTCGGGCGGGTCGGTCGCGCGCGCACCGCGCACGAGGTCGGAGGCGTCGATGTGCGGCTCGACCCACGTGAGCCCGTCGTACCGCCGGAACCACGACACCTGCCGGCGCGCATATCGTCTCGTGAGCGCCTGCGTCTGCGCGATCGCCTCGGCGCGGGTCAGCAACCCGTCGAGTTCGTCGAGCGCCTGCGCGTACCCGATGGCGCGCGCCGCGGTGGGGCCGCTCTCGAGACCGTGTGCCCGCAGTCTCCGCACCTCGTCGAGCAGCCCGGCGTCCCACATCCCCTCGACGCGCCGGTCCAGCCGCTCGACGAGCGCGGCTCGCTCGACGTGCACGCCGACCAGCACCGTGCGGGGATGCCAGAGCCGCGGCGCTTCGGGAAGCGCGGCGCCGTGCGTCGTCTCGCCCTGTGCGATCACTTCGAGTGCCCGCACGACGCGCCGCCCGTTCCGAGGGTCTATGCGTGCGGCTGTCGCCGGGTCGAGAGCGCGCAGGCGAGCGAACAGCGCCGTGGCCCCGCCCTGGGCGAGTTCCGATTCCAGAGCGGCGCGGAGTACGTCGTCGTGGGGCGGGAACCGGAAGTCGTAGATCACGCTCGAGACGTAGAGACCCGAGCCGCCGACGAGTACGGCATCGGCCCCGCGGGCGAAGATCTCGCCGATCGCGGTGCGGGCGCGTTCCTGATACCAGGCGACGGCGGCCTCGTCGGTGACCTCGAGCTCGTCGAACAGGTGATGGGGGATGCCGCGACGCTCAGCGACGCTCAGCTTCGCGGTTCCGATGTCCATGCCCCGGTAGAGCTGCATGGCGTCGGCATTCACGACCTCCGCTGCCACGCCGTCGCGCGCGAGCGCGTCGACGAGTCGGAGCGAGAGGTCGGTCTTGCCTGTGCCTGTCGCTCCGACGACGGCCCACAGCCTCGGCGTGCGGGCGCGGGTCACTGACCGGGGAGGCGGAGCGTGGGGAGACCGAGGGCGACCGCTCGAGGGGCGCCGCCGCCGGCCGGGGTGGGGACGCCGCACGACTCGGCTTGCGCACGGTCCCATGCATCGCCGGCACGGGTGCGGCGGATCCTCAACGGCGCACCGTCGGCACTGTCGGCGAGGAGGTGGAACGGCGCGGCGTGAGTGACGGTCACTGAGACGACGTCGCCCGGACGCGGCATGGCCGAGCCCGACGGAAGCTCGAAGTGGACGAGTCGATTGTCTTCGGCGCGGCCGGTGAGCCGGTGGGTCTCTGCGTCTTTCTTGCCCTCGCCGGTGGAGACGAGCACCTGCAGTTCACGGCCTACCTGGCGCTGGTTCTCTTCGAGGGAGATGCGCTCCTGCAGGGCGACGAGCCGCTCGTAGCGCTCCTGGACGATCGCCTTCGGCACCTGGTCCGGCATGGTCGCGGCGGGCGTGCCCTCGCGGATGGAGTACTGGAAGGTGAACGCGCTCGCGAAGCGGGCCTGCTCGACGACACGGAGCGTGTCTTCGAAGTCGGCATCGGTCTCGCCCGGGAAGCCGACGATGATGTCGGTGGAGATGGCGGCGTGCGGCATGCGAGCGCGTACGCGGTCGAGGATGCCGAGGAACCGCTCACTGCGGTAGGAGCGGCGCATCGCCTTGAGGATCCGGTCGGATCCGGATTGCAGCGGCATGTGCAGCTGCGGCATGACGGCGGGGGTTTCTGCCATCGCGTCGATCACGTCGTCGGTGAACGCGGCCGGATGAGGACTCGTGAAGCGGATCCGCTCGAGCCCGGGGATCTCCCCCGCGGCGCGCAGGAGCTTTCCGAACGCCTGGCGGTCACCGAACTCGACGCCGTAGCTGTTGACGTTCTGACCGAGGAGGGTGACCTCGATGGCCCCGTCGTCGACGAGCAGCTTGATCTCCTGCAGGATGTCGCCGGGGCGTCGGTCTTTCTCCTTGCCGCGAAGACTGGGGACGATGCAGAAGGTGCACGTGTTGTTGCAGCCGACGGAGATGGAGACCCATCCGCTGTGCACCGCGTCGCGCTTGGTGGGAAGCGTCGAGGGGAAGACCTCGAGCGACTCGAGGATCTCGAGTTCGGCCTCGCCGTTGTGACGCGCGCGTTCGAGCATGCCCGGGAGCGAACCCATGTTGTGCGTGCCGAACACGACGTCGACCCAGGGCGCCTTCTGCAGGACGGCGTCCTTGTCCATCTGCGCCAGGCAGCCGCCGACGGCGATCTGCATTCCCTCGTGGCGGTCCTTGCGGCTCTTGAGGTGCCCGAGGGTGCCGTACAGCTTTCCCGCCGCGTTGTCGCGCACTGCGCATGTGTTGATGACGATGACGTCGGCTTCGGCGCCCGGCTCGACGCGGACGTAACCTGCGCTTTCGAGCGAGCCCGACAGACGCTCGGAGTCGTGCACGTTCATCTGGCAGCCGAAGGTGCGCACTTCGTAGGTGCGCACTCGCCCTTCACCGGTGACGGCGGCGGTCGACGGCGCGATGAGCGTCGGAGCGGAAGACGGGGAAGTCATGATCACTCATTGTACGAGCGGGCGACGTGCTCCCGGGCAGCGACCAGAACTGGCTCGCTCCCAGCCGAGGGCCAGTGCCCGATCACTCGAATCGGACCGACGACCGCGCCGCGGGGGCGGCCAGTTCGTCGAGAGCCGTGCGCGCAGCCATCATGGCGAGGCTCCCCGCGTATCCCCGACGCGCGAGCTGGCCCATGAGACGGCGGAGCGCGACATCTCGGTCGAGGGCGCGCAGCGACGCTGCCTTGTGGCGCGCGTAGGCGAGCGCTCGCTCGGCATCGTCGTCGTCGGAGTCGGCCAGCGCAGCGTCGGCGACGTCGCGGGGGATCCCCCGCGCCGCCAGGGTCTGTGCGATGGCCACACGGCCCTGACGCTTGCGATCGGTGCCGATGTACACGAGCAGCTCGGCGAGCCGAAGATCGTCGAGGTAGCCGTGCCGGAGCAGGCTGTCGATGACGGCGTCGGCACTTCCGTCGACGAGCCCCTGTTCGATGAGGAAGGCTCGGGACTCACGCACGGACAGCGACCTGACCCTGAGCTTCTTCAGCAGAGTGGCCTCGGCCGCGGCGCGGGCTTCGGCCTCACCCTCGTCGACCGCCGCGTCGTCAGCAGCGTCATCGGCCCACGTGATGTGCCATGCCGCTTCAGCATCGGCCGAGGCGGGCACGCCTTTCGTGTCGAGGTGCGAGACGGGGCCTCCCCGGTCGGCTGAGAGCGCGGGCCGTGAACCGAACAGCGGGATGACCGGAGCCAAGGGGCCGTCAGCCCCCACGTCGGGCCCCCGGCTTCCGTCATCCATGCGCAACCTCCGGCCGTCGACAGTGCCTCGCGGAGAGCATTGTCATCACGCCGGGCGGCGCGCCGCGAGCTCGTCGGCCGTCTCTACCTGCTTCGGCTGACCGATGCCCAGCTTCTGCTTGATCTTCGTCTCGATCTCCGCCGCGATATCGGCGTTCTTGATGAGGAAGTTGCGGGCGTTCTCCTTGCCCTGACCGAGTTGCTCGCCCTCATACGTGTACCAGGCGCCGGACTTCTTGACGATGGCGTGCTCGACGCCGAAGTCGATCAGGCTGCCTTCGCGTGAGATGCCGACGCCGTAGAGGATGTCGAACTCAGCCTGCTTGAACGGCGGCGCCATCTTGTTCTTGACGACCTTGACCCGTGTGCGGTTGCCCACGGCCTCGGTGCCGTCCTTCAGCGTCTCGATGCGGCGGATGTCGAGTCGAACAGACGCGTAGAACTTGAGCGCCTTTCCGCCGGCCGTCGTCTCGGGCGAGCCGAAGAAGACGCCGATCTTCTCGCGCAACTGGTTGATGAAGATCATCGTCGTATTGGTCTGATTGAGGCCACCGGTGAGCTTGCGGAGCGCCTGAGACATGAGGCGCGCCTGCAGACCGACATGGGAATCCCCCATCTCGCCCTCGATCTCGGCCTTCGGCACCAGCGCGGCGACGGAGTCGATGACGACGAGGTCGATCGCTCCCGAGCGGACGAGCATGTCGGCGATCTCCAGCGCCTGCTCCCCCGTGTCGGGCTGCGAGACGAGGAGCTGGTCGATGTCGACACCCAGCTTCTGCGCGTAATCAGGGTCGAGCGCGTGCTCGGCGTCGATGAAGGCGGCGATCCCGCCGGCGCGCTGCACGTTGGCGATCGCGTGGAGCGTGAGCGTGGTCTTACCCGACGACTCCGGCCCGTAGATCTCGATGATGCGTCCGCGGGGCAGGCCGCCGACCCCGAGTGCGACGTCGAGCGCGATGGAGCCCGTCGGGACGACCGCGACCGGTGCACGCTCGTCGCTGCCCAGCCGCATGACCGAGCCCTTTCCGAACTGGCGGTCGATCTGGGCGAGGGCCGATTCCAGGGCCTTCTCGCGGTCAGCAGGTGATGGCATGACGTGCTCCTTCGTGCTCGCGTTCCGTAGCCTGTAGGCTGTCGCGCTCTCTCCCGACGGGAAGGATGCTGCGACAAGGCTGAGGTGTCTCGATGACGTCGTCCACGCTACGGAGCCCCTCCGACATCGGTCGGGGAAGTCCGCACATCGGGGACGACGTCTCTGCGAAACCTCTTGTGCAGGAGACTACGCGCCATAGAACAGATGTTCGATACGACACGCGGGCGTGTCGCGTGTCACCGACGAGGTTCGAGCCACCCCGCGCCGTGACGTCGCGCGAGCGGCACGTCCGTCTCATCGCACAGGGCGAGCCACACCTGGCGCGCATCCACACCGTCGGCGAGCGCCTGAGCCGCGGTCCGGTACGACAGGCCCGTGAGCGTGAGATCCGCGACGAGGGCGTCGCCGCGCGCACCGAACTCCGCTGCCACCGCGCGCGAGAATTCACTCAGACGCATCGACCCTGCTCAGTGGAGGGAGAGCTGCGGCGCGGCGAAGTCGTCGCTCAGCGACGCCAGGTCGTCCGGCACCACGTCGGGGAAGGTCTGAAGACCCTCGAGCACCGAGATGCGGTCGCCCACCTCGCGCATGATGGACGAGATGGGGACATCGAGCGCGTCAGCCACCGCGGCCAGGATCTCGCTGGACGCTTCCTTCTGTCCGCGCTCGACCTCACTCAGATAGCCGAGCGCCACGCTCGCGCGCCCTGCCACCTGGCGGAGGGTCTTGCCCTTCTGCAGACGCAGGTCACGGAGGACATCACCGATCTCTTGACGAACCAGGATCATGTCGGGCCTCCTTCAACGACGATTCCGCCTGCGCGGGTGGACAACAGTACAGCACGTGGCTTCACCCTAGACCCCGAGTGCTGAGGAATGGGTGGGAATCGCTCAGGTGTAACCGCGTCGTCATCTGACCTATTCCCCACCGCGACGGATGCCATCACAGTGCGTCGAACGCGAGCCTGATCGCGCGCGCCGTGGCCTCGGCGCGGATCTCGTCTCGCGTACCCGTGAGCACGAGCGACTCGACGCGGGAACCGAGCGGCGTCGAGACCGCCAGATGCACCGTGCCGACAGGCTGACCGTCGGGCGATACCGGCCCTGCGATGCCCGTGGTGGCGATCCCCACATCGGCCGCCTCGCCTCCGGTGCCGAGGGCGCGTCGCACCCCCTCGGCCATCTGCCGGGCCACGCGCGGATGAACCGGGCCGTGCGCGGCCAGAAGGGTGGCGTCCACGCCCAGCAGACTCTGCTTGATGTCGGTGGCATAAGCGACGACAGCTCCGCGCAGCACCGCCGAGGCCCCCGGCACGGCGATCAGCGACGCCGCCACGAGACCCCCCGTGAGGGATTCGGCGACGCCGAGGGTCCAGCCGAGCTCCTTGAGCCGCGCGACCAGCCGCTCCGAGTCGCTGAGACGGCCGTGCGAGACGAGCGTGTTGTCGAGGTCGTCGATCTCTGCGGCCACACGCGCGGCGCGCGCCTCCCGTCGCGTGCTCATCACTGCGTCTTCCGCTCGGGACGGGCCGCGCCGGCTGCCCGCGCCCCCCGAACCTCGGTGACGATGTAGTCGATTCCGCTGGCGACGGTCAGCAGCACCGCGATCGTCATCACCACCGTGTTGACGACGTGCACCCACTCCCCGACCACGGTCCACAGCGGGAGAAGCGCGAGCGACAGCGCGACGGCCTGTGCGACCGTCTTGAGCTTGCCCATCCACGCAGCCGCGACGACGTGGTCGCTCGCGACGACGAGACGGTGGATCGTGATGCCGACCTCGCGGACGAGGACCAGCACGGTGATCCACCAGTCGAGCTCGCCCAGGATCGACAGGCTCACGAATGCGGCGCCGGTGAGAGCCTTGTCGGCGATCGGGTCGAGCAGCTTGCCGAGGTCGGTCACGATGTCGTGACGCCGGGCGAGGTAGCCGTCGATCCCGTCCGTCGCGATCGCCACGATGAACAGCACGGCGGCCCACCAGCGCAGCATCCCGTCGCTGCCGCCGTCTGCGAGCAGCATCCACACGAAGAACGGCGCGCACAGGATGCGCACGATGGTGATGATGTTGGGGAGCTGCCGAGGAATCGCCACGGTGCGAGCCTACCGACCTCAGTCGCGGCCGGTCAGGCTCCAGGCGTCTTCGCCGCCCTCGTCGCCGTCGACGACCGGGTACCCGTCGAACTGCGCGTCGACCGCGTCGGCGGAGCCCCCGTGGGTCGCCGGCGCGGAGGCGGGCGGGTCGTCGCCCCGCAGACGCGCCAGCACGGCGGGCAGCTGGTCGGGCGTGACCAGGACATCGCGGGCCTTCGACCCCTCGGAGGGGCCGACGATCTCGCGGGACTCCAGCAGGTCCATGAGACGCCCGGCCTTCGCGAAGCCGACACGGAGCTTTCGCTGGAGCATCGACGTCGAGCCGAACTGTGTCGACACGATCTGCTCGGCAGCCGCCAGCAGCAGTTCGAGATCGTCACCGATGTCGGCGTCGATCTCCTTCTTCTCGGCGACGGCCTGCACGTCGGAGCGGTACTCGGGCTGCGCCTGCTTCTTGACGTGCGCGACGACCTTCTCGATCTCACCCTCGGCGACCCAGGCCCCCTGCACGCGCACAGCCTTGGACGCACCCATCGGCAGGAAGAGGCCGTCGCCCTGGCCGATGAGGCGGTCGGCGCCCGGCTGGTCGAGGATGACCCTCGAGTCGGTGACGCTCGTCACCGCGAACGCCAGACGCGACGGCACGTTGGCCTTGATCAGGCCCGTGACGACGTCGACCGACGGGCGCTGCGTCGCCAGGACCAGGTGGATGCCGCTGGCACGAGCGAGCTGCGTGATGCGGACGATCGAGTCTTCGACGTCGCGCGGCGCCACCATCATGAGGTCCGCGAGCTCATCGACGACCACGAGCAGGTACGGGTACGGCTTGAGGACGCGCTCACTGCCCGCGGGCAGCGTGATCTCCCCCGCGACCACGGCCTTGTTGAAGTCGTCGATGTGGCGGAATCCGAACGACGCGAGGTCGTCGTACCGCATGTCCATCTCCTTGACGACCCACTGCAGCGCCTCTGCCGCCTTCTTGGGGTTGGTGATGATGGGTGTGATCAGGTGCGGCACGCCGGCGTACGACGTGAGCTCCACACGTTTGGGGTCGATGAGCACCATGCGCACATCACTGGGCTTGGCGCGCATGAGGAGGCTCGTGATCATCGAGTTCACAAAGCTCGACTTGCCCGAGCCGGTGGAGCCCGCGACCAGCAGGTGGGGCATCTTGGCGAGGTTGGCGACGACGTACCCGCCCCCGACGTCCTTGCCGACGCCGATCGTCATCGGGTGCGTCTGCGCATGGGCCGCCGGCGAGCGGAGCACGTCGCCGAGCGTGACGATCTCGCGGTCCGCGTTCGGGATCTCGACACCGATCGCGCTCTTCCCGGGGATGGGGGCGAGGATGCGCACCTCGTTGGAGGCCACGGCGTAGGCGATGTTATTGGTGAGCGCGGTGATCCGCTCGACCTTGACGCCCGGGCCCAGGGAGATCTCGTACTGGGTCACTGTCGGGCCGCGGGAGAACCCGGTGACACGGGCATCGACGGAGAACTGTTCGAAGACACCCATGATCGCCCGGACCACCTGGTCGTTGGCCTCCGACCGCGCCTTGGGCGGGCTGCCCGCGGCGAGGGCGTCGACCGACGGCAGACGGTACGGCAGGGCGGGCGGCCGACCGTCGTAGTCGCCGCCGAGGCCTGACAGACCCGGCAGGAGGCCGTCGTCGACCACTTCCTGCGCGTCGTCACGGATCCCCGTGTCGGACTTGCGCGCCGCGGCCCGCTGCACGCCGGCGACGACGCTCGGGTCGATGATCTCGGTGGTGGCGTCGGCAGGCGGCAGCGGAGCCGGAGTCGCGACCGGGGTGGCGACGGGCGTGTCGAAGCCGCCCGTCGACGACGCGTCGAGGAGAGCCGTGAGGTCGTCCGAACCGAGGTGCCCGTCGACGTCCTCCTCGCGGCCGGACTTGTTGCGCCGCCACCAGGGGAGCGACTCGGCCGCGTCGTCGGCGGAATCGGCACCGAAGGCCACGGTCGACGCCTCCGGGGCGGACGGTGTGGGGCGCTCGGCGTCGAACATCCACGCGTACAGGTCGCCCAGACGCTGGCCGATGCGGTTCGGCGGCGTCTTGGTGAGGATGAGCACGCTGAGAAGCGACAAGATACCCAGCACGGCGCCCGCCCCGACGGGCGTGAGGAAGGTGAGCGGTTCGCCGACCATCCAGCCGAACAGACCGCCGGCCTCACTCAGCGCCGGGAGACCCTGGCGTGGCTGAGGTCGCCCGCCGAAGACGTGACAGAACCCCGCCACTGTGAGGATGAACAGTCCGAAGCCGATGCCGATGCGGCCGTTATCGTGCACCGACGAAGGATGCCGGAAGAGCCAACCCGCCAGCAGGAGCAGGAGCACGGGCAGCACGAAGGCGAGGCGGCCCAGGAGGGCGCCCACCGAATAGGCGCTGATCGTGGTTCCCACGTCGGTGCCGATGAGGAACCACTCGGTGATCCCGCCGAGGACGGCGAGCACGACGAGCAGCAGCGGAAAGCCGTCGCGGCGCTGATCCTTCTCGAGCGTCTCGGGGCCGAATGCGCGGAACATGCCCCCGACCGCGTGGGCGACGCCGAGCCACATCCGCACGACGACGGCAGGCCTGTCCGACTCGTCGACGTACTTCTTCGGCGCCGGCGCCGGCTTCTTGGCGCGCGCGGAGCTCGGGCTCTTCGCGGGCGTGCGCGGGCTCGAGGTCGGATTCGTGCTCCTGGCCATTCCTCCACGGTACGTCGACGCCCCGACGTTGCCCCGTAACGACGCGGGAGTAGGGGGTGTTCAGCGGAGCCGTTTGACCATCGTGTCGCGCCCATGACCTGCCGCGGTGACCGCGAACCCCTCGCTCCGGTAGAGGGTGCGGGCGAAGTTGTCGCGCTCCACCGAGAGGCTCAGGCGCCCGAACCCCGCTGCGCGGGCGTTCTCGCAGAGCTGCTGGAGAAGCGCGCGTCCCACGCCGTGGGAGCGCCAGATCGGGCGGACGCCGATGATGAGCTCGGGCACACCCGTAGCGACGTACCCGAAGCCCGGCTCGGTGCGGGGAAGCATGCGGTACCAGGCGGCGCCGACCGGATCGCCCAGCTCGTCGACGGCCACCACGCCAGCGTCGCCGGGCCGCATCCACCCGGCGATGTACCTGCTGTGAGCGGGATGCGACAGCACCTCGTGCCGGGGCCGCGCGCCCCCGGCACGCCAGTTGGCCGCTTCGACGACCATGTCGGCGAGGAAGGCGCCGTCACTCGGCGCGGCGGCGCGAAGACGGAACGAAGCGGGCATGTCGCGATTGTAGAAGCAGTCCGCCGTCGGCGGCGGACCGAGCTCCGCCGGCGCCGGTCGCGGGTGCCGCCTACGCCTCGATCACGAGCGGCACGATCATCGGCCGGCGGCGCAGCGACTGGTTGACCCAGCGGCCGATCGTTCGGCGGACCACCTGGGACAGCGCGTGCGTGTCGCGAACGCCCGATTGGGCGGCCTCGGCCAGGGCCGCGGCGATCTTCGGCTTGACCGAGTCGAAGACGGCGTCGGCCTCGGCGAATCCGCGCGCATGGATCTCCGGACCGCTGATGATCTGTCCCGTCGCGGCATCGACCACCACGATGACCGAGATGAAGCCCTCCTCGCCGAGGATGCGGCGGTCCTTGAGGTCGGCGTCGGTGATCTCGCCGACGGTCGAGCCGTCGACGTACACGAACCCCAGGTCGAGCTGACCCACGACGCGGGCCACGCCGTCCTTGAGGTCGACGACCGAGCCGTTCTCGCCGATGATCGTGTTGTCGACGGGGACGCCCGAGTCCTGGGCGAGCTTCGCGTTGGCCATGAGGTGGCGGAACTCACCGTGCACCGGAAGCACGTTGCGCGGCTTCAGGATGTTGTAGCAGTACAGCAGCTCGCCGGCAGCGGCATGGCCCGAGACGTGCACCTTCGCGTTGCCCTTGTGCACGACGTTGGCGCCCAGCTTGGTGAGCCCGTCGATCACGCGGTAGACCGCGTTCTCGTTGCCCGGAATGAGACTCGACGCGAGGATCACGGTGTCGCCCGGCCCCGGTTCGATCGCGTGATCGAGGTTGGCCATGCGCGACAGCACCGCCATCGGCTCGCCCTGCGATCCGGTCGACATGTAGACGATCCGATCGTCGGGGAGATCCTTCGCCTTCTTGTAGTCGATGAGCACACCGTCGGGCACGTTCAGGTACCCGAGGTCTTCCGCGATGGTCATATTGCGCACCATGCTGCGGCCGAGGAACGCGAGGCGCCGCCCGTGGGCGTGCGCGGCGTCGATGACCTGCTGCACCCGGTGCACATGGCTCGAGAAGCTCGCGACGATCACGCGTCGCGGCGCCTTGGCGATCACCTGGTCGAGCACGGGGCCGATCGAACGCTCGAGTGGCGTGAAGCCGGGGACATCGGCGTTGGTCGAGTCGACGAGGAACAGGTCGACGCCCTCCTCGCCGAGGCGCGCGAACGCACGGAGGTCGGTGAGACGCCCATCGAGCGGCAGCTGGTCCATCTTGAAGTCGCCCGTCGCGAGCACCATGCCCGCGGGGGTGCGGATCGCCACGGCGAGCGCGTCGGGGATCGAGTGGTTCACGGCGACGAACTCGAGGTCGAACGGCCCCACCTTCTCGCGCTGTCCCTCCGCCACCGTCATCGTGTACGGCTTGATCCGGTGCTCCTTGAGCTTCGCCTCGATGAGCGCGAGCGTGAGCCCTGAGCCGAGCAGGGGGATGTCGCCCTTCATCCGGAGCAGGTACGGGACGGCGCCGATGTGGTCCTCGTGACCGTGCGTGAGCACGACGCCGACGATGTCGTCCAGACGACTCTTGATGGGCTCGAAGTCGGGCAGGATCAGGTCGACGCCCGGCTGGTGCTCCTCGGGGAAGAGCACGCCGCAGTCGACGATGAGGAGCTTGCCGTCGTACTCGAACACGGTCATGTTGCGGCCGACCTCGCCGAGGCCGCCGAGCGGGATCACCCGCAGCGTTCCGGCTTCGAGGGCGGGCGGTGCGTAGACGGTGGTGGGCATGGTCAGCCTTCTGCAGGGAGCCTCGCGGGCTCGCTGTCGTTCTCTGTCGGATGCACGAGGCATCCGGTGTTCGGTTGTGTGATGCCCGTCAGCTTCAGCCGGATCGGCGAGAGCGGATCGGGTTCAGCGGGATCGGGCTCGGGGAGCGGGGTCAGCGAGTCGTTCCGTGGACCTTGGGCAGGGCGCCGCCGGCGGCGGCATTGCGGTCGGGGCGGAAGTTCGAGAAGTCGGCTCCCTCGACGTCCGCGACGAGCGCGAGCTCGTCTTCGATGATGGCGGCCTCCCACTCCTCCGGGCCCACGAGCGGCAGGCGCACGCGCGGGCTGGAGATGCGGCCGAGGCCGTGGAGGATGTACTTCGCGCTGACGGTGCCGGGAACGTGCGTCATGACCGCGCGCACCAGCGGCTCCAGCTTCATGTGGGCCGCGGTGGCGGCCGTGAGGTCGCCGCGGTTCACCGCGTCGACGATCGTGCGATACGGAGCCGGGGCGATGTTCGCCGTCACGCCGATCAGTCCGGAGGCGCCGATCGCGAGATGCGGGAGCACGTTGGCGTCGTCGCCCGAGAAGTACATCAGATCGGTCTGGTTGAGCACGCGGCTCACCTCGCTGAAGTCGCCCTTCGCGTCCTTGATCGCGAGGATGTTCGGGTGCTTCGCCAGGCGCAGGATCGTCTCGTACTTGATCGGCACGCCGGTTCGGCCGGGGATGTCGTAGAGGATGACGGGGAGGTCGGTGGCGTCGGCGACGAGCCGGAAGTGCGTGAGGATGCCTGCCTGGGTGGGCTTGTTGTAGTACGGCGTGACGATCATGATGCCGTCGGCGCCGGCCTTCTCGCTGGCACGATAGAGCTCGATGGCGTGCGCGGTCTCGTTGGATCCGCCGCCGGTGATGATCTTCGCGCGACCGCTCGAGACGGACTTGCCCACCTCGACGAGCCGGAGCTTCTCGGCATCCGTGAGGGTGCTGGTCTCGCCCGTGGTGCCGGTCACGACGATGCCGTCGGCGCCGGCGGTGATGACGTCGTCGATGTGCTTCTCGACGGCGGGCCAATCGACCTCGCCGTCGGCTGTCATCGGGGTGACCAGCGCGACGAGTACCTGACCGAAGGGGTTGCCCGTGTGCGTCATGCCCTCCAGGCTATCGGGTCGGCTCGCCCCCGCCGCACGACTGATGAGGAGACGTGCCGCACTCCTCGCGGACGTGAGGTCAGCGTCCGGTGCGGGCCAGTCGCGCCGACACTCCCGACGGGAGGAGGCGCACAAGCCCGACGAGCACCTTGTAGCGCAGCGACGGGATGGACACGGCCTTTCCGCGGGCGGCGTCGCGCAGCCCCTCGCGGACGACGTCGGGAGCGGACAGCCACATCCACCCCGGCACCCCCTCCTGACCCGGCGGCAGGCCGAGGCGCTCGTGGAAATTCGTGTGCGTGAATCCCGGGCAGACGGCGGTGACCGTCACGGGGCGGTAGTTCTCGTTCGCCCAGCGGCTGAACGACACCACCCAGGCCTTCACCGCACCGTAGGTGCCCCGCGGCATGAACGCGGCGACCGAGGCGACGTTGATGATCCGTCCGCTCCCCCGCGCCGACATCTGACGCAGCGCCGCGTGGCTGAGGTGCATCGTCGCGCGGATGTGCAGGTCGAGGTGACGGTCTTCGTCGGCGAGATCGTTGCGGTCGAATTGCAGGTCGAGCCCGAAACCCGCGTTGTTCACGAGGATCCCGACGGGACGCGACGGGTCGGCGACCCGCTCCCGCACGGTCGCGAGGCCTTCGGTCGTCGTGAGATCGGCGGCGAGCACCTCGCACGAGACGTCGTGGTCGGCGCGGATGCGTTCGGCCATCCGCTCCAACGCAGCCACATCCCTCGCCACGAGCACCAGATCGGCGCCCGCCGCCGCCAGTTGAGCCGCGAACTCCGCCCCGAGGCCCGAACTCGCTCCCGTGACCACTGCCGTCTTCGCCATGCCGACAGCCTAGGCGGGGCGGGACGGGGGGTGGTCGGGGTCAGCGCTCGTGTCGCAGGAAGCGGTAGCGCACCCCTGTGCGCGACTGCATCCAGGGCCCCGTCGACGCCACCGGCCACCCGTCACGGGACGGCGCGTGCGTGTCTCCGTCGACCGCGAGGTCGAGCTCGGTGACCTCCAGCACATCGGCCGCGTCGATGGCCTCGCGGAACAGTCCGCCGCCGCCGATCACCCACACCGTCTCGGCCTCCCCGGCGAGTGCGAGCGCGGCGGGGAGACTCCCGGCCCGTTCGGCACCGGGGGCCTGCCACGCGTCGTCGCGGGTCACGACGATGTTGCGGCGTCCGGGCAGCGGACGGAACCGATCGGGAAAGGACTCCCAGGTGCGACGCCCCATGACGACGGGGGCACCCGCCGTCTTCTCCCGGAAGTGCGCGAGGTCTTCGGGCACGTGCCAGGGCATGCCTCCGTCGGCTCCGATGACGCCGCCGTGCGCCTCGGCCCAGATCAGACCGAGCCGCGTACGCCGGCCGGCGCCGGGAGCGGGTTCGCTGACGGCGCCGTCGCGGGAGGCGTCGCTCATACGGCGACCGCGCCGCGGATCGCGGGGTGGTGCTGGTAGTCCTCGAGCACGAAGTCGTCGTAGCGGTAGTCGAAGATCGACGCGGGGGTGCGGGTGAGCCGCAGCGTCGGGTACGGGTACGGCTCGCGCGTCAGCTGTTCGCGCACCTGCTCGACGTGGTTGTCGTAGATGTGGCAGTCGCCGCCGGTCCACACGAAATCTCCCGGCTCCAGACCGGTCTGCTGCGCGATCATCAGCGTGAGCAGCGCATACGACGCGATGTTGAACGGCACACCGAGGAACATGTCGGCGCTGCGCTGGTAGAGCTGGCACGACAGGCGACCGTCGGCGACGTAGAACTGGAACAGGGCGTGGCACGGTGCGAGCGCCATGTCGGGGATGTCGGCGGGGTTCCAGGCCGACACGATGATCCGCCGCGAGTCGGGGTTGGTGCGGATCTGCTCGACGACCTGCGAGATCTGGTCGATGTGTCCCCCTGAGGGCGTCGGCCAGGACCGCCACTGCACGCCGTAGACCGGCCCGAGCTCGCCCTTCTCATCGGCCCACTCGTCCCAGATCGATACGCCGTTCTCCTGCAGCCACGCGACGTTCGACTCGCCGCGCAAGAACCAGAGGAGCTCGTAGGCGATCGACTTGAAATGCACCCGCTTCGTGGTGATGAGCGGGAACCCTTTCGACAGGTCGAAGCGGATCTGACGGCCGAACACGCTCGTCGTCCCGGTGCCCGTGCGGTCGTCCTTGTGCACGCCTTCTTCGAGGACGGCACGCAGGAGATCTTCGTAGGGAGTGAGAACGGATGCCGAGTCGGTCACGCCTGCCACCCTACCGCCGTCCGGCGACGTCGGGCCGGAGGCAGCACGAGACGGGACACGGGAGGTGCCTCCCCCGTGGCATGAAACATGGCGGCGGAAATCACCGTGCACCCCGCCGGAACATTACGCTTGAGCGTTGTGAATCTCGTCGACGCCCTCGTGGTGCTCTCCGCACTTCTCGCAGCGACCGTCGGCCTCGGTCTCTTCCTCCGCCGGCAGCAGAACCGCCCCCGCCCGCAAGACCCCTCCGAGGTGGTCGATCCCTCCCGTTTCGGTGGGCCCGCGCTCGGCGAGAACGCCACCCTGCTGCAGTTCAGCACAGAGATGTGCGCCCGCTGCCCGGGGGTGCACCGCACCCTCAGCGAGATCGCCCGGTCGCAGCCGGGCGTCGTGCACATCGACGTCGATCTCACCCACCGTCCCGATATCGCACGGCATTTCCACATCCTTCAGACACCCACGACCTTCGTTCTCGACGGACGCGGTGCGATCCGCACCCGCTTCGGAGGCGCTCCGAGCCGCCACGTGGTCGAGCTCGAGCTCGCCCGGGTCGCGTCGACGCCGGTAGACGCCTGACCACGAGGGCGCGCGCTCGGTCTCGTTCCGTTCCGTCGTACGCGGCGGCGGTCTACGGTGGGGGGAAGCGAACACCCACCCCGAACCCTGGAGGACCGAGATGAGCGTCACGAGCGAAGCGAGCACCAGCTGGAGAGGCAGCCTCACGGAAGGCTCCGGCCAGGTGGCCCTGGAAAGCTCGAATCAAGGTCCGCTGGCGGTGGACTGGAAGGCACGCAGCGAAGGTTCGACCTCGGTGACGACGCCCGAGGAGCTTCTCGCGGCCGCGCACTCGGCCTGCTTCAGCATGGCGCTGTCCCACGCGCTCACGCAGAACGGCACGCCTCCGGAGACCGTCGAGACGACCGCGTCGGTGACCTTCATCCCCGGCACCGGCATCACCGGGTCTCACCTGAACGTCAACGCGAGCGTCCCCGGCCTGTCGGCCGATGAGTTCACCCGCATCGCCGAGGAAGCGAAGACGGGGTGCCCCGTCTCGTCGGCGCTCGCCGGCATCGAGATCACCCTCGAGGCGACGCTTGCGTGAAGACGGTCCTGCCGGGCGCGTCGTCGTCTCCGGATCCTCAGGGCTGATCGGGCGTGCCCTCACCGCAGCACTGCGCGGCGAGGGCATCCCCGTCACGAGGCTCGTGCGCAGACCGGCCGAGTCGCCCGACGAGGTGGAGTGGGACCCGGCGCGAGACCGCCTCGACCCGCGTGTTCTCGACGGTGCGGCGGCTGTCGTCAACCTCAACGGGGCCAGCATCGGGCGATTCCCGTGGACGCGGCGCTACAAGCACGAACTGCTGTGGTCGCGCATCCAGCCCACGCAGGCGATCGCGTCCGCGATTCGCGCCCTGGGCGACGACGCGCCCCACTTCGTCTCGTCGTCGGCCGTCGGGTACTACCCGTCGCTGCCCGGTGCTGCCCTCACGGAGGACTCCCCGCGCGGCGACACCTTTCTGTCGGATCTGTGCGGCGAGTGGGAGACGGCCGCCGAGCGCGCCGGCGACCGCGCCCGGGTCGCACTGCTGCGCACCGCGCCGATCGTGCATCCGGAGGGCGTGCTGAAGCCGCTCCTCCTGCTGACGAGGCTGGGGGTCTCGGGCCCGATCGGGAGCGGACGCCAGGTGTGGCCGTGGATCTCGCTCGACGACGAAGTCCGCGCCATCCGTCACGTCATCGACACCCGCATGACCGGTCCCGTCAACCTCGCGGGGCCCGAGCGTGCGACGGCGAACGATATGGGTTTCGCTCTGGCTCGTCGAATGAACCGGCCGTACCTCCTGCGGGCACCCGTCTGGGGCGTCAAGCTGGTGCTGGGATCCGACGCGACCGAGGCACTGCTCACGAGCGACATGAACGTCGTGCCCGAGCGTCTCACCGCCACGGGCTTCACGTTCCGGCACGCCACCGTCGAAGACGCCATCGCGGCCGTCGTCCCCGCCTGAGTCCATCCCGCCCTTGACGGGCCTCTTCGCGGCCGCGCGGGTCTGCCGGGCCTCGCGGGTCTACCGGGCCTCGGCCTGCTCGAGGGCGATGGCCTTTCGTGCCGCGCGTCGCGCACGGGTGCGATCGCCCGCCCCGTCGTAGGCGAGCGCGAGACGGTACCAGGCCCGCCAGTCGTCGGGGTGCGCCTCGACGTCGGCGCGGTACGCGGGGAACAGCGCGTCGGCCTGCGCGCGATCAGGGCGTCCGCTCTGCCGCACGTCGATCTCCTCAGCCGGGAGCCCGCCTTCCGCTTCCAGCCGGCGCCCGAGCGCCTGTGCGCGCGACCCGAACCGGAGCTCCCTCCAGAGCCCCCAGGCGGCGATGACGGGCAGGAACAGCAGCGCTGCCCCCATCGCGATCCCCACGGGCTGCCCGGAGGTGAGCAGCAGCCACCCGCGTTGGGCGACGAGCGCGATGTAGAGCGCCAGCACCGCCGCCATGACGATGACGCCGACGCGCGAGTTCATGCGGTGGTCACACGGGCGACCTGGCCGGGCACGTCTCCCTCGGCCACCGGCGCACCGGCACGGGGTCGCGGCGCCCGCACACCGATGTCGATGAAGCTGTCGAGCCCGACTGTGACCCCGCGCGCGTCGCGGGCGGCCGCCAGCGCGACACGGATGCCCGGCGCGTACGCCGCAGCGGGATCGATCGTGTCGTGGACGATCGTGAGCGACTCGCCCGCGCCCGACAGCACCGTCTCCTGGCGGGCGATGACCCCCGGGCGGCGGAGCGAATGGATCGGAACGCTGGCCACCTGCTGACCGCGGGCACGCTGGTCGACGTGCGGCGACTCGACCGGCCCCGTCTCCGCGCGCGCGGCGGCGATGAGCTCGGCCGTTCGTACGGCGGTGCCGCTGGGCGAATCGATCTTGGTCTCGCGGTGGGCCTCGACGATCTCGATCGACGGGAAGAACGGTGCAGCCGCGGCCGCGAGGGCCGACCCGATCACCGAGCCGAGCGAGAAGTTCGGGATGAACACGACGCCGGTGCCCGCGGCATCCGCAAGCGGACGGACGAGCGCGATCCGCTCCGCCGACCAGCCCGACGTTCCCACGAGCACATTGATCCCCCGCTCGATCGCCGTGCGGACGACGTCGATCGACACGGCGGGCGTCGATGCGTCGACGACGAGATCGGCGCCGTCGAGCTCGGTCGCGAGGTCGCTCGACGAACCGAGCACGGCGACCACCTCGAAGTCGTCGCTCGCGTCGATGACCTCGCGGATGATGCCCCCGAGCTTGCCGTTACCGCCTACCAGGGCGACTCGCGTCGTCGTCATCCCTTCAGCCTACGGGGCGCGACGACACCGACAGGTAGCCTCGACGGCATGGTGAATCTCGACACCGTCCCCGCCGACGACCCGCGTGCGCGCGCTCTGCTCGCCGACTACTTCGCGATGCGCGCCGACGCGTTCCCCGAAGGGCAGGCGTACCTGCCGGTGTTCCCCGACGCCGCGGTGTTCACTCCCCCTGCGGGAGTCTTCCTGGTCCTCGTCGACGACGACGGCGCGGACGTCGGGTGCGGCGGCATCCGCCGCATCTCCGACGGCCCCGACGGCGTCCGCTACGAGGTCAAGCACCTGTTCCTGCGTCCCGAGACGCGTGGTCGTGGCTGGGGCAGGCTCCTCCTCGACGCTCTCGAGGCCCGCGCCCGCGAGTGGGGCGCCGCCGAGGTCGTCCTCGACACGCACCACACCCTCGAAGCGGCCGGCGGCCTCTACGCTCGGAGCGGCTACACGACCATCGAGCCGTACAACGACAATCCCAACGCGACCCGCTGGTACGGCAAGCGCCTCTGAGACCGGTGGACTCCTCACCGCGGCCCGGCCGGGTCAGCCACGAGAACACGGTGAGGAGGAGGGGAAGAGCGCTGCCGCCGTGATGCCCACGGCGAGCATCCCGCCGAGGAGCGGCAGCGGCCAGTTCACGGTCCGGGGACGCGGGGTTCAGGGCTCGTCGGGCGCGAGCTGCTCGACCGCGTGCACCGACATCGCCCGCATCGCCGGGTCGTCCGTGTCGTGGAGAAGCGAGGCGAACGCGGCGGCCCAGCCGCGCGCCCGCCGCCACGTCGCGTCGCCATAGCCGTCTCCCAGCTCGGCACGGAACGCAGCGCGGCCGACCGGAGTGAAGCCGGTCCAGGCGATCGCGAGGTCGCATGCCGGGTCGCCGCCGCACATGTCTCCGAAGTCGATGAGCGCCGACAGCCGCGACCCGTCGACGACCATGTTCCCGGGATGGACGTCGCCGTGCACCCAAACGGGCGCGCCGTCCCACACAGGCGCGGCGAGCGCCTCGGCCCACCGGCGCTCCAGCACGGGGTGGTGCGCGACGCGCCGCCGGACTGTCTCGTCGCGCTCGCGCAGCGCGACGCCCCGCACCGGGTTGAAGGGCGCGTCGGCCGGGGCCTGCACATGAAGGGCCCGGAGGGCGCGCGCGAGCGGTGCCGCGAACGCATCGCGCTGCGAAGGATCGAGATCGAGCATCCGCGCCCCACCGAACCACGGGACGACGCTCCACGCCCACGGGTAGCCGGCACCGGGCACCCCCACGGCGACCGGCGCGGGGACCGCGACCGGCAGCACCTCCGCCAGCAGAGGCAACCACCGCTGCTCGTTCGCGATGAGCTGCGCGGCGGCCGCGCGACGCGGAAGCCGCACGGCCAGGCCGTCACCGAGCCGGAACACGTCGTTGTCCCAGCCGTGCGCGACGAGACGAACGGGGCCGCGGAGGTGCGGGTGCTGCGCCGCCAGCAACCGGTCGACATCGGCGGTGGTGAGCGACACCTCCGCAGCGGGCTCGGGCACGAGCGTCAGATGCGCGGGGTCTCGGGAAGACCCGTGCGCAGCTCCATCGGCAGATGCGCGAGATCGTTGTGGGAGACGAGCGTCCACGGCCGTCCGGGCCGCTGGGCCAGCACCGTCAGACCGCAGTGGGCCTGGGTGAGCGTGAGCCAGCGCCACGCGGGCGCGTCGAGCACCTCGCGGACGAACCACGCGATCACGAAATTGTGGGTGATGAGCAGTTCGTGCGCGCCGGGCTTGCGCACGAGGAACTCGGCGACGGCATCGGACATCTGAGCGGAGCCGGCCTCGATCTCGGCCTCCGTGATACCGCCGAAGAACGCCTCGTACACCGGGGGCGTCTCGTCGGTCATCCCGGTCGGCACGCAGTCGAACAGCAGAGCCGACGGCTCAGGTGTGACCGAGGGAAGACGTCCCGCGACGGTTCGCGCCGTCTCGGCTGCCCGCTCGAGCGGGGAATGCCACACGCCCGACAGCGGCACACCCGAGAGCCGGTCGGCGACGAGCTCGGCCTGGCGTCGTCCGCGCGGCGAGAGGGGGCCGTCTTCGAGTCCGTGCTCGGCATCGAGGTGCTCGCCATGCCGCACCAGGTACAAGTAGTGCGTCACAGCAGTCCTCATTCGACACGGGCCGGGGGCGTTCGATCGACGGGGTTCCGGTCACGGGTGTTCCCTCCACCCGCGCTCCATCCGCCCGTCCTCCATCCACCCTATGACAGGCCCACCGTCGTTCACTCGGACGCGCGGGCGATCTCCGACAAGTGGGTGCGGCTGAGGTGCACACCCACCGCTTGGATGAGCTCTTCGACGTGCGCGACCGCGAACACGTTGACGATCGTGGCCGTGACGGCACGCTGTGCGAGAAGCCAGGCGACCGCGACGGCAGCGGTCGGCACCGACAACTCCGACGCGATGCGATCGAGGGCGCGCAGGGTGCGCGCGCCGCGGCGGTTCATCGCGGCGGCCAGTTGTGCGCCCCGGACCGTCGAACCCATGCGTGCCCGTGAGCGGTGCACACCGGCGAGATAACCGTGCTCGAGCGCCTGCGACGAGGTGACGGCGATGTTCTGGGCGCCGGCGACGAGGCGCATGTCGCCGTCGAACTCTGTCTTCCGCAGGATGTTGTACGGCACGTCGAGCACGGTGATCCGCGGATACCCGGCCGACGCCATGATGCGCGCCTCCACCAGCTGTGAGGCGGTGTGACCGAATGCGCCCACCGCACGGACCTTGCCGGTCTCGACAAGCCAGTCGGCGGTGGCGAGTGTGTCTTCGAGCGCTGTCGTGCTGTCGGACGTGGCGTCGAGGTAGAGCACATCGACGTGGTCGGTCTGCAGGCGCGTCAGCGACGCCTCGACCGAGCGGATGAGGTTGACCGAACCGAGCCCGGGGTGGTCGGGGTGACTGCCGACGCGCACGCCCACCACGAGGTCGTCGCGGACGCCGCGAGCGCGCATCCACTGCCCGATGATGTGCTCGCTGCGCCCCGAGCTGTAGCCGTCGGACGTGTTGATGGCGTTGCCGCCGAGATCGATGTACGCGTCGAGGATCGCGTTGGCCGCGCCGGAGTCGACGTGCCACCCGAACTCGCTTCCGCCGAGGACGAGCGGAAAGACCTGCAGTCCCGTCTCACCGAGCGTCACGCGCACGCCGTCGCCGACACCCGGGCCCTGGACGGGGATCGGTGCCGACGGGTGCACCTGCGCGGACGGCCCCGCCGTCGCGGGTGAGGCGGGCGCTGTGGTGAGGCGCTCGTGCGACGCACGTGCCGATCCCGCACTGAACAAGCCCACGCTCACCACCTCCCGAAATGCTGGAGATGCGTGGCGCCCACGCATCCCGGTGACGCGTTATCTCCGAGGGTAGGCCAGCGCCGGGCACCGGCCGCCCGCTGCGGCGTACGGGCGGTAAACATTCCATAACGCTTTGATGACGATGCATACACTCGCCCCGGGGACGACGGATGCCCGCCACCCTCCGAGAGGTGTGACGGGCATCCGCTGCTGATGGAGCGACCTCAGCGACGTGAGGATCGAGCCGGGAGGATCAGTCCTCTTCGGTGATCTCGACGGTCTCGCCCTCGGCCGCGGCAGCCTCTTCGAGCACCGGCTCGAGCGACAGCTTGCCGCGGTCGTCGATCTTCGTGATGCGCACGAGGATCTTCTGGCCGACGCCCAGCACGTCTTCGACGTTCTCGACGCGCTTGCCGCCGGCGAGCTTGCGGACCTCGCTGACGTGGAGCAGACCGTCCTTGCCCGGCAGGAGCGAGATGAATGCGCCGAACGTCGCGATCTTCACGACCGTTCCGAGGAACTGCTCGCCGACCTCCGGGTTGGTGGGGTTGGCGATCGCGTTCACCTGGGCGCGGGCAGCCTCGGCCGAGGGGCCGTCGGTCGCGCCGATGTAGACCGTGCCGTCCTCCTCGATGGAGATCTGCGCGCCCGTCTCGTCCTGGATGGCGTTGATCGTCTTGCCCTTGGGGCCGATGAGCTCGCCGATCTTGTCGACCGGGATCTGCACGCTGATGACGCGCGGAGCCGTGGGGGCCATCTCGTCGGGGCCGTCGATCGCGGCGTTCAGCACGTTGAGGATCGTGAGGCGAGCCTCCTTGGCCTGCGTGAGCGCTGCCGACAGCACCGACGACGGGATGCCGTCGAGCTTCGTGTCGAGCTGGATCGCCGTGACGAACTCGCTCGTGCCGGCGACCTTGAAGTCCATGTCACCGAGGGCGTCCTCGGCTCCGAGGATGTCGGTCAGTGCGGCATAGCGCGTCTGGCCGTCGACCTCGTCGGACACGAGACCCATCGCGATGCCGGCGACGGGTGCGCGCAGCGGCACACCCGCGTTCAGCAGCGACAGCGTCGAGGCGCACACGGAGCCCATCGACGTCGAGCCGTTGGAGCTGAGCGCCTCCGACACCTGGCGGATCGCGTAGGGGAACTCCTCGCGGCTCGGCAGCACCGGCACGAGGGCGCGCTCGGCGAGGAAGCCGTGCCCGATCTCGCGACGCTTGGGGCTGCCGACGCGGCCGGTCTCACCGGTCGAGTAGGGCGGGAAGTTGTAGTGGTGCATGTAGCGCTTGCTCGTGGTGGGCGACAGCGAATCGATCTGCTGCTCCATCTTGAGCATGTTGAGCGTCGTGACACCGAGGATCTGGGTCTCTCCGCGCTGGAAGATCGCCGAGCCGTGGACGCGCGGGATGACCTGCACCTCTGCGTCGAGCGCGCGGATGTCGGCCAGACCACGGCCGTCGATGCGCACACCGTCGGCGAGGATGCGACCGCGCACGATCTTCTTGGTGACCGACTTGTACGCGGCGGCGAACTCCAGCGGTGCAGCGGCGGGAAGCTCTCCGGCCTCCGTCGCAGCGATGAGCTCGGCCTTGACGCGGTCCTTGATCGCGTCGTCAGCGGCCTGACGCTCCTGCTTGTCGGCGATCTGGTACACGCCCAGGAGCTCCTCGTAGGCACGCGCGTTGACGAACTCGAACGTCTCGTCGGCGTACGGGGGGAACACGGGGTAGACGCCCGGCTCGCGCGACGAGCTGGCGGCCATCTGGGCCTGAGCCTCGACGAGCTGCTTGAGGAACGGCTTCGCGGCCTCGAGGCCCTGCGCGACGATCTCCTCGCTCGGCTTGACGGCGCCGGCCTTGATGAGGTTCCAGCTGTTCTCCGTGGCCTCGGCCTCGACCATCATGATCGCGACGTCACCGTCGGGCAGCACGCGGCCGGCGACCATCAGGTCGAACACGGCCTCCTCGACCTGTGCCTGGTTCGGGAACGCGACCCACTGGTCGGCGTGCTCGCCGTGGCCGGGGATGAGGGCGAGGCGCACGCCGGCGATGGGGCCGGAGAACGGCAGACCCGAGATCTGGGTCGACGCGGAGGCCGCGTTGATCGCGAGCGCGTCGTAGTACTCGCCCGGAGCGATCGAGAGCACGGTGATGACGATCTGCACCTCGTTGCGGAGGCCGTCGACGAACGACGGGCGCAGCGGGCGGTCGATGAGACGGCAGACGAGGATCGCCTCGGTCGAGGGGCGGCCCTCACGGCGGAAGAACGAGCCGGGGATCTTGCCCGCGGCGTACGAGCGCTCTTCGACGTCGACGGTCAGCGGGAAGAAGTCGAACCCTTCGCGGGGGTGCTTGCCGGCGCTGGTGGCCGACAGGAGCATCGTCTCTTCGTCGAGGTAGGCGGCGACAGCGCCCTGCGCCTGCTGCGCGAGGCGACCGGTCTCGAACCGGATGGTGCGGGTGCCGAAGCGTCCATTGTCGAGGACGGCTTCGGCGGCGGTGATTTCAGGACCTTCCAAGAGGTCTCTCCTTCTTTGTTTAGACTCGCACGCGCGTTTCGCGCGCGAGGTCGTGCGAAGGAGCAGGAACAGGCAGATCTCGACGCGCGGCGAACGCCGCGGGATTCGTCAGCACTGGTCACCAGTCGAAAGCCACCGTACGAGACGGGAACCCACCACAGGGGACCAGCTTCCTGCCGGCCTGCTCCAAGAAGCTCAATGTGTAGTTGAGCGGATGCCACGTGGGCAACCTTCCTCAGCCTACCAGTCGCCCTCTCACGTGCGTATCGTGGGGGCATGAGCAGTGACGACAACGGGGCCGCCCCGGCCACCGACGACCTCAAGCGCAAGTTCAAAGAAGCGCTCGACAAGAAGAACGCGCACCACCGCGAAGGCGAAGCGCACCTCGACGGCGACTCGGCCGTTCACGGGACGCACGGTGCCATGACCAAGCGGGAGTTCCGCCGCAAGAGCGGCTGATCCTCACCGCACGTCGACGGCCCGGCACGCTCTCCTGAGCGGCCGGGCCGTCGTCATGAGGTCCGCTGCCGGTTCAGCGCGTGGCGGCAGTGTCGCGCGCGGCGGGCTCGGCGGCGCCGTCGGCGGGCCGGCGCTGATCGCCGCCGTGGTCGCCCGACAGGGTCGTCTCGTCGAACGGGAGGCCGCCCGCGAGCACGGCGCGGGCTCGGTCGCGATCGAACTGCTTCGTCCAGGTGCCGATGAGGATCGTCGCCACGGCGTTGCCCGTGAAGTTGGTCAATGCGCGTCCCTCGGACATGAAGCGGTCGATGCCGACGATCACGCCGACGCCGTTCACCAGGTCCGGACGGTAGGCCTGGAGGCCGCCCGCGAGCGTCGCGAGCCCCGCGCCCGTCACCCCCGCGGCGCCCTTGCTGGCGATGATCATGAACACGAGCAGACCGATCTGCTCGGGGATAGACATGGGAGCCCCCATGCCGGCCGCGATGAACAGCGACGCCATCGTGAGATAGATCGCCGTGCCGTCGAGGTTGAACGAGTACCCGGTGGGGACGGTGATGCCGACGACCGGCTTCGAGACGCCGACGTGCTCCATCTTGGCGATGAGCCGCGGCAGTGCCGATTCGCTGGACGATGTGCCGACGATGAGCAGGTATTCGCGGGCGAGGTACTTCATGAGGCTGAAGATGTTGATGCGCGAGACCACCCACAGGAGCGTGCCGAGCACGCCCACGATGAACAGGATGCACGTGATGTAGAAGGCGACCATCAGGATCCCGAGGCTCACGATCGCCGCGGCGCCGGTCTTGCCCACGACCGCTGCGATGGCTCCGAACGCCCCGATCGGGGCGAGCCAGAGGATCATGCCGAGGATGCGGAAGACGAGCGTCTGCAGCTGCGTGACGGCGAACATGATCGGTTCGCCTTTGGCGCCGAGACCCTGCACGGCGAAGCCGACGAGGAGGGCGATGAACAGCACCTGCAGCACGCTCTCGCCCGTGAACGCCGAGAAGAACGTCGTCGGGATGATCCCGAGAACGAAATCGGTCGTCGAGGTGGCTTCCTTGTCGCCCCCGTCGTACGTGGCCGACTGCATGTCGAGACCCTCCCCCGGATGGATGAGGTTTCCGACGATGAGACCGATCGCGAGGGCGAACGTCGACATCAGCATGAAGTAGCCGAGCGCCAGCCCGCCGATCTTCCCGACCGTGGCGGCCTTGGCGATGGACCCGACGCCCACCACGATCGTGCAGAAGATGATGGGCGCGATCATCATCTTGATCAGGCTGACGAACGCCTTGCCGAGCGGTTCGAGACCCACGGCGAAACTCGGCCAGGCGAGGCCGACGACGGCACCGGCGACGACCGCGCCGATGACCGAGACGTAGAGCCAGGTGTGCTTGTCCCATGGCCGGCCGGGCTTGCGGACGAATCCGGGGAGCCGGATGGATGTCGTCGAGATCATGACGCCTCCTGAGGATGAACTGTCGTCGTTCGGTGCCGCCCCCATCGGCGGCCTCGCTCCAGGGTGGGCGTCCGCACGCCGTGGGACGATTTGTGGTCGTATTGGTCGCGACATCGGAACGGAGGCGACATGGCCGACCCGCGCGGACGCAGCGCCGCCTCCCGCGTCTTCCTCGCTCTCCTGGCGGTGGTCATCGTCACGGCGCTGCTGACGTCGGGGCTGCTGGTGCTCGAAGGACAGCGCAGCGGCCGGGCGGAGGCCGAGCGCGTGACCCACGTGCTGGCAGGAGTGCTCGCCCGCTCCCCCGACGTGGAGGCGGCGCTCGCGCAGGATGACGCAGCGGCGGCCACCGCGCGGCTGCAGCCGATCGCCGACAGCGTGAACGACGTCGCCGCCGTCGATTTCGTCACCATCATGGATCCCGACGGCGTGCGAGTGACGCATCCCGATCCGTCGCAGATCGGCGCTGACTACCTCGGCACGATCCCCACGTCGCCCCGGGTGCTCACCGAGGAGTTCACCGGCACCCTCGGCCCGTCGCTGCGGACCATCGCCCCCGTCGAGGTCGACGGGTCGCTCGTGGGCTGGGTGTCGGTGGGGGTCACGGTGCAGACGGTGGCCGCGACCATCGTGCCGCGCCTGCTGGCGGCGATCGGCATCGGTCTGGCGCTCGTGATCGCGGGACTCGTCGGCGCGCTGGTCGCCCGAGGCTTCACGCGCAGGCTCGCCGGAGACCTGCCCGCCGGCGCCATTCGCGACACCCTGGCGTCGGCCGAGTCGATGCGGACCCTCGGGGACGCGCTCCGCGCACAGACCCACGAGCACGGCAACCGGCTGCACACTGCCGTGGCGCTGCTCGAGCTCGGTCGCACCGCCGAGGCGATCGACCTGCTGAGTACATCGGCCGTGCAGAGTCAGAGCCTCGTCGACCGCGTGGCGGCCCGCACCGAGGGAGATCCCACCGTGGGAGCGCTGCTGCTCGGCAAGACCGCGCAGGCCGCCGAACGCGGCGTCGAGCTGAGGGTCGAGATCGCCCCCGACGCGCCCCGCTCGCTCCTGGCGCCGATCGACCAGGTGGCCCTCCTCGGCAACCTGCTCGACAACGCGCTCGATGCGGCCGCCGACGGCGATGAGCCGCGGTGGGTGAGGGTGGGGCTCTCGCCCACGGCCGAGGGCGAGCTCCTGATCGAGGTCTCGGACAGCGGGACGGGAATCCCCGACGACCTCCGCGACCGGGTGTTCGAGCGCGGCTTCTCGACGAAGCCCGCGGGTGCGGAAGGGCGCGGTGTCGGCCTTCCGCTGGCGCGCGCGGTCGTCGACGACATCGGCGGGTCTCTCGTGATCGTCACCGGTCGCCCGACGACGGTGCGGGTCGTGCTCCCCACGGAGGAGTCATGATCGACGTCCTGCTCGTCGACGACGACGCGCTCACCCTGGAGCTCCATCGCCGCTACATCGAACGTCTCGACGATTTCCGGGTCGCCGGCGAGTGCACGGGCGCACGCGCCGCGGTATCGGCCATCCTCGACGGGCCGCCTGCCGATCTCGTGCTGCTGGACATGACGATGCCCGACGGAACAGGACTCGACGTCCTGCGGCAGGTCCGAGCACGCGGCAGCGCCGTCGACGTCATCGCGGTGACCGGCGTGCGAGACGCCGACGCCGTCCGTCAGACGGTAGGGCTCGGCGTCGCCCAGTACCTCGTGAAGCCCGTGACCTTCGCGCTTTTCCGCGACCGACTGGTGCAGTACCGCGACTACCACCGCCGTGCGCACCAATCGGCAGGGCCCACGACACAGCAGGAGATCGACGCGCTGCTCGCCTCATCGCGCGCCACGGGCGTCGCCCCGCTGCCGAAGGGCCTGTCGGCCGACACGCTGGAGCGGGTGAGCACGGCGCTCCGTGACGGCGGCGCACTGTCGGCCAGCGAGGCCGCCGAGCGACTCGGGATGTCCCGCGTGGCCGCGCGGCGCTACCTCGAGCACCTCGCGGCGGCCGGGCGCGCCGCCCGGGAGGCGCGGTACGGGGGGCCGGGCAGACCCGAGACGGAGTACCGCTGGCGGTCGTGACAGGGCACCGGATGGGGCCGCCCGCGACGCGCCCGGGCGGCGTCGCCGACCGCGTGAGAACGCGCCGGGTGGCGGAGAATGGACGGATGAGCTCACCCCGCATCGCGATGCCCGCCCGCCTGTCCGACGCGAAGGGCGCCGACGCCCGCGTGGCGCTCGCCAATGCGATCTTCGACGACGTCGCCGAGCTCGTCCGCGCCGAAGACCTGGACGTCGTGGTCGTGCGTGACGCCGACGTCGACGGGTTCGACGGTCTGGTGCTCCCCGGCGGCGGCGACGTCGACCCCGGGCGCTACGGCGGTGACGCGGCGGCACCGCTCTACGACGTCAACCCCGCGCAGGATGCGCTCGACTTCGCGATCCTCGCGGCGGCTCGTGAGCGCGGCATCCCCGTCCTGGGCGTCTGCCGCGGCCTGCAGGTGATCAACGTGGCATTCGGGGGGACCCTCGTCGAAGACCTTCCAGCATCCGCTGTCAAGCACCGCCCCGCGTCCCGCCGCGGCGGGCTGGCCTGGACCTGGCACGACGTGACCGTGACCGAAGGATCGCTCCTCCACGACGCTGTGGCCTCCGACACCATCTCGGTGGCTTCGGGGCACCACCAGGCGATTCGTGCACTCGCCGGAGGACTGATCGCGACGGCGACCGCAGCGGACGGGGTGATCGAGGCCGTGGAGCATGCGTCCGAGCCGGTCATCGCGGTGCAGTGGCACCCCGAGGCCGAAGGAACACCGGTAGAGCTGGCCTCGGCACCCTTCGCGGCGTTCGCCGATCTCGTCCACGCCGGGCGCGCGACGCTCGCGCCGCGCTGACGACCGGCCGACGCCCCGACCCGTCCGTGGACGAGCCGGGGCACACGGTCACTCCCCCGCGAGGCCTCCCAGCAGGTGGCCGAAGGAGCGGCCCTCGCCGAGGTAGTTCGCGGGATCGAAGGGGTCGGCGGAGGTCGCCGCTTCGCGTCGGGCGATCGCCTCAGCGAGCTCGCGCGCACCGCGTTCCACACGCGAAGCGAGCGGCGCCACCTCGTCGGCATGAGCACCCCAGTCGCTCGACGCGGCGAACACGCCCGTCGACACCGGCTCGGCGTGCAGGTACGTGAACAGCGGCCGGATCGCGTAGTCGATCGCGAGGGAGTGCCGCGCGGTGCCCGCGTTCGCGCCGATCAGCACGGGGGTGCCGGTGAGGGCGTCGGGGTCCAGCACGTCGATGAACGACTTGAACAGCCCGGAGTAGCTCGTCGAGAAGATCGGCGTCACCGCGATGACGGCATCCGCCGAGACGACCGCATTGATCGCCGACTCGAGCGACGGCGGCGCGAACCCCGTGAGCAGGTTGTTCGTGATGTCGTGGGCGTGGTCGCGCAGCTCGATCGTGTCGACGGTCGCCTGGATCCCGGTCCCGTCGGGGCCGTCGATCTCGGCGAGCGCCTTCACCGTGGCGGCGGCGAGGCGGTCGGCGAGCATGCGTGTCGACGAGGGGTTCGAGAGCCCGGCCGAGATGACCGCGATGCGGCGTGCGCGGGGTGCGGCGGCGGCGCTCATCGGGAGCCTCCGAGTCCGAACGCTGCACCGGCGGGGGCGGGGGCGTCCTGGTAGGGCGACGGGCCACTGAGGTTGTCGCCGCGGTTGGCACGCGGACGTGCCTCGCGGGCGGGCCCGTCGCCATAGGCCGCGCGCACGCGGGCGGCGTGCGTGGGAGCGTCGGGCACGGAGGCCGGACGGTTCGCCGCGAACTCCTTGCGGAGGACCGGGACGACCTCGCCGCCCAGGAAGTCGAGCTGCTCCAGCACCGTCTTGAGCGGAAGACCCGCGTGGTCCATGAGGAACAGCTGCCGCTGGTAGTCGCCGAACAGATCGCGCATGCCCGCGTACCGGTCGATCACCTGCTGGGGCGACCCGACGGTGAGGGGCGTCATCTCCGAGAAGTCCTCCAGCGAGGGGCCGTGCCCGTAGACGGGCGCGTTGTCGAAGTACGGCCGGAACTGTGCCACGGCGTCCTGCGAGTTCTTGGCCATGAACGCCTGACCGCCGAGGCCGACGATCGCCGTCTCGGGTGCACCGTGGCCGTAGTGCTCCCAGCGCTGACGGTAGAGCGTGATGAGCCGCTGGTAGTGCTCGGCAGGCCAGAAGATGTTGTTCGCGAAGAAGCCGTCGCCGTAGTACGCCGCCTGCTCGGCGATCTCGGGCGTGCGGATCGAGCCGTGCCAGACGAACGGCGCGACGCCGTCGAGGGGACGCGGCGTCGACGTGAAGCCCTGCAGCGGAGTGCGGAACTTCCCCTCCCAGTCGACGACGTCCTCGCGCCACAGCTTGTGGAGGAGCGCGTAGTTCTCGATCGACAGCGGAAGGCCCTGCCGGATGTCCTTGCCGAACCAGGGGTACACCGGGCCGGTGTTGCCGCGACCGAGCATGAGGTCCATGCGACCGCCCGACAGGTGCTGCAGCATCGCGTAGTCTTCGGCGATCTTCACCGGGTCGTTCGTCGTGATGAGCGTGGTCGCGGTCGACAGCACCAGGCGCTCGGTCTGCGCCGCGATGTAGGCGAGCGTCGTCGTGGGCGAGCTCGACCAGAAAGGCGGGTTGTGGTGCTCGCCGAGAGCGAAGACGTCGAGCCCGACCTCTTCGGCGTGGCGGGCGATCTCGACGGTCGCGCGGATTCGCTCGGCCTCGCTCGGCGTGTGGCCGGTGGTCGGGTCCTGCGTGATGTCGCTCACGGTGAAGATGCCGAACTGCATCCCCGACGTGCCCGAGGTGGTGGCTGAGGTGGTGGTCTCGCTCACGGTCTCTTCCGCTTCCTGGACGCCCGCGGCGTCCTTTCTATGCAAGTGAATGTATCTCGTACAACGCGAGGGGGTCCAGACTATTCCCGCACCTGCAGACCGCACCCGGGTCGGCCCGCGCACCCGCCGGTAACGAACGGCAACACGACGACACCGGCGCCACCGTCCTGCCTATCCTCGGGTCATGTCCGACCTGAACCTGCCCGTGCTCGACCTCTCGCTCCTCGACCAGGGGTCCGACGCCGCTGCCCGCTTCCGCAACGATCTGCGCCGAGCCACGCACGAAGTGGGATTCTTCTACCTCACGGGCACCGGGATCACCGCCGAGCTCGAGCAGCGGCTCCACCGCGCCGCACGCGACTTCTTCGCCCTGCCCGAGGCCGACAAACTCTCGATCGAGAACGTGCAGAGCCCCCACTTCCGCGGGTACACACGTGTCGGCGGCGAGCGCACGCAGGGAGCCGTCGACTGGCGGGAGCAGATCGACATCGGCCCCGAACGCGACGCCGTGACCGATCCCGACGCGCCCGACTTCGCCCGCCTCATCGGCCCCAACCTGTGGCCGGCGGCTCAGCCCGAGCTTCGCGACGTGACCGACGAGTGGCAACGTCAGCTCACCCTCGTCGCCCGCCGGCTGCTGCGCGCCTGGGCGGTGGCGCTCGGCGCCGACGAGGACTACTTCGAGAAGCACTTCGGGGAGCCGTCAACACTCCTGAAGATCGTGCGCTACCCGGGCACCGACCAGCCCGAACCCCAGCAAGGCGTCGGCGCGCACAAAGACTCCGGAGTGCTGACCCTGCTGTGGGTCGAGCCCGGCAAACGAGGACTCCAGGTCGAACGAGACGGGCGATGGGTCGACGCGCCCCCGGTCGCGGGGGCGTTCGTCGTCAACATCGGCGAGATGCTCGAATACGCGACCGGCGGATACCTCATCGCCACCAACCACCGCGTCGTATCGCCGCGCCTGCCCGACGACCGCATCTCGGTGCCGTTCTTCTTCAACCCGGCCCTCGACAGCCGACTCCCCCTCATCGACCTCCCCGACGAGCTCGCGTCGCGGGCACGCGGCGTCACGCAAGATCCGACCAACCCCATCCATGCCCTCTACGGCGAGAACGCCCTCAAGTCGCGCCTGCGTGCCCACCCGGACGTCGCCGAGCGCTGGCACGCCGACCTGCTCGCGGCGCGCGCCCCCGTCTGACCGACCCTCACGCGCCCATCCGAAACCACGAAGGCCGCCCCACACCTGGGGCGGCACAGAACCCACCCCAAAACCACGAAGGCCGCCCCACACCTGGGGCGGCCTTCAAGAAAGTTTTGCGCGATTGAACGCTGGCGACGATGCCTTAGCGGCGGAGTCCGAGACGCTCGATCAGCGAACGGTATCGCGTGATGTCGATGTCCTGGAGGTAGCCGAGCAGACGACGGCGCTGACCGACGAGCAGGAACAGCCCACGACGCGAGTGGTGGTCGTGCTTGTGCTCCTTGAGGTGCTCGGTGAGGTCCTTGATGCGCTGCGTCAGCATCGCGACCTGCACCTCGGGGGATCCGGTGTCACCGGGGTGCGTCGCGTACTCTTCGATGATCGCCTTCTTGACGTCTGCATCCAGTGCCATAGGTGATCCCCTCTCTCTTCGTTGCGCGGCGCCCGACGCCTGATGCGTGGGCTCTCTTTATCCGCGGCCGATCAAACGGCAACCTGAAGAGTCTACCAGCGATTAGGCTCTTCGAGTGCCGTCCGTATCCCCCGCAGAGCCCGTCTTCGGCGCCTGCGACGGTGCGCGGTGATGGCCCGCCTGGGTCGCGACGCCTTCCTCGATCTGCGACCGTTCCGGCACAGCCCGGCGTTCACTCGCATGTGGGTCGGGTCGACGCTCGCCGGACTCGGCGGACAGCTCACCGTCGTCGCGGTGATGCTGCACGTGTTCGACCTCACCGCCTCGACGTTCGCCGTCGCCATGATCGCGGTCGCCGGGCTCCTTCCCATGGTCGTCGCCGGCCTGTACGGCGGCATGCTGGCCGACGCCTTCGACCGCCGCCGCGTCGCACTCCTCGCCGCCTCCGTGACGTTCGTCTCGACGCTCGGTCTCGCGGCCCTCGCCTGGGGCGGGCTCGAGACGGTGTGGTGGCTCTACGCGCTCAGCATCGTGAACTCGGCGGCCAACTCGGTCGTCATGGCGGCGAGGCAGGCCATCGTCCCGCGCCTGCTCCCCGCCGACCTCCTGCCCGCCGCGTCGGCCCTGACCGGGATCACGATGGGCGTCATGGTCATGGGCGGTCCGGCGCTCGCGGGGGTGCTGGTCGCCTTCACGGGATACGCGTGGACCTACTCGATCGACGTCATCCTCATGCTCGCCAACTTCCTGGGACTGTGGACACTCCCCGCCATCCGCCCCGAAGGACTGACCGTGCGCCCCGGGCTCGAATCGCTGCGCGACGGCTGGCGGTTCCTCCGGCGGGCGTCGAACATCCGCCTGCAGTTCCTCCTCGACATCATCGCGATGACCTTCGGGCATCCGCTGGCGCTGTTCCCCGCACTCGGAACGGTCATCCTCGGCGGCGGCGCCATCACCACGGGCCTGCTCACCGCATCTCTCGCGGCGGGGGCGTTCCTGTCGAGCGTCTTCTCCGGCCCGGTCGGCCGCGTGCGCCACCACGGCCGCGGCATCGAGCGCGCGATCACGGTCTACGGCGTGAGCATCGGTCTGTTCGGGCTCGTCCTGCTCGCCGGAGCGCTCGGGGTCTTCGCTCCCGCGCGCGTCGGCGACGACAGCCCGAACCTCGCCGTCCTCGCCGCAGGCATGCTCACGCTCGTGCTCGCCGGGGCGGCCGACAACATCAGCTCCATCTTCCGCACGACGATGCTCCAGGCCGCCGTGCCCGACGCGATCCGTGGACGCCTCCAGGGCATCTTCATCGTCGTGGTGGCCGGCGGACCGCGGGTGGGGGCCTTCTACTCCGGCACGCTGGCGACCGTCGTCGCCCTGTGGTTCCCGCCTCTTCTCGGCGGCATAATCATCGTGGGGCTGGTCGCTGTGCTCGTGCGCCGGAATCCGAGGTTCCGCACGTACGACGCCCGCGATCCGCAGCCCTGACCTCCCGGTCCGCCGCGTCAGTACGCGGACGGCACGCCGAGGTACTCCTCGAGCGTGAGCTTGTTCTTGTAGAGGTGCGTCGCGACGGCCGTGCCCACGTGGCGCAGGTGCCACGGTTCGTAGGAGTACCCCGTCGTAGACGTCTTGCCCTTCGGGTAGCGGACGATGAAGCCGTAGGTGTGGGCGTTCTTCGCGACCCAGCGCCCGGCGCGGGTCTCGCCCCACGCCTGCGAGATCGAGTTGACGTCGATCGCGAGGCCGGTCTGGTGCTCGCTGTGACCCGGGCGGGCGGAGCGACGTTCGGCCTTCTCGAATCCGTACTGACGGATCTTGGCCGCGTACACCGACTTCTGTGACGCGTACGACCGGAAACCGGAGATGATCCGCAGATCGACGCCGTCATCGCGGGCCGCGGCGCGCATCTTCGCGAAGGCCTTGGTCAGCTCCGGCCGGAGCCCGTTGCCGAACGATGACGGCAGCGGAAGCGATTTGTTCACGATCAGGATGTCGCGGATGTACATGGGTTTGCGCGGCTTGACAGTGCGGATCTTGGGGGCGCCGGCTGCGCGCCACTGCGCGGTGCTGACCGGCGTCAGGTATCCCTGGGAGCGGTGGTAGATCGTGTCGCCGATCGTCAGGCGCACGAACGCGTCGCCGGGCACGCGGGTGCGGATCTCGGCCTTGGGCGAGCCGAGCGCGCGGTACTGGGCGCCAGTGAGTCGCACGACGGCGTCCACCGACCGGTCCCCCTTGACATGCGGCCACGTCACGAGCGCATGCACCGGGCTGAAGCGCGTCTTCACGTAGACGGTGGGCGCGTAGGCGACGCGCGGCTTGCCTGCGGCCGCGTACGCCCTGGCCGACAGGAGGCGCTTCGCCCCGCTCTGCGACACGAAGTAGATGTCGCTCTTGGCCCATCTCGTGCGGTAGTAGCCCCCATAGACCACACGGAGTGTCGGCGACCCGGCCCGCTGGTACTCGGCCACGGTGAGCTTGTGCCGCTCACCGTCGGGCGTGCGCACATACCGGTCGACGGAGCTCGACGCGTAGCGGAAGTACGTCGACGTCGGCACGTGCGAGACCGTGGCGACCGAGGGGCGTCCCGCCGCGGCGTAGCGTGAGGCGGTGATCTGCACGACGAGATCGACGGCCCGGTCCTTCGGCGAGTGCGGGAAGGTGATGAGGGCGTAGCGCGTGTCGGACCACCGCGTCTTGACGTACCGCACGGGGGCGGGCGTCTTCGGTGCTCCCCGCTTCTTCCAGGCGTCGGCGGACAGTCTCTTGACCGTGCCGTCGGTCCACGATTCGTACACGACCGTCGACCACGGCAGCGAGTAGTAGCCGTACACGGTGCGAGTCGGAGTCGGAGTCGGGGTCGGGGTCGGAGTCGGAGTGGGGCTCGGAGTCGGAGACGCCGTCGGCGCCGGCGTCGGAGTGGGGCTCGGGGTCGGAGACGCCGTCGGCGTCGGCGTCGGGCCGGGCGTCACCTCCGCCGTCACGGTGGGTGTGGGCTCCGGATCGCTCGGGTCGGCGGCCGCCACCGTGGGCGCGAGGCCGAGCACGACGACCACGGCGGTGGCGGCGGCGATCAGGCGCGCGCGCGTGAGAAGAGACATGTGCGACCTCGGGTCCCCAGGAGCTGTGGCGCCCAGACTACCCCGCGGGGCGAGCGCCCGGGCATGACGAAGGGCGGATGCTCAGCGCATCCGCCCTTCGTTCGGCGCTTGCGACGCCAGGATCAGGCCTGGAGGGAACCCTGCAGGTCGAGCGTGATCGTGACGTCCTTGCCCACGAGCACGCCGCCGGTCTCGAGCGCGGCGTTCCAGGTGAGGCCGAAGTCCTCGCGGTTGATGACCGTCTTCGCGGTCGCCCCGGCCTTGTAGTTGCCCCACGGGTCGGTGCCGAAGCCGCCGAACTCGAGCTCGAACGTCGCGGGCTTCGTGACGCCGCGGATCGTGAGGTCGCCGTCGACGAGGAAGTCGCCGCCCTCGTAGCGGGCGCCCGTCGAGACGAAGTCCATGGTCGGGTGGTTCTCGACGTCGAAGAAGTCTGCGGAGCGCAGGTGGTTGTCGCGGCCCTCGTCCTTGGTGTCGATCGACGTGACGTCGACGCTGGCCTCGACGCGCGCCTCGAGCGGGTTCTCGGGAGCGATGATGGTCGCGCTCTTCACGCCGAACGTGCCGCGCACCTTCGAGATCATCATGTGGCGCACGCTGAAGCTGACCTCGCTGTGCGAGGGGTCGAGCACCCAGGTGCCGGCCTTGTAGCCGGGGATCTCGATGGTGGAAGCGGTGGTCGTGTCAGTCATTGGTTGTGCCCTTCGTGACGGTGGTCGGTCGAATGGTCCAACGCCTCCGATCGAGATCTATTCCCATGCATGGAAAATTTTCTCGGCTGCACGCACACTGCCTTCTCCGCCATCGCCACCCGTCTTCCGCGCGCGCCCCGGACGGCGTACGATCCAGCCGTTCGATCCTCGAAGAGGAGGACATCATGACCTCTCACCCCACTCCTCGCCGACCTCGCCGCACCGCCGGCTTGACGCTCGCCATCGCCGGCGTCCTCAGCACATCCCTGCTGTCGCCGCCCGCCGCGCTCGCGGCGACCGCCTGCGGGGACGACACGCCGTTCGACGTCGACGGCGGCGGCCCCGACGTGGTCGTGGGATTCCCCTCCTACGACCTGCCCGGCGCCGCCGATGCCGGAGCCATCGTCGTGTTCTCCAACGTCGGCGTCGCCGACTCGTCGACTCCGCGGACACCGACCGCCAGACGCGTCTACACGGCTGACTCGTTCGGACTGCAGGTGCAGGGCGGAGCACGCTTCGGAGCCTCGCTCTTCGCCGTCGGCGACGACGCATTCCACGAAGATGACGACGAGTGCGCCGATCTCTGGGTGGGCACCCCCGGCACGACCGTCGGCGCGCACACCGGGGCCGGTCGCGTCTATCTTCTGGGCGGCGGCGAGGGCGGCATGATGTCGAACGTCGTCGACGCTCTCGACGCCGTGTCGCTCAGCACCAGCGGAGGCGCCCAGACCGACGCGGGCTTCGGGTCCGCGGTCTCGGTGAGCGGCGGCGTCATCGCGATCGGCGAGCCCCGGCGCGACGTCGGCGGCGCTGTCGACGCCGGACGCGTCGTGCGGGTCGACCACCAGGTCGTCGGACCCGATCCGGTCGTCTCGGCGGCGATCACTCAGGGTGGCGGCGCGGAGGCCGGAGACCGCTTCGGAGAGGTGCTCGACGTCTTCGCGACGTGGCAGGGCCCCGTGATCATCGTGGGCGTGCCGCGGGAGAACGTCGGCTCGCGGGTGGACGCCGGCGCCGTCGCGCTCATCACCCCCGACGACACGGTGACCCTCGTCACCCAGAACAGCGCAGGGATGGCGGGCGCTGCCGAGGCGGGCGACCGACTCGGATCGTCGCTCGACTCTTTCGCCACCTTCACGACCCATCCCGTCATCCGAGTCGCAGCGGGTGCACCGGGAGAGGACATCGGAGACGACGCGGATGCGGGTCTTGTGGGGTGGACGGCGATCGACCTCCTCTCCGAGCCCGACCGCATCCCGCCGCTGCGCGGGACGGGGCTCGCGATCACGCAGGACAGCGTCGGCGTGCCCGGGAGCGTCGAAGCGGGCGACCGGTTCGGGTCCGCGGTGATCCTCGGCGAGTACGGCACCGACGGCGGGCGCCGTCATCTCGTGGTGGGCTCCCCCACCGAGAATCTCGGCTCGCTGGTCGAAGCCGGCATGGCCTCCCTGACCCGCGTCGGGGAGACGGGAGCGGCCCTGGGCTCCCCGGCCGCATGGAGCCAGGACTCCCCCGGGGTCGCCGGCGCCGCCGAGCGCGGCGACCAGGCCGGAAGCGCCCTCTCATCCGTGCGCCTCGCCCGCCCCGTCGATGACGATGACGTCACGTGGCAACTCGTACTCGTGACCGTGCCGCGCGAGGATCGAGGCGGCGTGACGGATGCCGGACTCGCCTACCTCGGTGTGCCGGGCGGCCCCTTCGTGACCCTCACGCCGCCGATCACCCAGCGCGGCACGGGCGTCGGGATGGTTCCCATGAACACCGAGTGGTGACCGTCAGCCCGGGCTGAACGACGACGGGGTGGGGTGCCTCCGCACCCCACCCCGTCGAACCGCCGACCGGTCAGACCACGTCGACCAGGTCGATCACGAAGATCAGCGTCTTGCCACCGAGGAAGTGACCGCCGGCGGGACCATAGGCCAGGTGCGGCGGGATGACGAGCTCACGCCGACCGCCCACCTTCATGCCGGGGATGCCGTCCTGCCATCCCTGGATGAGGCCGCGGAGCGGGAACTGGATGGTCTCGCCACGCCCCCACGAGGAGTCGAACTCCTCGCCGGAGTCGTGCTCGACGCCGACGTAGTGGACGGTCACGGTGTCGCCGGGCTTCGCCTCGGCGCCGTCGCCCTCGATGAGGTCGCGGATGACGAGCTCGGTGGGTGCGGGCCCCTGGGGGGCGTCGATCTCGGGCTTGGTGCGGTCGTCAGTCATGAGTCCATCCAAGCACGGCGCGCCGCGCACGGTCACCCTCCCCACCGGTCTTGACAGGGCCGGGAGGGCATGATGACATGAAGACAGATCAACTCAGCGCCCGGTAGACATGCAGGCATCGCCGCAGCACCGGGCGCTGAGTCTTTGCCCGGGTGGCGCCCCTCTGCCGGCTTCGTTCCCCCGGCTCCCGTCGGCGCGAATCCTCGCGCGTCAGCGCGCGAGGAGCGTCGCACGTGCGGCGACGGCCCGCGCGAGGAAGGCGCGCTCGTCGGCAGCGGCATGCGGGTCACGCCCGGTCAACGCCCGCTGCCGCGCGGCGGCGAGCGCGGTCGCGTCGGAGATGAAGCGCTTCATGGCCACGGCGCGGTCGCCGGGGAGCGTGCGCGCCCAGGCGACTGCGCGACGGCGCCCGCGCGGGGTGGCGAGCATCTCCACCTCGGCACCGCTGAACCATCCGGCGCCGGCGTACTCGCCCAGACGCTCCCGCGTGAGCCTGCTCTCCTCTCGCCGCAGCAGCATCACGCCACCGACGAAAGCGAGGAAGAGCGGCACCTGGAGAGTGACGTACAGGGCGAAGAAGTCGGCGAGCACGGCGGAGCCGTTCCACAGGGCATGGAGGCCGATCGCCCCGAGCACCCCGACCACGAGGGCCCCCAGCGCCTCGCCCGCGCGCGCGCCGTGACGAGCAGCACGGCCGAGCGCGAAGCCCGTGACCGCCGTGAACATGACGTGGGCGAACGGCGAAAGGATCCCGCGGAGCAGGAACGTGAAGGTGACGTCGCCGACCCCGCCTTCGATGAGGCTCGTGGCGAAGTAGAGGATGTTCTCGGTGAAGGCGAACCCTGCCCCCACGAGCGCGCCGTACACGACCCCGTCGACGGGACCGTCGAAGGCGCGGCGACCGAAGACGAAGATGAGCAGCACGCCGAGCGCCTTGGCGACCTCCTCGACGATGGGTGCCTGCACGATCGAAGAGATCGCGTTCGCCGTCGACGGGTCGAGCACGCGCAGCAGCGGCGCCAGCGCCAGGTCGGCGAGGAGAGCGAGCGCGACGGCGCCGACAGCACCCCATGCGACGGCGGCCACGACGAGTCCGCGCGGCTCCGGCTCCCAGCGATCGACGAGGCGGACGGCGGCGAGCACCCCGATCAGCGGGATCACCGCGAGCGCCATTCCCACGAGCGGCGCCACCACACCGAGCAACGACACGACGTAGGCGACGAGCCCCACCCCCACCACGATCAGCAGCGCGAACAGCCAGAGCGGCGCCGATCGTCCGGCACGGGGAGAGCGCAGCGGCGGCGGCACGGGCAGCGTGTGCGCGGACGACGTCGGGGCGACCGGCGCGCCCGTCGCATGCGGAGGCTGGGCGAACGCCGAGGGGAACGTCATGGCGTCAGCATAGGGGGCCGTCACGACCCGTCGCGGACGGCGACCGATAGCCTGAGAGGATGCGCTTCGCCCACGTGACCCCCGCCGCGTCCGCCGAACCGCGGCTCGCCGTCGTGCGCGACGACCACGCCCTGCCGGTGGCTTCGCTCTTCGACGGCGCGCCCGACGACCTGCAGACCCTCATCGAAGGAGGCGACGCACTGCTGGCCCGCGTGCGCGACGCCGCGTCGGTCGCCGAGGGCTGGACTCCGCTGACGGGCATGACCTTCGGCCCGGCCGTGCAGCGACCGCCGATCGTCCTGGCGATCGGTCTCAACTACGCCGCGCACTCCAGCGAACTCGGCCTGAAGGCCGACACCGCCCCGACGGTGTTCGTGCTGTGGCCGGGATCGCTCACCGGTCACGACGGCACGACGACCTGGCCGCGCTCGCTGAGCGAATCGGTCGATTACGAGGCCGAGCTCGGCGTCATCATCGGCCCCGCGGCGAAAGACGTCACCGAGGCCGACGCGCTCTCGCACGTGTGGGGCTACACGGTCGTCAACGACATCACGGCGCGCGACATCCAGTTCTCGGAAGCGCAGTGGTCGCGCTGCAAGTCGTTCGACGGCTTCACGCCGACCGGTCCCGTCGTCGTCACCGCTGACGAGATCGACGACCCGCAAGACCTCCACATCTGGGCGGTCGTCGACGGCCAGACCGTGCAGGACGGCTCCACGGGACAGATGATCCGGTCGGTCGCGACGCTCGTCGCGCACCTGTCACAATCGGCGACGCTCCTTCCCGGAACCCTCATCTCCACCGGAAGCCCCGGTGGCGCCGGCTATTCCCGCGATCCGCAGATCTTCCTCCGTGACAGGTCGACGGTCACCGTCGGCATCGACGGCATCGGCTCGCTCACGACCCACTGCCGCATCCTCGGCTGAATCACCGCACCACGCCGAGACGACGAACGGACGGGCCCACAGGGGCACCGTCCGTTCGTCGTCCGTCTCGTCGGGGACGGGTCAGGGGTTGACGATCTCGCTGCACGGGAGGCTGACGCCCCACACCGTGACAATCGCCGAGGGGTCCGAGGCGCACGTCGCCGCGGCGCTGAACGTCGGCAGCACGAAGGCGAAGAAGACGATCGTCCCGATGACCAGCCCCACAGCGCTGATGATGATGGCCGCGATCGCCCAGCCGTTCCCGTGACCGGCCTTCTTGCTCTGCACGAGCGCGATGATGCCGAGCACCAGGGCCACGAGCTGCACGAAGAACGACAGCACGAAGGCGACGATGCCGAGGGTCTTGCCCGGGACGGGTCCGGCCGGCGCGGGATAGCCACCCTGTGCGTAGGCGGGGGCAGCGGGCGGCGCGGACGGGTAGGCGGGGGTCTCGTAGGCCGGCGGCTGCTGTGCGGGGTTCTGCGGGTCGGTCATTCGGATCTCCTTCACTGCGCCGGAATACCCGGCATGGGCGACGCTAGCGCCATCCTGGTCGTGCGCGCAAAGCCTCCGCCCGTCAGGACTCGACGACGTTCTCGGCGGGCTGCACGATGGGGATGGCCTGCGTGATCGCCTCGAGGCCCGACAGCCGCGCCGGCGACAGCTGCTTGTCGACCTCTTCGCGCGACATGAGTCCGGCCTCCACCACGAGGTCCCCGACGTTCCGGTGCGTGAGGAGCGCCGTCTTGGCGAGCGCCGCCGACGCCGCGTAGCCGATGAACGGCGTCAGAGCCGTCACCACTCCCACCGACGCCCCCACCATCGCGCCGAGGCGCTCGCGGTTCGCCGTGATCCCGTCGACGCAGTTGACGCGAAGGGTGCGCATGCCACGCCGCATCCACGTGATCGACTGGAAGATCGAGTGGGCGATCACCGGCTCGAACGCGTTGAGCTGCAGCTGGCCGCCCTCGACCGCCATCGTGACGGTGAGGTCGGCGCCGGCGACCGCGAACGCCACCTGGTTGACGACCTCGGGGATGACCGGGTTGACCTTTCCGGGCATGATGCTCGACCCGGCCTGGCGGGCCGGGAGGTTGATCTCGCCGAAGCCCGCCTGCGGACCCGACGACAGCAGACGCAGGTCGTTGCAGATCTTCGAGAGCTTGATGGCGTTCCGTTTGAGCGACGCCGAGAACGACATGAACGAGCCGGTGTCGCTCGTCGCCTCGACGAGGTCATCGGCGGTCGCGAGATCGAGACCGCTGATCTCGCGGAGGTGACGGAGCACGGCGGCCGCGTAGTCGGGGTGGGTCGTGATGCCGGTGCCGATGGCCGTCGCACCCATGTTGATCTCGTAGAGGAGGTACGCGTTCTCGGTGAGGCGCTGGTGGTCGTAGCCGAGCGTCGTCGCGAAGCCGTGGAACTCCTGTCCGAGCGTCATCGGGACGGCGTCCTGCAGCTGCGTGCGACCGATCTTGAGCACGTCGTGGAACTCCACGGCCTTCGCGAGGAACGACCGCCGCAGCAGGTCGAGCTCCTCCAGGAGCGTCAGCAGGTCGAGGCTCAGCCCGATCTTGACCGCCGTCGGGTAGACGTCGTTCGTCGACTGACTGCGATTGGTGTGGTCGATCGGCGACAGGAAGGCGTAGTCGCCCTTCTCGCGCCCGGCCATCTCGAGCGCGACGTTGGTGATGACCTCGTTCGCGTTCATGTTGGTCGACGTGCCCGCGCCGCCCTGGATCACCCCGACGACGAACTGGTCGTGGAACTCGCCGTCGATCACGCGCTGCGACGCGCGGTCGATGAGGTTCGCGCGCTCCGCATCGAGCACGCCGATCTCGAGGTTCGCGCGGGCCGACGCTTGCTTCACCATCGCCAGCCCGACCACGAGGTCTTTGTAGACCGAGATCGGCCGCTGCGAGATCGGGAAGTTCTCCAGTGCCCGCGCCGTGTGAATGCCCCAATAGGCGTCGGCGGGGATCTCGAGGGAACCGAGGGAGTCGGATTCGGTACGGGTGCGCATCGTTGCGTCCTGAGCCATGGTGCGTGGAGTCCTTGTGGGTCTCGAAGGGGGTCGGATCGCTTCGAGCCTAGCCCCGCCCACAGGGCACGACGATGTACTCCGCGTACAACCTCACGGTTCACGTGTACGCCGCGGCGGCGCGGCGCGATCAGCGGGACGGTTTGCGCGAGAACGCCTCGAGCCGCTGCGCGGGGGTGAGCTGCGCCATCTGCGCCACCCACTCCTCCGAGAAGTGATCACCGGTCTCGGCGGCGACGACCGGGACGACCGCGTGGGTCACGACATCGTCGTACACGTGCACCAGATGGAACGACTGGCCCGCGTCCATCCCGTTGACCGTCGCCGCAGGGCGCTGGAGGTTCATCGTGTAGCAGGTGGCGGCGGCGACGCTCACGGGGATCCCGGCGAACGTGCCGTTCGTCGAATAGTGCAGGTGCCCGGCGAGGATGCCTCGCACGTCGGTCCCCCGTAAGACATCTGCGAGCTCCGTCTGATGCTGCAGCTCCAGCACATCGAAGAACGGGATATGACTCGGAAGCGGAGGGTGATGCAGCGCCAGCAGGCTGCCGAGCGGGGCAGGCTCGGCCAGGACATCGCGCAGCCAGGAGAGCTGCGTCGCGTCGAGGTCGCCATGATGCCAGCCCGGCACCGACGAGTCGAGCGCGATCAGGCGAAGGCCGCCCAGATCCCACACGCCGGTGACCGGCTCCTCGGTCGCGTCGCCGCCGAGGAGGCCGGCGCGCAGCGCGGGCCGTTCGTCATGGTTGCCGGCGACCCACACTACGGGTGCGCCCAAACGATCGGCGACGGGCTCGACCGCGGCCCTCAGGGCCGCATAGGCCTCCGGCTCACCCAGGTCGGTGAGATCGCCCGTGAACACGATCGCATCGGGGCGGGTGCCGGTGCGCTCGACAGCCGCGAGCGTCTCGGCGAGGTTCGCCGCGGTGTCGAAGCGCCCGCCGAGGGGACGGTTGCCCGCCAGCAGGTGGGTGTCGCTGATGTGGATGATCGTGCGACGGGCCGGCGGGTGCTGGCCGAACTGGACGGGGCCCATGTCGGGGCGGGAAGCGGCAGCCATGCCGTCAGCCTACGGGCGGTCGCCGACGGCGTCAGTGCAGGACGATCAGCAGCAGTCCGCCGAGGACGGCGAGCGCCGACACCGTGAAGCACACGTACGCCACGACGAGAGCGAATGCCCGCTGGCCGTCGGTGAGCGGGCTCTTCCGCGCCGCCTTCGCCGCCGCCTTCGCCGCGCGCCGCGCTTCCTTCTCGGTGATGACGGTGATCGCGTCGGTGAACTCCGCCGGCGCCACGACGGGCGCGCGTCCCGCCCGCACCAGCATCCGCAGGCCCAGGGCGTAGAACGTGACCACGACGGCCGCGCCGGTCAGGGCTGCGGCGAAGACCTCGAGGAATGCGAACCAGTCGATCGCGACGCTCACTTGCTCTTCCCCTTCGGCTGCTTCGACGTCTGCGCCTTTTCGGCCTTCGACTTCGCGGCCTTCGCCTTGTTCGACGCGCGCGCGTCGTCCGCGGCCCGTCTGGCGTCGGCCGCCGCCTTCTTCGCATCGGCTTTCGCCTTCGCCTTGCGTGCGGCCTTCTCACGCGCCTCCTGCTCGGCCTTGAGGCGCGCCTGCTCACGGAGGATCGCCCGCTGGCGACGCGTGGGCGGCGGATTCCGCTTCACCTTGACGGCGTGTCCGGAGTCGGCGACCTCGCTCATGGCGTTGCCTGCGTGCACCGCGTTGCGGCGCGACCGCAGGAAGATGGCGAGGATGATGGCCACGGCGAGCACCGCGCCGACCGACACGCCCCACACGGGACCGAGTACGAGCACGATGAGAGCGGCCAGGGCGCCCACAGCCGCCGCCGCGGGGAGCGTCAACAGCCAGCCCACCGCGATGCGGCCGACGGTGCGCCAGCGCACCGTCGAGCCCCGCCGCCCGAGGCCCGAGCCGATGACCGACCCGGACGCGACCTGCGTCGTCGAGAGGGCGAAGCCGAAGAAGCTCGAGGCGAGGATGGTCGAGGCGGTCGACGACTCGGCCGAGAAGCCCTGTGCGGGCTTGACGTCGGTGAGCCCCTTGCCGAGCGTGCGGATGATGCGCCACCCGCCCATATAGGTGCCGAGCGCGATCGTGAAGGCACAGGCGAAGATGACCCAGAACTGCGGGTCGGCGTGATCGCGGTCCTGGAAGCCGGCGGTGATGAGGGCGAGCGTGATGACGCCCATCGTCTTCTGCGCGTCGTTCGTGCCGTGCGCGAGCGCGACGAGCGACGAGGTGAAGATCTGCCCCCACCGGAAGCCGTCACGCCCGTCGGGCTTGCCGTCGTAGCGTCGCGTCAGGGTGTATGCGAGCTTCGTCACGAGGAATGCGATGATCCCGGCAGTGAACGGGGCGATGACTGCGGGCAGCACGACCTTGCTCATGACCACGCCGAAGTCGATCGCCGTGACGCTCGCGCCCACGAGCGTGGCTCCGATGAGGCCGCCGAACAGCGCGTGCGACGAGCTCGACGGGAGGCCCAGCAGCCACGTGAGCATGTTCCACGTGATGGCGCCGATCAGACCGGCGAAGATGATCGGCAGGAAGGTGGCGGCTTCGATCCCGTCTTCCCGGATCATGCCGTGGGAGATGGTCTTCGACACCTCCGTCGACAGGAACGCCCCCACGAGGTTCAGCACCGCCGCCAGGAGCACAGCCACCTTGGGCTTGAGAGCCCCGGTCGCGATCGGCGTCGCCATGGCGTTGGCGGTGTCGTGGAATCCGTTGGTGAAGTCGAAGAACAGGGCCAGTGCGATCACCAGCACCACGATGAATACTGCGGCTTCCACAGTTCGCTTTCGTTTCAGGGGCGTGTGGGGTGTCGACGACGAGACGTCGTGGCGCGAACGAAGAGTTCACCGTGGGTTCATGATCCGGCAACCGGACGACAGAAATCTTCGCACACTCCCACGCGATCACAGAACCCACCTGCGCAGCGATCGCTCCGTGCCCAGGACGTATCGGCGCCGCGCCCGGGACGTCTCGGCGCCCCGCTGCTGCTCGCGGTGGATTACCGTGGATCGGTGAGCACGTCGCAGCCTCCCGTCGCCCCTGCCCGCCCCGTCCCCCGCAGTCACCACGGTGACGACGTCGCCGACCGGTACGAATGGCTGCGCGCGAAGGACGACCCCGAGGTCATCGCACACCTCACGAGCGAGAACGACTACACCGAGGCGCGGACGGCACACCTCGAGTCGCTGCGCACCCGCATCTTCGACGAGATCAAGGGGCGCACTCTCGAGACGGACTTGTCGGTCCCCTCGCGTCGCGGCGACTGGTGGTACTACGGCCGCACGGTCGAGGGCAAGCAGTACGGCATCCACTGCCGCGCCCCGCTCGCTTCGCCCGACGACTGGACGCCGCCCGAGCTGGCCCCGGACATCCCTGTCCCCGGCGAGGAGGTGCTCCTCGACGGCAACGTCGAGGCCGCCGGCCACGAGTTCTTCTCGCTCGGCAGCCTCGAGGTCTCGAACGACGGGCGCCTGCTGCTCTACGGCGTCGACGTCGAGGGCGACGAGCGCTACACGCTCCGCATCCGCGACCTCGCGACCGGCGACGATCTCGCCGACGAGATCGCGAACACCTCGGCGGGCGCCACCTTCTCGCCCGACGGACGCTTCGTCGTCTACACGACCGTCGACGACGCGTGGCGTCCCGACACCGTGTGGCTCCACGAGGTCGGCACCGATGCCGCCGCTGACGCCACCCTGTTCCACGAGCCCGACGAGCGCTACTGGGTGGGCGCCGGGTTCACGCGCAGCGAGCGGTACCTCATGATCGAGGTGGGCTCCTCGATCACATCGGAGGAGTTCCTCGTCCCCGCCGACGACCTGCGGGCCGAGCCTCGCTCGGTCTGGCCTCGCCGCGAGGGCGTCGAATACTCGGCGACCCACGCCGTCGTCGACGGTGAGGATGTGCTGTACATCCTCCACAACGATGGAGCCCTCGACTTCGAGCTCGTCCGCGTCGCGGCCGCCGACCCTGCCGGCGCACGCGCTGTCGTGCTGCCCCACGAGCCGGGCCGCCGTCTGCTCGACATGTCGGCCTTCCGCGACTGGGGCGTCGTCGCATACCGCCGCGAAGGGCTTCCCCGCCTGGGCATGCTCGGCTACGCCACGGGCGCGGTCGACGAGATCGCCTTCGACGAGCCTCTGTACTCGGTGGGCACGGCGGGCAACCCCGAGTGGGCGCCGCCGATGATCCGGCTCGGCTACGGCTCCTTCACGACACCCGGGACGGTCTACGACTACGTCGTGGCGACGCGCGAGCTCCTCCTCCGCAAGCAGCAGCCCGTCCTCGGCGGCTACGACCCCGACGACTACGGCCAGCAGCGCGTGTGGGCGACGGCCGACGACGGCACACGCGTGCCGATCTCGCTCGTCTGGAAGCGGTCGTTCGGCGAACCGGGCGCGGCTGCCCGCCCCGTGCACTTGTACGGCTACGGGTCGTACGAGCACTCCATCGAACCCGGGTTCTCGGTCGCGCGACTGTCGATGCTCGACCGCGGGGTGGTGTTCGCGGTCGCGCACGTGCGGGGCGGCGGCGAGCTCGGGCGCCAGTGGTACGAGGACGGCAAGCTCCTCCACAAGCGCAACACGTTCACCGACTTCGTCGCGTGCGCACGGCACCTCGTCGACGAGGGCTGGACGACCCCGGCGCAGATGGTGGCGGAGGGCGGCTCGGCCGGCGGGCTGCTCATGGGCGCCGTGGCGAACCTCGCACCCGAACTGTTCGCGGGGATCCTCGCCGATGTGCCCTTCGTCGACGCGCTGACGACGATCCTCGACCCGTCGCTGCCGCTCACCGTGATCGAGTGGGACGAATGGGGCGACCCGCTGCACGACGCCGAGGTGTACCGCTACATGAAGTCGTACACGCCCTACGAGAACGTGCGCGACGACGTGACGTACCCGCGCATCCTCGCGACCACGTCGCTCAACGACACCCGCGTGCTGTACGTCGAACCGGCCAAGTGGGTGGCCCGGCTGCGCGAGGTCGGCGCCGACGCGCTGCTGAAGTGCGAGATGGTCGCAGGCCACGGCGGTGTGAGCGGGCGGTACAACGCGTGGCGTCAGCGCGCGTTCGACCTCGCGTGGATCCTGGACGTGCTCGGCCTCGCAGACTGACCGTTCCTTCTCCCGGCGGGGCGTGTCCCACTTCCGGCGGGGCATGTCCCACTTCCGGCGGGGCATGTCCCACTAAGAGCTGCTTCGGGTACCGCTAACCGACCGAAAGTGGGACACGCACCGTCCGGCGACCTCAGCGACGCCGGACGAAGAGCCGCACCCGCCGGATCAGCGACCAGGCGTCCAGTGCGCCCGCGTGAGCGCCTCGCGCACCATGCCGACCGCGACGCTGCCGTCGCCGCGAAGGTGATGCGAGAGGATGCGCACGAGGTGCCATCCCTCCCGGTGGATCGCGGCCCACCGGTCGGCGTCTTTCGCGAACTGCCGCGGATCGTCAGCGTGGATCCGGCCGTCGTATTCGACGGCGATGCGGTGATGCGGGTACGCGAGGTCGAGTTCCGCGACGAACGTGCCGCGCGCATCGAAGAGGTCCCACGCGACACGCGGTTCGGGCAGCCCCGCCGCCGTGATGAGCAGACGCAGCCGTGTCTCGCGCGCCGACCGCACCCCCGCGCGCACTTCTCGCAGTGCGCGCGTCAGAATGCCGCCGCGTTCGTCACCCATCGTCGCGACCTCAGTACGCAGCTCGTCGATCGTGCACCATGCGTCCTCTCCTGCGATGAGGCTGTCGGCCGCAGCGACGAGGTCTTCCCGCCGCCAGAGGCGTCCCGCTTGCCGCCATGCGCGGACAGGGTGCTCCACGGGGATCCCCCGCACCGTGATGGTCGATGCCTCGCGCGCCTGAAGCCGATGGCCGATGACGCCTCGCGTGCGCGGTTCGCGGGCCGGCCGGTGCGTCGACACGTGCACACCCGGGCGATACGGCCACTCGGGCATGGCGGCACCCACGAGGAAGAGCGCGGTCTCGTGGCTCAGGAACTGGCCGTCCCGCAAGCGCGGAGCCAGAGCCTGGCATACGTCCTCCAGCGACGAGCCATCAAGCCCACCTCGCACCCGCACGCCGTGAAACGGGCGGGTGAGTTCGCGACCGCGCAGTCGCCCGAGCGGCACGCCTTCTGCGGCAGCCTGGGCGACGGTGAACGCCGTCGGGAGCGAAGAGGGAAGCTGAGGTCGCGTGGCCATTCGCCGATCCTCGCGCCCGCCACCAGATCGCTGGCGCCCGTTCCGCCATCCAGAGACCGCCGGAGGCTGCGCACTCCGTGGGGAGGAAGCCCGGATGTCCCGATTCTGGCTGTTCGGGCCGCCACATAGCGGCCAAGAGTGGGACATGCCCCGACGGAAGTGGGACACGCCCCGACGGAAGTGGGACATCCTCGAGGGAAGAGGGGGCGATTCAGCCGAAGAGCGCGGCGGCCTCTTCGTAACGGTAGAGGGGCACGGTGTTGAGCTCGCCGAGCGCCTCGGCGAACGGCACGCGCACGATGTCGGTGCCCTTCATCGAGACCATCTGGCCCCAGGCGCCGTCGATGACGGCGTCGGCGGCGTGCAGACCGAGACGCGTGGCCAGCACCCGGTCGAACGCCGACGGTGATCCACCGCGCTGGATGTGGCCGAGTACGGTGGCTCGGGTCTCGATGCCGGTGATGCGCTCGATCTCCGGCGCGAGCACCTCGCTGATCCCACCGAGACGCGGCCGGTTGAACGCGTCGAGGCCCTTGTCGGAGTACGCCTCGTCCTGCCCCTTGAGCTTGAAGCCTTCCGAGACGACGACGAGCGGCGCACGCCCTCGGTCGAACGCCTTCTGCACCTGCGCGGCGATGTCGTCGAGCGACATCGGAACCTCGGGAATGCAGATGACGTGCGCGCCCGCGGCGACACCGGAGTGAAGTGCGATCCAGCCCACATGGCGACCCATGACCTCGGCCACCATGCAGCGCTGGTGCGAGTCGCCGGTCGTGCGGAGGCGGTCCATCGCGTCGGTCGCGATGTTGACGGCCGTGTCGAAGCCGAACGAATAGTCGGTGGCCCGAAGGTCGTTGTCGATCGTCTTGGGCACCCCGAGCACGTTGATGCCGTCGCCCCACAGGCGGTTCGCCGCCGCGAGGGTGCCTTCGCCGCCGATCGCGATGATGCCGTCGATACGGTGCGTGTACAGCGTCTTCGCGATGTTCTCTGCGCCGCCGCGAGGACCCTCGTACGGGTTGGTGCGGCTGGTGCCGAGGATCGTGCCGCCGACCTTCGACAGCCCCTTGACCTCGTGCCGGGTGAGCGGGAAGAAGTCGGCGTCGACGACGCCTCGCCACCCGTCGCGGATGCCGACGAACTCCATGTTGTACTTCGTCGTGCCCTTCAGCACGAGGCCGCGAATGACGGCGTTCAGGCCGGGGCAGTCGCCGCCGCTGGTGAGGATGCCGATCTTCATGGTGAGGATCCTTTGTGATTCAGGGGTGTTCCAAGCGGCGCCATCGCCTCGCACTCGACACTATCGCCGCGTGGGGGCGCTGTCACCGCGGCCAGCCGTCGAAAGCCCGGCCGCCGAAGAGCCGCCGGCCGTCAGAACGCGCCGAGCGCCTGACGGAGCAAGTGCATGAGCGCCGAAAGCTGGACCGAGTCGCTCGAGGTCGGGTCGACCTGGTCGCCGTCGAGGGCGCGCTGCGCGAGCCCCTGCTTCGAGTCGATGAGCTCCGCGATCTTCGTGTCGATCGTGTGCGCGGCGATGATCCGCCAGGCGGTGACAGGCTCGTCCTGGCCGATCCGGTGCACGCGGTCGATCGCCTGCGTCTGCTCCGCGGCCGTCCACGACAGCTCCGCGAGCACGACGTTCGACGCGGCCTGCATGTTGAGGCCGACGCCGGCCGCCGTGAGCGAGCACACCGCGATCGCGACTTCCGGGTCGTTGTTGAACGCGTCGATCGCCTGCTGGCGCACAGGCGTCGTCTGGTCGCCGCGGATCGACACCGTACGCAGTCCCGACGCCGCGAAGTGGGCCTCCGCGGCATCCATGACGTCGATGTGCTTCGCGAAGAACACCACCTTGCCGACGGAACGCTGCAGCTGGACGGCGTAGTCGGCGGCGAGCAGAGCCTTGGCCTGGCCGATCCTCCGGACCATCGTGAAGACGTTGTCCGAGCCCGACCCGGCGGCCTTCGATTCCTCGAGCTCGCCGTGCGCCACGAGGCGGACGATGTCTTCGTCGATCTCGTCGAGGACCACGCGATCGCCGCGGGCCTCGATGATGCGGCGGTACTTCGCGGCCAGGCGCTGGCCGAGCTCCTGCTCGGCGGCGCGGATCGAGCGTCCGAATTCGTCGTCGAGCTCGACGGGCAGGTCGGCGACGAGCTTGTCGGGCAGGTCGGAGGCGACGTCCTTCTTCTTGCGGCGGACGATGCCGAGCGAGATCACGGCTTCGCGCGCCTCAGGGTAGAACGCCTTGTCGGCCGGGGTGAGACCTGTCGCGTCGAGCTTCTCCATGAGGAGCGGACCGGGCTTCTCGCCGTTGGTCCAGCCCAGGAAGCGCCAGATCGCGTCGAAGTCCTCGACATCGTTGATGAGCGGCGTACCCGTGAGCGCGAGCATGAGCGGGTCGCGCACCTGTTCGCGGATACGCGAGGCGAGGGCGAGCACGTTCTGCGAACGCTGCGAGGTGAGGTTCTTGATGAAGTGCGCCTCGTCGACCACCATGCCCTTGAGTCCGAGCGTGCCGAGCCACGACAGGTGCCGGTCGAGCACCTCGTAGTTGACGATGAAGACGTCGGCGAACGCGTCGACGTCGGCGCCGTCGCCGTGGATGACGGTGGCACGACGGTGCGGCGTCCAGCGCTCCACCTCGCGCGCCCAGTTCATCTTGACGACGTTGGGCACGACGGCCAGCAGCGGGTACGCGTCGGCGACCGATGCGGCGAGCACCGACTGCGCGGTCTTGCCGAGGCCCGGCTCGTCGGCGAGGAGGAACGACCGGTGACCGGCGCGCACCGCCTCCAGGAAGCGGGACTGGTGGGCCATGATCTCCAGGCCCTTCGGCGACAGCCGGTCGAACTCGGGCACAGGCGGCAGGTCCATCGACGCGGCACCGCCGCCGGCGCCCATCTCGAACGCCTTGTAGAGGGGGCCCATGAGCTCCCACCCGTCGAGTCGGCGGCGCACGGTTTCGACGGGGGCACGCAGCGACAGGTCGGGCGCGAGGAACGGGTTCGACTCGCGGCGTGCGTCGATCTGCGGCGGCACCACCTGGCGCTCAGCGAGCGCGGCGGGCACCACCGGCGTCTGCACGGGCGCCGCGTCGGTGATGATGAGTTCGTCTTCAGCGAGTTCCGCGCCCGACTCGAGCAGCCAGTCGCGTCGCATACGGCGGGCCACCGGCGACGTCGCCTGGTCGACCTCGAGCAGCTGGATCAGCGAGGTGTCGCGTGCAGCCGTCTTGGCGAGGATGGTCGCCACGCCGTCGAGGCGCTTGAGCAGCTCGGCGCGGGTGGCAGCGGCGATGTCGCCCTCCGCCTTGACGCGGGCTCTCTCCTCGCGGACGAGGAACGCGATCACCTGGAACTTGACGCGGTTGGTGGGGCCGAGCTTGCCGCGCTGGGCTTTTGCTTCGACCTCTCTCACCTTGCGGGCGAGGATGGGAATGAGGGGCGCTTCGTCGTCGCGGCGTGCGGACGAGCCGCGACGGCGTCGGGTCGCGGACTTCGAAGCGGCGGGTGCCGTAGTCGGCATGCTCCTCCTGAGCGTGTGAATCGGCGGAAGGCCGGTGCTGCCCGGTCGAGAGACGAGATGTCGATCGACGAGCGGGTGTCGTGCCCGTGACAGGATGTCGCGGGCGTGAGTCGGGACTGAGTCCTCCCGGCTGCGGGTACTCGCTTCTGCGAGCTGCGGCGACGGCGGGACGAAGTCCTCGCGGCCAGTGTAGCGCGAACGCCCTGTCCGGCGCGCGAACGCGGCGCCGCCTTTCACGACGCGGCGCCCGGACGTCTCCTGTCTGGCGTCGGAGAGCGATGCCCACGCCCGTCTCCCCCGCTCCCGGTGGGGCAGGCCCGGCGCCGTTGGCGAGCACGCCCGCAGCGCTCACGGCGTACGCTGAACTCATGCCCCAGATCACCGAGCGCGCGTTGGCCGCCACCCTCGATCACGCGATCCTCAAGCCCGAACTGACCCGCGCCGATGTCGATGCCGAACTCGACATCGCCGCCGAATGGGGCGTCTTCAGCGTGTGCGTGCGTCCGAGCGACGTCGCGCACGCCGTCGAGCGACTCCAGGGCACCGGCGTCGCCGTCGGAACCGTCATCGGCTTCCCGCACGGCACCACCTCGACGGCCGCGAAGGTGGCGGAGGTGCGGCAGGCCCTCGCCGACGGCGCCGTCGAGTTCGACATGGTCGTCAACATCGGCGCGCTCCGTTCCGGCTTCGACGAGCAGGTGACCGACGACATCCGGGCCGTCGTGGCGGCCGCCGATGGACACGTCACGAAGGTGATCCTCGAGACGGCCCTCCTCGACGACGAGCAGATCGCCCGCGGCAGCCGGCTGACCGAAGCCGGCGGCGCCGCCTTCGTCAAGACGTCGACGGGATTCGCCGGCGGCGGCGCGACCGTCGAGCACGTGCGGCTGATGCGCGAGAACGTCGGCTCGCGTGTGCAGGTGAAGGCGTCGGGCGGTGTGCGCAGCTACAGCGACGCGCTCGCGATGCTCGATGCCGGCGCCACGCGTCTCGGCACCAGCGGCAGCGCCGTCATCCTGGGCGAGGCCCGTCGCGTCGACGCCGGCGAAGAGGCGACCGGCGCGGTCGACAGCTCCTCGTACTGAACCTCGTCGTCTGCGTGATCAGCCCGCGAGGGCGGCGCGCACGCGGTCGACGTCGTCGGCGATCTGCGTCCGCAGCGGTTCGATGCCCTCGAACGCGACCATGCCGCGGATGCGGTGGGTGAACTGCACCTCGACGCGGTGACCGTAGAGGTCGAGCTGCGTCTCGTCGAGCACATACGCCTCGACTTGTCGCACCGGCACGTCATCGAATGTCGGGTTCGTGCCCACCGAGATCGCCGCCGGATAGTGCGTGACGGCACGCGCGGGGTCGCGGTCCGCACCCTCGTCGACGAGCCACCCGGCGTAGACACCGTCGGCGGGCACGAATCCCTCCGCCTCGCGTGCCAGGTTCGCGGTGGGGAAGCCGAGCTCACGGCCACGCTTCAGCCCGTGGACGACGATCCCGCGCATGGCGTGGGGACGGCCGAGCAGACGCGCGGCGCCCTCGACGTCGCCCTGCTCCAGCGCATCCCGCACCCAGGTGGAAGAGACACGACGACCGCCGCCCTGCACGTCGCTCACGACGTCGACAGCGAAGCCGCCCTCCGCGCCGAGCGCGGTCAGAAGCCGGGGGTCGCCCTCTCCCCCGCGGCCGAAGCGGAAGTCCTCGCCGACCATGACCGTCACGGCCCGAAGGCCCGAGACGAGAAAGCGCTCGACGAACGTTCGCGCGGGAAGAGCGGCGAGCTCGGCGTCGAAACGGAGGACGAGCGTGGCGTCGACGCCCTCGGCGGCGAGCAGGTCGAGCTTCTGGTCGAGGCTCGTCAGCGGATCCGGGCACAGCTCGGGTCGGAGGAAGCTCAGCGGGTTGCGATCGAAGGTGACGGCAACGACCTTCGCGTTGGCACCCGCCGCCTCGATCCGCGCGCGGTCGACGACGGCGCGGTGCCCCGAGTGCACGCCGTCGAACTTTCCGATCGCGACGACGCTGGGCCCGAAGTCGGCCGGTACCTCGTCGATGTCGCGGAAGACGATCACCAGGACGACCCTTCCTCGACGAGCTCCGGCTCCCGGACTCCGGTCTCGCGCCCACCCTTGGCGAGCCACCACAGGCCGAGCACGGGCAGCACGAGCGGCACCCAGAAGTATCCGTAGCCGAATCCCGACCAGACGGTCGCATCGTGCGCGAAGAGCTCGGGCACCACGAAGCTCAGCGTGCCGACGATGAGCACGCCTGCGAGCTCGAAGCACACGGCTGCCCAGGCGACGACGTACCAGCGACGCGATCCCGCCTTGACAAGAGCCGTCGTCGCGAGGATGTACACGACGGCGGCGGCGGCCGACAGCGAGTACGCGACGGGGGCGGCGTCGAAGTCCTGGACGATCTGGACGAACGAGCGACCGGTGGCGGCGAGCGCCATGATCGCGTAGACGATCACGAGGACGCGACCGATACCGGTCATGCGGGGACGGGACGAAGACATGACGTCTCCCATGATAGGCGCGCGCGTCCGCCGCTCGGCGCGGACGGCGGCGGTCACGCCCCCTGGAGCGTCCAGATCACCTGCATGCGCCACAGCATGACCGCGACGGCCAGCGCCGCGATCCCCATGATCACCGTGCTCCACCGGCTGCGCTCGATCAGCGCCCACAGCACCGCCGCCGGCGGCAGCAGGACGGCCGAGACGAGGTACACCCAGAACTCGAGGAGGCTGCCGGTCGGCGCGTTTCCGACGAGCGGCGCGACGATCCCCGTGACGACCTGGGCGATGAGCAGCAGCAGCACGAGCGCCATGCCGCCGACGGTCAGGTCGCTCGGGCGACGCCCGGCGAGCCCGACGACCGTGCAGACGAGACCCACCACCACCGCGACCGCGAGCTGGGCGATCGTGAACCACAGGATCACGCTGAGTCCTCCTCCGACATGTTCATGATGCTCTTGACGTCGTCTCCCCGGCGCTCGACGATCCCGACGAGTCGCCCGTCGGGATCGATCGCCGCAGGCGTCGCGTCACCGATCCGCGCGCCGGCTCCGAGCAGGCGCTTCCCGTGGCGCAGGTCGCGCGCCTCCTCGGCCGTGACCTCGACCGAGCCGAGGACGGCCACGGCGACCTCGGCGTCGGAGAGCAGTGGCGTCTCGGGCGCGAGCTCGGCGACGGCGTCGTCGACGTGGAACGGACCGATCCGCGTGCGGCGGAGGGCGGTGAGATGGCCTCCCGTGCCGAGCGCGGCGCCCAGGTCGCGGGCCAGAGCACGGATGTAGGTGCCGCTGGAGCAGTCGACGACGACCTCGAGGTCGATCCCGTCACCGTCGGGCGAGCGCCGGAGGGCAAGGAGGTCGAACCGGGACACCGTCACGTCGCGGGCCTTCAGCTGCACCTCCTGCCCGGCACGGGCGAGGTCGTAGGCGCGCTTGCCGCCCACCTTGATCGCCGACACCGTGCTGGGCACCTGCGAGATCCGACCGGTGAGGGCCGTCATCTCCTCGCTGATCGCACTGTCGGCGACGGCGGCGACGGCGGCAGGGTCGGCGCGGTCGGTGACGGAGCCGTCGGCGTCGTCGGAGTCGGTCGAGACGCCGAGCCGGATCGTCGCCTCGTAGGTCTTGTCGAGGCCGACGAGGTAGGTGAGCAGTCGCGTGGCCGGTCCGACGCCGAGGACGAGCAGGCCCGTCGCCATCGGGTCGAGCGTCCCCGCGTGTCCGATCTTGCGCGTGCCGAGCGCCCGCCGCGCCCGAGCCACGACGTCGTGGCTCGTGACGCCGCCGGGCTTGTCGACAAGCAGGATCCCCCGTGCAGCCGCCATCAGCAGAAGTCCTCATACACGCGGACGGGTGCCGCAGGGTCGGTGTTGTCGACGATGGCCGAGGCCGTGGTGCGCGGACGGGCCTCGCGGAGGTACAGCTCCTGTCCGTCGCGGTAGCGCCGGTTCGATGCCGCAGCCGGATCGGGATCGGTGCCGTCACGGAGCGCCATGCGCTCGTATCGCACGTCGAGGGGAGCGTCGAGCCACAGCGACCAGTGCCACAGGTCGCGCAGTTCAGGGCGGTGGAGGAAGATGCCGTCGACGATCAGCACCGCATCCCGCGGGGCCGTCTCCCACGACGCCTCGACCGTCTCGTCGCGCGTCACGTCGAACGCGACGAGTTGGAACCCTGCCCCCGTGCCCGCGCCGGAGCGGAACGGGTCGATGAGCACGCGCCGGAAGGTGGCGTAGTCGTAGGAGTCGCGGTAGAAGCCCTCCGGTGAGGTGCGTCCGCGCGCGTACCGTTCGACGCGAGGACGGTGGAAGCCGTCGATCGACGCCCGGTACACCGCCGCCCCGTCCTCGCGGAAGACCTCCGCGAGGTTGTCGGCGAAGCGCGTCTTCCCCGCGCCGTCTTCTCCGTCGACGGCGATCAGCACGCGGCCCCGCGGGTAGGCGCGACGTGCTTCGTCACGGAGTTCGCGCCACAGCGTGGAGGCGGGGGTGACGGGCAGGCGCATGACCTCCAGCCTACGGCCGCAGCGCCCGTCGCACGTGCCGCGGCCGCAGCTCGGCGTCGTAGGCTGATCGGATGCCCGACCTCGCCGCTCCGCTGCTCGCGTGGTACCGCGGCAACGCACGCGAGCTTCCGTGGCGCGTGCCGGGGTTCGGCGCCTGGGGCGTGCTGGTGAGCGAGTTCATGCTCCAGCAGACACCCGTCGCGCGCGTGATCCCGCACCTGGAGGCGTGGCTGCAGCGGTGGCCGACACCGGGCGATCTCGCCGCCGCGCCGCCGGCCGACGCCGTGCACCAGTGGGCGAACCTGGGATATCCGCGGCGGGCGCTATGGCTGCACCGCGCTGCAGTGGAGATCCGCGACCGGCACGGCGGGACCGTGCCCCGCCATGTCGAGGACCTTCTGGCCCTCACCGGCATCGGCGACTACACGGCACGCGCCGTCGCCGCGTTCGCATACGGCGACCGCCATCCCGTCGTCGACACGAACACGCGCCGCGTGCTCGCACGTGCCGTCGACGGACGCTCCCAACCCGGTCCGCCGTCGAAGGGCGACCTGACCGCCATGTCGGCGGTGCTCCCCGACGACCGCGACGACGCGGCCGTGTTCAACGCCGCCGCCATGGAGCTCGGCGCCGTCATCTGCACGGCGCGGACGCCACGGTGCGCGCAGTGCCCCCTCGCCGCGCAGTGCGCGTGGCGGGCGGCCGGCTATCCCGACACGGGCGACACCCGCCGTCGGCAGGCGACCTACGAGGGCAGCGACCGCCAGGCCCGGGGCGCGGTGCTGCGCGTGCTGCGTGACGCGGCGCCGGCGCCGGTGGAGCTGTCGACGGTCATCGCAGACTGGCCCGACCCGCGGCAGCGCGACCGGGCGATCGATTCCCTCGTCGCGGACGGCCTGGCCGAAGCGGTCGAGGGACGCCTGCGGCTCCCCCACTGACGCTCGGGCACGACACCGCGTCGTGGCGACGGGTCAGTCGTCGGTGTCGTCGCTCTCGTCGTCTTCGCGCGGCTTGACGTACGGGTCTGCCTCGCCGGCGTAGTTCGCGCCGGTGGCGAGCCCTGCGACGACGGCGTCGCGTTCGCGCGCTTCACGGAGCAGGTCTTCGATGTGCCCCGCGTTCTCGGGGAGCGCGTCGTGGATGAACTCGAGCGTGGGCGTCAGCCGCACGCCGAGTCGGCGTCCGACCTCGCTGCGCAGCATCCCTGTGGCGGACTTGAGCGCCTGAGCGGAGTCCTCGCGCTCTTGGTCGGTGCCGTACACCGTGTAGAACACCGATGCGTGCTGAAGGTCACCGGTCACGCGGACGTCGGTGATCGTCACGAACCCGAGGCGCGGGTCACGCAGCCCCTTGTCCAGACGCTCCGCGATGAGCACGCGAATACGGTCGGCGAGCCGTGCCTGACGTTCCGAACTCATTTCTTCCCTCTATCTCTTTCACCCGCCGCGGGCGGGCTCGAACCATCGCTGCTCAGGCGGGGGCCGGAGGTCTCGGATGTCACCCTGAGGCAATCGGGGAACGGGCCCCGCTCTTGCCGAAGGGGGACATCCGAGACCGGAGGTCACCGCCGAGACGGTGACCTCCGGCTGGGATCAGCTCCGAGGCTTCTCGACCATTTCGGTGGTCTCGATCTCGTCGCCGATCTGGATGTCGTTGTACCTGCCGAGGCCGATACCGGCTTCGAAGTCGGTGCGCACCTCGGTGACGTCGTCCTTGAAGCGGCGCAGCGACTCGATGGCCAGGCCATCGGCGATGACCACTCCGTCGCGGATGACGCGCGCCTTGGCGTTTCGCGTGATCGTTCCCGACCGCACGATGACACCGGCGATGTTGCCGAACTTCGAGGAGCGGAACACCTCGCGGATCTCGGCGACACCCGACTGGACCTCTTCGTACTCCGGCTTGAGCAGGCCCTTGAGCGACTGCTCGACGTCATCGATCGCGTTGTAGATGACGGAGTAGAACCGGACGTCCACGCCCTCGCGGGCGGCGCGCTCGCGTGCCTTCGTGTCGGGACGGACGTTGAAGCCGATGACGATCGCGTTGTCGATCGTCGCCAGGTTGATGTCCGACTCGGTGATGGCACCGACGCCGCGGTGGATGATCCGCAGCTGCACGGAATCGTCGACCTCGATCTTGAGGAGCGACTCCTCGAGGGCTTCGACAGCACCCGAGACGTCACCCTTGATGATGAGGTTGAGCGACTCGACCTTGCCCTCTTCGAGAGCGCGGGTGAAGTCCTCGAGCGAGATGCGCTTGCGGGCCTTGGCCAGCTGGGCGTTGCGCTCGGCGGCCTCACGCTTCTCAGCGATCTGGCGAGCCGTGCGGTCCTCCTCGGTCACGATGAACGTGTCACCGGCACGCGGCACGGAGTTGAGACCCTGCACCTGGACCGGACGGGACGGGTAGGCCTCCTCGACCGCGTCGCCGTTCTCGTCGATCATCGCCCGCACGCGGCCGTACGCCGTGCCGGCGACGATCGCGTCGCCCACGCGGAGCGTTCCGGACTGGATGAGGACGGTGGCGACCGAGCCGCGACCCTTGTCGAGCTTCGCCTCGATCGCGACACCACGGGCGGCCTTGTTCGGGTTCGCCGTGAGGTCGAGACCCGCGTCGGCCGTCAGCAGGACGGCATCGAGCAGCGCCTGGATGTTCGTTCCCTGACGCGCGGAGACGTCGACGAACATGACGTCGCCGCCGTACTCCTCGGCCACGAGGCCGTACTCGGTGAGCTGCTGACGCACCTTCGCCGGGTTGGCCTCGGGCTTGTCGACCTTGTTCACCGCGACGACGATCGGGACACCGGCCGCCTGTGCGTGGTTCAGGGCCTCCACCGTCTGCGGCATGATGCCGTCGTCGGCGGCGACCACGAGGATCGCGATGTCGGTGACCTGGGCACCACGGGCGCGCATGGCGGTGAACGCCTCGTGACCGGGGGTGTCGATGAAGGTGATGGCACGCTCGATGCCGTCGTGCTCCGTCCACACCTGGTACGCGCCGATGTGCTGCGTGATTCCTCCGGCCTCACCCGCGACCACGTTGGTCTGGCGGATGGCGTCGAGCAGTCGCGTCTTACCGTGGTCGACGTGGCCCATGACGGTGACCACCGGCGGCCGGATCTCGAGGTCGTCCTCGCTCTCCGCCTCCAGCTCCGCGTCGAGGTCGAGACCGAAGCCCTCGAGGAGCTCTTTGTCCTCGTCCTCGGGAGAGACCATCTGGATCTTGTAGCCGAGCTCTTCACCGAGCACCTCGAAGGTGGCCTCGTCGAGCGACTCTGTGGCCGTGGCCATCTCGCCCAGGTTGAAGAGGATCGTCACGAGCGTGCCGGGCTGCACGGTGTAGCCGCGCAGCGCCTCCAGCTTGTCCGCGAAGTCGGCGATCGAGGCACCGCGACGAAGGCGGATGATCTCGCCGTTGCCCTTCGAGACGTTGACGCCGCCGACGACCGGCGCCGACCGCATCTCGAATTCCTGCCGCTTCGCCCTGCGCGACTTGCGCTGCTTGGACTTGCCGCCACCCTTTCCGAACGCACCTGCCGTGCCGCCGCCGGGACCGCGACCACGACCGCCGCCGCCACCGGGACGACCGGCGAAGCCGCCGCCGCCGCCCGCGCCGGGAGCGCCCGGACGCTGGAAGCCGCCACCGGCGCCGCCGGGACGACCGGGGCCTCCGGGACGCTGCTGGAACGGTGCGCCGGGACGCCCGCCGCCACCGGGACGACCGGCGCCGCCGGGACGCGGAGCGCCGGGACGCGGGGCGCCGGGACGCGGGGCCTGCGGACGCGGGATGTTGCCGGGTGTCGGGCGCTGGCCCATGCCCTGCGCCGACGCGAACGGGTTGTTACCCGGGCGAGGGCCGGCGGGACGCTGGCCCATGCCCTGCGACGAGGCGAACGGATTGTTGCCGGGACGCGGAGCGCCACCGGGACGCGGTGCAGCCGGGCCGGGCGTGGCCGAGCCGGGCGCTCCAGAACCGGGCGCTGCCGGGGCGGGTGCCGCCGTCTCCGCCGCAGCGGGACGTGCCGCCTCGGGAGCGGCCGGTGCTGCCGGGGCGGGCGCGCTCGGTGCCGGAGCCTCTGCCGCCGGAGCAGCCGGGGCCGCGGGGCGCGCCGGACCGGGCTTCGCCGCAGGGGCGGCGGGACGGGCCGGGGCCGGCTTGGCAGCGGGCTTGGCGTCAGCCTTGGCGCTGCCGTCTGCTTCGAGCGCAGCCCGAAGCTTCCGAGCCACAGGGGGCTCGATCGTCGATGAGGGGCTCTTGACGAATTCGCCGAGCTCCTTCAGCTTCGCGAGCGCGACTTTACTGTCGACGCCGAGCTCGGAAGCGATCTCGTGCACGCGTGGTTTTGCCACAATTCTCCTGTCTGGGGTCTACCCGGACAGGGCAGACCATTATTGGCGGAAGGGTCTCATTTCGAGCCGTTCACTTTGAGTCCATAGCCGTTCAGCCGTTTCGCTGGTGGGTGGTTTGAAAGGTCTGCGTGTCAAGCGGGCCTGACACACGCAATGCTCGTCCGAAGGCGCGGCGCCGGATGGCGGTGTCCACGCACTCGCTCGTGTCGTGCACCCACGCGCCCCGTCCGGCGAGGACGGCCCTCTCGTCAGCGACGAGCACGCCATCCCGCTCGACGACCCTCAGAAGCGAGGAGCGTGGGGCACGCGCGCGGCAGCCCACGCACGTTCGAACAGGTTCCATCCTACCCCCTTCAGCGGGGAGGCCGATCGTCACGACTCCAGGATGCTGTCCGGCTGGATGTCGATCTTCGCGCCCGTCAGCTTCGCCGCCAGTCGCGCGTTCTGCCCTTCCTTGCCGATCGCGAGCGACAGCTGGTAGTCGGGGACGAGGGCGCGGACCGCCTTGCTCGTGGCGTCGAGGATGAAGCTCGACGTGACCTTCGCGGGCGACAGGGCGTTGGCCACGAAGGCCGCGAGCTCCGGGTCGTAGTCGACGATGTCGATCTTCTCGCCGCCGAGTTCGTCGGTGACGGCGCGCACGCGGCGGCCGAGCTCTCCGATGCACGCGCCCTTGGCGTTGATAGCCGGGTCGTTCGCCTTCACCGCGATCTTCGTGCGGTGGCCGGCCTCCCGAGCGAGCGAGACGATCTCGACGAGGCCCGATGCGATCTCGGGGACCTCGAGGGCGAACAGCTTGCGCACGAGCCCCGGGTGGGTGCGCGACACGGTGATCGACGGACCCTTGGTGCCCTTTGAGACGGACGTGACGTACACCCGCAGACGCGAACCGTGGGTGTACTCCTCCCCCGGCACCTGCTCTTCCGGCGGCAGGATCGCCTCGATCGTGCCGAGGTCGACGTGCACCATGCGCGGGTTGGGCCCCTGCTGGATGACACCGGCGACGATGTCGCCCTCCTTGCCGCGGAACTCGCCGAGGATCGCGTCGTCGGCGATGTCGCGCAGACGCTGGCTGATGACCTGCTTGGCGGCGAAGGCGGCGATGCGACCGAAGTCCTCCGGCGTCGATTCCTCCTCGCCGATGACCGTACCCTCGTCGTCGAGCAGCGGGATGAAGACGGCGACGTGGCCGGTCTTGCGGTCGAGCTCGGAGCGGGCCCCGGCGGGCAGCTCACCCGTCGGCGAGGTGTGCTTCGCGTACGCCGTGAGGATGGCCTGTTCGATGATCCGCACGAGTTCGTCGAAGGGGATCTCCTTCTCGCGTTCGACCGTGCGCAGCAGTCCCAGATCGATGTCCACAGGTGCCTCCCTATTCAGCTCTTCCGCCGCGGGCGTCACCGCCGCGGCATCCCATCCACGTTACCCGATGCGGCCTGCGAGTGCGCCCGGAGACCACGGGCCGTGAGCCCGCGCGATCGCGCCTCGCCGAAGATGACACGAGCCCCGCCACGTGGCTAGCGTGGGCCCATGACCCACGGCGCGACGGCCAAGCGGGCGGCGCGCGAGGCCCGCTCCTCCACCGCGCTCCGTGCGCTCGCCCGCGGCGGGTACGCGGCGAACGGCGTCGTGCACGTGCTCATCGGGGTCATCGCCATCGCGATCGCCCTCGGGGCGCGCGGCGAAGGGGACCAAGCGGGCGCATTCAAGACCATCGGCGGCGTTCCGCTGGGCTTCGTGGGGCTGTGGGCGCTCGCGGTGCTCCTCGGCGCGCTCGGAGTCTGGCACGCGGCGAACGGGCTCCTCGCCACCCGCACCTCCGACGTGAAGAAATGGGGTGTCCGCATCTCCGAATGGGGTCAGGCGCTCGTCTTCCTGGCGTTGGGGATCATCTCGGCGTCGGTCGCGCTCGGCGCCCGACCCAACGCCGAGGAGACCGCCGAGGAGGCCAGCCGTGGCGTCCTGAACCTCCCCGGCGGCGCGTGGCTGCTCGGCCTCGTCGGCATCGGGATCGGGGTGGGAGGCGTCTCCTTCCTGGTGATGGGCGTGCTGCGCTCGTTCCGCAAGAAGGTCGACATCCCCGAGAGGAGACTCGGGACCGCGATCACCGTCCTCGGGGTCGTCGGGTTCATCGCGAAGGGCATCGCGCTCGTCGTCGTCGGCATCCTCGTCACCATCGCGGCCGTCACGGTCGATCCCGACACGGCGGGCGGCCTCGACGGGGCGATCGACACACTCCTCGACATGTTCGCCGGGCCGTTCCTGGTGGGTCTGGTCGGAACGGGGTTCGTCGCGTACGGGGTGTTCTGCTTCTTCCGCGCGCGCTACGCGCACCTGTAGGCGTCCAGAAAGCCGGCCGCGCAGCCGAGGAATCCGTCGCGCAGGCGAGGAATCAGCTGCGCGGGCGAGCGGGCGGCGATGCGGGCGGAGCGCTCGCGAAGTCGTTGACGGCCCGGATGAGCTGGAACAGGCGTCCTACCTGGAACTGGTCGTAGCGCATGATCAGGCGTGGGAGATCGACGCGGTCGTCGTCTTCGATCTCCCGGCGGCGCGCGGTGGTCCGCTCGATGGTGCCGTCGGCGAGGAGATGCCCGAAGCGCTCGTTCAGCGAGGCGACCTCGTCGTCGGTGGGTTCGGCGAGCAGCCTGAGCACGAGACGGTCACCCACCCAGCGCAGCGAGTCGTAGTTGCGCCAGAAACCCGTGATCTCCTCCGCGGCCTCCTCCACCGAATCGGTGAAGAGCACACGGTCGAGGTCGTCGGGCGAGATCACCCCCGACGGCACCAGATGGTGCTCGGAGAAGTCGCGCAGCCCTTGCCAGAACGTCCCTCCGGGGGCATCGAGCAGCACGATCGGCGTGGGCTCGGCTTTACCCGTCTGCTGCAGCGTGAGCAGTTCGAACATCTCGTCGAGGGTGCCGAATCCCCCCGGCATGCAGACGAAGCCGCTCGACTCCTTGACGAGCATCAGCTTGCGGGTGAAGAAGTACTTCATCGCGACGTTCTTCGCGTTGGCGGCGACGATCGCGTTGGGCTTCTCCTCGAACGGCAGCCGGATCGACACGCCCAGCGAGTTGTCAGGACCGGCCCCCTCCGCCGCGGCCTGCATGATTCCCGGCCCGGCTCCTGTCACCACCATCCAGCCGCGTCCAGCGAGTTCCCGCGCGAGGTCGACGGTCGCCCGGTACAGCGGGTCCTCCGCGCGAGTGCGCGCCGAGCCGAACACCGTGACCTTCGGCGCGTCGCGGTACGGCGCGAAGAGACGGAAGGCGGCGCGCATCTCCGACAGCGCCGCCGACGTGATCTTCAGGTCGAGCCGACTGGTCTCGTCGAGTCCGAGCCCCACGCCGGTGATGAGGATCCGCGAGACGAGCTCGACGTCCTCGGTGATGCCGGCGTCGGCGAGGAGCTGGCGGACGTCCGCGGTGACCTTCGAGGGAACGGTGACCTGAGGGGGAGGAGTGCGGTCGGTCATGGCGTCCAGCCTGCCACGCTCTGCCTCCAGCGGGTTGCCGGCGCCTGAACGGCCGCCCCCGTCGCGCGACGGCGGGCCCTGTCAACCCCCTCCCCGCCGCCCACCGCTCGTGCGAGCGTCGCACCATGACCGACCAACAAGACCTCACCGGCGAGGCCGCTCTGGCACGCCTCAAGGAACTCGTGGAAGACATCGACTTCGCGATGCTCACGACACGCGACGACGCCGGGCATCTCGTGAGCCGCCCCATGAGCACGCGCGAGGTCGATGCGGCGGGGAACGTCTGGTTCTTCACCTCCGACCATTCGAAGAAGGTCGACGAAGTGGAGGCCGACCACGACGTGGGACTCTCCTACCTCGACGGCAAGGGCATGCGATTCGTGTCGGTGGCGGGCACGGCGCGTGTCGTCCACGACCGCGCTCTCATGGAACGGCTGTACACGCCGTCGCTCGACATCTGGTTCGAGGACGGTCTCGACACCCCCGATATCGCGCTCCTGCGCGTTCAGATCCGCGAAGCCGAGTTCTGGGAACCGGCACACGGCAAGCTCGTGATCGCCGCGGGGATGCTCAAGGCTCTCGTAACGCGCGACACCCCCGACGACACGATGCGGCACGGCAGGGTGAGCCGCGGCTGACCACGGCACGCCGTCTTCCGCCGTCGCCGCGGATTTCCACGACCCACCCCCGTCCGCGCGTCCATGCGGAGGACTAGCGTGAGGGCGTGACCGACCACCACTCCCCTTCTGCCGCATTCGCGCCCCCCGCCGGCCGCCGCGCCGATCCCGGCCTCATCGGCCTGCTCGGCTTCGTCATCGCGACCCTGACCGCCCAGCTGGCGCACCTGGGGGTGCATGACGAGAGCACGGTGTTCTGGGTGGGTGCCGTGTTCGGCGGCGTCGTCCAGGTGATCGCCGGGATGCTCTCGTACGTCGACGGCGACGACTTCCACTTCATCGTCTACAACGCATTCGGGTGGTACTGGATCTGCATGCCGGGATTCCTCCTCGGCGGCGAACTCGGCTTCTTCGAAGTCGAAGGCCCGGCACGCGGGCTGTTCTCGCTCATGTTCGCCCTCATCGCGGCCGGATTCGCGCTCGCCGCCGCCACGCGCAACACGGTCCTCCCCCTGACGCTGCTGTTCGTCTCGGCCGGCCTCGCGCTGGAATCGGCGGGCGCATTCGCCGACGTGGCCGCGCTCACCACGGTCGGCGCCGTGCTCCTGCTCGGAGCCTCGGCGCTGGCGACCTATCTGCTCGTCGAGAAGTTCGCGTGGCGGACGATGGGCCTTCGCGTCGTACCGCTCGGGCGCCCGTGGTTCGGCGGGCGGCCCGAGCAGGAGAGCTGAGTCAGCGCGCGCTCAGCCGCGCCACGGCCTCGGCCGCCGGGACGACCTCGCGGGCGCCCGAGCGGCGGTCCCACAGTTCGACCTGGCCGTCTGCGGCGCCGCGTCCGACGATCACGATGCGGGGAATGCCGACCAGCTCGGCATCGGCGAACTTGACGCCGGGCGACACCTTCGCGCGGTCGTCGTAGAGCACGTCGAGCTGCGCCGCCTCGAGGTCGGCCGCCACCTGCTCGGCGAGCGCGAATGCCAAGGGGTCTTTGCCGGTCGCCACCACCTGGACGTCGAAGGGCGCGACCGACTCGGGCCAGATGAGGCCGCGATCATCGTTGTTGAGCTCGGCGATGATCGCGAGGATGCGGGTGACACCGATGCCGTACGAACCCATCGTGACGGTCACGAGCTTGCCGTTCTCGTCGAGAACCTTGAGCCCGAGGGTCTCTGCGAAGAAGCGGCCGAGCTGGAAGACATGGCCGATCTCCATCCCGCGGGCGAGCTCGACCGGGCCGGAGCCGTCGGGCGCGGGGTCGCCCGCGCGGACGTTCGCGACCTCGACGACCCCGTCGCCGAAGAAGTCTCGGCCGGCCACGAGGGAGTGCACGTGCTTCTCGTCGATGTTGGCCCCCGTGATCCACGAAGTGCCATCGACGACACGGGGGTCGAGGAGGTACCGGATGCCGGTGGCCGATTCCTCGCCCAGCAGGGCGCCCTCGGGCGACCACGGGCCGATGTAGCCCTTGACGAGCAGCGGGTGCCGCGCGAAGTCCTCGGGCGTCGCAGGCTCGACGGCCGCCGGTGCGAACGCGACCTCTGCGCGCTTGTCATCGACGTCGCGGTCGCCGGGAAGACCCACGACCACGACCTCGCGTGTGCCGTCGAGGTGCGTGAGCGCCAGCACGACGTTCTTGAGAGTGTCGGCCGCGGTGTACTCGCCGTCGAGGTGCGCGTTGGCGTGGGCCACGAGCGTCTCGATCGTCGGGGTGCCCGGAGAGTCGAAGATCACCGGCTCGGCGAGACCGTCGAACGGGATCGGCTCGGGCACGACCGTCGTGAACGCCTCGACGTTCGCGGCGAACCCGCCCGCCGACCGCACGAACGTGTCCTCCCCGACGGGCGTCGGGTGCAGGAACTCCTCGGAGCGGGCGCCGCCCATGAGGCCGTTGTCGGCCGCGACGATGACGTACTCGAGACCGAGGCGCTGGAAGATCCGCTCGTACGCGTCCCGCTGCGTCTGGTACGAGACGTTCTGGCCCTCGTCGGTGTAGTCGAACGAGTACGCGTCTTTCATCGTGAACTCGCGGCCTCGCAGGAGGCCGGCACGCGGACGTGCCTCGTCGCGGTACTTGTCCTGGATCTGATAGATCGTCAGCGGCAGGTCCTTGTACGACGAGTACAGGTCCTTCACGAGGAGCGTGAACATCTCCTCATGCGTCGGCGCGAGCAGGTAATCGGCGCCCTTGCGGTCCCGCAGACGGAAGATGTTGTCGCCGTACGACGTCCAGCGTCCGGACGCCTCGTACGGGTCGCGCGGCAGGAGCGCCGGGAAGTGCACTTCGAAGGCGCCGGCGTTCGACATCTCCTCGCGGATGACGGCCTCGATCTTCGCCTTCACCCGGAGGCCGAGCGGCAGCCACGTGAACACGCCGGGGGCGGCACGTCGGATGTAGCCGGCGCGCACGAGCAGCCGGTGACTCGTGACCTCGGCATCCGCGGGATCTTCGCGGAGCGTGCGGAGGAAGAAGTTGGAGAGACGGGTGACCACGAGCGTCAAGCTTAGTCCGCGGCACCGCGCGGCCCATTCCGCCGGGGCCACCGCGGGCGCGCCCCGCCTACACTGGCCCCGTGCCCGCCCGCCGCTCCCGCATCGTCCCCGCCGAGGTCCGCGCCGAACTCGCCGCCGCGCTCACCGCCCTCCGCCGAGGTCTCGACGTTCCCGATGCTTTCCCCGCCGCCGTGCAGGCCGAGGCGGAGCGCGCCGCACACGAGGTGGAAGTCTCGCCTCGGGGACGGGCTCGCCGACCTGCGCGAGATCGAGTTCCTGACGATCGATCCCGCCGGGTCGACCGACCTCGATCAGGCCCTGCATCTGGAGCGCGTGGGCGACGGCGCCGTGCTGCACTACGCCATCGCCGACGTGCCGGCGTATGTGACGCCAGGAGGACCCCTCGACGACGAGGCGCGGCGACGAGGGCAGACGCTGTACGCGCCCGACGGCCGGGTTCCGCTGCATCCCGCGGTCATCAGCGAGGACGCGGCGTCGCTCCTCCCCGAGCAGGACCGCCGGGCGTTCGTCTGGCGCTTCGTGCTCGACGACGGCGCCCGGCCCGTCGAGACCACGCTGACGCGTGCCGTCGTCCGCTCACGCCGGCAGTGGAATTACGCGGACGCGCAGGCCGCGATCGACGACGGGACGGCGCCGCCCACGCTCGCCGCGATGCCGTGGTTCGGCGAGCAGCGCTCGGAACGCGAACGCGAACGCGGGGGCGCGAGTCTCAACCTGCCGGAGTCGCGTGTGGTCTCCGAGGGCGACGGCTACCGGCTGGAGCGCAGCGAAGGCGTGCCGCTGGAGGACTGGAACGCGCACGTCTCACTCATGACCGGGATGGCCGCCGCTGAGATCATGGTGCGAGGCGGCGTCGGCGTCCTCCGGACGATGCCGCCCGCCCAGCCCGAGGATGTCGCCGACTTCCGCAGTCGGACGATCGCGCTCGGCATCCCCTGGCGGCTCGACACCCCCTACGGCGACTACCTGCGGGAGCTCGATCGCTCCGCCGCCGCCCGCGCGGTCAAGGAGTACGCTGCGGGCCTGTTCCGCGGAGCAGGCTACGTCGTCTTCGACGGCGAGCTCCCCGAGGCGATCGAGCAAGCGGCGATCGGCGCACCGTACGCCCATACGACCGCTCCCCTGCGCCGTCTCGTGGACCGCTGGTCGCTCGTCATCTGCGACGCCCTGTGCAACGGCCGGGACGTCCCGGGCTGGGCGCGCGACAGCCTCGACGAGCTCCCGGAGCTGATGAGCCGCAGCAGCCAGCGCGCCTCCCAGCTGATGGCCGGTGCGCTCGACCGGGTCGAGGCCGCCGTGCTGCACGGCCGAGAGGGCGAGGAGTTCTCGGCGACGGTGCTCGCGATGCGAGGCGACGGTGCCCGTGTGCAGCTGCAGCGCCCGCCCGTCGACGCGAAAGTGGCCTCCCTGGAGGCGGATCCCGGAGCGGTGGTGCGCCTCCGGCTCGTGCGCGCCGACGTCGACGGCGGGACGATCGACTTCGCGCCCGTCGCCGTTTCGGCAGAGAGCGAGCCGACATGAGCACCGTGCTGCTCACCGGGTTCGAGCCGTTCGGAGGCGACGCGGTGAATCCGAGCGGCGATGCCGTACGCCGTGTCGCCGCGACCTGGGACGGGCCGCAGCGGCTCGTGACGGAGGTGCTGCCGGTCGCTTTCGCGGGCGCCGCCGAGCGCATCCGTTCGCTGATCACGGCGCACGAGCCGGATGTGATCGTCGCGGTCGGCCTCGCGGGCGGACGCTCAGCCGTCGGCGTGGAACGCATCGCCGTCAACCTCGCCGATGCGCGCATCGCCGACAACGACGGCGCGCAGCCGGTCGACGAGCCCTCGATCGAGGGGGCACCCGCCGCCGCGTTCGCCACGTTGCCGGTCAAGGCGATCGCGGCGGCGGTCGCAGCCGCCGGCATCCCCGCGGAGGTTTCCCACACGGCCGGCACGTTCGTGTGCAATCACGTCTTCTTCACGGCGCTCTCCGCCGCGCGGCGTTCGACCCGGACCGGGTTCATCCACGTCCCGTGGGCGGCGGAAGACGCGCCTGCCGACCAGCCCGCGCTCCCCCTCGACGACATCGTCACGGCGCTCCGCATCGCGATCTCGACCGCGAGCGACGACGGCCCCGGCGAGGCGCCCGTAGGCGGCGCCCTCCACTGAACATCGCTCCTGTCGGATCGCCGCAGCGGCGCGCCCGCGAGATGGTCAGAACGGCCTCCCAGGCCCGGTATATTGCATATCATGCCGGTTCCCGCTGAAACCCTCCCCTCTCGATCGCTCCTTCGCGACGACGTCTACGTGCGGCTGCGCGACGCCATCGTCGACGGCACGCTCGCCCCCGAGGAGCAGCTGCGCGACGCCGAACTCGCCGCCTGGCTAGGTGTGAGCCGCACCCCCGTCCGGGAGGCGCTCCTCGAGCTCGCTCGCGCCGGCCTCGTCCGCGCGACGCCCGGGCGCTCGACCGTCGTCGCCCCCCTCGACACCCGCAGCGTCCGCAACGCCCAGGCCGTCGTGGCCGCCATGCACGCGCTCGCGGTACGCGACGCCGCACCACGACTGCGTGCGGGAGACGTCGAGCGCATGCGCGCCGCGAACGCCGCGTTCGCCCGGGCGCAGCGGTCGGGTGATGTGGAGGCGGCCCTGCACGCCGACGAGGAGTTCCACGCCATCGCCGTCGACGCCTGCGGCAACGACGCCGTGCGGGCGGTCATCGCCCAATACGAGCCGGTGCTGCGACGCGCCGAGCGCCTGCGGTTCGCATCCAGCGAGGGCGAGGAGTCGATCGCGCGCCACGAGCGTCTCATCGAGCTGCTCGCCGCGGGCGACGCCGAGGGCGCTGCCCGCGTCGCCGAGCAGACCTGGCAGACCCTCATCATCGACACCACGACACCCGACGAAGGAACCCCTGCATGAAGCTCGCCGACTTCCCCCGCCACTCCCTCACCTTCGGGCCCAGCCCACTCCAGCACCTGCCGCGCCTCACGCAGCACCTCGGCGGCGCGCAGATCTGGGCGAAGCGCGAAGACGTCTCGAGCGGTCTGGCGTACGGCGGCAACAAGGTTCGCAAGCTCGAATACCTCGTGCCCGACATCCTCGCCTCGGGCGCCGACACGCTCGTGTCGATCGGCGGCTACCAGTCCAATCACACGCGCCAGGTGGCCGCGGTCGCCGCTCACCTCGGCCTCAAGGCGCGTCTGGTGCAGGAGAAATGGGTGCCGTGGGACGACCCCACCAACGACCGGGTGGGCAACATCCTCCTGTCGCGCATGATGGGGGCCGACTCCCGGCTCGACGACGCCGGCTTCGACATCGGCATCCGCGACTCGTGGAAGCAGGCACTCGCCGAGGTGGAGGCCGCCGGCGGCACGCCCTACCCGATCCCGGCGGGTGCGTCGGAGCACCGCCTGGGCGGACTCGGCTTCGCCAACTGGGCGTTCGAGCTCGCCGAGCAGGAGAAGGAGCTCGGCGTGTTCTTCGACACGATCGTCGTCTGCACCGTCACAGGCTCCACTCACGCGGGGATGATCGCCGGATTCGCGGCGCTCGAAGAGCTCACCGGGGTCAGACGCCGCGTGCTCGGCATCGACGCGTCGGCGACCCTCGAGAAGACCCGCGACCAGGTGGCTCGCATCGCCCGCCACACGGCGGAGCTCATCGAGGTGGGCCGCGACATCCGCGACGACGAGATCCAGGTGCTCGACGGATGGTCGGGCGACCTCTACGGCGTGCCCGTCGAGTCGACGATGGAGGCGATGTCGCTCGGCGCGCAGCTCGAGGCGATGATCACCGACCCCGTCTACGAGGGGAAGTCACTCGCCGGACTCATCGACCTGGTGCGCTCGGGCGACATCCCGAAGGACTCGACCGTGCTGTACGCGCATTTGGGAGGGCAGCCCGCGATCAACGCGTACCACTCCCTCTGGAACTGAGTCAGTCGGCGCCGAGGGCGGCGAGCGCGCGCGACGCGATCTCGATCATCGCGTCGGACGCGGCCCCACCTGCCGCCAGGACGTTGGTCCCATCGGTGACGAACACGCGCGTGCTGCGCGTTCCCGCCTCGAACACGACGGCGTCCTGGGCGCCGATGACCTCCACGGGGTCGGCGGCCTCGTGACCCGAGATCTCCTCCCAGCGCCACGCTCCCCCGCTCGAGAGCGCGATGTCCACGATGTAGAACTCGCCGTCAGCGGGCGCGTGGTCACCCGTGGACCACGGGCAGGTGCGCTCGACCCCCGCCTGGTCGAGGAGCGTCTGCTCGGGCTGCTCCTGCCCCTCCCAGTAGCCGCTGCGGAAGCCGCGGCCGATGACCTCGTCGAGCCGCATGCGGTCGGCGAGCGAGTCGCACGACGGGAGCTCCCACCAGGTCTCCTGCCAGCTGGCGGCCTCCGCGACCCCGTCGAATGACGCGGCCGCCTCGGCGACCGCCTTCTCGAGCAGTTCGACGGGCGGTTCGCCGGACAGGTGTCCGGCGCTCGCCATGACCCAGGCATCACCGTGCGTCTGCGCGAGTCGGCAGAAGGTGGCGTCGTACGCCGGGTCGCAGCGGGGCTCGGCGAAGTCGCTCGCGAAGCCCGCGGGCGCCTCTTCTGCGGGGAGGAGCACGACCCTCAGCTGCTGCGTGGCGCCCGTCTCGACGTCCTCCGCAGCGACCCAGCGACAGTCGATCCCGCCGAGCGTCTGGACGGATTCGAGGCCGGCGACCGGGCGCACCTCCCATTCGCTCTTCTTGTCGGCATAGGTCGCCCACCCCTCACCGAGGAGGGAGTCGAGCTGCGCATCCGACAGCATCCGCGTGCAGTCGCCACCGAACGCCACCGTGGGCGTGAGCACAGGCGGAGGCGTCGTCTCGGTCGGCGTCGGCGTCACGATCGGCGCGGGGGTCGTCGGCGCTGCCGACGGCTGCGGCTCGGGCGTGGGCGCGCACGCGGACACCGCGAGAACGAGGACGAGGAGCGGAACGACGATCCGAATCTTCATGCCGCCATCCTGTCAGCGACCGCGAACGGCAACACGGAGACGGAACAACGATTCGGTCACGCTCATGCCGTCCAGGGAATGTAGCCGCATCGATGGTCGAGGCGCGGCAACCCGTGCGGATGTCGGAGAGGCGGGGTAGCGTCTCGACATCCGGAGATCGGAGGACACCATGGCCACGCTCGGCAACATCACCTTCTATGCGGACGACCCCCAGAGGCTCTCCCGGTTCTGGTCGGACGTCTTCGGATATCCCCACCAGGAGTGGGGAGACGAACTGCGCGCCCAGTTGAAAGCGGCGGGCCTCACCGACGCCGACCTCGCGTCACGCGGTCTCGCCGAAGATCCGACCGGCGCCGGCCCCCGCTTCTTCTTCCACCATGCCGACGGTCCGAAGGAGGGGCGCAACCGGCTGCACATCGACGTCACCGTCACAGACGGAGCTGAAGATCCACGCGCTCGTCTCGAGGAGGAGAAGACGCGCATCGTCGCGCTCGGTGCCACCGTGGTGCGCCTCGTCGATCAGCAGTGGGGACCGTGGCCCGAGCACTACTACCAGATGCGCGACCCGGAGGGGAACGAGTTCTGTCTGCAGTGACGGGCTTCAGACCGTGGGGGCGCCGATGCGCGCCAACGGGCCGATTCCTTCGCGCCGCTCGAACACGAGGTGCGTCTCGGTCGTGCGCACTGTCTCGTGCACCGTGATGTGCTGCAGGACGATGTCGCGGAGCGCCGCGGCATCTTCGACGGCGACGTGCACGAGGAAGTCGTCCTCCCCCGCGACGTGGAAGACCTCGATCACACCGGGCGTGTTCACGAGGGCGTCGAAGAGACGGCCGACACCCTCTCGCGTATGACGCCCCAGGCGCACCCGGATGACACCCTGCAGCGGAAGTCCGAGGGCCGCGACGTCGAGCGTGATCCGCACGCCTGCGATGATCCCTCGCGAGCGCAGCGCCCGCACCCGGTAGGCGCAGGTCGACTCCGCGATGCCGAGGTCTGCGGCGAGGGCCTTGTTGGAGCGTCCGGGCTGCTTCGACAGAACGGCGAGCAGACGCAGGTCGAGGTCGTCGAGCGCGGCAGGGGCGGTTTGCGGATCGGACAACGGGCGACTCCTTTGGCGAGGGGGAACGAGCGATACCGCAAGCAGATCGCCCTTCCATCGAATATTTCACAAGAGCTATCGAATTCGGCGCCGTTCTGCGCAACAGTATCGCTCATGCCCCGTTCCCCGCATCCCGACGCCACTCCCACCGAGCCGCACTTCGACACCATCGCCGTCCACGGCGGCCGCGAAGACCTCGAGTCTCTCGGCGTGCACGCGCCGCCCCTCGACCTCTCGTCGACCTATCCGTTGCCCGACGTCGAGGTCGGCGGCGATTCTTACGAGGTGCTCGCCGGCGGCGGACGTCCGTTCGAGGGTGGCAGTGCCGTGTATGCCCGACTGTGGAACCCGACGGTCGCGCGGTTCGAGCACGGGCTCGCACAGCTGGAAGGCGCCGAGGCGGCGGTGGCGTTCTCGTCGGGCATGGCGGCGATCACCGCGGCTCTGCTGGCGCACACGACTTCGGCGGGGAAGCCGCACGTCATCGCCGTGCGCCCCTTGTACGGCGGCACCGACCACCTCCTCGCCACGGGGCTGCTCGGCACCGAGGTCACGTATTGCGGCGTCGACGAGATCAGCGCCCATCGACGCGACGACACGGGGCTGGTCGTGGTGGAGACGCCGGCCAACCCCACGCTCGAACTGGTCGACATCGCGGCCGTCGTCGCGCAGGCAGGCGACGTGCCAGTGCTGGTCGACAACACGTTCGCGACGCCCGTGCTCCAGAACCCGCTCGCGCTCGGCGCTGCGATGTCGCTGCACAGCGCGACCAAATACCTCGGCGGGCACGGCGACGTCATCGGGGGTGTCATCGCCTGCAGCGAGCAGACAGCCGAACGCCTGCGCCCCGTCCGCGCCATCACAGGCGCGATCCTCCATCCCCTGGCTGCCTACTTGCTGCACCGGGGCCTGCCGACCCTGCCGCTGCGGATGCGGGCGCAACAGAGCGCCGCAGAGCGCATCGCCCAGTGGCTGAGCGACCACCCGGCGGTGTCGGAGGTGTTCTACCCCGGCCTCGACGCCAATCCCCTCGTCGGCACGCAGATGCGCGGGGGCGGCGCGATGGTGTCGCTGCGACTGCGTGGCGGGTACGAGGCCGCAGCTCACGTGGCCGGTGCGACGCGCGTGTTCGGCCACGCCGTGTCGCTCGGCGGCGTCGACTCGCTCGTTCAGCACCCGGCGGCGCTCACGCACCGTCCCGTCGCCGCGGCGGCACGGCCGGGTGCCGACATCCTGCGCCTGTCGATCGGGCTCGAGCACGTCGACGACCTGATCGCCGACCTCGCTCAGGCACTCCGGGGCACCGCCGACACGATGCGGGCAGACCGCGCGTCGACCGAACCGGCGCCGACCGACCGGGCGGCGTCTGCCGCGCAGCCAGTTCCTGCGCGGTGACCGCTAGGCGGTGACGACCTGCGCCGTGCCGAGAGGCGCGTCGGGCCCCATCTCGGCGGCGATCCGGTTCGCCTCCTCGATGAGGGTCGCCACGATCTCGGCTTCCGGGACGGTCTTGATGACCTCGCCCTTGACGAAGATCTGCCCCTTGCCGTTGCCGCTCGCGACGCCGAGGTCGGCTTCGCGCGCTTCGCCGGGGCCGTTCACGACGCAGCCCATCACGGCCACGCGCAACGGCACGGTCATGTCTTTGAGGCCTTCGGTCACGTTGTCGGCCAGCGTGTAGACGTCGACCTGCGCGCGTCCGCACGACGGGCAGGAGACGATCTCGAGCTTGCGCTCGCGGAGGTTGAGCGACTGCAGGATCTGGTGGCCGACTTTGACCTCCTCCGCAGGCGGGGCCGAGAGAGACACGCGGATCGTGTCGCCGATGCCCTCAGACAGGAGGATGCCGAAGGCCGTGGCCGACTTGATGGTGCCCTGGAACGCGGGCCCTGCCTCGGTGACCCCCAGATGCAGGGGCCAGTCACCGCGCTCGGCAAGCAGGCGGTAGGCCTTCACCATGACGATCGGGTCGTTGTGCTTGACCGAGATCTTGAAGTCGTGGAAGTCGTGCTCCTCGAACAGCGACGCCTCCCACACCGCACTCTCCATGAGCGCCTCGGGGGTGGCCTTGCCGTACTTCTCGAGCAGGCGCCGATCGAGCGATCCGGCGTTGACCCCGATGCGGAGCGAGACGCCGGCGGCCTTGGCCGCCTGGGCGATGGCCCCCACCTGGTCGTCGAACTTGCGGATGTTGCCCGGGTTCACGCGCACCGCCGCGCAACCCGCGTCGATCGCCTGGAACACGTACTTCGGCTGGAAGTGGATGTCGGCGATGACCGGGATCTGGCTCTTCTTCGCGATGATGTGGAGCACGTCGGCGTCATCCTGCGACGGCACCGCCACCCGCACGATCTCGCAACCCGAAGCGGTGAGCTCGGCGATCTGCTGAAGGGTGGCATTGATGTCGGTGGTGGGCGTCGTCGTCATCGACTGGACGCTGATCGGAGCGTCGCCGCCCACGAGCACCTTGCCGACTTTGATCTGACGGCTCTTGCGACGCGGGGCGAGGACGTCCGGCACGCGCGGCATTCCGAGGTTGACTGCTGGCACCTCACCAGCCTACGCCGCGCGTGCCGGGGGAAGGCCCAGCGCCGTGGCCGAACGTGCCCGTGCTGCGGCCGGTCGCCTGCACCGCCGCGGCTCTCGCCGCACCCCCGCTTCTGGTAGCCTGACCGCATGTTCGCGAACACCTCCTGGTGGCTCACCCGCTGAGGCGGTGTGTTCGCGACCCTGATCACAGACCGCCCATCGAGGCGGTCTTTTCGTTCCCGCGATGACCGCCCGACTGTATGAAAGGCCCGGCGATGACCGCGAGCCCCTCTTCCCTCACGGCCGAGCTGCGCGCCGCCCTCGACGGCGGTCGCCCGTTCGCGCTGCTCGCCCGTGACACGGCGCACGTCGAGCTGCTCACCGGCGAGATCGTCGACGTCGAGCGCCTGCACGACATCCCTCTGCACGCGGCCGACGGCACGGCCCGCGAGGTGCTCGCCCTGGTGCCGTTCCGTCAGGTCGTCGAGCGCGGTTTCGAATGCCACGACGACGGGGCGCCGCTGCGGTGCCTCGTGATCGATGAGCACCTCGCTCTCGACCGCGACGACGCGCTCTCGGCCCTCCCCGACACGGCGATCCCACTCGCCGACGCCGGATTCGACCTCTCCGACGGCGAGTACGCCGACATCGTTCGCCGCGTGATCTCCGACGAGATCGGCCGCGGCGAGGGCGCCAACTTCGTCATCCGGCGTGACTTCACCGCCACCGTCGATGTCGACCCCGTCACGGCCGGAGCGACGTGGTTCCGCGCGCTCCTGGAGCACGAGCGCGGCGCGTACTGGACGTTCCTCATCGTCACGCCGGGCCACGTCGCGGTGGGTGCGAGCCCCGAGGCGCACGTGAGTGCACAGGGCGGCGTGGTCACGATGAACCCGATCTCGGGCACCTTCCGGCACCCTGCCGGCGGGGCGACCGTCGAGACCCTCACGGAGTTCCTGTCGTCGACGAAGGAGACGGAGGAGCTCTTCATGGTCGTCGATGAGGAGCTCAAGATGATGTCGGCGGTGTGCAGCGACGGCGGTCGCATCACCGGGCCGCACCTCAAGGAGATGTCGCGCCTCACGCACACCGAGTACATGCTCCGCGGTCGCAGCACGATGGATCCCCGCGATATCCTGCGCGAGACGATGTTCGCGCCGACGGTCACCGGATCGCCGATGCAGAACGCCTGCACCGTCATCACCCGTCACGAGCGCTCGCCCCGCGGCTACTACTCCGGCGTCGCGGCACTGTTCACGCCCACCGCGGAGGGCGGTCACGACCTCGACGCTCCCATCCTCATCCGCACCGCGTACCTCGTCGACGGCACCCTGCGCGTGCCGGTAGGTGCGACCCTCGTGCGCCACTCCGACCCCGACGGCGAGGTGAGCGAGACCCACGGCAAGGCGGCCGGTGTGCTGGGCGCGCTCGGCGCGGTCGAGCGCGACCAGCTCGCCGAACTGCGCGCCGCCGACGACGAGGACGCCCCCGCTCACGAGCCGCGTCGGCTCGGCGACGACCCGACGGTGGCAGCCCTCCTCGCAGCCCGTAACGACCGGCTGGCGTCGTTCTGGCTGAACCCGCAGGACTCCGCCGACCATCACGGGCCGTTCTCGGGACGCCACGCGATCGTGGTCGACGCGGAGGACCGTTTCACGACGATGCTCGCCCACCAGTTGCGTCACCTCGGCTTCGACGTCACGATCACGCCGTGGAGCGAGGCCGACCCCGCCGCGATCGACGTCGCCGACGTGCTCGTCGCGGGCCCCGGCCCGGGGGACCCGCGCGATCCCGACAGCGGCCGCCTGGCGCGGATGCGCGACGTCGTCGATGCCCGCCTCGCGTCGCGCCGGCCGCTGCTGGCCGTGTGCCTCAGCCACCAGATCCTTGCGCACCGGCTCGGCATCGACCTCGCTCCCCTCGCGGCACCCCACCAGGGGCTGCAGAAGACCGTCGACGTGTTCGGCCGACCGGCCTCCATCGGCTTTTACAACACCTTCACCGCACGGGTGACCGCGGGCACGTCGCAGCTCGGCGACACCGAGATCGCGGCCGACGAATCGGGCGACGTGTTTGCCCTGCGCGGCCCGGGCTACGCCTCGGTGCAGGGGCACCTGGAGTCGATCCTGTCGCGCGACGGCCTTGAAACGCTCGAGCGGCTCATCTCGCACGCGGTGGCGACCGCCGAGGCGTGAGCCAGCGTCGGCATTCGCTCAGCCGCAATAGAAGCGATGCTCAGGTATCGCGTCCCGCGCGACGCCCGTCTGACCTTTGCTGTTCGTCGCCCATCCCGTTGTCACGACCTTGTAGACCTGCCACGACTTCTTGTTACACGGATAAGCGACAGTACGTTGCTGCATGTCGCCCGTACCGTAACTGTTGAATGTGCCTGCCACCTTGTCCCACCACCATCCATTCCACCGGTAGACATCACTGTGGAGTGCGGTCTTTCGGACCCCCGCCGTGCAGGAGTGCATGCGGGGTTTGGAGCCAATCGCCCCATACGTGTAGCCAGCGCCCGACTTCCGCTCCCACATGATCCCCGGATCGAGATGGCAGCGCTCGACTGCTCGCGCCGCGGGCGTGCTGGCTCCGTTCGCAGCCGGTCGAGCAGCTACAACCACCTTGCTGGTAGCGATGCCCTCCATCTCTTCCGCGGAGATCCGATCCGATAGCCCTACTGCACTCTCGTCGAACGTGGGGGGCTGAAGAAGCGCCGTGCTCGGCGCAACGAGGAATAGTGCCAGTCAGAAGCTACGCTCGCGACGCGAGTGGAATCTTTGATCCCGTGGAAGGCATCATGAAAGAAGTGTGGATCGTTTATCACGACAGCGGCCCCGATAACAACATCCTGGGAGTGTTCGAGAACTACGAGGATGCCTCGGCCTTCGCCGAGGAGATCGAGTCGGAGTGGGAGAAGGGCGTGCTCCTGACCCCCTTTCCCGTGCCGTGGCGTTCCACCGATCATGGCACCGTCATCGAGATCCGCTGAAACCGAGCCAGTCAGCGGGCGAGGCGGGCGGCGAGCAGGCGCTGCTCGGCGGCGTTGGCCGTGAGGCTCAACGCGGTGCGGTCGGCGTCGTCGGCGTCGTCGATGCGACCCACTTCTCGCAACAGGTGCGCGCGCACCGCGTGCCAAAGGTGATACCCCGCCAGTCGATCGCGCAGCACGTCGACCTCCGCCAGCGCCGAGCGTGCCCCCGCGACGCGGGCGAGGACCACCGCTCGGTTGAGAGCGACGATGGGCGACCGGTCGTAGCCACGGAGCATGTCGTAGAGCACCAGCATCTGCCGCCAGTCGGTGTCGTGGATCGTCGGCGCGTCGGTATGGCACGCCGCGATCGCTGCGTGCAGCTGCCACCGGCCCGGGGCGCGGAGCGACGCCGCGCGCGTCAGTTCCGTCTGCCCTCTCGCGATGAGTGCCCGGTCCCACCGGGCGCGGTCCTGTTCGTGGAGGAGCACGAGTTCCCCGCCTGCCGACCTGGCCGACTCCCGCGCCCGATGGAACAGCAGGAGAGCGTGGAGCCCGGCCGCCTCCGCCTCGGCCGGGAGCTCCTCAGCGACGACGCGAGCGAGCCAGAGGGCGTCTTCGGCGAGGTCGCGGTCGGCCGCGGCGTCCGCTCCGGCGGCGAGGTGCGCTGCGTCGTACATCACCGAGATCACGGTGAGCACGAGGTCGAGCCGGTCGGCGCGCTCCTCCCCCTCGGGAATCCGCAGGGGCACGCCGACCGCCGCCATCTTCCGCTTGGCGCGCGAGATGCGCTGACCCACCGACGGCGATGATTCCAGCGTGGCGCGGGCGATCTGCGCCGTCGTGACGCCGAGCACGGCGCGCAGCGTGAGGGCGAGCTGCGACTCGGCCGACAGCGCCGGGTGGCAGCAGCCGAACAGCAGCGGAAGTCGATCATCCAGCTCAGGTGAGGGCCGCACGGCGTTCGGGCCGCCCTCGTCGGCGAGCGCAGCGAGCTTCTCGCGGTAGGTCTTCTCGCGTCGCAGCAGGTCGAGCGCGTTGTGCCGGGCGGCCTGCATGAGCCAGCCGCCCGGACGCGGGGGCACGCCGTGGCGTCGCCATGCGACGAGCGCCTCCTCCACGGCGTGCGCGGTCGCCTCCTCAGCGACGTCGAGGTTCCCGGTCGCGGCGGCCAGGGCCGCCACGATCCGTGCCGACTCCTCGCGCACCGCTTGCGCCAGTGCGCGATCGGATGCCGTGACACCGGGGCGTTCGCCCGCGTGCTCCGCCGTCACGGCATCCTCGCTCATCCGCCGATCCGACTGCCGTCGGGGGTCACTCTGCTGCCGCCGCCTCGGCCGTATCGAACTGGCTGTAGTCGGTGACCATCGGCCGGATCTCCACGGACGTGCCCGGCACATCGAGCATCGGCCAGGTCTTGACCAGAGCGATGGCGGCATCGATGTCGGGGACGTCGATGATCGAGAACCCGCCGATGACCTCCTTCGCCTCGGAGAAAGGCCCATCGACCACGACTCCGCCGCCGCGGACCGTGGTGGCCGTGTCCGCCGGAAGCAGCTCTGCGCCGCCGTCGTCGATCGCATCGGCGTTCTGCCCGAACCACTCGTATACCCGCGCGTACAGCGCTTCACCCTCCGCCTGCGAGAGCTTGGCGTCTTCCGCCGGGGTGGAGGTGAACATGATGACGTACTTCACGGTGTTGTCCTTTCGCTCGTTCGAACCGTTCACCTGCACAGCGAACGGCATCGCCCGATTTCGACAATGGCCGAAAAGTCGTCAGCCGAACAGCTGCACCGGGTTGACGATGTCAGCGAGGATGAGGATCCCGCCCATCACGATCAGCGCCACCACGACGACGAACGTGACCGGCACGAGCTTCGTGGCGTCGACGGGCTTCGGGGGCGGACGACGGAACAGCTTCGCCCACGCGCGCTTGATCCCATCCCAGAGCGCGACCACGACGTGGCCGCCGTCGAGAGGCAGCAGGGGGATCAGGTTGAAGACGAAAAGCGCCAGGTTGAGGCCGGCGAGCAGTTCGAGGATCGCAGCCGCGCGGTTGAGGATGGGCGCATCCACCGCTGCGACCTCGCCGGCGAGCCGGCCCGCCCCGACGACCGACAGGGGGCCGTTCGGATCGCGCTCGGCACCCGTGAACATGTCGACCGCCGTCTGGTACACCCGAGCGGGGAGCTGCCACATGATCCCGGCAATCTGCCCGGTGCGGTCGAAGGTCGTCTGCGCACCCTCCCAGATCGGTTGGCGCACGTAGTCGACGGTGGCGGTCATCCCGACGAAGCCGACCTCGGCGACGATCACCTCCCCGTCGGGGTCGAGCACCTCGCGCTCGGCCAGCATCGGCGTCACCTGGAGGGTGAGGGTCTCGCCGCCGCGCTCGACGACCACCGGCAGCTGCTCGTTCGGAGCCGCCTGGATGATCATCGACGCTTCCGCGAATGTCGAGACCGGCAGGTCGTTCACCGAGACGAGCACGTCGCCCGGACGGATGCCGGCGGCCGCCGCAGGCGACGCGGGGTCGTCGGCGGTGCAGTCGGTCTGCGTCGAGCCGGCGGGAAGCACGCACTCGCTGACGGCCGCGACCGTGGTCGTCGCCGTCTGCAGGCCGATCCCGGACATCACGATGGTGAGCAGCACGATCGCCAGCACGAGGTTCATGAGCGGCCCGCCGAGCATCACGACGATCCGCTTCCACACGGGCAGCTGGTAGAAAGCACGCCGTTCGTCGTCGGCGACGAGGGTCTCGTCGTTCGCGGCGCGCGCGTCTTGCACCATGGTCGCGAAGAAGCCGCCGGCGGCACGTCCCTGCTGGGTCGGCGAGGGGGGGTACATGCCCGCCATCGAGATGTAGCCGCCGAGCGGGATCGCCTTGAATCCGTATTCGGTCTCACCGAAGCGGCGCGACCACAGCGTCGGGCCGAAACCGATCATGTACTGACCGACGCGCACGCCGAATCTCTTCGCGGGCAGCAGATGCCCGAGTTCGTGCAGCGCGATCGACAGGGCGAGCCCCACGACGAGAAGCACGACGCCGATGACGAAAGCGATGACGGTCACGAGCGCCCAGGCTACCGGTGTCGGCTTTGAATCAGCCGCACACGTCGCCGGTCGGCGGTCCGCGTGCCGATTAGGCTCGATGTGTGGATTCGGTCCGGATGACTGCGCGTGAACAGCGTGCCTCGCGCGCGCTGCGTCGGGGGCAGCGTCCGGCGTCAGCACCGTCGTCGCTGCAACCGCCCACACGCTTGCGGGGGCGGGTGCGCCGTCGTGGTGGCTGCTGCTGGCCGTCGCGATGCTCGCCTGGCCGGTGGCCGTGTTGCTCGTCGGTCGTCGCCTGACCACGGCGGGCACGAGTGCCGCCGTGATCGTCGCGCAGGGCCTTCTCCACCTCGCCTTCGCCGCGATCGGCACCGCTGCGCCGCGGGCCGCTGCCCTGCACGGGAGCCACCACGCCGACCGGGGCCCGCTCGTCGTCGCCGACGTCGGTCACCTCCACCTCGACGCGGGGATGATCGTCGCCCACCTCGTCGCGGCGGCGCTCACCGTCGTGGTCCTCACGCGCGGCGAGCGCGCGCTCCGCGGCATCGCCCGCGGGGTTCGCCGACTCCTCACCCGCCCCGCGGCAGCACTCGCGCTCCCCGCGGTGCCCGTCCTACCGACCGTCCCCGCCGACCTCCCGGTCGTCCGTCCGTTCCTCTCCGTCCTGTCCCGACGAGGCCCTCCCGCGTTCGCGCGCTGAGCATCCCTCTCCGCGGCCGCCTGGGCCGCGACCATCTCGAGACACCGGTCGCATCGACCGAAGAAGGAACACACTCATGACCATCACCGCCATCCCTTCGCGCGGCCACGCCGCCCGCACCACGACCTCGTCGCGTCGCCGCGCACGGCGGACCGCGGCGGGCGTCGCCCTGGGCGCCGTCCTCGTCGTGGGCGCCCCGCTCGCGGCCTCGGCCCACATCCACGTGACGCCGGACGCCACCGCGGCCGGCGCGTCGAGCCGACTGACTTTCACATTCAGCCACGGGTGCGACGGCGCACCGACCACGTCGCTCGTCTTCACGGTGCCTGACGGCGTCGACGGGGTGACACCCGTCTTCGACGCGGGCTGGACCGTCGTCCGCGAGTTCGGCGACGACGGCATCCCCACACAGGTGACGTTCACGGCGGCGACGCCGGTCGATGACGGCCTGAGCGCCTCGGTCGCGATGGACGTGATCTTCGCGTCGTCTGTCGCCGGCGCAGACGTGCCGTTCCCCGTGCTGCAGCGGTGCGCGACCGGAGAGACCGACTGGGCCCAGGTGGCCGAGGAAGGTGAGGACGCGCACGATCTCGACGCGCCCGCTCCCGTCGTCTCGGTGGGACAGGTCGCCGATGACAGCGACGACCACGGCAGCGGATCGCCCGACGACCACGGCGACGCCACCGACGACCACGCCGATGGCGCGGCCGATGCCGGCGCAGACCCGGTCGCACGCTGGCTCGCCGGCGGAGCGCTCGCGGCCGCGGTCGCCACGCTCGCGATGACCCTCCTGCGCCGCCGCCGCGGCTGACAGCGAGCGGGGCCGCGGGCGACGCTCGTGTCCGCGGCCCCCCTCGCGCCGAGACCGGCCCTGGTGTCCGCAGGCGCCAGTGAGAGGATGGACATGCCATGGCTGATTCCGCATCCGTTCCCCCCGTCCTGCGTCCGGAACGTCCCGAACGACGGGCGCTCGCGGGGCTCGTGACCCGTTTCGCCGACCGGGTGGTGGGTGACCCGGGCGGCGTCGACGTGACCGGCATCACTCTGGCGACGGCCGACCTGCGGCCCGGTGAAGTATTCGTGGCGCTGCAGGGAGCGAAGGCGCACGGCGCCGACTTCGCGGCCGACGCCGCCGCGAGGGGGGCCGTCGCGATCATCACTGATGAAGCAGGCGTGGAACGGGCGGCTGACACCGGCCTTCCCGTCATCGTCGTCGCCGATCCGCGCGCGCATCTGGGCGACATGTCGGCATGGGTCTACGGCACCGGCGCCGGTGGCCCGCGCCTGTTCGGCATCACCGGCACCAACGGCAAGACGAGCGTGTCGCACCTGGTCGAAGCGATGCTGCGCGCGCTCGGCACGGTGACGGGACTGTCGTCGACGGCGGAGCGTCATATCGCCGGTCAGATCATCCCTTCGCGTCTCACCACGCCCGAGGCCCCGGAGATGCACGCCCTGCTCGCCCTCATGCGGGAGCGAGGGGTGGAGGCGGCGATGGTCGAAGTGAGTGCGCAGGCCCTCTCCCGCCACCGCGTCGACGGCCTCATGTTCGATGTCGCCGGATTCACCAACCTCACCCACGACCACCTCGACGACTACGGCGATATGCAGTCGTATCTCGAGGCGAAGCTCGCTCTCTTCCAGCCCGACCGCTCGCGTCGGGCGGTCGTCTGCGTCGACTCGCCGGAGGGGCGGGAGGTCGCCGGCCGCAGTGGCGTTCCGGTCACGCGCGTGCTCACTCCTGTGCTCGCCGACGGTCCGGTCGATGCCGACTGGGTCGCCGATATCGTCGAGGAGCGCCAGGACGGCACCACGTTCCGCCTCGCCCACCGCGACGGACGCACGCTCACCACGACGGTCCCGGTCATCGGGGGGCACATGGCATCGAACGCGGCTCTCGCGATCGTGATGCTCCTCGAATCGGGAACGCCGTGGGACGACCTCGTGGCGCTCCTCGACGCGCAGCGCATCCCGGCCGAACTGCCCGGACGCATCCAACGCGTGTCGGGCCCCCTCGGCCCCGCCGTGTACATCGACTTCGCGCACTCGCCCGACGCCTTCGTCAAGACGCTGGAGGCCGTGCGGCACGTCACGCCCGGCCGCGTCGTGATGCTGACGGGCGCCAACGGCGACCGCGACGTCACGAAGCGTGCCGACATGGGCCGCACCGCGATCGAAGGAAGCGACGTGCTGGTGGTCACCGATCAGCACCCTCGATCGGAGGATCCGGCCGTCATCCGCGCGGCCGTCATCGCGGGGGCACGTGCCGCGCGGCCCGACGGGGAGATCCACGAGTGCACGCCTCCCGAACGGGCGATCGCGTTCGCCGTGTCGATCGCGCGCGAGGGCGATGCCGTGCTGTGGGCTGGCCCCGGCCACCAGCACTACCGGGAGATCGCAGGCGTGCGGACGCCGTTCGACGCCGCTGCGCTCGCTCAGGACGCATTGCAGCGCGCCGGATGGCCCATCGAGCGCGTTGTGGACTGACCACAACATTTCCCCTCCCGGCGCGTGCGCGAGGCCTGCACGGCGACAACGCTTTCAGTGTGGCCTGACCACAGGATTACGCTGGGCGCATGACCATCGTCGGCCCCGCACGCGAGACGCTCCCCTCCGCCTGGACCGGATTCGCCCCCGGGCCCTGGCAGGACCAGATCGACGTGCGCGACTTCATCCAGAGGAACTACCACCCCTACAACGGTGACGCCGCGTTCCTCAGCGGCCCCACACCGCGCACGACCCGCCTGTGGGAGACGCTTGCGGCGATGTTCCCCGAAGAGCGCGAGAAGGGCGTCTACGACGTCGATCCGCACACCCCGGCGGGCATCACCGCCCACGGGCCCGGCTACATCCGCAAAGACGATGAGATCATCGTCGGGCTGCAGACCGACGCGCCGCTCAAGCGCGCCATCATGCCGAACGGCGGCTGGCGGATGGTCGAAGGAGCTCTCGCCACCTACGGGTACGAGGTCGACGACAGGCTCCGCGACGTCTTCACCGACTGGCGCAAGACCCACAATCAGGCGGTCTTCGACGTGTATCCGCCGAGCGTGCGAGCGGCACGCAGCTCGCACATCATCACCGGCCTTCCCGACGCGTACGGTCGTGGGCGGATCATCGGCGACTACCGCCGGGTTGCGCTCTACGGCGTCGACGCTCTCATCACCGCCAAGAAGATCGACAAACTCGGCCTCGACAGCACACCGTTCACTGAAGAGATCGTTCGTCAGCGCGAAGAGCACGCGGAGCAGATCCGCGCTCTCGAAGAGCTGAAGACGATGGCAGCCTCGTACGGCGTCGACATCTCCGGCCCCGCCGCGACGGGCGCCGAAGCCGTCCAGTGGCTCTATTTCGCCTACCTGGCCGCCGTGAAGGAGCAGAACGGTGCGGCCATGTCGCTCGGACGCACCTCCACGTTCCTCGACATCTACCTGCAACGCGACATCGCGGCGGGAACGCTGACCGAGGAGCAGGCCCAGGAGATCATCGACGACTTCGTCATCAAGCTGCGGATCGTCCGGTTCCTCCGCACCCCCGAATACGACGCACTGTTCTCCGGAGACCCGACGTGGGTGACGGAATCGATCGGCGGCATGGGCGAAGACGGACGCACACTCGTCACGAAGACCTCGTTCCGCTACCTGCAGACCCTGTACAACCTGGGGCCCGCACCCGAGCCCAACATGACCGTCTTCTGGAGCGCGGCACTCCCCCAGGGCTTCAAGGACTACTGCGCGCAGGTCTCGATCGACACATCGGCCGTGCAGTACGAATCCGACGACCAGATCCGTGCGGCGTGGGGCGACGACGCCGCGATCGCCTGCTGCGTGAGCCCGATGCGAGTCGGGAAGCAGATGCAGTTCTTCGGCGCACGGGTCAACCTCGCCAAGGCCCTCCTCTATGCGATCAACGGCGGTCGCGACGAGGTCTCGGGCCGGCAGATCGCGCCGCTCGCAACCTCGGTCGGCGACGGACCCCTCGACGCCGACGACGTCATGGCGAAATTCGACCGCACGATGGACTGGCTCGCCGAGACCTACGTCGAGGCGCTCAACGCCATCCACTGGTCGCACGACAGATACGCCTACGAGCGGCTCGAGATGGCCCTCCACGACCGCGACGTCGTCCGGACGATGGCGTGCGGCATCGCGGGCCTGTCCGTCGCGGCCGACTCCCTGTCGGCCATCCGGTATGCGACGGTCACGCCGGTGCGTGACGATCGGGGCATCGTCGTCGACTATGTGACCGAGGGCACGTTCCCCACCTTCGGCAACGACGACGACCGCGCCGATGACATCGCCGTCGACCTCGTCGAGCGCTTCATGGGGAAGATCCGCCGGCACCGCATGTACCGCGACGCGATCCCGACGCAGTCGGTGCTGACGATCACGTCGAACGTCGTCTACGGCAAGGCGACGGGGAACACGCCCGACGGCCGACGCGCGGGCGAACCGTTCGCTCCCGGCGCCAACCCGATGAACGGCCGCGATACTCACGGCATGATGGCCTCCGCGCTGTCGGTCGCGAAGCTCCCCTACGCGGAGGCGCAGGACGGCATCTCGCTCACCAACACAGTGGTCCCGTCGGGCCTCGGACGCAGCCGCGACGAGCAGGTGCGGAATCTCGCCGGACTTCTCGACGCGTACATGATGTCGGACGGCTACCACATGAACGTCAACGTGCTGCAGCGCGAGACTCTCGAAGACGCCATGGCGCATCCCGAGACGTACCCCCAGCTGACCATCCGGGTGTCGGGCTACGCCGTCAACTTCGTGCGCCTCACGCGAGAGCAGCAGCTCGACGTGCTGTCGCGCACCTTCCACAGCGCGGTCTGACGATGTCCGCCGCGACCGTGCAGCCCGCCCGCCTGACTCAGACGGCACCCGACCGCCACGAGCGGCTCCAGGGGATGCGCGACGGACGACTCGGCTCGGTGCACTCGTGGGAACTCGTGACCGCCGTCGACGGCCCGGGCACCCGTCTCACCGTCTTCCTCAGCGGATGCCCGCTGCGCTGTCTGTACTGCCACAACCCCGACACCCTCGCGATGAAGGACGGCGAGGCGGTCACGAGCGACGAGCTGCTGGCCCGCATCGCCCGGTACCGGCCAGTGTTCGACGCGACCGGCGGCGGGCTCACGCTCTCGGGCGGTGAGGTGCTCATGCAGCCCGCGTTCGCGGCACGGATCCTCCGCGGAGCGAGCGAGCTCGGAGTGCATACGGCGCTCGACACGTCGGGCTACCTCGGCGCTCAGGCCACCGACGAGATGATCGCGGACACCGATCTGGTGCTCCTCGACGTCAAAGCCGGAGACCCCGCACTGTACCGCGCGGTGACCGGGCGCGCGCTCGAACCGACGCTCGCGTTCGGGCGTCGTCTCGCGCACGCGACAGCCGAGATCTGGATCCGCTACGTGCTCGTGCCGGGGCTCACCGACGGCGACGACAGCATCGACGGTGTCGCGGCGTACGCCGCCTCGCTCGACGACATCCGCCCGGGCGCGGTTTCTCGGGTCGAGGTGCTGCCCTTCCATCAGCTCGGCCGGGCCAAGTGGGAGGCGGTCGGTCGCCCCTATACGCTCAGCGACACCCTTCCGCCGACCCCTGCGGCCGTCGAGCACGCCAAGGAGCGGTTCCGCCGCCGCGGCCTCACGGCACCGTGACCCCACCTGCGGGCAGGCCTGTCCGCGCCCCCGTCAGCGCGCGGCGATCAGCCGATCGGCCTCGGCACGTGCCCAGCGCTCCGCCTCGGCGAGGGAGTCGCGCGTCAGCTCCGCAGGCGCGTCGTGGGCATCGACGACGCGGGCGACCGTGTCGACGATGTCCAGGAAACCGATGGCACCGTCGTGGAACGCGTCGACGGCCTGCTCGTTCGCCGCGTTGAACACGGCCGGGTACGTCGCTCCCGCCGTGCCGACCTGCTTGGCCAGCGCGACCGCAGGGAAGGCCGCTTCGTCGAGGGGCTCGTAGGTCCACGACGACGCGCGGGTCCAGTCGAGGGGCGCCCCGACGCCGGCCACACGCCGGGGCCAGTCGATGCCGAGCGAGATCGGCAGACGCATGTCGGGCGGTGACGCCTGCGCGATGGTCGAGCCGTCGACGAACTCGACCATCGAGTGCACGATCGACTGCGGATGCACCACGACATCGATGTCGTCGTACGCGACACCGAACAGCAGGTGTGCTTCGATCACCTCGAGCCCTTTGTTGACGAGCGTCGCCGAGTTCGTGGTGACGACGCGCCCCATGTCCCACGTCGGGTGCGCGAGCGCCTGTGCCGGGGTGACGTCTGTCAGCTCCGCTCGGCTCCGGCCTCGGAACGGACCGCCGGACGCCGTGAGCACCAGGCGGCGGACCTCGCCGCGCTCTCCGGATCGGAGCGCTTGAGCGATCGCGGAATGCTCCGAGTCGACGGGGACGATCTGCCCGGGGGCGGCGAGCGCCGTCACGAGCGGCCCGCCGACGATGAGCGATTCCTTGTTGGCGAGCGCGAGGGTGCGTCCGCATTCGAGAGCCGCGAGCGTCGGACCGAGCCCGACGGATCCGGTGATCCCGTTGAGCACCACGTCGGCGTCGACCGATCGCACCAGCTGCTCGGCCTCGTCGGCGCCGAGCGCGGTGTGCTCGACGCCGAACTCTGCCGCCTGTGCGGTGACGCCGACGCGGTCGGTGCCGGCCGCGAGGCCCACAACCTCGAATCGATCCCGCCGATCGCGGATGACGTCGAGCGCCTGCGTGCCGATCGAACCGGTGGAGCCGAGGATCAGTACGCGCCGCATGACCGCCAGCCTAGAAGGTCACTCGGCTTCGACGTGCTGTGCGCCGAGGATGTCGACCACGAACACGAGAGTCTCACCCTTGAGGTCGGTCTCGTTGATCTCGCCCTCGCCGTAGCCGTCGATCGGCGGGATGACGACGAGCACCTGGGAGCCGACCTTGTGGCCGTCGAGCGCCTTCTGGAAGCCGGGCACGAACCTGGTGGTCGTGTCGGTGTAGGGCGACTTGCCCCACGTCTGGTCGAACACCTCGCCGTTCGACCAGCGCACGCCCGAATACTGCATGAGCACGTAGTCGCCTGACTGCACCTCGTATCCGTCGCCCTCCTTCAGCGTGGTGACGGTGGTCTTGGTGGGTGCGTCGTCGTCGGGGATCTCGATCGTCGGCGCGCCGTCATCGGCGAGCGTCACGACAGGCATGCCCGACTCCGGGTCTTGCGGCTCACCCCACGCCGCGGTCGGCACGATCGACAGCAGATCGAGGACGTAGACCTCGGCAGCGATCTCCTGCTGCTCGTCTGTCGCGGGAGTGGCGGGGAACGCCGCGGCGACGCGCGTGCCGGGGGCGCTGCAGCCCAGGATCTGGCCCAGCGGGTTCTCGGGCGAGATCTGCGAGGGCAGCAGCTCACCGGGCTCGTACCCGATGGCGACGAGCTCCTCGCCGGACTCGGCGCCGTAGGCGGTGAGCGCGTACTGCACGTAGTCGCCGGCCTTCGTGGGCTCGCCGGCGCCCTCGGTCAGCACCGTCGCCTGCAGATCAGGAACCTCGAGCGGCGCATCGAAGGACAGCTCGGGGGCCTCGCCCAGCTCTCCCTCGACGGAGATGGCCTCGGAGGCCTCGCCCGACGGCGCCATCGCGTCGCACAGGTCCGCCGCGCCCTGACCGGTGGGGCTCGCGGACGGCGACGGCCCGCCCAGACCGGTGCAGCCGGCCAGCAGGAGCGCCGAGACGGCGGCGATGGACACGGTGGCAAGCGGGCGCAGACGCACGAGGGACCTCACGAGGATGGAGAGCGGTGGGGAACAGAGGTGCTCTATCCTTTCGCACTTTCTTCTGTCCCGGCTGTGAGAGGCGGCATGCTCTCGTCGGCATGGAATCGGGAGTACCCTCGTGTGGTGACCGAAGAGCAGACTCCCGAACCTGCACTTTCAGCCTCAGACGCCCAAGACGTCTCCGGCGTCGGCGTGACCTACTTCATCGGACGCTGGATCGTCGCTCCTCTGGCACGCCTCGTCTACCGACCACGCATCGAGGGCGCGCGCCACATGCCGCGCAAGGGACCGATCATCCTGGCGAGCAATCATCTGTCGTTCATCGACTCGTTCGTCATCCCGATGTTCGCGCCGCGTCCCGTGTACTTCCTCGCGAAATCGTCGTACTTCGACGGCAAGGGAGTCGCCGGCTGGGTGAGCCGTCAGTTCTTCACCGCGATCGGTGCGACCCCCGTCCAGCGTGGGGCTGGACAGGCCGCCCTCGACGCGCTCGACCAGCAGCGCCGCATCCTCGCATCCGGACGCGCCATCGCCCTGTACCCGGAGGGAACGCGCTCGCTCGACGGCCGCCTCTACAAGGGACGCACGGGAGTCGCGTTCCTCGCCCTCGAGACGGGGGCGAAGGTCGTGCCCGTCGGCCTGGTGGGCACCAACGAGGCCATGCCGGTCGGAGCGAAGTGGCCCCGCCTGCGCCCGAAGATCACGATCCGCTACGGCGAACCCATCGACCTGTCTCACCACGGACCGGCGTCCTCGGGACGCGCCCGTCGGCACGCCACCGACGAGATCATGAGCGCGATCCACGCCCTGTCCGGTCAGGAGCTCGCGGGCACCTATAACGAGGCACCTGCGCAGAACACGGTGGAGCGCATCCGGCAGGCGCTCCCCCACGAGCGCCGCTGACACCTCAGGCGACGTCGATCGTCGCCTCGTGCCGCACGGGGAAGTTGACGCTGTTCGCGATGAAGCACCATTCGTGCGCCTGCTCGTGAGCGGATTCGGCGGCCCCCCGCATCGACTCGTCGGCGACGACCACGCGCGGCCGCAGCACGACCTCACGGAATGCGCCGCCCCCGCGCCCGTCCTCGACCATCGTCCCGGTGGCTGTGTCGCTGTAGCCGACGACGACCACCCCGGCGGTCACGCACGCGTGCAGGTAAGAGAGCAGATGGCACTCCGACAGTGCCGCGAGGAGCAGGTCTTCCGGGTTCCACCGCGAGGGGTCTCCGCGGAAGGGCTTGTCGCTCGACGCGAGCAGGTCGGGCTTCCCCTCGACCGACAGCGTGACGGCGCGGTCGTAGTCGCGATAGCCGCTCGTGCCCGTTCCGCGGTCTCCGGTCCAGGTGGTCTCGACGGTGTAGTGGTGCTCTCCGATCACACGACCAGTGTGCCAGTCCGTCCTTCCCCGGCGGTCCGTGCGCGCCGGTGCGGGACGGGGTCGAGGCCCGTCGTTCCCGGCCCGCGCCAGGCGGCGGCGATAGGCTGGCCCGGTGACGCAGACCTTCCCGGTGTCCTCCGCCGTCGAACTGGCGGTCGTCGAACGCAGCGGCTTCATCGAGTCGCGCCACAGCGGCTCGGCGATCGTGCTCGACCCGGAAGGCGTGACGGTCGCGGCGCTGGGCGACCCCGATGCTCTGGTCCTCCCCCGGTCGAGCCTCAAACCCTTGCAGGCAATCGGGTGCGTCACGGCGGGAGCCCCGCTGGAGGGAGAGCGGCTCGCGCTCGCGACGGCGAGCCATTCCGGCACCGACCGGCACGTCGCCGTCGTGCGGGACGTCCTCGATTCGGCCGGCCTCGACGAGTCGGCGCTGCAGTGTCCGCCGGCGCTGCCCGGTGACACGAGCGCACGCGATGCGATGATCCGCGCCGGGTCGCCGCCTGAGCGGGTGCGCATGAACTGCTCCGGCAAGCATGCTGCGATGCTGCTGGCATGCACCGTGAACGGGTGGGACACCACAACGTATCGCGAGCCGTCGCATCCGCTGCAGGCACACCTGCGCGAGGTCATCGAGAGGTTGACGGGGGCCAAGATCGCTGCGACAGCGGTGGACGGCTGCGGAGCCCCGGTGCACGCGATGAGCCTGACGGGGCTCGTTCGAGCGATCCACCGGATCGGAACGTCGTCGGAGCGATCGCCGTTCGCCCTGCACCGAACGGCGGGGACCCTCGTGCGGGCCGTGCGCGAGAACCCGTGGACGATCGACGGGCCGGGCCGCCCCGACACGGTGGCCATCGAGCGTCTGGGCGTCTTCGCGAAGGGTGGCGCCGAGGGCGTCATGGTGATGGCGGCGCCGAACGGCACGACCGTCGCCCTCAAGGTTCTCGACGGCAGCGGGCGCGCCGCGACGGCGATCGCACTCTCGCTGCTGCAGAAGCACGGCGGGCTGGCGTCTTCGGACGTCGCCGCCGCACTCGCTGAGCTTCCGCTGACCGTATCCGGCGGCGGGCAGGACGTCGGAGCCATCCGCCCGACGGTGTGAGCCCCGAAGGGGGCGCGGAGAGGAAGTCCTATGAGGATCAGTGTTCCCACCGAGATCAAGAACAACGAGTACCGGGTCGCGCTCACCCCTGCGGGCGTGCACGACCTCGTCTCTGGCGGCCATGAGGTGTTCGTTCAAAGGGGCGCGGGACTGGGGTCGTCGATCACGGATGACGAATTCGCGGAGGCGGGAGCGACGCTGCTCGATGACGCCGCCGAGGTCTGGGCGCGCGCCGAGCTGCTGCTGAAGGTCAAGGAACCCATCGCGAGCGAGTACGACTACTTCCGCGACGACCTGGTGCTGTTCACGTATCTGCATCTGGCGGCCGACCGGCCGCTCACCGAACGCCTCATGTCCGACCGGGTCACGGCTATCGCCTATGAGACCGTGCAGCTGCCCGGCGGCGGTCTGCCGTTGCTCGCGCCGATGAGCGAGGTCGCGGGACGTCTGGCCCCGTCGGTGGGTGCAGCGACACTGATGCGGTCGGCGGGCGGACGGGGCATGCTCATGTCGGGCGTGCCGGGAACGCGTCCGGCGACGGTGACGGTCATCGGTGGAGGCGTGGCGGGCGCCAACGCGGCGGTCATCGCGGCGGGCCTCGGCGCAGACGTCACGATCTTCGACACCAACGTGCCGCGCCTGCGGTACCTCGACGACCACTTCCAGGGTCGTGTGAAGACAGCCGCATCGAACCCCCTCGACCTCGATCGCGCGGTGATCGCCAGCGATCTCGTCATCGGGTCGGTGCTGATCCCCGGCGCCAAGGCACCGAAGCTCGTGACCAACGACATGGTCCGGCGTATGCGACCGGGGTCGGTGCTCGTCGATATCGCCGTCGACCAGGGCGGCTGCTTCGAAGACACGCGCCCCACCACGCACGCCGAGCCCACGTTCCCCGTTCACGACACCGTCTTCTACTGCGTCGCCAACATGCCGGGCGCCGTGCCGAACACGTCGACCTCGGCGTTGACGAACGCGACCATGCCCTACGTGCGGAAGATCGCGGCGCTCGGCTGGGAGCATGCTCTCGCGGGGGACCCCGCGCTGGCTGCGGGATTGAACGTCGCCGACGGCGCGGTCGTGAACGAGGGTGTCGCCGCCGCGCACAGTCTCCCCCACGTCGTCTGGAACGCCGCCCGGGCCTGACAGGCTCGCGCTGCTCACGCGGGCAGCCGGACCCGAGAGGTGTCGCCCTCGGGCGTGCGCAGCCACGCACGTCGGGCGTGAGGCATCGCATACGGAGGGAGCACGGTGTCGCCGGTGACCGCCCGGTAATGACCGGCGCACGCGGCGTCGATCACGAGAAGCGTGCTCGCGCGCGCCTGTGCCAGCGCACGCCAGTGCGCGAGCCAGGCGTCGGGCGTGCCCCACACGACCCGACCCGGTCCCCCGACGTCGTCGGCCCGCTCCACGGGAGCCACCGTGCTGCCGCGCGCGGCCCAGTCGGCGAGCACGCGGCGCGTCTGCGGGCTGTCGGGGGCGACGAACGCGACGGGAGCGCGCGCGGGAGCCCAGTCGGCCATGGGATCGGCGGCGGTTGTGGGCGACGTCGGACCGGGGGTCCACAGCCCCTGCACGAGCACGCCATCGATGTGCCCACGGCTGGCCGGGAGCGTCGCGTGATGGGACGGCTCTCCACCGGCGGCGACGTAGTCGACGCGTGTCGCCTGGCTGAGCAGAAACCGGCGTGGGAGAGCATCGACGATGCGAGCGACAGCGGGCGTCGGGCGCTGCGCCGACAACGCGATCCGGATGCCGCGCGCCCGCGCCTCGCGCGCGAGCTGCTCCAGGCGGTCGCGGGCCGCGGCGGCGTGCTCGGCGGTCAGCCGCGAGAGCAGGAGGTCGGCGTCGTCGACCACGATGAGCGATCCCTGCGCGGCCCGCTCCGCCGCCCCGATCGCGTCCCAGCCCTGCTCGGGGTCAGCAGGGATCGGAACGACGCTGCCGCACTGCCGCGCGAGGACCCGCAGCACCGTCGAGCGTCCCGTGCCCGCCGCCCCCAGAACGGCGAGCCCCGGCTCCTCCGGCGCCAGCACGAGCGCCCGCTGACGTTGCTGCTCGGGTTCGTCGGCGACGCCGATCACGACCTCGCCCGGTATCGCCACGGCCGACAGCTCGATCAGCGGCGGCAGTGGCGGAAGCCACGGGCGGCGCGCCGGCGGCGCGGTCGTCTCGACGAGATCCGGGAGATCCTCAGCGCGACACCGGACGACGCGGAGTTGTCGCGGCCTCCCGTCTGCCGGACCTCGCACGAGGCAGTCACCCCTGTCTTCGGGCCGTCCCGGGAGCAGAGCCGCGTCGTCGGTCCCGAGGACCGCCCGCGAGTCGGTCCGGTCGGTGACGCGCAGAGCGAGGCGCAGCGGCGCGTTGGCCAGCACGGCATCCCGGAAGACGCCGGCAGCCCGCTGCGACGCGAGAACGAGGTGCATCCCGAGGGCACGACCGCGCGCCGCGATGTCGCCGAAGACCTCATGGAGGGCCGGATGCGCCGCAACGAGAGCAGCGTACTCGTCCACCACCACCACGAGCCGCTCGAGAGCTCCACCCGCCTCGGCGACGTCGCGCGCTCCGACCTGAGCGAGCACACGCTCACGGTGGCGGATCTCGGCGCGCAGGCTGTCGATCGCCCGGAGCGCTGCCGCTTCGTCGAGGTCGGTGAGGACTCCTGCGACGTGCGGAAGTCCCCGCAGCGCGTCGAACGAGCGGCCTCCCTTGAAGTCGACGAGCAGGAACGCCACCTGCTGCGGCGTGTGCGTCGAGGCGAGCGATGCGACCCAGGTGATGAGGAGCTCGCTCTTTCCCGAGCCGGTGACGCCGATCACCACGGCATGCGGGCCGTCGGTCACGAGGTCGACGACGACCGGCGTGTCCCCCGCGATGCCGATGACGGCCGGGAGTCGGGCGGCGTCCGGTGCGGGCGCCGCCGCGAGAAGGTCGCGGAACGGGGGTGCGGCCTGCCTGCGCGTGCCGGTCGCCTCCCACCGCTCGGCGAGCATCACCGCTGCGGCCTGCGCTTGTTCGAGCGCCAGCGGCTGGACGACCACGCCCTGCGAGGTATCCCCGAAGGAGAGCTGCGCCCGCGACGGCGACTCGAGGGTGAGCACGGCGCTGCAGTGCGACGGAACCGGTGCGCCCGGCTCGATCGCTATCACCGCGAACTCCCTCGCCGCGCCGCGATGGCGCTCGCGGGGGATCGATGAGGCGTCGAACGGAACGATCCGCAGCACGCGCTCGCCCGTCCCCCGCCGGTGCGGAAGCGTCTCCGTCCACGTCTCCCCGGGCCCCACGATCCGCAGCCTCTCCGGGGGAAGGCTCAGGCACGCCTGGAGCACGAGGCCGCGCACGACGGCCTGTGCCACCGCCGGAGGCCCCACGACAGCGAATCCCGCCTCAAGAGGCACCACGATCGGCGCATCTGTCAGGGTCTTCGCGCTCGCCCTCAGGGCTGCCTCTTCCGCGGCACCCCCGCCGTCCGCGCCCTCCGCACCCGCACTGCCTTCCACCCGCACCGCGCTCGGTGCGCTGCCGCAGCCTACGACGAGACCCTCGCCGCGCGTGGCCCCCGTGCGCCAGATGCCGTCGGGCCGCGACAGATGAACAGCGGCGTCGGGATGGCTCGCCCAGCAACTCGCGCGCTCACGGTCGTGGCGTTCCCGCACCGCCTCACGAGTCGCACAGAGAGCCGCGTCGTACTCGCGCCGCCGCCTTCGCCACGCACGACGCGACCCGCGGCGCCCATCGAGCACCGACGCGACCGCCATCACCGGCCCCAGCGCCGCGAACCACAGCGTGAGCGCCGAACCTGTCACCGCTCCCAGCACCGCGGCACCCAGCACGGGTGCGACGGCGGACAGAAGCGGAAAAGGCGCCGGAGCCGGGGCCGTCGGGAAGGCAGGGAGCCGCAGCGGTTCGTCGTCTGGGAGGTGCGGAACAGTCACTCGTCCATCACACTCGGACGCGCCCGCCACACGCGGGCGGCGGCGCCTGCCGGGGGCGAACGGCGGCTATTCGTCCGCTGGGGAGGAGTCGATGCGCTTCGTGTTGAGCACGATGATCGTGATGTTGTCACGACCACCGTTCTCGAGAGCGGCCTCGAGCATCGCGTCGACCGCCTCGGTGGGGTCGCTGTGCTGCAGCAGGAAGTGAAGGATCCCGTAGTCGGTGAGCTCCTTCGTGAGCCCATCGCTGCAGACGACGAACCGGTCGCCGTCGACGACCTCCAGGCGCACGTAGTCGGGCGCGACGCCGTCTGACGGTCCGACCGCACGAGTGATGACGTTCCCGTACGGGTGGTTCTCGGCCTCTTCCGGACTCAGCCGCCCCGCCGTGATCAGCTCCTGCACCACGGAGTGGTCGGTCGTGATCTGCGCGAGACTGTCGTCGCGGAAGAGGTACACCCGGGAGTCGCCGATGTTGAGGGTCACCCAGGTCGGCTCGGGGCCGGTGAGATCCAGGTAGACGCCGGTGACAGTCGTCCCGGTTCCCTCATCGGTCGCTTCCGGGTGCGCGTCGATGTCGGCCACGGCACGGCCGAGCGCCTTCTCGATCGCCTTAGCGGTGACCTCGCCCTTCTCGGCCACCGGACGGAGACGATCGATCGTGCTGGTCGACGCGATCTCGCCGCCGATGTGACCGCCCATCCCGTCGGCGACGACGAACAAGGGATAGTGCGCGAGCACCGCGTCCTGATTCACATCACGACGACGCCCGCGGTGCGTGATCGCCGACCATTCAAGTTCGAGAGTGCCCCCCGCCCACGAAACGGTACGTCTCTGAGTCGGGGAATCGGGCACGCTCCTCCCCTTCCTGGTCGACGGCGGACGTGCTCACACTCTAGTGGACTCTGTTCCGACCCCGGGAATCGCGGTTGCAGGACTCGCCGACGCGAGAGTCACGGGCGCGGCGGCGCATCGTCGGGCGCATCCGGCGCCGCGGGCGGCGCGGGCGGTGCCGTCGGAGGTGTCGGCGGCTCCGGGGCGCCCGGGGGCATCGTCGGCGGTTCCGGAGCACCCGGAGGCTCGGGTGCGGAGGCCGCGCCCTCGGGTGATGCCGCCGGAGGCGTTGCTCCCGGGGCTGCGGGCGGGGTGGCCGACGGCGGCGGCGTCGCGGAAGGAGGCGCCGTCGGAGGGACCGGACCGGATGCCGGCGGAGCCCCGTAGGGGGCTGCGGGCGGGGCGCCGTAAGGTGCGTTCGACGCGTCGCCGTGCGGGGTGGTCACCGGATTGCTCGGGTATCCACCGGCGGGAACCTGACTCGGAACCCCCGCCCACGTCGTGTTGTCGGCCAGAAGGGCGTTCCCCGCCCACGGCGCGGCAGGCACGTTCGTGTTCCACCTCGACTGATCGAACGCGTTGATGGCCAGCCATACGATCGACAGGAAGAAGTAGAGAATGAGCCACGGCACCTCCTTCTGCAGTTTCAGGCCCACGCGCCACGCGGCAGCGAGCGTCACGAGCAGCGGCAGCACGAGGATGATCTGGCCGATGACGGGGATCCATCCGAGAACGGCGGCCGCGCCGGCGGCGATGAGGACGAGCCAGGGGTTCAGGTCTCCGAGCTTCGCGAAGACCATGAAGTTGTATACCGGCACCCATGCTCGCCAGCGTCCCTGCACGCCCGCCTTGTCGAAGATCTTCATGAGGAAGAAGGCGCTCAGTACGTAGAAGCCGACAGCCAACAGGAAGAGCACGAATCCGAAGATCGCGGCAGCGGCCAGCGCCGCGCCGCCGTCCGGGTAATAGACGTCCATCTCGGTCCTTTCCGAGCAGGTGACGGCGCACCGTCGGCCGACCTGTCGCCGGCTGAGGCCCATGCTAGCGAGCGCGCCCGCCGCGGGACAGCATCGCCTTCCCGCACGGTGCGGGTCGCCCGGCGCGGCGGGAGTCGCTAGCCTGACGGCGAGACTCCTCGGAAGGACACCCCCATGTCAGACACGGCCTCGACGCCCCCTCCTCTTCCCGATCGCCCCGCAGCCGAAGCCGCCGCGAGCCGGGTCACCTCCCCGAGCGAAGCAGCTGTGATCGACGACACGGGCGTGCCACCGCTTCGAGGCGACGTCGACGACATCGGCCGCGGGTTCCTCTCCGCGCTGTTCGACATCTCGTTCACGACCTTCATCACCCGGAGGCTGGCGAGCGCGTTCTATCTCGTGGGGCTCGTGGCGATCGCGATCGCGTTCATAGCGACCTTCTTCGGAGGGATCATCGCCGGCATCCGCGCACTGTGGTGGAATCTGGGCGGAGCCATCGCGCTGATCGCCTCGACGGTCATCATCGTGCCGATCCTCGCGTTCATCGCGGTCGTCGCGTTGCGGTTCGTGATCGAGTCGGTGGTCGCGCTCATCGCGATCGCCGAGAACACCGAACGGACGGCGCAGAACACGCGAGACTCCTGACCCGGCGCCCGCCGCACGACGCGGTGCAGCAGGATCAGACGACGAGGTCGATCTCGCCCGCCGCCGCGTGACGGGCGGTCCAGCCGTGATCGCCCGCCCATCGAAGGAACGCGTCGAGCGTCGTCACGCGCGGGCGTGACGACGCGAGCGCACGCACCAGTTCACCCTTCGCGTGCTTGTTGAAGTGATTGAGAGCGCGGGTCACACCGTCGGAGCCCTCTGTCACGACCCGCACATATGCGCTGCGCACGTGGCCGGGCACCGGGCCGAGCGCGACGTACGCCTCCGAACGGAGGTCGAGCACGAACGACGGCTGCTGCGCGCCGAGCGCCGCCGTCACCGCCTCGGACCACAACCGGCGCATCGGCGGCACGCCCGGCAGCGAGGTGCCGGCCGCCAGCCGGTAGGCAGGGATCAGGTCGAGGGCGCCCACGGGCCCGAGCGGCGCGGAATGGATCAGCACGTGCGCACCGAGCCACCGACGCGCGGGTGCCGGCAGCGAAGAAGCGTCGAGGGCGTCGAACAGGATGCCCGTGTAGCGGTCCACGGCGGGAAGGGTCGCCGATGAGCGGAGGGCGGCGTTCGCGGCGATGTCAGGGCGCTGACGCTCGCTGAGCTTCAGCACCCGCGCGGCGGCATCTTCATCTTCGCTGAGCGAAACGAGAGCATCGATCACCGTCTCGCGCATCGGAAGCAGCGTGGGGAGCGCGAGCGACCCCGGATCCAGCGGGGCGCCTGTGCCGCCGGGCCGCTTGGTCTCGGAGGGAGGGAGAAGGATCAGCATGAACCCGCGGGGAGAGACGACGACGCCGCCCGGTGGACCGGGCGGCGTCGTACGGAGGCTGTCAGGACTGCAGGGCCGCGTGGCCGGCCACGATCGTGAGCTCGTCGGCCTCCATCGACAGGAAGCCGTCCTGTGCGCTCGCGATGACCTTGGAGCCATCGGGCTGCGTGATGCGCACCTGGCCCTCGGCGAGGATCGCCAGCACCGGCTCGTGACCGGTCATGAAGCCGATCTCGCCCTCGACGGTCTTCGCCACGACGAGGCTCGCCTCGCCGTGCCAGACCTCCTCCTCCGCGGAGACGAGGGTGACGGTCAGCGCCATGTCAGCTGTTCTCCTTCTGGATCTGCGCCCACTTCTCTTCGACGTCGGAGATGCCGCCGACGTTGAAGAACGCCTGCTCGGCGACGTGGTCGAAGTCACCCTTGACGATCGCGTCGAACGACTCGATGGTCTCCTTGATCGGGACCGTGGAGCCCTCGACGCCGGTGAACTTCTTCGCCATGTAGGTGTTCTGCGAGAGGAACTGCTGGATGCGACGGGCACGGGCCACGACGACCTTGTCCTCTTCGGAGAGCTCGTCGACACCGAGGATCGCGATGATCTCCTGCAGCTCCTTGTTCTTCTGGAGGATCTGCTTCACAGCGGTCGCGACACGGTAGTGGTCGGCGCCGATGTAGCGCGGGTCGAGGATGCGGCTCGTCGAGGTGAGCGGGTCGACGGCGGGGTACAGACCCTTCGACGCGATCTCACGCGAGAGCTCGGTCGTCGCGTCGAGGTGAGCGAACGTCGTGGCCGGGGCCGGGTCGGTGTAGTCGTCGGCGGGGACGTAGATCGCCTGCAGCGAGGTGATCGAGTGACCGCGGGTCGACGTGATGCGCTCCTGGAGCACACCCATCTCGTCGGCGAGGTTCGGCTGGTATCCCACGGCCGACGGCATACGGCCGAGCAGCGTGGAGACCTCGGAACCGGCCTGAGTGAAGCGGAAGATGTTGTCGATGAACAGCAGCACGTCCTGCTTCTGCACGTCGCGGAAGTACTCGGCCATCGTCAGAGCCGACAGCGCGACGCGAAGACGCGTCCCCGGCGGCTCGTCCATCTGACCGAAGACGAGGGCGGTCTTGTCGAAGACGCCCGCCTCTTCCATCTCGTGGATGAGGTCGTTGCCCTCACGGGTGCGCTCACCGACACCGGCGAACACCGACACGCCACCATGGTCCTGCGCGACGCGCTGGATCATCTCCTGGATGAGGACGGTCTTGCCGACGCCCGCACCACCGAAGAGGCCGATCTTTCCACCCAGGACGTACGGGGTGAGGAGGTCGATGACCTTGATGCCGGTCTCGAACATCTGGGTCTTCGACTCGAGCTGGTCGAAGTTGGGCGCCTGGCGGTGGATGCCCCAGCGCTCGGTGACCTCGATCGTCTCGCCCGGCTCCGCGTTGAGCACATCGCCGGTCACGTTGAACACGCGCCCCTTGGTGACGTCGCCCACCGGGACCGTGATCGGGCCGCCGGTGTTGCGCACCTCCTGGCCGCGGACCATGCCGTCGGTCGGCTTCAGGGAGATGGCGCGGACGAGGTCGTCACCGAGGTGCTGTGCGACCTCGAGCGTGATCTCGGTCGCCTCGTCGCCGATCGTGATCGTCGTCTTGAGTGCGTTGTAGATGTCGGGGATCGAGTCGTGCGGGAACTCGATGTCGACGACGGGGCCGGTGACGCGCGCGACGCGACCGACGACCGTGGTCGCTTCTGCGGTGGCGGTGGTGGTCATTCTCTGTCTCTTTCGGTGTGGTCTTGCTTGCGCAGGTTAGTTGGCCAGAGCGTCGGCGCCGCCGACGATCTCGGCGATCTGCTGCGTGATCTCGGCCTGACGGGCATTGTTGCGCAGGCGGGTGTAGTCGGTGATGAGCTTGTCGGCGTTGTCGCTCGCCGACTTCATCGCCTTCTGCGTCGCAGCGTGCTTGGCGGCGGACGACTGCAGGAGCGCGTTGAACACACGGCTCTGCACGTACACCGGCAGCAGCGCGTCGAGCACGACCTCAGGGCTCGGCTCGAACTCGTAGAGCGGATACACCTGCGACGACGCGACCTCTGCCTCGTCGGCCTCGACGACCTCCAGCGGGAGGAGGCGGACCGTCTCGGGCGACTGCGTCATCATGCTGACGAAGCGGTTGTACACGAGGTGGATCTCGTCGACGCCGCCGTCCTCGCCGCCCAGGTCATAGGCCTCGAGGAGAGCACCGGCGATCTGCTCGGCGGTGTTGAAGTGCGGCGTGTCGGTGTCGCCGGTCCACTCCCCTGCCCACGGCATCCGCCGGAACTGGAAGTAGCCCACCGACTTGCGGCCGACGAGGTAATACACCGGCTCGCGACCCTCGCTGCGCAGCAGTTCGCCCAGCTGCAGACCCTCGCGGAGGATCTGCGAGTTGAACGCGCCGGCAAGCCCTCGGTCGGACGCGAAGATCACGACCGCCGAACGGCGGATGGTCTCGCGCTCCGTGGTGAGCGGGTGCTGAACGTTGGAGTGGGTGGCCACGGCGGAGACGGCACGCGTCACGGCACGCGCGAAGGGAGACGACGCGCGAACGCGCGCCATCGCCTTCTGGATGCGCGAAGCCGCGATGAGTTCCATCGCCTTCGTGATCTTCTTGGTCGTCTGAGCAGAAGAGATCTTCTGCTTGTAGACCCGGAGTTGTGCGCCCATGGGTTATGCGTTTCCGTCCGCGCGGCGTCAGCCGCGGCGGCCCTTGACGATCTTCTCCTGGTTCACGTCGTCGACATTCGCTGCCGCAACCTCTTCGTGACCGGGCTGGTTGATCGCCTGTCCCTTGCCGCCCTGGAACTCCAGGACGAACGCGTCGGTGACCTTGGTGAGCTCGGCGAGGGTGTCGTCGTCGAGGACGTTCGTCTCGCGCAGCGTGTCGAGGATCGACGTGTTGCGCTTGAGGTAGTCCAGGAGGTCGCGCTCGAAGCGGAGCACGTCTTCGACGGCGATGGAGTCGAGCTTGCCGTTGGTGCCGGCCCAGATCGAGACGACCTGCTCCTCGACGGGGTACGGGTCGTACTGCGGCTGCTTGAGCAGCTCGGTCAGACGCGCACCGCGGTCGAGCTGACGGCGCGAGGCGGCGTCGAGGTCGGACGCGAACATCGCGAACGCCTCGAGCGAGCGGTACTGGGCGAGCTCGAGCTTCAGCGTTCCCGAGACCTTCTTGATCGACTTGACCTGAGCGTCACCGCCGACACGCGAGACCGAGATACCCACGTCGACCGCGGGACGCTGGTTGGCGTTGAACAGGTCGGACTGGAGGAAGATCTGGCCGTCGGTGATCGAGATCACGTTGGTCGGGATGTACGCCGAGACGTCGTTGGCCTTCGTCTCGATGATCGGGAGACCCGTCATCGAACCGGCGCCGAGCTCGTCGGACAGCTTCGCGCAACGCTCGAGCAGACGCGAGTGCAGGTAGAAGACGTCACCGGGGTACGCCTCGCGGCCCGGCGGGCGACGCAGGAGCAGCGACACGGCACGGTAGGCCTCGGCCTGCTTCGACAGGTCGTCGAAGATGATGAGGACGTGCTTGCTGTCGTACATCCAGTGCTGGCCGATGGCCGAACCGGTGTACGGAGCGAGGTACTTGAAGCCGGCGGGGTCGGAGGCCGGAGCCGCGACGATCGTGGTGTACTCCATGGCACCGGCGTCTTCGAGCGCACCCTTCACGGACGCGATCGTGGAGCCCTTCTGGCCGATGGCGACGTAGATGCAGCGGACCTGCTTGTTCGGGTCGCCCGACTCCCAGTTGGCCTTCTGGTTGATGATCGTGTCGATCGCGATGGCCGTCTTGCCGGTCTGGCGGTCGCCGATGATCAGCTGACGCTGACCGCGGCCGACGGGGATCATGGCGTCGATCGCCTTGATGCCAGTCTGCATCGGCTCGTGCACGCTCTTGCGAGCCATGACACCGGGGGCCTGCAGTTCGAGCGCGCGGCGACCGGTGGTCGCGATCTCGCCGAGACCGTCGATGGGGTTGCCGAGGGGGTCGACGACGCGGCCCAGGTAGCCGTCGCCGACGGCGACCGAGAGCACCTCACCCGTGCGGGTGACCTTCTGGCCGGCCTCGACGCCGGAGAAGTCGCCGAGGACGACGACACCGATCTCGTTCTCGTCGAGGTTCAGGGCGAGACCCTCGACACCGTTCGCGAAGCGCACGAGCTCGTTCGCCATCACGCCGGGGAGACCCTCGACGTGGGCGATGCCGTCGGCGGCGTCGATGACCGTGCCGACCTCGGTCGCGGATGCCGCGGTGGGTTCGTACGCGGCGACGAAGTCTTTCAGCGCGTCACGGATGACGTCGGGGCTGATGGACAGTTCTGCCATGGTCTTCCTTTGTTGTGAAAGTCGGTGCAGGGAGGCCCTGCGAGCCCGCGCCCCGGTGGGAGCGGAGAAGTTCTAGCCAGCCAGACGCTGACGCAGGTCGTTGATGCGGGACGACACGGTCGCATCGATGACGTCGTCACCGATCTCGACACGGACACCACCCACGACGGACGGGTCGACCACGAGGTTGACCGTGATGTCGGCGCCGTAGCGCTGCGAGAGCGCGGCGCTGAGGCGGTCGACCTGGGCGGCGTCGAGCGGCGAAGCCGCGTACACCGTCGCCACCGTGCGTCCGCGCTGGTCGGCGACCAGTCGGAGCGCCCGGCCGAGCAGGGTACGGACACGGCGCTCACGCGGCTGCTGCACAAGCGACGACACGATGAGCGTCGTCGCCTCGCTGGCGCGCCCCGCGAGGAGCTTCTCGATGAGAGCGCCCTTGGCGGAGGAGTCACCCAGACGGCTGCCGAGCGCGAGTTCCAGTTCAGGGTTGGCTGCGACGGTGCGCGCGACCTGGAACAGCTCGCCCTCGACGTCGTCCGACGGGCTGGCGATCGCGGCTGCCCGGATCGCGAGCGCCTCGACGCCGGCGATCAGGTCTTCCAGCGACGACCAGCGTGCACCGGCGGCGGTCTTGAGAAGCTCGACGGTGACCGGCTGGTAGGCGGCGAACACCTGGCCCGCCACACCCGCCCGGGCCTCGCCCGCCACACCCCACGCCGACAGCGCGCCGCTCAGTTGCGACGACTCGGCGATCGTGCGCGCCGCGGCGAAGAGCTCGCGCGACACGCTGAGGTCGCCGATCTTCGTCGCCTCGAGCGCCTTCTCCGTCGCCGAGAGCGCCTGAGTGGTCGCGCTGCCCATTACTTCGTCGCCCCGGTCTCGAGCTCGGCGAGGAAGCGGTCGACGACACCCTTGGCCTTCGTGTCGTCGGCGAGCGTCTCGCCGATGACACCGCCGGCGAGGTCGAGGGCGAGAGTGCCCACCTCGCTGCGCAGCGACACGAGCGCCGACTGACGCTCGGCCTCGATCTGGGTGTGCGCGGCGGCGGTCAGACGCGCGGCCTCGGCCGACGCGTTGTCCTTGGCCTCGGCGACGATCTTCTTGCCGTCCTCACGGGCGGCGTCTCGGATCTCACCGGCCTCCTTGCGCGCTTCGGCGAGCTGCGAGGTGTACTCCTCGAGCGCAGCCTCGGCGCGGCGCTGAGCCTCGTCCGCCTTGGCGATGTTGCCCTCGATCGCGGCAGAGCGCGCGTCGAGCAGGGCGTACATCTTGGGCAGAGCGACTCGCCACACGACGAGCAGGATGACGACGAAGCAGACCGCCGACCAGATGATGTCGTACCACGCGGGGATCAGAGGGTTGTGCGAAGCACCCTCTTCCGCGGCGTACGCGACAAGAGCGTTCAGCATCCTGTCTCCTTAGGCTGGTGAGTGGCGATTACTGGAAGATGAAGTAGGTGGCGATGCCGATGAAGGCGAGCGCCTCGGTGAAGGCGATACCGATCCACATCAGAACCTGCAGGCGGCCGGCCAGCTCGGGCTGACGGGCAACGCCCTCGATGGTCTTGCCGACAACGATGCCCACACCGATGGCGGGGCCGATGGCGGCGAGGCCGTAGCCCATCGTCGCGACGTTGCCGCTGAGCTCGGCGAGAACCGTAGTTGCGTCCACGGGGTGTTTTCCTTTCGGTTGAGGGCGGTCCCTGAGTCAGGGTGGGGACCGTCCCGCTTAGTGCTCTTCGGCCACCGCGAGCTGGATGTAGACCGCGGTGAGAAGGGCGAAGACATAGGCCTGGAGGACGGCCACCAGGATTTCGAACAGGGTGAAGACGAAGCCGAAGGCGAGCGATCCGGCTGCCAGCGCCGACCAGGCGCCGCCCAGGTCGAGGAGGAAGAACTGCGTCGCCGCGAAGAAGAGGACGAGCAGGAGGTGGCCGACCATCATGTTCATGAGGAGTCGGAGCGTCAGCGTGACCGGACGGATGATGAAGGTCGAGATGAGCTCGATGGGCGTGACGATGATGTAGATCGGCCACGGCACACCGGTCGGGAAGAGCGAGTTCTTGAAGAAGTTCTTGGGGCTCTTCTTGATGCCGGCGTAGATGAACGTGACGTACGAGACGACGGCCAGCAGAAGCGGCACGGCGACGATGCTCGTGCCCGCGATGTTCATGAACGGGATGATGCCCGTGAGGTTCATGAACAGGACCATGAAGAAGATGGTCGTGAGGATCGGCAGGAACCGGCGGCCATCCTTCTTGCCGAGGAGGTCTTCCGCGATGTTGACGCGGACGAAGTCGAGGCCCATCTCCACGACGCTCTGGAAGCGACCGGGGACGACCGTCATGCGACGGGTGCCGAGCCAGAGGATCAGCACGACGGCGATCGTCGCGATGAACTGGATGAGGTGGATCCGGTTGACCACCAGCTCGCCGATCTGGAAGACCGGGGCGGGGAAGAACTCTTCGATCGACGGACCGTGGAACTCCGGACCTTCAGAAGTCGCGGTCAGTCCGACGGTGGTGGCGAACAGGGTCGCAGTCTGGGTAAACAGCGCTGGCTCCAGCTTCGGGGCACCGGCCAGGGCCGGGGCGACGATGGTCGATGTTGAGCATGACTCCACACACAATCCCCGAGGGATCCGGCGGGCTCACGCAACAGCCTATCAGTCCTGAGGGCCGCTCTTGTCACCGGAAGGGGCATCGAGCCCTGTATCCTCGCCCACCTCGTCGGCAGTCGGGAGTGCCACGTCGCTCGCGTGAGGGATGCGCATCTTCAGCATCACGACGACGTCGATGATCAGCGACGCGATGACACTCGCCACGAGGGCGACGAAGAAGACGGGCCCGTTGAGCCACGGCTGATCGCGCAGGACGAGGAGCACGACGATGAAGATCGCGAACTTCAGCACCCACGCGCCCATGACGGAGCCGAAGAAGATCGGCACGTACAGGGCGTCGCCGTACCAGCGGTTCGCGATGAGGATGCTGACTCCCGTGAAGGCCAGGAACACCGCGGCGAGAACAATGGCCACCAGCGCGCTCCACAGGCCGTCAACGCCTCCCACCGCGAAGCCGATCAGGGCGCCTGCGATCGCGAGGACGCCGGTGGCTGCGGCCGACCAGAGCAGGGTGGTGCGCAGGACGGGAGTGCTGGAGACGGTGGGGCGGTTCATGCGACGGACTTCCGTTCGGGCTCCTGCGACGGCAGGGCGGGTTCGCGCGGCGAGCGCCGCGAGGGCAGGAGGGTGACGATGAGGCACGGGACGGCCCCGAGGACGAAGAAGACGACGCCGGGCGCATACAGACCGGGCCACCCCGCGGTCGTGCCGATGTACATGAGCAGCACCGACAGGCTCACCACGGCGGTCCAGGCGTAGAAGATGAGCACCGCGTCACGGTCGCTGTGTCCCATGTCGAGCATGCGGTGGTGCAGGTGCTTGCGGTCGGGTGAGAACGGCGACTTCCCCTTCGACATGCGGCGCACGACGGCGAGGCCGAAGTCGAGCAGCGGCAGGAGCACGACGACGATCGGCAGGAGCACGGGAATGAAGGCACCGAGGAGCTGCGAACGGCCGAACTGATCGTTGTCGGCCACGAGCTGGGCGGGCAGGTCGCCTGTCACGAGGATCGCCGAGACGGCCATCAGGAGGCCCAGCATGAGCGCTCCCCCGTCGCCCATGAACATGCGCGCGGGGTTCCAGTTGAAGGGCAGGAAGCCGAGACACGCGCCGACCAGGACGATCGCGATGAACGCCGACAGGTTCGAGTAGCTGCTGAACTCGAAGTCGCGCGCGAGCAGGTAGGTGTAGGCGAAGAACACCACATTGGCGATGAGGGCGACGCCGGCGACGAGACCATCGAGGCCGTCGATGAAGTTGACGGCATTCATCACGACGACGATCACGAAGATCGACAGGATGACGCTCATCCACCCCGAGACGAAGGTCTTGCCGCCGATGGGGAGCGACAGAATCTGCACCCCGCCCGGGCCGACGATGATCCACGCGACGAGGAACTGCGCCCCGAGCTTGAGGAACCAGTCGAGATCCCACAGATCGTCGGCGACGCCCACCGCCACGATGAGGAAGGTCGCGCCGAGGATGGCCCAGTTGCGCACCGGGTCGTCCCAGAAGATGCGGAAGTACGGGACGGCCGTCGAGAGGGCGAAAGCGCCCAGCACCCCCAGGAACATCGCGATGCCGCCCAGGCGCGGGGTCGGCGTCTTGTGCACGTCGCGCTCACGAATGACGGGGTAGAGCTTGTAGCGCATGCTCACGCGCCACACGACCCAGCTGAGCGCCAGGGTGAGGGTGGCCGTCAGGATGAGGGTGAAGACGTAGTGCTTCACGCGGTGCCGCCGGCCGCGTCGGGGTCGACGGGGTCGGGCTCGAGCAGGTCGCCGAGGACCTCGCGCAGCTCGGCACGGCTCACCGCGCCCTCGCGCAGCACGCGGACGAGAGGCACGTCCGGCTCCCCGCCGCCCTGACCGTCCCGATGTGCGATGAGGCCGGTCGCGTCGATGATCGTCGAGGCGACGCCCGTCGGGGAGGCTCCCCCGTCGAGGTAGACCGAGATGCTGTCGCCGAGCATGTCGACGGCGTCGTCGACCGTCGTCGCCGCCGGCTTGCCCGTGAGGTTCGCGCTCGACACGGCCAGCGGCCCCGTCTCCTCCAGGAGCTCGAGCGCGATGCGCTCCGCCGGCATCCGCACGGCGACCGTGCCGGCGGTGTCGCCGAGGTCCCACGTGAGCGAGGGCTGAGCGGGGAGCACGATCGTCAGCCCACCGGGCCAGAAACGCTCGACGAGCCGCTCGACCGATTCGGGGACCTCGGCAACGAGGGCGCGGAGCGTCGCGAGCCCGGGCACGAGCACGGGCGGAGGCGATTGCCGGCCGCGCCCCTTCGCTGCGAGCAGGCGCGCGACGGCCGCCGGGCTGAACGCGTCGGCACCGACGCCGTAGACGGTGTCGGTGGGCAGCACGACCAGTTCACCGCGGGCGATGGCCTGCCGTGCCTGGCGGAGAGCCGGAAGCAGCTGTGCGGCGTCGAGGCAGTCGAAGACGGAGGACATAACCGCACCAGTCTACGATCGATGGCACCGCACACCCTGATGTTGACGGGCGAGGCCGTCAGGCGCGGATCGCTGTGGTCGCCCGGTCGCGCAGCGTCAGATCGGGGTGGGTCGCGGCGGCGCGCCAGCCGTCGGCCGTGAGGAGCTCCCGTATCGCCTGGCCCTGCCACTCGCCGTGCTCGATCACGAGGGTGCCGCCCGGGTGCAGCAGCCGGCGACCGACCACCGACAGCACGCGCACGACGTCGAGGCCGTCCGCCCCGCCGTAGAGGGCTGCGGGAGGATCCCAGAACCGCACCTCGGGGTCGCGCGGGATCGCCTCGTCGGGCACGTACGGCGGGTTCGAGACGAGCACCGAGACCTGCCCGTCGAGATCGGGGAACGCGTCGGCGAGATCGATGAAGGCGAGGGTGGCGTGCGGAGCGATCGCGGCGAAGTTCTCCTTCGCCCAGACGAACGCGTCGACCGAGTTCTCCGCTGCGAAGACCCGCGCGTGCGCGACCTCCGTCGCCAGCGACAGGGCCAATGCCCCCGATCCCGTCCCGAGGTCGACCGCGATGGGCTCGGGTCCGGCGGCGGCCCGCAGCGCGTCGATCGCCAGCTGCGCCACCGTCTCGGTCTCGGGGCGCGGCACGAAGACGCCGGGCCCGACCCGCAGCTCCAGATGACGGAACGGCGCGACGCCGGTGAGATGCTGCAGCGGTTCGCGGGCCGCGCGCCGGGCCACGAGCTCGTCGAACCGGTCACGTCCGCCGATCGGCGCATCGTCGCCGCGCAGCGCCGCTGCCGCGAGCTCCCCGCGCGACCAGCCCCACACATGAGCGGCGAGCAGCTCGGCATCGACGTCGGGGGTCGGCACGCCGGAGGCCGCGAGCCGCGCCGTCGCGGAACGCAGCATCTCGCTCAGCCGCACGGCGGGGCGCTCAGGAGGGCGCGATCGGTCGGACGTAGTCATGGGCTCGTCAAGACTAGTCGGGAAGATTCGTCACATGCGGCGCGCGGATGCGGCACCGCCGTAGTCTGGACTGCACGGTCCCCGCGTGATCCCGGACCCCGCGTGATCCCGGACCCCGCGTGATCCCGGACCCCGCGACACCCCCGCCCACCGTTCGAAAGGCAGATCATGGCCGGCATCCACCCCGACATCACGACCGCGTTCGGCAACACCCCGCTCGTCAGGCTCAACCGCGTGGCGGAAGGCCTTCCCGGCACCGTGCTCGCCAAGCTCGAGTTCTACAACCCGGCCTCGTCGGTGAAGGACCGCCTCGGCATCGCGATCGTCGACGCGGCCGAGGCATCGGGGGCGCTGCAGCCCGGCGGGACGATCGTCGAGGGCACGAGCGGCAACACCGGCATCGCCCTCGCGATGGTGGGCGCCGCGCGCGGCTACAAGGTGATCCTCACGATGCCCTCGTCGATGTCGACGGAGCGTCGAATGCTGCTGAAGGCATACGGCGCCGAACTCGTGCTCACCGACCCGTCGCTCGGCATGAAGGGCGCTGTCGCCGAGGCCGAGCGGATCGCGGGCGAGACCCCGGGCGCGGTGCTGGCCCAGCAGTTCGCCAACCAGGCGAACGTCGAGATCCATCGCAAGACGACCGCCGAGGAGATCATCCGCGACACCGACGGCGAGATCGGCTACTTCGTCGCCGGCATCGGCACGGGCGGCACCATCACGGGCGTCGGCCAGGTGCTGAAGGACCGCGTTCCGGAGGCCAAGGTCGTCGCCGTGGAGCCGGCCGACTCGCCGCTGCTCACGAAGGGCACCCCCGGACCTCACAAGATCCAGGGCATCGGCCCGAACTTCATCCCGCCCATCCTCGATCAGGGCGTCATCGACGAGGTGTTCGACGTCGCCTTCGACGACGCGATCGCCACGGCCCGCGACGTGGCGACCAAGGAAGGCATCCTCGTGGGGATCTCGTCGGGTGCCGCGATCTGGTCGGCGCTGCAGGTCGCGGCCCGCCCCGAGGCGGAGGGCAAGAACGTCGTCGTCATCGTCCCCTCGTTCGGCGAGCGCTACCTGTCGACGGCGCTGTACGAGCACCTGCGCGAGGACTGACCCCCGCGTGGCCGCGATCCATCCCGACATCACCAGCGCCTTCGGCGACACCCCCCTGGTGAGGCTCAACCGTCTCACCGAGGGGCTCGCCGCCGAAGTCGTCGTCAAGCTGGAGTTCTACAACCCCGGCGCGAGCGTGAAGGACCGACTGGGCTTCGCACTCGTCGAGGCCGCCGAAGAGAGCGGCGAGCTGCCTCCCGGCGGCACGATCGTGGAGTCCACGAGCGGCAACACCGGCATCGCGCTCGCGCTCATCGGCGCGGCCCGCGGCTACAAGGTGATCCTCACGATGCCCGCGTCGATGTCGAAGGAGCGCCGCACCCTGCTGAAGGCCTACGGCGCAGAACTCGTGCTCACCGACCCCTACAAGGGCATGACCGAGGCGGTCGAGACCGCGAAGCGCATCGTCGCCGAGACCCCGGGCGCCGTGCTCGCGCGGCAGTTCGAGAGCGCCGCGAACGCCGCCATCCACCGGCGGACGACCGCGGAGGAGATCTGGCGCGACACCGACGGGCGGGTCGACTGGTTCGTCGCGGGCTCGGGAACGGGCGGCACGATCACCGGCGTCGGGCAGGTGCTGAAAGAGCGCGTCCCCGACGTGAAGATCGTGCTCGTCGAGCCGAAGGACTCCCCCGTGCTCACCGAGGGACGCGCGGGAGGCCACCGCATCCAGGGCATCGGTCCCAACTTCGTTCCGGACGTGCTCGATCGGTCCGTGATCGACGAGATCTTCGACGTCGAGTTCGACGACGCCATCCGTGTCGCCCGCGATCTGGCGACGCGGGAGGGCATCCTCGCCGGGATGTCCGCAGGGGCAGCGGTCTGGACGGCGCTCGAGATCGCGCGACGGCCGGAGGCCGCAGGACGACGCATCGTCGTGATCGTGCCCGACGCCGGCGAGCGCTACCTCTCGACGGCGCTGTACGCCGACCTGCGTGAGGAGTCGGTGTGAGCCGGTCGAGCCTGATCGCACGCGCGCGCGAAGACATCGCTGCCGCCAAACTCCGCGACCCCGCCGCGCGAGGAAGCTTCGAACTCGCCCTCCTGTACCCGGGGCTTCATGCGATCTGGGCCCACCGCGTGTGGCACGGCCTGTGGCGCCGCCGACTGCGGTTCGTCGCGCGCGCCGGGTCGCAGGTGACCCGCTGGCTGACCGGGATCGAGATCCACCCGGGCGCTGTCATCGGGCGCCGCTTCTTCATCGATCACGGGATGGGCGTCGTCATCGGCGAGACCGCCGAGATCGGCGACGACGTCATGCTGTACCACGGCGTCACTCTCGGCGGCCGCACACGCGACGCGGGCAAACGGCATCCGACCCTCGGAGACGGCGTCGCCGTCGGCGCGGGAGCGAAGATCCTCGGGCCGATCACGATCGGCGCGCACTCGGTGGTGGGCGCCAACGCCGTCGTCACGCGCGATGCCCCCGAACACTCCGTTCTCGTCGGCGTGCCCGCCAAGCCGCGCCGCCGGGTCGCCGGCGAAGACACGCGCGCCCTGCTGTCCGCACCCGAGTACTACATCTGACGGCGCGCGGCCCGCGCGTCAGGCGCGGCGGTCCGCCACCTTCTTCTTGATGAAGATCGCCGGCAGCAGCCACGTCGCCAGGGCCGTCGCGATCCACACGATCACGGGCCCCGCGATCCACGTCCACCAGGGTGCGCCGATCGTCAGTCCCGCTCCCGGAATGATGACGACGATGAGCAGGGCGACGAACGTCGACACGATGCCGATGCCGCCGAGGAACGCGGGAGCGTTCCGCTGGGCGACGCGCGCGAGCCACGGAGCGAGCACGCTCTGCAGCACCGCGAAGATGACGATCGCCAGAATGAACCCGAGCGGACGGTCCCACTGGATGCGGAAGCCGTCGAGCACAAGGTCGGCGACGATGAGCCCCATGGCGGCAGAGGCGAGGAAGATCGCCGCGCGCAGCAAGAACATGACCATGTCGCGAGCGTAGCGCTCCACGGGCCGGGGCAGGGAGAACGCGACGGGGGCCACGTGCCGCGTCAGGACCCCAGTGCGGCGAGCTGCGCTTCTTCGTCGGCGGTGATCGCGGCCTCCACGAGCGGCGCGAGGGCGCCGTCCATCACCTGGTCGAGGTTGTAGGCCTTGTAGCCGGTGCGGTGGTCGGCGATCCGGTTCTCGGGGAAGTTGTAGGTGCGGATGCGCTCCGAGCGGTCCATCCCGCGGATCTGCGAGCGTCGAGCATCGGAAGCGGCGGCGTCGCGCTCCTCCTGATGCCTCGCGAGGAGCCGCGCCCGGAGGACGCGCATGCCGGCCTCGCGGTTCTGCAGCTGGCTCTTCTCGTTCTGCATCGACACGACGATTCCCGTCGGAAGGTGCGTGATGCGCACGGCGGAATCGGTCGTGTTAACCGACTGGCCGCCGGGCCCCGACGACCGGAAGACGTCGATCTTGAGGTCGTTCGGGTCGATCTGCACCTCTTCGGGCTCATCGACCTCGGGGAACACGAGCACCCCCGTGGTCGACGTGTGGATGCGGCCCTGCGACTCGGTCGCCGGCACGCGCTGCACGCGGTGCACACCGCCCTCGTACTTGAGGTGCGCCCACACGCCCTGCGCCGGGTCGGAGCTGTTTCCCTTGATCGCGACCTGCACGTCTTTGTAGCCGCCCAGGTCGCTCTCGTTGCGTTCCAGGAGCTCGGTCTTCCAGCCCATGGAGGCGGCGTACTGCAGGTACATGCGCAGCAGGTCGGCAGCGAACAGGGCCGACTCCGCACCGCCTTCCCCCGCCTTGATCTCCATGATCACGTCGCGCGCGTCGTCGGGGTCACGCGGGATCAGCAGCCGCCGCAGGCGTTCCTGAGCGGCCGCGAGCCCCTCTTCGAGCGCCGGCACCTCGGCGGCGAACGCCTCGTCTTCACGGGCGAGTTCGCGCGCCGCAGCGAGGTCGTCGGTCGCCGCCACCCACGCATCGTGGGCGGCGACGATCCGGCTGAGCTCGGCGTAGCGGCGGTTGACCCGCTTGGCGCGCGCCGCATCGGCGTGCACAGCGGGGTCGGAGAGTTCCTCCTGCACCGCCCTATGCTCGTCGATCAGTCCCTGAACGGACTCGAACACGATCGTTCCCGTCCGGGTCAGCGGATGCTGTTCTCGTGCCCGTGGCTGTGTCCGCCGCCGCCCGTGGGCGTGGGGATCGACTTCTGCATCTGCACGAGGAATTCGACGTTGGACTGCGTCTCCTTGAGCTTGCCGAGCACGACCTCCAGCGCCTGCTGGGGGTCGAGTCCGGCCAGGGCGCGGCGCAGCTTCCAGGTGATCTTGACCTCGTCGGGCGAGAGCAGCATCTCTTCACGGCGGGTGGACGACGCGTTGACGTCGACGGCCGGGAAGATCCGCTTGTCGGCCAGCTGACGGCTGAGGCGCAGCTCGCTGTTGCCGGTGCCCTTGAACTCCTCGAAGATCACCTCGTCCATCTTCGAACCGGTCTCGACGAGAGCGGTCGCGAGGATGGTGAGCGATCCGCCGTTCTCGATGTTGCGCGCCGCTCCGAAGAAGCGCTTGGGCGGGTAGAGCGCCGACGCGTCGACGCCACCGGTGAGCACACGGCCCGAGGTGGGGGCCGAGATGTTGTAGGCACGGCCCAGGCGCGTGATCGAGTCGAGGAGCACGACGACGTCGCGACCGAGCTCGACGAGGCGCTTCGCGCGCTCGATGGCGAGTTCGGCGACCGTCGTGTGGTCCTCGGCGGGACGGTCGAAGGTCGAGGCGATGACCTCCCCCTTCACCGTTCGCTGCATGTCGGTGACCTCTTCGGGACGCTCGTCGACGAGCACGACCATGAGGTGGACCTCGGGGTTGTTCGTCGCGATCGCGTTGGCGATCTGCTGAAGCACGATCGTCTTGCCGGCCTTCGGCGGCGCCACGATGAGGCCGCGCTGACCCTTGCCGATCGGCGCGACCAGGTCGATGATGCGCTGCGTGAGCTTCTCGGGGGCCGTCTCGAGGCGCAGGCGCTCCTGCGGGTAGAGCGGGGTCAGCTTGCCGAACTCGACGCGGCCCGCGGCATCGTCGACCGACAGGCCGTTGATCGAGTCGACCTTGACCAGAGCGTTGTACTTCTGGCGGCTCGACTGCTCGCCCTCGCGCGGCTGCTTGATGGCGCCGACGACGGCGTCACCCTTGCGGAGGTTGTACTTCTTCACCTGGCCGAGCGAGACGTACACGTCGCTCGTGCCCGGAAGGTAGCCGGTCGTGCGGACGAATGCGTAGTTGTCGAGCACGTCCAGGATCCCGGCGATCGGGATGAGGACGTCGTCCTCGCCGATCTCGGTCTCGAACTCGTCGCCGGGCTGCCCGTTGCGGCGCTTGTTGCGCTGACGGCCGCGGCCCTGGCCCTGCGCGTCCTCGGCCTCCGCGGCGGGAGCAGGCTGCTCGGCCTGCTCGGTGCTCTGCCCGCCGTCCGCGTTCTTGTTGCGGTTGCGGTTGCGGCTGCGCGAACGGCTGCGGCTGCGGCTCGACGTCTCCGAGGAGGTCTCGCCCCCCTGGTTCTCGCCGCCCTGGTTGTCGTCGCCCTGGTTGTCGTCGCCCTGGCTCTCGTCGCCCTGGCTCTCGTCGCCCTGGTTGTCGTCGCCCTGGTCGTCGGCCTGGTTCTCGCCGTCGGCGGTCTCGTCGGCGCTGCTGCCGGCGGCGTCGGCGTCGGCCGCGGTGTCGGGCGCGTCGACGGGCGCGACATCCTCTGCGGGGGCCTCCTCGGCCGCCGCGGCAGCCTTGGCACCGCGCGCCGTGCTCGCACGGCGGCCGCGGGCGGGCTTGGTCTGGGGTGCCTTGTCGGCGTCGGCCGGAGCCTCGGCCGCGGCACCGGTGTCGGCGGGCGTCTCAGCGGAGGCTTCGGCGGCCTCTGCGGGCGCGACCTCGGCGGCGGCGACATCGCTGCTCTTCGCCCGGCGCGGAGCGCGCTTGCGCGGCGCCTTCACCGGCGCGGCGGCCTCCTCGGCCACCGGGACGTCGGCCTCCGCGGGCGCGGCGGCCTGCGGCGGCTCTTCAGCCGTCGCCTCTGCTGCGGCCGTCTCGGCCTCGGGCGTCTCCACGCTGCCCTGTTCGGCGGCGTCCGACGCGGCGGGGACGTCGATCGCGTCTTCGCGCACAGCGTCGTCGGTCTGGATCTCGGAGATGGACTCCACGAGTTCTCCCTCTACATGTGGATAGGTCTAACCGCATCTCGGGCCCGTCCACAGCGGGCACCAGCCCGACATTCGGCACGTCGCGTCTCAGGGACGGCGTTCACCGGGTCGGGAGTCATACGGTGGTTCGCAGATTTGCGACGGAGGCCAGATTCACGAGTAGCTCGTGGAACCCTCCGTATAGTCCCTCACTGTACCACCCTTGACATCGACGGCGAGCAGAAGGGGCTGCCACGGAGTGTCCGCCCCGGCAGCCGCCTCGACGGCGGCGAGTCGCTGTCCCGGTCCGTCGGCGAGCACGAGCACGCTGGGGCCGGCGCCCGACACCACGGCTGCGAAGCCTGCTGCACGCAGCCGCTGCACGAGGTCGTTCGTCGCCGGCATCGCCTGCGCGCGGTACGACTGGTGCAGCTTGTCCTCGGTGGCGGCCATGAGCAGTTCTGGGCTCTGCGTGAGCGCCGCGATGAGGAGGGCCGACCGTGACACATTGAACACGGCGTCCTCCCGCGTCACCTGCAGCGGCGCGAGGCCACGGGCGACGCTCGTCGACATCGTGAAGTCGGGCACGAACACGAGCGGTGAGACACCGCGATGCACGAGGAGCTTCTTGTGCTGCGGGCCGTTCTCGTCCATCCACGCGATCGTCAGACCGCCGAACAGCGCCGGGGCGACGTTGTCGGGGTGACCTTCCATCTCCGTCGCCAGGCGCAGCAGCAGGTCGGGCCCGAGGTCGGCCTCGCCCGCCAGCAGCCCCTTCGCGGCGAGGAGACCGGCGACGACCGCCGCGCCCGACGAGCCCATGCCGCGCCCGTGCGGGATGGCGTTGTGCGCGGCCAGGTGAAGCCCCGGCATGCGGCGGCCCACCGCGTCGTACGCGTAGGCGATCGCCCGCACCACGAGATGCGACGCGTCGGTGGGCACCTCGCCCGCACCCTCGCCGGTGACGGAGATCTCGAGCCGGTCGTCGGGCAGCGTCGTGACCGCGAGTTCGTCGTACACGCTCAGGGCCAGCCCGAGCGTGTCGAACCCGGGCCCGAGGTTGGCGCTGGTTGCCGGCACCCGCACCGAGACGGCGCGAGCGGTCATGCCGTGCGCGCCAGTCCGAGAACGGATGCCACCTCGCTGGTTGCCGCGTCGACGACCGTCGGCGCGATCTCGGTGCCGTCGGCCTGGCGGAGCGCCCACTGCGGGTCTTTCAGACCGTGACCGGTGACCGTGAGGACGACCTTCGCTCCCGCGGGGATGATGCCCGCCTCAGCACGGTCGAGGAGGCCCGCCACGCTGATCGCGGACGCCGGCTCGACGAACACGCCGACCGTGCCGGCCAGCAGCTTCTGTGCCGCGAGGATGCGGTCGTCGTCGATCGCGCCGAACCATCCCTCGGTCGCGTCGCGCGCTTCGAGCGCGAGCTCCCACGACGCGGGGTTGCCGATACGGATCGCCGAGGCGATCGTCTCGGGGTTGCGCACCACTTCGCCTCGAACGAGCGGTGCCGAGCCGGCGGCCTGGAAACCGAACATGCGCGGCACGCGGGTGGCGACGCCGCGCGCCGCCTCCTCGCGGTAGCCGCGCGAGTATGCCGTGTAGTTGCCGGCGTTGCCGACGGGGATGAAGTGGAAGTCGGGGGCGTCGCCGAGCTGGCTGACGACCTCGTAGGCAGCGGTCTTCTGACCCTCGATGCGATCGGGGTTGACCGAGTTCACGAGGTGCACGGGGTACTGCTCGGCGAGCTCGCGGGCGATCTCGAGGCAGTCGTCGAAGTTGCCGCGGATCTGGATGAGCTGGCCGTTGTGAATGACGGCCTGGCTGAGCTTGCCCATCGCGATCTTGCCCTCGGGCACCAGCACGGCCGCGGTGATGCCGGCGTGCGCGGCGTAGGCCGCCGCCGACGCCGACGTGTTGCCGGTCGACGCGCAGATCACGGCCTTCGCGCCGTGCTCGACGGCCCGCGAGAGCGCGACCGTCATGCCGCGGTCCTTGAACGACCCCGTCGGGTTCATGCCCTCGAACTTCACGTAGACGTCCGCGCCCGTGATCTGCGACAGCGACGGGGCCGGGATGAGCGGCGTGCCGCCCTCCCCCAGGGTGACGACGGTCGAGGCGTCGGTGACGCCCAGACGATCCGCGAATTCGCGGAGGACTCCGCGCCAGACGTGTGCCATGTCAGTCTCCTTCCACGCGCAGGACCGAGGCGACGCGTTCGACGACGTCGCTCGACGCGAGACGTTCGACCGTCTCGGCGAGATCCTGCTCCCGTGCCTTGTGGGTGCCGATGACCAGGCGCGCCTGGCCAGACTCTTCGGCACCGATGATGGTCTGTTCCACTGTCGCGATCGACACGCGACCGTCGGCGAGGATGCCGGCGATGGTCGCCAGCACGCCGGGGCGGTCGTCGACCTCGAGGGTGATCTGGTAGCGCGTGACCGCCTGGCCGACCGGCGCGATCGGCAGGTTCGCGCGGGTCGATTCGCCCACGCCCACACCGCCGGCGATGTGACGCCGGGCGGCCGACACGACGTCGCCCAGCACGGCCGACGCGGTCTGGATGCCACCGGCACCGGCACCGTAGAACATGAGGTCGCCGGCCGCCTCCGCCTGCACGAACACGGCGTTGTTCGCGCCGCGCACGCTCGCCAACGGGTGTTCGCGACGCACGAGCGCCGGGTGCACGCGCACCGAGATCGATTCGCGGCCGTCGACGTCGATGCGCTCGCATACGGCGAGCAGCTTCACGACGTATCCCGCCTGGCGCGCCGCGTCCATGACCTGCGCGTCGACGGTGGTGATGCCCTCGCGGTGCACCGCGTCGAGCGGCACGGTCGTGTGGAACGCGAGCGACGCGAGGATCGCCGCCTTCTGCGCCGCGTCGTAGCCTTCGACGTCGGCGGTGGGGTCGGCCTCCGCATAGCCGAGGCGCTGTGCGTCGGCGAGCACGTCGGCGTACTCGGCGCCCTCGCTGTCCATGCGGTCGAGGATGTAGTTGGTGGTGCCGTTGACGATCGCCAGGATGCGCTGCACCCGGTCTCCCGCGAGCGAGTCGCGCAGCGGCCGGATGATCGGGATGGCGCCCGCGACGGCGGCCTCGTAGTGCACCGACGCTCCGACCTGGTCCGCCGCCTCGAAGAGCTCCGAGCCGTGCGTCGCCAGGAGCGCCTTGTTGCCGGTCACCACGTCTGCCCCCGCATTCAGCGCCTGAAGCAGGGCCGTGCGGGCGGGCTCGATGCCGCCCATGAGCTCGATGACGATGTCGCTGCCGACGATCAGGGGCTCGGCGTCGGTCGTGAACAGCTCTCGCGGCAGGTCGGTGTCGCGCGGCGCATCGACGTCGCGCACCGCGATCCCCACCAGGTCGAGTGCGGCGCCGGCGCGCTCGGCGAGCTCGTCGGAATGCTTCAGCAGGAGCGCGGCCACTTGCGAGCCCACGGAGCCCGCCCCCAGCAGCGCGACCCGCAGACGACGTTCGTCGGTCATTCGGTCCCCTCGGTCGTGTTCGGATCGGCGCCCACGTCGCGCGCCAGCAGGTCGGAGATGGTCTCGCCGCGCACGATCACGCGTGCGCGGCCGTCGCCCACGGCGACCACGGGCGGCCGGGGCACGGCGTTGTAATTGCTCGACAGCGAGTAACAGTAGGCGCCGGTGGCCGGAACGGCGAGGAGGTCGCCCGGTGCGACGTCGCCGGGGAGGTACTCGGCGTCGACGACGATGTCACCGGACTCGCAGTGACGTCCGACGACGCGTGCGAGCGCCGGTGCGGCATCCGAGACGCGCGAGACGACGCGGGCCGAGTACTGCGCGCCGTACAGGGCGGTGCGGGCGTTGTCGCTCATGCCGCCGTCGACGCTCACGTACAGGCGGGTCAGTTCGTCCGACACCTGCACCGGCTTGGTGGTGCCGACCTCGTACAGGGTCACGCCCGCGCGTCCGACGATCGATCGGCCGGGCTCGAACGCGAGGTTCGGCATGGGGATGCCGCGCTCGGCGCATTCGCGCGCCACGGCGTCGACGATGCCGTCAGCCAGCTGCTCGATGGGCGTCGCGTCGTCGACCGACGTGTAGGCGATGCCGAAGCCGCCGCCGACGTTCAGCACGGGGACATCTCCGCCCTCGAGCAGCGCCGCGTGCACCTCGACGAGGCGCGCGGCCGATTCGGCGAAGCCGGCCGTGCCGAAGATCTGGGAGCCGATGTGGCAGTGCAGCCCCACAAACCGCAGCGACGGCAGTTCGCGGATGCGCGCGACCACCGCGGGGGCGTCGGCGAGCGCGAACCCGAACTTCTGGTCTTCGTGAGCCGTCGCGAGGAAGTCGTGGGTCTCGGCGTGCACGCCGCTGTTGACGCGCACGAGCACGTTCTGCACGGCGCCCAGCCGCTCCGCGATCTGCGCGAGGCGCTCGATCTCGATGGGACTGTCGACGATGACCGATCCGACGCCCCGGGCGACCGCCTCCTCGAGCTCGCTCAGCGACTTGTTGTTGCCGTGCATCCCGATGCGGGCAGGGTCGGCTCCCGCCGCCAGCGCGATCGCGAGCTCGCCGCCGGTCGCGACATCGACCGCGAGTCCCTCGCCGGTGACCCAGCGGACGACCTCCGTGCTCAGGAACGCCTTGCCCGCGTAGTACACGCGGGCGGAGACGCCGTGGCGCGCGGTGGCGGCGTCGAACGCCTCGCGCACCTGGCGGGCGCGGGTGCGCACCGCCGATTCGTCGAGCACGTACAGCGGCGTCCCGAACCGCTCCCGCAGCTCTGACACCGGCACTCCTCCGAGTGAGACCTCGCCGTCGGCGTCGCGCTGCGCCGACTCGGGCCAGACGGCTGCGACCAGCTCGTTGGGATCCTTCGGCGCCTTCAGCCAGTCGGGCACGGGCGCACGGTTCTCAGAGGCGGACACGGTGAGCAACCAATCGGGTGGAGATGGGCGGCTGTCGGCGGGATGTTCACGCCGGGCAGCGATGACGCCGGGACAGCGGTGGCATGCGGTGCCTCAAAGTCTAGGGCACCGGGCCGGCGCACCCCGCCCGCTGCGCCCGCCGCGGTGTCCGCGTGCGCCGAACGGTCGGCGTCAGTCGCAGGTGCCGTTCTGCCGCGCCGCGTCGTCCCGGAGCACCGCACTGTCGATCTCGAACGTCGCGGTGACCGAGGCGCGTTCCACAGCGACATCGGTGAGGGTGAGCGCAGCGGGGAGGTACTGGGCCACGCACACGTCCCAGTCGCGGACGACGGTCGACGCGATCGCCCCGAACTGCCGCAGGATCGCTTCAGCCGAGATCTCCGCCCCCGCGACGCGGAGCGTCGACGGCGCAAGGATGAGGTCGCCACGCTCCACACGCGGGGTGAGCCCGACACCCACTGGGACCTTCGTGACGAGCGCGTCGAGCTCGAAGGTCGCCGCGATGTCTGGCGCGTCGATCTCGACGGTCGCCGCCGGGAAGCCCTCGACCGAGCCCAGCAGGTCTTGCAGCTGTGACTCGTCGAGCGTCACCGTGGCCCACGCGCCGCTCCAGTCGCCCGTGCCGCGGATGGGCACGTCCTGCGCCTCGACCACGACGTCGGCGCGGAGGTCGCCGAGCGGCACGTCGTCGGATGCCACACGCACCGCGCCGAGGTTTCCCGCCAGCAGCGGCAGCAGGACCGGGCTCGCGAGGTCGACATCGATCTGCTGGTCGGCCGGGAGCGACAGCTGCGTGATCGCCTGCTCGCGGATCGTCCGCTCCACGATGCTGCGCGCGATCTGCTCGCCCGCGAACCAGGCGACGAACATCAGCACGACCACCCCCAGCAGCCCGACGAGCCACGGCCAGCGTCGCGGTCGACGTCGCGGTGCCGCAGACGGCGGTGCCGGGTCGGCGAGGGGCAGGGTCGGCTGGTCGGAGGTCATGACATCCGCGTCCGGGTCACATCCGCTCGGGCGCGCTCACGCCCAGCAGGTCGAGACCGTTGCGCAGCACCTGTCCCGTGGCGTCGTTGAGCCACAGGCGGGTGCGGTGCAGGTCGGTGACCTCCTCGTCGCCGAGGGGCGTCACGCGGCAGTTGTCGTACCAGCGGTGGTAGAGCCCCGCGAGCTCCTCGAGGTAGCGGGCGACACGGTGGGGCTCGCGCACCTCTGCGGCGAAGGCCACGATGCGCGGGAACTCCTGCAGGGCGCCCAGGAGCGCCGACTCGGTCTCGTGGTCGAGGAGCTCGGGCGCGAACACGTCGCGCGCCACTCCTGCCGTCTCGGCATTGCGGGCCACGTTGTGCGTGCGCGCGTGCGCGTACTGCACATAGAACACGGGGTTGTCGTTCGTGCGACGGGTCAGGATCTCGGGATCGAGGGTCAGCGGCGAGTCGGCGGGATAGCGCGCGAGCGAGTAGCGGAGCGCGTCGGTCCCGAGCCAGTCACGCAGGTCGTCGAGTTCGATGATGTTGCCGGCGCGCTTCGACAGCCGCGCACCGTTGACCGACACGAGTTGCCCGATCAGCACCTCGATGTCCTTCTCGGGGTCGTCGCCGGCCGCACCGGCGAGTGCCTTCAGACGGTGCACGTAGCCGTGGTGGTCGGCGCCGAGCAGGTAGATCTTGTGCGCGTAGCCGCGGTCGCTCTTGTTGAGGTAGTACGCGGCGTCGGCCGCGAAGTACGTGTACTCGCCGTTGGAGCGGCGGATGACGCGGTCCTTGTCGTCGCCGAAGTCGGTCGTCCGCACCCACACGGCGTCGTCCTGGTCGAACACGTGGCCCTGCGCGCGCAGGCGGTCGACGGCTTCGTCGACGAGGCTGGGCTCGCCGTTCGGGCCCTTGGCGTGGAGCGTGCGCTCGCTGAAGAACACATCGAAGTGCACGTTGAACTTCTCGAGCGACGCCTGGAGCTCGCCGAGCTGGAACGCGTAGGCACGGTCGCGCGCCGTGACCAGCTGCGCGTCCTCGTCGAGGTCGAGGATGCCGGGCTCCGCCGCCTGCACGCGCCGGGCGAGCTCACCGATGTACGCCCCCGCGTAGCCGTCCTCCGGCGTCGGCTCCCCCTTGATCGCGGCGAGCACCGACCGGCCGAAGCGGTCCATCTGCGCTCCTGCGTCGTTGATGTAGAACTCCCGCACCAGCGTCGCGCCGCTCGCGAGCAGCAGTCGGGCCATCGCGTCGCCGAGCGCCGCCCACCGCGTGTGCCCGATGTGCATCGGCCCCGTGGGGTTGGCGCTCACGAACTCGAGATTGATCGTCTGGCCGCGCTGCGTGTCGTTGGCGCCGAACGCGGCGCCCGCCTCGACGATCGTCTTCGCGAGAGCGCCGGCGGCGGCCGCGTCGAGACGGATGTTGATGAACCCGGGACCGGCGACCTCGACGCTCGCGATGCCGTCCGTCGCGCCCAGTGCGGCGGCGATCTCGGTTGCGAGTTCGCGCGGGTTCGCGCCGGCGACCTTGCTAAGCTTCAGCGCCGCATTCGACGCCCAATCGCCGTGATCACGGTTCTTGGGGCGCTCCAGCACGAAGTCGGATGCCGTGAGCCCCTCGCTCGCGCCCGGTCGTCGCGCCTCCACGATCGGGGCAACGACAGCGAGCAGGACTTCGGAGAGCGCGTCAGGGTTCATAGCCCATCAAGTCTACGGGCCCGCTCCCCCGCCGATTTCCCGGCGTGTCAGGCGATCTGCACCAGCGCACCGAAGTCGTCGGTGGTCGGATCGGCCGCGGCCGCCGCCTCGTCGGCGGTCCTGACATCGGAGGCGTCGTCGGGAACGACGAACGCATCCACCCGCATCCGGGTGAGGCCCACGTGGCCGCCGTGGTAGCTGAGGAACGCGCAGTCGGCGGCATCGCGGCCGGTCGCGATGCGCACGAGCGACCGGCGGTTCGCGAGCCGGGTCGCGTCGATGACGTACCAGCTCCCCTCGAAGTACGCCTCCGCGACGGCATGGAAGTCCATGGGGCGAAGTCCCGGCGCGTAGCAAGCGGCGTAGCGCGCGGGCACGTCCATCGCCCGCAGCAGGGCGATCACGACGTGCGCGTAGTCGCGGCACACGCCTTGACCCGTCCGGAGGGTCGTGACCGCCGAGTCGGTGCCCTGGCTGAGGCCGAGCGTGTAGGTGGTGCTCGTGGCGACGAACTCGCTCACCGCCGCGATGAGCTCGTGCCCCTGCAAGCCACGGAACTGACGACGCGCCTGCGCGAAGACCTCGTCGGACTGGCAGTACCGGCTCGGGCGGAGGTAGGTGATCGCCTCGAGGTCGCTCGTCGCGCGCGCAGGCGCCTCGCCGTCGATGACGGCCTCGTAGCGCACCGCGAGCGGACCGCGCTCGCCCTGCAGGCGATGCAGGCGGCTCCCCACCTGGTCGACGATCTCGGTCGGCGTGACGACGCGGTCGCCGAGGGCCGGATCGCTGTGCGTGAAGGTGAGGGTCTCACGCAGGATCGGCGTCGGCTGCGACGCCGCGATCTGGAAGATGAGGTCGACAGACGAGCCCAGTTCCAGGTCGAGTTCAGCGGTCACGATGCGGCGCACCGAGTTATCCTCGCATGCCCCAGGGGTGAGGGCCCCGCCCGCGTGCAGAGAGTGTTCTGCGCGATCGTTTACGAGTTCGGCCGACGTGACATACCCTCATCGCATGGGGGCAGCGGAGCGTCTGGGATGGAGGCCGCCGGCGTGGGCGATCGGGCTCGTGGCGGCGCTGGTGATCGCGATCGCCGTGATCGGGATCTGGCGTCCCTGGGCGCCTCCGCCGGCCACCGTCGCCGCCGGACCGGGCGAGGTCGCGATCGCCACTCCGCCCGAGCTTCTCGACCTCCCCGTCGGTGCGCGCGTGCTCATCTTCGGCGACTCGTGGACGTGGGGTGAGGCCGCCGCGCCCGAGCAGGGCTACGCATACGTGGTGGCCGAACTCACCGGGTGGACCACGATCGTCGACGGCATCCAGGGCAGCGGCTACCTGCGTCCCAGCATCAAAGGCCCCGTCTTCGGCGAACGGATCAAGGCGCTCGATCCGTCGCTCGACCTCGACCTGATCATCGTGCAGGGCTCCATCAACGACCGGATGCTCTACCCCACCGGCTACAACGAAGCCGTCACCGCCGCATGGGACACCCTCACCACCATCTACCCCGGCGTGCCGATCATGATCCTCGGCCCCGCCCCGCATGTTCTCCCCGTCGAAGAGGAGACGGCCGCCGTCGACGCCGCGCTCGCCGAACTCGCCGCGCAGCGCGGCTGGTGGTACATCTCACCCCTCACGGAGAACTGGATCACCGACACCGACTACCTGCGGATCATCGACACCAGCGCGGTCGGCAGATACCACCCGTCGACGCCCGGCCATCGCTACCTCGCCGAGCGGCTCGCCGCGTCGATCGCAGCCATCTCCCGGTGATAACCTCGATGACAGTGCGCCTCCGTAGCTCAGGGGATAGAGCGTTGGTTTCCGGTACCAAAGGTCGCAGGTTCGATTCCTGTCGGGGGCACAAGAAAAATCCCAGGTCAGCCTGGGATTTTTTCTTTGCCCGCTCGCGCAGTAGGTGTTTTCGGGGCCGATTTGCCCACATTTTGCCCACATCGATTTTGTAGGTCTCCAACCACAGTCGCGTGCGCTCAGCTTCCTAAGCCGACAACGCGCGTCGAATCGGTTGGCAGGATCGGTTTCGCGGGGTCGTCGCGAGTCACGAAATGATGCTGCGCGGCAAGGTCGAGCGCGGCCGCCACACTGTCGAGATCGTCGGGGAACAGCTCGGCGTAGACGTCGAGGGTCATCGTCGCCGAAGCGTGTCCGAGCATGCCCTGAATCGCCTTGATGTTCGCTCCCGATGAGAGCGCGAGACTCGCCGCGGTGTGGCGAAGATCGTGCGGCGTCACTCTGGGGAAGCTCGGGTCGGCTTGTTGCGCCCGCTGCACTGCCGAGGCGAGCGTACGGGACCGGAAGTTGCCGGCGCGGATGACGTCGCCGTTCGGCGACCGAAAGAGGAGGTCGTCGGGCTCGCGGTCTTCGCAGGCCTCCGCGATCGGCTCGACGAGGAACTGCGGGAACGGCACCGACCGCCGCGCATGGGTCTTGGGCGCGCCGAAGACGATGCGACCCGCTGGTTCGGAGACGGCGCGAGCGACCTCCACGCGGCGACGTGTGAAATCGAGGTCACTGACGCGGAGCGCCGCCGCTTCGCCCCACCGGAGGCCGGTGTACGCGAGGAACAGCACGAGTGTTCGGGAAACGCCGCACTCGTCGGCGAGCTGGTGCGCCTGCGCGTGGGTGAGGTAGCCGCGCTTGGCCTTGATGCGGCGCGGCAGCTGGATGCCTTCGGCGGGTTTGCGGACGAGCCGGCCATCCCTCACGGCGAAAGAGAAGACGAGGGAGAAGACGGCGTAGATGTTGCGCACGGTCTGAGGGGCGAGGGTCTTCGACAGGTCGCTGAGAGGCTGTCGCCCGTCGTCGGCCCAAGGGCAGCGTCGCACGGATCTGGAGCTCACGCCCGTCGCGCAAGAAATGCTACGGGAGTCACCCGACGCGACGGTGTCGGCGCTCGAGGATACATTCGCCGTACGACACGTAGTCCGACACTCCGGCGAGGTCAACGCAACCGGGTAGGCTGCTAGCTAGGGGCTGGGCTGTGTATACGCAAGGAGTCCCGACGCGACAACCCGCGTCGGTGAGTGGATTTGGAGAACGCTATTGGGCCTGAACTTCACCATGGGGGAACTCTTCTCTGGACCCGGTGGAATGGCTGCGGGGGCGCATCTGGCCGCCTCCCGCCTCGGGGTGGACCTCCGCCACGGATGGGCCAACGACTACGACGAGGCGACATGTAGCACGTACCGGGCCAACATTCCTGGCGCCACTACCGATTCGGTGCGATGCGAAGACGTCCGCAACCTTGATGTCACGGCTCTCCGTCGGATCGACGGGTTCGCATTCGGTTTTCCATGCAACGACTACAGCGTGGTCGGGCAGAACCTTGGCCTCAACGGCGAGTTCGGTCCGCTCTACCGGTACGGGATCGACGTTCTAAACCACCATCAGCCTGATTGGTTCGTCGCCGAGAACGTAAGCGGGCTGCGGAGTTCAAACGGCGGCCGCGACTTTGAGCAGATCCTCGAAGCGATGTGTGTCTCGGGACCGGGCTACGTGCTCACGCCTCACCTATACAAGTTCGAGGAGTACGGCGTTCCGCAGCGTCGACACCGGATCATCATCGTCGGTGTTCGCGCAGACATTCCTGTCCGTTTTCGCGTACCTGCTCCGACGCACCCAACAGCGGACACCTGGGAGACCGCCGCTCGCGCGTTGGCCGATATTCCGGCATGGGCAACAAATCAAGAACGGACGCGGCAATCACAACGGGTGGTCGACCGGCTGTCATATATCGAGCCGGGGCAGAACGCGTTCAACGCCGATATCCCGGATGACCTGCGTTTGAACGTGAAGGGCGTCACCCTGAGCCATATCTATCGCCGGTTGCACCCTAACGAACCGGCCTACACGATGACTGGATCGGGCGGCGGCGGTACACATGGCTACCATTGGGATGAGCCTCGTGCCCTTACGAACCGGGAGCGCGCCCGGCTTCAGACCTTTCCCGACGATTTCGTGTTCAAGGGGACGAAAGAGAGCGTCCGCAAGCAGGTGGGGATGGCAGTCCCGGTCCTCGGGGCCCAGAAGATCTTCGAAGCGCTCTTTAGGACCTTTAGCGGGGATCCGTACGAGAGCATCACGTCGAACCTGCAGATGCCCGCGCTCGTCTAGCCCCGAGCGCCAAGCGAACGCAACAAAGTAACTGTGCGCGACGAAATCCTGGTCCCGGGCGTCGAACTCCTCGAGTCGATGCGTTCCGTGGGTTATTCCTTTGATTCGGCGGTCGCCGACATCATCGACAACAGCATCGCAGCGAATGCGAAGCACATCCATGTGCTCGCGGACTCGGTCGGCGCGACCTACATCGCGTTTCTCGATGACGGCGACGGAATGTCCGACGACGAAGCACGTAATGCGCTACGGCTGGCTGGGACAAGTGGGAACACACGTGACTCGCGCGACCTCGGGCGATTCGGCTTGGGTCTCAAGACGGCCTCGCTCTCACAATGTCGGCGGCTGAGCGTGCTCACAGTACGAAAGGGGATATTGACTGGACTCCAATGGGATCTCGACCATGTTCTGAGCACAGGCAGCTGGTCCATCCGCGTCCTCGATAAAGACGACATCTCCGTGATTCCCCACGCCGAGCAACTCGAATCTGCGGAGTCGGGCACACTCGTTGTTTGGCAGTCCCTCGACTACCTCCTGGCCGGGGCGCACGATCCATCCCTTGAGGTGGCGGAACGTCTCGCGAGCCTTCGTCACCACCTCGGACTAGTGTTTCAGCGTTTCCTGGAGGGGCGGGGCGCGATCCGGATCGATATCAACGGGGTACGCGTCGATGCTGTCGACCCCTTCCTCGAGGGCAACTCCAAGACCCAACCGGGCCCCCAAGAGAACGTTGTCATCGATGGACATGTCGTGTCTGTGGAGCCGTTCACGCTGCCGCATCCGTCCGCCCTGACTGCACGCGAGCGCAGAAGGCCAGACTTCGGGGCGGCGATGCGGGAGCACCAGGGCTTCTACGTATACCGAAACCGCCGGCTCATCAGTAGCGGCGGTTGGTTTGGCCTCGCGAAGCTCGACGAGTTGAGCAAGCAATCGCGCGTGCGGGTCGATGTTCCACCGGAGCTTGACCATCAATGGCAACTCGACATCAAGAAGTCGCGCGTGGAACCGCCTCAGGCGTTCCGCAGCCGCTTTCGTCAGATCATTGAGCATGTGACGGGTGGGAGCAAGCGCATGCACCGATTCCGCGGCCGCTCACAGAGCCGCACAGAAACGACTCATTTGTGGCAGGTGATCGAGGAACGGGGCGGATACCGCTACGCCGTCAATCGGGCGCACCCGATGATCTCGGGGCTCGAGGCCCAGTTGCCCCCGGAGAAGCGACTGTTGCTTTCGCAGACCCTCCAGGATCTGGCGACATACTTTCCCGCACCAGACCTTTACCTGCGGATGGCAGACAGTCAGCCTCAGATCGCGACCAAGGTCTCAGACGATGAGCTGCGCGACAGACTCCGTGCGATCCGTGACGCCGGCGGCTCACTTGCAGATCCCGACTCACTCGTGCCGGCTCTACGACGAGTAGAGCCTTTCAACGCTGTCGACAACTTGCAGGACCTGGTCATGCAGATCTGGGAGGAGAACGAATGACTACGCAACTGAGTGGCGAGGGAGAGACCCTCTTGATGACCCTCAATGCGATGTTGCGAAAGGACGAGACGCTTGATCTCACAGCGCTCAAAAGCGCTGCCGCAGGGGTCAGGCCATTCGTCGCGCCAGGAATCCAGGATGCTGAGTTCCAAGCGGTAATCGCGCGGGCCGTTGAGATGAACGCAATCGTCCTGCGCGTCGGCGACGCGATCGTGAATCCGGCAACCTTCACCCCATGGCTCGAGGAGCGCAAGCCAGGTATCGAAACGCGCCGATCCGGTGCGTACCAGGAGCTTCTGCTGTCGCGCTCGTGGGCGGGGAACGTTGTCGACACGCTCGACGAGCAGACCGATCGAATCATGGATCTGGTTGGCGATCCGGAGAAGCCAGCACCATGGAAGCGTCGCGGCCTCGCGATTGGCGAGGTCCAGTCTGGCAAGACCAGCACCTACATCGGTCTGCTTGCGAAGGCCATCGACTACGGATACAAGATCATCGTAGTGATCGGCGGCCACACCGAAGATCTCAGGCGGCAAACACAGGCGCGGCTCGATTCGGACCTTACCGGCGTGGACTCGGCCTATCTCGCAGACAACATCATCGTTGAGACCGACGTGGCACGAATCGGCATCGGACGCGTCGATCAGACACTCGCCTCTAGTATCAATGTGCTGACCACAACACGCTCTGATTTCTCCGCGCATAGCAAACGCGCCGGCAATGTGGCTCTCGGCGGCAACACGCCGACAGTCTTCGTAATCAAGAAGAACGCGCGAGTAATGCAGAACCTCGCGACATACCTGCGCGCGCACATTCCCAACTGGGCGAGTCAGCCTCCGCTCATTCTCATCGACGACGAGGCCGACTGGGCCTCGATCAATGTCAACTCACGCGAAGACGTGTCCGCGGTGAACCAAGCCATCCGAGACATCCTCGCGACATCGAACCGGAACAGTTATCTCGGAATCACGGCAACCCCATTTGCCAATGTCTTCATCGACGATGAAGTGGAAGAGGACATTTTTCCGCGTGACTACATCGTCGCGCTTGAGAGCCCTTCGAACTACCAGGGCGTGGGTAAGTACTTCTCCAGCGCGAGTCACCCTGCCCTGGTTCCAGATGTGTCCGACTCGCTCACCGCTATTCCTTACTCTCACAAACGAACGCTCGTTGTTCGGGAGCTCCCGCCAAGCATCGAGCGAGCAATTGCGACGTTTTTCGTAGGGACAGCGATCCGGCGCGCTCGCGACCAGCAGCCGCGGCCGGCGTCGATGCTGATAAACGTGAGTCGATTCAATGACGTCCAAGCTCGAATCGCTGCCCTCGTCGAGGACTTCACTGGCGAGCTCTCCGCGACGATCGTGAGCCAGTTCGGGATACCCGAGGCCTCCAGCGGCCGCAGTGGGCGCGCCCAGTTGCTGTTCGATGCATTCACAGCCCATTTCGAAGAAGCGGGTGTCAGCTGGCAGACGATCCGACAGGAACTTGTCCCAATCGCGGACGAGTTCCGCACACAGCTGATCAACTCACAGACTAAGGCGGAGAGAGAGAAGCACACCCGCGAGACGCCTAAGAGCGTGCGTGACGCTGAGGCGCTCCTGCCCACAATCTACGTCGGCGGAGACGTGCTGGCACGCGGTCTGACTATCGACGGCCTTCAGGTCAGCTACTACGCGCGGCGCGCCGCCGCCGCCGACACCCTTCTCCAAATGGGCCGGTGGTTCGGCTACCGTCCGGGCTACGAAGACCTCGTTCGTTTGTGGATCGACGATGAGACAGCAGAGCTTTTCCGCTGGACAGCGGACATCTCTGCCGAGCTACGAGAGTCAATTTCTGAGATGAAGGGCCTAGGGCTGACACCCGCGCAGTTCGGGCTGAAGATTAGGCGCCATCCCGAGGGCTTTCAGATCGCGGCCGCTCGAAAGATGCGAGACGCGGTCGACCATGACGGCATTATCTCGATTAATGGCCGCGTCTTCGAGTCGACTGCACTCTCCTTGCGCAACGACGACCGCGACGCGAACCTGAGCGCTCTGCGTAGTCTCCTGACGGTTCTCGGTCCGTCATCCAGGACCCCGGGCAAGCGGGGTACAGGCGACCCGTACTGGCCGCAGGTCGACCGCAGAATCGTGGAGGAGTTCCTCGGGGCATTCCGCAGTTACTCCGAGGAATCCAACTTCGGTGGCGGAAGGCCCGGGGGGCTGATCCTGCAGAACATATCGGAGATCAAGAATGGCGACACATGGGATGTTGCTTACATCTCCGGCTCGGGTCCAGCTATCGCGGCGGTTGGGCTTCCGGCCGAGCACAAAGCGAGCGTTCGCGACCAGCTCCAACTGGGCGCTCCGATCGGCGACAGCGAACCTTTCGTCGAATTCCCCAATCGTCGCGTCGCCGCAGGTCAAGACCTTCGATCGCTGGTACCGCTCGCAGCGGAGGACGAGGGCGAACGATCCACTGCGTCAAAGGGAGACCGTGCTCTCGCACGCGAGATCCTCCAACGCCCGGTGCTACTGCTCTATACGGTGGTTTCCAACCTTGATGAGCGAGAGGTGGCAGACGGGAAGGTGCACGTGCCCTTGGACGCTCCGCTCGTCGCTGCCGTTGTCGCTACACCCAAGCTGAGTGTGGAGGAAGAGTACGAGGAGCTCGTCAACGGCCGAGGCGTCCGATGGAAAGTAAACCGAGTGTACGCGCGCCGACAACTCGGGATGTCAATGAGCCTCGAGGACGACGCCGACGAGGACGAGGATCTGTAATGGACGCGCGTATCGCCGAGGTTCTCACCAGACAGAATTTCCAAGTCCTCCCAATCGATCATCCAGTTCTTTCGATATATGCACAGAATGTTGACGGCAGACCGGCAGTTGTAATCGACGTGCCCTGGGCTATCGAGCGGTACATCGCCGGGACCAAGGGCGTCAAAGTGGTTGTCGAAGCGACCTCTGGTGGACAAAGCTACCTGAGGCTTGAGTCACTGGCGCCCGGGACGACTCCTATGTTCGAAGCACTGATCGACTCGCTCCTCGAGAGCTCGATGGGGCATCCTGGGATCGACGCCGCACTCTCCGCACTCATCGACCGCTTCGACGAGTTCAAATCCATGCTCGCTGCAGACCGAGGGCAGCTCAGCGAGGCCGGAGTACGAGGACTGTTCGCAGAGCTGGCGATGCTCAGGGCACTGCGCGACGCGGGCTACAGTCCCGCTGCGGCTGTCGGGTCCTGGCAGGGTCCATACCGTGCCGCCAAGGACTTCGTTCTCCCAGGGCGGAAGTGTGTCGAGGTCAAGTCTGTGCGGCGTCAAAACCACAGGTTGCAGATATCCAACTTGGACCAGCTCGACCCAAGGGGGGAGGAACTGAAGCTAGCGGTTCTAGAGCTCGATCGCCGGATCGACGGCGTTGGCGTGACGCTGGACGCGATCGTGGCGGATGTCCAGGATTGGGTGAACGATGATCCCTCCGCTGCCAGCCTGTTCATTCAAGCGCTGGCAGCAATCGGACTCGATCTCACAGATGCGTACTACCGCCAATGGCGGTTCGATCTCGGCGAGTGGCGCTGGTTCGACGTGGCCGATGGCTTCCCGCGGATAAGACCCGATGACGTTCCGTCTCCAATCACAGGTGTACGGTACTTGATCGACATCGACCAGGTCGCCCACCACGCCACGACCGCATTCTGGGTCGACGCGCCGGAGGATTAGGGGAACAATGGCCGACTTTCACGAGGAGTTTTTGAACTCCATCACGTTGCGGGCCCATGGCAACTCAGGCTTTCAGGTGACGGCGTTTGGCGAGGAAGTCGCGGAGCGACTCGAGGAGGCCGAGGTCGCACTCGACCTGACGGTCATCGCCTTGCAGTGCACTGGAAGACACCGGCGAAAGCTGCGTCTACTGGGGTACGCCGAGGACGCGGCGGACAGTTCGCTTGTAATCCTCTGCGCCGCCTTCTACGGAGAGCCCGGAAAGACGCTGACGAAGACTGAGGCTGAGTCGGTGTTCTCCTCTGCCCGTGGATTCATCGAACAATCGGCAGATGGATACCTAATCGACGCGCTCGAGATCAGCTCAGCCGAGGCCGAGCACGCTCGCTACTTCCAAGAGTTACTCTCGCGCGAGCAACGCAACTCTCTAAGTCGTGTGGAGCGATTTAAGTTCATTCTCGCGACCGACGGGACGATGAGCGAGAGGATCCGGTCAATACCGACAGACGAATTGTGCGGCCGCCCGGCGTCATATGCGATATGGGACCTGCGCCGGTTCGAGGACTTGACTATGTCGGAGTCTGGGCAAGACGACTTTGAAGTCGACCTTACCAAGTGGCTCCCGGCCGGGTTGCCGTGCCTCGTCGGATCAGAAAGCGATTCGCGCGCGAAGTCTTACCTTGCCGTTATCCCGGGCAAGCTCCTCGCGGACCTCTACGCGGAGTATGGAAGTCAGTTGCTCGAGTCGAATGTTCGGACCTTCCTCAGCGCGCGAGGCAAGGTGAACCGGGGGATCCAGTCGACGCTGGCTAGCCAGCCCGACATGTTCTTGGCGTACAACAACGGACTGACGACGACTGCGACAGGAGTTGAGATGATTGAGGGTTCGGGAGGAACCCGGATCCGCACGCTCCACAATTGGCAGATTGTGAATGGCGGACAGACCACGGCATCGCTCGCCCATTTCATTCGTGGCGCAGGGACTCGTGATGTCGACGATGTGTACGTTGCAATGAAGCTGGTGACGGTGGAGCCCGAGACGGCCTCAGAGATGGTCGCTTCGATATCCCGCTTCGCCAATAGTCAGAACGCGGTGAGCGAAGCGGACTTGTTCTCAAACAGCCCGTTCCACGTCCGTCTCGAGCAGATCAGCCGACGAATCATGGCTCCACCGGCTGAGGGCCATCAGTATCAGACGAAGTGGTTCTATGAGCGCGCGAGAGGTCAGTGGGAGAATCAACGAAACGCGGGCACCGCAGCGGACGCGAAGCGATTCGAACTCGAGTACCCCAAGAGACAGCGGCTGACTAAGACAGACTGGGCGAAGTTCGCGTTCTGCTGGTCTCAACGCCCGCATGAGGTGAGCAAGGGCGCGCAATCGAACTTCATGGCTTATGCCAAGGTCGCTAACGATCTCTGGGAGAAAGACCCCGATCAGATCGGCGACGCATACTTCCGCACTGGCGTCGGCAAGGCAATTATGTTCAATGATGTGCGCGAAGCGATCCTCAGCGCAGAGTGGTACGCGACTGGCTACCTGGCGAACATTGTTGCCTACGCCATTTCTCGTTTCGCGTTCGAGCTGTCACGACAGCACCCCAATCAGAAGTACGACTTCGAGTCTGTATGGCGCCGACAGGCTCTCTCTCAATCGAGTCGCGAGACACTTCTTAACATCGCACATCAGATGCAGAAGGTCCTTACCTCCGACGATCGCCCACAGGCGAACGTGACTCAGTGGGCGAAGCAGCCTGCGGCTTGGGAAGCAGCGAAGAAGGCCGGCGTGCAGCTCTCGCCCTACATCGCCGACGATCTGCTGGGGGCAGCCGAAGAGAGGAGCCGCCTCGCCGACGCGAAGCGTGAGCGTCAGATCGACTCGGGTCTCGAAGCAGCGTCCCGGGTGTTGGGGGTCGCCGCCAGTACATGGGAGATTGTGGTTGTGGAGGGAACGCGCGCCGGAATTCTCAGCCCTACCGATGTAGCTCTCGTGCAGCTCGTTGTCAAGAAGTCGATGCCTTCCGATCGCCAGGCGCTCAGACTGGTGCGGGTCCTTGACCGTTGCGAGCAGGAGGGCATCCTTCCGAGAGAGGCCCTCTGACTGGGTCTGGCGGACGCGACCGGGCGGGATACTTGGCCGCTCGGTTAACCGGTCTACCGTGATTGCATGGCTGATTCCTGGGCCTCGAGCGACGCCGCGCGGCGAACTATGATCGCCAATCGGCGACGGGACACTCAACCTGAGTTGCGCGTTCGCCGTCTATTGCATGCCGCTGGTCTTCGCTATCGTGTCGATGCTCGCCCCGAACCGACGATGCGCGTTCGCGCCGACATCGTATTCAGCCGTCGGAAGTTGGCCGTCTTCATCGACGGCTGCTTCTGGCACGGTTGTCCCATCCACGCCGTTCAGCCCAAGACGAACGCAAGCTACTGGAGACCGAAGCTCGCCCGGACTCGTGAGCGTGACCTTGAAGCGACTGCTGCCCTCGAAGGACTCGGGTGGACCGTCCTCCGCTTCTGGGAGCACGAGACCGCCGAATCAGTGGCACAGAAGACTATCGAGGTCTGGAGTCGCTGACTATGGCATTACGCGGTCACCAAACGCCGCGACGAAGTAGCGTACAAGTTGGGCCGCCGACGTTTCATCGAACTGAATCACTTGGCTCTGCTTCTTGACCGTTTGCCGATTATCGGAGCCCCAGGTGCTCACGTGCACGAGGGGACGCCCGTCGTCATCATGCAGGATCTGCACGTAGCCCTCCACCATTGTCGGGTGAGCGTGGACGTTCTGGTGCCCCTGCACGAGTGCTCTGACGATCGCCATATCGATTCTCCATTTCGCGGGATCGGCGAGTGGCGGAGGCACATAGGGCGCCCACCGCGTGCCCGATTTACCCACATTTTGCCGCGGACTATGCAGATATTTGCAGATTTGGGAAATCGCTCTCCGACATTTCCGGTACCAAAGGTCGCATGTTCGACTCGGGTCCGGCGCACACCAAACGACACCCCCGGCTCCGCCATCAGCAGGAACGCACGACCCGCGCCCGAGGAGCGCGTCTGATCCGTACGCATACGGGGTGCGGGCGAGTCTGTGGCGCTCACATCTGGGGGGCGTACCGTCCGAGGATGGACGAATCAGCTCAACCTCCGATCGGCGACGGTGAGGATCGATCGAGCACCGGGGATCGGGCGGGCATCGCCCCGGAGGGTTCCGAGCCCGACCCGTCTTCTGAGGTCTCGCCGGGAGTGCCGATTTCGAGACCCCGTTCGCAGAAGCCGACCCGCATTCGCAGCCAGCGCCCCCCGCGCGATCGTTGACCTCGGCCGACGTTCCCACGCGGACGTTGCATCAGTGGGTGCCCGACTCGTTCCGACGGGGCCTTTCGGGCCGCCCGTCTGCCCTGGCGGACGGAGCGGTTGGCTCGCTCGTCGCCTACGCCTCGAACCTGTGAGGCGCACAGTTTCGAGGCGTAGCGTCCAGTCATGAATGCAATGCACGTCACCGACGCCGGGCTCCTCTTCGCCGCCCCGCGTCCGCACCGGCTCCGGCCATGACTGGCATCCGCGCCACCGGGCCTCCTCGCCGCGGCGTGACAGGCGAGGCACGGCAGAGCGAATTCACCGCACTCGCGCAGACGATCCGGGAACGCGGTCTCCTCCGGCGTCGCTACGCCTACTACTGGACGAAACTGATCGCGTTGCCCCTCACGGTCGCTGTGGGTGTCGTCGCCTTCATCTGGATCGGCGACACGTGGTGGCAGCTGTTCACCGCGGTGGGGTTCGCCGTCCTCTTCACGCAGATCGCGTTCCTCGGACACGACGCGGCTCATCGTCAGATCTTCGTCTCAGGACGGTGGAACGACTGGATGAGCCTGATCCTGGGTGACCTGCTCGTCGGAATGAGCTACGGGTGGTGGCAGCACAAGCACACGAGGCACCACGCCAATCCCAATCGGATCGACGTCGACCCCGACATCGACCTGCCGGTGATCGCTCTCACGGCCGACCAGGTGTCGGCCCGCCACGACAGACCCGCCTCGTGGCTGCGTGCCCATCAGGGCGTGTTCTTCTTCCCGATCCTGCTCTTCGAGGGCTTGTCGCTCCACGCGTCGGGGATCCGGCGGGTGTTCACACGGCAGCATCTCGATCGCCGGTGGGTGGAGATCAGTCTCTTGCTGGTGCGACTGGGCGGATTCACGACCGTCGTGTTCCTCGTGCTGTCGCCCGGGATCGCTTTCGCGTTCCTCGGTGTGCAGCTCGGACTGTTCGGGTTCTACATGGGGGTCTCTTTCGCTCCCAATCACAAGGGCATGCCGCTGGTCCCGAAAGACCTGCGCATCGACTTCCTCCGACGACAGGTGATGATGAGCCGCAACATCCGCGGCAGCCGTCTGCTCGACATCGCGATGGGCGGCCTCAACTACCAGATCGAGCACCACCTGTTCCCGTCCATGCCGCGCCCCCACCTCCGAAAGGCCGCTCCCCTCGTTGCGGAGTACTGCCGGATGCACGCGGTGCCCTACCTTCAGACGGGTCTGCTCGAGTCGTACGCGATCGTCATCCGGTACATCAACAGGGTCGGGCTCGGCGAGCGCGACGTGTTCACGTGCCCGCTTGCGCAGCAGCGGCGGCACATCACGACCGCCTGACGCGGAGCGTTCTTCGCACGGCGGAGGCAGTCATCGTCGAGCTCGGCTTCACGGTCGTGGCGCGGCTCCGCTCGGGTGCCCATGATGCGGCGTGGGTCGCGCCATGGCAGGATCTGCGGCATGACGCGCAATCCGTATGCGGTCGGTCTGCTGAGCGCCGCAGGCATCTGTGTGGTCGTCGCGTACATGCTCAGCCTGGTGATCGCGGAACTGACCGACTACGCGAGCTACGACGTGGCCGCCGTCACCGGGGTCCAGGGGTGGATGTTCGTGCTCCTCGGCGTCGCCGGGGCGGCGGGCGTCGGAGCGGCCGTCATCGGTGGAATCGCCTGGTCGCGGCGCCGTGACGCGCCCGCGTCGCCGGACGACGGGTCTGCGGCGCCGGACGAAGCGTCGGCGGGCCCTGCTGCGGTGGTCGAGCGGCGCTGAGCTCTCGACGGGCGTGCGTGCGTGCACCGTCACGACGCATGCGCGCCGGAGCAGGGCGACGTGTCGGGTGTGGGCCCAGCCGCCCGGGTCGGTAAAGTACCGTCGGTGCCCGTCCCCGATGGCGCAAAGGAGTAGTGACGTGCCGTATCGAGATCGTGCCCAGGTGGAGAAGTGGATCTCCGACTTCTGGGATACCCACAGTCTGTTCGACTCGAGGATCCGCATCCTCGACGACGAGTTCGTGCCGCAGCCCAACAGCGGGCTCGTCGTGGTCGCACTCGATCGTTCCCCCGGCCTCGTCTATTTGAGCGTGAGGATCGTCGACGACAAGCCGCGATGGATGATCACCTTCGAGGCGCGCCCGGAAGACGTTCACCTCGACGCCGACGGCGTGCGCACTCTCGCGCGCGAGATCGGCGCCCTCGGCACCTTGTGCGATTACCTGCAGGAGCGCACGGAGCTTGCCACGCAGGCGGCTGCCGCCTCGAAGTGAGCGGCTGACGCTCCCATCGCCGGGAGCGGCATGCACACGAAGATCGCCCCGGGGCCGAAGCCCCGGGGCGATCATCATGCGTTCTCGGTTCCTGTGTCGGTTCCTCTTTCGAGGTTCTTTCGTTTCCGTTTTCCTTCGCGAGACCCAAGATACTCCGGACCGATCCGGCGTCAAGATGTCGCCGCAAAGTCATCTCTCGTTCACGTTGAAGGTGAAACTCGGCGGGCTGGGCGCCCCGGAATCATCCTTGCGATCGATGCCGGTCCGCCCTGCGACCGACGCGGTCGCAGGTGTCCGATTCGTACCGTCGAAGCATGACTTCCGCGACGATCCCCTCCGTTCCGTTCACGACGACTTCCCGCCCCTCCGCGCAGCGTCGCTCCGCGAGCGGCCGGGGCGCGTCGGCTGCGAGCGCCGCGGTGCTGTCGATCACCGGGAGCATGATCGCGATCGGGGTGGCTGCCCTGGGGCTCCTCGTGGTCCCGGTCGCCGCCCTCGTGGTCTTCGGACCGGCACTGTTCGACCTTCTCCGCTGACACGGCGGTGGTCACCTCGGCGAGACGCCCGTGCGTCAGTGCTCGCCGCCCACCAGCTTGAGGCCGACGACGCACGCCACGAGCCCGAGGATGAGGAGCGTCTTGACGAGCGAGAAGTCCTCATCGCCCGTGATCATCGCCCACGCGACGGTCAGCGACGCGCCGATCCCCACCCAGACGGCGTACGCGGTGCCGGTGGAGATATCGCGCATCGCCCACGCGAGACCGCCCATGCTCGCGATGAGCGCGACGCCGAACACGACGCTCGGCCACAGTTTGGTGAACCCTTCGGACTTTCCGAGCGCGGTCGCCCAGACGGCCTCGAGCACGCCCGACACGACGAGAATGACCCACGACACGATGACTCCTTGGCCAGTCTTGTCGCTCACCGGGTACTGATCCGTCGTCCGGGGATCCGGTCGGGATCCGCTTCCCAGCGTAGCCGCGCCGCCTGTGCACACCCCTGGTCAGGGCGCGATGAAGAAGATCGCGTCGAGGAGCCCCGGATTGTGCGCGTGGACGAGCACGGCGAACACGACGGCGTCGAACAGCAGGTGCACCGTCACGACGTACCCGAGCGAACGGGTGCGCAGGAAGATGATGGCCTGCAGCAGCGCGAACGGGATCGTGAGCACCGGCCCCCATGCCTGGTACCCGAGCTCCCACAGGAACGACACGAACACGATCGCCTGGAGCAGATTGGCGGTCACGTCTGCGAAGTGACGGCGCAGCAGCACGAAGCACGTGCAGATGAAGAACAGCTCGTCCCAGATGCCCACCGCGCCGACGCCGACGAACAGGCGCGCGATGAGGTCGGGCGAATCGACGACGGGCCAGTTCTGGTAGACCCCCGACGTGATGAAGTAGAACGGCAGGATCAGCCAGCCGAGCACCAGCACGGCGCCCAGCCACAGCCACTGCCAGGTCTTCCACCGACCGCCGCCGCGCCACGGGAAACGGATGGCGTAGTCGCGGTACACCCAGCGCGACACGGCGTACGGGACGACGACGGCGCCGCCGAGCGCGAGCGTGAAGCGCAGCATGGCGAGGTTGTCGAGCTCGGCCTTCAGCGGAATCACGCTCACGATCAGCAGACCGAGCGCGATGAGTGAGAGGTCACGCGTGAGCGACGGTCCTGGCGCGGCGACCCTGCCGCGATCGAGCACGAGGGCGACGGCGATCCCCGCGGCCAGGAGCACCCAGCCGAGCCACGCCTGCTGGATCACGAAGAACGCAGGAGCAGCGGCGCATACGAGGAGCGCGGGAACGACCCCGAGCGAGGCGATCGGGCGAGTGCGCGCGGTGGCGTGAGTGATCATGCGCGGGCACGACGCCGGTAGACGAGGTCGCGGATCTCGCGCCCCTTCGCGATGCCCTTGCGCTCGAACGCGGTCATGATGCGTCCATCGAAACGCGGCGCCCACTCCCCTGCGAACTCCGCGTCGAAGTCGGCGGCCCCGCCCATGACGTCGCGCATCTGCAGCGCGTAGTCCTCCCAGTCGGTCGCGAGTCGGACCACCCCGCCGTCGCGCAGCGCGCGGGCAGCCAGCGGCGGGAACGGCTCGGCGACCAGCCGCCGCTTGGTGTGCTTCTTCTTGTGCCACGGGTCGGGGAAGAAGATCCACAGCTCGTCGACCGATCCCTCCGGCAGCAGGTGCTCCAGCACCTCGGGGGCGTTGGCCTCGACGAGCCGAAGGTTCGCTGCCCGCGCGCGCTCGGCGTCGAGCATGGTGCGCGCGAGCCCCGCCCGGAACACCTCGACGGCGAGGAAGTCCCGCTCCGGATGGGCGGTCGCGGCATGCACGATCGCGTGCCCCTGGCCCGAGCCGATCTCGACCGTGAGCGGTGCGGCCCGGCCGAACACGTCGGCGGGCGAGATCTCGGTACCGGGCAGGACGCTCGTGGCCGCCGCGTCACGGGCTACGGGCAGGAGGAAGTGCGGGGCGAGTTCATCCCAGCCACGCTCCTGCGCCTCGCTCATCCGTCCGCTGCGACGCACGAACGACACGGGCTTGTCGCGGAACCGGCGTTCGGCGGGCGGCGGGGCGTCAGTCACCCCTCCAGGCTACCTACCGCGCACGTCTCGGCCGCCGGAGCCGTCGGTCAGTCGCCCCGTCGGTCAGTCGGTCAGTCGGTCAGTCGGTCAGTCGGTCAGTCGGTCAGTCGACGGTGACGAAGTCGATGAGCTCCTCGACGCGGCCGAGCAGGGCCGGGTCGAGGTCGCGGTAGCTGCGGACGGCGCCGAGGATCCGCTGCCAGTTGCGCGCGAGGTCGGCGGGGGTCTGCGACGGCCACCCGAGCGCACGGCTCACGCCGGCCTTCCACTCGATCCCGCGCGGCACCTCGGGCCACGCGTCGATCCCGAGCGCCCGAGGAGTGACGCACTGCCACACGTCGACGTGCGGGTGGCCGACGATCCTCACATGCCGCCCATGCGGCCCGCGCGCCACCGCCTCCGCGATGCGCGTCTCCTTCGATCCCGGCACGAGGTGATCGACGAGCACCCCGTAGCGTCGATCGGCCGACGGCGGATCGTCGCGCAGCACCTCGTCGAGCAGATCGACGCCCTGCAGGAACTCGACGACGACGCCCTCGGCGCGCAGGTCGTCGCCCCACACCTTCTCGACGAGCTCGGCGTCGTGCTTGCCCTCCACGAGGATCCGCGACGCGCGTGCCACGCGAGCACGGGCGTCGGGAGCGGCGAACGACCCGGACGCCGTGCGCGTTCTGCCCGCGGGGGCCTTCGGCTTCGCGGCGACGAGCTGAACGGCCCGCCCGTCGATGAGGAAGCCCCCGCCGAGCGGGAACAGGCGGCGGCGGCCATGACGGTCCTCGAGCTCGACGTGCCCCGCCTGCCCGCCCACGACGGCACCGCAGAAGCCATCGGCGGCGACTTCGACCACGAGGTCGCGCTCCGCCTCGACCGTTGGCGTCACGCGGCGCCCGACATCGCGCCAGCCCGCCGCCAGCACGTCGCTTCCGTATCTGTCGTCCATTGCTCCTCCGAAGGCGCGAGCCTAGCCCGCGACGCGCGCCTGGGGCGGCAGCGACGCGCACCACGGCGGGCCCCACGGGTCGCGCGCCGCGTCCCGCGCAAACCCAAAGCGAATCCGCAGGCGTCCTCCCCCCGGTCGCCTATCGCCCCATACGACGCGGGGAATAGACTCGCGAGAGGGGGTCGCCGGGGCGACTCCGGACGAGGAGGACCATCGCATGCGATCGCGTTGGGCGCTTGCGCTCACGGCGGCTGTCTCGATCGTGATCGGCGGTGCCATGTCCGCCTCCGCGGCAGAGCCCGTCGCGCTCGGGAGCGGGCGCGTCGTGGATGACGCCGCTGTGCTGAGCAGCGCCGAGGAGTCCGCGATCCAGACGCGATCAGAGGAGCTCTCGTCTTCGTCGAACGTCGATCTGTGGGTCGTCTTCGTCGACGAGTTCACCGACCCCGCCGATGCCGAGACGTGGGCCAACGACACGGCCAGGCTGAACAACCTGGGTCCGAACCAGTACCTCCTCGCCGTGTCGGTGGGCGGCCGCGCCTTCTACCTGTCGGGCGACTCCGAGGGCCCCGTCTCGGAAGACCAGCTGATCGCGATCGAGCAGCAGCGCGTCGGCCCGGAGCTCGGCGACGGCGACTGGGCGGGTGCCGCACTCGCCGCGGCCGATGGCCTCGCCGACGCCACCGGCGGCGGCACGGGCGGCACCGACGCGCAGTCCGGCGGCGGGATCGGCGGCTTCCTCTTCATCGGCCTGTTGATCGTGGTCGTCGGCGTCATCGTCTGGCTCGTCATCCGCGCACGCCGCAAAGGCGGCGCGTCGGGTGCCGCGAACGGACGCGCGGGTACCCCTCCGGTTCCACTCGAGGAGCTCGCCCGCCGCGCCGCGTCGGCGCTCGTGCAGACCGACGACGCCATCAAGACCAGCGAGCAGGAGCTCGGGTTCGCCCGCGCGCAGTTCGGCGACGCCGCCACGACGGAGTTCGCGGCGACCCTCGCGCAGGCCAAGACCGACCTCGACGAGGCGTTCTCTCTCAAGCAGCAGCTGGACGACGCGACGCCCGACTCCGAACAGGACGCCCGAGCCTGGAACACGCGCATCCTCGAACTGTGCGAGCACGCCAACGCGGAGCTCGACGCCAAGGCCGAGGCGTTCGACGAGCTCCGCCAGCTCGAGCAGAACGCCCCCGAAGCCTTGGCGCGCGTTCAGTCTGAGCGCGCCGCGGTCGCCGGGGCGACCGGCACCGCCACCTCCCGACTGAGCGAACTGCGCGCGTCGTACGCACCCGAAGAGCTCGCCACGGTGGCCGACAACCTCCCCCAGGCGCAGCAGCGGCTGACCTTCGCCGACGAGCAGCTCGCCGCCGCGCAGGCGGCGGTCGGCGGCGGCGACGGCGCGAGCGCCGCGGTCAGCATCCGGGCAGCCGAAGAGGCGACGGCGCAGGCCAAGCTGCTCTATGACGCGGTCGCCAAGCTCGGCGACGACCTCGCGACGGCAGAACGCGATGCGGCGGCGCTCGTCGCCGAGCTCGACACCGACCTCGCGGCTGCCGCCGCGCTGCCCGATACGCCGACGGCCGGCTCGCCGGAGCGATCGCCGCGACGCGCCAGCGGGTCGAGGCCGCGCGGCCGCTCCTCACCGGCACCGCTCGCCGTCCCCTCCGCGCCCTCGACTCGTTGGAGAAGGCGAACGCCGAGATCGACGCCGCCCTCGCCCACGTACGCGACGAGCAGGAGAAGAAGCAGCGTGCGGCGCAGCAGCTGCAGCAGCTGCTGACGCACGCGCAAGCACAGGTCTCAGCGGCCGAGGACTACATCACCTCCCGTCGCGGCGCTGTCGGTGCGACCGCCCGCACACGGCTCGCCGAAGCGGGCGCATCCATCGTGCAGGCGCGGCAGCTCGCCGGCAGCGACCCGGTCCAGGCGGTCGCGGTCGCCCAGCGCGCCAACGAGCTCGCCGGTCAGGCCATTCAGCTCGCGCAGAACGACGTCGACTCGTTCGGCGGCGGGGGCGGCGGCTTCGGCGGCGGAGGCGGCGCGGGCGGCGACCTGATGGGCGCCGTGCTCGGCGGCATCCTCATCAACTCGATGCTCGGCGGAGGCGGCGGCGGAAGCCGCGGGCGCGGCGGAGGCATGCCGTCGATCCGCACGGGCGGAAGCGGCGGCGGCATGAGCTCCGGCAGCTTCGGCGGAGGGGGCACCCGCTCCCGCCGCGGCGGAGGACGCTTCTGACACCCCCGCACCTCACCGACCACCACACCTCCCGCTAGGAAAGGAAAACCGATGGCAAAGCAGTCCATCTTCGGCCGCATCTCGACCCTTGTGAAGGCGAACATCAACGCCCTCATCGACTCCGCAGAAGACCCCCAGAAGATGCTCGACCAGCTGGTCCGCGACTTCACGAACAACATCGCCGACGCCGAGTCGGCGATCGCCGAGACGATCGGCAACCTGCGTCTGCTGGAGCGCGACCACGCGGAGGACGTCAAGGCCGCCGCTGAGTGGGGCAACAAGGCCCTCGCCGCGAGCCGCAAGGCCGACGAGCTGCGCGCAGCGGGCAACACCGCCGACGCCGACAAGTTCGACAACCTCGCGAAGATCGCGCTGCAGCGTCAGATCGGCGAGGAGAACGAGGCGGCGGCCATCGCCCCCTCGATCGCCGCGCAGACCGAGGTCGTCGACAAGCTCAAGGACGGCCTCAACGGCATGAAGCAGAAGCTGGAGCAGCTGAAGTCGAAGCGCTCCGAGCTGCTCGCCCGCGCGAAGACGGCCGAAGCGCAGAACAAGGTGCACGACGCGGTCAAGTCGATCGACGTGCTCGACCCGACGAGCGACCTCGGCCGCTTCGAAGACAAGGTGCGCCGCCAGGAAGCCCTGGCCGCAGGCAAGGCCGAGATCGCCGCCTCGTCGATCGATGCACAGTTCAACGAGCTCGAGGATGTCGGCGAGCTCACCGAGGTCGAGGCGCGACTCGCTGCACTGAAGTCGGGCGGCCCGGCCGCTGCGATCGAGCAGTAAGTCGAATCGTCAGCGCCGGGCGGCCCTCACGGGTGCCCGGCGCTGACGCGTTCACCGACCGACACGACGAGAGGATGACCAACTCATGACCCGCTTCCTCGTAGTTCCGCAGTGGCAGGGCTCCCCTGCCGCGCGGGCGATGCTGCTCATCGACGGGGCGGAGGCGATCGCCGGCGACCTCCCGCGTGCGCGCTCCACCTTCGTGGAGGTGCCCGTGGAGGCCGGGGAATCGCTCGAGACCGGCATCCGTCGCTTCAGCGCGCTCCAGCGGGTGCAGGAACGACTGCGGGAGGCGCTGGCGGCGTCCGACGAGGTCGCGATCGTCGTCGGCGGCGACTGCGGCGTCGCGGTCCCGGCGATCGGCCATGTCGCCGCCGCTCACGAGCAGGTGGCGGTCGTCTGGTTCGACGCCCACGCCGATCACCACACGCCCGCGTCATCGACGTCGGGCGCGTTCGCCGGGATGGCGCTGCGTGCCGTATGGAGCGACGGCCCCCTGGGCGCCGCCGTGCTGCCTCCCGAGCGGGTCGTGCTCGCCGGCGCGCGCGAGTTCGACCCGGCCGAGCGCGAAGCACTCGACGGCGCGAAGGTCACCGAGGTGCCGGTCGAGGCGCTCGCAGACCTCGCTGCGGTCGGGGACGCCGTCGCACGCACAGCGGCCACGGCGGTCTATGTCCACGTCGATCTCGACGTGCTCGACCCGGCGGAGCTCGGCGGCGTCTCGCAGGCCCTCCCCTTCGGCCTGACGCTCGACCAGCTCACCGCGTCGATCCGCGACCTCCGCAGCCGTTTCCCCTTGGTGGGGGCCTCGATCGCCGGCTTCGCGCCCCCGACACCAGCGGCCGCCGTCGACGATCTCGGGACGATCCTCCGCGTCGTCGGGGCGCTCGCGTGATCGCCCGACCTCCTGCGGGCTGGCAGCAGCGGGCAGAGCTGGCCGTCGCCCGCGGCGAGCGCTTCGACCGGTGGCTGCCCGCCGCGCTCCTGGACTCGCCCGTGAGCCTCGTGGGGTATTGGTGGGGCACGGCGGTCGGATGGGTCTGGGGTTCGCTGTGGTCGACGGGGCGGGTCCGCCGCCGCGGCGGGCTGTGGGTGTTCACGGGGATGCCGTCATGGACGTTCCGACGTGGAGGTGTCTGCGTGGGCGGCTGCTTCCTCACCGGGTCGGCGCCCGTCACCAACGCGCTCCTGCGGCACGAGGCGACGCATGCGCGGCAGTGGCGGCGCTACGGCTTCTTGATGCCGGTGCTCTACCTGCTCGCCGGGCGGAATCCGCTCACCAACCGGTTCGAGGTGCTCGCGGGGCTGGAAGACGGCAACTACGTGCCGCGTCGTCACCCGGCGCCGGTTCAGCGGAGAGCAGACAAGCCGTAGCGTTCGGGCGCGTGGATCGCGGCGGCGTCGAAGCCGTGCGCCTCCACCAGGTGGTCGACGATGTCGGCCGTGCCGAGGAATCCGCCCAGCAGGTGCACGTGGGTACCGTGATCGGCGTCGCAGAGCATCTCGTCGGACCACGCCGTCACGGCACGCGCGAGAGCCTGGCCCGGGGAGCACGAGCGGCCCGAGCCGGGCGTGCCCGTGCGGCGCGAGCGGTCGAGCCACGTGAGAGTCATCCGTGCCGGCACGGACAGCTCGCTGATCCACGACGCGTCGGGGACCTCCACGAACACCCGGCCGGTCGCGCACATCGGAAGGGTCGTGAGCAGAAGCTCGAGGTCGGTGAGCGCGTGCTCGTCCGCGGTGATCAGGTGCTGCACCCGCGGATGCTTCGAAGCACGGCAGGCCCGCACGCTGTGGCGTGAGGCGCCGTCGTGCTCGTGCGCAACTGTGGGGATCGTGGACATGACACCACCATCATACGCGCTGTTAAGGCTTGCCTAACCTCAATTAGGGATCGGTGGTCGGTCTCAGCCGACGAGCACCCGCCGGAGCTCGGTCACCTCGTCGTCGGCCAGCCCTTGCGCCCGCAGGAACTCGACCGGGGCGCCGTACGCCTCGCGCAGCTCGTCGAGCAGCGAGCGCATGACCGGCGCAGGCGACCGCGTCGCGAGGTCGGCGAGGTTCCGCGCCTCGGGGTGCCGGTGCTGCAGGTAGGCCAGCACCCGCGCGTTGCGCTCCGCGGGGAGCATCGCCTCGGTGCGCGCGTAGTCGGCGACGATCGCCTCGTCGTCGACGCCCGCGGCCGCGAGGGTCAGGGCCACGACGACGCCCGTGCGATCCTTGCCGACCGTGCAGTGCACGACGAGGGGCGCTCCCCCGATCACCGTCCGCACGACATCCACGATGGCCGGCGCAGACCCCTCGATCAGCGAGCGGTACAGCGTGTCGAGCGTCACGTCGGCGTCGAAGAACGACGCGACGGAACCCGCGAACAGCGGCACCCGACGCACCGCGACGTCGAGGTCGCCGAGGTCGGTCGGCTCGAAGGCGATCTCGTCGTCCTCACGGAGGTCGACGATGCTGCGGACGCCCAGCGAGCGGAGCGCATCACGACCCGGCTCCTGCACACGCGCCAGATTCCCCGAGCGGAAGAGGACGCCGTGACGCGTGGCACCTCCCGACGCCGGGAGGCCGCCCACGTCGCGGAAGTTGAGCGCACCGGGAACGGCGAGCCCGGAGCCGTCGGCCATGTCCTGCCTCACGCCTCGGCCGGCGCGGCAGCCGGTGCAGCGGCCGGCGCGGCGGCCCGGCGCGGCGGCACCGGGTACTTTCCGGCGATCGTGATCCGGTTGAACGCGTTGATCGACACGAGCAGCCAGCTGAGCGCCACGTACTCCGCCTCGCTCAGCACGCCGCCGACACGGTCGTACACGTCGTCGGGGAGGCCGTCTTCGTGGATGAAGACGTAGCACTCGGCCAGTTCGAGAGCCGCACGCTCCCGGGCGGTGAAGACGCCCGAGTCGCGCCAGGCGGCGAGCTGCGCGATCTCGTCGGCGGTGACGTTCGCCGCGACCGCACGGTCGACGTGGATGCGCACGCAGTACGCGCACCCGTTCAGCTGCGACGCGTGGATGAGTGTGAGCTCCTTCAGCCGGGCATCGATGCCGGCGTCCGCCGCGATCTCGCCGACCGTCTGCGAGAACGCCTCGAGGGCGTCGTAGGCGGGCCGCGCCGAGCGCGAGAGGTGCACACGTCGTTCCTGAGTCATGCGCACAGCCTACGGCCCGGGTCGGCGCCGTCCACGGGGACGGCCCGCCGGCCCCGCGCGCGCCGGGCCGGGCACCCGTCCTCTTCGGACGCACGGGTGATTCGGGCACACGGGTGATTCGGGCACACTGGTGACATGCACAGCGGATCGGCGCCCAGCGACGCCTTCGATGACGAGTTCCAGTACCTGCCCGCCCAGGCCGCCGCACTCGGGCTCGCGTCAGTCCCCTCCGTCACGCGCATCGCGCATGCCCTCCCCGACGGCCGGACCGTCAGCGCGCTCCGGTTCGGCGAGGGCGAGCCGGTCGTCACGTTCCTGCACGGCGCCGGCCTGAACGCTCACACGTGGGACACGACGATCCTCGCGCTGGGACTCCCCGCCCTCGCGGTCGACCTCCCCGGCCACGGCGACTCGTCGTGGCGGGACGACGCCGCCTACACGGGCCGCACGCTCGCCGCCGACCTCCACGAGGCGATCGCCGCATGGACCGATCGTCCGCAGGTGCTCGTCGGTCAGTCGCTGGGAGGGCTCACCGCCGCCGCCCTCGCGGCCACGCACCCCGAGCTCGTCCGCGAGCTGGTCGTCATCGACATCACCCCGGGCATCGACCCCGACGGCGGTGCATCGCAGATCCGGGCCTTCTTCGCCGGCCCCACAGACTGGGCGTCGCGCGAGGAGCTCATGGCCCGGGCCCTGTCGTTCGGCCTCGGGGGAACGCCCGAGGCCGCGGCGCGCGGCGTGCATCTGAACTCCCGCGTACGCCCCGACGGCCGCGTCGAGTGGAAGCACCACTTCGCGCACCTCGCCAGTCGCCTCGCCGCCGATCCCGCGGCGGCGCAGCTGGTGGATCGCGAGCAGGACGCCGTGCGGGGAGCGCTGTCGGCGTCGGGATGGGACGATCTCACCTCGGTGCGCGCGCCCATCACCCTCTTCCGCGGCGAACGCGGCTTCGTCACCCCCGACGACGCGGCCGAATTCCGGGCCCGCGTGCCGCTCGCCGAGGTCGTGGACGTGCCGGCCGGGCACAATGTGCAGGAAGACGTACCGGTTGAGCTCGGCCAGCGCCTCGCGCGTCTCGCCCGATGACGATTCGCGAACGTTCATGACGCCCGGTGCCTCGGAAGTGCTCCGCGGACTCTAGGCTGTTACGCGCACCCGAGTCGGCAGGCCGTCGCACGTGACCGAGAAGCCCGGTACACAGAAGCCCGGTGCACACCGAAGACGCGACACCTGCCCTTGTGAAAGGACCGTCCCCCACATGCATCGTCGCACCGCCCTCGCCGCTGCCGCCGTCCTGGCGTCGGCCGCGCTGCTGCTGTCCGCCTGCACCGGAACCGCGAGCCCGACGCCCACGGCCACCGACCTCACCCCCGACCCCGACGCGACGCTGAACGTGCGCCTCGTGCTGGAACCGTCGAACCTCGACATCCGCGAGACGTCCGGCGCGGCGCTCGACCAGATCCTGATCGACAACATCTATCAGGGCCTCGTCGCACGCACCCCCGACCAGGAGATCGTCGAGTCGCTCGCGAGCGAGTACTCCGTCTCCGACGACGGCCTCACGTACTCGTTCACGCTCCGTGAGGGCGTCGTCTTCCACGACGGTTCCGAACTCACCCCGGCCGACGTGGTCTGGTCTCTCGAGCAGGTGAAGAACAACGAGGCCTACCGCGATTCGGCCCGCCTCGCCAACGTCGACACGATCGAGGCCGACGGCCAGACCATCACGCTCACCCTCAGCGCGCCCGACTCCACCCTGCTGTGGAACCTCACCGGCCGCGCGGGACTCATCCTGAAGAAGGGCGACAAGACCGACCGCAAGGTCGACGCCAACGGCACCGGCCCGTTCACCCTGGAGAGCTGGAAGCAGGGCGACAGCATCGCGTTCGCTCGCAACGAGGACTACTGGGGCGACAAGGCGAAGGTCGCCGAGGTCGTCTTCGACTACATCCCCGACACGCAGGCGGCGCTCAATGCGGCGCTCGCGGGCGACCTCGACGTCGTCACCGGCTTCGACGCGACCCTCAAGGAGCAGATCGAGCAGAACGGCGGCTTCGCGCTGAGCGTCGGAGCGTCGACCGACAAGGGCACGCTCGCGTTCAACTCGAAGAAGGCGCCGCTCGACGACGTGCGGGTGCGCCAGGCGATCCGTCAGGCGATCGACAAGGAGTCGATCGTCGCCGCACTCGGAGCGGGCCAGACGCAGTACGGCCCGATCCCCGAGCTCGACCCCGGCTACGAGGACCTCTCCGACGTCGCCCCGTTCGACCCTGAGGCCGCGAAGGAGCTTCTCGCCGAGGCGGGCGCAGAGAACCTCTCGCTCACGCTCACGCTGTACAACGGCTACGGCACGACGGTGTCGCAGATCCTCGTCTCGAACCTCAACGACGTCGGCATCACCCTCAAGGTCGATGCCGTCGAGTTCCCGACGTGGCTCAACGACGTGTACATCAACCAGGACTACGACCTGAGCTTCGTGCTCCACACCGAGGCGCGCGACTTCGAGAACTGGGCGAACCCGGCCTACTACTTCACCTACGACAACCCCGGGGTGCAGCGCCTGTACGCCGAGTCGGTCGCCGCGACCGATGAGGCCGCCGCCGCCGACCTGCTGAAGCAGGCCGCCCGCATCGTGTCGGAGGATCACGCGGCCGACTGGCTGTACAACGGAGCCTCGGTGGTCGCCGTCGGCACGAACGTCGCCGACGTCCCGTCGGTCAACGTCAACGAGCGCTTCAACGTCTCCGAAGTGGTCAAGAGCGAGGAGTGATCCGCTACGCGCTGACGAGATTGGCCCTGCTTCTGCTCGGCCTCTTCGTCGCCAGTGCGCTCATCTTCCTCACCCTGCGCGTGCTCCCCGGCGATGTCGCTCAGCTCATCGCCGGGGTCAACGCCACTCCCGAGCAGCTCGCCGCGATCCGTGAACGCCTGGGCCTCGACGAGCCGCTCCTGTCGCAGTACGGGTCGTGGCTCGGCGGCATCCTCTCGGGTGATCTCGGCGCATCACAGGTGACGGGGAAGCCCGTCATCGACGAACTGCTCGAGAAGGCGGAGGTCACCGTCCCCCTCGGCCTTCTCGCGATGCTGATCGCGATGCTCATCGCCCTGCCGTTCGGCGTGCTCTCAGCCATGCGACGCGGCCGTCCCGTCGGCACGGCTCTGAACGTCGCCGCGCAGGCGATCGCCGCCGTGCCGGTGGTGTGGGCGGGCATGATGCTCGTGATCGTGTTCGCCGTGTGGCTGGGATGGCTGCCAGCGCAGGGCTTCCCCCGCTCGGGCTGGGAGGACCCCGGTCAAGCGGTGCGGTCGCTGCTGCTTCCGGCGCTCACGATCGGGGTGATCGAGGGCGCGATGCTGCTGCGCTTCGTGCGGTCGGCCACGCTCCAGGCCGTGGGCCAGGACTACGTCCGCACCGCGGCAGCGAAGGGCCTCACCCGCACGCAGGCGCTCCTGCGGCACGGCCTTCCGAACGTGGGGCTCTCGATCATCACGGTGCTCGGAGTGCAAGTGGCGGGAATCATCGTGGGTGCGGTGGTCATCGAGCAGCTCTTCGGTCTTCCCGGGATCGGGCGCATGCTCGTGGACGACGTGGGGAACCGGGATCTGCCGAAGGTCCAAGGCGAGCTGCTGGTCCTCACGGGGTTCGTGCTGTTCGTCGGCTTCGTCGTCGACCTGCTTCACCGCGTCATCGATCCTCGGCAACGGGAGGCGGAGTGACACGTCTTCGCTGGCTCCGGCGGCCCCTCTGGCTGCAACGACTCTGGAGCCTCGCGACCGGCCGCTTCGGGCTGATCGTCGTCGCGGTCATCGGCCTCGCCGCGCTCGTCGCGCAGTTCTGGCTGCCGTTCGACCCGCAGCGCGTCGACATCGCGGCGCGGTGGACCCCGCCGAGCTGGCCCCACGTGCTCGGCACCGACAACTCGGGCCGCGACATCCTCAGCCTGCTGCTGGCGGGCGCCCGCACCACCGTGTGGGTGGCGCTCGGAGCCGGGCTGGTCGCGACTCTCATCGGACTCGCCCTCGCGGCTCTCGGCGCCCTCACGGCCCGATGGGTGCGGGAATCGGTCGCCGTCGCGGTCGACATCCTCATCGCCTTCCCCGTGCTGCTGATCGCCATGATGATCTCCTCCGTGTGGGGCGGCTCGCTCGCGGTGGTCATCTTCTCGGTCGGGATCGGGTTCGGCGTGAACATCGCCCGGGTGACCCGACCCGAGCTGCGCCGCGTGCTGCACAGCGATTTCGTCGTCGCCGGCCGCGCGAGCGGGCTCACCCCGTTCCAGAACCTGTGGCGCCATCTGCTCCCCAACGTGGCTCCGGTGTTCATCGTCCAGCTGTCGTGGGGCATGGCGGTCGCGGTGCTCGCCGAGGCGGGCCTCAGCTACCTCGGCTTCGGCGCCCCCTCGACCGAGCCCTCGTGGGGCCTTCTCCTGAACGAGCTCCAGGCGTACATCTCGGTGTACCCCGGCAGCGTCGTGTGGCCGGGCCTGGCGATCACGATCACCGTGCTCGGCCTCAACCTGCTGGGCGACGCGCTGCGAGAGGTGACCGACCCCACGCTCTCGCGACGCCGCAGCCAGGCGGAAGTCCACCAGCCGGCGGTGATCGCATGAGCCTCGAGGTGCGCGACCTCGTGATCGAGATCGGCGGACGCCGCGTCGTCGACGGCATCTCGTTCGATGTGCCCGACGGGGCGAGGGTCGGCCTCATCGGCGAGTCCGGGTCGGGCAAGTCCCTCACCGCGCTCGCGCTCCTGGGGCTTCTGCCCGAGGGTGCGTCGGCGGCGGGAAGCATCCGCTGGAACGGCCGCGAGCTCATCGGCCTCTCCGATCGCGAACTGGCCGCGCTCCGCGGCGATGAGATCGGCATCGTGTTCCAGGAGCCCCGCACCGCCCTGAACCCGATCCGCACGGTCGGCCGGCAGATCGCCGAGTCGATCCGCATCCACGAAGGACTCTCCCGCCGCGCGGCGCTCACCCGCGCGATCGACGAGGCCGACCGCGTGCGCCTCCCCGAACCTGCCCAGATCGTGCGGCGCTACCCGCATCAGCTGTCGGGCGGCCAGCGCCAGCGTGTCGCGATCGCGACCGCCCTCGCGTGCCGACCGCGCCTGCTCATCGCCGACGAGCCGACGACAGCCCTCGACGTGACGATCCAGGCCGAGATCCTCGACCTGCTCGGCACCCTCGTCGACACCGACGGGATGTCGCTCGTGTTCATCACGCACGACCTGGCCGTGCTCTCGCAGGTCGCGACCGATGCCGTCGTCCTGGAAGACGGCCGCATCGTCGAGCAGGGACCGCTGTCGACGCTGCTCACCGCTCCCGCGTCGCCTGTCACGCAGGGACTCCTCCGCGACGCCACGGCCACGCTCTGGAAGCCGGGAGGCGCGGCATGAGCGACATCCTGCTGAAGGGACGCGGTCTCACGCGCACGTTCCGCGCGCCCGCCACCCGCATGTTCGCGCCGCGGAGGTCGGTGACGGCGCTCGACGACGCCGACGTCGACGTGCGCGAAGGATCGGCGCTCGGCATCATCGGCGAGTCCGGCTCCGGGAAGTCGACCCTCGTGCGGCTGCTGCTCGCCCTCGACGCCCCCACGAGCGGCACGGTGGAGTTCGACGGGCGGCCCGTCGACGCGCACGCCGGCGCCCGGTCGCTGCACTGGCTGCGTCGCCAGACCGGCATCGTCTTCCAGGATCCGTATGCGTCCCTCGATCCGCGCATGAGCGTCGGCCGCATCGTCGGCGAGCCGCTGTGGGCGCTGGGCATCGACGGCGACCGCCGAGCGCGTGTGCACGAGGTGCTGGAAGACGTGGGCCTCGAACCCGACATGGCCGAGCGCTTCCCCCACGAGTTCTCCGGCGGCCAGCGACAGCGCATCGCGCTCGCCCGCGCCATCGTCCACCGGCCTCGCCTGCTCGTCGGCGACGAGCCGCTGTCGGCTCTCGACGTGACCGTGCGGGCGCAGATCCTCGACCTCGTGCGCGAGCTCCGCGCGAAGGAGCGGCTCACGCTCGTGATCGTCTCGCACGACATCGGCGTCGTGCAGAACCTCTGCGACGACGTCATCGTCATGAAAGACGGCCGCATCGTCGAGGAGGGCCCCACCGAGAAGGTGCTGCTGGCCCCCCAGGTGGCGTACACGAGACGACTGCTCGCCTCCATCCCGACGATCACCCCCGGCGGCACCGGATAGTCGCGCGGTGCAGTCGCCCCGTGATCGACGTCGCAGGCCGGGGTTAGCCTGTCGGTCATGAGCACCCACCACGCGATCGTCCCGCCGTATCTGCTCGCGCGACTCGCAGCCACGCAGGAGCCGCGGCTGGCGGCAGCGTCGGAGGCGGCGCGCGCGACGCTCGCGGCTCCGCGCGGCTACCATCCGGTGCGCGCTGAACTCGACCTGTCGGTGCAGGGCGACGCGCTCGTCGTCGAAGCGTCGCCGACGCCCGACCGCGTCGTGTACGACGCCGGGAACCGCGAAGTGCTGCCGGGAACGAGGGTGCGCGGCGAAGACGACCCGGCCACGGGCGACACCGCGGTCGATGAGGCGTTCGACGGCTTGGGCGTGACCTTCGGTCTGCTATGGGACGCATTCGAGCGCGTGTCGATCGATGGGGCGGGCGCGTCCCTGCTGGCGACGGTGCACTACGGCGACCGCTACGACAACGCGTTCTGGAACGGCGAGCGCATGGTCTTCGGCGATGGCGACGGGGAGGTGTTCACCGGCTTCACGCGTTCCGTCACGGTGATCGCGCACGAGCTGGCGCACGGGGTGATCGAGAGCGCGGGCGGCCTCGTCTACGCAGGGCAGTCCGGCGCCCTCAACGAATCGATCGCCGACGTGTTCGGCGCCCTGGCCGAGCAGCACCAACGCGGCCAGCGAGCCGACGAGGCCTCGTGGCTCATCGGCGCGGGAATCTTCACCGACGCGGTGCAGGGCGAGGCCCTCCGATCGATGAGCGCCCCCGGCACCGCCTACGACGACGACGTGCTGGGTCGCGATCCGCAGCCCGCCCACATGCGCGACTTCGTCGACACGCCCACCGACAACGGCGGCGTGCACATCAACTCGGGGATCCCGAACAAGGCGTTCCACCTCGTCGCCGCCGCCCTGGGCGGTTTCGCGTGGGAGCGTGCCGGACGCATCTGGTACCTCACGCTGACGAGCGGCGCCGTGAAGCCGACTGCCGACTTCGCCGCCTTCGCCCGTGCGACGCTCGACACGGCCGCACGCGAGTACGGTGAGGACTCGGAGGAGCACACCGCCGTCCTGTCCGCCTGGACGGGCGTCGGCGTGATCGAGGATGCCCCCTTCCGTTGACAGTGACCCGCCCGCAGACGCGCCTCCGAGCGGTCTGTGGGTGTCGGTCGTGCGCACCGGCGGATTCGCGGGTCTCGTGCGTCGGTGGCAGGTCACAGCGACCCCGGAGGATCACAGCCGGTGGTGCTGCCTCGTCGACGCCTGCCCATGGGAGGCCACGGGCACGGCATCCCCCGACGGTGCTGACCGGTTCACGTGGTCGATCACGGTGGGAGGAGAAGACGGCACCCGCACGGCCCAGCTCGCCGAGCACGAAGTGCAGGGCCCGTGGCGCACGCTCATCGACGCCGTCCGCGAGACGGAGCGGGATGCGCGCCCGCCCGAACCGAGGGGCGGCGCTTCACCGTCGGAACAGTGAGCGCTTCTTCTTCACGTCGAGATGCTTCTGCAGGTAGATCGTGCCGAGCCAGCGCCCGAACTTGAACCCCACCCTGCCCATGCGGCCCACCTCGACGAAGCCGAGCTTCTCGTGGAGCGCCACCGAAGCCTCGGCGCCCTTGTCGCTGATGACGGCGACCATCTCCCGGATCCCGAGGTCTTCGCACGCCGCGATGAGAGCCTCCAGCAGCGCGCGCCCGAGGCCCTTGCCCGTTGCCGCCTGGCCCAGATAGATCGAGTTCTCGACCGTGTACCGGAACCCCGACTTGCCCGTCCACGGCGAGACGAGCCCGTACCCCAGGACCTGACCCGACGGCGACACGGCGACGAGGAACGGAAGCCCGAGCTTGCGGAGGTAGTCGAACTTCTCCACCCATTGCGCGTGCGACCACTTCTTCTCGTCGAACGTGACGACCGAGTTGGTGACGTAGTAGTTGTAGATCTCGCGCACGTCGGCCATATCGCTGCGTTCGGCAGCCCGGATCCGGAACGAGAAGGGACGCTCCGGCTCGGGGTCGCGACGCAGGTGCCTCGGCAGGCGTCGCCTGCCCTTCTCGTACTCCTCCTCCAGCATGACGATCAGCCTACGGGTGGGCCCACACGGGTCGCCTCCTCGCGCGCGGGCACCCGCCAGTCCACCGGCGACGCCCCCCGCGCGGCGAGCAGATCGTTCGCACGCGAGAACGGCCGAGACCCGAAGAACCCGCGCCGGGCCGACAGCGGCGACGGATGGGCCGACTCGATGATGGGGGTGTCTCCCAGCAGCGGCTTGAGGCCCGCCGCATCGCGTCCCCACAGGATCGCGACGAGAGGCTGCTCCCGCGCGACGAGTGTGCGGATCGCGTGCTCGGTGACCTTCTCCCATCCCCACCCGCGGTGCGACGCGGGCGCGCCGGGCGCGACGGTGAGCACGCGGTTGAGCAGCATCACGCCCTGGTCGCTCCACGCCGACAGGTCGCCGTGCGCGGCGCGCGGGATGCCGAGGTCGCTCTCGAGCTCCTGATAGATGTTGGCGAGGCTCCGAGGCAGCGGCCGCACATGCGCGTCGACGGCGAACGACAGCCCGATCGGATGTCCCGGCGTGGGATACGGGTCCTGCCCGACGATCAGCACCTTCACCGCGGCGAGCGGTCGGGCGAATGCCCGGAGCACGCGGTCGCCGGACGGCAGGTAGCCCCGGCCCGCCGCCGTCTCGGCGCGCAGCCGCTCCCCGAGCGCGGCGATCTCCGGCGCCACAGGATCCAGCGCCTCCGCCCACGCGGGGTCGATCAGACCGGAACCCGCCAGCTGCGGCAGCGACATGGCCATCGTGCTCCCTTCGTCGGCTGTCAGCCTACGGCGCGCGCCCCGCCGGTGATCCCGCGCGGCCCGCCCCTAGACTGACGCCGTGGCCACCCGATCCGCACCCGAATCCCCGTCGCGCGTGCTGCTGCGCTCCCCTCTGGGGATCACCGCCGGCCTCATCGGCTGGTTCATCCTCGTCGAGATCGTCAGCGGGATCCTGCAGGGATACTACGTGCCGCTGTTCAGCGACATCGTGATCGACCTCGGCATCCACGACTCCGACGTCAACTGGTTCGAGGCGGCGCAACTGCTGCTGTCGGCTCTCGTCGTGCCGGTGCTGGCGAAGCTCGGCGACATGTACGGTCACAAGCGGATCCTGCTGGTCGCGGCGATCCTCACGGCGGGCGCCACCTGGTGGCTCGCTTTCGCGGATTCGTTCTGGACGTTCCTCATCGCGTGGGCACTGCAGGGCTTCTACGTCGTCTGGCTCCCGCTCGAGATCGCGCTCATCTTCGAGCGCGGACGCCGCCAGAACCACGGTGTCTCGCTCACCCGCCGCGCCGCGGGCCTCCTCGTCGTGGGTCTCGAAGCGGGCGCGATCATCGGCGCGCTCGCGGCGGGCCGCATCTTCGCCGCGACCGGCGGCGACCTCACCCTGACCCTCATGGTGCCCGCGGTCGCGGTGACGCTCGTGGCCATCGTGATCTGGCTGTGGGTTCCCGAATCGACCCCGGAGCGGGGGCGCACCCTCGACACCTGGGGCTTCGTCATCCTCGCGTGGGGCCTGCTGCTGGTCACCGGCGCCCTCGCGTGGATGCGGATGATCGGCGAACTCGATCTGGGCGCGAACGCATGGTGGGCCGTTGCAGCGCTGCTGGTCGCCGGCATCGCCGTGATGGTCTGGTTCGTGCGGTACGAGCTGCGTCAGAACGACCCGGCCATCGACATCCGGGTGCTGCGCCGGCCCGAGATGTGGCCCGTGCAGGCCACCGCTTTCCTCATCGGAATCAGCCTGCTCGGCGCGCAGGGACCGTTGTCGACCTACGCTGGCACCGACCCGTCGCTCGGCTACGGTCTGGGGCTCGACGCCACGGAGCGGTCGAACATCATCGGCGTGTATCTCGTGTCGCTCATCGTGGGCGCGGTGATCTTCGCGGTCACGTCGCGGCGCGCAAGCCCACGCGTCGTGCTCATCGTCGCGGCCCTTCTCGTCGGCGTCGGGTACGCCCTGTTCCTGCCGTTCCATCTCGAGCTGTGGCAGGTGCTCCTCAATCTGTCGATCGCGGGCCTCGGCTGCGGCGCGCTCGTCGGTGCGATGCCCGCGGCCGCCGCGGCGGCCGCGCCGCAGGGCCAGACCGGCGTCGCCTCCGCCCTCACCAACACCACCAAGACGATCGGCGGCACGTTCGCGTCCGCCGTGTTCGGCGTCGTCCTCGCCGCCGGCACCGGGGTGGTCGCCAGCCAGACCGCAGCGTCGCTCGGCGGCTACATCACCGTGTGGGCGGTGTGTGCGGCGGGCGGATTCCTCGCCGCGATCCTGCTCGTCTTCGTGCCGAAGGTCGCCTTCGCCGACAGCGAGCCGGTCGTGCCCTGACGGTCGCGGGCGAAGATCGTCGCAGCCGCGTCGCAGACGCTTCAGAGTCGGGGGCGCAGCGGACCGCGGGCCAGCAGGTGCTGCGCGGACTGCGCGACCGGACGCATCGTCACCAGGTCGAGGTTGACGTGGCCGGGGGCGTTCAACGCGTAGGCGATGACGTCCGCGACGTCGTGGGCGGTGAGCGGCGCCTCCACACCCTCGTACACACGCTCGGCCGCGACCTGATCGCCGCCCAGCCGATTGAGGGTGAATTCCTCGGTGAAGACCATGCCCGGAGCGACCTCGGTGACCCGGATCGGCTCGCCGTTCAACTCGAGACGCAGGGCACGTGCGACCATCGACTCCCCCGCCTTCGCCGCGTTGTAGCCGCCGCCGCCCGGGTAAGCGGCCTGCGCGGCCGTCGAGGTCACGAACACCGTGTCGGCGTGGCCTCCCTCGGCGATGGTCTCCCGCAGCAGCGGAAGGAGAGCCGCCGTCACCCGTTGCGCCGACAGCACGTTGACCTCGAACATCCACTGCCAGTCCTCGGCACGCCCGTCTTCGATGCGGTCCGTGCCGCGCGCACCGCCGGCCACGTGCACGAGGGCGTGGACACCGGCACCGTCGGCGAGATGCTCGGCGAGCGCAGCGACGTCGGCCTCGACCGTGAGGTCGGCCGCGAACGAACGGGAGCCGGTGTCGGCGTCGACGGCCGCGAGCCGGTCCGCCCGGCGGGCGACCCCGACCACGTCCCATCCCGACGCCCGCAGCGCCCGGACGGTCGCCTCCCCGATCCCCGAACTGGCCCCGGTCACCACTGCGCGTCGCGTCGTCATGGGCTCCACGCTACGACACGCGGCGCCGCGGCGAACGTTACGTCACATTTCCCGGTCGTTGAGGGCCGGGCCCCTCGCCCGTACTGTCGGGGAGAGCCGGTGACAGCAGCCGAGCACCACCGACCCGACCCGCAGATCCGACCCCGCAGGAGCACGACATGTCCACGACCGACAACTGGCGCTTCGAGACCAAGCAGATCCACACCGGCGCCGCTCCCGACCCGGTGACCAAGGCTCGCGCCACCCCGATCTACCAGACGACGTCGTATGTGTTCGACAACACCGACCACGCCGCGAACCTCTTCGCGCTGGCCGAGTTCGGCAACATCTACACGCGCATCCAGAACCCCACGCAGGATGTCGTCGAGCAGCGCGTCGCGGCGCTCGAGGGCGGCACCGGCGCGCTGCTGGTGGCGTCGGGCCAGGCGGCGGAGACCTTCGCGGTGCTCAACATCGCCGAGGCCGGCGACCACATCGTCTCGTCGAGCTCGATCTACGGCGGCACCTACAACCTCTTCAAGTACACGCTCGCCAAGCTCGGCATCGACGTCACGTTCGTCGAGAACCAGGACGACGCCGAGGAGTGGCGCCGCGCGGTCCGCCCGAACACCAAGCTGTTCTTCGCCGAGACCATCGGCAACCCGAAGATCAACATCCTCGACATCCGCACGGTCTCCGACATCGCGCACGAGGCCGGGGTTCCGCTCATCGTCGACAACACGATCGCGACCCCGTACCTCATCCGTCCCTTCGAGCACGGCGCCGACATCGTGGTGCACTCGGCCACCAAGTTCCTCGGCGGGCACGGCACGGTCATCGGCGGCGTGATCGTCGACGGCGGAAAGTTCGAATGGTCGAAGAACGTCGAGAAGTTCCCGGGCCTCACCGAGCCCGACCCCTCGTACCACGGCGCGTCGTACACGACGGCCGTCGGCGACGGGCTCGCCTACATCATCAAGGCTCGCGTGCAGCTGCTCCGCGACCTCGGTGCCGCGATCTCGCCGCAAAGCGCCTGGCTCCTCATCCAGGGCATCGAGACCCTGTCGCTGCGCATCGAGCGTCACGTGCAGAACGCCCAGGAGATCGCCGAGTGGCTCGAGAACCACGACGACATCGCGTCGGTCAACTACTCGGGTCTTCCCACCTCGCCCTGGTATGCCGCAGCGAACACCTACGCGCCGAAGGGCGTCGGGGCTGTGCTCTCGTTCGAGCTGAAGGGCGGCGTCCAGGCGGGCCGCGAGTTCGTCAACTCGCTCGAGCTGTTCAGCCACCTCGCCAACATCGGCGACGTGCGCTCACTCGTCATCCACCCGGCATCGACCACGCACTCGCAGCTGACGCCCGAGCAGCAGCTCACGACGGGTGTCACGCCGGGCCTCGTGCGCCTGTCGGTCGGTCTCGAGAACGTCGACGACCTCAAGGCCGACCTCGAGCAGGCCCTCGCCGCCGCACGCCGCGTCTCGGAGGCTGCGCGCGCCTGATCGTTCCTCCTCAGAACACCACGGATGCCTCGTCGCCTGCGACGGGGCATCCGTCGTTCAGGCTCGGGCGTCGCGGGAGCCGCCGTCCCACCAGGCGAGGACGCGCAGGGCACGGAGGGTGACCCAACGGCTCGGCGCGCCCTCGTACTCCCCCTCCATGTCGAACAGCACAGGCCCCTCGTGCCGGCTCTCGTAGACGAAGCGCCCATCGGGCCGCTGCTTGGCGCGCAGCAGGGCGATGGCGTCGGCCAGGCGCGGATCGCGCACATCCGTGGCGCGGAAGTGCTCGAGTGTCCGCAGCACGTCGTAGAACCAGCGCACCGGGTAGGACAGCATCGTGAACCGCGGGTCGATGAGGGCGCCCGTCGAGCGGCGGTACAGCAGGCGGCGTTCGAGCAGCACCTCCTGACCGCGACGGACCGCATCGGCGACCGCGTCTTCGGGCGCGACGCGCTGCCAGTCCGAGAGTCCTTCGATCGCGCAGATCGTCGAGTGCAGCGATGCGGGGCTGGTGCGGTCTTCGTCCCAGCAGTTCCAACCGCCATCGGGAAGCTGCGTCTCGAGCAGGGTGGCGACGATGGCGCGGCCCGGGCGCGCGAAGTAGGCGGCGATGCTGAGGGCGACGCCGTTGATGCACGGCTCCGTCTCGCCGTCGAAGTACGGCTCTTCGTGCTCCCAGCGCACGTGGCGTTCGACCCGTTCGAGCGCCGTCACCGCCTCGGGCGACGCCGGGTCGAGGCCGAGGTCCATCAGCTGCTGGAGGGAGAAGTGCGTCGCCGTCCACGCGTCGAACATCGGCCGCTCGGGATCGACCCAGCCCGGCCGGTATACGCCGCCGTCCCACCGCCCATCGGGCGTCTGTTCGGACAGCAGCCGCGCCCCCCATCCCTCGGTCGCCACCTTCGCCCGCTCGGCCGTGACCGTGGCGGCGTCGGCGGCGACCAGGTCGCGCAGGGTCTGCCAGCGGATGGCGGGGTCACCCGCCAGGAGATACTCGATCGCCTCGTCCATGCGCCGAGCCTAGGACCGGGATCCGACACCGCTCGACGAACGCGGCTCGCGTAACACGGGCGGATACTCGCCACGCGCCGTCCAGAATGGAGGGATGGACTGGCAGACCTCCGAAGACACGGTGCCGAGCGCACCGATCACGGAGGCCGACGCGCGCCTGCTGCGCGCCCGTCCGCCGGCGACCGGCGCGTGGCGCGACGGCGACCCGGCCGGCGAGCGCCGCTTCGCCGCATTCGGTGCCTTCCGCACCGAGGGCGAGCGGGAGCTGCCCGCCATCCGCCTCGCCTACGAGACGTGGGGCGAGCTGTCGCCCGCACGGGACAACGCGGTGCTCGTGCTCCACGCCCTCACCGGCGACAGCCATGTGCGTGGTCCCGCCGTCGCGGGTCATGCGACAGCAGGCTGGTGGGACGACATCGTCGGCCCCGGAGCCGCCATCGACACCGACCGCTGGTTCGTCGTGGCCGCCAACATGCTGGGCGGATGCCAGGGGTCCACGGGACCGGCGAGCATCGCGCCCGACGGCTACGAGTGGGCGTCGCGCTTCCCCTCCCTCACCATCCGCGACCAGGTCGAGGCGCAGGTGCGCCTGGCCGACGCCCTCGGCATCGACGTCTGGGCGGCGGTCGTCGGCGGCTCGATGGGGGGCATGCACGCCCTCGAATGGGCGGTGGGTCACCCCGACCGCGTCGACCGTCTCGCCGTTCTCTGCTCCCCTCCCACGACGACCGCCGATCAGGTGGCCCTCAACTCGGTGCAGCTCGAGGCGATCCGCATGGATCCGCGCTTCGCGGGCGGCGAGTACTACGACGCCGCCGACGGCGACGGACCGCACCGCGGGCTGGCGCTCGCCCGGCGCATGGCGCTGCTCAACTACCGGAGCCCGACCGAGCTCAATCAGCGGTTCGGGCGCAGCTGGCAGTCCGACAAGAGCCCGCTGGTCGACGGCGGACGCTACGCCGTCGAGAGCTACCTCGACTTCCACGGCAACAAGTTCACCCGGCGGTTCGACGCGAACTCCTACCTCGTCCTCGTCGAGGCCATGAACTCGCACGACGTCGGCCGCGACCGCGGCGGCGTCGAGGACGCCCTTGCCCGTGTGACCGCCCGCACGCTCGTGCTCGGCGTCGACAGCGACCGCCTGTTCCCCGTCGACGGCCAACGGCGGATCGCGCGCGGGATCCGCACGACCATCCACGACGATGTCGTGATCCTCTCGAGCGACTTCGGCCATGACGGATTCCTCATCGAGAGCGAAGCCGTGGGCGCGCAGGTGCGACGCCTGCTCGACACCTAGCCGCCGGCGGCACGCGACACGTGCGAGCGTGCGTGTGCGATGGCCGGTTCGAGCTCGTCGAACAGGTGACGGGGATGGCGGAGCGAGTCGATCGCTCCCGCGCGGGCGAGCAGTGGCAGGTGCTCCGGTCTCACTCCCTTCAGGAGCACCGTGATGCCGCGTTTCTCGAGCACGGTGACGAGCGCGGCGAGGGTGCGCGCGCCCGTCGAGTCGACGAGGTGCAGCTGCGACAGACGCAGCACGACCACGTCGAGCCCTTCGTGAGCGCCGATGCGCTCGACCACGCGTTCGGCCGCGCCGAAGAACAGCGAGCCATCGATGCGGAGCACAGCGATCCGCTCATCGCCCGGCTGGGGTGCACCGGCCAGCTCTTCCCGGTGCACGCCGCTGGCCCGGCTGAGTGCTCGCAGGGCGAAGAAGGCGGCGACCGCGATGCCGATACCCACCGCCACCATGAGGTCGAAGCTCACCGTCACCGCCGCCGTGACCGCGAAGACCACCGCATCGGAGCGCGTCGACGAGACCACTCGGCGCACGGCGCGCACCGAGATCATCCGTGCCGCGGTGACCATCAGAACCCCTGACAGGGCCGCGAGCGGCACGACGGCCACGACCTGAGCGGCGACGTAGACGATCACGAGCAGCGAGAGCGAGTGGACGACGGCCGAGAGGCGCGAGCGCGCTCCGGAGCGGACGTTCACCGCCGTGCGGGCGATCGCTCCGGTGGCGGGCATCCCGCCGAAGAATCCCGAGGCGATGGATGCCAGCCCCTGGCCGACGAGTTCGCGATCGGCATGGACGGGCCCGGTGTCCGACATGCCCGCCGCCACACGCGCCGACAGCAGGGATTCGATCGCGGCGAGCGCCGCCACGGCGAACGCGGCGGGGATCAGGTCGACGACGTCGACTCCGGGCGCGCCGGGGATCGACGGCTGCGGGAGCGCGCGCGGCAGGTCGCCGATCGCGTCGAGGGGGACGCCGGTGAGGACCGCGCCGGCCGCGACGACGACGATCGCGACGAACGACCCCGGAATCCGCGGGTTCACACGGTGCAGCGCGATCATCACGACGGCCACGACGACGACCGCTCCGAGCGGAGGGAGCGCCTCTGCGGCCTCGGCCTGCGCGACGGCCTCGATCGCGGCGACGAGCGTGTTGGAAGCGTGCCCTCCGCCTTCCACCCCCAGTGCGCTCGGCACCTGCTGGAGGAAGATGATCGCGCCGATCCCGACGGTGAAGCCTTCGATGACGGGCCACGGGATGCCGCCGACGATGCGCCCCCACCGGAGCGCGCCCGCCGCGACCACGATCACGCCCGCCAGCACGCTCACGACGGCGACGGCCGCGGTGCCGTGCTGGGTGACGATAGGCAGCAGGATCACGACCATGGCCCCCGTCGGACCCGACACCTGCACGTTCGAGCCGCCGAAGACGGCCGCCACAAGGCCCGCGACGATGGCTGTGACGAGGCCCGCTTCGGCACCCACGCCCGCACTCACCCCGAATGCGAGTGCGAGCGGAAGCGCGACGATCCCCACGGTGAGGCCTGCGACGACATCTCCTCTCCAGGTGCGGCGGAGGTCCCGGTAGTCACCCGCGCCGGGAAGGAGTGCGCGCAGCGATCCGCTGGCTCTCATCGGGGTGCCGGAATCGTGGGCAGGCTGGGCGCCGACGCGGCGCTGCGGCCGCGGTCGTGCACGATCTCCGCCAGCAGTTCGCGTGCGACGCGCAGAAGGCCGGAGACCTGCGGATGGGCGAGACGGCAATACACGATGCTCCCGCGCCGGTCGGAGGTCACGAGCCCGTAGCGGCGCAGCACCGAGAGATGCTGGGAGAGATGCGAGGCCTCGAGTCCGGTCTCAGCGAGAAGATCGGCGACCGGCACTTCGTCGGCGGTGGACAGGATCTCGAGCACGCGGATGCGATACGGGTGCGCCAGCCCCTTGAACAGGTTGGCCTTGATTTCGTAGAGGGGGCGTTCCCCGTCGCCGAACACCATGCTGCCTCCGGTGACTTGATGTATTGATCAAGTCATCATATCCCGCCCGCCGACCTCTCAGACGAAGCGCACGGCCATGCCCGGACGCAGCTCGCCGACGATCCCCCGATAGGGTCCAGCGATCTCCCCCACCCAGGCCTGCCCTCCCGTCAGCGGCAGGTCGTCGCGCATGAGGTGCACTTCGCCGGCATAGCGGCCAAGCGCGTCGAGATCCATCTGCAGGCTCCCCCGCGCACGCGTGTCGCCGTTGCGCACGCGTTCGGGACGCGGCGTGCCACGGGTGCCTTCGAGGCGGAACGACGCCGCCGCGTCCTCCACCCGGAGCCGTCGGGCCTCCCCCGCCAGGAACGATGACGACGCGTCGCCCGACAGCGGCAGCGTCACCTCGCCCGTCGTCTCCAGATGCGCGATCCACGCGGCATGCTCCGGCAGCAGCGTCCCTTCGGCGCACACGATGACCGCCTCCGGGGTGAGGCGCCGCAGCTGCAGGTAGTTGCGCCACGCGTTCCGGTGGCGCTGCACCTCCAGCGTCGGCAGCCCGAGGTGCAGCGGCGCCCGCAGATCGCTCTCTCCCGGGAGGAAGGCGAACAGCGGGAGTCCGCGGTCGGTGAAGCGTGCGCTCTGAGAGACGTAGAAATCGTCGGTCAGTCCAGTCTCGGGGCGCGGGTAGTAGTTGTGCCACCCGACCAGCGGGATGTCCGCCAGCGCGTCGAGCAGGACATCGTCGGCCGTGCTCGCGTTGACGGCGATGGCGAGCCCCGACGTCTCCGCGATCTCGACGATCTCGCGCGCGTCGAAGCCGAAGTCGATCCGGAGCATCGACACGCCCCACTCGGCGAGCCGGGCGAGGCCCGCGGTATCCGGGATGCCGGCACCCAGCCTTTCGATCGTGAGCGGCGAGATGTCGGCGCAGTAGACGACCCCGGACTCTCGATGGAAGCGCGCGAGGACGTCTCCGAACGCATCGAGCTCGGCGCTCTCGGGCAGGTGCAGCGACGTGAACAGGAGCGTGGCGCCGCCGTCCGGGGCCGGCTGCGCCGCCGCCTGCTCGACGACGCGACGCCGCGTCTCAGGGGCGTCGGTGGGATAGATCGAGAACAGCACCCGTCACCCGAGCCTTTCGACCATGTGCTCCTTGAAGCCGAAGAAGTACGTGAGCAGGAAGCCCATGATGTAGGCGATGAGCAGGCCGCCGACGTACCAGAGCCAATGGCCCCCCGTGATGACGGCCGTCATGAGCACCCCGGACAGCCCGAGCGCTCCCGCACCGAAGCCGTCGGTGACCTGGATGCCGTACGCGACGAACGCGCCGCCGAAGCCGCCTCCCAGGCATGCGGTGATGAGCGGGTAGAACAGCGGCAGCGAGACGCCGTAGATGAGCGGCTCCCCCACACCCATCACACCGATGGGAAGGGCCGCACGGATGATGTTCTTGAGACGCGTGCTCCTGGTCTTCACGTAGATGGCGATCGCCATGCCGACCTCGCCCGCTCCGGCCATCGCCAGCACCGGCAGGAGCTGCGTGAAGCCGTGATCGGCGATCAGCTGCGCGTGTATGGGCGTGAGTCCCTGGTGGATGCCGAGCATCACGAGCGGAAGGAACAGCGACGACAGGAGGTAGCCGCCGACGACGCCGCCGCGCTCGAGGGCGAAGTCGATCAGGAGCCAGTTGATGCCCTGCATCAGCAGGCCCGACAGCGGCATGATCACGAAGATGCAGGCGGCCGCGCCGACCAGCAGCGTCACGAACGGCACGACGAACAGGTCGAGCCAGGCGGGGACGCGCTTTCGCACCCACTTCTCCACGACCGTGAAGAACCAGGCGGTCACGAGGACCCCGATCACACCGCCGAGCGCCGGCTTGAGCTCGCCGAACAGCGGCAGCACGAGCGGTTGCGCGGCGATCGCCGACCCGTCGGGCGCGGTGCCTGCGGCGATCCCCGCCAGCGCCGGGAGGTAGGGCACGGCTCCTGCGATGAGTCCGAGCACCGGCGTGCCGTCGAACTCCTTCGCCGTGTTGTAGCCGACGAGCAGGTTCAGCGCCCCCACGACGATGGTTCCGATCGCGGCGAGCAGCAGGAACCACGGGTTTCCCATGACCGACGGGTCGATGAGCTTCCACACGTTGGTGATGGCCACGACCAGGCCGCACGCGATGAAGCCGGGGATGATCGGGATGAAGATGTTGCCGATATGCCGGAACACGGTGTGCACGCCCGTCTTCTGGCGCGACTTGACCTTCTTGGTGTGCTCCGCCTGCAGCACCTGCAGGTCTTCCTTCCCGCCGATGGCGCGCTCCGAAGCCGCCGGCACCGCCGCGTCGCTGAGCGGCGCATCGGCGTCGTCGCCCGCGCCGAGCAGGGCGAAGGCGTCACGCAGGCGCTGGGCGTGCCCGGGCCCGACCACGACCTGGAGCTGGTCGCCTTCGATGACGCCCATCACGCCGTCGAGCGCACGGATCGCATCGGCGTCGACCTGTGCGGTGTCGCGCACGTTGAGGCGGAGCCGCGTCATGCAGTTGGTGAAGGACGCGATGTTCTCTCGTCCTCCCGCGAGGGGAAGTAGTCGTTCACTGAGTCCCGAGTAATCCACGCTGATTCCTTTCCATCTGAGCGAGGGGCTTCTGAGGGGGTTGGGGGTCGGGCGACTGCCCGAAGTCTTATGCGACCGCGGCGTCTTATGCGACCGCGGCGCGGACGAAGCCGCCGGCGTCCGCGAGGCGCGCCCGGGCACTTCGCGCGTCGATGCCGCACAGGATCGCGACGATCGCGGTCTTCGCGTGCTGGTCGGCCGCGGCGAGCGCTGCCACCGCGGTCTCGCGATCGCACTCGGTCGCTTCCTGCACGATGCGCACGGCACGCTCGACCAGCTTCTCGTTGCTCGGCTTCACATCGACCATGAGGTTGCCGTACACCTTGCCGATCTGCACCATCGCCGCGGTGGAGATCATGTTGAGCACGAGCTTCTGCGATGTGCCCGCCTTGAGCCGGGTCGACCCGGTCAGCACCTCGGGTCCGCTGTCGAGTTCGATCGCCACGTCGGCGTGGGTGCTCGTCGCGGATCCGGTGTTGCAGGAGATCGCGACGGTGCGCGCACCGATCTGCTTCGCCCGGTCGAGGCCGCCGATGACGTACGGGGTGCGGCCCGAGGCCGCGATCCCGACCACGACGTCGCGAGCGGCGAGACCGATGTCGTCCAGGTCGCGGGCGCCTTGCTCGGCGGAGTCCTCTGCGTTCTCGACGGCGTGGAACATGGCTTGGTGGCCGCCGGCGAGAAGTCCGATGACCTGGTCGGGGTCGGTTCCGAACGTCGGAGGACACTCGGCCGCGTCGAGCACGCCGAGTCGCCCGCTGGTGCCCGCCCCCTGATAGATGAGGCGGCCGCCCGACGCGAGGGCGTCGGCGGCCATCGACACGGCTTGTGCGATCTGCGGGATCTGCGACGCGACCGCGTCAGGCACGCGGCGGTCTTCCGCGTTCATCACCGTCAAGAGCTCGGCGACGGTCATGGTGTCGAGTTCCCGGGTGAGGGGGTTCCGCTGCTCGGTCCCGGTCACTGTGCGCTCGTAGGACATGAGCCACCTCCTGATTCGTTACAGAATTTCACACAGAGTACCCTTTCTGTATACCTTTTTCATCACGGTGTGGGAAACTGAGGCAACCCCCAAGGAGATGGCATGCGCGGCGACGTCGTCGAAGAGATCCGCTCGACCATGACCAGGTTGCGACCGACCGAGCGTCGCGTCGCCGAAGCACTGCTCGCCGATCCCGAGGCCGTCGTGTCCGGCACCGTGTCGTCGCTGTCCGAGCGGGCGCGCGTGTCAAAGGCCTCCGTGGTGCGCTTCGCAAAGACCTTCGGGTACGGAGGATTCCCCGCCCTGCGGATGCAACTGGCGCAGGAGCTGTCGCGGCGGGCCGTGGAACTCGAGCACTCGGACATCGCGGAAGGCACCCTCAATGCCACCGACTCGCTCGCCGAGATCGTCAGCAAGGTCGCCTTCCACGAGGCGCGCACGATCGAGCAGACCGCGCGGCAGATCGATCTCGACGCCCTCGAGCGCATCGCACAACGCATCGCGGGAGGCGACCGCGTGGTCACCTTCGGCGTCGGCGCCTCAGGTCTCGCAGCCGCCGATCTGGCGCAGAAGCTGCAGCGCATCGGGATCGTCTGCCTCAACTCTGCCGATACTCATCAGCAGCTCGTGCACGCCGCCCTCGCCGACGAGCACACGGTCGTCATCGCGTTCTCGTTCAGTGGCGGCACCGTCGACGTGCTCCACGCCGTGGAGATCGCGAGCCGCACGGGAGCGATGAGCGTCGCCGTCACGAACGATCCGGAATCCGCTCTCGGACGGGCGGCCACGGAGGTGCTCCGCACCCCCGCGCGGGAGGCGACCCTGCGAGCGGCCGCGCTCGCAAGCCGCATGGCTCAGCTGGCCGTCGTCGACTTCCTGTTCCTCAGGGTCGGACAGCTCCGCTTCGACGATCTCGCCGTGCCACTGGTCGCCACACGCGACGCGGTCGATGCACAGCATCTGCCGGCCGACGGCCGACCCTCGGCGCGCTGAGCGGCAGGCTCAGCCTTGCGCGGCCTCCAGCGCCGATTCGAGGCGCTCGAGCTTGCCGTCGAGCTCGCCCGAGTAGCCGGGGCGGATGTCGGCCTTCAGCACGAGCGACACGCGCGAGCCGAACGGGAGCACGGCCTCCGTCGCACGCTTGACGACGTCCATCACCTCATCCCACTCGCCTTCGATCTCGGTGAACATCGAGCTCGTACGATGCGGGAGCCCCGACCCGCGCACCACCGCGACGGCAGCCGCGACAGCGTCGTGGACGGAGCCGTCGGCACGACCGGTGCCCGAGGGTGCGACAGAGAACGCGACGATCATGAAAGCCTCCAGAGAGATATCGGTGGGAACGGTCAGCGGGAGAATGCTCGGAGGCCGATAGCCGTGCGCCCCGGCGGGCGGGCCTGCACGAGGCGCGCCACCATCCACACCAGCAGCGCGATCAGCGCGGCATTGCGCACCGTCAGCAGACTGACGGCGAGCGGCGCCGGAACCAGGATGTCGTGGTACATCACGGGGTACACGAGCTGCGTCAGCAGCGCGGCCCCGATGGCGAGCGTGGCCGGGCCGATCCAGGCGGCCCGGTCGATCACGAGTCCCGCGACGAGCGACGGCACCAGCCAGCACAGATACTGCGGCGAACCGACCTTGTTGAAGACGATGAACGCCGTCACGAGCGCGAGCGACAGCGCGGGGAAGAGGGCGAGGAACGTCATGCCACGACGCGCCTGGACGGCCCCGAGCACGGCGATCGCGAGAATCGCCGCCAGCAGAAGGGGCGTCATGGCGGCGATCACCGGATCGATCTGCGTGCCCGTCACCTGGAAGGTGAGGAGATCGAACGAGTAGTACACGGAGAAACCGTCGAGACCCAGCAGGGCGCCCCACAGGTACGGCGCTGCCACGGGTGCTTCCACCTGAAGGCCCCGCGTGGTCTGGTCGCCGATGAAGCCGAAGGCGTGGGCGGCGCCGCCCGCCGCCCAGATGACGACGAGCGTCATGCCCGAGACGACGAGGCCCGCCCCGATGATCGCCCAGCGCGAGCGCACCGTGATGACGGCTGCCGCCATGATCGCGGCCGGCCACACCTTGATCCATGTCGCCACCGCGAGCAGCGTCGCCCCGAGCCACGGTCGGCGCACGAGCCACAGGCACGCGGGGATCGCGAGGGCCGCGGTGAGCCCGTCGAGGCGATAGAGGCCCACGGGGCCGAGCGCGGCGATGAATGCGAGCCAGTACCAGCCGGCGACGATCCGGCCCGCGGCCCGCGCCCTGCCGATGAGCACGGCGAAGGCCACGGCGTCGACGAGCGTGACGAGCACCACCCACGCACCGATGTACGAGCCCACGATGGGAACGAAGGCGTGGGCGAGGACCATGGGCACCAGCGCCCACTGCGGGTACACCCAGGTCTCATCGATGCCGACGATGCTGCCTCCGCCGAGCGCTCGCAGCGACCACGGCTCGTAGACGCGGTACACGTCGCCCATCGGCTCGTTGGGCATCGCGAAACCGAGCCACGCCACGCCGAGGTGAACGGCGACGAACGCGATCCACAGCACGGCCCGTTTCGACATCCCCCCCATCCTAGGGAGAGGCCGTCGCGTTCAGAGCGGTCTGTGGCGGCTGCGATGCACCGATGCGACGACGCGCGGCAGCGATGCCGCTACGTCGAGCGCCGTGACCGGCCCGCCCCCTGCTTCCTCGACGGCGAGCGCCGCCGCGCGCCCGTGCAGCCACGCCCCGGCTGCCGCGAGCCGACCGAGCCGTTCCCCGCCGACCTCACCCGATGCCGCCCCGCCCGCCACGACCGCGCCGATGACGCCGGCCAGCACATCGCCGGTGCCGGCGGTCGCGAGCCAGGGCGACGCGACAGGGACCGTGACAGCCCACCCGTCCGGAGTCGCGACGACCGTCTCCGACCCCTTCAGCACGACGCAGCCGCCCAGGGCCGAGGCGGTCTCCTGCGCGGCGGCGCGGCGGTCGGACGGCGACGACGCGAGCCCGAGCACCGCCCGCAGCCTCTCGTGCTCGCGCGCGTGCGGGGTCACGACGACCGGTGCCGTCGCCCCAGGCGCCAGATCGAGCGCTCCGGCATCGACGATCACGGGCAGACTCCCGGAGAGGAGCCGGCGCAACGCCGCGGTCTCGTCGTCGGACCGTGAATCGGCGTCGGTGCCGGATCCGATGAGCCACGCCTGGACGCGCCCCTCAGAAGCCACCGTCTCGGGCCGTCGGTGCAGCACGAGGTCAGCGGCACGCCGGGGCCCGACGTAGCGCACCATCCCGATACCCGTCCTCCACGCCGCCTCCACGCCCAGCACGGCAGCGCCCGGGTACGCGTCGGATCCGGTTCGCACGCCGAGCACGCCGCGGGAATACTTGTCGTCGGCGGCGGTTGGCTCCCGTAGGAGCTCCGCGACGTCGGATGCCGCCCATCCCCCGACCATGTCCACCGGCCTCTCGCCCCTCGTTCCAACCTTGGGCGCCACCCTACCGGGGGCGCGATCGGCCCGACCACACCACGACCACGCCACGACCTTCGGAGCACGACACCGCATGAGCCTGCTGTTCTCGCCGTTCGACCTTCACGACATCACCTTCCGCAACCGTCTGTGGGTCGCGCCCATGTGCCAGTACACGGCGATCGACGGTGTGCCGAACACCTGGCATCTCGTCCACTTGTCGCAGTTCGCGTCGGGCGGAGCAGGGCTCGTGATCGCTGAGGCCACCGCCGTCGTCCCCGAGGGTCGTATCACCCCCGAAGACACCGGAATCTGGAACGACGAGCAACGCGACGCGTGGCGTCCGATCGCCGCGGAGATCCGCGCACGCGGGGCCGTCGCCGGCATCCAGCTCGCCCACGCCGGCCGTAAGGCTTCGACGTGGTCGCCGTTCTCCGGCAAGCGCGGCACCGTGCCCGCATCCGAGGGCGGGTGGACGACCACGGCGCCGTCGGCCGTCGCCTACGACGGTTTCGCCGAACCCGTCGCCCTCGACCTCGAGGGCATCGAGACCCTCGTCGCGGCGTTCGCGGCGGCCGCGGTGCGCGCGGTCGACGCCGGCTTCCAGGTGCTCGAGGTGCACGCCGCCCACGGCTACCTGCTGCACCAGTTCCTCTCTCCCCTGTCGAACCAGCGCACCGACGAGTACGGCGGCTCGCTCGAGAACCGTGCGCGCCTGCTGCTGCGCATCGTCGACGCCGTGCGGGCGGCGACTCCCGACGCGGCCCTGTTCGTGCGCTTCTCCGCGACCGACGCCGCCGACGGCGGCTGGACCGTCGACGACACCGCGACCGTCGCCGGATGGGCGGCCGAGCGCGGCGCGGAGTTCTTCGACATCTCCAGTGGCGGGCTCGTCGCCCACCAGCAGATCACCACGGGCCCGGGCTACCAGGTTCCGTTCGCCGCCGCGGTGCGTGCGGCCGGCGCAGGTCCCGTCGGCGCGGTCGGCGAGATCACGACGGGCGCGCAGGCCGAGCAGATCCTGCAGACCGGCGAAGCCGACACGATCCTCGCGGGCCGCGAGTGGCTCCGCGATCCGCACTTCGCGCTGCGCGCCGCCACCGAACTCGGCGAGCCCGACGCGAGCCTCTGGCCCGTCCAGTACGCGCGGGCACGGCCGGCACGCTGACGCGCAGGCGGCGTCACATCGCGGCGAAACGCGACGATCCGAACCACGCCAGCATTGCCGTCGCGACGACGATCACGGCGGTGGCCATTGCCGCTCCCGGCCCGGTGCCTCCTCCCAGCAGCACGCCGTCGCTCGGCGCGAGAGCCCGGGTGAGTGAACCCAGGAGGGCGAAGGGAAGGTATGCCGCTGCTGCAGCGAGCCGCTCATCCCCCGCCACCGCCGCGACCCCGCCCACGGACGGCTCGACCACACCGGTCCAGCACAGCAGAACCGTCACGGCGACCGTGCGCGAGCGGACGATCAGCACCGACACGCCGCCCCACACCGACCAGACGACGCAGGTGAAGACGTGCGTACCGACAGCGGCGGCGACAGCGGCCGGAGCGGACCACAACCCCAGACCGACACCGACGACAGCGACCGACAGCGCCGCCCCCAGCACACCGAGAACTGTCGCCATCGCCGACTGCACACCCAGGTAGGCGCACACCACCACGCGCGGTCGGGGCGTGACCGCGAGCGTCAGCTGCACCGTCTGATGGCGGAACTCGGCCCCGATGAGCATCGCCGCCGCCACGCCCGCCACCGCGGGCATGATCGATCCGCGGCCGAGCACGAACGCGATCGCCTCAGAAGGCGTCGGTGCCGCCCCGGGCGCCACACCCCCGACCACGGCGGCCGTGACCATGATCGCTGAAAGGGCGCCGAGCAGGCAGGCGATCCCTGGCCAGAGCAGGCGACGGAGGGTGAGCACACGGCGGCTCTCATAGCGCAACGCGGTGATCATTGGTGCGCCCACCGATCGGCGCGAGGAGCGGTGCGACGCTCGACGTCGGGCGGCCACGGCTCATCCTGGTCGTCGAGGGCCGAGAGGATGAGATCTTCGAGCGCCGGCACGACGGGCACGACTCGCGTGAGGACCATCCGCGCCTCCATGGCCGCGCGAGCGACGGTGGCCGGTGCCACACCGGACGTCACGAATCCGCGGCCGTCGACACCTTCGATCACCACGCCGAGCTTCGACAGCAGTCCGACGAGGGCCGCTCGGTCCTCTGCCTCGACCACGAGCTGCGTCTCGGCGCGCCGGCGCAGTTGACGCAGCGATCGGCACCGGGTCACCGTGCCGCGGTCCATCAGCACGAGGTCGTCGGCGAAGCCGTCGAGAACAGCCAGGTCGTGCGACGAGACGACCACCGCATCCCCGCTATCGGCCCGCGCCCGCAAGGTGGCCCGCAACCAGCGCTGCCCCTGCGGATCCAGTCCATTGGTCGGCTCGTCGAGGATGATCAAGGGAGGGGCGGCCAGAAGAGCGACCGCCAGCGACACGCGTCGCCTCATGCCGAGCGAATACCCGCGGACGGGTCGATCCGCTTGTTCCCCCAGCCCCACCTCGTTGAGCACTGCCGTGATGCGTCGCGCATCGACACCCGCGCGGGCCGCGACCATCGACAGATGCTCGCGCGCCGTGTGCCGCGGGAACGCGCGGAGGACATCGGGCGCGAAGCCGACGTGCTGGGCCGGCATCGCGAAGTCGGAGAGCAACCGGTTCCACACCCTCACCTCGCCGCGGTCGCAGCGGACCAGTCCCAGCACGGCATGAAGCGTGGTGGTCTTGCCGGCACCGTTCATCCCGACCAGTACCGTCACCCTCCCCCGGCGTGCGCTGAATGTGACGCCCCGCAGCACCTGCCGCCCCCCGCGCTGCAGATGGAGATCGTCGACCACGAGAGCGTCATCGCCCGACAAGCGTTCACGAGACATCGTCAGCACCGTCCGAGGAAGGCTCTCCCAGGATGACGGACCGGTCGATCACCAGCCCCGGCGGCACCTGGTGGCTCACCAGGAGCACCAGCGCGTGGCGCCGCCACTCGGCGATCTCCGTCTCGAGCTGCCGGGAACCGTGCTCGTCGAGGCCGACGAAGGGCTCATCGAGCGCCACGACGTCGAAGCGGCCGACCGTGCTCATCACGAGCCAGAGCTTGCGCGCATTGCCTGCGGAGAGATCATCGGCGCGCGCACTGCGCCACTCCCCGCCGCCATAAGCCTCGAACCGCGCCACGGCCAGCGCGGGGTCGACGCCGGCGCACCTCGACGCGAACACCAGGTGGTCGTGCACCGTCATCTCACCGAAGAGAGCCGTCCGCGTGCGGCACACCCGACGGTGAGGACGCGCTGCACGCGACGAGGCGGAATGGCCGAGCACTCGAACACCGCCGGCAAGGGGCGGAAGGTAGCCGCTGATGACTTCGATGAGGGTGCTCTTGCCCGCGCCGTTGCGGCCGTCGAGACGGGCGAGCGCCGGCTCGGTGAGCCGGAAGGAAAGCCCCTCGAACGCAGCCTTTCGCCGGTGGTACCCCGCCGAAAGGTCCGTCACCTCCAGGTACGGCGGATCCGTCTTGCGAGCGTCCACGCTGCCACCCCTCCCGTCACGATCGTCGTCGCCACTGCGGCCATCGCCGCCCCCGCGTCGCTGAGCGTCGCGGTCAACGACGTGGGCAGCAGCGCCGCCATCATCACCAATGAGCCCACGGCCGAAGGCGACGAGGTCCCGTCGGCGTGGCGATGCGGGGCCACCAGAGCATCAGCGATGACGCCGGCACACGCCCCGCCGACCCCCGCAGCGACCGCAAGCGGGAGCACCCGCACATCACCGGCCAGAAGGACTGCTGCCGCGCCCCAGCAGAGCCCGAGCACGGTGGGAAGCGAGCACGCCACTGTGAGGTGAGCGGCGACGAGGGACGAACGCGAGCGCCCCGCTTCCCACGCGAACCGCAGGCGCGGCAGCGCGCGCGCCACGCCGAGGTGGCCACTCGTCCACTCGAGAGCCACCAGCCCCGCCGCCAGCGACACGGCGACGGCGCCCTGTCGCACGAAGCTCGCGGCGTCGCCGGGGATCCAAGCCGCGGCGATCCCGTCCGCCAAGGGGATGTCCCGCATCGCGTGCGACAGCACGGCAGTCGCGTCGAACCCACCCAAGCGGGCCCCGGCCGTCGCACAGAAGGCTGCCGCGGCCCCGATGAGCAGAAGCCGCGGCACGCGGATCCATACGTGACGCGCGGAGTGCAGGGTGAGGATCCGCACCAGGGTGCGTCCGCGAAGACCTTCGACACGCGACTCCGCTTCTGCCGCCGGGAAGGGAGCTTTCGACAGCTCACGGACCATCCGACGGGCCACGACGGCCGCCACGCAGACGAGAATCGCCGCTCCCGCCGCGATCCACTCGACGCGTGCGCGCGGCGCGACCGCCAGGAGGACGCCGCCACCGCTGGCACCGACGATCACCATGGCCGAAACGAGCGCGATCAGCACCCGTCCGTCGGTCGTCGAGGCGACCGCGCCCCCCGCTGCGTGCAGAGCCGCGCTGATGACCGGGACGCAGACGAGCAGCAGCATCGGCGCGAATGCACTCCTGTCATCGTGGGAGAGTTGCGCCCACGCCCCGGTGTAGCCGACCGAGAACGCCAACCACGCGCCGAAGACCGGAATCGGGCGGGTGACGAACGCGAAGACGAACAAGGGCACGACCGGTGCGTCGACGGCGCGGAAGAGGGCGCGTTGCGGCGATCTGCGCACCGCGAGCCCACCGGGCCCCAGCAGCGTCGCGACCGTGAAGCTCACGCAGGACACCGCCGCCACTGCCACCACGCCGAGCGTGATCGTCTCGGCGCCCGCCGGGGAGCCCGCGAGCGCGTGCAGAAGCACACCGCATCCCACGCCCGCGAGCATCAGCACGAGGCCGGCGAGCGCGGCGAACGGGACGAGGGCACGCCGGACGGTGGCCACCCGGAACGGCAGGCGCGCGAGAAGGAGCATCTCAAGAATCAGGAAGTCATGCAGTGCCCGGCGCGACTCCGCCTGCGACTGCTCGATCACACGGCTCGCACTCACAGGCGTGATGTGGGTCGGCGACGGTCCCGCCGAGCAGATGAGGCCACGATGATGGCGAGCGCGAGCGCCAGCGACACAAGCACCCCGACCAGGATCAGGACGGCGCTCACCGGTGAGTCCAGCCCACCCGACGCGGTCGACAGGGCCAGACCGCACCCGGCCGACGCGGCGGCTGACGGCAGACCCCATCGCCGCCAGGACCTCACGGCCCGCCACGTCGCACCCATGGCCGCGGCGAGCGCTGCGACGAGTGCAACGGCGGCCCCCGCGGACGGAAGGGCCCCCACAGAGGTGACCCCCACGCCGATGCCGCAGATGGCGATGAGCGCAGCGGCGGGGCGGATCACCCGCGCGACGAGGCGCTCGGCCGCACCGGCCCCCTGGTCGTCGTAATTCGTCACTGCAGACATAGCACTCCCCCTACGACCGTCGCGATGCCGGCACCGGCGACCCACGCCGTGATCGCGGAGTCGGCGGGAACGCAGCGTCGCGCAACGACGCTCGCGGCGACCACCACCAGCGCGAACAGGGTGCACCGCCCGAGCAGCGCAGGAACGGGGAGTGACCAGAGCAGTCGGGTTCCGCTCATCGCGAGGGCGGCAACCGCGAACACCGGGCCGAACCTTACCCGGCCCCACCGCACAGAGGAGGAGAGGACCCGGGTCTCCACGAGAGCGCTGACGACGGCGCACAACCCCACCGTCGCCAGCACGAGCACGAGCGACGCGTAGGCCCCCGCGCGCACGGCGAGCTCCACGATCTGCGGGTCTCCGACTTCTCGTGAGAGTTCCTCCGGCACCTGCTCCCGTAGGCGGTCCACAACCGTCGGCACCCGCAGGAGGTCAATGACGACGAGCGCGCCCGCGAGCGCCCACCACATCACGGGAGATGTCGTCGGCACGCGGCGTCTCACCCCGACCTCCTCGCGCTCACCGAATCCCGTCATATCTGTTCCCCCACTGCTGTCTCCTGCCTCTTCGCCGTCACCTCGTCGAGATGACAGCCACTTCTACAGTCGCCGCGATCACCAAGAGCGCGACGGAGGCGCCGATGAGCGGCCACGTGCGTGCGAGAGCGCGCACGTACCGCTGGGTGGGCCCGGCCCCCTCCTCGAGTGCGGGCACGAGTGCTGCCAGGAGGGGCAGCACTCCTGCGGCGGCGGCCGCTATCAAGCCTGCGAACTCCAGCGGCGCATACGCCCATACCGCCTCGACGACGGCCGTCCATCCGTGCCGTGATGCGCCGGCGGCCGCGAAGCCACCGACGCCGCCCGACACCACGAGCATCCCCAGCAGAGACCCGACGCCCGCCGAGGCCATCCCCGAGCAGAGGAGCGCTGCCGCCCCGATGTTCGTGGAGAGGATGACCCAGAACGCCTCTGCGCCTTCGGCTCCCGCCAGAAAGTCGACCGCGTCTGCTCCGTCATGCAGACCGGCTGCGCCGAGCGCGACGGCCACGCCGCTTGTGACGCCACCCATGATCGCCGACGCGAGCGCGCAGGCGATGACGGTGGACAGGCGACGTGGCCGGTGCGCCGGGCGGTTCTTCGGCGACCGCGTGTGCACGCGTTAGAGCACCACGACCTTTCGCGCCTGGCGCACGAGCATGTAACGGACCGTCGCCAGGATCGCTCCCACGATGCCCGCGCCGAAGATCGCGCCGACCGCGACGATCGCCCAGCCTCCGATTTCGATCGCGGTCACGATCTGCCCGGCCGCGGCGGTCGAGATGCCGAGCGAGCCGGCGACCCAGTACGCGAACACACCGGCGAGCGCCAGCGAGGCGACGCCCAGCAGCGCTGCAGCCCCGGCGCGGATGTTGGCCGTGGTGAGGTTCTTCATTGCAGACTCCGATCTGATCACCGCTCCGCGGAACCAGCCGAGCGCAAGCGGTGGATGCCGCTCGTGACCAGGCTATGGACCCGTCGACGCCGGCGGATCTGTCGAAAGTCGTGACTTTCCAGGCACATTCCGTACGGCGTTCCGGTGTCGCGCGCAACCACTAGCATGTAAGCGATGCCTGAAAACCATGCTCATAAAAGAACTGCATATGTTGAGCTCTCGCGACGAGAGACCGACGTCGTGCTGCTGCTCGCGAGGGGGATGTCGAACGCCGAGATCGCCGACGAGCTGCACCTCGCGGAGGGCACGGTGAAGACGCACATGGGCCGGATCTTCAGCAAGTGGCAGCTGCGGGATCGCGTGCAAGTACTGCTCCATGCCCTGCGTGCGGGCGTCGTGAGCGTGCGCGACCTCCCGATCAGCGCCGACGACGCGTCGCGTCGTGAACCTCGCCCACCAGCTCCTCGATGATGTCCTCCAGGAACAGGACGGCCGTCGTCTCGCCTCGCGCATTCCGCACCTGCGCCAGGTGACGGCTGGATCGCCGCATCAGCGCCAGTGCGTCTTCGAGATCGGTGGTGGCCGAGACCGGCACCATGTGGTGAATGCGCTTCTGCTGGATCGGCGCGTTGGCGATCACGTCGGAGCCTGGGCCCTCCGCGGCGCGCAGCACGTCCTTCAGGTGCACATAGCCCACGGGGCTGCCTTCCGCATCCACGATGACGTACCGCGAGAAGCCGTGACGGGCGACCGCCCGCTCGATCTCGTCGGGCGTCGTCGTCTCGGGCAGCGTCACGAGCTCCGACAGCGGCACGGCGATGTCCTTCGCCTTCTTCTCGGTGAACTCGACCGCCGCCGTCACCGCGCCGGACGCGTCGTCGAGCACGCCTTCGATACGGGACTGGTTGACGATCGTCGCAACCTCGTCGAGCGTGAACGTCGATGCGGCCTCGTCCTTCGGCTCCACCCCGAACAGCCGCACGATGTGGTTCGCGGTCCAGTTGAGTGAGACGATCACCGGCAGGAAGAGCTTCGACACCCACACGAGCGGGGTAGCGAGCAGCAGCACCGCCCGGTCGGGCAACGAGAACGCGAGGTTCTTCGGCACCATCTCGCCGAACACGACGTGCAGGTACGACACGAGCACGAGAGCGAGAGCGAACGCCACGCCGCCGATGACGGCCTCGCTCCACCCCGTGAGCGCGAGCGGCACCTCCAGCAGGTGGTGGATCGCCGGCTCCGACACGTTCAGGATCAGCAGCGAGCAGATGGTGATTCCCAGCTGACTGGTCGCCAGCATGAGCGTCGCATGCTCCATCGCGTAGAGCGCGGTCTTCGCGGCACGCGACCCCTTCTCGGCGAGCGGCTCGATCTGCGAGCGACGCGCGGAGATCACGGCGAACTCGGCTCCGACGAAGAAGGCGTTGAAGACGAGCAGCACGAACAGCCATGCGATTCCGGCCCAGTCGTTCATCGAGCGCCCCCTCCGTCAGCCTCGGCCCGCACCGCGGTCTCGACGTCCTCCGACATCGGGTGCGGTGTGAACCTCACTCGCGCGACGCGCCTGCCGTCCATGCGGTGCACCGTGAGGGTGCCGTCTTCGATGTCGACGCTGTCGCCCACGACCGGGATCCTTTCGAGCGACGACATGATGAAGCCGCCGACCGTGTCGTAGAGGTCGCCCTCCGGCACGCGGATGCCGGTGCGGTCACGCAGTTCGTCGGGTCGCAGATCTGCGGGGAACAGCACGGCGCCGTCGGCGCGGACGATGCCGGCGCGGCTGCGGTCGTGCTCGTCGAGCACCTCGCCCACGATCTCTTCGACGAGGTCCTCCAGCGTCACGACACCCGCTGTGCCGCCGTACTCGTCGACGACGATCGCCATCTGATACCCGCGGCCGCGAAGCTCCGACATGAGCGCGTCGAGGTGCACGGCCTCGGGGACTCGCAACGGCTCCTGCGAGATCGCGGCGGCAGGCACATCCGACCGGCGGTCGCGCGGCACGCTCACGGCCTGCTTGAGATGCACGATGCCGGTGATGTCGTCGAGCGATTCGCCGAAGACCGGGAAACGGCTGTGGCCCGTGCGGCGCGCGAGCTGGATGACGTCTTCGACGCTGTCACCGGCGGCGACCGCGTGCATGCGAGGACGCGGGGTCATGACGTCGGCGGTCGTGAGACGCGCGAAGGTGAGCGTGCGGTCGAGAAGCGACGCGGTGTCCTCCTCGAGCAGCCCCGCGCTCGCGGAGCGACGGACGAGGCTCGACAGCTCCTCGGCCGTCCGCGCGCCGGACAGCTCCTCCTTGGGTTCGACGCCCATGGCCCTCAGCACGGCGTTGGCGCTGCCGTTGAGCAGCGTGATGGCGGGCCGGAACACCGTCGTGAAGGCGGTCTGGAACGGGATGACGAGCTTCGCGGTCTGCCGCGGAACAGCGAGCGCGAAGTTCTTCGGAACGAGCTCGCCGATGATCATCGAGAAGATCGTGGCGACCGACATCGCGATGACCGTCGAGATCGGGCGCGCCGCTGCGGCGGGGATCCCCCACGCCGTGAACACGGGGTTGAGCAGGTTCGACAGCGCAGGCTCCATCGTGTAACCCGTGAGCAGCGTCGTGAGCGTGATGCCCAGCTGGGCGCTGGACAGGTGGGTCGACGTGATGCGCAGCGCGCTGATCGTCATCGAGAGCCGGGATTCACCGGCGGCCTGCCGCTTTTCGAGTTCCGCGCGGTCGAGGTTGACCAGCGCGAACTCGCTGGCGACGAACAGGCCTGTGCCAATCGTCAGAAGCAGCCCCACGCCCAACATGACGTAATCCATCACGCGTCACCCCCGTTCATCACGGGAGAGGGTCGGTGGGGCGAGCGTCTACTACTGGGAGGGTCGTCCATCGTGAGGAAGATTCTACGGCATGAGGGCCCGCGCATCACCAGCTGACGGGGAGCGCTTTGCCCTCCTCGTAGCCTGCCGCCGACTGCAGCCCGACCATTGCGCGCTCGTGGAACTCGGCGACGGTCGCCGCTCCCGCGTACGTGAACGACGAGCGCACACCCGACGTGATCATGTCGACGAGATCCTCCACCGACGGACGCAGCGGGTCGAGGTAGATGCGCGACGAGGAGATCCCTTCGGCGAACAGCTCCTTGCGCGCCCGCTCGTAGGGATCGAGCCTGCCGAATCTGCCGTGCACCGCCTTGGTGGAGGCCATGCCCCACGACTCCTTGTAGACGCGGCCGACCTCGTCGGTCTGCAGCTGTCCGGGAGCTTCGATCGTGCCGGCGAACCACGAGCCGATCATCACCGACGCGGCGCCCGCCGCGAGCGCAAGCGCCACGTCGCGCGGGTAGCGCACGCCGCCGTCGGCCCACACGTGGGCACCCGCGGCCGCCGCAGCCTCCGCGGTCTCCAGCACGGCGGAGAACTGCGGACGGCCGACGGCCGTCATCATGCGGGTCGTGCACATCGCGCCGGGCCCGACGCCCACCTTCAGGATGGTCGCACCCGCGTCGACGAGGTCGTCCACCCCGTCAGCGGTGACGATGTTGCCCGCTGCGATGGGGATGCCGAGATCGAGCGCCGCGACCTCGCGCAGCGCCCGGAGCATGCCCTCCTGGTGGCCGTGCGCGGTGTCGACGACGAGCACGTCGACACCGCCGCCCACCAGGGCGCGCGCCTTCGCCGCGACATCTCCGTTGATGCCGACCGCCGCAGCGACGAGCAGCCGCCCGTCGGCATCGAGCGCGGGTGTGTACAGGGTGGAGCGCAGGGCGGTGCGCTGCGACAGGGTGCCGACGAGGTAGCCGTGCTGCACGACGCACACGATCTCGGCGTCCGCGGCCACCATCAGGTCGAACGCGTGGCGCGCGTCGGTGACGTCATCGGCATCGATCGACGCGGTCCGCCCGCGTGCGAGGTCGCCCAACCGGGCGTCGGGGAGTGCTGTGCCGAGCCGCGCGGCCGCGACGACGCCGAGGATGTCGTCGATGTGCACGCGCCCGTCGCGCTCCTCGGCGACGACGATCCCGTGACCTGGGGTGGCAGGCAGGAGCCCCGCGGCATCGGCCACGGTCGCGTCGGGCGGGAGCACGAGCGGCGTGTCCCACACGACGGGCTGGTCCTTGACCCAGCGGATCGCGGCGTCGAGCTCCTGCAGCGCCATGTCCTGCGGGAGGACGGCGAGTCCGCCGCGTCGCGCAAGGCCCGCGGCCAGGCGAGCGCCGGTGACCGAGTTCATGTTGGCCGCGACCAGCGGGATCGTCGCGCTCGTCCCGTCGCGCGGTGACAGATCGACGTCGAGGCGGCTCGTGATCGCCGAGCGGCGAGGCACGAGGAAGACGTCGGAGTACGTGAGGTCGACCTGGGGCCGTTCACCCGAGAACTGCATGCCTCCACGGTACCCATTCCACCCTGTGGGAGAAGAGGTCTTCCCGGCGCCGGGAGGGCGACGGGAGCCGCCGACTCTGGGATACCCTAGAGAGACGTGTGCGCGAGCCACCCCCCGGCCCCGCACGATCTGAGATTTCACCGATGAAAGCAGGCGAAACGTGTCCAGCCAGGTGACCGGCGCGGGAACATCGAACGACGGCGAATTCGGAGCCAATGAGTGGCTCGTCGCCGAGATGTACGAGCAGTACACCAAGGACCGCAACTCCGTCGACGAGGCCTGGTGGCCGATCCTCGACGCGTACCAGCCCGACGGCGGCACGCCGTCCTCGGCACCTGCCGCCGCGCCCGCCACTCCCCAGACCTCGGCGCTCGCGGAGTCCGCACCCGCCGCCAGCGCCCCCAGCCCCGTCACGGCCCCCGTCGCCGTCGTCGGTGCCCAGCCCGTGGCGCGCACGACCGCGCGCCCCGCCGCGCCCCAGCCGGTTCCCGCGCAGGCCCCCAAGGCCGCGCCCGCCGCTCCGCAGGACGCCGGCGACGACGTCGTCACGCCGCTGCGCGGGCTGCCGAAGACGCTCGCCGCCAACATGGACGAGTCGCTCACCGTCCCCACCGCGACGAGCGTGCGCACCGTGCCGGCCAAGCTCATGATCGACAACCGCATCGTGATCAACAACCACATGGCCCGCACGCGCGGCGGCAAGGTGAGCTTCACCCACCTCATCGGCTGGGCACTCATCCAGGCGCTCAAGGCCTTCCCGAGCCAGAACGTCTACTACGCCGAGATCGACGGAAAGCCCTCGGTCGTCGCCCCGGCGCACATCAACCTCGGCATCGCGATCGATCTCCCGAAGCCCGACGGCACGCGCGCCCTCATGGTGCCGAGCATCAAGCAGGCAGACAGCCTGACCTTCAACGAGTACCTGGCCGCCTACGAGGACCTCGTCAAGCGCGCCCGCGGCAACAAGCTCACGGCGGCCGACTTCCAGGGCACGACGATCTCGCTCACCAATCCGGGCGGCATCGGCACCGTCCACTCGGTCCCTCGTCTGATGAAGGGTCAGGGCTGCATCGTCGGCGCCGGCGCCCTCGAGTACCCCGCCGAGTTCCAGGGGTCGAGCGAGAAGACGCTCGTCGAGCTCGGCATCGGGAAGACCATCACCCTCACCAGCACCTACGACCACCGCGTCATCCAGGGTGCCGGCTCGGGCGAGTTCCTGAAGGTCGTCCACGAGCTGCTCATCGGGCAGCGGGGCTTCTACGAGGGCATCTTCGCCGCCCTGCGCATCCCCTACGCCCCCATCCACTGGGCGGGCGACATCAACGTCGACATCGCCGAGCGCGTCGACAAGACGGCACGCGTGCAGGAGCTCATCAACTCGTTCCGCGTGCGCGGCCACCTCATGGCCGACATCGACCCGCTCGAGTACGTGCAGCGCACGCACCCCGACCTCGAGATCGAGTCGCACGGCCTCACGTTCTGGGATCTCGACCGGGAGTTCGTCACGGGCGGCTTCGGCGGCAAGCGGACGATGAAGCTCCGCGACATCCTGGGCGTGCTCCGCGACTCGTACTGCCGCACGATCGGCATCGAGTACATGCACATCCAAGACCCGGCGCAGCGCAAGTGGTTCCAGGACAACGTCGAGGTCAAGTACCAGAAGCCCGGCCACGACGAGCAGATGCGCATCCTCGACAAGCTCAACCAGGCCGAGGCGTTCGAGACCTTCCTGCAGACCAAGTACGTCGGCCAGAAGCGCTTCAGCCTCGAGGGCGGCGAGTCGCTCATCCCGCTCCTCGACGAGATCCTGCAGGGCGCGGCCGGGGCCGGCCTCGACGGCGCCGCGATCGGCATGGCTCACCGCGGACGCCTCAACGTCCTCACCAACATCGCGGGCAAGACCTACGGTCAGGTGTTCCGCGAGTTCGAGGGCTCGGTCGCCATCGGCTCGAAGAGCGGCTCGGGCGACGTGAAGTACCACCTCGGCACCGAGGGCACGTTCGTGTCAGACTCCGGCGACGAGCTGCCCGTGTACCTCGCCGCGAACCCCTCGCACCTCGAGACCGTGGACGGCGTTCTGGAGGGCATCGTCCGCGCCAAGCAGGACCGGATGCCGATCGGCACCTTCTCGTGGCTGCCCATCCTCGTCCACGGCGACGCCGCCTTCGCGGGTCAGGGCGTCGTCGTGGAGACGCTGCAGATGTCGCAGCTGCGCGGATACCGCACCGGCGGCACTGTGCACGTCGTCGTCAACAACCAGGTCGGGTTCACGACCCTGCCGCAGGACGGTCGCACGTCGATCTACGCGACCGACGTCGCCAAGACGATCCAGGCGCCCATCTTCCACGTGAACGGCGACGACCCCGAGGCCGTCGTCCGTGTCGCCGAGCTCGCCTTCCGCTACCGGGAGGAGTTCAACCGAGACGTCGTGGTCGACCTCGTCTGCTACCGCCGCCGCGGGCACAACGAGGGCGACGACCCGTCGATGACGCAGCCGCTCATGACCAACCTCATCGAGGCCAAGCGGTCGGTGCGGCGCCTCTACACGGAGTCGCTCGTCGGTCGCGGCGACATCACCGAGGAAGAGTACGAGAAGGCCAAGAAGGACTTCCAGGACCGCCTCGAGATCGCGTTCGCCGAGACGCACGCCGCCGAGACCGGCGCCACGGGCATCGTGACCGCCACCGGCTCGATCGACATCGCCGTCGGCGAGCCCGAATCGACCGGCGTCGCGTCCGACGTCGTCGCGAAGATCGGCGACGCGTTCGTCAACCGCCCCGAGGGCTTCACGGTGCACACCAAGCTCCAGCAGCTGCTCGACAAGCGCCTCGACATGAGCCGCAAGGGCGGCATCGACTGGGCGTTCGGCGAGCTCCTCGCCTTCGGGTCGATCCTCATGGAGGGCACGAACGTCCGGCTGGCCGGTCAGGACGCGCGTCGCGGCACCTTCGTGCAGCGTCACGCCGTCATGCACGACCGCGTCAACGGGCAGGAGTGGCTGCCGCTCGCCAACCTCGGCGACGGCCAGGGCCGCTTCTACGTCTACGACTCGCTGCTGAGCGAGTACGCGGCCATGGCGTTCGAGTACGGCTACTCCGTGGAGCGGGCCGACACGCTCGTCCTCTGGGAAGCGCAGTTCGGCGACTTCGCCAACGGCGCGCAGTCGGTGATCGACGAGTACATCTCGGCAGCCGACCAGAAGTGGAGCCAGCAGTCGAGCGTCGTGCTGCTGCTCCCCCACGGCTACGAAGGTCAGGGGCCGGATCACTCGTCGGCGCGCATCGAGCGCTACCTGCAGCTGTGCGCACAGGACAACATGACCGTCGCGCGCCCGTCGACGCCGGCGTCGTACTTCCACCTGCTGCGTCGACAGGCGTACGCGCGCCCGCGCCGCCCGCTCGTGGTCTTCACGCCGAAGGCGATGCTGCGACTGCGCGGGGCTACGAGCCCCGTCGAGGACTTCACGCAGGGACGTTTCGAGCCGGTGCTCGACGACGACCGCGGTCTCGACAAGAAGGCCGTGCGCCGGGTGCTGCTCCACTCCGGAAAGATCCACTGGGACCTCAAGGCGGAGCTCGAGAAGAACCCGAACCCCGAGATCGCCCTCGTGCGCCTGGAGCAGTACTATCCGGCTCCTGTCGACGAGCTGAATGCCGTCGTCGACAGCTACCCCGACGCCGAACTGGTCTGGGTGCAGGATGAGCCCGAGAACCAGGGTGCATGGCCCTTCATCGCGCTCGAGGTGGTCAAGCACCTCAACGGTCGCACGATCCGGCGTGTGTCGCGTGCCGCAGCGGCGTCGACTGCCACCGGATCGCCGAAGGTGCACGCCGTGGAGCAGGCGGCCATCATGGAGCAGGCGCTCACGCTCTGACGCGACTCCTCGCACGGCGGACGGCGGTCACGATCACCGCCGCCGCCGCGAGGACGAGGGCCGGCGCGAGCGACGCCCAGGCCAGCAGCAGCATCCCCGCGCACAGCACGGCGGCGATCACCGCCAGCACCCAGCCGAACGACCCCCGTGGCAGGAGGCCGACCGCCGCCACCATGCCGACGGCGTAGATCGCCACCATGCTGCTCGTGTGAACGAGGATGAAGGGGGTCAGCTCGAGCCCGCTCGCGACCATGAGGGAGAAGTAGATCACCGTGACCCCGCCGGTGAGCGCCAGTGCACGACGCGGCACTCCGCCCTGCTCGACACCGGGTGCGAACCAGCGTGGCAGGTCTCCGTTGGCGGCGAGCGACGCCCCCAGCTTCGCGAACGCCGCCAGGTATGCGTTCAGGACACCGAGTGCCACGATGGCGGCGATGACCCCCACGGCTATCGGCCCGAGCCTCGGCGACCCGAGCGAGGCGAGATCGAGGAGCGGCACCTGGCCCTGACCCGCCGAGCTGCCGAGCGCTCCCACGGTCACGATCTGCAGCACGAGATAGCAGCCGCCCGTCACCACGAGCGCGATGCCCGTGGCGAGCGGGATGTCGCGCCGGGGCCGCGTGAACTCATCCGAGATGTGCGTGCCGACCTCCCAGCCGGCGAACGCCCAGACGAAAAGGCTCACGGCCGCCCCGACCCCCGCCCACCCGTGAGGCAGGAACGGAGCGAAGTTGCCGGGTTCGACAGCGGGCGCACCGAGACCCACGACGAAGACGACCACCGCCAGCAGCAGCGCGGTGAGCACGAACTGCACTCCCCCTGCCACGCGTACGCCCAGGGCGTTCAACGCGTAGGGAGGGAGGAAGATCGCCGCCGCGAGGAAGGGGACGAGCGCTCGGTCGACCCCGAGCGCAGCCACGACGTACTCGGCGCCCAGCATGCTCACGACCGGCGCACCGGCACACACGCCGAACAGGAACCAGTAGCCCGTCATGCGCGCCGCCGTGCCGCCGAGGGCGCGGCGCACGTAGCTCGCGACTCCCCCGGGGTCGGGGTAGCGCGTGGCGAGGACCGCGAAGGTCCCGGCCAGCGGAACGGACAGGGCGAGCACCGCGACGACGGCGAGGATGCTCCCCGGCCCCGCCACGCCCGCCGTGAGCCCCGGCAGCACGAGCAGTCCCGTGCCCAGGACGGAGGCGATGTAGAGGGCCGTGCCCTGCACGAGGCCGATCCCGCCCCGGTGCGCGGGCGTGTCGAGGGCCAGGTCGCCGGTGGTCATGCCACCATCCTGTCGAGCACGTCCGACACGACGCCCGCACGGGACGGTCGCGTACGTGCGGAATCCTGCCAGCACACACCCGACCGCACAGGAACAGGACCGACATGGATGTCGCGCTGCTCGTGAACCCCGCCGCGCGCGCCGGCGCCCGCACCGCCTCCGCAGAGACGGTCGCGCAGCGCCTGCGGGCCGCCGGCGTCCGCGTGGCCATCGTCTCGGGCGGGAGCGCCGCCGACTCGTCGTCGCTGCTGCGCACCGCGCTCGACGCGGGCACCGACGCCGTCCTCGTCGCGGGCGGCGACGGCACCGTCAACCTCGCGCTGCAGGAGCTCGCCGGCACGGGCGTGCCTCTCGGGATCGTCCCGGTGGGCACCGGCAACGATCTCGCGGCCGCCATCGGGGTCCACGGTCAGCACGCCGACGCCACGGTCGACGCCGTGCTCGCCGGCCGCACACGGGCGATCGACCTCGCCCGCGTGACGCGGGCCGACGGATCGTCCCGACTCTTCGGGACGGTGCTCGCGAGCGGGTTCGATTCGAAGGTGAACGACCGCGCGAACGCCATGCGCTGGCCCCGCGGCCACGTCCGCTACGACCTCGCGGTGCTCATCGAGTTCCTGAGACTGCGCGACCTGCCGTTCCGTGCGACCCTCGAACTCGCGGACGGGACGACCGAGACCGTCGACGAGCCGCTCGTGCTCGTCGCGGTGGGCAACGCCCGCTCGTACGGCGGCGGCATCCCGATCTGCCCCGGCGCGGTCGTCGACGACGGGCTCCTCGACGTCACCCTCGTGCGGCCCGCGGGGAGGATGCGCCTCCTCCGGCTCCTGCCCCGCGTGTACAGGGGGACGCACCTGTCGGTGCCCGAGGTGCGCGCCCGCACGGTGCGCGCCGTGACCCTCGACGCGCATGCCCTCACCGCATACGCCGACGGCGACCCGATCGGCGCACTCCCCCTGCACATCGAGGCGGTGCCGTCGGCGCTCACGGTGTTCGCGGCGCAGATCGGGGAGTTCTCCCCATCGTCCTCGGAGCCGTCCGCTTCTTAGGATGAACTCGGCCCCCGAGGCCCACCTGGAGGAGGACGCATGGCCGGCGATGGCGTGGACATCCCGCTCGAATCGATGGCGGAGCTGAGCGAAGCGCTCGGCGCGATCATCGCCGAGTACAAGAACGCGTCCTCGCGCACAGGTGCGCTCGCCGACGCGATCTCGCGACCGCAGGGACGAGGGTCTCTGCAGTCCGCCGCCGAGGACTTCGAGGCGAAGTGGGACGACAAGCGCGAGACGCAGCGTCGGCACCTCGAGGAGATGAAGAAGCGGCTCGATGAGGCCCGCGAGTACTGGGCGGAAGCAGACGCCGAACTGGCCAAGAGCATGGAGAGCGCAGACTGATGGGACACGACGGGTACTGGTACCAGCGCGAGAGCATGCCGGCGACCGAGGGCGGTCGCGACATCGAGAAGATCGTCGGCGAACCGTCGCGCATCCGCAGCCGCGGCGAGGACATCGTCGAGCAGGGTGAGATGATGCGGGCGGCAGCGCGCACGCTCGAGCTCTTCGCCGACGGCACGATCGGCAGCGGCGAGTCGTTCGAGGCGGTGCGGGAGCAGGCGAAGGAGGTCTACGGAGACCTCCGCACGGCCAGCGAGCGCTACCTGCCGAGCGGTCGCGCGCTCGTCCGCTATGCGACCGCGCTCGAAACGGTGCAGAACGAGACCGACGGTCTCGTCACCAATGCCTCATCGGCGTGGGAGCGCGTCAGCCAGGCGTCGCGGAACCTCTCCGCGGCGGAGGGAGAGCAGCGCCAATGGGACTTCAACGAGAACCACGACGTCGAGCAGACCGGTTCCCGCCCTTCCAGCGGCGCTGAGCAGGGCGCGTTCGACTCGGCTCTCCAGTCGTTCGAGACGTACCGCAGCCAGTACGACGCACCCGTCGCCCAATGGGAGTGCACGTACGAGTCGACCGTCGACAGCCTCCAGGGCGCGAACGAGGACGGCGTGAAGGACGGGTTCTGGGACAACGCGATGCCGTTCGTCGAAGGACTCCTCACCGTGCTCATGTGGGTGGGCGTCGCGCTCATCATCGTGGCTTTCGTCGTCACGGGACCGCTTGCCGCGATCGCCGCCGCCCTCGCCGTCGTCGTGGGCGTCATCTCGATGCTGGGCGAAGTCGTGCGCCTCGCCAACGGGCGCGGGAGCTGGCAGGAGGTCGCGCTCTCGGCGATCGCGATCCTCCCCCTCGGGAAGCTCGCCAGCCTCGGTCGGCTCGGAAGCTTCGCGTCGGCGGGGGCACGGTTCCCGCGGCTCTCGGCGACGGTGCGGCTGTTCGGGTCGGAGTTCGCCGACGCGCGCCAGGCGTTCCGCGCCCTCGACGGCGTGCTCGCCCGCCGCATGCCGGAGCTGTTCGTCCGCGGGACGCCTCACGGCCTCAACACGCGCAACATGTTCCGACTGTTCTACTCGCCCGTCATGGTGAAGGAGACGTTCGCGCTCACGGGGAGCTGGGGCAACGGCTGGCGGGCGCTCGCGGGCTTCGCGCCGGGCCGGATGCCGCAGAACCTGTCGGAGGCTCTCGGCGGCGCCGCCCAGGCGTATGTGACCGTCATGCCCACTCTCGTGAGCGTCGGGAAGTCGTTCGACTGACCTCCCCGTAGGATCGTGTGACCGTGATCCTGCCCATCCGATCGGAGAGCTGTGTCCCTGCGCGCTGAACTCGTCGAGCCGATGGCGGAGCTTCCGGGCTTCGCCATCGTGCTTCCCGAAGGCTGGGGATCGTACGATCCGAGCCCGGATGCGTTGCGCGCGCGGGCGGAGAGTTCCCTCGGCCGGCTCTCCGCAGCGCAGCGCACCGCTCTGCGTCCGGTGCTCGACGAGGTGCTCGCCGCGGCGCGCCCGCGAGGAACCGAACCGGTGCGGCTGTTCGCCCAAGCCGATGTGCCCGAGAGCGAGTTCCTCCCGGTCTCGATCGTCGCCGCCCGGATGGATGCGCCCGGGGGCCGCAGCATCCGCGAGGCCGGACGCCACCTCATGGAGACGCGGGGCGCCGCACCCCTCGACGCCGAGGGCACCATCCTGCGGTGGACGCAGACGACGAACGCGCCGTTCGGGGGTGGCACCGCGACCGTCCGGACGATCGACTACCTCCTGCCGGTGCCGGGGGCCGATCATCGCGGCCTCCTCTTCCAGGCGAGCATCCTCGAGGGCGCCGACGGCGCCGCGGTCGACCCGCACGGGATCGCCGCGATGACCGCCCTCTGCGATGCGATCGTCGCCACGGTGCGATGGAAGCGCGATGCCTGAGCTGTCCGTCGAGGCCGATCCGCGCATCTGGTCGGCCGTCCCCGCCGAGACCGACGCCAAGCCGTGGCTTCGCGCGCTCCTCGAAGGTCGCGATGAGGAGCAGTCCGCGCGGATCCTGCTGGCCGCCGACCTCGCGGTGGCCGCACGGGAGGCCGCCGGCGACGCCCTCGTCCTGCTGCTGTGCGAACCGCTCTCCGGCCTCTATGCGTCCCTGGCGCTCCTCGTCACCGAAGCCCCCGCCGTGCCCGACGCGAACCGCGCCGAAGAGCTGGCGATCGCGATCACCCCGTCGTCGTGGCCGCCGACGACCACCCGGCTTCCCGCCGCATGGTCGCAGGCGCGACTCTCGGGATGGCGGGTCACCGTGCTTCTCGACGACGCCGACCCGGAGGACGTCGATGCAGAGCCGTCGTCCGCCTCCGCGGGGTCGCCGGCGACGGACGTCGGGTGGGTTCGGACCACGTACGTCCTCGATCTGGACGGCCGCCTCGCGATCGCCCAGCTGTCGCCGCTCACCCCCATGGCCTCGACCGTCGCCATGGCATTGACCGAGCAGCTCCTCCCCACGATCGAGATGAGCGCCCATGACTGAACCGACACCGCTCGAGACGCGCGCCGCGCAGGTGCGCTCCGAGCTCGTCGCCCCGACCGCCGCCAGCCGCGAGCTCATCGAGTACGCCGTGCTCACCGTCGCGGGGCTCACCGACCTCCGCGACCGCCTGGTGAAAGAGTCGAACACCGTGGCGGCCCGCGGACGCCGTCGCGTCACGGAACTGCTCGCGGAGCGCTTCGGCGGGCGTCGTCCTCAGTTGAGCGGCTGGCACTCGCTCCTCGTGTTCCTGCTGACGCTCGCCCCCGTGGTGCCGATCGGACTCCTCGGCTCCCTGCGCCTGGGCGGCACGGGCACCGAGCCCGCCGCGGCCGTCGCGACCGCCGTCGTCGGGATCGCGCAGCTCGTCGTCGCGCTGACGGTCGTCGGGAAGCCGGTCGTCCGCAGCACGCTGTTCCAGGCGCAGGTGTCCGCCGCGCTGATCGTCGGGATCGCCGCGGTGGGTGTCGCCGTGACCTCCGGCGCACTCCCCGCGCTTTTCCTCGTCGGCGCCGGCGGCTCGCTCGTCGCCGTCGTGCTGTACGCCGTGGGCAGGCGCGACCGAGACGAACGCCAGCGGATCGACGACGCGCTCGAGACGGCGTTCCTCGACGTCGGTGCCGAGATCGCGGGCGAGCGGGAGCGGATCCTCGCCGGCGCACGCCGCGACCTCGCCGCCGCTCGCGCGGACGAGCACGATCTGCGCGCGCTCCGCTCCGCAGCGATCGCACTCCTGCGGGAGGACGGCAACCCCGCGACCGACGACGCACCGGACTCCCTGCCCGGCACCTACCTCGTCATCGGACACACGAGCGCGTGGCTGCCGCCGACGCATCGCGACCGGGGCGAAGCCTGACTCAGTGGTGCGCCGCCTGCTCCTCACGCAGACGGGCGAGCACCTGGTCTCGCAGCTCTTCGGGTGCGGTCTCCTTGCAGGCTCGCGCGATCACCGCGGTCAGCGTCGTCGCCACGAGCGCCTCCTCACGGCACTCGGGGCAGTTCTCCAGATGCTCGCGGATATCGGCGTGCTCGGTCTTGCACACTTCGTCGCGGAGGTACTCCTCGAGGTCTTTCCTCGCTTTGTCGCAGCCGCAGTCGCTCATTTCGCGCTCCTCGTGGCGGGCACATCGATGCCGCGCTCTCTTGCATAGTCCGCCAACAGGTCACGCAGCATCCGCCTGCCACGGTGCAGGCGGCTCATGACCGTGCCGATCGGGGTTTTCATGATGTCCGCGATCTCCTGATACGCGAAGCCTTCGACGTCGGCGAGGTACACCGCCAGGCGGAAGTCCTCGGGGATCTGCTGCAGCGCGTCTTTCACGGCGGACGCCGGCATGTGATCGATCGCCTCAGCCTCGGCGGACCGCGTGCGGGAAGCGGTCGTCGACTCCGCTCCGCCCAGCTGCCAGTCCTCGAGGTCGTCGATCGTTCCTTGATAGGGCTCGCGCTGCTTCTTGCGGTACGTGTTGATGTAGGTGTTCGTGAGGATGCGGTACAGCCACGCCTTGAGGTTCGTGCCCTGCGTGAACGACGCCCAGGAGGCGAACGCCTTCACGAACGTCTCCTGCACGAGATCAGCTGCGTCGGCGGGGTTGCGTGTCATCCGCATCGCCGCCGCGTAGAGCTGGTCCATGAAGGGGAGCGCCTGCTCCTCGAACTGGGTACGCGGATCCGTCGCCGCCTCGTCATCCATCAGGCGCCAGTCTACGTCGCCGATGATGTCCGCCGGGGGTGGCAGTGTCGCGATCATCACGCTCCTCTTCTTGGCCTCGCCTGCGGTCTCGCAGAGTGTCCGTCGGTGGTGTCGACAGGGTTCGTTAGGGTAGAACCCGATGACTGCTCCCGGGTATTCCCCACAGCCCTCGCCCGCCGACGAGACGACCTCGCCCGACGGGCGCTCGGCGGTGTCTTCCGGCAGCCCGGCGAACGGGAACGGACACTGGGATGCCCCGACGAGCACCGATCCCGTGCACGCGACGGTGACCGTGCCGGGTTCGAAGTCGCTCACCAACCGGAAGCTCGTCCTCGCTGCGCTGGCCGATGCTCCGAGCACTCTCATCGGGCCGCTCCACTCCGACGACTCGGCCCGCATGATCGAGGCGCTCCGCATGCTGGGCGTCGACATCGAGGAGCTGCCCGCGACAGGGCCGTACGGCCCTGATCTGCACGTCACGCCGCCCTCCCGCTTCCGAGGAGACGTCACGATCGACTGCGGCCAGGCGGGCACCGTCATGCGCTTCATCGCCCCGTTGGCGGGCCTCGCCGACGGCGACGTCACGATCACGGCGCACGAGAGCGCGCTGCACCGCCCCATGGGCGCGATGATCAAAGCGCTGCGCGAGATCGGCGTCGACATCGACGACAACGGCACGTGGGCGCTCCCGTTCACCGTCAAGGGCCGCGGGCACATCCGCGGCGGCGAAGTCACGATCGACGCGAGCGCCTCGAGCCAGTTCGTCTCGGGCCTCCTACTGGCCGCGCCGCGGTACGACGTCGGCCTGCACCTCCGCCACTCGGGCTCCCGCCTGCCGAGCGTTCCCCACATCGACATGACCGTCGAGGCCCTGTCGCGCCGCGGAGTGCACGTCGAGCATCCGCACGCCGACGAGTGGCTCGTCCCCGCCGGCGCACCGCGCGGCCGCGACGCCACCGTCGAACCCGACCTCTCCAACGCGGCCCCGTTCCTCGCCGCCGCCATGCTCACCGGCGGCGCCGTGACCGTGCCGGGATGGCCGGCGACGTCCACGCAGCCGGGAGCGCTCCTCACCGAGATCCTCTCCCTCATGGGAGCCCGCGTCAGCCGACGTGCCGGCGCCCTCACCGTCACCGCGGGCGACCGCATCACAGGCGTCGATCTCGACCTCACGGCCGCGAGCGAACTCACCCCCACGCTGTTCGCGATCGCCGCGTTCGCCGACTCCCCGTCGACTCTCCACGGCATCGGCCACATCCGCGGGCACGAGACAGACCGCATCGCTGCTCTGGTCACCAACCTGCGTGCGCTGGGCGGCGACGCCGAAGAGCTCGCCGACGGCATCCGCATCACCCCGGCGCCGCTGTCGGGCGGCGTGTGGAAGGCCCACCACGACCACCGGATCGCGACCGCCGGGGCGATCATCGGCCTGCGCGTGCCCGGCGTCGTCGTCGACGACATCGGCACGACCGCCAAGACGCTTCCTGAATTCCCTCACCTGTGGCGCCGCATGCTGCAGGGCGACGCAGGCTGACCGGCGGGGCACGGCGGACGGGCGAATGAGCTGGCTCGACATCGACGACGACGACGACGACGATTCAGACTTCGACGAGTCGTCGGTGCGGGTCCGCCCGAACCCGAAGGCGAACCGTCCGCGCACGAAGCGGCGACCGGCGCACGCCGACGCCGAGATCGCGCGCGTCCTGGGCGTCGATCGCGGCCGGTACACCGTGCTCGTGGACGAGGACGGACCGCAGGAGCGTCAGGTGTCGGCCACGCGCGCGCGTGAGCTTCGGAAACAGCCCATCGTCACGGGCGACCGGGCACGGGTGGTGGGCGACGTCACCGGCGACGGGGGCACGCTCGCGCGCATCGTCGGGATCGAGGAGCGCACCTCGCTCCTGCGGCGCAGCGCCGACGACACCGACCAGGTGGAACGCGTGATCGTCGCGAACGCCGACCAGATGCTCGTGGTCGTCGCCGCAGCCGACCCGGAGCCGCGGCCGCGCCTGGTCGACCGCTACCTCATCGCCGCGCTGGACGCCGGGATCCGCCCGCTGCTCGTGGTGACGAAGACCGACCTCGCCGACCCCACCGAGTTCCTGCGGCACTTCGACGGCGTCGACGACCTCGAAGTGTTCACGAGCGGCCACGATCAGATGCCCGTGGACCTGATCGGCGAGCACCTCGTGGGTCACTCGACCGTGTTCGTGGGGCATTCCGGCGTCGGCAAGTCCACCCTCGTCAACGCGCTGGTCCCGAGCGCCTCGCGGGCGACCGGCCACGTCAACGAGGTGACAGGCCGTGGGCGGCACACGTCGAGCTCCACCGTGTCTCTGAGATATGAGGGGCCGGCCGGCAAGGGCTGGGTCATCGACACCCCCGGGGTGCGCTCCTTCGGACTCGGCCACGTCGATCCGGCCAACATCCTGAAGGCCTTCAGCGACCTCGCCGCCGTCGCCGAAGAGTGCCCGCGCGGCTGCACGCACCTCCCGGACGCGCCCGACTGCGCGATCGTCGAAGCCGTCGCGGAAGGGCGCCTGGGGGAGCGCGGAGCGGCACGTCTCGACTCCCTGCAGCGACTGTTGGCCACTTTCGCGTAGGGCGGGCGGTCGCCGTAGGCTGGCTGCATGCCTCGCCTCGAAGCCGGAACGCCCGCGCCTGATTTCCACCTCGTCGACCAGGACGAGCGCCCTGTCGCGCTATCCGATCTGCGAGGGAAGCGCGTGATCCTCTTCTTCTACCCGGCGGCGATGACGCCCGGGTGCACGACCGAGGCCTGCGACTTCCGCGACAGCCTGACGCCGCTTACCGCGGCCGGCTACTCGATCCTCGGGGTCTCGCGCGACGCCCCCGCGACGCTCCGCGAGTTCCGCGAGCGCGACCACCTCCCGTACGACCTGCTCAGCGACCCCGACCACGGGGTGCACGAGGCCTACGGCGCGTGGGGCGAGAAGATGAACTACGGGAAGACCGTGGAGGGCGTGATCCGGTCCACCTTCGTCATCGACGAAGAAGGCGTCCTCACCCACGCGCTGTACAACGTGAAGGCGACCGGGCACGTGGCCCGCGTGCGCTCCCTCGTGGGCGCCTGATCAGTCCGAACCGCGCACGCGGCGACCGGCCACGCGCGCACTGGCGATCAGGGCCACGAACCCGACGACCGCCGGGCCGGCGATGGCCGCGGCGATCCCGAACTGCGGATCTTCGCCGCTGATCGCCCCGAGCGCCACCGCAAGGGTCAGCAGCTGGGCCACGATCCCGCCGCTGCGCCCCCACGACGCCCCGCGCCAGACCGCGGCTGCGAAGGCGACGAGCGCGACCGCTCCGAGCGCCGTCAGCACCAGCAGGGCGATCGAGCTCGACACCGACTCGGTGTCGCCCGACACGAGCGCGACCGACTCCCACCCCGCGAGCACGAGCAGCACGGCAGCCTCGACCCCGAGGATGACAGCAGCGAGGCGTTCTACGGGGGTGGTGCGCATGTGATGCTCCTGATGAATGGGGACGCTGCCTGCCGCGGCACGCGGTTTCGCGAGTACCCCCCTTTCGGAGGGGGTTCACGGCGAAATCAGCCCGAAATCAAATGTTTACTCTTGATTCACTCCGCGCCGCATGGGACCATTGGTGAAGCGTGTGCTCCCACAGCGCAGTGGGGCGAGCAAGGCTCGCACACTTTCCAGGGTAATCGACGTCACCCGGCGCTCGACCCACCCGATCTTAACCCCGCATCAAGGAGCACTTCACCATGGATTGGCGCGACAAAGCGGCCTGCCTGACCGTCGACCCCGAGCTTTTCTTCCCCGTGGGGAACACTGGCCCTGCCGTCGACCAGATCGAGAAGGCCAAGGCTGTCTGCGCCCGGTGCACCGTCACCGAGATCTGCCTGCAGTACGCCCTGGAGTCCGGCCAGGACTCGGGCGTGTGGGGCGGCCTGTCCGAAGACGAGCGCCGTGCCCTCAAGCGTCGCGCCGCCCGCGCGCGCCGCGCCTCCTGACCCGTCCGCGTCGCCGCTCACGACGCCTGGCGCTCGATGTAGCGCATCGGGATCTCTATCGTCACCTCGGTGCCCGAACCGACGAGCGTGTGCCAATCGATGCTGCCGCTGAGTTCACCCTGGATGAGGGTGCGCACGATCTGCGTTCCGAGCCCCTGACCCACCTGCCCCTCCGGTAGCCCCACCCCGGTGTCGCGAACGCGCACCCCGAGCGTCTCTTCCGTGCGCTCGGCGATGATCTCGACCTCGCCCTCCTGATCGACGAGCCCATGCTCGACGGCGTTCGTGACGAGTTCGGTCAGCGCGAGCGCGAGCGGGGTGGCGTACTCACTGGGAAGCGTCCCGAACGAACCCGACTTGAGGGTGCGGGCCCGCGTGTTCGGGGCCGCCGCCACTTCGGCGACGAGCTTGAGGACGCGCGCGAACACCTCGTCGAAATCGACGTTCTGCGTCAGCCCCTCCGACAGCGTGTCGTGCACGACAGCGATCGCCGAGACGCGGCGCATCGCCTGCGTGAGAGCTTCCCGCCCTTCGTCGGACCGGGTGCGCCGCGACTGGATCCGCAGGAGCGAGGCGACCGTCTGCAGATTGTTCTTGACCCGGTGGTGGATCTCCCGGATCGTGGCGTCCTTGGTGATGAGCTCCTGTTCCTGGTGACGGATCTCGGTGACGTCGCGGCACAGCACGATGGCGCCGATCCGCGTGCCGTGATCCTTCAGCGGGATCGTGCGGAGCGACACCGTCACACCGCGCGCCTCGATATCGGCCCGCCACGGCGCGCGGCCCGTCATGACGATCGGCAGCGACTCGTCGAACTGGCGCGACGCCGGCAGGAGCGCCGTCGCCACCTCGATGAGAGGCTCGCCCTCCAGCTCGTCTTCGAAGCCGAGGCGGTTGAACGCCGACAGCGCGTTGGGGCTCGCGAAAGTCGTCACCCCGTCCACGTCGAGGCGGATCAATCCGTCCGACGCGCGCGGTGCTCCACGGCGCGGCGAGGTCGGTGCGGCGAGGTCGGGGAAGTCGGCGGACGCCATCATGCCGAACAGGTCGTCGGCGCAGTCGTTGAACGTGATCTGCTGACGAGACGGCGTGCGCGCCTCGCCCAGATTGGTGTGGCGGGTGAGCACTCCGACCACGGTCGCAGGCGTGTCGCCGTGCGCCCGTTCCCGCACGATCGGCACCGCGCGCACACGCGTCGGGGTCTCTTCGAACCAGTCGGGTGAGGCGGAGTCGACGATCTTCAACTGTGTGAACGCGTCGCGCACCTGCGTGCGCCACTGGGGGCGCACCCGGTCGCCGACGATGTCGCGGTAGAAGAGCGTCGCGGCGCCGGACGGGCGTGTGTGGGCGACGGCGATGAACGAGTCGTCCGAGGTCGGCACCCAGATCACGATGTCGGCGAACGCGAGATCGGCGAGAAGCTGTCCATCACCGGCGAGCCGGTGCAGCCACTCCACATCGGCCTCGCTGGAACGGCCCTGGGCATACACGAGATCGCTGAGCGTCGACACGCTTTACAGGCTACCCATCCCTCATCGGGCTCGCGTGCGCGGGCGCCGCGCGGGCCGGTCCGTGCGCCGTCGCCGGAGCGGCGCCTCCAGCGCCTCGCCGACGAAACGGCGGACGGCAGCGACGAGCGCCGAGCGCCCCGCCGCCTGCAGCACCGGCTGCGCCCGCAGCAGGGCCGCGTCGACGGCGCGGCCGTCGGCGGGTGCGAACCAGATGTCGCGGATACCCGCGTACCGCTCGAGGGTCCGCCTCACCTGACTGCGGGGATCGACGCCCAGCACGCGCGGACGGGTCTTGTTGACCAGCACGCGGACGGGAGCGCCTCCCGTCGCTGCCCGCAGATCCGGATACGCGCGGATGAACCGTGAGACCCCGACCGGATCGCTCGCGACCACCGCGACCACGACGTCCGCGCAGCCGAGCACAGCACGGGAGGCGGCGTTCCGGCGTGGCCCGTCGAGGTCGCTGACGATCTCTTCGTCGAGCTCGAGACAGGCCGAGATGTCGACGACGATGTCGTCAGCCCACTCGCGGCAGACGTCGAGCGCTCCGCGCACGCGATCGGCGCTCAGTTCGGGCCAGCGTCCCGGGCGGTTGATGCCGGTGAGCACGGAGATCTCCCCGATCCGCGCCGCGATGCGGGTGAGTTCGGCCACCGTGAGCGTTCCCCGCTCGGACTGCCGGCACGCCGCCGCGAAGCCGGGCCCCTCGTCGGCGAGACCGACCGCGAGCGCCAGCGACGGCGCATGCGAGTCGGCGTCGACCAGGGCGACACGGCGACCGTCGCGCGCGAGCTCGGAGGCGAGCGCGATCGCCATCGTCGTGCGGCCAGGGGCGCCCGCTGCACCCCAGACCGCGATCACCCGGCCGCTCATGCGAGGTTCGGCCGACGGTGGCGGCTCCGGGTCGAGCAGCACCGACGCCGGCGCCCCGGCGTCGACCGTGCGCAGCCCGAAGGCCCTCGCGGCATCGCGATCGGCGTCGCGCTCGCAGCGCACCACCACACGCACGCCCGACCGGTCGCACAGCGCGACGAGCCCCGCGGTCACACTGTCGGCGCCCGCATCGAGCACAAGCACCTCAGCGCTCCCGAGCACGGCGAGCAACTCTGCTGCGAACACGGCGTCGGAGGTCCTCGCGGCACCGCCGACGGCGGCAGCGAGGTCGGCCGGCGCGACGACCGCGACGACGTCGGCTCCTTCGGCGCGCAGATCGTCGACGAGGTCGTGCGCCGATCCGTGCACGGCCACCGCGACACGCATCAGCGCCCTGCCGCGGGCACGACCGACAGGCGGGAGCCGTCGGCGATGGCGGCCAGCGCGCCGGCGACATCCGAGCGCCGCACGACGAGTTCGAGCGACGTCCCATTGCTCCCCATCACGGAGTCGGCGGTCGAGACCGACGAGACGACGGCATCGGAGACGAGCACGCGCGGCTCTGCGAACGCGCCGCGCTCGCCCGGCGCGGCCGACCAGATCTCCACGACCGTCCCCGTGACCACGGCGGCCGGAACCTCGTCGGCTGCCCGCATCACGATCGTCGTCGTGTCGACCATCGCCGCCGACCCCAGCGCCGACCGCGCCACCAGCTCGCCCTCGCCGATCGTCCGCAGAGCCACCGCACCCGGCTCCAGCGCACCGGGGGCGACGTATGCCTCGTCTCGACGCCCGAGAGCGACGTCGGCGGTCTGAAGGTCGCTCGCCTCGATCACCTCCCCCGCCACGATCGTGCGAGCCGCAGCCAGCACCGGCACCGTGTGGCGGGCCGCCGCGACGACGGCCCACACGCTCGCGATCGATCCGACGATGAGCACGATCCCGAGAAGGAATCGCGCATCCGCCCAGAAGGCCCGCGGACGGGGCCGCGCATCCGTGATGGTCATGGTCCCATCGTGGAGCTCCCGCCGGAAGGACGTCCGAGGTTGTCCACAGGGCATATCCCCCTCGCCTCCTTCACGCGCGCGGGGCGCATAATGGGCCGCATGCCCGAAGCGCTCCCCCGGTCCGTCCTCCTCACCGCCTCGCAGGTCGCCGACATGCTCTCGATCGACGTCGACGAGGTGATCGCCCTCACGATGGACGGCCGCCTGTCCGGCAGCCGCGTGGGTTCGCCGCCCCGCTGGCGGATCACGGTCGACAGCCTCGACTCCTACCTGGACGCGCAGGCCGAAGAGGCCCGGCGGATGGCGCTGTGGCGCGAGTCGAACGCGGCGAGCTTCCCGGAGCTGTGGGGCCGAGGCGGCACGCCCTCCCGCTGAGCCCCCGCGCCGCCGCCGAGGCACCGAAGAGGCCGGGCCGAAGGGGCCGAGGGGCCGAAGAGAGCGGTCAGGCGGCGACGAAGCCCGGCGCATCGGGGCGCACCCAGGCCACGGCGGCGAAGCTGACGAGCCGGTGCCCGAGCAGCGCGTCCGCGCGTCTCGGGGCGCCGGGGTCGTGGAGAGCGATGTCGAGGTGGTCGGCTCCCGCACGGTCGATCGTGCCCGAGTAGACGCGGGTGCCGGCCTGAACAGTGACGGGGATGCGTCGTCGCGCGAGATCGCGCAGGACGAAGCCGAACGACATCCTCTGTCGGATCGCCGATCCGGCGCTCGCCTGCCGGGCACTGCCGAGCACGTCGGCGTGCGACATCGCCATGCCCGTGACGGCGGCGAGCGGCACCAGTGAGGTCACAGGCCGCGCCGCATGCGAGGCGAGCGCCGTCCAGTCAGCCCCGACGGCGTCGATGCGCCCGGCCAGAACTGTGCCGTCGCCGAGCTCGAGCGCGAGGTCTGAGGAGCCCGCGCCGAGCGCCACCAGACGCTCCCTCAGCAGGATGCGGGAGAGCCGCACCCGCTCCGCCTCGGTGTCGAGCGCCGCGCGCTCGGCCTCCCATTCGGAGTCGAGTTGATCTTCCAGATCTTCGAAGAACCGTTCCCACCGCACGCCGAGAGGCTAGACGATCCCCGCGCGGCGCGAGCGCGGTCTCCACAGGTGAGGGCCCTCTCATTTCGGGGCCGACGCCCTGTGCTCTACTCGTCCGGTCGTTCCCGGCCCAGAGGAGACTCCCGCATGTCCGCCGCACCCGCGCCCCGCCCTGCCCTCCGTGTAGGAAACGCCCGCGAGGTCGCAGAGTACTTCGGTCCGCAGCGCACCTCGAGCGATGACCTTCCGGCGCCCGAACCGCTCCTGCGCAACCTCACGATCGGCGTACTCGAAGTGCTCGCCGGGGTGCGCGAGGTCGAGCAGCTGGCGCGCTGGCTCGGCGAGGATGCGTTCCGCGCCCTCGTGACGCGCGCGAACCTGTCCGCACGCGCGCGGAGCGCGCGCGGCGTGCCCGCTGCGCGCCCCTCGCATCACATCCTCACGCTGCGCCACTCGGCACCGGCCGACGGCGTCGTCGAAGCCGTCGTGGTCGTCGCGGGGCCCGCGCGCACCCGCGCGCTCGCCCTGCGGCTCGAGGGCTGGGACGGCCGCTGGCGCGCGACGTCCCTCGCGCTCCTGTAGTCCTACTGGCGGTACGACGACAGGAAGTTGCCGAGGCGCTCGACGGCCTCCGAGAGAACGCGTGCCTCGGGGAGCGTCACGATCCGGAGGTGGTCGGGGGTCGGCCAGTTGAATCCGGTGCCCTGCACGAGCAGCACATGCTCCGCGACGAGGAAGTCGTAGACGAACTTGGCGTCGTCGCGGATCTCGTACACGTTCGGGTCGAGGCGCGGGAAGGCGTAGAGAGCACCCTCGGGCCTGTGGCAGGTGACGCCGGGAATAGCCGTGAGTCCCTCCCACGCGGCGTCGCGCTGCTCGTGAAGACGCCCGGACGGGGCGATCAGCGCATCGATGGACTGCACGCCCGACAGCGCCGCCTGCACGGCGTGCTGTGCCGGCACGTTGGGGCACAGGCGCGTCGAAGCCAACAGCTGAATGCCCTCGAGGAAGCCGGCGGCATGCTTCTTGGGGCCGGTGATCACCATCCACCCCGAGCGGTAGCCGGCGACGCGATAGGTCTTCGACAGCCCGTTGAACGTCAGGCAGAGCAGGTCGGGCGCGAGTGTCGCCAGCGGGATGTGCTGGGCCTCGTCGTACAGGATCCGGTCGTAGATCTCATCGCTCAGCAGCAGCAGCTCCTGCTCGCGCGCGATCTCGACGATCCCGGCCAGGACCTCACGGCTGTAGACGGCGCCCGTGGGGTTGTTGGGGTTGATGACGACGATCGCCTTCGTGCGCGGCGTGATCTTCGAGCGGATGTCTTCGAGGTCGGGCTGCCAGCCGTTGTCGTTGTCGCACACGTAGTGCACGGGGGTGCCGCCGGCGAGGCTCGTCATCGCCGTCCACAGCGGATAGTCGGGCGCGGGGATGAGGACTTCGTCACCCTCGTCGAGCAGCGCCTGCATCGTCATCGTGATGAGCTCCGACACGCCGTTGCCGAGATAGACGTCGTCGGGATCGAACGGCGGGAACCCCTCTACCTGCTCGTAGCGCGAGACGATCGCCCGCCGCGCCGACATGATGCCGCGGCTGTCGCTGTAGCCGTGCGCGTGCGGGATCGCCTCGATCATGTCGCGAACGATCTGATACGGCGCCTCGAAGCCGAACACGGCAGGGTTGCCGGTGTTCAGCTTGAGGATCGAGTGGCCGTCGGCTTCGAGGCGGTCGGCCTCGACGAGGGCGGCACCGCGGATCTCGTACAGGACGTCTTTGAGCTTCGACGATTGATCCAGGATGCGCGGTGTCATCCGATCAGGATATCTCCGCGCGTCCGTGGCCAATCGCCGGTCGGTGGCCCTTCCGCCGCCTACTTCTTCTTGTCGGCGGCGCGGCGCTGAGCACGGTTGAGCGGAGCGTCGTCCGACGATCCGCCGTCGGTGCGCTGTCCGAAGGCGCCGCGGGGCGCCTCGGCGACCGGAGCCGACGGCTGCGCGGCCGCGCTGGCCTGACGCAGCTTGCTGGTCGCCGCCTGCTGCACCTGCCCGCGCTCGTTGCGCACCTCCACCTCGCCGGCGTCGTTCGCCGCCGTGTACTGGAGCTTCTGCGCCTCGACCGGCGGAGCGGCCAGGCCCTTCGCCTCGACTTCCTCGCCCGCCTGGCGGACCTCGACGTCGAGGTTGTAGAGGAATCCGACCGACTCCTCCTTGATCTGCGCCATCATCGACTGGAACATCTGGTAGCCCTCGCGCTGGTACTCGATCAGCGGGTCCCGCTGAGCCATCGCGCGCAGGCCGATGCCGTCCTTCAGGTAGTCCATCTCGTACAGGTGGTCGCGCCAGCGACGGTCGAGCACCTGCAGGACGACGCGCCGCTCCAACTCGCGCATGGCGGGCGCACCGAGGGTCTCCTCGCGCTTCTCATACGCGATGCGCGCGTCGGACAGGATCTCGCGCTTGAGCACCTCGGGGGTGACGCGGCCCTTGGATCCGCTCTCGGCGACGACCTCGTCGATCGTCACGCCGACGGGGTAGAGCGTCTTGAGCTCGGTCCAGAGAGCGTCGAAGTCCCAGCTCTCGTTGTGGCCGCTGCCGGTGTGGTCGTCGATGATCGCGCTGATCGCGTCTTCGATGAAGTGGTGCACGCGGTCGGACAGATCGTCGCCCTCGAGCATGTGACGGCGGTCGGCGTAGATCGCCTCGCGCTGACGGTTGAGGACGTCGTCGTACTTGAGCACGTTCTTGCGGATCTCGGCGTTGCGGGCCTCGACCTGCGACTGCGCGCTCTTGATCGCGCGCGACACCATCGACGATTCGATCGCGACGTCGTCGGGGAAGTTGGTGCGCGCGAGGATCGCCTCGGCGGCCCCCGACTGGAACAGACGCATGAGATCGTCCGTCAGCGACAGGTAGAAGCGGCTCTCGCCCGGGTCGCCCTGACGGCCCGATCGGCCGCGGAGCTGGTTGTCGATGCGGCGCGACTCGTGACGCTCCGTGCCGAGCACGTAGAGACCGCCGGCCTCGACGACCTTCACGCTCTCTTCGGCGACGGTGTCGCGCATCGCCGTGTAGACCTCGTCCCACGCCGCCTCGTACTCCTCCGACGTCTCCTCGGCGTCGAGGCCGCGGGCCTTCAGCTCCTGCACCGCGAGGAACTCCGCATTGCCGCCGAGCATGATGTCGGTGCCGCGACCGGCCATGTTGGTGGCGACCGTCACCGCGCCCAACCGCCCGGCCCGCGCGACGATCTCCGCCTCACGCGCGTGGTTCTTGGCGTTGAGGACCTCGTGCTTGACGCCCTTCTTGGCGAGGAGGCGCGAGAGGTACTCGCTCTTCTCGACGCTGACGGTGCCGACGAGCACCGGCTGGCCGCTCGCGTGACGCTCGACGATGTCCTCGACGACCTGAGTGAACTTCGCCTGCTCGTTCTTGTAGACGAGGTCGGGCTGGTCCTTGCGGATCATCGGCTTGTTCGTCGGGATGGGAACGACGCCCAGCTTGTACGTCGACATGAACTCGGCCGCCTCGGTCTCGGCGGTGCCGGTCATGCCGGCCAGCTTCTCGTAGAGGCGGAAGTAGTTCTGGAGGGTGACGGTGGCGAGCGTCTGGTTCTCGGCCTTGACCGGCACGTTCTCCTTCGCCTCGATCGCCTGGTGGATGCCCTCGTTGTAGCGACGGCCGACGAGGATGCGGCCCGTGTGCTCGTCGACGATCATGACCTCGTCGTTCATCACGACGTAGTCCGTGTCGCGCTTGAACAGCGCCAGCGCCTTGATGGAGTTGTTGAGGAACGAGATGAGGGGCGTGTTGGCCGACTCGTACAGGTTGTCGATGCCGAGGTAGTCCTCGACCTTCTCGATGCCCGGCTCCAGCACGCCGATCGTGCGCTTCTTCTCGTCGACCTCGTAGTCGACGCCGGCCTCGAGTGTCTTCGCGATCTTCGCGAACTCGACGAACCAGCGGTTGGCCTCGCCCGACGACGGACCGGAGATGATGAGCGGCGTGCGTGCCTCGTCGATGAGGATCGAGTCGACCTCGTCGACGATCGCGAAGAAGTGCCCGCGCTGCACGAGGTCTTCCTTGCGCCACGCCATGTTGTCGCGCAGGTAGTCGAAGCCGAACTCGTTGTTGGTGCCGTAAGTGATGTCGGCGTTGTACTGCTCTCGGCGCACCTCGGGGGTCTGCCCGGCGATGATCGTGCCGGTGGTCATCCCGAGCGCGCGGTACACGCGGCCCATGAGCTCCGACTGGTACGACGCGAGGAAGTCGTTGACCGTGATGACGTGGACACCCTTGCCCGCGATCGCGTTGAGGTAGACGGCGAAGGTCGCCGTCAGCGTCTTGCCCTCACCGGTCTTCATCTCCGCGATGTTGCCCAGGTGGAGGGCCGCGCCGCCCATGATCTGCACGTCGTAGGGGCGCTGGCCGAGCGTGCGCTTGGCGGCCTCGCGGATGGCGGCGAACGCCTCCGGCATGAGCTTGTCGAGCGTCTCCCCCGCCTCGTACCGCGCGCGCAGCTCGGCGGTCTCGCCGCGCAGCTCCTCGTCGGTGAGCTGGGCGTAGTCCTCTTCGAGGGCGTTGACAGCCTTCACGACCTGCTGGAGCCGCCGAAGGATGCGTCCTTCTCCGGCACGGAGCAGTTTCTCGAGAGGGTTGGCCACGGAGGTTCTCCATCTATCGGGTGCGGGCAGCGCGGGTGTGCCGCCGTAGAGCGTGCGCAGGGCACGACTCCCCATGTTATGCGGTTGTGACTTTGAACGGGCTGTGGAGTCCACGGCCACCCTTCAGCCTGGCCGCTGCGCAGCGCCATAGGATCGAGCCATGGCCGGATTCTGGGGCAATCGCAAGAAGGAGCGCGAAGCGCGAGCGGTCGAGGACGCGGAGATCAGCCGTCGCGCCGGATCGGCGCTCGTCGCCGCCGACGAGCGCATCCGCACCATCAGCGACGAGCTGGTGTACGCCGAGGCCGAGCTCGGCCCCGACGCGACACGCCCCATGAAGGAGGCGCTCGCCGCGGTGCGTCAGCATCTGTCCGAGGCGTTCCACCTGCACCAGCTGCTCCACGACGAGATCCCCGACACCTCGGAGGAGATCCGCACCCGCAGCGCCCGCATCCTGCAGCTGTGCGAGTGGGCCGAGGATCTGCTCGACGACCGGAGCGAGGCGCTCGCCAAACCCATCGAGCGCGCGCGCCGCGCCCCCGAGATCATCGCGGGGATCCGTGCCGATGTCGAGCGCCTCACGGCGCGCCTGCCGCAGGTGAAGGCGACGATCGAGCGCCTCACCCGCCGCTACTCCGATGAGGCGCTGCGCAAGGTCGCGGGCAATCACGCCGAGGCGAGCCAGCTCCTCGAGTTCGCCCTGCACGGCGCCGAGGTCTCGGAGCGCCGTCGCGATGCCGGGCAGCGCGAGCAGGCGAACCTCGCCCTCGAGACCGCGATCGAGGCCGTGCGCCGCGCGACGACCCTCGTCGAAGCCGTCGACGGCTATGAGGTCGAGGCGCTGCGGGCAGAGTCCACGCTCGACGCGATCGTGATCGACTCGCGCGACGACCTCGCGACCGCGAAGGACGTGGCGACCGTTCCCGAGGTCGCCCGCGCCATGGCGACGCTCGAGAAAGAGCTCGCCTCCCTCGCCCCCGCCGGCACACTCACCGACCCGTTCGCCGAGCTCACGCGGCTGCGCGAAGCGAACGCGACGCTCGACACCGCCGTCTCGAAAGCCCGGGAGCGGGCCGCGCGGCCCGTGATCCCCGAGTCGCATGTGCGGCACGCGATCGACGACGCCGACCGCCAGCTCGGGGTGGCCCGCAGCGTCATCTCCGGGCATCGCGGCTGGATCGGCGCGGACGCGCGCACGCGCCTCGCCGAGGCCGAGCGCATCCGCATCGACCTCAATTGGGCGAGCGGCCCGTCGATTCCGGAGGATGATCGCGAGAAGGCGCTCACCGACGCCCGGCGCTGCGGGATGCTCGCGGCGGAGGCGCTGCAGCTCGCCCAGCGCGACATCGACTCGTCGCGCCCGCAGGACGGGCCGCCCTGGGGAGGCCAAGGCGGCGGCCGCCGCAGCGGCGGCAACGACCTCATGGGCGGCATCCTCGGCGGCCTCGTCATCGGGAGCATCCTCGACGGTTTCTTCGACTGACACCCCGACGGGCGCAGCAGAAGGGGACCCTGCTCGGGGTCCCCTTCTTGGTCTCAGCCGATCAGGAGGCGAGCTCCTGCGCGGGTGGCGCCGATGCGGTGAGCGAGATCACGCCGTAGTCCCAGCCCTTGCGCCGGTAGACGACCGACGGGTGATCGCTGCGCGCGTCGATGAAGAGGAAGAAGTCGTGGCCGACCAGTTCCATCCGGTCGACCGCCTCCTCCACCGTCATCCATTCGGCGTCGAAGTTCTTCGTGCGAATGACGACGGGCGTGTAGTCGGCCTCGTCGTCGCCGTCGCTCTGCACGGGAACCTCGCCGGTGGCGACAGCGCGGAGCACGTCGTGCGACACGGGCTGCACGTCGATCCCCTCTAGCACCCCGGTGCCCTTCTCGAACTTGGCACCACGGGGATGGTTGCGCGCGTCGACGCGCTTGTCCTTCGCGCGGCGCAGCTGCTCGGCGAGTTTGTCGACCGCGAGATCGAGGGCGACGAACTTGTCGCCGTCGGTGGCCTCCGCGCGGACGATCGGGCCCTTGCCGGTGACGGTCAACTCGACCGTCTCCTCTTCACGACCGCCGTTGTGATACGCACGGTGCGTGACCTTGACGTCCATGCGCTGCGCGCGTGGGGCGAGGTTCTCGATGCGGGTGGACTTCTCCTCAGTGACGGTGCGGAATCGATCGCTGATTCCCACCCCGACGCCGACGATGTTGGTTTCCATCCTTGACCTCCTTGTTCCGGGTCCTCCCGGTCAAGGGCGGACCCTGAGTTCGCCTTGTCCCCTCCACGCTATCGGGGGCCCGGCCCGATGTCACGCCCCGCGTGCCGGGACTAATCCCCCGGCGGCTGGCGGCGCGGCGTGGATGCGACGGTCACCGCGCCCGCCACGACGGCCCCGGCGTCGCGCAGCACGCGTGCCGCCTCGACGAGGGTCGCGCCCGTCGTGACGACGTCGTCGACCAGGATCACCCGGTGCCCGCGGGCCCGCCGCGCGCGGAAGGCACCCACCACGTTGCTCCGGCGCTCGTCTCGCCCGAGGGTGCGCTGGTCGCGGGCCGCGTGATGCGGAACGAGCAGGCGGCTCGGATGAGCCCCCGCGCGGCGCGCCAGAAGATCGGTGACGTCGTACCCGCGGCGACGGAGCGCCGCGCGCGACGCCGGGATCGGCACGACCGCGAGGTCGGGGGGAAGGAGGGCGCGCAGGGCGGTGCCGAGCGGCCGCGCGAGAGCCGTGCGCCCGCCCTCCTTCAGTGCCCGGATCACGCGGGCGGGAACCCCCTCGAACGGAAGCGCGGCGCTCACGCGCAGACCGTCGTCGAGAAGGCGGACCCTCGGCACCGGACGGAGCGCTTCGCGACAGTCGCCGCACAGGGCGACGCCGGGCTCGTCGCATCCGGCGCACCAGACGGGGAAAAGCAGGTCGAGCGCAGACGAGAGCGCCCGCGGGAGCGCGTCGGGGCGGGCGGACCCCGAAGCATCGAAGGGTGTTGCGGGCATCCGCCGATCCTGCCGGTGCGCGCGGCGCCCTGAGGCGTCTCCACACCGCTCTGTGTTCGCCGCGATCGGGCGCCTGCGTGGGGAGGAATGTGCGCGGAGGCGTCAGTCGGGCGAGCCCTGCTGCACCGCCACGAGGGCGACATCCGACGCGATGGGCGACCACGCGGCCCCCCGCTGTCCGAACAGCTCGCCGTCCGCGTCGAGCACCCGCACGGTTCCCGACTCGTTGCCGCCGGCGATGGCGACCGGATCTTCTGTCGCGCGCATCGACACCGCGGGGCCGCCGACCGACTGCTCGATCACGACGGCACCGTCGTCGCTGCGTGCCAGCACGGCGAGTGTCGAGCCGTCGAGCCAGACGAGGCCGCGCCCCTCGCCCGGTAGAGAGCCGAGCACCTTCGGTTCGCTGAGACGACGCGGCACCCCCGCGGCGTCGCGGATGATGCCCGCCACGACCACCGTCGGCCGGGTGCCGTCGCGCACGATCGCCGCGAGACGCGTTCCGTCGCGCGATACCCGGATCGCGGAGACCCCCGCGGCGCCGGGCCAGGCGCCCGCGACCTCGTGGGTCACGTTGTCAGCCCCGATCGCGAACAGCGCGGAGGGCGCGTCGGCGGGAACCGAGTAGGCGAAGCCGGCCGCGTCGGACGAGGGGTCGATGAGTCCGGCCCGCACGTCCAGGGGCTGCCACGAGGTGTCCTGGCGCACGCGCCGCACCTCGCCCGACACCGTGCGCACGACGGCGCTGCGACGATCGGCATCCACCTCCACCGCCACCGGGTCGGCGGCGACGACCGCATCGCTGAGACCCGGGATCACCTCGAGCTCGGCGCCCGACAGGAACCCGAACACCTCTCCGCTCAGCACGAGCGACCGCGACTCGACGCGCGTCTCGCGCACCGGCACCGCCTCCGCCACGAGCGGCTGACCGTCGACGAGCATCTGCACGCCCATCACACGTGCCGTCTGGAGGCTCTTCTCCAGCTGCGACTGCATGCGGTCGAGCGTGAGCTGGTCGAGGTCTCGCGCCGCCGTGCGCAGCGACACTTCCGCCACCTGCGACCGGACCGGCACGGCCGGCCCCACGAGCCCGGCGCTCTCGGTGAACGCCGTGAGCACCGAGTCGGCCAGCCAGGGGCTGGGACGCCCGCCGATCAGGGCCTCGGCGATGCGCGTCGGGGCGTTCTCGACCGCGAACCACCGCTGGTCCGGAACGAGGTACGTCCACGTCGGGTCGAAGTACATGAGCGCGTAGCTGCGGAACACCGACGCGAACCGGTCGCGATCGAGGGCGATGCCGTCGGGAGCGTCGGCGATGCGCCACTCCCCCGACACCTGCTCGAGCCGGTATGCGAGGGTCGCGGGCCGGCCGTCGGCGACGGTGTAGGCGCCGGTCGCATCGACGGTGGCCTCCGGCACGATGTCGACACTCACCTCGCCCGCGTCGGTCTCGGTGACGGTGCGCCGTTCGGTGGCGTACACCGTCACACCCGCTGTCGGCTGCCACTCGTCGGCGAACTGGTCGGTGAGGAAGAGGCGCGCCGTGCCCCAGTCGTTGCGCGGACCGGTGGCGGCCGCGATGAACCCCTCCACGACCTGCTGCGGCGTCATGCCCGACGACGGCGCCGCCGGGTTGAAGAACACGGGCGGAGCCTCGCCGGCATCGGCCACCTCGCGTCCCAGCTTGACGGGGCCCGTCACGGGCAGCCCGGCGCAGGCCGCGAGCGCGACGATCAGCACCCCCGCGACGAGGACGCCGAGCGACGCGCGCAGCGAACGGATCACGACCTGCCTCCCGTCGTCTTGATGATATCGATGGGCTGGGTGAGCCCGAGGCCGTCGAGAGGCGCCCCGTCGTCGCCCGGATCGAGAGGGACGGGCGACGAGCTCCCGATGGGGGCGCCGCCGCGCGGGAGCGTGAGCACGAAGTTGGTGCCGCGGCCGAGCTCCGACCACACCGCGAGCGTGCCGCCGTGCAGCCGGGCGTCGCCGAGCGCGATCGACAGCCCGAGCCCGGTACCGCCGATCGTGCGCCGCCGCGAGGGGTCGGCGCGCCAGAACCGGTCGAAGACGCGCTCCATGTCTTCGGGACGCATCCCGAGCCCGTAATCGCGGACACCGACGGCGACCGAACGCTGGTCGCTGTCGACGGTCACCACGATCGGCCGGCCCTCGCCATGCTCGATGGCGTTGCCGAGGAGGTTGCGGACGATCCGCCGCACCCGTCGCGGATCCATCTCGACGGGCGAGTAGCCACCGGGCGCCACGACCCGCACGTCGGTCCCGTGCTGCTCGGCGAGCTGCTGCATGGAGGCGACGACGTCTTCGGCGAGGTGGGCGAGACTCGTCGGCTCCTTCTCGAGCTGCACGGAGCCGGCGTCGTACCGGCTGATCTCGAGCAGGTCGGTCAGCAGCACCTCGAAGCGCTGCACCTGGGCGTGGAGGAGCTCCGCGGCGCGGGCCGTGGTCGGGTCGAACTCGGTGCGCTGGTCGTTGAGCATGTCGGAGGCGAGGCGGATGGTCGTGAGCGGAGTGCGCAGCTCATGCGACACGTCCGACACGAAACGCTGCTGCACGAGCGAGAGGTCGGCGAGCTCCTTGATCTGGCTCTCGATGCTGTCGGCCATCGCGTTGAACGACCGCCCCAGCGTCGCGAACTCATCCTCGCCGCGCACGGGGAGCCGCACGCCGAGGTCTCCTGAGGCGAGCTTGGCGCTCGTCTCGGCCGCCTGCGCGATCGGGACGGTCACCGACCGCAGCACGAGCCACGAGATCGCACCGATCAGCACCACGAGAACGAGCCCGACGCCCCAGAGCGTCACTTGGATGAAGCGGAGCGTCTCGGCCTCGGGGCCGAGGTCGTACGCGAAATACAGCTCGTACGCGCCGGCCTCGGGCAGATCGATCTGCTGGCCGATGACCACGCCCGGCACGACGCCGCCATCGTCGGTCGGGAGCGCCACCGACTGCCACGCCTGCCGCACGGGGTCGGCGGCGACGGCCGAGCGCAGCTCCCGCGAGATCATCGCGGCGGTGAGCCCGCCGGCGTCGATGTCCTGCGGGGCGACGATCGACGGCGTCGAGGCCATGCGGAACATGGCGTACATGTCGGTTCCCGCCTGGCGGAACTGTGTCGTCTGCACCTCCCGCATGAGGTTCTGCAGAGCGACGGCGCTCCCCTCCACCTCGGCGGCGTCGAAGGTCGACTGCGCCGCGACGGTGGCGCGCTGCGCGGACTCCTGCACCTGCTCCACGCGCGATTCGAACAGATCGTTCTGAATGGCCAGCGCCATCCAGACGAGGGCGACGAGGATCGTCAGGGCGGTGAGGCCGAGGGTGACCGCCACCGTGCGGAACCGCAGCGATCGCCGCCACGCGTGCACAACCGTATCGGGCCATGCGCGCCAGTCACGCCACGTGGGCAGCGGCGCTGCGGTGCGTACGGAGCCGGTCGCCGACACCACGATGCGCTACACCGCGGCACCGGCGCGGTAGCCGACGCCGCGCACCGTCGTGACGATCTTCGGGTTGTCGGGGTCGATCTCGACCTTCGCGCGCAGGCGCTGCACATGGACGTTCACGAGGCGCGTGTCGGCCTTGTAGTGGTATCCCCACACCTGCTCGAGGAGCGCCTCGCGGGAGAAGACCTGCTGAGGCTTCGATGCGAGGGCGACGAGCAGTTCGAACTCGAGGGGCGTGAGGGCGATGACCGTGCCCCCGCGCCGCACCTCGTGCGCGGCGACATCGACCGACAGGTCGCCGATGCGGAGGTTCTCGGCCACGGTCGCTGTCGAGGGGCGGAGCCGGGTGCGGATGCGCGCGACGAGCTCCTTCGGGTTGAACGGCTTGACGATGTAGTCGTCGGCTCCCGACTCGAGGCCACGCACGACATCGGCCGTGTCGGTGCGCGCCGTCAGCATGATGATGGGCACCCCCGACTCCGCCCGGATGCGGGTGCAGATCTCGATCCCGTCGATCCCCGGGAGCATGAGATCGAGCAGCACCAGATCGGGACGCTCCTGACGCCACACCTCGACGGCGGCGGCGCCGTCAGCGCAGAAGAGCGGCTCGAAGCCCTCTGTGCGCAGGACGATGCCGATCATCTCTGCCAGGGCGGTGTCGTCGTCGACGACGAGGATACGGGAGACCATCTGACCCAATCGTTCTTCGGGTTCGGCGGATGCCGTCGTGCGCCGGGGTGTGCACACTGACAGACACAGTATCGGACGGGCCTGGGGAGGGGGCGACCTTGGACCCGGGTGCGCGACGCACTGATCACCGCCGTCGGCACACGCACCTGCAGCAGAAGCACTGTGGACATCGCCCGAACGAGAGCAGAATCTGTGCATCAGGTCACCTCGCCGAAAGGAACCGTCATGAGCCCCGACCCTTCACCCGACACCCCGGTGCCCCCGACGCCGCTCGATCACACGCCACCGCCGGAAGGTCCGGGAACGGGAGTGAAGCTGCTCGCCGAGGCGGCTGGCACGTTCGTGCTCGTATTCGGCTCGATCGGCGCGGCCCTGTTCGCGGCCGACTTCGGCACCGGAGCGAACGGAACGTCGCTCGGCATCGGATTCGTCGGTGTCGCGCTGGCCTTCGGTCTCACCGTCGTCGCCGGCGCCTACGCGTGGGGACCGATCTCCGGTGGCCACTTCAACCCGGCCGTGACCCTCGGTCTGGCGGCGGCCGGCCGCTTCCCGTGGCGCGACACCGTCGGCTACATCGTGGCGCAGGTGGTGGGCGGAGCCGTCGGCACGAGCCTGATCGTGCTGATCGGACTGTTCGGCCCCGAGGGATGGCTGTCGGACCGGCAGTCGGCGGGCTTCGCGAGCAACGGCTTCGGGGAGCACTCCCCCGGCGGCTTCGGGCTCGGCGCGGCGATCACGGCCGAGATCCTCTTCACGGGCATCTTCGTGCTCGTGATCCTCGGTGTGACGCATGCGACCCGCGGAACGAAGCTGGCGGGACTGGTGATCGGCCTCACGCTCACGCTCATCCACCTGGCGTCGATTCCCATCGACAACACGTCGGTGAACCCGGCGCGTTCGATCGCGACGGCGCTGTACGGCGGCGGCGACGCGTTGCTGCAGCTGTGGGTGTTCCTGGTGTTCCCGATCGTCGGCGCGATGCTGGCCGGGTTCGCCCACCGCGCCCTGTTCGACGGCAAGAGCGTGGGCTGACGCCTACCGTCCCCGCTTCCTGCACGCAGAAGGCCCGCTCCCCGAGAGGAGAGCGGGCCTTCTGTCGCGAACCGGGTCAGCCGTGCAGGTCGAAGCGGTCGAGCTCGGTGACGCGGCCCCACGCGGCGGCGAAGTCGCGGACGAACTTCTCGGTCGCGTCGTCGGATGCATACACCTCGGCGAGCGCGCGCAGCTCCGAGTTGGAGCCGAACAGGAGGTCGACGCGCGTGCCGATGCCGACGGGCTCACCCGAGCCGTCCTTGGTTCCTGCGAAGGCGTGCGATCCCGGGTCGAGCGGCTTCCACGTGGTGCCGAGGTCGAGCAGGTTGACGAAGAAGTCATTCGTCAGCACGCCCGGCCGGTCGGTGAACACGCCGTACGAGGAGCCGTCCCAGTTGGCTCCGAGCACGCGCAGACCGCCCACGAGCACCGTCATCTCGGGTGCGCTGAGGGTGAGCAGGTTCGCCTTGTCGATCAGCAGGTGCTCGGCCGGCAGACCCGACGCCATGGCGATCGGGCCCTGGTAGTTGCGGAAGCCATCGGCGGCCGGCTCGAGGTAGGCGAACGAGTCGGCGTCGGTCTGCTCGGCACTGGCGTCGGTGCGGCCCGGGTGGAACACGATCTCCACCTCGACGCCGGCGTCCTTCGCAGCCTTCTCGACGGCGGCGTTGCCCGCCAGCACGATCAGGTCGGCCAGCGAGACCTTCTTGCCGCCCTCGGCGGTGGCGTCGAAGTCGGCTTTGATGCCGCCGAGGACGCCGAGCACCTTGTGCAGCTGCGCGGGGTTGTTGACCTCCCAGTCCTTCTGAGGGGCGAGGCGGATGCGGGCGCCGTTGACGCCACCGCGCTTGTCGCTGCCCCGGAAGGTGGACGCCGCCGCCCACGTGGCCGAGACGAGCTCCGAGACGGTGAGCTCCGACTCGAGGACGCGCGCCTTGAGCGCTGCGGCGTCGTCCGCGTCGATCAGCGCGTGGTCGACGGCGGGCACGCGGTCCTGCCAGATGAGCTCCTCGTTCGGCACTTCGGGACCGACGTAGCGCTCGATGGGTCCCATGTCGCGGTGGGTCAGCTTGAACCAGGCGCGGGCGAACGCATCGGCGAACGCTTCGGGGTCGTCCTTGAATCGGCGCGAGATCTTGTCGTATTCGGGGTCCATGCGCAGCGCGAGGTCGCTCGTGAGCATGCGCGGCTCGCGACGGCCGTTCGAGTGCGCCTCGGGCACCATGTCGGCGCCGCCGCCGTTGATCGGGCGCCACTGGTTCGCGCCGGCCGGGCTCTGGAAGAGCTCCCACTCGTACGCGTAGAGGATGTGGAAGAACTCGTTGTCCCAGCGGGTGGGGTGGTACGTCCACGTGACCTCGAGTCCGGACGTGATCGTGTCGTCGCCCTTGCCCGAGGCGTGGTTGTTCTTCCAGCCGAGGCCCTGCATCTCGATGCCGGCGGCCTCCGGGTTGTCCTCGAGGTTCGAGTCGGGCGCCGCGCCGTGCGTCTTGCCGAAGGTGTGACCGCCGGCGATCAGGGCGACGGTCTCCTCGTCGTTCATCGCCATGCGCGCGAACGTCTCGCGGATGTCGCGGGCCGAGGCGACCGGGTCGGGGTTGCCGTTGGGGCCCTCGGGGTTGACGTAGATGAGGCCCATCTGCACCGCGGCGAGCGGCTTCTCGAGGTCTCGCTCTCCCGTGTAGCGCTGGTCGCCCAGCCACGTGGTCTCGGGGCCCCAGTACACGTCGTCGTCCGGCTCCCACACGTCGGGACGACCGCCGGCGAAGCCGAAGGTCTCGAAGCCCATCGACTCGAGCGCGACGTTGCCGGCGAGGATCATGAGATCTGCCCAGGAGATGCTCTGGCCGTACTTCTTCTTGACGGGCCACAGCAGTCGGCGCGCCTTGTCGAGGTTGACGTTGTCGGGCCAGCTGTTGAGGGGGGCGAAACGCTGCTGCCCCGCTCCGGCGCCGCCGCGGCCGTCCATCACACGATAGGTGCCGGCGGAGTGCCACGCCATGCGGATCATGAGCGGGCCGTAGTTGCCGAAGTCGGCGGGCCACCAGTCCTGCGACGTGGTGAGCAGTTCGGCGATGTCGGCTTTGACGGCCGCGAGGTCGAGCTGCGCGAACGCGGCGCGGTAGTCGAACCCCTCGTCCAGCGGGTTGCCGACGGCCGGGTTCTTCTTGAGGATGCGGAGGTTCAGCTGGTTGGGCCACCACACGTTGTTGGCCGAGCCCGACGTCGGGTGCGGCTGCGCGTGGATGACCGGGCAGGTGCCGGCCTCTTCGGCACGGGCCTCGTCGGTGTCGGTGACGGTGACGGCCTGATCGATGTCGGTCGGGTTCTCCCCGATCGGCGCGACGCTCTCGTCATGAACGCTCATGGTGTTCCTTCCTCGGATGGGCTTTGCGGAGTGACAAGTAGGAGGGGTCACGCTGCCGCGGCAGCGCAGGAGGGGCACGTGCCCCAGAAGGTGACCTCGGCCGCCTGCAGGGCGAAGCCGTGCGTCTCGGAGGGCGTGAGGCAGGGGGCGTGACCGACGACACACTCGACATCCTCGACCGCGCCGCAGACGGTGCACACGAGGTGGTGGTGGTTGTCGGCGACCCGGAGCTCGAACAGCATGGGGCGACCTGCGGGCTCGATCCGGCGGACGATCCCGGCGTCGGCGAAGTCGCCGAGCGCGTTGTACACCGATTGGCGGCTCGTCGTCGGGAGCTGCTCGGCGATCGCCGCGTACACCTCGTCGGCGCTCGCGTGCGGCGCGGCGAGGAGGGCGTCGTAGACGGCGCTGCGCGACTCGGTCACACGCAGCCCGGCGGCGCGGAGCGCGGCAGGAGCGGCGGACGACAGCGGGGCGGGCATGCCCCCCAGCCTAGTCCTTTTTTTGACTAGTTCAAAATGAGGACCAGGCCGGGTGGAAGCCGTCAGTAGCGGTAGTGCTCCAGCTTGTAGGGGCCCTCGACAGGGACGCCGATGTAGGCCGCCTGCTGCTCCGTGAGCTCGGTGAGCTCCACGCCGAGCGCAGCCAGGTGAAGGCGCGCGACCTTCTCGTCGAGCACCTTCGGCAGCGTGTACACGCCCACCGGGTATGCCTCGATATTGGTGTAGAGCTCGAGCTGGGCGAGCACCTGGTTGGTGAACGAGGCGCTCATGACGAACGACGGATGCCCCGTGGCGTTGCCGAGGTTCATGAGCCGCCCTTCGGACAGCACGAGGATGCTCCGGCCACCGCGCCCGTCGGCCGTCGCGGGCAGGCGCCACTCGTGCACCTGCGGCTTGATCTCGATGCGCTCGGCGCCCGGCAGCGACTCGAGGCCCGCCATGTCGATCTCGTCGTCGAAGTGTCCGACATTGCCGACGATCGCGAGGTGCTTGAGTCCGAGCAGGTGGTCGACGGTCACGACGCGCGTGTTCCCGGTGCCCGTGATGAGGATGTCGACATCGCCGATCACCGACTCCAGACGCGACACCTGGAACCCGTCCATCGCTGCCTGGAGCGCGCAGATCGGGTCTACCTCTCCGACGATCACGCGGGCGCCCTGGCCGCGCAGCGCCTCGGCGGCGCCCTTGCCGACATCGCCGTAACCCACGACGAAGGCGACCTTGCCGCCCATGAGCACGTCGGTGGCGCGGTTGATGCCGTCGGGCAGCGAGTGGCGGATGCCGTACTTGTTGTCGAACTTCGACTTCGTCACCGAGTCGTTGACGTTGATACCGGGGAACAGGAGCTTGCCTGCCGCATGCAGCTCGTAGAGCCGGTGGACACCGGTCGTCGTCTCCTCCGTCACGCCGACGATGCCCTCCGCCATGCGGGTGAAGCGCTGCGGGTCGCGGGCGAGGCTGGCGCGCAGGGTCTCGAGAACGATGCGGTACTCGGCGGAGTCGCCCGCGGCCGCCTCCGGGACGCCGCCCGCGCGCTCGAACTCGACGCCCTTGTGCACGAGGAGCGTCGCGTCGCCGCCGTCGTCGAGGATGAGGTTGGGGCCGTCGAAGCCCTCCGCCGACCAGTCGAAGATGCGGTCCGCCAGCTGCCAGTATTCCTCCAGCGTCTCTCCCTTGAAGGCGAACACGGGGACCCCGGCGGGGGCATCGACCGTGCCGGTCGGCCCCACGGCGACAGCGGCGGCCGCCTCATCCTGCGTCGAGAAGATGTTGCAGCTCGCCCAGCGCACCTGCGCGCCGAGAGCGACGAGCGTCTCGATGAGCACGGCGGTCTGCACGGTCATGTGCAGCGAGCCCGCGATGCGGGCGCCGGCGAGGGGCTGCGATGGACCGAACTCCTCGCGCAGCGCCATGAGGCCGGGCATCTCGTTCTCCGCGAGACGGATCTGGTGACGACCCGCCTCGGCGAGCGAGAGGTCGGCGACGACGAAGTCGAGGGTGTTCACGGGAGTCGGCATCCGGCCATTCTCCCACCCCGGCGAGGGAGGCGGCTACGCGCCCGCGTCATATACGTCAGACGCGGAGCGTCTCGTGGCGGACGACCATCCATCCCTTCGGCACCGACAGGCGGTCGGTGTGGATCGCGCAGAGATCGTGCGCGTGCGGGTCGTTTCCGCCGCCCAGCGGACCGAGGGCGGCCATCTGGTCGCCGTAGTCGAACGTCAGGGTCGTCACGGCCTCGCGGGCGCATCCCACTTTGGAGCAGAGTCTGTCACGCATCGCGGTTCACGCTACCCGCGGGTCCCGGCCGCGGACGGGATGCCGCGCCGCATGCGCCGCGGAACCGCGGTGGCCCTTCGATCCGCGCCCCGGCCGCCGGGGAGGGCACCCGCCTAGGATGGGAGCATGATCAGGCGTCGCCGCACGGCCTCGGTGGCCCGTCCGTCGCGACACGGTCGCCACGGACGGCTCGACCGCAGCCCCGTCGTGCGTCCGCCGCTCCCGCCGCTCGAGACACGCGCCGAGAAGTTCGACCTCGCGGTGGGGACGGCCGCCGAGTTCCTGCGGAGCGCCTGGCCCGAGCTGCGCGACGTGAGCTTCGAGGTCGGCGCGATGCCATCGGCCTCCGACGACGACGGCATCCCGCGGTGGACGGTGCTCACCGATCAGAAGCGCATCATCCTGTACCGCCTGCCGATAGAGCGCCTCAGCCACCTGCACCGCGACGACGAACTGCACCGGCGGATGATGATCGAGAGCTCCGTCTTCCGCGCTGCCGCCGAGTACCTCGACCGCGATCCCTGGGACCTCGGCCCCGAGCGGTTCCGGTACTTCTAGGAGCTCGCGAATCCTCGCGAGGTCTCGGACGCCGCACCTACTGCGTGTAGACGACCACCGGTTCGGCGGCCGCGTCGCCCGGCAGCACGTCGTAGCCCGCGAGCGCGCCCGGCCCGGCGTAGGTGACGTTCGCGCGCACCCGGCCGCCCTCGGCGGAGATGCGGTACACGGCCGCGTCTTCGACGGGCACTCGCACAGTGGTGCCCGGCGCGATGCGCACGTCGGAAGCCTCCTCGCCGACGCCCGACACGCGCACCGTCGCCTCCTCGTCGCCGTCATTGGCGATCGAGAGGACGGGAGCGGGGCCCCCGGCGGCGACCGCGACGAGGCTGGGCACGCCGAGCACAGCGGGGGCGGTGTGCCACGCGAAGTCGGCGCCGGCGCCGAATCCCGTCGTGGTCCACAGCGCCGTGACGACCGGTTCTGCCGACGTGACTTCGAGACGGTAGGCGCCCGCGGCGAGGCCGCCCAGCTCGAGCTCGGCGGGCACTCCTCCGGCGAGCGTCAGGGTCTCGGTGACCTCCGACCCTCCCTGCAGCGGGACGACCCGGACGGCGGCCTCCGTGTCGGCCGACGGCGACAGCACACGAAGCATCGTCGCCGGCTCGGAGGCGCCCGCCTCCCCCGGTGACACGGTCACGGTGAACGACGGGACGATCTGCGTCGTGTCGGGCGCGGCCGTCGTGCCCACCTGGTCGACGCCGCCGGTGACGAGGGTGCGCGTGATGCTCGTCTGGAGCGCGGCCTGCACGGGCGCGCCTCGGGCGTTGACCCGCACGACGGGACTCTCCTCACCGAGGGCGAGTGCGGCGAGAGGCAGCACGCGCTGGGTCCGGGGCGGGACGATGATGCCGGTCGCCGCCGCGGGCGTCGACTCGCCGTCGGCTCCGAACACGGTCAGGTCGACCTCGGCGGCGACCCCGGCGGGATTCGCGAGCATCACGAGATCGGCGGCGCCCGTGACCCCGCTCCCCCCGACGAGCCACGACTCCATCAGCGGCGGGGCGCACGCGGAAGCCGCGAAGCCGCGGAGGTCGGTCTCGTCGGCGGTCGCCGAGCCCGCCGCCGCGAGGTCGGTGCGCTCACCGTCCTGCGGGAGCGCGGTGAGCGCGTCGGGACCGCCGCCGCCCGACACGTCGGCGGCCGCGAGCCGTTCGCCCGTCGCCTCCTGCGTGTCCGACCCGGTCGCCGCGGCGATGTCCTGCCCGGCAACCTCGCTCAGGCGGGCGGCGTCGCTCGCGTCGCGCCCGACGGCCAGGAGGGGGCCGGCGCAGGCGAGGATCGACGCCGTGGGATCGGGGCGCGCCGTGACGGCGACCGGTTCGCGGGCGGCCGTGGGCCACGGCACCACCGCGGCAGCGGCGAGCGCCAGGGCGAACAGCCCGGCCACAGCGGCCGCCACCCCTGCGCGCACCATGCCCGTCCCCGGCCCGGTCATGCGCCGCCTCCGACAGTGCGGGGCTCGCGCGTCGACTGCCGGATGCTGGCGGCTGTCGGCACGGCGAGCAGGAGTGCGACGATCACGATCCCGAGCTGGAGCGCACCCGTGCGCCAGGCGTCGGCGCGCTGGTCGTCGGTGGGCGTGCGCGGGACGACGTCGGCGATGACGACCCACAGTTCGCCCTTGCCGGTGTCCCCCACGGCTTCGAGGTCGTCGCGGCGGTCGAGGGCCGCCTTGGCGGCCAGACGGGTCGCGCGGGCAGCGTCGCTCTCGTCGCGTCGCGGCGAGTCGAGCAGCACGTAGCCCACGCCGTGGGCGCCCAGCCGTGCGATGACGTCGCCCGCCGAGCCCGTCACGAGATCGGCGGTCGTCCGCGCCGTCTGCTCGTCGCCCGCCGTCGGACCGAGCCTCACGGACTGCAGGGTGCTCTGGCCGCCGAGCGTCGCGCTCCCGCCCCAGACGACCTGCGAGGCGATCCCGCCGCGCGGCTGCGGGTGCATCACGAACGTCGCCGTCCCCGGGTCGCCGCGACCTTCCGCGTCGACGTATGCGGGAAGCGTGCTGTCCGGGCCGTTGGTGACCGTCAGGGCATCACGGTGCTGTGCCGTGAGGGCGGGCACGGCGAGCGCGGCGAGCGCCAGGAGCGCCACGGCAGCGCTGATGCTGCGCAGGGTTCGCGGCCGCGGCATGCGGTCGAGCGTTGCGGCGGCGGCGCCCAGCAGTCCCGCCCACAGCAGGCTGATGCCGGAGCCGGGCCACAGCACCGCCGCGTGCGAGCCCGATGCCGCCAGTCCGATGCCCGCGGAGATGACCGCTGTGACGCCTCCGAGCGCGGCCATCGCGAGCAGGACGGCCGCCGTCGAGATCCGCGACACGAACGGCGCGGCGAACGCGAGCACCACGACGGGGGCGACCAGCAGCGCCATCCACGCGGCCGCCATGCCCTCGGGGAGCATTCCCGCCCACCCTGCGACATCGGCGGTCGGGAAGCCCGCCAGCACGAGGAGCCGGCCGAGCAGGTCGCCGGCGGGCGTGTCGGCGACCGCGACGACGCCCGGGTCGGCCAGCAGCGCCCACGCGTCGCCCGCGCCGACGCGGTGCCACACCATCGGCGCGGCGATGACGATCGTCGGCACGACGAGCCACACGACCCGCGCGGCGCCCCTCCCCGCGCGTCGCGCGAACGTCAGAACGAGGGCCGCGATCCACAGCACGATGAGAGCGGGGGCGAGGGAGGGCGCGCACGCGACGATCGCGGCCAGCGCGAGCGACCCGACCGCGGCGCTGGTCCACGAGCGATGCGCGACGGATGCCGTGAACAGCAGCCACGGCAGGATCAGGTGCACGAGCACACCGGTGGGGCGACCCTCGACGAGCGCGGTCAGCAGAGTCGGCGCGAGCATCCAGCCGACCGCGACGAGCGCGCGCGGCAGCTGCTTGTCGCTGATGCGGGTGGCGGCGAACCACCCGCCGAGGGCGGCCAGCGGAAGAGCGAGCACCCAGAGGACGGCGAGTGCGCGCGACGGCTCGGCGGGCGAGAGGGTGCCGAGGATCGCCACGATGATGCCGAACGGGTCGGCCGGTCCCGCCGTGCTCCATCCGAGGGGCCGGGGGCCCGACGCGGCGTCGGCCCACAGCTGCGCGACGGTGCGCGCAGCGGTGCCAGGGCGCCGCCGCCGAGCACAGGCCAGGCGAGCAGCGCGGGATACGCGGCGAGGGAGACGACGAGGGCCGCGAGCACGATCCAGGCGCCGCCGGTGCTGCTGAAGAAGCCGAGTTCGGGGCGTGCGAGCGCGTCGCCCCGTCGTCGTCGAGCCGGTGGCGCAGCTGGCGTGTGCCGATCCGCAGCGGCGCGAGCTGCGACCAGCCCGCTCGCCGCGCTCGCCGGATGCGGGCGCGCGCCCGTGCGACCCCGTCGGGTCGGACGGCCACCGCCGCCGCGGCGGCGAGGTCGGGGCCGATCCGTTCGGGGTTCTTCGCGAGCAGGTGCCCGAGCGAGCGCCAGACCGCGAGAGGAGCAGCGACAGCCAGTGGAGCGCCACGAGCGGTCCGGGGGCGTAGGCGAGGCGGCGGTGCAGTTGCGCGCTGCGCTGAGCGTAGGCGGCCCATCCCCGTGCCACGGCGCGGCGGTCGGCGGTCGCACCCGCGACGCCGTCGCCTGCCACCGCGATCAGCGCGGTCGGGGCGAGCGCCACGCGGCCTCCGGCGAGCCGGGCGCGCACTCCGAGGTCGAGGCCTTCGTCGGCCCCGCGCAGCGACGGATCGAGCCCGTCGAGTTCGCGCCACGCGTCGGCACGCACGAGCACGCCGCGCACGTCGGCGCCGAGCACGTCTTGCTGACCGTCGTGCTGCCCCTGGTCGTGCTCGCCGTCGGCGAGGCCGACCGTGCGGCCCCACCGCGTCATCGTGACGCCGAGCGACACGATGTGGGTGCGGTCGTCCCAGCGCACGAGCTTGGGGGCGGCGAGCGCCACGGACGGCGCGGTCTCGAGGGCGGCGGCGAGCCGGGCGAGCGCGTCGGGCTCGGGCGCGGTGTCCTGCGCCAGCAGCCACACCGCGTCGCCGTCGAGCCGGTGGGACGCGAGACGCACGGCGTCGGCGAAGCGGGTGCCGCGAGGGGCGGAGATCACGCCCTCGGCTCCGGAGGTGGCCACGATGTCGCGGACGCGCCGGTCGTGTCCGCAGATCACGATCGTGAGCGCGTCGACGGCGCGCGACTGGGCGCGCAGCGCCGTCAGGGTGCGACGCAGATGGATGTCTGGCGCAGTGCCCCCTTCGGGGTGCACGACCAGCAAGGCATGGACTCGGGAGGGCATGACGTCGTCAGCCTAAGCGGACGCGGCGCGGCGCCAGGAAGACCCACCGCGATTCCGCGAATCGTCGGAGGATTCCTGCCGACGCCGCCCGCGGTGCTCAGCCGGCGCGGCGCTTGAGCTTGCGACGCTCGCGCTCGCTCAGACCGCCCCAGATGCCGAAGCGCTCATCGTTCTGCAGTGCGTACTCGAGGCACTCGCCGCGGACGTCGCACGACGTGCAGATGCGCTTGGCATCGCGGGTCGAGCCGCCCTTTTCCGGGAAGAACGCCTCCGGGTCGGTCTGTGCGCACAGGGCATCTGTCTGCCACGCGAGAGCGCCGTCTGCCTCGTTCTCCGTGACCCGGCGAACACCGGGCACTCCGAGGTTGACCGGATCGACGAACCAATTCTCGGGAACGCCGGAACGGTATGCCGCCATATCGCTCTCCCACCTGTTTCGTCTCGCGCGGTTGCGCGTGTTGGGATAATTACACTCTTGTCATTCCCTGAAATCAAGTCGCAGATCGTAAACCCTCAAGGCCTGATTGAAGCTTGTTGACCTGTGGGCGTGTCGCGCGATCGGGGGCAGGAGAGCGGGATCGGCTACGACGACCGCCCCGGGCGCGCGACGAAGACCTCGCCCGCACCGCGGAGCACGACGCGCCTCTCATCGGCGCTCACGAACGCGGCACGACCCGTCGGGATCCGGACGGTGTCCGAGCCGGTCGCCTCGACCTCGCCCGCCGTTACGAGGAGGATGGTGGGCCCTTCCACGGCGAGCTCCGTCGGCTCCCCCGCCGACACGGCCACGCGCCCCAGTCGGAAGTCGGGGACGCCGACGTCGTACACGGCCTCGCCGTCGCTCTCGGCGGGGCGCACGATCGCCGGAGGGGCGGGGTTGGCGTCGACGACAGCGAGCAGCTCCGCGACATCGACGTGCTTCGGGGTGAGGCCGCCGCGCAGCACGTTGTCGCTCGCCGCCATGAGTTCCACGCCCAGCCCGTCCTGGTACGCGTGGAGCACTCCCGCGGGGGCGAACAGCGCCTCACCGCGGCGGAGGACGACCAGGTTCATGAGGAGCGCGACAACGACGCCCGGGTCGCCCGGGAAGTCGCGGGCGATGGTGCGGAGCACCTCGATCTCCTCCGCGAACCCGTCGACGGGCGGGGCCTCGGCCAGGACGCGCACGACGTCGTCGACGGCGGCGCGGGCCTCGTCGGAGAGCGCCCAGGCGAGCGTCGTGCGCAGCGTCTGCGCATCGTCGTCGCCCGCTCGTGCGTCATCCGACAGGTGCGCCCGCAGCGCGGAGATGCCCGGGGCATCACCGAGGCCGGCGAGCAGGCGCCGCGTGCCCTCGAGCGGGCGCAGCCCCACGAGCGCGCGGAACCGCTCGCTCAGGGCCACGATGATCTCCGGCTTGTGATTGTCGTCGCGGTACGTGCGGTCGTCGGCGTCGCGCGCGATCCCCGCCGCCTCCTCCCGCGCGAAGCCGGCGACGGCTTGGGGCACGGAGGGGTGCGCCTGGATCGACAGCGACTTGCCCGCCGCGAGGATCTTCAGCAGGTACGGCAGCGGTGCCTGTCCCGTGTCGGCGAGGACGGCGTCGAGCGTGCGGCCGTCATCGGTGCGCGAAGGAGATCCCGGATGGGCGCCGAACCACACCTCCGCTTCGGGCCGCCCCGTCGGGACCCGGCCTTCCAGCTCGGGGATCAGCGTCTCCGAGCCCCAGGAGTATTCGCGCGGCGTGTTCGAGATGGCGATGAGCACACCCTCAGCCTAGGCTCGCGCGCGATAGCCTGAACGCACATGACTGCCCACACCCAGCATCCGATCTCCGCCCCGCCCGCCGCGCCGATCCGGGAGAAGACGGGTCACCTGCTGCTGCGCGGGTGGTGCATCCTCGTGCTGGCCGGAGCCCTCAGCGGCACGAGCCTTCTCATGGTGCTCGGGCCTCTCGCCGCGGGGATCGCGGTCTTCGGCTCGGCGGTCGTGTCGCTCGCGCTCTGGCTGATGCTGCGCCCCGCCGTGCAATGGCCCCGCCTCCCCTGGTTCGGGGTCGCCTACCTCCTGCTCGCCGTGCTCTCGCTGGCGTGGTCGGCCTGGCCGTCGGCGAGCGCGCTGACGCTCGCCCTGCTCGTGAGCACCAGCCTGCACGCCGTCTTCATCGCCGCCGTGCTCACGTGGCGGGAGCTCGTGCGGGCGATCGCGTCCGCCCTCAAATGGGTGCTCGGGCTGTCCCTCGTCTTCGAACTGTGGGTGTCGCTCGTCTGGGGCGGGCCGATCCTCCCCCAGTTCGTGCGCCCCGAAGGCACGGTCGACGACCCGATCGTGCTCTGGAGTCGCGACAACCTGCTCGACGGCGGTCGCATCCAGGGGCTGTTCGGCAACTCGAACGCGCTCGCCTACGTCGCACTGCTCGCGATGGTGGTCTTCGGCATCCAGTTCGCTTCGCGGGCACCGCGCCGGACGCTCCTCGTCGGGTGGTTCGCGCTGGCGGCGTTCCTCTTCGTGCGGGCCGGGTCGGCGACGGCGTACCTCGCCGCCGCGCTCACGGTCGTCGTGCTCCTGACGGCCCTCCTCATGCGCACGACGCGCCGCCCCGGCGAACGCACGCGCTACTACGCGCTGTACGCCGTCGTGGCCCTCGGCGGACTGGCCGCCCTGTGGTTCGGGCGCAACGCCGTCTTCTCCCTGCTCGGCCGCTCCGCCGACCTCACGGGGCGCGAGTCGATCTGGAACGCGGTGCTCGAGCGCGCGGGCGAGCGGCCCGTCTTCGGCTGGGGTTTCGCGACCCCATGGGTGCCGACCGATCCCGCCTTCGACCGGTGGATCGTCGATCACGGCCAGACGGTCATGCAGGCCCACAACATGTGGATCGACGTGTACCTCCAGCTCGGGGTCGTCGGCGTCGTGATCATGGCCACCGCCTACCTCGCGTTCATCTGGCGGTCGTGGTTCTTCGCCGTCGACCGCCCCCGCTGGGACCTCGTCGCCGACCGCCCCTACTCGGCGATCACCCTGCTGCCCACCCTCACGGCGGCGCAGCTTCTCGTTCAGGGCCTCGCCGAGTCGAGCCCGCTCCTCGGGTGGGGGTGGATGTTCGTCGTGATGTTCGCGTTCAAGATCAAGCAGGCACCCCTCGTCGGCCGCGGTCCGTCCGAATGGCGGCTGGCGGGCGAGCAGGGCGAGCGGCTCGCACAGCGATGAACGACGCGCGACGCCACCTCATCGACTTCCTCCGGTCGTCCGCGCTCGCCGCCGCCTTCGCGACCACCGCGATCGGCGCGCTGTTCTCGACGCACCTCATCCGCCAGCTGATGGGCGACGCCGGGTACGGCGCCGTCATCACGGGACTCTGCGTGATCGGCGCCGCGATGCTCGCCGCCCGCCGCCGGGAGCTCCGGGCGTTCGAGATCATGCCGACGACCCTCCTGCTCCTCCTCGTCTGGCTGCTGCTGACGGTGTTCTGGTCGAGGTCCACGGCACAGACCCTCGGCGGCTGGCTGCAGCTGGCCGCCCCGACCTTCCTCGCGGTCGTCGTGGCGCAGTTCCGCGACACCCTCCAGACGGTCCGCGCCACAGGCGACGTGCTGCGGGTGCTGCTGATCGGATCGCTCGGCATCGAGATCCTCAGCGGCATCCTGCTCGATCTGCCCGTGCCGTTCCTCGGCATCGCGGGAAACCTCGCCGAAGGCGGCCCGATCCAGGGTCTCTTCGGCACCCGCACCATGCTCGGCCTCGTCACGATCGTCGCCCTCATCACCTTCCTCGTCGAGTGGCGCACGCGCTCGGTCGCAACGGGGCTCTCGGTCTTCTCCGTGGCTCTCGCGCTCGTGCTCGCCATCTTCACCGCCTCGCCGATCGTGCTCGGCATGGCGGTCGTGGCCGGCGTGTCGATCGGCATCCTGGTGCTCGTGCGGCGTACCGCCCCACGCCACCGGGTGCCGCTCCAGTGGTCGATCGCCGGCGCTCTCGTGGTCGCCGGCCTGCTCGTGTACGTCTTCCGGCGCCCCCTCGTGTACTGGCTGAACGCCGAGCCCGACTTCCACACCCGATCGAAGCTGTGGAACGAGGTGCTCGACATGTCGGCCCTCCGACCCGTGCAGGGCTGGGGCTGGGTGGGCACCTGGCCGGACCACCTCATGCCCTACACGTACATCCGCATCGCGACGGGCGAGCAGCACGGATCAGCCCTCAACGCCTGGATGGACGTGCTGCTGCAGGCCGGGGCGGCGGGGATCGTCCTGTTCGTCGGTTTCGCGGGTCTCGCGCTCGCACGCTCGTGGGTGACGGCGTCGGAGCGCCGCTCGACCGTGTACACCTGGCCGCCGCTGGTCATCATCGTGCTGCTCGCCGACAGCGTGGTCACGAGCTCCCTGCTGGGCGGGTTCGGATGGTTCCTGCTCGTCGTGTGCGCGACGCGGGCGTCGCTCGTGCGCGGCTGGCGCAGCGGCCTCGACACCGGTCCCGAATCGCCTGCCTGGCGTCTGCGTCCGCCGTCGAGGTGACCAGATCGCGAGACGGGTCGGGGAGCACCGCCACGACGGAGGTCCGGCAAGCAGCGCGGCGCGCGTCATAGACTCGACGGGCCCGCATCCACCGCCGACGTTCTCCGTCGCCGTCATCCTGGAGGTCGCCGTGCGAACACTTCGCAGCCTGCTGCGAGGGAGCGCGTTCCTCCAGAAGTGGCGGTTCGCGCCGTACATCCTGGCGCATGCGGTCGCCCGCCGCACGACCCGCGTGCGGCCCGGACGCATCCTGTTCCTCTCCGATTCACGTGCGGGGTTCACGGGCAACTTCGCCTTCCTCCAGGCCGAGATCCGTCGGCAGAAGCCCGACGCCGAGATCATCGGCGTCTTCAAGAAACGACTGCGCGCCCGTCGGAGCCTCCGCGACCTCGTGCGTCTGCCGGTCCTCATCGCGACATCGCAGACGATCGTCGTCGACGACTTCTATCCCCTCATCTACCCGCTGGGCATCCGGCCCGAGACCCGCCTGCTGCAGGTCTGGCACGCCGCCGGAGCGTTCAAGCGCGTCGGCTGGAGCCGCGTGGGGCTGCCCGGCGGTCCGATGCCGGGATCGCTCGCGCACCGCAACTACACCGACGCGACGGTGAGCTCCGAGCAAATCCGACGCGACTACGCGGAGGCGTTCCGCATCGATGTCGAGAAGGTGCACGCCCTCGGTGTGCCACGCACCGACGTGTTCTTCGACGATGAGCGGGTGAGTCGGACGTCGGCCGACCTGCGCACGCGGTACGGGATCCGCGCGCACCAGAAGATCGCCCTGTTCGCACCCACCTTCCGCGGCAACGGCCAGCTCACCGCGACCTACGACGTCGACAGCGTGCCGTGGGAGCGTCTGGCGGCCGACCTCGGCGACGACTGGGTCGTGATGGTGAAGATGCACCCGTTCGTGGCGCCGCTCGAGGTGCAGCGCCCGCACGTGACAGGCGTCGTCGACGTCTCGGGCGAACGCGAGCTGAACGACCTTCTCATGGCCGCCGACGTGCTTATCACCGACTATTCGTCGGCGATCTTCGAGTTCTCCCTGCTGCGGCGGCCGATCGTGTTCTTCTGCCCCGATCTCGAGGAGTACACGGCGGCGCGTGACTTCTACTACCCGTTCGACGACTACGTGACCGGACCGCTCGTCGCTGACGGCGACGAGCTCGCCGCCGCGATCCGCTCCGCCGCGGTCGGGCCCGACGCCGACGCCTTCCGCGAGCGCTTCATGTCGGCCTGCGACGGCCGCTCCAGCGAACGGATCACCCGCGAGGTCATCCTGAGCCGGCGCGCCGACGTCGACGCGGCGACCGTCGCCCCCGGCGGAAGCCCCGCACCCACACGCGTCGGGGGACGCGTCGGCGGCCAGCTGGCGGTCGCCTGGCTGGCGCGCACGAGCCTCGCGCTGCTGTACGCCCCGCTGAAGCTCCTCCCGACGCAGCGGAAGGTCGTGATGATCAGCCGGGAGCACCCGGAGGAGCCGTCCGACTTCGCCGACCTGAGGGCCGCGATCACCGAGCTCGACCCGACCGTGCGGGTCGTCTCGATGGTGCGGATGGTGCCGCCGGGGATCCTGGGGAAGATCCGCTACAGCATCCACATGCTCGGTCAGCTCTACCAGGTGGCCACCGCACGTGTGCTCATCGTCGACACATACGCGATCGTGGCGAGCGTGCTGCGCCACCGCGAGTCGCTCACCGTCATGCAGATCTGGCACGCCCTCGGCGCCTTCAAGAAGTTCGGACTCAGCATCCTCGGTCAGGAGGAGGGCCGCGACGAGCGGCTCGCCGCCGCCATGCGCATGCACGAGGGATACGACATCGTCCTCACGAGCGCCGAGGAGTGCCGCACCGCCTACGCGGAGGCGTTCGGCACCGACGTGTCGCGTGTCGTGGTCGCCCCGCTCCCCCGCGTCGACCGCCTGCGAGACCCGGCGCGCGCCGCCGAGACGCGCGAGCGGATCTACGCGCGCCACCCGCATCTGCGCGGGACGCGTGTCGCCCTGTTCGCCCCGACCTTCCGCCTGGACGGCACCGTGACCGTCGACGCCGCGGCCCTCGGCCGGGCGCTGAGCGCCCACGGCATCCACACCGTCGTGAAGCTCCACCCCCTCATGCACGGACGCTTCGGAGCAGACGTCGACACCGCCGACGGGTTCTCGACGCAGGAGATGCTGTTCGTCGCCGATCTGTTCATCACCGACTACTCCTCGACGCTCTATGAGGCGGCCGTGGTGGGCGTGCCCAGCTACTTCCTCGCTCCCGACCTCGACGACTACCTCGCGTCGCGCGACTTCTATCTCGACTACCGTCACGACCTCCCCGGCCCTATCGTCCGCACTGTCGAGGAACTCGCCGACGCCGTCGCCGCCGGGCGAGCGACCCCCGCCGACGCCACGGCGTTCGCGCGTCGCTGGGTGCAGGTGCCCGGCGATCCCGCTCCCGAAGCGGGCGCGACGGTGTGCGCCGACGCGATCGCCGCCCGCGTGGTCGCCGCCGTCGGGCGCTGACAGCCGCCCGACACCGACGCGTCGTCGACACGTCATCTCGGGTACCTATAATCGCGGCCGCGGCGAGCCCGACGGTCGTCCGGCCGGAGCGAGGTCGTCGCAGAAACGGACGCCGACCGATGACATCCACCCGCGCGCGCCACGTCGTGGCCGTCGTCGCCTTCGACTCCCAGCTGAAGTGGGCGCTGGGCCTCGTGGCCGAGTTCCGCCGTCGCGGGTGGACCGCCACGGTCATCGCTCCTTCCGACATCCGCACCGCTCTCTCGGACGCGCAGGTGGCGGCCTACGGGGAGGTCGATCTGCAGCGCATGCCGTGGGACGACGCACTCGCGGCGGCACGCGCCGCCGACAGCGTGATCCTGTCGATCCAGGGGCCCCTGGTTCAGCGGTTCACCGACGATCTGGAACTCCTCCGACGTCAGGCGCCGTCGCCCGACCGAGAACCGGTCGTCGTCGCCGGGTGGGTCGGCATCATCATCGAGAAGGTGATCGCGGGATACCTCGACCGGTGCGCTGCCGATGTCGTTGCGGTGAACTCGGCGGACAACCTGCGCGACTTCGACGAGGCCGCCGCGCTCCTCGGGCTGCCGCGCGAGAACCTGCTGCTGAGCGGCCTGCCCCTGCTCCCCGCCTTCCCCGCGCCCGCCGGCAGTGGGCCGGTGCGGACGGTCGTCTTCGCCGACCAGCCGACCGTTCCCGCGGCCGCGGCCGACCGCGCCTACGTCTATCAGCGCCTGATCGAGTACGCACGCGCGCACCCCGACCGCCGCGTGCTGCTGCGCCCCCGCCACCGGCCCGGGGAGGGCACGTTCCATGTCATGCGCCACCATCCCGAGACGGTGGTGATGCGCCTTCCCGAAGCCCCCGCGAACTTCGAGATCACCTATGAACCGATCACCGACCTCCTCCGAGACGCCGACCTGCTGCTGACCGTCTCGTCCACGGCGGGGCTCGAGGCCGTCGGTCACGGCGTGCGCACGGCCTTCCTCTCCGATCTCGGCATCCACGAGAAGCACGGCAACCATGTGCTGCTCGCCTCGGGTCTCCTCGCGACCTTCGACGACGTGACCGCCGACCGGCTGCCCACGCCGCGGGACGCGTGGATCGCCGACATGTTCGCGGGCGAGGGGACGCCGCGACCCGTGGAGCGGGTGGCCGACCGCGTCGAGGAGCTCGTCGGCATGCCCTACGCGGAGCGGCCCGGCGCCCTCGTCACGAAGAGTGCCCACGTGCGCGGTCGCATCGCGACACACGAGCACCGGCTGCGCATGCCCGCCGCCGCGCAGCCCGCGGCGATGCGGGCCGCGGCTCACACCGCCGTGCCTTTCGCGCGGACGGCTGCGCGCGTGCGGGCAGACCTCCGCCGCCGCACGCGGCTCGCCGCACAGGCCGTGCTCCCGCGGTCGCTGTTCGACCGTCTCCGCGACGAACGCCGACGACGCCGCGCGCAGTGAATCCCCGGCCGTCGGCGACGTCGCAGCGCCGCCCTTCAGCCCCGCCTCAGGTCGATCGGAGAAGATGTGAGGATGACCTCTCCCCCGCCCAGCCCGTCGCCGGAGGCCCCGACCGGCAGCCGCACCGCGGTGCTCCCGGTCGTCGACGAGAGCGCCCCGGCGCCGCGGCGGAAGCGCCGACGAGACAAGGTCAAGATCGCGTTCTTCACCGTGCTCACGATCGCGGTGGTGGCACTGGTCGTGGTGGGGATCTTCGCGTGGAACCTGTGGACCTCTTTCGACAAGGCCACGAAGATCGACGACGCGTTCCCCACCGGCGACCGCCCGGCCGCCGTCGAGGGCGCGCAGACGATCCTCCTCCTCGGCTCCGACAGCCGCGGCACCGAAGCCGGCGACGACCTCTCGGGCCGGTCCGACACGATGATGGTCGTCCACATCCCGGCCGACCACGAGACGGTGTCGGTCATGTCGATCATGCGCGACAACTGGGTCGAGATCCCCGGGCACGGGGAATCGAAGATCAACGCCGCGATGAGTCTCGGCGGCGTGCCGCTGGTCGTCGAGACCGTCGAATCGATCATCGACGCCCGCATCGACCACGTCGCGATCATCGACTTCGAAGGCTTCTCCGGGATGACGGACGCGCTCGGCGGCGTCACGGTCGACAACCCCCGCGCGTTCACCGCCGTCTCGGGCGAGCACTTCGATGAAGGTACGATCCTGCTCCGCGGCGACGAGGCCCTCGCGTTCGTCCGGGAGCGCAAGGCGTTCGCGACGGGCGACTACCGCCGGGCGGCGAACCAGCAGCTGTTCCTCAAGGGGCTGCTGGGCGAGGTGCTCAGCGCCGAGACCCTGCTCAATCCCGTCCGTGTCAGCACGCTCGTGTCGGAGACCTCCCCCTTCCTCTCCGTCGACGCGGGCGTCGACCCGTGGTTCCTCCTGTCGACCGTGTGGCAGGCGCGCGACATCCGCTCCGACGACGTCCACTTCTTCACCTCGCCGACGCTCGGCACCGGCTGGCGCAACGGCCAGTCGGTCGTGATCCCCGACTGGGACGAGATCGACGTCGTGCGCCGGGCGCTCCAGGACGGCACGCTGTCGCAGTACGAGCCGCCCGAGCGCTGACACCACCGCCGTCTAGAATCGACCTGCGCGACAGCACCCTCACCGCTGCCGCCGCCGACGAGGAGTTACCCCGTGAGCACACCCCGCACCGTCGCCGTCGTGCTGGCCGGAGGCATCGGCGTCCGCGTCGGCCTCGGCATCCCGAAGCAGCTGATCAAGATCGCCGGCAAGGCGATCGTCGAGCACACGCTCGAGGCGCTCGATGCGAGCCCCCTCATCGATGAGATCGTCATCATGATGAACGCGGCCGCCATCGGCGAGCTCGACCACCTGCTCCACAACGACCGGTTCGGGAAGCTCACCCGCATCCTTCCGGGCGGGGAGACCCGCAACGATACGACACAGCTCGCGATCGCGGCACTCGACGGCGACGACACCAAAGTGCTGTTCCACGACGCGGTGCGTCCCTTCATCGACGACCGCATCATCGAGGACTGTGTGCGCGCTCTCGACGAGTACGACGCCGTCGACACCGCGATCCCGTCGGCCGACACCATCATCCAGGTCGACGAGAACCGCCTCATCACCGGCATCCCCGACCGCTCACTGCTGCGCCGCGGGCAGACTCCTCAGGCGTTCCGGCTCGGCACGATCCGCCGCGCGTACGAGATCGCCGCCGACGACCCGCACTTCAAGGCCACCGACGACTGCGGCGTCGTGTTCACCTATCTCCCCGAGGTGCCGATCTACGTCGTCGACGGCACGGCCGAGAACATGAAGGTCACGGAGCCGATCGACGTGCACATCGCCGACAAGCTCTTCCAGCTGCAGTCGGCGAGTCTGTCGCTCGAGAGCATCACGGCGGTCCCCGACCTCACCGGCAAGAGCGTCGTGGTGTTCGGCGGCAGCTACGGCATCGGCGAGAGCATCGTCGATCAGGCCCGCGCGGCGGGCGCCCACGTGAACGAGTTCAGCCGCACGACGACGGGCACCGACATCAAGTCCGCCAAGGCGGTGCGGAAGGCCCTCGCGGCCGTGCGAGCCGAGGTCGGACGCATCGACATCGTCATCGTCACGGCGGGAGTGCTGCGGGTCGCGCCCCTGGTCGACAGTCCCAAGCGCGACCTCAAAGACACCATCCAGGTCAATCTCATCGCGCCCGCGATCGTCGCGCGCGAGGCGTATCCGTACCTCGTGGAGACCTCGGGTCAGGTCGTGCTGTTCACGTCGAGCTCGTACACGCGCGGGCGCGCCGGCTACAGCGCGTACTCCGCCACCAAGGCGGGCGTCGTCAACCTCACCCAGGCCCTCGCGGAGGAATGGGATGAATCGCGCGTGCGCATCAACTGCATCAACCCGCAGCGCACCCACACGCCCATGCGCACGCAGGCTTTCGGCGACGAGCCGCTGGACACGCTGCTCGATCCGGCCGACGTCGCACGCGTGACGCTCAACGTCGCCGCGTCCGACCTCACGGGCCAGATCGTCACGGTGCAGGTCGCCGCCATGCGCGCCGGGGCGGTCTCAGCCCCGCGCTGACACCGCACGCTGCGCCGGCCTCGGCGCAGCCGCACCGGCAGGAGCAGCAGCGGCCGGATCCCGAGGAGCGCCGCTCAGCCGCCGATCTGGCGACGCTCGATCACGTCGAAGAACGCACGGCACACATAGAAGTCCTCGGCGGTCGTGATCTTGATGTTCGAGCGCGGCCCGTCCACCCGGTAGAGCGTGTGCCCGTAGCGGCGCAGCAGGCTGCACGTGTCGATCGAGTCGTTCTCGCCGTCGGCGACGGCCCGGTCGTAGACGTCGAGCGCCGTGCTCAGCAGCGCGCTCTGCGGGGCCTGGGCGACATACAGCAGGTCGCGCGGGATGACGTCGTCGACCGTGCCGTCGCTGGAGGCGATGATCGTCTCGTTGAACTTCATGCTCGTGATCGCGGGCCCCTTGTCGCGCACGGTCGCGATGTTCGCCGAGATGACGTCGGCGTCGATGAGCGGCCGGACCCCGTCGTGCAGCAGGACGACCGTGTCGCCCGGCGCCTCGTTCGCGACCGCGCGGAGGGCGCGGTGCCGCGACTCCTGTCCCGTCGCCCCGCCGTCGACGATCCAGTTGACCTTCGTCAGCTCGTAGCGCGCGACGAGACGCGCGAACCGGTCGCGCCACTCGGGAAGGATCGACACGGCGATGCGGTCGATCTCGGGGTGATCCTGGAAATGCTGGATCGTGTGCACGATGAGCGGCGTGCCGTGGATCTCGAGGAACTGCTTGGGCAGGGTGGCCGACGACATGCGCGAGCCGATCCCTCCGGCGAAAATGACCGCGATGTTCATGCGATGTCCTCCTCGGAGACGTCCTGTTCGGTCGTTTCGGCGTCGTCGACCTGCTCGTCGTCGGGCGACGGCGCCACAGCGGGCACGGCAGGCAGCGCCTGTCCCTCGCCCAGGATGAGCCAGTCGATCACACGGTCGGCGGCGCCGGTGTCGATGCGGTCGAAGTTCTCCTCGCGGAACCGCGCGACCTTCTCCTGTTCGAACTCACCCGTGCGGATCGCGTCGACGACTTCGGCGAACGTCTCGCAGACGCGGCCCGGAGCCGTCTGGTCGTAGTCGCGGTGGAACCCGCGCGTCGCGGCGTAGTTCACCTTGTCGGGGGCGAAGAAGAGCATGGGACGGTCGAGCAGGGAGAACTCGTAGATGATCGACGAGTAGTCGGTGATGAGCACGTCCGTCACGTGCAGCAGGTTGAGCCCGTCGGGGAAGGTCGTGAAGTCGAAGAACCGATCGCGGTACTGCTCCGGGATCGTGATGCGGTTCTTCACGAAGTGGTGCATGCGGAAGAGCACCACGGTGTCGTCGCCGCAGGCCTCGTAGAGGCTGTCGAAGTCGATCTGGCTGTAGTCGTAGAACGCCGTGTAGATCGAGCGTCCGCGGAACGTCGGCGCGAACAGCACGATGCGCTTGCCGACGAGCTCAGGGTGCTCCGCGTAGAACGTCGTCGTGAAGGCCTCGCGACGCTCCGCGTCGAGGAACCAGTCGACGCGCGGGAGGCCGGTGGGGATCACCGACGCCTCTTCGATGCCGAACGCCTCCGCGTACACGTGACGCAGGTGCTCGGAGCCCGTGATGGCGTAGGTGTACTGGCGGTGCGGGTGCCACAGCTTGGGCGAGCCGGGGTTTCCGAACCGGCTGTAGCCGACGGCCTTGAATCCGCTGCCCGCGTGCCAGAGCTGGATGACCTTGGTGCGCGGGTCCATCTGGAGGCTCTTGAGGATGCCGAAGTAGTCGTCGAGGAGTACGACCTCGCTGGTCGCGAGCAGGTAGATGATCCGCAGCGTGGTGCGCCATCCTCCCGACCGCGGCAGGCGGAAGGAGTACTGCATGTCGAACTGCGCGTCGAGACCTCGCTCGATCATGCGCTCCTGCACGCGACGCAGGTTGCCTTCGATCTGGACGCGCTGGTCGGAGGCGAACAGGATCCGCCCCTTCTTGAGACCGAACCAGCGGTTGACGAACCGGTAGATCTTGTCGGCGTACACCTGCTTGCGCTTGTCGCTGAGAAGGGCCGACCGCAGCCTCTTGACCGGGTTCCAGCGGCGGCGCTTCGGCTTCGGCTTGCCCCGGAACAGCTGGTAGCTGCGCATCAGGAAGTCGAGGCGATCGGTGTCGTTGATGTTCTCGGCGATGCCGAACGACACCGTGAGGACGGCACGGTTGCTGTCGTACAGGAACACCCGCGACGCATTGTCGAGGTAGGTGAGCTCGCGCCCGTCGAACACGGCGGGGGCGGCCCGGTGCCCGTCGGCGACGAGGTGGATGCGCCACGTGCCGTTGGGGATGCCCTGCCGGTTGACGAACGAGGTGATGTTGACGCGGAGGGCGTAGACGCCGCCGCCCTCGTCGTCGAAGGGCACCGCGTAGCTGCGACCGCCGTCGACGATGCGGAACGCCACCGGCGGCGCGGGCTCGGCGGGCGCGACCGGGTGCGCCGGGTCGAGCACCGCGGCGGCGGGCGCTGGCAGTGCGGGCGGCTCCCACGGGGCCGTCTGCTCGACGCGCACGCGGATCGTCAGGTGCACCCGTTCCCACGTCAGGCTCGCGACGGTCACGGTGAACGGCGGGAGCGCGGGCGGGAGCTGCTCGAACTCCTCCTCGGCGGTCTCGGGGACGATGGTCACGCCGGCACCTCCTCATGCGACGCGATGGTCCGGTCGACCCCGGCGCGCAGACCGACGTGCGGGGCCCAGCCGAGCGATCGCAGGCGTGCGTCGTCGAGGCCCTGTCCCTTGACGGGGTTGTACTTCGAGATGTCCACGCCCTCGCGGAAGCGCACCGACAGCCCCGCGGCGGGCCGCGCGGCGGTGAACGCCTCGGCGAGGTCGCGGATGCTGATGAAGCCGTCGCGGTCGGAGATGTTGTAGGCCGTGTTCTCACCGCGAAGGATGGCTGTGAACATGCCGGCGGTCGCGTCGGCGAGGTAGGTGTAGGTGCGGCGCGCGCTGCCGTCGCTGTTGAGGGTGATGTCGCGGCCGGCGATCACGTCGGCGGTGAAATCGGCCTGCACGCGTCCGTCGTCGAGCGCCATGCCGGGGCCGTAGATGTGTCCGAAGCGGGCGATGGTGATCGGGATGCCGTACTGCGCGTGGTAGCTCACGGCGATCGTCTCGGCCGCGCGCTTTCCCTCGGTGTAGCAGGCACGGGGGTTGAGGATGTCGACCGCGCCGTAGTCGTCCTCCGAGACGAGCCCGCCGTCGTCGGGGCGCTGGCCGTAGACCTCCGCCGACGACATGAGCACGAAGCGGGCGCCGCCCGACCGCACGCACAGGTCGAGCAGCCCGAACGCCCCCTGCACGTTGGCGCGGATGGTGTCGACCGGACTTCCGGCGTGGAGCGACGGCCGCGCGGGCGATGCGCCGTGGATGACGAGATCGACGCGGCGGTCGAGCGTGATGTCGTTCTGCACGTCACCCTCGACGAGCTCGAAGTCGGCGCGGTCGACGATCGGACCGAGGATCCGGCGGGCCTTCTCCCGGTTGCGGACGAGGCCGACGACCGTGATGCCGGCATCGTTCGCGTCGTTGAGCGCCAGCAGCGTGTACACCGCGTATGCCGGGATCATTCCGCTCGCACCCGACACGAGCACCGTGGAGCCCGACAGCTTCTCCCACGGCAACGGCTGAGCGATGATCTCGCCGAGGTCCCGGTCTACGACGCGGCTTCCGGTGACGCTCACGGGGAGGGCTCCCGACGAGACGGTACGGCCGGCGTCGCTGTTGGTTTCTGCAGGCATCTGAGCGATTCTACGTCACCCGCCTATGCGCACGCCGTCACCGGGCACGCCGCAGCAGGCGCTTCGCCCTGCGCGTCGCGCGGGTCCAGAACGACGCGCGCGCGGGCGCCGGCTGCGGCGCGGGCGCCGCAGCCCGTCCCGTCGCCGCGTTCAGCGCCTCGTAGGCGCGCCGCAGCTTGGCGCGCACCTTGTCGCGGTACTGACCGGGAGTGGTGGCGGGCCGCACCGGCATGCGGTCCCGCAACGGGGCGTACCCGTACGCGGCGGGCGTCTCGTCGGGCGTGCGGCCCAGCGCCGCGGCGATCCCCGCGACGAGGGCGTCGTACACGCTCTTGATCGCCGCCTCGTCCTTCGTGACGCCGTCCACCATCGCCGCCTCGAGGGCGGCGACGACCTCGGCCGCGCGCCACCGCGCCGGCGCGAGCGCACGGTGCGGGTATCCGATCGACTCGTAGAAGTGCGGGATCGCCGTGTCCCACGAGAGACCGACCGAGGGCACGGCGTAGGCGTACGACACGGCGGTGGCGTGCAGGCGGAACGCGATGACGCCGTCGGCGGCGCGCAGCTCGGCCACGAGCTCCTCGGGGCTGTTGACGGCGACTGCCGCTTTGGCGAGCGGGATGCCTTCGGCGCGGACGAATCCGTCGAGGAACGCCTCGTCACCGACGTGACCGGTCGTCAGCAGGCGGTAGTCGTAGCCGCGGCGGGTGAGGAGCGCGATGACCTCGCGCCACAGGGCCCGCTGGTCGGCCTCCGAGAAGTCGATGCCGTTGTCGGCGAAGAGCGCACCGCGCGCCGCGACGAGGGCGATCCGCTTCGGCGGCTCCTCCGTGCCGCGTTTGGCCGGTCGCGAGGGCGCGGCCCCGAACACGGCGTCGGCGAACACGACGGGATCGGCGACGTGTGCGAGAGGGACTCCGGAGCCGTCGGCGTACTTCTGCAGCGCACCGAGACCTTCGCGGGTGCCGATCTGCCGCACGGTCGACCCGGTCAGCGCCTTTCGGAGCACGGTTGCCTTGGTGCTTGCCGCGCCTCCCGCCGCCCCGTGCGCGAAGCTCGTGCCGGGGATCCCCGAGAACACCACGGGCACGCCGAGGTCGCGCGCGATCTCGAGCAACGCGACAGTGCGACGGTAGAACGCGTCGCTGAACACGGGAGCTCCGCCGACGACGACGACGTCCGATGCCGCGACGAGTCTGCGAGCTTCGGCGAGCAGCGCCTCGTCCCCTGTCTTCACATATTTCTGGGGCACGATGCCCATCGAGCGACTGGTGACCGACACCTCCGGGCCTGGGATGTCGAGGTTCGCCAGGGCGGCCGTGACGAGGGAGAGGAGCGTCGCCTCGACGATCTGCTCGCCGACGTGGTCGGAATCGCGCTGCGTCAGCAGCAGCACGCGGGTCTGTGCGTCGGGCGCGGCGGCGACCGGGGCGAGCGAGAGCGCCGAGGAGGCTGCGTCGCCGAGGTCGACGACCCAGCCGGCCGGTCCCCCGGGGGCGCGGTCGCCGACGCGCACCACGACGCGGCCCTGCGGGGCGGTGAACCGAAGGTATGCGCGGCCGCCCTCGACCCGGATCGTGGCGTCCGCCTCGTCGAACGCGGGCTTCTCGCCGGCGTCGTCGCTGAGACCCACGCGGGTCGCGATCTGACCCTGCCCGTCGTGGACGCCTGCCAGCTCCAGTTCGTACCGGCCTGGAGCGACCCGGCGCGCGGCGACCGGCGCGAGGCGCCTGACCGCCTCGACCTGCCCGTCCGGGATCAGCGTCGCGGCCCCGCCGTCGTTGGGATAGACCAGGTGCAGGCGGCCCCCGGTGAGGCTCACGGAGGCGGGAGCGGTGCTCCGCAGCGGCTTGTGCGTGAGCCACCCTCCCAGCTGGCACTGCACGAACAGGTCCCAGTATGTCGAGTCGAGCCCGGACCCCATCGCGGCCGTCGAGGGGTCGATCGTCATCGTCAGGGCCACCGAGAGGGTGGCGCCGTCGCCGAGGTCCTGCAGGTCCACGCGCTGCGCGGAGGGCTGCAGCCACACGATCCGCGACGTCCGCGAGCGCACCGACCCGTCGACGGCGATGCGCTCGATCTCCGCGGTCATGTCACGCAGGTCCTCCGGGACGACCTCGGCGAGATCGTCGGGAAGCGACCGGCGCAGCTGCCCGCGCGACTCGCCGCCTGACGCGTGGTCGCGCCGCTCCACACGCAGGGCGTTCCCGTCGGGGTCGACCCATCGCGCGGTGGCGGCCACGTGCAGCACGCCGTCCTTCCACTCGAGGGCGTCGAGGTCGGCCTCGCCGGGAAGCTCCGGATCGGCCTCGCAGATGCGGCTCATGAGCGCGGCGTCGCCCGACGCGAGGCACCAGGCCCGCATCCGCTGAGACGCGCTGAGGCGGTCGTCGAAGCGTGCGAGGTCGAAATCGTCGCGGATGGCGGCGCAGTGATCGAAGAGGAAGACGCGTTCTTCGTCGGGACGGCGCAGGAACGAGCGGTCGAAGACGCCGAGCACGCGCGCGGTGTACTGGTGGAGCATGAGCTGGTCGCGCTGACCGGCGAGGGCTTCCCCGTCGAGCTCTGTGACGGTGTGCTGGAGAAGGTTCCGGAACCACTTCCAATAGTCGTCGGTGGCTTTCACGAAGAGCGTCGATCCGCTCCCCTTCGTGTAGACCCAGTGGTAGAAGGGCACACTCGACAGGGTGGCGACCCGCTGCGCGTGCCGCGCGACGGAGACATTGAAGACCTGATCCTCCCAGAGCACTTTCCGGCCCTCGGGGAAGCGGATCCCGTGCGCGAGGAGGAACTCCCGGCGGTACAGCTTGTGCGGGTTCAGCGGGAGGAGCGGATGCCCCTCAGGGCGGCCGAGCGACTGCCCGAGATCGCCCGTGTACGTGCTGAGCGCCCAGAAGGCCGTGTACGTGTATGCCTCTTTGCCGTTGAGCACATCGGCGTCGTGCGCCTTCGCGAAGTCGTATCCTCCGCGGAGCGCGTCGGGGTAGAGGTGGTCGTCGTGGTCCATGAACAGGACGTATTCGCCCTCGGCCAGGTCCATCCCGATGTTGCGTGGCCGCGACGGCCAGCCCGAGTTCTCGATCCGTTCCACCCGCACGTTCTCACGTCCCGCCGCGACGACGTCGAGGAACGCAGACGTGTCGTCGGTGGAGCCGTCGTCGACGAAGACCACCTCGAACTCGTCGGAGGGGAGCGTCTGCGCATCGATCGAGTCGACGAGGCGGAGGAGCGCGTCCTTCGGGGAGTTGTAGGTGGGTACGACGATGGAGACTTTGCGCACGCGGCCACTCTACGGGGCCGGGGCCTCGCTGCCGCGGCGGCACGGTCGTCCATGCGCCACGAGGAGCGACCGGACGCCCCGCGGATCCCCGCCGGGGTCAGCGGCCGCCGGCGAACGTGCGCTTGACGCGCCGCACGACGCGGCGGAGGAACGAGGGGCGCGTCGACGGGCGGGGGACGGCGGGACCGGCGACGACGTGCGCACCCTTGAGGGGCTTGGCGATGACCGTCGTGCCCTTCTTGTACCACCGGCCGACGAGCACGACCACGCTGACGTGGTTCACCGGCAGGTGCGGCAGCGCGGCCCCGTCGGCGAACACCTTCTTGCGTCCGTCGAACTCCTTGCCGTGGATGTCGCCCGGCGCGATGGTGCCGTCGTCGAGGTACCAGAACCAGCGGTTGTCGATGCGGAACCGCAGCGTCCAGCCGGCGAAGTCGAGGTCGTCGATCGCGAACTTGTTCGCCGGGACGACCGCCGCGCCGTCGTTGCGGTAGCGCACGGCGGGGGCGTCGTATTCGAGCGCGCCGGCGCGCAGGCGCTTCGTGTGAAGGCCCGTGGTGTCGGTGCCGGGCTTCAGAGTCGTCGCCCGCCCCAGGTAGCCGCTGTGGAAGCGCACGGGGTAGGTGATCTCGCGACGCTTGGCGTCGTACTTCGCGGTGTCGGGCGCGCCGGCGGCGACGCGCTGCTTGGCCGCTTCGAGTGCGTCGAGCACGAACGCGGTGGACTGTGCGCGGCGCTCTTCGAGGATCTGCGACACCGCCGCATAGTCGATCTCGTGCGAGAGCGTGCTGACGTCGGCGTCGCGCGCGAAGCGGCGGTCGCTCAGGTTGAAGGTGGCGAGGAAGTTCGGCACCTTCTGGCCGTTGCGTGCGCCGACGAAGAACGTCTTCTCGAACAGGAGCGAGAAGCAGCAGCCGTGGAACGAGTTGGTGAACACCGCCTCGGCGTGCTGGATGTAGCCCAGCCACTCCTCCATGCCGACGTCGTACCGCGCGATGTGCTTGACGTCGGGGTCTTCGACCTTGCCGTGCTTGAACGGACGGTCGGACAGCTCGATCAACGTCAGATCGTGGTGCTTGGCGTACTCGACGGCCTTCTGGATGGTGTCGGCAGAGCCTTCCATCACGTAGTAAAGGAGCACGTAGCGCTCCTGGGCGGGCTTGGTCGACACCTTCTCCCAGAAGTCGCGGCCGTGCAGCAGCGTGGGGTCGAGCACCGTCGGGGCAGAGAAGTCGGAGTTCTTCTCGATGTAGTCGGCGAAGTCGCGCTCGCGCACGCTGATGGCGTCGATGTCGCTCATGTAGTCGAAGAAGATGCGCGCGTCGGTGGGCGAGTAGTCCTGCGCCGCGCCGCGACTGGCCGCGTAGGCGATCTTCGGCTTGCCCTCGAACGCCTTGCTGCCCAACAGGAAGCCACGGTCGAAGTGGTGCTTCGGGACCGACTGCCAGATCACGTCGGTCACGCACATGTACGCGTCGCAGCCGGGGTCCTCGACCTCCAGCAGGTCGGAGTCGTACACGTCGTCGGTGAAGGTGAGGTACTGGTCGATGAACGCCTCGAACTTGTCGTACCGGCGCTCGCGCTCCACATACGCGCTGCGGTATCCCACCGCGAGGCTCGCCCACTTCGCGAGGTCCTTCTCGCGGGCGCGCTCCTCTTCGGGCGTCGTGGTCTTGCGGAGGATGGCGTCGCGGTAGCGGTCCTCCGCGTAGCCGGCGGGGTGGCGCATGTCGAAATCGCCGTAGGCGACCGGCTTGTAGTCGAGGATGACCGACTCGTAGCCGTGCTGCGCGAGGAACTGCTGGAAGGCGTAGACATGCAGGTCGCAGGCGAAGTTGAGGAACTTCGCGTACTTGTTGATGCCGATCAGACCAATCTTCACTGCTGCGCCTCCGCCTTACGGCAATCTCTGTCGTTCTTCCGCGGCTGGAACAGCCCGAAACAGTCTATGTGAGTATCTCCGACGATCCGCTGGGTGCGGTCTCAGCGCCGCCGCAGCAGCCGGGCGAGGGGGCGTGCGCGGGGTGGCCGGGGCTCGGGCTCGACACGCACGGGGGCGGCGAGCGCGGTCGTCTCGAGCGCGCGGTCGAACCGGGGGCGGTCGTCGCCGAGGGTGTGCGCCAGCCCATGTCGCTCCAGGAACGCGCGGAACGCGGCGACGTTCTGAGGGTGTCGCGCGGTGAACGCGTCGAAGTCTGCGCGCTCGTACCAGCGCGCCACGTCGACCTTCCGCAGCGCCCCCTTCGGTCGGTGCGGGATCGCGTGGAACTCCGCGAGCTCGCGCGTCCGCGAGTCGTGGGCGATGAGGATCGACGGCACGCCCGCCAGAAGCCCCGCGATCGTCCCGTGGATGCGGGTGCCGACCACGAGGTCGCGGTCCCGCAGAGTGTCGATCCACGTCGTCGCGTCGACGAAGAACCGCATGCGGTCGGCGCGATACAGCTCGTGATCCGGAGACTCCGGGAGGTCGGCCTTGGCCGCGTAACGGGTGGGCCGTCCCTGCAGCATGAGCGCGAGCGCCTCGACGGTCTGAGGCACGACATAGCTGTTCGGGAACGCCCGCGTCACCTCCGCCACGAACGGGCCGATGTCGCGCAGGTACGGAGAGTACGTCACCGCGAGCGCCGAGCGCTCGTCGATCACGGTCTTCGGGGCGATGGCCCCGGGAGCGCCCTGGAACCCCCCGAGCAGGCCGAATCCGTAGAGCGACGGGCAGCCGATCACGTCGATCTGATCGTCGCCGAAGCCGAGGTCGAGGAGGAACTCGCGGGTGAACTCGCCGCGCACGCCGATCGACGGCGAACGGTCGAGCACGGCGGCGACGAAGGCCCGCACAGAGGTGCGGAGCTCGTCGGGTGCGGAGTCGATTCCCTCACGGAAGCGGAACTGCGCTCCGACCCCCAGCACGCTGACCGGCACGTCGAGCCGGCTGATCACCGCGGTGAGGCGATCGAGCTGCGGCACGAAGCTCGGCCGGAAGGCGTTGGCGAGAGGGATGACGAACCGGTCGTACTCGCCGTTGATCCTCGCGACCGCCCGCCGCGGACGCTGCCGCTCGGTCGCGTAGCCGTCGGCCACGAGCTCCGCGCCGTCGGCGAGGAGCGTGCGCCAGGCCGCGGTGTAGAAGAGCATGTTGCCGGCGTTCGTGCCGAAGACGCCGTCGTGGCGGATCGAGAGCGACCGCTCCGCCGACATCGGGGTCAGCGGATCCTTCCCGGCGCGCACGAGGAGGCGCTGGCCGCCGGGCGACGGTTCGGCCGGGTGCGTATCGCTCATTGCTGCTCGAGCACCTCGAGCGCCTCGAGGATCGGACCGTCGAACACGACGTTCCCCTTGCGGATGACGATCCCCCGCGTGCAGAGCTGCTTGATCTGTCCCTTGCTGTGGCTCACGACCATCATCGTCACGCCGGCCGCAGCGAGCTCCTTGAGCTTCGCGTTGCATTTCGCGCGGAACGGGGCATCGCCCACCGCGAGCACCTCGTCGACGAGGAGTACGTCGAGCTTCACGTGGATGGCGACGCTGAACGCCAGCCGCATGAACATGCCCGACGAGTAGTTCTTGACCTCCTGGTCGATGAAGTCGCCGATCTCGCTGAATGCGACGATCTCATCGAACCGGGCCTTGGTCTCCTTCTCGCTCATGCCGAGGATGGCCGCGTTCAGGAAGACGTTCTCGCGACCGGTGAGGTCGGGGTGGAAACCCGCTCCCACCTCGATGAGGCCGGCGACGCGACCGCGCGTGAAGACGCGCCCCTCGTCGGGCTCGAGCACTCCCGAGACGAGCTTGAGCGTCGTCGACTTGCCGGAGCCGTTGAGACCCATGACGGCGACCGACTCTCCCTCGCCGATCGTGAACGAGACGTCGTTGAGGGCCTGGAACTGGCGTGAGCGCACGGGCTGGCGGCGGAGGATCGCGATGAATGCGTCCTTCATCGAGCGGGCGCTGCGCTTGTTGAACCACTTCGAGACGTGCTCGACGACGATGCGCGGCTGCGGCTGCGTGGGAACGGGAGAGGTGCGGGGCATCACAGGTCCTGAGCGAAGGTGCGCTCGCAGCGGCGGAACACGAGCTGTCCGACGACGAGGGCGAAGACGATGACGGCGAGGGCGGCGGCGATGTACCAGACCATCTCGGGCGGCCACCCGTGACGGTACTGCTCCTCGACGATGGGCTCCCAGAACGCGTGGTGGAACATCTCGACCGCCACCGTGACGGGGTTGCTCATGTACAGATGGAACAGCCACGGCACGTCGCGGGTGACGTCTTTCACCATGATCCACGTGTAGAGGATCGGAGACGACCAGGTCGCGATGGTCCGCACGATGTCGACGATGTTCGTCGCATCGCGGAAGCGCACGTTGATCGCCGCGAAGAACAGGCCGATCCCCGAGATGAACAGCAGCACGAGGGCGAGCGCCCCCAGGGTCAGGCCGATGGTCGCGAGCGACGGGACCCATCCGAACAGCAGGACGGCCGCGACCACGAGCACGGCGAGCTGCGGCAGGAAGTGCGTGAACGCGCCGACGATCGCGGCGATCGGGAACAGCTCGCGAGGCAGATAGATCTTGCGCACGAGCGCCTTGTTCCCCACGATCGACCGGGTGGCGGCGCCGAACGCCTCGTTGAAGAGGTTGACGACGACGATCCCGCTGAACAAGTACAGCGGGAAGTCCTCGACCCGCCGCGCGAGGCCGAGCACGCCGCCGACGATCGCGTAGTACACGAAGAACTGCACGGTGGGCCGCACGTACGACCAGAACCACCCGAGCACCGAGTTGCGGTACCGCAGCGATGTGCTCTTGCCGATCAGCACGCGCAGCAGATACCGGTACCGGACGAGGTCGAGCAGGCCACGCCCGCGTCCAGGCGTCTGGAAGGCGCTGTAGTCGATCTGTGTCACGGTTTTCCTTGAGGGCCGGGGGCGCCGCCCTCCGTACTCGGGTCCGGGTCGGGTACTCGAGTCCGGGGCAGGCCACCGGTCATCCTAACCGACCGGTGCTGGCGAAAGGACGAAGGCGGACCGCCCCGGACACGCCCGGGGGCGGTCCTGCCTCACTTCAGATACTTGCCGTGCACCCAGCCGGTGCGGCCCGACACGCTCACCTTGCGCCAGTCGCCCTTGGACGCCGTGACCGTCACCTTGGTGCCCTTCTTGAGCGTGGTGATGATCTTCGCCGTCGTGGACGCGGCGGCGCGGAGGTTGAGGCTCGTCGTGGTGGTCCGGACGACCTTCGCGGGGACCGCCTTCAGGTAGTCGCTGTGGGCCCATCCGACCTTGCCGCTCACCGAGACCTTGCGCCAGTCGCCCTTCGACGCGGTCACGCTGACCTTCGTGCCCTTCTTCAGGGTCGTGACGATCTTCGCTTTGGTCGACGCCGACGAACGCACGTTCAGCGAGGTCGTCGTCTGCATGGTCTTGGCTGAGGGCACCGCGCCGAGGCTCGAGGCGAGCACCCAGCCGCGCGTGTCGCCGACCTTGACGGCGCGCCAGCGGGCGGTGCTGTCGAGCACCGTCACCTTCGTGCCCTTGGGGAGCGTCTTCACGGCTTTCGCGGTCGTGGCGACGGCCACGCGCACGGCGGTCGCCTTCGTGGTCTGGAGCGTGCGGGTCGTGGCCGTCGGCTTCTTCTCGACGAGGCGCGCGGACGGCACCCAGCCCTTGACCGATCCCGATCCGGCGGTGAGCTGACTGTACGAGCCGTCCGTCGCCCGGACGGTCACCAGCGTGCCCGCCGTCAGCGTCGACACAAGGGCACCGCCGCCGGCGCTGGCGCGCACGGACGTCGCGCTCGTGAGGTAGCTCTTGTACGGCAGCTCGTCCCCCGGCGTCTCGCCGTCGCCCGGCGCCTCGCCGTCGCCCGGGTCGGGCGTCGGTGTGGGTGTGGGGGTCGGCGTCGGCTTGGGGGTCGGCGTCGGTGTCGGCTTCGGTGTGGGGTCCGGCGTCGGGGTGGGGTTCGGTGTCGGGATCGGCGCGGGGTCGGACGACGACTGCACCGACACGTAGGCGCTGTGCACCCAGTACGGCGCGCCGCTGATGGTGATCCGCCACCACACGCCATAGGTCGCGGTGCGCGTGTACGTCGCGCCCATCTTGATCTGCTTCTTGCCGGTCTCGCAGCTGGTCGACGGCGCCTTCCGCGCGTTGAGAGTGCCGGTCGTGACGACCGCCTTGCCGGAAGCCTTCGTGACACTCGACTCCGACGGGAGGCCGCAGACGTCGCCGCCGGAGGCCGGGCTGCCGGTCGTGGTGACCTTGAGGGCCGACTTCGGCACCCACCACGTCTTCGAGCCCTCCTTGACGCGCAGCCAGGCGCCGTACGCGCCCGTCACGGTGACATCCGTGCCCTTCGACAGCGATGCGGCACCCGAGGTGCAGTTCTTCGTCGGGGCCTTCTTGCCGGTCGTCGTCGTCGTGACGGTGCCGGTGCCCGAGGCCGCGGCGATGTCGGCGCTCACCGGGACGGTGCACGCGGCGATCTGGGCCGGAGCCCCGGTCGAACTCGACGCGTCGGGGGCGAACCACGACACGTAGAAGTTGTAGAAGTTGCGGTTGCCGTACGTCGAGCACGTGTCGCCCGTGCCGGTGCCGGCCGCGAGCGCGGCGACATTCGGACGGTACGGCGTGTAGATGTACAGGTTCGCCGTCGCCTGGTTCTGGATGAACACCTTGGACGATCCGCACGAGCTCGTCGGGTGCCACTTGATCGTGTTGACCTGGCCGGCGCGGTAGTTGAACGACGTGGGGTTGTGCGTGTACACCTGCAGCTGACGGGCGCCCTTGTAGACCTGGTTCACGAAGCCGGCGGCGGCCTCGTCGCACGGCGCGGTGTCGGGGCACGCCTGACCCATGGCGGCGCGGTACGCCCACTCCGAGGGCGCCGACGACAGCACGAGGCCCTGCTCCTTCTGGAGCATGACGAGGATCACCTTCGGGTTGATCCCGCACGCCGCGGCGACCGTCGCGATGACGTGGGCGGCCGTCGCGCCCTTCTTCGCGGCGATGGCCTTGCAGTACTTGTCGGCCGCTTTCGCAGGGAGGTCGGTCTTGAAGCTCTTGAGGCAGGTCGGGCCGGTGGTCGCCTTGCAGGTCGTGACCTTCCCGTTGAGGAACGTCTGCACCTTCGACGCGGTCATCGAGTCGCTGTCGAAGAATTCGGCGTCGCTGATGATGAATCCGCCCTCGAGGATCGACGACGGAAGGTCGGCGGCCTGCGCGGGTGCGGGCGGCGCGACGGTGAGCATTCCGGCGACGAGGGAGAGCACGGCGACGACGAACGTCACCGGGGAGAGGGCGCGGCGGCGTTCCAGTCGGGGGGACATGTGACCATTGTTACTGAAGTCAACAGCCGTTACCACCCCGGATTCGAAATCGATGTCTTCGACACGCCGAATCCGGCGCCCTCAAAGGTCTGCGTGCAGAATCCAGACCCGCTCAGCCGCGCCCGCCCACGAGAAGGCGCGCCCGCGATCACCGGCCAGCACCCCCAGTCGCTCCCCCGCCTGCGTCGACCCGAGTGCCGACGCGAGCGCATCGCCCAGCGCAACGCCGTCGGCCTCGGCGAGCAGTCCGCCCTCGGCGACGACCTCGCGGTGGACGGGCGAGTCGGCCGCGACGACCGGCACACCCAGCCGCAGAGCCTCCACGAGCCGCCACGGAAAGCGCGACGACACCGCGGGAGCGACGAACGCGACCGCCCCGCCGAACACGGCGCCGCGGTCATAGGCGTCCAGCGACGGGCGGACGTGCAGGCGCGCCTCCGGAAGCCCGACCGCAGCCGCGAGCTCGGCGACGGCGGGCTCGGAGCCCTCGGGCGCGTCGATGACGACGACCGGCAGATCGATGCCCGCGCGGACGACCGCCGCCAGTCCGTCGGCGAGTCCCTCCGACGACGCCGCCCCGCCCGAGAGCAGCACGAAGCCCTCCGGGAGCCCCAGCGAACGCCGGCGACCGATCTCGTCGCCCGGCACGCGGAAGGCCTCCGGCGGCGCTCCCGCGATCACCCGCACCCGGTCTCCGAGGCGGGCGATCGACCGCAGGCGTTCGGCGGCCGCATGCGTGGGGACGACCACCGCGTCGGCATACCGCACGGCCCGCTTGAGGAACGCCTTGTGCGCGAGCACACGCGCCCGCGGCAGTTCGGCGGGGTGCTCCCACGCGTCGAGGTCCCACAGCGTCACGACCGTCTGATCGTTGTCGTGCACCCGGTCGTGGCGCACGAGGGGCGCCGCGAGCGACGGGGCGTGGATCAGCCCGCCGCCGACGCCCGTCGGCATCCCGAGCTGCCAGGCCGCGAGGAGCTCCCGCCGCGGCAGCGCCAGACGCTCGACCGATGCGAGTCCCGGCACCGCCTGCACCGGATCGCCGTCGCCGCTCGGCACGATCGCCTCCACCACGCAGTCCGTGGGGGCCGTCGCGACGAGGCCGCGGGCGAGCTCCACCGCTGCCGAGGCCAGGTCGGACTCCGCTGCGGACGTGCCGCGATCGAGGACGATGCGGAGGGTCGCCGTCATGCCGTTGAGCCTAACCGTTGCGCACGATCGCGGGCGTCAGCCGTCGAGGCCCAGGGCCGACCGTCCGGCTCCCCCGGCACCGTGCGCCGCGGGCGTCGGCGTCGGGGTGGGCGGGTGCAGCGTGACGTCGACGAGGTCGTGGATGCGGTCGAAGTCGGCGTTGTCCGGGTCGATGTCGTTCTCGAGCGTCAACTCGATCGTTGCGACCTCCTGCTCCTTCGCTTTGACCGCGAGGTCGGCGAGGAACGGCAGCATCGACGACGGGATATCGGTGTGCACGATCTCGGAGCCCGCCTTCGCGATGTCCTGGAACCGCGTGAGCACCGTCGCGGGGGTGAACTGCGCGAGGATCGCCTGCTGGAGCTTGCGCTGCCGCTTCATGCGGTCCCAGTCGCTCGTCGTGTAGCGGGAGCGGGCGTACCACTGAGCGGTGTCGCCGTCCATGTGCTGCCTGCCGGCCTCGATCCAGCCGGTGACACCGCGCAGCGACCCGTCGGCGCGCTTGCTCAGCTCACCCTTGGGGAGGCGCTCCTTCACCGTGATGTCGACGCCCCCGAGCGCATCGACCAGTGCGGCGAAGCCGTGCATGTCGACGAAGACGTAGTACTGGATCCGGATCCCCAGCACGCCCTCGGCCGCGTCGCGCGTGGCCTCGATTCCGGGGGTCGAGCCGATCGCTGCGGCATCCGGATACATCGCGTCGCCGTCGAGGCACACACCCACCTCGGTGTTGAGCTGATTGATCTTGTTGTCCCACCCGCACGTCGGGTGCGACTTGCCCTTGTGCCCGTCGGGATAGCGATCTTGCATGGGCCCTTCGGAGAACGGCACGTCGCGCATGTCGCGCGGGATGCCGGTGATGGTGACCGCGCCGGTCTCGGCATTGACCGACACCACCGAGATGCTGTCGAACAGCATGTGCGTGCGACCCTTGCCGCTGTCGGCGCCGAGGAGAAGGAAGTTGTAGTAGCCGTCGGAGGCGGGAACGCTCGGACCGGCGCCGAAGACACTCGCGATCGTCTCGCGCGCGGAGCCCGCAACCTGCGCCCCGTACACGGCGGAGCCGGACGAGACCACGAGGAGCGCGACGGCGAGCGCCGCGATGCCGATCCGCGCCTGCGGCCCGGTGCGCACCAGACGGACGAGGCGAAGGGTGTCGATCGTCAGGACCGCCCACAGCACGGCGTACGCCAGCAGTGCACCCTGGAGCACGAGCAGCACGAGCCCGTTCGCGAACAGTCCCAACAGCGCCTGCCACGAGACGAGCGCGACTCCCAGGCATACGACGAGCAGCCCCCAGAAGACGAAGGTCGAGACGAGACCGATGCGGCCGAGCCGACGTCTGCCGGCCAGCGTCTGCGCCGACCCGGGGAGAAGGAAGTTGAGCGCGACGAGCCACCAGCCGCGTCGCGTCATGACCTCCGGCGAGGAGGCGTCGGGGGTGCGCAGCGAGTACTCCGACCACAGCGCGCCCGCTCGCGGCGCGGCGCGCACGGACGGGCGCGGGGGGCTCGCGACGCTCACCGGGTCAGATCCCCGTCGGACAGGGAGTCCTTCAGACGGCGGTTCTTCTCCGCCACCTGAGCCTCGAGCGACCGCGCATAGTCCTCCATGCGGGCGGCGAGGCGGTCGTCGGACGTCGCGAGGATGCGGGCGGCCAGCAGGCCGGCGTTCTTCGCGCCGTTGATCGACACGGTCGCCACAGGGATGCCGCCGGGCATCTGCACGATGCTCAGCAGGGAGTCGAGGCCGTCGAGGGTGGCGAGCTGCACGGGCACGCCCACCACAGGCAGCGGCGTGAGGGAGGCCAGCATGCCGGGCAGGTGCGCGGCGCCGCCGGCGCCGGCGACGATCACCTTCAGACCGCGGGCGCGCGCCTCACGTCCATAGCTGAGGAGCTTGTCGGGGGTGCGGTGCGCAGAGACGACCTCGACCTCGTGCGCGATGCCGAAGTCAGACAGCGCCTGAGACGCGTCGCTCATGATGCGCCAGTCGCTGTCGGATCCCATCACGACGCCGACGAGGGGAGATGCGGACGAGTGCAGCGGTCGGGTCACCCGACCAGGCTAGGTGCCGAGTCTGCGAACTCGCCGCAACGGCACGCCCCGTCAGCCGTCGAAGTGGGCGGCTGCGGCACGCGCGTCGTACACGACCGAGTCGAGGTCGTCGCCCACGGCGTTGACGTGGCCCACCTTGCGACCTGGCCGCGGCGCCTTGCCGTAGGTGTGCACCTTCACGCTCGGGTGTGCGGCGAGCACGGCCGGGAAGCGGCTCTCGAGCGAGTCGGCGGCGGGCCCCCCCAGGATGTTGACCATGACCGCCCACGGCTGGCGCGGCGAGGCGTCGCCCAGCGGCAGGTCGAGCACGGCCCGCAGGTGCTGTTCGAACTGCCCCGTCACGGCGCCGTCCTGGCCCCAATGGCCCGAGTTGTGCGGGCGCATCGCCAGCTCGTTCACGAGGAGGCGCTCGTCGGCGGTCTCGAACAGCTCGACCGCGAGCATGCCGGTCACCCCGAGCCCCTCGGCGATCGCATGTCCGATCTGCGCGGCGACGTCCGGCAGCCGCGCACCGGAACGGGGCGCCGGGGCGATCACCTCGGCGCACACCCCTCCCCGCTGCACCGTCTCCACCACCGGGTAGGCGACGGCATCGCCCGACGGGCGCCGGGCGATCTGCTGCGCGAGCTCGCGGGTGAAGTCGACGAGCTCCTCGACGAGGAGCGCTCCGCCCGGCTCCAGGGCGTCGATCCAGTCCTGCGCCTGCTCCGCCGATTCGACGACGCGGACGCCTTTGCCGTCATACCCGCCCCGCGGCGTCTTGACGACGGCGCGGCCGCCGTGCTCATCGAGGAAGGCCTGGAGCTGCGCGACATCCGCGACGGCGGCCCACTCGGGCTGGGGCATCCCGAGCTCGTCGAGCCGCGCGCGCATGAGGAGCTTGTCCTGCGCGAACTGGAGAGCGTCCGGGCCGGGGTGCACGGCGATCCCCTCGGCGACGAGCGCGCGGAGCACCTCCTGCGGCACGTGCTCGTGATCGAAGGTCACCACGTCGACGTCGCGGGCGAACGCCAGCACCGTGTCGACGTCCCGGTAGTCGCCCACAGCAGACGCTGCGAGGTCTGCCGCCATGCCGGGCTCCTCCGCCAGCACCCGCACGTTGACGCCCAGTTCGACTGCTGGCGCGATCATCATGCGCGCGAGCTGGCCGCCGCCGACGATTCCGACCTCGATGGACATGCGTCTCCCTCCGCTGAGCCCTTCCATCTTCCCAGGTTCCCGGCGGCGCATCCGTCCCGGTCGCGGGCGGAAGCGTGCCGCAGGAGAGCGAGGCGTCGTGACGTCGGACGTCAGGACGCGTCGGCGACGGTCGGGATGCTGTGCGAGTCGCGGTGAGCGAGGATCTGGCTGATCTCGACCTGGTCGGCGAGCGTCTCGTGCACGAGGCGCACGGAGGGAACGTTCCGCAGCATGAGCGGCGCGTCGACCCCGTTGGACAGCACGAGGGTGCCCGCGCCCCGGAGCCGCTGCAGCGGACCGCGCCGCTCGGAGATGGTGTAGCCGCGGGCATGGGCGAGTTCGCGTCGCTCGCGACGCAGCAGCCCGTGCTGCTCGACGATGCGGCGCGTCGTGATCGTGTAGGTGTGGGCGAGCCAGCGGAGGTAGGGCACCACCGCGAGCAGGACGACCGCGACGAGGGCTACTGCCCACAGCAGGAGGTCCCACCCGGTGATCGCGCCGACGGCGGGTTCGGTCAGCGCGTCGACCGGGGCGCCGGCCTCGCGCACGAACTCCGGCGGGTTGCCGGAGAAGAACCCGGTGGCGGTCGCCGCGACCACGAGCACCAGGGCCGGCCACACGAGCCGCGCGGCATGCGGCCGGAGCCGCGCGAGACGCAGCTCGGGCGCGACGGCACCGGGGGCCGGCGTCTGCGGCCGCCCCGTGTACGAGCTCGGCTGGGTCACGCCTCCATTGTGTCCGAGGCCTCCGACGCCCTGCCGCAGCGGCGCGCCGCGGGTGCGCTCAGCGCCGTCCGGCGGTGCGCACGTGCACCACGTCCCCGGCCGACACGACCGTCTCGACGCCCTGAGCGTCGATCACGAGCCGCCCCTCGGGGTCCAACCGCACCGCGATGCCCTCCAGCACGGTCGCCGACGTGTCGCCCCTCCCATCGGGCAGGGTGACGGTCACCTCGCTGCCGATCGTCGCGCACGCCTCCTCGATGTCGCCGCGCACGTCGTCGGGTCCGCCGACGGCGAGCGCCGCGATCCCGTCGCGCAGCGCCTCGAGATAGTCGGCGAGCAGACGGTCCTCGTCCGCCTCGCGCCCGAGCGCGGCGAACGACGTCGCCGTCGGCACGGGCAGGTCCACCGACGCCATCTGCGTGTTGACGCCCGCACCGACGACGACGCGGTGCGGGTCTCCCGGCAGCACCTCCGCGAGGATCCCGCAGATCTTCAGGTCGCTCACGAGCACGTCGTTGGGCCACTTGAGCGTCACCTTCAGCCCGACGAGCTGCGCAGCGACAGCGCGGCGCATCGCGGCGCCCGCGACGAGCGGGATCCAGCCACGGTCCGCGTGCGCCACGGCAGCGACATCGAGCAGCACCGACACGGCCATCGCCGTGCCCGGGGGCGCCGTCCACGACCGGTCGAGCCGCCCCCGCCCCGCGCGCTGATCGCGGGTGAACACGACCGAGAGGTGCGGGTGGCCGTCGGGGTCGTCGGTCGCGTCGCGCACGAGCTTCGCGTTCGTGGAGTCGACGGTGTCGATCACGTGGAGTCGCGGGGTGACGGCGGCGGCCAGGGGGTATCCGGGGGCGGGGATCGACATGCCGCCACGATACGCCCCTGACCCCATCGCACAACGGAACACGACACTCGTTGTCGGCATCCGCCAACGCTGGGCGGAACCCGCTCGCTAGGGTGGAACGCGTGACCGAGCAGCCCGACATGACCACGACCGCCGGCAAGATCGCCGACCTCCGCGCCCGGTACGAGGAGGCCGTGGTCGATGCCGAGGTGACCGCACGGCAGAAGCAGCACGCGAAGGGCAAGCTCACGGCACGTGAGCGCATCGAGCTCCTCGTCGACCCGGGCTCCTTCGTGGAGCTCGACGAATACGTGCGCCACCGCACGACGTCCTTCGGGATGGACCGGTCGCGCCCGTACGGCGACTCGGTCGTCACCGGACACGGCACGATCCACGGCCGGACGGTCGCCGTCTACGCCCAGGACTTCACGACCTTCGGCGGATCGCTCGGCGAGGTCGCCGGCGACAAGATCATCAAGGTCATGGAATTCGCGCTGCGAGGCGGCATGCCGATCGTCGGCATCCTCGACTCGGGCGGCGCGCGCATCCAGGAGGGCGTCGTCGCCCTCGGCAAGTACGGCGAGATCTTCCGCCTCAACACCGCGGCGTCCGGCGTCATCCCGCAGATCTCGATCGTCATGGGGCCGGCGGCGGGCGGCGCGGTGTACTCGCCGGCTCTCACCGACTTCGTCGTGATGGTCGACAAGACCAGCCAGATGTTCGTGACCGGCCCGGACGTCATCAAGACCGTGACCGGCGAGGACGTCGGCATGGAGGAGCTGGGCGGTGCGTACACGCACAACACCCGCTCAGGAGTCGCCCACTATCTCGCCGAGGACGAGGACGACGCGATCGACTACGTGCGCACGATGCTCGGCTTCCTCCCCGACAACAACATGTCGGAGATCCCCACCTACGAGACGGCGTTCGAGTTCGAGACGACCGACGCCGACCGCGCCCTCAACTCGATCATCCCCGACTCCCCCAACCAGCCGTACGACATGCATCAGGTGATCTCTCGCATCACCGACGACGGAGAGTTCCTCGAGGTGCAGCCGCTGTTCGCACCCAACATCGTCATCGGCTTCGGCCGCATCGAGGGGCGCAGCGTCGGCATCATCGCCAACCAGCCGTCGCAGATGGCCGGCACGCTCAACATCGAGGCCGGCGAGAAGGCGAGCCGTTTCGTGCGGTTCTGTGACGCGTTCTCGATCCCGATCGTCACCCTCGTCGACGTGCCCGGCTACCTGCCCGGCACCGACCAGGAGTGGACAGGTGTCATCCGCCGCGGCGCGAAGCTGCTCTACGCCTATGCCGAGGCCACCGTGCCGCTCGTGACCGTCATCCTGCGGAAGGCCTACGGCGGTGCGTACATCGTCATGGGATCGAAGCAGCTCGGCGCCGACATCAACCTCGCATGGCCCACCGCCGAGATCGCCGTGATGGGCGGCCAGGGCGCGGTCAACATCCTCTACCGAGGCGAGATCAAGAAAGCCGAGGAGGCCGGCGAAGACGTCGCCGCCGTGCGCGCTCGCCTCGCGAACGAGTACACCTACAACGTGGCGTCGCCCTTCCTCGCCGCCGAGCGCGGTGAGCTCGACGGCATCATCGAGCCGGCCGCGACGCGTGTCGCGATCGCCAAGGCGCTGCGCTCGCTGCGCGGCAAGCGCGCGAGCCTGCCCGCCAAGAAGCACGGGAACATTCCGCTGTGACCTCGTCCGCATCGCACAGCCCCGACCTCGCGGACGCCGCCGACGCGGCGCGCGGACCGGCGTTGCGCATCGACATCGAGCGCGGCCACCCCACCGCCGAGGACATCGCTGCCGTCATCGCCGTCGTGAGCGACGCGTACGCCACGGAGGCGGCCGGCGCGCTCGCCGACGACACGGCACGCCCGTCGGCGTGGCACGTGTCGGCACGGGCGCTCCGGCAGCCGCTGCGGCGCGACCTGGGTTGGGGCGTTTTCAGCGGCTGACCGGGAGTATCGCGAGGTCGCGCCTGCGTCTGACAGGCACGTTTGGTGGGGACGCCGCACAATGTCCCCCAAAATACCTACAGACATTCCCGACCCCGCAGATCACACTGGAACTGCTGGAACGCTTCTGCGTTCGGCCGGGCTGTTCTTCATGACAGACCCGGCCCGCGAGCCGGTTTTCGGGTAACCGCTCGCTAGGCGAGGGGCGGGCGGCTTCGCCGCCCCTCGCCTTCCTCTTTCTCACCGCCGGAATCGCGGATCACGCGCGTGCTCACGCCCGAGGCGCTCAGACCAGAGGCGCCCAGACCAGAGGCGCTCAGACCAGAGGCGCTCAGACCAGAGGCACTCAGACCAGAGGCACTCAGACCAGAGGCACTCAGACCAGAGGCACTCAGACGTCGGGCGTCGCCGCGTCCGAGGGGCGCCGAATCTCGTGCCACAGGTCGACGACCTCCTCGCCGTCGGGATCCTCGTCACTGCGCGAGCGGCCCACGATGGTGACCGCGACGCTCTCATGCGGCGACGTGCGGATGAACACGCGCTCCGAGTGCGAATGCTCGAGGGTCGACGCCAGCTCCTCACGGATGAGCGTCAGCTGCTCCTCGTCGATCTCATCGAGTCCGCCCTCGTCGAGCATCGTGACGTCGGCGCCACGGCGCCGCACGGCTTCGAGCTGCACCCGGACGGCGTCGTCGAGCAGGCGGCGTCCCCGCAGTTCGTCGCGCAGTCGCCCCTCTGCCAGCCGCGCTTGATCGCGCTCCGCCTCGGTGAGGTCGGCGCCCGTCTCGATCACGCGGGTGAGCACGGGGGCCGCGAGCGCGATCGCCCGCTGCACGGTCACCCGGCGCTCCCGGCGGCGGCCGGTCTGCGACGCGAGCCATTCCGACGACGAGCGCTGGAGCTCCGTGAGCTCCGCCGTGTCGCGGGCGGCGCGAGCCATGAGACCCGTGACCAGCTGCGCGATCCCCACCCAGACGACGGCCCCCACGGCGCCCAGTGACAGAGCGCTGACGATGCCGATCCAGAAGCTCCCCGTGATGACCAGGGTCGCGACGCCGATCCAGGCCGCCAGCACCCGCCCGCGCACGACGAGGATCGCCAGCAGCGCGCTGATGCCGCCGAGGCCCCACGTGGCGTACGGCTGGAGTGCCCACTGCAGCCCCGCGCCGTACCAGGTCGCGTTGGGCACGATCACCGCCGACGCCAGCACCAGCACGACGATCCACATCGGCAGAGGGCGATTCACGGGCCCCCAGAAGATGCACAGCCACGTCACCACGAGGTACAGGGCGACCGCCGCGACGATCGCGAAGGGATGCTCGGGCGTGCGGGTCCACACGAGGCCGCCGACCGCCAGGTACGCCGTGAAGACGACGCCGAGCGCCGACAGCGCGGTGCGCATCGAGACTCTCATGACGTCCTCTCCCACACGAGGGTGACCTGCGTCCCGGTCGGGTCGCTCTCGATGCGCGCGGTCCCAGCGACGGCGGCGACGCGCGCCGAGATCGACCCGCGGATGCCGAGCCGGTCGTCGGGCACGGCCGCGGGATCGAAACCCGGACCCGAGTCGCCGATGAGGATCTCGACGCGCTGCTCGGTGGCGACCACCGACACGACGAGCCCTTCCCCGGCAGCATGCTCGACGGCGTTCGCGATCGCCTGCGTCGCCGCGAGCACGAGCGCCCGCGCCACACGGCCCGGGAGCGACCACGTCTCCTCGGGGAGTTCGCTCACGACGTCCGGGCCGCCCGCCTCGAGCGAGGCGATCTCGAGGTCCGACACGAAGGTCTCCAGCGGCACCGGGGCATCCGAGCCCTCACCGGCATCCTGGTCGACGTTCGCGAGCCGCGTGAGCGCTTCGCGGGCCATCGAGACGGCGAGCGACCGCTCGCGGGGGGTGTGCGCACGCTCGGCGGCGATCAGGGCCGCGAGCACGCTGTCGTGCATGAGGGCCGCGACCGCCACGCGTTCGCGTTCGGCCGCATCCGCGGCCGCCGCCGCCGCATACGAGCCGACGGCCTCGCGGCGAGCGATGTCCATCTGCCTGGCCATCGACCGCAGCATCCACCCGAGCACGACGAACACGAGAGCGAGGATGATCGCGAACACGACGTTGAGGATCGTCGCGAAGAGGTCCTCGACACCGACCTGGATGGTGCGGACCACGCCGTACAGCACGGGGATGAACCCCGCCCACAGGATCTGCAGCGGCATCCGGAAGGCGAGCACCGCCGCGGCCGTGCCGACGTTCAGGAGGAACCAGATCCACGGCTCGCCCGCCGAGAACTCGGCTCGCCCGGCCGTCGCGATGGGCCAGACGAGGAGCACGACGGGGAAGACGAACGCGAAGACGCCCGCGCACGCCCGCACCGCCAACCCGCTGCACGCCGCGACCACCATGACGATGAGCGGCACGAACACCGCCACGACGAGGGCCACACGCCACAGCGGACCCTCCTGCACCGACGTGAGCGAATTGAGGAACGCCTGCGCGCCGAGCACCGAGCACCCGAACCCGATCACGAGGCCGAGGATGCGCTCCATCCGCGCCTGCGAGAAGCGCTCCGAGCCGGCGGCCGTCGCTTCCCCGAGGGGAAGGACGGGCCGCACCGGAACGGGTCCGGAGGGCGCCAGCTCAGAGGTCACCGTCGCCCTCGGCAACGAGTCCGTCCTCCATCGCGCGGCGCAGGAGGTCCACCTTCGTCGGTGCGGGGCGTCCGACCTCGATGTACTTCACCCGCACCCGGGTGATGTTCTCCTTCGCCGTCGAGTAGGCGATGCCCAGCCGGTCGGCGACCGCCTTGAGCGGCAGCCCGGCGGCGTACAGCCTCAGCACGTCGCGCTCGCGCGCCGAGAGCTGCGCGTCGGCGAAAGCTCGGTCACCGTCGACGGCGCTGGCCCACTCCACGTTGTCGAGCGGCTCGCCGCGCGCGACGATACGGATGGCGCGGATGACGTCGTCGATGCGCGACGACTTGCTCACGACCCCGGCCGCACCGGCGGCGAGCGCCTCGCGGACGGCGGCGGGACGGTCGGCCACGCTGTGGATGATGACCTCGGAACCGTCGCGCACGAGTCGCGTGACGTTCTCGGTGACCGTGGTCCCGTCGCCGAGGGTGAGGTCGAGCACGACGACGTCTGCCGGGTCGGCATGAGCGAGGGCGCGCCACTTGAGGTAGCCGGTGACGGTGTCGCCCGAGTATGCGACCTCCTGATCGGGGTCACGCCCGCACGCGGCCTCGAGGCCGAGGCGCACGGATTCGTGATCGTCGATGAGGGCGACACGAGTCATTCCCACAGCCTAACGACCGGAGCCCTCGCGAGTGAGGAGCGCGACCGATTCGACATGGTGCGAGTGGGGGAAGAGGTCGTATCCGTGCACCGACCGCGCCTCGTAGCCGAGGCCGCGGAATGTGGCGAGATCGCGTGCCAGCGCGACGGGATCGCAGGCGACGTAGGCGACATGCGCGGGGCGGAGGCCGGCGATCCGCTCGACCACCTCGCGGCCGGCGCCGGCGCGCGGCGGGTCGAGCACCACGACGCCGCGCTGGAGCCGGGCCCGCTCGGCGGCCGACGCGGAGGTCTGCAGCTGCGCGAGCCACTGGTCGACACGGCCGGTCTCGGCGCGCGCGCCCACCCACTCGGCGAGGTTCCCGCCGGCGTGCTCGGTGGCGCGCGCGTCGGACTCCACCGTGGTGATCCGAGTCGACGGGCCGCCGGCTCCGGCGACCGCCGCGGCGAGCAGCCCGACGCCGCCGTACAGGTCGAGGTGCCACGCGTCGGGGTCGACGGCGTCGGCACCGGCCTCGGCGAGGGCGTCGAGGAGGGCCTCGGTGAGTGTCTGCGCCGCGAGGCGGTGCACCTGCCAGAAGCCGCCCGCATCGACCTTGAAGGGTCGGCCTGCGACCTCTTGGATGATCGTCTCGCGGGCGGCCGGATCGACGACGGCCGCGGCGGGCGCACCTCCTCGTCGAGGCCCGCGCGCTCCGCGCCGGCCACCGGGAGCGCGTCGGGCGCTGTCGGGCTCGGGGCGCGCGATGACGCGCACCCGTCCGTCCGACGGCTGCACGAAGTCGAGCCGGCCCGGGCGGGCGTCGCGGCGCTGCCCGGCGACCTCGGCGATGGCGGCGGTCGCGAGAGGGAGCTCCCCCATGTCGACGACGCGGTGGCTGCGCGCGGCGAAAGGTCCGACCCGCCCCTCGGCGTCGACGTGAAGGCTCACCCGCGTGCGCCATCGGGTCGCGTCGTCCGCCTCCTCCGCCACGATCCGGCCTCGCTCGTCGCGGGCGGGGCGCGCCTTCTCCATCGTCACCGGCAGGTCGGCGCCGCCGATGCGCCGGAGAGCATCCGTGATCACCTGCTTCTTGAGGTCGCGCTGGTGGTCGAGGGCGATGTGGCCGAAGTCAGCGCCGCCGGCGCGCGACGCCGGGGCCACCGACACGTCTGCCTGTGGCCACACGTGGGGCACGCGGTGCGGCGACGCGTGCAGCACTTCGAGCACCTCGCCCCGCCAGAAGGAGGCCTTCCCGGTATCGGTGAGCCGCACGCGCACCCGCTCGCCGGGGATCGCGTCGGGCACGAACACGACCCGGCCGCCGCGGCCGGCGCCTTCCGCATCGCCGGGCTCGCTGTGCCGTCCGATGAACACGCCCCCGTGCGCCACGTCGGTGATGTCCAGCTCGATGTCCTGCTCGGGAGTCGCCATCCTTCGACTCTCGCATACGCGCCTCCGCATCCACCGCAGCAGGCCGCCGCTCGGGCTGGCCGAACGAGCGCGGGCGGTAGCGTGACGGGATGCGCGTATGCCTGGCCTCCACCTCCCCCGCCCGCCGGATGCTGCTGCGGCAGGCCGGGATCGAACCGAGCCTGCGCGCACCCCGCGTCGATGAGGAGGCGGTGATCGCCGACGTCGAAGCGGCCGAGCGCCGCGTTCTGCCGCCCGACGAGCACGTGCTGCTGCTCGCTCGCCGGAAGGCTGCGGACGTCGTCGACGCGCTGCGGATCGACGAGCCCGACTTCGACGGGATCGTCATCGGCGGAGACTCGATGTTCGAGCTCGATGGCGAGGTGCTCGGCAAGCCCTACACGTCCGAGGCCGCGACTGCACGGTGGCATGCCATGCGGGGACGCACGGGCGTGCTCCACTCCGGGCACAGCGTGTTCCGGGTCTCGCCCGGGGAGGAGCCGGTCGAGGCGCACGCTGTCGCCGAGGCCGCGGTGACCTTCGCCGCCGATGTGAGCGACGAGGAGATCGCGGCATACGTCGCGTCGGGTGAGCCGTTGCTGGTCGCGGGGGCCTTCACGGTCGACAGCCTCGGGGGCGCCTTCATCACCCGCGTCGACGGCGACCCGTCGACCGTCGTCGGAATGTCGCTGTCGACCGTCCGCCGACTGGCAGCCGACCTCGGCGTGACGTGGACCCACCTGTGGACGTCGGCCGCGGCGCCCGCCGAGACCCCCGCGGATTGAGAGGGTTTCCCCTACGTTTCCTCGATGATCTTGTGCGAGTGATCCAAAGGCATCGGGGGTCTGCTGGGTAGGCTGGCATCCATGCCTCACATCGCCAAGGTGCTCATCGCGAACCGCGGCGAGATCGCCGTCCGCGTCATCCGCGCCGCCCGAGACGCCGGCAAGGCCTCCGTCGCCGTGTACGCCGACCAGGACCGCGACGCCATGCATGCTCGCCTCGCCGACGAAGCGTACGCGCTCGAGGGGGCGACGAGCGCCGACACCTACCTGTCGATCGACAAGATCCTGTCGGTCGCACGCCGCTCCGGGGCCGACGCCGTGCACCCCGGCTACGGCTTCCTCGCCGAGAATGCCGACTTCGCCCGCGCCGTGATCGGTGCAGGCCTCACCTGGATCGGGCCGTCCCCCGATGCCATCGAGGCCCTCGGCGACAAGGTCACCGCGCGCCATGTGGCAGAGAAGGTCGGGGCGCCGCTCGCCCCTGGCACCCCCGGTCCCGTCGCGGGCGCCGACGAGGTCATCGCCTTCGCGAAGGAGCACGGACTCCCCATCGCGATCAAAGCGGCCTACGGCGGGGGCGGGCGCGGCCTGAAGGTCGCGCGCGAGCTCGACGAGGTCGCCGAACTGTTCGAGTCGGCCACCCGCGAGGCGATCACCGCCTTCGGGCGCGGCGAGTGCTTCGTGGAGAAGTACCTCGACCGGCCGCGTCACGTCGAGACCCAGTGCCTGGCCGACGCCGAGGGCAACGTCGTCGTCGTCTCGACGCGCGACTGCTCGCTCCAGCGACGCCACCAGAAGCTCGTCGAAGAGGCGCCCGCACCCTTCCTCACCGACGCGCAGAACGAGATCCTCTACAGCGCCTCGAAGGCGATCCTCAAGGAGGTCGGCTACGTCGGCGCAGGAACCTGCGAATTCCTCATCGGCGCCGACGGCACCATCTCGTTCCTCGAGGTGAACACGCGCCTCCAGGTCGAGCACCCGGTCTCCGAAGAGGTCACCGGCATCGACCTGGTGCGCGAGCAGTTCCGCCTCGCCGAGGGTGGCGTTCTCGACTACGACGACCCGCAGCCGACCGGCCACTCGATCGAGTTCCGCATCAACGGCGAAGACCCGGGGCGCGGATTCCTTCCGCAGCCGGGGCGCATCCACCAGTTCAAGACGTTCGGCGGGCCCGGCATCCGTCTCGACTCGGGCGTCACGGCGGGCGACAGCGTCTCGGGGGCGTTCGACTCGCTCCTCGGCAAGATCATCGTCTCGGGGCGCGACCGGGCCGAGGCGCTGGAGCGTTCGCGGCGCGCCCTCGACGAATTCGAGATCGCCGGCATGCCGACCGTGCTCCCGTTCCACCGCAAGGTGGTGCGCGATCCCGCGTTCACCGCCGACGACGGCGAGTTCGGCGTCTTCACACGCTGGATCGAGACCGAATTCGACAACGACATCGCCCCGTGGGACGGCGAGCTCGAGGCGCCCGAACACACCGAGCCACGGCACACGGTCGTCGTCGAGGTCAGCGGCAAGCGCCTCGAGGTGAGCCTCCCCGACCGCATCGCGCAGGCGCCGACCAAGGTCGGACGACCCGCAGCCGTGCCGCCGTCGCGACGGTCGCACGCACCCACCGTGGTGGCGGGCGCCTCGGGCGACGCGGTGAAGTCGCCGATGCAGGCGACGGTCGTGAAGGTGGCGGTCGAAGACGGGCAGCAGGTCGTCAAGGGCGACCTCGTCGTCGTCCTGGAGGCCATGAAGATGGAGCAGCCGCTCCAGGCCCACAAAGACGGCGTCGTCAGCGGGATCAACGCCGACCCCGGCACCACCGTGCCGGCCGGTCACCAGCTGCTCACGATCTCCTGACGCGTTGCAAGGGGGCTGACACGGCCCCCGGCCCGGGTTACCGTGGGGCGATGCGACGGCTCCTCCCCCTCCTGGTCCTCGGCGGCAGTGCACTGCTGCTGTCCGCCTGCGCGACAGCCGCCCCGACCGTCGATCTCGACGCCGCCCAGGAGTGGCTCGAAGGGGTGCAGGATGCCGAGTCCGACGGCCCCGGCGCGGCCGGGATCGCCGCCATGCAGGTGGGTCCCGACGGATCGGCCTCCGGCTCGGGGACGGACCAGGGCGTTCGGCTCGACTTCGACAACGCCACGACCCTGACGCGCGCCGACGCACGCTGCTTCGGCGGCGAGACGGTCGATGTGACCATCACGACCTTCGCCGAGGGCGACGCCACGGCGCTCTCACTCACCGAGACGATCCCGTGCGACGAAGCGCCGCACGAGATCAAGCTCGGCGCGACGGGAGCGACCGCCGTGCTCGTCGACGGGACCACCGACAGCCCCACCTACCTGCACGTGACGATCCTGCAGGAGATGACCGTCGAGCGGTGACCGCAGCTCAGGCAGATGAGATCAGGTCAGGGCGGTCTCGTCGCGGGTGACGAGGTGCATCGCTCGTGTGGCGTCGGTGATCGACCCCGACAGCGACGGGTACACCGCGAACACGCGTGAGACCTGATCGACCGTCAGGCGCCGCTCGACGGCGATCGCGATCGGGTAGATGAGCTCCGACGCGCGGGGACCGACGATCACACCGCCGAGCACCGTGCCCGAACCCTCGTGCGCGATGAGCTTCACGAAGCCGTCCTTGATGCCCATCATCTTGGCGCGCGGGTTGGCCGCCAGCGGCAGCTTGTACACGTAGCCGTTGTAGGCCCCCGACTCGATGTCCTTCTCCTGCGTGCCGACCGTCGCGATCTCAGGAGCAGTGAAGATGTTCGCCGTGATGCGTCGGCGGTCGAGCGGGATCACCGTGTCGCCGAGGGCGTGGAACACGGCCATGCGCCCTTGCATCGACGCGACGGAGGCGAGCGGCACGAACGTCGTGCAGTCGCCCGCGGCGTAGATGTTGGGGACCGACGTGCGGGCCACGCGGTTGACGCGGATGTGGCCGGACTCGGTCATCTGCACGCCGGCCTCCTCGAGACCGATGCCCGCCGTGTTCGGAATCGAGCCCACCGCCATCAGGCAGTGGCTCCCCTCGACGGTCCGGCCGTCCGAGAGGGTGACGACGACGCCGTCGCCCGCGCGTTCCACCTTCTCGGCCCGCGACTTCGACAGGACCGTCATGCCGCCGCGCTTGAACACCTTCTCGAGGACCGTCGCGGCGTCCCGGTCTTCACCGGGGAGCACCTGGTCGCGGCTCGAGATGAGCGTGACCTTCGCGCCGAGGTTCATGTACGCCGAGGCGAACTCCGCGCCCGTGACTCCCGATCCGACGACGATGAGATGCGTCGGAAGCACCTTCATGTCGTACAGCTGCGTCCAGGTGAGGATGCGCTCGCCGTCGGGCTTCGACGTCGGAAGCTCACGCGGCGACGCGCCCACCGACACCACGAGCGTGTCGGCCTCGACGCGGTCGAAGTCGGTGCCTCCGGGGCCGGTCGAGACGACGACGCCGTGCGGACCGTCGAGACGACCGTGGCCCGACACGATCCGCACGCCCGCTTCGACGAGGTGCGCCCGCATGTCGTCGGACTGCTGGCGCGCGAGCGACAGGAGCCGCTTGTTGACCGCCGCGAGGTTGATGGCGATCTCGGGCTTCAGCGGCTTGCCGCTGTCGGACTTCGCGAACAGCTGCACCCCGAGGTCGGATGCCTCGGCGATCGCGACGGCGGCATCGGCCGTGGCGATGAGGCTCTTCGAGGGCACGACGTCGGTGATGACGGCGGAGCCGCCGACGCCGGCGCGCTCCACGACGGTGACCTCGGCTCCGAGCTGTGCCGCGGCCAGCGCCGCCTCGTATCCGCCGGGTCCGCCGCCGACCACGGCGACGCTCTGGGTGCGCTCGAAGCTCAAGGACATGACATCCATTGTCCCCTGGGAAAGCGGCGCCCGTGGCCACCCCGCTCTGCGTGCGCGCCGCCCCGGCTCGCCGAGGTTTCGAGAGCGCGCGCGTGTTCCTAGAGTGGATCCATGTCCGATCCGACTCTTCACCCGCTCGACGACCCCGCCTCCGACCCGTTCGCCGTGGCCGCCGACGCCGCCGCCGACATCGCCCGACTGACCGGCGTCGAACGCCACGACGTCGCCCTCACGCTCGGGAGCGGGTGGGGGAAGGCCGCAGACCTCATCGGCGAGACGACCGCGACCCTCGCCGCGACCGACGTCACCGGTTTCAGCGAGCCCGCTCTCGCCGGGCACGTCGGATCGCTGCGGAGTGTGCTGACCCCCACCGGCAAGCGGGTGCTGGTGATCGGCGCACGCACGCATTACTACGAGGGCCACGGCGTGCGCCGGGTCGTCCACAGCGTGCGCACCGCTGCCGCGACCGGCGCCAGGACCATGGTGCTCACCAACGGCGCGGGCGGCATCAAGCACACCTGGACGCCGGGCCAGCCGGTGCTCATCAGCGACCACATCAACCTCACGGGCGACTCGCCGCTCGAGGGAGCGACCTTCGTCGACCTCACCGACCTCTACTCGCAGCGGCTACGCGATCTGGCCCGCAGCATCGATCCGTCCCTCGACGAGGGCGTGTACTGCCAGTTCCGCGGACCGCAGTACGAGACGCCCGCCGAGGTGCGCATGGCGAAGACGATCGGCGGCCACATCGTCGGCATGTCGACGGCACTCGAGGCGATCGCCGCGCGACAGGCGGGCATGGAGATCCTCGGGTTCTCCCTCATCACCAACATGGCGGCCGGGATCCAGACGACCCCGCTCAGCCACCAGGAGGTGATCGAAGCGGGTCAGCAGGCCGAACCCGTGATCTCGGCGCTCCTGGCCCGCGTGATCGGCGCCCTGTGATGAGCGCCCCGGTGCTCGACGCCGCCCGCGCATGGCTCGCGCAGGACCCCGACGAGGTCACGCGCGCAGAGCTGTCGGCACTCGTCGAGCGCGCCGCCTCCGGCGACGGCCCCGCCCTCGCCGACCTCACCGACCGCTTCGGCGCACGACTGGAGTTCGGCACGGCCGGTCTCCGCGGCCGGCTCGGCGCCGGCCCGAACCGCATGAACCGCGTGCTCGTGTCGCAGGCCGCGGCGGGTCTGGCAGCCTACCTCCGTGAGAAGGCGACGGACTCCGCCGCGCCGCTCGTGGTCGTCGGCTATGACGGGCGCCGCAACTCCGACGTGTTCGCGCGCGACAGTGCCGAGCTGTTCGCCGGAGCGGGGCTGCGCGCCGTGCTCCTTCCGCGGCTGCTCCCGACGCCCGTGCTGGCGTTCGCCGTGCGGCACCTCGGGGCCGCGGCCGGCGTGATGGTGACGGCGTCGCACAACCCGCCCGACGACAACGGGTACAAGGTGTACCTCGGCGGCGCCGACGACGGCTCGCAGATCGTGTCGCCCGCCGACGCCGAGATCGCCGCCCACATCGAGGCCGTCGCCGACGCCGGACCCATCGACCTCCTGCCCCGCGGCGAGTACGCGATCGCCGACGAGGAGGTGGTCGAGGCCTACGTCGCCGCCACCGCGACCGTCGCCCCGGCTCCCGCCGGCGCCGCAGGGATGACCTGGGTGTACACGGCGATGCACGGCGTCGGCTACGAGACGCTGGCGAAGATCCTCGTCGCCGCGGGCTACCCCGCTCCGGTCGTCGTGGAGGAGCAGATCCAGCCCGACGGCGCATTCCCGACGGTCGCGTTCCCGAACCCGGAGGAGCCGGGCGCGATGGACCTCTCTTACGCGACAGCGACCGCCGCGGGCGCCGAGTTCATCCTCGCGAACGACCCCGACGCCGACCGGCTCGCCGTCGCCGTCCCCGATCCCGCCGCGGCCGAGGGATGGCGGCGCCTCACCGGCAATCAGGTGGGGCTGCTGCTGGGCTGGCGCGCCGCGCAGGAGGTCCGCAGCGGCACCCTCGCCTGCTCGCTGGTCTCGTCGCCGGGGCTCCAGACCGTCGCCGAGCACTATGGTCTCGGCTTCGCCGCAACGCTCACGGGGTTCAAGTGGATCTCGCGCGCTCCCGGGATCGTGTTCGGTTTCGAGGAGGCGCTCGGCTACCTCGTCAACCCCGAGACGGTCCGCGACAAGGACGGGATCTCGGCCGCCGTCGCCATGCTCGGCCTGATCGCCGAGGCTCGCGAGCAGGGGCGGACGCTCGTCGACCTCATCGCGCAGTTCCAGGAGACGTTCGGCGCCTTCGAGTCGGGCCAGGTGTCGGTGCGGGTCGACGATCTGTCGATCATCACGCGGATCATGGCCGCCCTGCGCGCGACCCCGCCTTCCGCCGTCGGCGGGGTCGCGGTCGAGCGCATCGACGACCTCCTCGCCGGCGTCGACGACCTCCCGCGCAGCGATGTGCTGCGACTGTGGCTCGTCGACGGGTCGCGCGTGATCGTGCGGCCGAGCGGCACCGAGCCGAAGGTGAAGGTGTACCTGGATGTGCGCGGCTCGTCCGCCGACGACGCCGCCGCCCGCCTCGCGGACCTCGAGGTCGGAGCGCGCGACCTGCTCGCCGCGGCGCAGATGCCCTGATGCCCCGGTGATGCCGCCGGCCCCTCGTTCCTGACGTTCATAACTCCGGCAATCCGGCGGCGCCGAGGCGGCGGTGCCGCGGATTCTCGCGGGCCCGCCGCCCATGCCGACCCGATCTGCAGGAGTTGTGCACGGGACCGACCGACAAACCGAGCGCGACGCGGCGGCGCGATTCCGTCGTGACCCCGTGCCGTGCGCGGAGGCCGCGGCGGGTCCTCGCGGGCTACGCTTCGCACTAGGCTCGACGGGTGCTGCTGACCGACCCCGTCGTCCTGACGAACGACCACGTCTCCCTCGAGCCTCTCGACACGGCGCACTCCGCCGACCTCCAGGCTGCCCGGGAGGGCCTCGACTACGCGTGGTACACGTCGGTCCCGGCGTCGGTGCCCGACGAGATCGCGCGCCGGCTGTCCGAGCGCGACGCCGGGCGCATGAACCCGTGGGCGGTCATCGCCGGGGGGCGCGCCGTGGGCATGACGACCTTCTGTTCGATAGACCAGCCCAACCGACGGGTCGAGATCGGCTACACGTGGCTGTCGCCGGCGGTGCAGCGCACCGCGGTCAACACGGCCGCGAAGCTGCTGCTGCTGACGCACGCGTTCGACGCGTGCGACGCGATCGCCGTGCAGTTCCGCACACACTGGCACAACCGCCAGTCGCGCGCAGCGATCGAGCGACTGGGCGCCAAGCAGGACGGGGTGCTCCGCAACCACAGGATCGGACCCGACGGGTCGCTTCGCGACACGGTCGTGTACTCGATCCTCCCTCACGAGTGGCCTGCTGTGCGGCTCGGGCTCCGGGCGAGGCTCGCGCGCGACTGAACCGCCCGCGCTCAGCCGTCGACGACGGCGACCAGTTCGTCGAGGAACGCGGCGAACGTGACGCCCTTCCGCACGATCCGCTGCACGCTCTCGCGTTCGCTGAACACCTCGACGAGCTGTTCGAACACCGTTTGGAACGCGGCACGGTCCGACTCGCTGAACGCCACCATCGCGATCACCTGCACGCGCGCGTCACCCCACGGGATCGACGGGTCGGCGATCGCGACGGCGATCGCCGTACGGCTGGCGGTCATGCCGAGCGCGTGCGGCACGGCGAGCGCGTCGGTGAAGGCCGTCGAGGAGACACGCTCGCGTTCGATCGTCCGCTGCACATAGTCGTCGTCGATGACACCGAGCGCGACGAGGTGGCCGCCCAGGCGCACGATGACGTCCTCCTCGCGGTCGTCGGGGCCGACGCCGTAGACGAAGGCGCCCGGGTCGAAGTAGCGCTCCAGCTCCGCACGCAGGCGGGCCAGCCGACGCGCCCGCCGCACCCGGGCGGCGGCGGCCTGCACGCGCTCGACGTCGCCGTCGGTGAGGAACGGCTGCACCCGCACGTAGCGGTCTCCTGCGGCGGGGGGATCGATCGTCGTCAGTACGAGGTCGGTGTCGATCGACGACCAGTCGGGATCCACGCGCGTCTCGACTCCGACGACCGTGACGGCCTGCCCCAGCGAGCGCGCCACGCTGGATCGCAGCAGCTCGTGCAGCTCGTAGTAGCCGGGGCACACGATCGTCGCGGTCAGCAGCGTGTCGGCGCGGCGGCTGCGCTCGAGCCTGCCGCCGACGTGCATCGCGATGTAGGCGATCTCGTCGTCGAGAAGCGACATCCCGAGCAGACCGCGCAATCCCTCCGACAGGTAGACCGCGACCTCGAAGATCATCGGGTAGGTCGACTTCAGCGAGCGTGTGAGGGGGTTCCGCGACCACGCCCGCTCACGCGCGCGCACCCGGAGGTTCTGTACGTGGAGGGCCAGGCGCAGCACGAAGTCGTCGTGGTCGATGTCGACCTGGAACTCGGCGGCGGCGCGGGCGACGACTTCGCGCACCGCCGTCTCGACCTCGGGGTCGAGGCGTTCGCGGATGACGGCGACGGGCTCGCCGGCGCCGGGCGCCACGACCCGGCTCTGCACGAGCGCGGCGAGGTGCCGCAGGTCTCCCGGGCCGAAGGCGACCCCCAGCCGTTCGGTGCTGAGGCGATCGATGACGGCCTCGATGCGTGTCGCGGCCTCTCCCCCGTCGGCGAGCCCCGTCTCCTCGAGCCCGTGGTCGCGGGCGGTGCGGTCGGCGGCGATGGCGATGTGCATCATGACGTCGCCGATCCCGAACTCGTTCACGAAGTAGCCGAGCCCCGTGAGCTCCGCGACCAGGTCTTCCTTGAACGGCCCGAACGCGGCCGCACCGATGGAGTCCTCGCCGAGGGCGCGGCGAAGGGCGTCGAGGTCGAACGCCCCATCTTCCGTCTCGTCATGCGCGAGCCTGCTCAGCAGGCGCCGCTGCCCCATCTCGGTGCCGCGCAGTCGGGCACGGTGGGCTGTGCGCTCGAGGACGAGCCCCGATCCCTCGAGATTGCCGAGCAGGGCGCGCACGCGGGCGAGGTCGGCGTCGAGCGTCGCCGAGCTCACGTGGAACGCCTCCGCCGTCTCGAACACGTCGATCCCGTCCGGCGCGGCCAGCAGGGCGCGCACGAGGCGGTGCAGACGGTCGCGGGGTGTGCCGGCCTCCGGGCCTCCGGCGCGCTGCGCGGCACCTGCCTCGGGACCTGCGCGGTAGCCCTGCGGGCCCGACTCGATCGCGACGCCGTCGACGACGCGGCCGTTGATGGCGGTGACGTACGAGCGGATGCTGCGCGGAGTCACACCGATCGCATCGGCGAGGGCGGCGGCCGTGATCCACTCTGCGTCGCGCGACAGCAGAGCGAGGACGCGATCCTGGCGGGCTCTGCTCACGGAGCCAGTCAACCACGGGACCGTCGCAGGGCTTCCGCCCCCGCGGAAAGAGGAGTGGTTGTCGGCTCCCAGCGTCTTCACAAGAATGGGGCCAAGGAGGCGGATCGATGAGGATCCTCGTGGTGTGCGGTGCGGGAGCATCGAGCACATTCGTGGCGCAGCGCGTGCGGCACGCGGCGCATGCCCGCGGCCGTGACGTGAGCGCGGTCGCCGGCACCGAGCAGTCGCTGCCGATCGACCTGGATGCCGCGGACGTCGTGCTCGTGGGACCTCACCTCCAGCACGCCATCGAACGCATCGAGCGCGACGCGGCCCTGCGGGGCGCGTCGGTCGTGCTCCTGCCTCCCGACATCTTCAGCGATCTCGACGGGTCGAGGACGCTGGAGATCATCGACACCGCCCTCGCCGCCGCGCAGGGACCGACCATCACGACAGCAGAGGAGCATTCATGACCGGAGTGTCCCGCACCATCCGGATCGGCTCGTCCAACGGGCTGCACGCACGGCCCGCGAAGCTGTTCGCGCAAGCCGTCAAGGACGCCGGCATCCCCGTCACTGTCGCCAAGGGCGCCGGAGCGCCCGTGAACGCGGCGAGCATCCTCGGGGTGATCTCGCTCGGCGCCGAGAAGGGCGACTACGTGACCCTGACGGCAGAGGGCGACACGGCGGAGAGCGTGCTCGACACGCTCGCCGAGCTGCTGACCACCGACCACGACGAGTGACCAGGCACGACGAGCACCACCCGGCATGACGAGCCGGCAGACGGACCAGATTCGACGAACGAGCACCACGAGGAGAACCGCGTCATGACTGAACTGCGAGGAGTCGGCATCGGACTGGGCGTCGCCCAGGGCCCGGTGGCGCGCATGGCCGATCCCCTGCCCGCCCCGCAGGACGAGCCCAGCACCCGTACGCCCGACGAGGAGATCGCCCGCGTGCGCGAGGCGGTCGCCGCCGTGGCCCGCGAGCTCGAGCAGCGCGGATCGCAGGCCGGCGGCCTCGCTCGCGAGGTGCTCGAAGCCCAGGCCATGATGGCGGAGGACCCGACCCTCGACCAGGAGGTGTCGACGCGTGTGCAGGCCGGGAAGACCGGAGAGTTCGCCGTCCACGACGCGTTCGCCACGTTCCGCGACACTCTTGCGGCGATGGGCGGATACCTCGGCGAGCGCGCCGCCGACCTCGACGACGTCGCCCAGCGGGTGATCGCGCGGCTGCGCGGACTCCCCGCTCCCGGCATTCCCGACCCGGGGCACCCGTTCGTGCTGGTCGCGAAAGACCTCGCGCCGGCCGACACCGCCCTCCTCGACCTCGACAAGGTGCTCGCGCTGGTCACCACCGACGGCGGCCCCACATCGCACACGGCGATCCTCGCCCGCGAGAAGTCGATCGTCGCGATCGTCGGCGCCGCCGACGCGAAGGCTCTGGTCGACGGCGAGACGGTCATCGTCGACGCCGCCAAGGGCGTCGTCACGACGCAGCCGACCGACGAGGAGCTGAGCCAGGCGCAGCACCGCGCCGACGCGCGCGCGGCCGCCTCCTCCGCCCCGATCACCCCCGGCGCCCTCGCCGACGGCACCGTCGTGCCGCTGCTGGCGAACCTCGGCAAGCCGGGCGGCGCCGCGGAGGCTGTCGAACTGGGCGCAGAAGGGGTCGGCCTCTTCCGCACCGAGTTCCTCTTCCTGTCGGCCACCCAGGCACCCGGCGTCGACGAGCAGACCAAGGCCTACACCGAGCTCCTCCAGTCGTTCCCCGGCAAGAAGGTGGTCGTGCGCGCGCTCGACGCCGGCGCCGACAAGCCGCTCGCGTTCCTCAACGATGCGCACGAAGAGAACCCGGCGCTGGGCCTTCGGGGCCTTCGCGCGCTCCGCGCGAGCGAGGACATCCTGCGCGAGCAGCTGACGGCGCTCGCCCAGGCGGACGCCGCGACCGACGCCGACCTGTGGGTCATGGCGCCCATGGTGTCGACGGTCGAGGAGACCGAGTACTTCGTGACGCTCGCGAAGGAGTACGGCATCAAGAAGGCCGGCGTCATGGTGGAGGTCCCCTCCTCTGCACTCCTGGCCGAGAAGGTGCTCGCGATCGCCGACTTCGCCTCGATCGGCACCAACGACCTCACCCAGTACACGCTCGCGGCCGACCGGCTGCTCGGCTCGGTCGCGAGCTTCCAGGACCCGTGGCACCCCGCCGTCCTCCAGCTCATCAAGGCCACCGGCGACGGCGGCGCGGCCACCGGCAAGCCCGTCGGCATCTGCGGCGAGGCCGCCGCCGACCCGCTGCTCGCCGTCGTGCTCGTGGGCCTCGGCGCTTCCACACTCTCGATGGCGCCGACGGCCCTCGCGGACGTGCGAGCCACCCTCCTGCAGTACACCCGCGACGATGCCGCGCGCATCGCCGCGGCCGCCCTCGCCGCACCCGATGCGGCATCCGCACGAGCCGCGGCCCAAGCCGCGGCCGAAACCCCCGCCTGACCGAGGTCGACGACCGAGGCCGACACCGCCCTGTGCGGTCAACCCGAAGGAGAACCCAGCCATGACAACGGCGTCAGCCCCCGCAACCGGGGCCAACCGCGCGCGCGTCGGAGTGCAACGCTTCGGCACGTTCCTGTCCGGCATGATCATGCCGAACATCCCTGCGCTGATCGCGTGGGGCATCTTCACCGCGTTCTTCATCGACGTGGGGTGGACCCCGAACGCCGACCTCGCCACGATCGTCGGACCGTTCATCCACTACCTGCTGCCGCTGATCATCGCGTACACGGGCGGATACATCGTCTACAAGCAGCGCGGTGGCGTCGTCGCCACCATCGCGACGATGGGCGCGATCGCCGGCTCCGACCTGCTCATCGCGAACTTCAACGCCGAGCTGCTGGCGGCCGACCCCGACGCCAAGACGCTCGGGCAGGTGCACATGTTCATCGGCGCGATGATCATGGCCCCGCTGGCGGCGTACACGATGAGGTGGCTCGACTCGCTGTGGGAGCACCGCATCCGCGCGGGCTTCGAGATGCTCGTGAACATGTTCTCGGCGGGCATCTGGGGCTTCGTGATGGCGATCGTCGGGTTCTACCCGATCGCGTGGCTCGTCAACGGCATCATGAACGTGCTCTCGACCGCGGTCAGCTGGCTGGTCGAGACCGGCCTCCTGCCGCTCACGAGCATCATCATCGAGCCGGCGAAGGTGTTCTTCCTCAACAACGCCATCAACCACGGCGTGCTCACGCCGCTGGGAACACAGGAGGCCACCGAGACGGGCCGGTCGATCCTGTTCCTCCTCGAGGCGAACCCCGGCCCCGGCGTCGGCCTCCTGCTCGCGTTCACGTTCTTCGGTCTCGGCGCGGCACGCGCGTCGGCTCCGGGAGCGGCCGTGATCCAGTTCTTCGGCGGCATCCACGAGGTGTACTTCCCGTACGCGCTCATGAAGCCGGTGCTGATCGTCGCGCTCATCGCGGGCGGCATGACCGGCGTCACCACCAACATGCTGCTCGGGGGCGCCCTGCGGGCACCGGCGGCGCCGGGAAGCATCATCGCCGTGATGCTGCAGACCGCGCCGGGGGCGTACGTCGCCGTGATCCTGTCGGTCGTCCTGTCGGCGGCGGTGACCTTCGTCATCGCGGCGGTCATCCTGCGCGCATCGCGCAAGAAGGACCTCGCCGCCGAGGCGGCCGGTCTGGGCGGGTTCGACGCCGCCATCGCGGCCACGGAGGCGAACAAGGGCAAGGGCTCCGACGCCCTGGCCAACCTGCGCTCCGGCTCGGCCGTCGGCGGCGGCGCGGCAGCGACGCAGACCGGCGCCTCGGCGACCGGCACCGCCGGCGGGACCACGCAGATCAAGAGCATCGTGTTCGCGTGCGACGCGGGCATGGGCTCGTCGGCGATGGGCGCCAGCGTGCTGCGGAACAAGATCAAGAAGGCGGGCGTCGACGACGTGACGGTGGTGAACAAGGCCGTCGCCAACCTCGACGGCAGCGAGGACCTGGTGATCACGCAGCAGCAGCTCACCGACCGGGCCCGCGCGCAGAACCCTCGCGCGATGCACGTGTCGGTCGACAACTTCATGAACTCGCCGAAGTACGACGAGGTCGTGAAGCTGGTCGTGGACCAGCACGACGCGTAGCCTCGGAAGACCGCTGCGGGGCCGGGTACGCGCGATGCGCCCGGCCTCGCAGCCCGAGGCGTCGTGCCTGCGACGGCACGAGGACAGTGGAAGATCGCGAGAGAAGAGGTCGTCATGGCACATGAAGTTCTGAACGTCGGACAGGTCCGCATCCGCCCGGGCTCGGCCAGCCGCGAAGAGGCGATGAAGGAGGCCGCCGACATCCTCGAGGCCGCCGGCGCCGTCACGAGCGCGTACTTCGACGCGATGCAGCAGCGCGAGCAGACGGTGTCCACCTACATGGGCAACGAGCTCGCCATCCCCCACGGCACCAACGAGACCAAGAGCGCGATCCTCGACTCCGCGCTGTCGTTCGTCCGCTACGACGGCGGCGTCGACTGGGACGGCAACCCCGTCACATTCGTCGTCGGCATCGCCGGCAAGGGCGACGAGCACCTCGAGATCCTCTCGCAGATCGCGCTCATCTTCTCCGACGAAGACGAGGTCGCCCGACTCAAGTCGGCGCAGACGCCCGAAGAGATTTACGGCCTCCTGTCGTCGGTGAACCAGTGATGAAGGCCGTCCACTTCGGCGCCGGCAACATCGGCCGCGGGTTCGTCGGGCTCCTCCTCCACGAAGGCGGCTACGAGCTCGTCTTCTCCGACGTCGCCGCACCCCTCGTCGACGCGATCAACGCCGTCGACTCGTACACGGTGCACGCCGTCGGCGACGGGGGATCCGACACCGTCGTCACCGGATTCCGCGCCCTCAACAGCTCCACCCAGCCCGAAGAGCTGGTCGACGAGATCGCCACCGCCAACGTCGTGACCACGGCCGTCGGACCCACCATCCTGAAGTTCGTCGCACCGCCGATCGTCGCCGGGCTGGCTCTGCGCGACCCGTCAGCGCCGCCTCTGCAGATCATGGCGTGCGAGAACGCGATCAACGCGACCGACCTGCTCCGCGACGAGATCCGCGCCCAGGCGGGCGATGCCTGGGACGCCCTCGCCGGACGCGCCGTGTTCGCCAACACCGCGGTCGACCGGATCGTCCCCGCCCAGCCCGAAGGCGCCGGCGTCGACGTGACGGTCGAGCCGTTCTACGAGTGGGCCATCGAGCGCCCGCCATTCGGCGACGAACCCCCCGTCATCCCGGGCGCCCACTTCGTCGACGACCTCGCGCCATACATCGAACGGAAGCTCTTCACCGTCAACACCGGTCACGCGACCACCGCCTACTTCGGTGCCGAAGCGGGCATCGAGACCATCTCCGCTGCGCTCGCCGATACCGCCATCGCCGCGCGGGTGGCGGCGGTGCTGGCCGAGACGTCCGCACTGCTCGAAGCCAAGCACGGCCTCGACCCCGCCGAGCTCGCCGACTACCGTTCGACCATCCTGAGGCGCTTCGCGAACCCCGCCCTGCCCGACACCGTCGGCAGGGTCGGGCGCCAGCCGCTGCGCAAGCTCTCGCGTCATGAGCGCTTCGTCGGGCCGGCAGCAGAAGCCGCCGAACGGGGACTGGAGGTGGGAGCGCTCGTCACGGCCATGGCCGCCGCGCTCCGCTTCGACGAACCCGACGACGAGCAGTCCGCCGAGCTCCAGCGGCGCCTGCGGGAAGAGCCCGTCGACCAGCTCACCGCCTCGGTCACCGGGCTGGAAGCCGACCACCCCCTCTACCCGCTGGTCCGCGAGATCGTCGAAGAGCGGCGGTCGGAGCTCGGCGTCGCCTGACACGCATTCCCTCCCGCGGCCGATAGCATCGGGAATCTGCATCGGACACGAAGGAGTGCCTGGGGAATGCTCGCTGGGGAGGCGCCCGCGCGCCGATACGCCATCATCGGCGCCGGACCATCAGGACTGTCCGCCGCCCGCGCCCTGCAGCGCGAAGGCATCGCCTTCGACGGCTACGAAGCCGGGCCGGGCGTGGGCGGACTGTGGGACATCGACAACCCGCGGTCGACCATGTACGAGTCGGCGCACCTCATCTCGTCGCGGACGACCACCGAGTTCTCCGAGTTCCCGATGGACAGCACCGCCGACTACCCCGGCCACCGCGACCTCCTACGCTACTTCCGTGCCTACGCCGAGCGGTTCGGCCTCACCGCGCAGTTCCGCTTCGGCACGAAGGTGACCCGGCTCGAGCGTCGCCCCGACGGGCGGTGGGAACTCACCGCGACAGGCACTCCCGGCACCACGACCGCCTACGACGGCGTGATCATCGCCAACGGCACCCTCGCCGAACCGCACGTGCCCGACTTCCGCGGCACCTTCACGGGTGAGATGCTCCACACGAGCGCCTACAAGAGCGCGAGGCAGCTCGCCGGCAAGCGCGTGCTCATCATCGGCGCGGGCAACTCGGGATGCGACATCGCCGTCGACGCCGTGCACCACGCGGCATCCGTCGACATGAGCGTGCGCCGCGGCTACTACTTCGTGCCGCGCTACCTCTTCGGGCGTCCCGCCGACACCCTCAACCAGGGACGCCCGCTCCCGCCGCGCATCAAGCAGTTCGTCGACACCCGGGTGCTGCGGGCCTTCACGGGAGACCCGGTCTCGTTCGGGTTCCCCCAGCCCGACTACAAGATCTACGAATCGCACCCGATCGTCAACACCCTCGTCCTCACGCATCTGGGCCAGGGCGATCTGCGGATCCGCGCCGACATCGACCGGTTCGACGGTGCCACGGTCCGGTTCCGCGACGGCACGAGCGACGACTACGACACCGTGCTCCTCGCCACCGGCTATCGGCTCGACTATCCCTTCGTCGACCGCGCCGCCTTGCACTGGACAGGAATGGCACCCGGCCTCTTCCTCAACATCTTCCCGCCCTCATTCAACGGCCTTTACGTCATGGGGATGGTCGAGGCGTCCGGACTCGGCTGGCAGGGCCGCTACGAGCAGGCCGAGCTCATCGCCGCCTACCTCGCGGCGACCGAGCGCGACCCTGAGCGCGCCTCACTCTTCCGGCGCCGCGTCAACCGCCCCTGGCCCGACCTCACCGGGGGCTACCGCTACCTCGGGCTGGAGCGCATGTCGTACTACGTCAACAAAGACGCCTACCGCGGTACCGTGCGCGACCTCACCCGGACGCTCCGCGAGGCGCCGCTGCCCCCGCACCCCTCGCGCACCCGCCGCCTCATCCGCACTCTCACGAAGAAGTGACCCCATGAACCCCGACGACGTCCTCCTCAACTTCAACCCCGGCACACTGGTGATCCTCAACGTCGTGCTCGGTCTCATCATGCTCGGCATCGCGCTCGACACGACCGTCGACGACTTCAAGATCGTCGCCCGCCGACCGCGGCCCTTCATCGTCGGCATCCTCGCCCAGCTCATCGTGCTGCCGGCGGTCACCTTCCTGCTGACGCTGGTGCTGCCGGTGACCCCGTCGATGGCGCTCGGGATGATCCTCGTCGCGTGCTGCCCACCCGGGAACATCTCCCAGGTGCTCACCCACCGCGCCGGCGGCAATGTGGCGCTGTCGGTGTCGATGACCGCCGTCGCCAACCCGATCTACATCATCGCCCTGCCGCTGTCGGTGGCGTTCTGGGGATCGCTGCACCCCGCGGCACGCGACCTCCTCGAGACGGTCGAGCTCAACCCGTGGCAGATGCTCCTCGACGTGTTCCTCATCATCGGGCTGCCGTTCCTGCTGGGGATGGCGCTGCGCAGCCGCCTCCCGCGCTTCGCGCAACGCGTGCAGCCGTTCGTGAAGTGGTTCTCGCTGCTCGCTCTCGTCGGGTTCATCGTCGCAGCGCTCGCCGGCAACTGGCAGTACTTCATCGCGTTCCTCGGCGTCATCCTTCTCGTCGTGACCATCCACGACGCCGTCGCCCTCGCCATCGGCTACAGCACCGCGGTCCTCGGCGGCATGGGCACCCGCGAACGGAAGGCGCTCACCTTCGAGGTCGGCATCCGCAACGCCGGGCTCGGGCTCGGGCTCGTCTTCACCTTCTTCGGCGGGCTCGGCGGCATGGCGATCGTCGCCGGATGGTGGGGCATCTGGGACATCGTCGCAGGACTCATCGTCGCGGGACTCTGGGCGCGGCACACCGGCCGGAAGACCGGCACGTCCAAGGGCGACGCCACGCCGCACGCATCGGCGACCCCGGCATGACGCGCGTTCTCGTCACGGGAGGAAGCGGATTCCTCGGCACGCACGTGACCGCCGCTCTGGCGCGTCATCCGCAGGTGGAGCTCGTCGTGGCAGCCGATCTGCGAGCGCCCCGACAGCACGTCGACGGCATCGTCTTCGAACACCTCGATGTGACCGCCGCCGACACCGTCGAGCAGGTGCTGCGCCGGCACCGGATCGACGTGGTCGTCCACCTCGCCGCCATCGTCAGCCCCGGCCGCGACCACGACCTCGAGTACCGGGTCGACGTCGACGGCACCCGGCACGTGCTCGACGGCTGCGTCGCCGCCGGGGTGCGCCGCATCGTCGTCTCGTCGTCGGGCGCCGCCTACGGCTACCACCCCGATAGCCCCGAGTGGCTTCGCGAGAGCGACCCGGTGCGCGGCAACGACGAGTTCCCCTACGCGCGGCACAAGCGGCTCGTCGAGGAGATGCTGGCCGAGTACCGCCTGCGACACCCGTCGCTCGAGCAGGTCGTGTTCCGGATCGGGACGATCCTCGGGCCCACCGTGCGCAATCAGATCACCGCGCTGTGGGACGGAAGACGGATCCTCGCCGTGCGCGGCTCGGACTCGCCGTTCGTCTTCGTGTGGGTCGACGACGTCGCCGGTGCGATGGTGCGCGCTGCGACCGACGGCCCGGCCGGCGTCTACAACGTGGCCGGCGACGGCCGCATGACGGTGCACGAGATCGCCGCCCGCCTCGGGAAGCCGGTCGTGACGGTCCCGGCCGCGGTGCTCGCCGGCGCCCTGTGCGTCGGCCGCGCACTGCGGTCGACGGTGCACGGGCCGGAACAGGTGGGGTTCCTCAGGTACCGCCCCGTGCTGGCGAACGACGCCCTCAAAGAGAGGTTCGGCTACGTGCCGCAGAAGACCACGAGCGAGGCGTTCGACGCCTACCTCGCCGCGCATCCGGGCCTCGCGCGCAGCTAGCGGTCGCGATCACGCGAGTCGTCTTGGGCACAACTCCGGATACTCGTGCTGCACGACGGAGCACGCTCCACATCAACGCATCTGCGGGAGCCCGATTCCGGAGTCATGAACGACGCGGCGATGCGACCCCACCGCGGCCGGCGCAGCACAGGAGGCGACCTCGTCGGCGCGGGCAGGCTCGGTTACTCGCTTCGGCCGTCCCCAACTCCGGAGATCGGCGCACGCGTGCCTTCGTTCCTCACCGGCAGCCGCCGTTTCCTCGCGAGGATCCGGAGTTGTGAACCGCCGCACTTTCTCCCCAGGGACGCGGTCCGCATCAGCTGTCCACGGATCGGGCATGGACGCGCCGGCGGCGGGGGTGACCTCGCGAGGCTCAGAGGATGCTGCGACCCGCGACACCCACACCCACGCTTCCACCCGATGTGCCGCGGGCGGTGCTCACTCGGCACGACCTCATCCGAGCGGGAGCAACCGCGCGTGACCTCGCCAGGGCAGTGAGCGTCGGCGTCTTGCGGCGGCCGCGCAGAGGCCGCTACCTTCCGCGCGACACGAACCCCGACGTCGTGGAGGCGGTGCGGTGCGGGGGGCGACTCGACTGCGTGTCGCTGCTGAGGGTGCTGTCGGTGTTCGTCCTCGACCTCGACGGGCTCCACCTGCAACTCGAGCCCGACACCACTCGCGTTCCTTCGCCCGCGCATCCCGCCGTCCGCCACTGGCGGCGCAGCGCGGCAGAGGTCCACGCGACGACCACACCCGTGGTCGAAGCCATCGTGCGTGCTGTCCTCTGTCAGCCGCCCCGGGCGGCGATCGCGACACTCGATAGCGCCTGGCATCTGGGACTCGTCGATGAGGTTGGCATAGGCGACGTGTTCGCGCGGCTTCCCCGTCGGTATCAGCGTCTGCGCGGCCTGCTCGATCCCCGGGCTGGGTCGGGGATCGAAACGCTCGTTCGGCTGATGCTACGGAGTCTGGGCTACCACGCAGAGCTGCAGGTCGAGATCGTCGGCGCAGGGTTCGTCGACCTCGTCGTGGACGGATGGCTGGTCATCGAGTGCGACAGCACGGCGCATCACAGCACATGGACCAGCCACAAGAACGACCGGCGCCGTGACGCCGCCGCCGTCGCGCAGGGATATGTGTCGCTACGGCTCCTGGCTGACGATGTCTTGCACCGCCCGGAGTGGGTGATGGACGTGCTCCGGCGCACCCTCAGCCACGGCCCGGTTCACAACTCCGGAGCCGGTCGCGCCACCACCCGGAAATCGCGTCGTCGCGCCCGCAACACACCTTCCGTTCCGGAGTTGTGAACCCGGACGCCGCGCGCGCTAGTGGTCGAATCCCTCGGCGATGAGCTCGATGAGCTCCTCGCGCTGCTCCACCGACAGGAACGCGCCCGCGGCGGCGTTGAGCTGGAACGCTTCGAGGTCGTCGAGCGTGTACTCGAACGTGTCGGCCAGGAGGGCAAGCTCGCGGGTGAGCGACGTGCGGCTCATCGTGCGGTTGTCGACGTTCACCGTCACGGCGAACCCCAGCTGGTACAGGAGATCGAACGGGTGGTCCTCGATCGTGGTCCCCCAGCGGGCGATCGCACCCGTCTGCAGGTTCGACGACGGCGAAAGCTCCAGAGGGATCTCGCGGTCGCGGACCCAGTGCGCCAGGTCGCCGAAGGTCACGAGGACGTCTTCGCCCTTCTGCGACACGACCTCGAGGTCTTCGGCGATCCGCACGCCATGGCCGAGGCGCAGCGCCCGGCCGTCGATGAGTGCCGAGCGGATGGAGTCGAGTCCGGCCGCCTCGCCCGCGTGCACCGTGACGGGGAAGAACTGGGAGGCGAGGTAGTCGAACGCCGCGCGGTGCTTCGACGGGGGGAATCCGTCTTCCGGGCCCGCGATGTCGAATCCGACAGCGCCGCGGCCGCGGAACGCGACGGCGAGCTCGGCGATCTCGAGAGAGCGATCGGTGTGACGCATGGCGGTGATGAGCTGACCGACGCGGATGTCGTGGCCCCTCGACTCGGCGGAGTCCTCACCCTCTTCGATGCCGTCCTGCACGGCCTCCACGACCTCTTCGAGGCTGAGGCCGCCGCCGAGGTGCTGCTCGGGCGCCCAGCGCACCTCGCCGTAGATCACGCCGTCGGCGGCGAGGTCTTCGACGAACTCCTTCGCGACCCGCTGCAGTCCCTCGCGGGTCTGCATCACCGCGGTGGTGAGGTCGAACGTCTTCAGGTACTCGACGAGCGAGCCCGAGTCGCTCTTCTCCTCGAACCAGTCGGCGAGATCGTCGGCGTCGGTCTCGGGTGCGTCGATGCCCGCGGCGTCGGCGAGTTCGATGATCGTCTGGGGGCGCAGGGCGCCGTCGAGGTGGTCGTGCAGCGACACCTTCGGAAGCGAGCGGATGGAGACGCCCTGCAGCTTCGCGTCGCCGTGCTGTTCGATGGCCATGATTCTCCTGGGTGGTGTCAGCGGGGGGCGTGGTTCGTGGGCGGTCAGGCCGTGATGCGTTCGAGCACCAGCGGCGCGGCGGTGGGAGCGTCGGTGGAGATCTCCCACGCGCCCTCCACCGCGTCGAGCGCGCGCCCGAAGCGCTTGTCGTCGTCGGCGAGGAGCGTGAACAGCGGCTGGCCTTCGGCGACGGGGTCGCCGGGCTTGACGTGGAGATCGATGCCGGCGGCGTGGATCACAGGGTCCTGCGCGCGGGCGCGTCCGGCTCCCAGCCGCCAGGCGGCGATACCGAACGGCAGCGCCTCGACGCGCGAGACGACCCCGGCCCGGTCGGCGACGACCGTGTGGGTCTCGCGAGGAACGGGCAGCGCGGCATCCGGATCGCCGTCCTGAGCCCGGATCATGGCGCGCCAGACGTCCATGGCCCGTCCGTCGGCGAGCGCGGCCTCGACGTCGGCGTCGGGCTGGCCTGCGAGTGCGAGCATCTCGCGCGCGAGCGCGACGGTCAGCTCGACGACGTCCGCGGGGCCCCCGCCGGCGAGCACCTCGACCGACTCCCGCACCTCGTTGGCGTTGCCGATCGCCAGGCCGAGCGGAGTGCTCATGTCGGTGAGGAGCGCCGTCGTGGCCACGCCCGAGTCGGTGCCGAGCGCCACCATCGTGCGGGCGAGCTCGCGGGCCTTGTCGACGTCGCGCATGAACGCGCCCGACCCGAACTTCACGTCGAGCACGAGCGAGTCGGTGCCTTCGGCGATCTTCTTCGACATGATGCTCGACGCGATCAGCGGGATCGCCTCGACCGTGCCGGTGACGTCGCGCAGCGCGTACAGCCGTTTGTCTGCGGGCGCGAGCCCCGACCCGGCGGCGCAGATCACGGCTCCCACATCGCGCAGCTGCGCGAACATCTCGTCGTTCGACAGGGCGGCGCGCCACCCGGGGATCGATTCGAGCTTGTCGAGCGTGCCACCGGTGTGCCCGAGGCCGCGGCCCGACAGCTGCGGGACGGCGACGCCGAACGCGGCGACCAGGGGGGCGAGCGGGAGGGTGATCTTGTCGCCCACGCCGCCCGTGGAGTGCTTGTCCACGGTGGGTTTGCCGAGACCGGCGAAGCTCATCCGCTCCCCCGAGGCGATCATCGCGTCGGTCATGACGCGGATCTCGTCTCGGTTCATGCCGTTCAGGAGCACCGCCATCGCGAAGGCGGCCATCTGTGAGTCGGCGACGTATTCGCGGGTGTAGGCGTCCACCATCCATCGCAGCGCGTCTTCGGCGACCGCACCGCCGTCGCGCTTGGTGCGGATGACGTCGACGGCGTCGAACGGTTCGACCGCTTCGGAGCCGGCAGCGCTCATCGTGCGGCCTCCAAGTCGCGCGGTCCGAACGCGTCGGGCAGCACTTCGTCGATCGTGCGGATGCCCGACACGGTCTCCAGCAGCATCCCGGGGATGGCGAACTCGTTCAGCAGCTGGCGGCAGCGGCCGCACGGCATGATCGTCTCGCCGTCGTTGTTGACGCACACGAACGCGACGAGCTCTCCGCCACCGCTCATCTGCAGGTCGCTCACGAGCCCGCACTCCGCGCAGAGCCCCACGCCGTACGACGCGTTCTCCACGTTGCAGCCCGAGACGATGCGTCCGTCACTCACGAGCGCGGCGGCACCCACGCGGTAGCGCGAGTACGGCGCGTACGCCCGCTGCATCGCCTCGGTGGCGACGTGTCGGAGGTGGTCCCAGTCGATGTCGGTCATGTCATCCCTTGATATACGGCTTGCCCGCCGCGGCCGGTCCTCGGATCTGACCGGCGAAGCCGGCCACCGCGAGGATCGTGACGAGGTACGGGAGCATCAGCATGAACTCGCTCGGGATCGGCGTCTTGAGCACCGTGAGGAGATTCTGCAGGTTGGTCGCGAAGCCGAACAGCAGTCCCGCGAGGGCGGCTCGGATCGGGTCCCAGCGGCCGAAGATCACGGCGGCGAGGGCGATGAAGCCGAGGCCCGCCGTCATCTCCTTGGTGAACTGCCCGACCGATACGAGCGTGAAGTAGGCGCCGCCCATGCCGGCGATCGCCCCGGCGAGCGACACGTTCCAGAAGCGCGACGTGTTCACCTTGATGCCTACGGTGTCGGCGGCCTGCGGGTGCTCGCCGACCGCACGCAGTCGCAGACCCCAGCGCGTGCGGTAGAGGCCCCACGCCACCGCGGCGACCGTCGCGTACATGAGGTACACGATGAACGTCTGGTTGAACAGGACGGGCCCGATGATGGGGATCTCGCTCAGGAGCGGGATCGGCTCGCGGGTGAACCGGATGGGCCGGTTGAGGGCGGCCTCATTCGGCACCAGCAGCGCGCCGTAGAGGAATCCGGTGATGCCCGTGACGAGCACGTTCAGCACGACACCGACGATCACCTGGTCGACGAGGTACTTGATGGAGAAGGCGGCGAGCACGAACGCCACCAGCACGCCGCCGATCATCGCCCCCACGAGTCCCACGAACGGGTTTCCGGTGACGCTCGACAGGAGCGCGGCCGAGAACGCTCCGAGGAGGAACTGTCCTTCGATCGCCACGTTCACGACGCCGACGCGTTCGCCGATTACACCGCCGAGCGCACCGAACACGAGCGGTACCGACAGCGAGACGGCGCCGAAGAGGAGTCCGGTCACGGGGACGAGACCGCCGGCCGCCGCCCAGGTGAGGAACGCGAACACGGCGAGAACACCGTAGAGGGCGGCGAGCCACAGGCGCATGCGGCGGTACGACCAGGCGTCCCATACGGCGAAGGCGGTCAGCAGCGCGAGGAGCACGACGACCACCCACGCCGTGCTGGCCGTGGGCACCTCGACGTTGGGCAGCGCGATGGACGACGAGGGGTCGCCGAGCCGGAACGTGCTCACGCCGTCGCGCGGGGCGAGCGCGAACAGTACGGCCAGCAGCAGGGTCACGGCGGCGAGGACGATCGGTCCCTTGAAGTGCCGCTCCTTGACGACGGAGAGCTGGATCGTGCCGTCGGACGCGTCGGTGGGTGCGAGCGCGGTCATGCGGTCACCGCCTTCTTCGCTGCCTTGGCTCTGGCCTTCGCAGCCTTCTCCGCGTCGGTCTTGGGGAGGAAGAACATCGTGCGGATGAGCGGCGGGGCTGCGATGAACAGCACGATGAGCGCCTGCACGACCAGCACGATGTCGACGGGGATGCCCTGCGACGCCTGCATCGTGAACGATCCCGCCTTGAGCGCGCCGAACAGGATGCCCGCGGCGAACACACCCCACGCGCGGCTGCGGCCGAGGAGGGCGACGGTGATGGCATCGAAGCCGATGCCCGCGTCGATGAGCCCGTCGAAGCCGTCCGTGACGGCACCCTGGATCTGGTTCATGCCCGCGAGGCCCGCGAGACCGCCCGCGAACAGCATCGCGTAGATGTACATCCGCTGTACGCTGATGCCCGCCGCCTGCGCCGCGTGCGGGTTCTCACCGACGGCGCGGAGGCGGAAGCCGAGACTCGAGCGCTCGACGAGCCACCACACGAACAGCGTCGCGGCCACGACGATCACGAAGCCCCAGTCCAGCAACGGGAACCGCTCGCCGAGAAGCTGCGGGAACTGCGCGTTGGCGGGCGTGCCGGCCGAGATCGGCTGGTCTCCCGCAGGGCGCTGCAGCACGCCGGGCGTGCGCACCATCCACGTCACCAGGTAGAACGCGATGTAGTTGAGCATGATCGTGAGGATCACCTCGTGGGCGCCGGTGCGCGCCTTGAGGATGCCGACGATCCCGCCCCAGATCGCGCCGCCCGCGATGCCCGCGATGAGCGTGATCGGCAGCTGCAGCACCATCGGGAGGCCGAGGTTGAAGGTGAGCAGGGCCGCCGTGGCCGCACCGATGAGGATCTGGCCGCGACCGCCGATGTTGAACAGGCCTACGCGGAACGCGAGCGCCACGCCGAGACCGGCGGCGATGAGCGGCGCGGCGAAGCCGAGGGTGTTGGTGAGCGGGCGGATCTGGGTGGCGAAGTCGGCCGCGCGAGGGTTGAAGATCGAGCCGCGGAACAGCGCCTCGTACCCGCCGTAGACCGCGTTCCAGATCGCGCCGAGCGTATCGGTGGGCCGCGAGAAGAAGTAGCCCGCCGCCGCTTGGACGTCTTCGTCCGTGATCGCCATCAGGATGCCGCCGACGATCATCGCGACGAGGATCGCGAGGATGGTGGTGACGGCACTGCCGCGGAGCAACTCTGTGATGAACACGTTCTGTCGCGGGGGCGGCGGGACGGCCGCCGCGGGCGACCCGGTCAGGGGCCCGCCGACGGCCGGCAGCTGGTCTTCGGCGGTGGTCCGGGAGGGTGCGCTTCCGGCTCCTCCGGTGGGGGTCGTGGAGCTCACGCTGCCGCCTCCGTCTGTGCTTCGCCGGCCATCATGAGGCCGAGGGTCTCGCGCGGCGTGTCTCCGGGCACGATGCCGATGATGGCGCCCCGGTACATGACCGCGATGCGGTCGGCGAGCGCCGCCACTTCGTCGAGTTCGGTCGAGACCACGATGACCGGCAGTCCGGCGTCGCGCGTCTCGATGATGCGCTTGTGGATGAACTCGATCGAGCCGACGTCGACGCCGCGGGTGGGCTGCGCGGCGACGAGCAGCCGCAGGTCGCGGCTCATCTCCCGTGCGATGACCACCTTCTGCTGATTCCCGCCCGAGAGGGTTCCGGCGGGAGTGTGCGGGCCGCGCGTGCGGATGTCGTACTCCTCGATGCGGTCGCGGGCGAACTCCTCGAGGTCGCCGCGTCGGATGGTGCCGGCTCTCACGAAGTCGGGGTCGGATGAGCGGTCGAGGATCAGGTTCTCGGCCACCGAGAAGCCGCCCACGAGGCCGTCTTCGGTGCGGTCCTCCGGCACGAACCCGACACCTTCGTCGAGGATCCCGCGGACGCTCCTGCCGACCAGCTCGACGCCGTCGAGGGTGATGGAGCCTGTGACACGGGGAGCGAGCCCGACGATGGCTTCGACGAGCTCGGTCTGGCCGTTGCCCTGCACGCCGGCCACCGCCAGCACCTCGCCGGGACGGACGTCGAACGACACGTCGTCGACGACGACGGCGCCCGCCGCCGTGAGCACACGCAGGTCTCTGATCCGAAGCCCGCCCTCGCCGACGCGGGGCGGGTCTTTGTGCACCGTCAGCTCGACGGCGCGGCCGACCATGAGCGAGGCGAGTTCGGCGTTGGTCGCCGTGGGCGACGCCTCGCCCACGACCTTTCCGAGACGGATGACGGTGATGCGGTCGGCGACCTCGCGCACCTCGCGCAGCTTGTGGGTGATGAAGACGATCGACGTGCCTTCGGCCTTGAGCTGACGCATGATCGCCATGAGCTCGTCGGTCTCCTGCGGCGTCAGCACGGCGGTCGGTTCGTCGAACACGAGCACCTTCGCGTCGCGCGAGAGGGCCTTGATGATCTCCACGCGCTGCTGCACACCGACCGGCAGATCGCCGACGATCGCATCGGGGTCGACCTGGAAGCCGAAGCGGTCGGCGATGTCGCGCACGTGCTGCCGCGCCTTGGCGAGGTCGAGGGCCCCGAGCCCCTTCGTGCTCTCGTTGCCGAGCATCACGTTCTCAGCGACGGTGAAGACGGGGATGAGCATGAAGTGCTGGTGCACCATGCCGATACCGGCGGCCATGGCGTCGCCGGGCCCACGGAAATGCTGGACCTCGTCGTTGAGGAGGATCTCGCCCTCGTCGGCCTGGTAGAGGCCGTAGAGGACGTTCATGAGGGTCGACTTTCCCGCGCCGTTCTCACCGAGAAGCGCATGGATCTCGCCCGGCTGGACGACGAGGTCGATGTGGTCGTTGGCGACGAGAGGTCCGAATCGCTTCGTGATCCCGCGGAGCTCGAGCTTCATAACTGCACCCTAATCGAGGGGGGTCCACCCCATCGAGGGGCGGGGGTCGGGCAAGAGGACGAGGTCGGGCAAGAGGACGGCGACCGACCGGATACGCAGGGCATCCGGCCGGTCGCCGTCGATATCGCTTACCGCGTGGGCGAGCTGGGCGAAGTGACCTCGAGGTCACCCGCGATGATCGCGTCGCGCAGGGCGGCGATCTCGTCGGTGAGGCCCTCGGGCAGCTGCGACTCGAACGAGCCGAAGCCCGACAGGCCAACACCCTCGTTCTCGAGCGTGCCGACGTACGGCGTCACGTCGAAGTCGCCGGCTGCGGCCTCGAGCGTCGCCGTCTCGACGGCCGAGTCGATGCGCTTGAGGATCGACACGAGCACCTTGTCGGCGACCGACGGGTCGGACACGGCGAGGTCGGAGTCGACACCCAGGATGACGGCGTCCGAGCCGGCGTCGTCGATCGCGGCGGAAGCGCTCTGGTAGATCGGGCCGCCGACCGGCAGGAGCACGTCGGCACCCTGGTCGAGCACACCGCTCATGGCCTGCTTGGCGGTGTCGTTGGCTGCGAAGCCGCCCGTGAACGAGCCGTCCTGGGCCGTGACGTCCCAGCCGAAGGTCGCCACCGAGGCGCTCTTGTCCTCGTTGTACTTGGCGACGCCGTCGATGAAGCCGTCCATGAAGATCGTGACGGGCGGGATCGGGATGCCGCCGACGGTGCCGACCTTGTTGACACCCGACTGCGCCGACCAGGCGGCCGCGGCGTATCCGCCGAGGTACGCGGCCTGGACCGTGTCGAACATGAGGGGCTTGATGTTCGGCGCGTCGGTCTCGCCGTCGCCGATGGGCTCGCCCTTGTCGTTCTCGGCACCCGTGTTGTCGGCCCAGTCGTCGATGATCGCGTAGTCGATCTCGGGGTTGGCCAGCGCGGAGGTGATCGTGTCGGCCGACAGCTTGAAGCCGACGGAGACGATGAACGTGCAGCCCTCGGCGACGAGGTTCTCCAGGTTCGGCGCGTAGTCGTTGGCCGAGCTCGACTCGACCTCGATCGGGTCGACGCCGAGCGTCTCTGCGGCGCGGTCCATGCCCTCCTTGGCCGACTGGTTGAACGACTTGTCGTTCCAGCCGCCCTCGTCGGAGATCAGGCAGGGCAGGAAGCCGTCGACGACGGTGGGTGCATCGCCGGTCGGGGCGCTGGTCGGGTTCGCCTCGGGAGCGGTGCCACAGCCTGCGAGCGCCGCGATGAGCAGCGACGCGCCCGCGACGGCGGCGAGCTTCTTGGTGGTCGAGATGGTCAATGCAGCCTCCACATTGATGGCCTCGCGGATTTCGCGGGGAACGATCCGAAGTTACCTATTGTTTCGACGCTCCGGCACGCTGACCAGCGCGTCAGGCGCGAATGGTTACAAAGACGCAATCAAGCCGACATCCGTGCGGCATCCTGCTCAGCCGCAGGCCGACGTCGCCCGGCTCACAGCACGTCGCCGCGGCCGGTGAGCTTGAGCGCGTCGACCACACCCTTCACGCGCTGGGCATGCTCGCTCGTTGTCACGAGGAGGGCGTCGGGGGTGTCGACGACCACGATGTCCTTCACCCCGATGAGGCTGATGACGCGCGTGGTGTGGCTCACCACGATCCCGCTCGCCGCGTCCGACAGGATCCGCGCGTTCTCGCCGAGGATGGCGAGGTCGTTCTTGCGTCCGCCGGAGTTGAGCTTCGCGAGGCTCGCGAAGTCCCCCACGTCGTCCCAGTCGAAGTGGCCGGGAACGACCGCCAGTCGTCCGCGCTCGGCGGCGGGCTCGGCCACCACATAGTCGATCGCGATCTTGTCGAGCTTCGGCCAGACCCTGTCGACGACGGGTCCGCGGCGGTCGCGGTCGTCCCACGCCTCGGCGAGCTCGAGCAGCCCGGCGTGGAGCTCCGGCTGGTTCGCCTCGATCTCGGCCAGCAGCACGTCGGCGCGCGAGATGAACATGCCCGCGTTCCACAGGTAATCGCGCGACTGCACGTACTCCTTCGCCGTCGCGAGGTCGGGCTTCTCGACGAAGCGCTCGACGAGCGCCGCCTCCGGCGCCCCCGCGATCGTGAGCATGTCGGCCTTCTTGATGTAGCCGAAGCCGACCGACGGCTCACTCGGCGTGATGCCGATGGTCGAGATGTAGCCTTCGCGGGCGACGGCGACCGCCTGCTCGACCGCCCAGTGGAAGACAGGGAGCACCCGGATGACGTGGTCGGCGGCGAACGACCCGATGATCACGTCGGGTTCGCGACGGTGGAGGATCGCGGCGGCCAGCCCGATGGCGGCGGCCGAGTCGCGCGGCTCCGACTCGAGGAACACGTTCTTGTCGGGGATGCCGGGGAGCTGCTCCTCCACCGCGGCGCGGTGGGCGCGGCCGGTCACGACGGCGATCCGGTCGGCGCCGGCGAGCGGTTCGAGGCGGTCCCACGTGTCACGCAGGAGGGAGTGACCCGACCCGGTGAGGTCGTGCAGGAACTTGGGGGCGTCGGCACGCGACAGCGGCCAGAGCCGACTGCCGACGCCGCCCGCGGGGATGACGGCGTAGAAATCCTTGATCGGGTCCACCATGCCGACGAGCGTACCCGGCGGCGCCCGCCGCGACCTGGGACGATCCCCCGACGACGCGTGTCGCGCGCGTGAATTCGCAGGTGATCTCGGAGATATCTCGATATCGAGAGAAAGTAAGGGTGGCCTCACTCGCCGCACCCCCAGGACGGGAATAGGATGGGATGGCACCCGTGTGCGACGTCGGGGTCGGAAGCCCCAGGGATGATGTCGTCCCCGCCGCACCGAGGAGCCGTTCACACAAAGGGAGGACGACCGTGTCCGCACCAGCACGCGTCACACCGTCGGTAGCCCAAACCACATCCCGGACCCCCCGCGGAACTCTGTATCGCGGTAACGAGGGCATGTGGTCGTGGGTGCTGCATCGCATCACCGGCGTCGCCATCTTCTTCTTCCTGCTCGTCCACGTGCTCGACACGGCGCTGATCCGCGTCGCGCCAGACGCGTATGACGCGGTCATGAGCAGCTACAAGAACCCGATCATGGGCATCGGCGAGACGGTCCTGGTCGCCGCGATCGTCTACCACGCGTTCAACGGACTGCGGATCATCGCCGTCGACCTGTGGCCGTGGGCCACCCGCCACCAGCGCCAGCTGTGGTGGACCGTCCTGATCCTGTGGGTCGTGACCGTCGGCGGCTTCGCCGCGCGCCACCTCCCCATCGTCTTCTCGACCATCGGAGGGGCGCACTGATGACTGCCGACACGCTGGCCGCACCCCGCAGCGCCACCCCCCGCAACAAGGGCGCCAACCTCGAGAAGTGGGGCTGGGTCTACATGCGCGTCTCGGGCGTGCTGCTCGTGGTCCTCATCTTCGGCCACCTCTTCGTCAACCTGATGCTCGGCGAGGGCATCCACGGCATCGACTTCGCGTTCGTCGCCGGCAAGTTCGCGAGCCCGTTCTGGCAGTGGTGGGATGTGCTGATGCTGTGGCTCGGCCTCATCCATGGCGCCAACGGCATGCGCACGATCATCAACGACTACGTCACCGGCGAGAAGGTGCGCACCACGCTCGTCTGGGCGCTGTGGATCGTCGCCGGCTTCCTCATCCTGCTCGGCACGCTGGTCGTCTTCACCTTCGACCCGTGCATCCCCAACCTCAGCCCTGAGAGCGCGCTCTCCGAGATCTGCAAGGCATCCTGACTGTGACTAACGCGAATCCGGACGTCGTCGTGAAGGACGGCGTCCACTACCACCAGTTCGACATCGTCATCGTGGGCGCCGGCGGCGCCGGTATGCGCGCTGCGATCGAGGCGGGACCCGGCGCCCGGACGGCCGTCATCACCAAGCTGTACCCCACCCGCTCGCACACCGGTGCGGCGCAGGGCGGCATGGCGGCGGCCCTCGCCAACGTCGAAGAGGACTCGTGGGAGTGGCACACGTTCGACACGGTGAAGGGCGGCGACTACCTCGTCGACCAGGACGCCGCCGAGATCCTCGCCAAGGAGGCCATCGACGCGGTCATCGACCTCGAGAACATGGGCCTGCCGTTCAACCGCACGCCCGACGGCAAGATCGACCAGCGCCGTTTCGGCGGTCACACCGCCGACCACGGCAAGACCCCCGTGCGCCGCGCGTGCTACGCGGCCGACCGCACGGGTCACATGATCCTGCAGACGCTGTTCCAGAACTGCGTCAAGCTCGGCATCAACTTCTTCAACGAGTTCTACGTCCTCGACCTCGTCACGGTCGGCGAGGGCAAGGACACGCAGGTCGCCGGCGTCGTCGCCTACGACCTCGCCACCGGCGAGCTGCACGTGTTCCAGTCGAAGGCCGTCATCTTCGCCACGGGCGGGTTCGGCAAGATCTTCAAGACCACCTCGAACGCGCACACCCTCACGGGCGACGGCGTCGGCGTGATCTGGCGGAAGAAGCTTCCGCTCGAAGACATGGAGTTCTTCCAGTTCCACCCCACCGGCCTCGCCGGTCTCGGCATCCTCCTCACCGAGGGCGCCCGCGGTGAGGGGGCGATCCTCCGCAACGCCTCGGGCGAGCGCTTCATGGAGCGCTACGCCCCCACCATCAAAGACCTCGCCCCGCGCGACATCGTCAGCCGCTGCATGGTGCAGGAGGTCGCCGAAGGCCGCGGCGCCGGCCCCCACCGCGACTACGTGCTGCTCGACTGCACGCACCTCGGCGCGGAGGTGCTGGAGACCAAGCTCCCCGACATCACCGAGTTCGCCCGCACCTACCTGGGCGTCGACCCGGTCGTCGAGCCCGTGCCGGTGATGCCGACGGCGCACTACGCGATGGGCGGCATCCCGACCAACACCGCCGCCGAGGTGCTCGCCGACAACGACACGGTCGTGCCCGGCCTCTACGCCGCCGGCGAGTGCGCATGCGTGTCGGTGCACGGCTCCAACCGTCTCGGCACCAACTCGCTGCTCGACATCAACGTGTTCGGCAAGCGCGCCGGTCGCAACGCCGTTCAGTACGTGCAGACCGCCGACTTCGTGCCGCTGCCCGAAGACCCCGCCAAGGAGGTCCGCGAGATGCTCGAGGGCCTGCGCAACAACCCCGGCGGTGAGCGCATCGCGGTGCTCCGCAAGACGCTGCAGGACGAGATGGACCGCAAGGCCCAGGTGTTCCGCACCGACGAGTCGCTCGGCGAAGTGCTCGACGTCATCGCCGACCTGCGCGAGCGCTACAAGAACGTCCACGTCGACGACAAGGGCAAGCGGTTCAACACCGATCTGCTCGAGGCCGTCGAGCTCGGATTCCTGCTCGACATCGCCGAGGTCGTGGTCGTCACCGCCCGTAACCGCAAGGAGAGCCGTGGCGGACACATGCGCGACGACTTCCCGACCCGCGACGACGAGAACTACATGAAGCACACGATGGCGTACCTCTCGGGCGACCCCCACTCGTCGCACGCCGAGGATCACATCCGCCTGGACTGGAAGCCGGTCGTGTTCACCAAGGACGAGAACGGCGAATTGCGATACCCCCCGCTGGAGAGGAAGTACTGATGGCGACCTCCGCCCCCGACGTCATCGAGCGCACCGACGCCGACGCGCAGGAACGCGCGGAGGAGCAGGCGAACGACACCGGCATCCAGTCGTTCCTCGTGACCTTCATCATCCGCCGCTTCGACCCCGAGGTCGACGCCGAACCGCGCTGGGTCGACTACGACGTGGAGCTCTACTCCACCGACCGTGTGCTCGACGCCCTGCACAAGATCAAGTGGGAGGTCGACGGGTCGCTGACGTTCCGGCGCTCGTGCGCGCACGGCATCTGCGGCTCTGACGCGATGCGCATCAACGGCCGCAACCGCCTCGCGTGCAAGACGCTCATCAAGGATCTCGACATCTCGCAGCCGATCTACGTCGAGGCGATCAAGGGCCTGCCGCTCGAGAAGGACCTCGTCGTCGACATGGAGCCCTTCTTCGCGTCGTACCGCGAGGTGCAGCCGTTCCTCATCGCGAACTCCACGCCGGAGCCGGGCAAGGAGCGCGTGCAGACCATCGCCGATCGCGCCATCTTCGACGACACCACAAAGTGCATCCTCTGCGCCGCGTGCACCTCGTCGTGCCCCGTGTTCTGGACCGACGGCCAGTACTTCGGCCCGGCCGCGATCGTCAACGCGCACCGCTTCATCTTCGACTCGCGCGACGACGCAGGCGATGTGCGCCTCGACATCCTCAACGACAAGGAAGGCGTGTGGCGCTGCCGCACGACCTTCAACTGCACCGAGGCGTGCCCCCGCGGCATCGAGGTGACCAAGGCGATCGCCGAGGTCAAGCAGGCCGTTCTGCGCGGGCGGTAACCTGACGGCGTGAGCTCCCCTTCTCCCCCGCCCCCGCACCGCGCCGCGGCTGCGGCACGGGAGGAGGAGGAACGGCTGCGCGCCCGCTGGGAGGCCACGCAGCGCGCCGTGCGGGAACGACTCGACGCTCCCCTGTCGCGAGCCACCGCCCTCACGCGCAAGACCCTGGCCTCCTTCCCCGTGCGCACCTGGCGGCACTTCCTCCAGCACAACGGGTTCCTCCTCGCTGCGGGCATCAGCTACCAGGGGCTCTTCGCGTTCTTCGCCGCGCTCTACGTCGCCTTCGCGGGCGTCGGTCTCTGGCTCGGCGGCAGCCCGGAGGCCGTCGAAGGTCTCGTGGGCGTGCTCAACGGATACGTGCCGCACCTCATCGCCGTCGGGGGCGAGCCGGGGCTCCTCACCCTCGAGCAGGTGCAGCAGATCGTCGGTGCGAGCGGCGGAGTCCTCGCCGCGACGGGTGTGATCGCGCTGGTGACGGCGGGATGGACCGCGATCGGCTTCGTCACGTTCGCGCGCCGGGCGGTGCGCGACATCTTCGGACTCCCCTACGACGACAGGTCCTATCTGCTGCTCAAGGCGCGCGACCTGCTCGCATCCGTGACGTTCGGGGTCGCACTCATCGTCGGCTCCGCGCTCATCACCGCAGGCACCTACTCGCTCGTCGCGGTGTTCACGCTGCTGGGCTGGAACACCGACTCGACACTCTTCACCTGGGCGGTGCGGGTCGCGTCGGTGGTCGTGTCGCTGCTGCTCAACACCGCCGCCGTCGCGGGGCTGTTCTGGTTCCTCACGGGAACGTCGCGTCGATGGCGCACCATCTGGCCCGGTTCGCTCGCCGGCGGGACCGGGCTCACTGCCCTGCAGCTGGCTGCCGGCCTGCTCCTCGTCTACACGCCGAGCAACCCGCTGCTGGCGACGTTCGCGATCTTCGTCGGGCTCATGCTCTGGTTCCGGCTCATGGGGATCGTGCTGCTGGTCGCGGCGGCATGGATCGCCGTCACGGCACACGACGAGGACTTCCCCCTCCTCGAGAAGACCGAGGCCGAACGCCTCTACGACGAGCACCGGGCGCTTGTGCTCGCGGCGCAGGTCCGCCTCCGCACAGCCGAGGAGGCGCGCGCCGCGGCCCCCTGGTTCCGCGTCTGGCGCGCTGAGCGCGACCGGCGGCAGGCCGCCGCCGAACTCGCCCAGGTGACGGCGTCCGCTCCGCCGCAGCCCCGGCGCAAGGGCATTCTGCTCGAATAGCGGTGTCGGTGCGCGTCGCTAGGCTCGTGGGGTGCCTCGTTCCCTCCGCATCGCGTCCGTCAACGTCAACGGCATCCGTGCCGCCGCACGCAAGGGCATGATGCCCTGGCTCGAATCAGCGGGCGTCGACATCCTCACCCTGCAGGAGGTGCGTGCCGAAGCCGCCGATCTCGCCGCCGCGCTCCCCGGCTGGCACGTCGTGGGCGATGAGGCTCTCGCGAAAGGGCGGGCGGGCGTGGCGATCGCCGCGCGCGAGCCACTCGACATCTGGCGGATCGACCTCGTGGGCGACACCGCCGGCGCCGCCGCGCTCGACACGCGGGGCCGCTGGGTCGAGGCCGACATCGACGTCGACGGCGAGACCGTCACTGTCGTCAGCGCCTACGTCTTCACCGGCGAGGCAGACACCGAGAAGCAGGTGGCGAAGTACGCCTTCCTCGACGCGATGGAGGCGCGGATGCCCCAGCTCGGGGAGCTCGCCGTGATCACCGGCGACCTCAACGTCGGCCACCGCACGTTCGACATCCGCAACTGGAAGGGCAACGTCAAGAAGGCGGGCTTCCTCCCCCGCGAGCGCGCCTACTTCGATCGCTTCACCGGCGCCGCGGGGGCTCAGGTCGAGGGGGCCGACGGCACCACCGGCACGGGGCTCGGCTGGGTGGACGTCGGGCGCACGTGGGCGGGCGAGGTCGACGGCCCGTACACGTGGTGGTCGAACCGCGGCAAGGCATTCGACAACGACACCGGCTGGCGCATCGACTACCACCTGGCGACCCCGCGCATGGCGGAGCGCGTCTCCGACTACCGCGTCGTGCGGGCCCCCTCGTGGGACACGCGGTGGAGCGACCATGCTCCCGTGATCGCCGACTACGCCTTCGGCGCCGGAGCACCGTTCGCCGCTCAATAGACTGGACGGGTGACCAAAGCGCGCCTCTACTCCGGAATGCAGCCCTCTGCCGACTCTCTCCAGATCGGCAACTACATCGGGGCTCTCATGCAGTGGCGCGACCTGCAGGAGTCGTACGACGCGTTCTTCTCGGTCGTCGACCTGCATGCCCTCACTCAGCCCAACAACCCCGCGGAACTGCGCGAGAAGACGCGCCGCACGGCCGCGCAGTACATCGCGGCCGGAATCGAGCCCTCGAAGTCGACGCTGTACGTGCAGTCGCACGTGCGCGCGCACGCCGAGCTCGCCTGGGTGCTCTCGACGATCACCGGGTTCGGTGAGGCCGGCCGCATGACGCAGTTCAAGGACAAGTCGCAGCGGTACGGCACCGACGCGACGTCGGTCGGACTGTTCACCTACCCCGTGCTGATGGCCGCCGACATCCTGCTCTACCAGACCGACATCGTCCCCGTTGGAGACGACCAGAAGCAGCACGTGGAGCTCACGCGTGACCTCGCGGAGCGCTTCAACTCCCGCTACGGGCAGACCTTCCGGGTGCCGACCCCCGTCATCCAGCAGGAGACGGCCCGCATCTTCGACCTTCAGAATCCCACCGCGAAGATGTCGAAGTCTGCCGAGTCCGACGCCGGCGTGCTGTGGCTGCTCGACGAGCCGTCGATCTCAGCGAAGAAGATCATGCGGGCCGTCACCGACAGCGAGGGCGCCGTGCGGTACGACCGCGAGAACAAGCCCGGCGTGTCGAACCTGCTGGTGATCTACGCGGCTCTCACCGGCCGCCAGATCCCCGCGATCGAAGACGAGTACGCGGGCCGCGGCTACGGCGACTTCAAGAAGGGTCTCGCCGAGGTCGTCGTGAACGAGTTCGGCCCCGTGCGCGAACGCGCACTCGAGCTGCTGTCCGACCCCGCCGAGCTCGACCGCGTCCTGGCCGTGAACGCAGCCAAGGCCGACGAGGTCGCCGACGCGACGCTCGCCGACGTGTACGCCAAGGTCGGGCTCCTCCGCCGCGTCTGACGCCGCCGCGCCGCTCGACCGCGACGCCGCCGCGCCCACCGACCGTCCTCGTCATGGCGGCTTTCGGCGCAACCCCGTACCCATCGCGAGGTTCGCAATTCAGTCTCCGCGCATGGCGCACCCCTGCCGTACCCCCGATCGTGTCGATCCACGGCGGTCAGCCCTGCCGCACAGACTGAATTGTGAACGCCGAGCGAGGGAGGCGAACGTCGAGGGAGCCCGAGATCAACCCCCGTGGGTCGCTCGCGGGTGCTTCACCAGACCTCGCAGCGCGTCGAGCACAGCATCGGGACGATACAGGATGTCCTCGGCAACGATCCGCAGCACCGCATAGCCCCGGGCCGCCAGCGCGAGATCGCGCTCATGGTCCTTTCGTTGCTGCTCCCACGAGCTGTGGTGCGCCCGACTGTCGCACTCGACGACCAACCATCCGTCTACCAGCAGGTCGACTCGTCCAATTCCTTGGAAGGCGACCTGCAACTCCACCGTGCAGCCGAGTCCGAGGAGCATCAGCCGCACCAGCGTCTCCGTGCCGGACTCGGCCCGTCGGTCGATCAGGGGAAACAGCGGCCGGAAGCGCTGCGGCACAGCGCTCATCAACTCCGCGAGCTGGCTGTCATCGATCATTCCGAGGTGGAGCGCAATGTCGAGCGTTGCGATCATGAAGCGAGGCGCCTGACATCGGGCTGCCTGCACCAGGGCGTCGAGCACGTGAACATGGCCGAGCCACGGCGGCTCGAGAAACGTCTGCCAGTGCAGCACTTCGTCTCGCAACCCCCTCGGTGGTAGCGCGCGAGGCGCCACGCCTGCACGCATGCGACTGTCGCCTCGCTCCATGTGGACGTGGAGCCGCGTGCTGTCGAACACGAAGACGCCGTGCGCTGCCAGGAGCGAAACGCACCCTAGGCGTCCCCCGACCCTCACCGCTCGCACCAGCGAAGACGGCGCCTCGGGGTGCAGATAGTGGTCGCGCCGTGCCCGTACGAGGTCTCCCGAACGAACGGCGGCGGTGATGCGCCGAGAGGTGAACCCGCGGGCGCGCAGATCGGAACGGGTCAGCACGTGCCAAGACATCCCTCGACCGTGCCGCCGCCGAGTCACGGGCGGACCGCGATACCCCTCGTTTGAGGACAACTCGCGCTCGCTGCGCTCGCGGAGGAAACGGCGTGCTCCCCGTGTGTTCGCAATTCAGTCTGCGCGATTGGCGCGCATGCGAGAGATGGTGGCATTGCGCCGCGCGCGCCGTCCGAGTCGACACGAGACTGAATTGCGAACGCGGGAGAGCCGGCAGCAGCCGATGAGGTGAATGCGGGTCGACAGCAAGACAGAGCGGTGTGGCGTCCTGAGATGGGGTCGTCTGAGCTGGGTAGGGTCGAAGGATGGAACCGGTCACGCTCCGCACCGAACGGCTGGAGCTGTCGGCTCCGGCCGCATCCGACGTCGACGAGATCTTCGCGGCGTGCCAGGACCCTGACATCCAGCGCTACACGACTGTGCCGTCGCCGTACCATCGCGGTGATGCAGAGGGATTCGTCGTCAAGACCGAGAGGTGGTGGGCCGACGGCGCGGAGGCGACATGGGTCATGCATCACGCCGACGGTCTCGCAGGCGTGGTTGGACTGCACCGTCTCGGCAACAGTCGCGGCGGCGGCGAGATCGGGTACTGGATGGCCCCCGCGTTCCGCGGGCGCGGACTGCTGCGCGAGGCGGGACGCTCCGTGATCGAATGGGGCTTCTCGGAGCGCGGCGGTCTCGGGCTCACCCGCATCGAATGGCGTGCGGTCGTCGGCAACGTCGCGTCGGCTCGTACGGCTCAGGCCCTCGGTTTCCGGTACGAGGGTCTCCTGCGCGGTGCGCTGCTGCACAGCAGCGGGCTGCGTGACGACGCGTGGGTCGCCGGCCTGCTCGTCGACGACGACCCGACCCCTCAGCCGTGGCCGGTTCTCCCGGAGCGTCCGCACGCCGTATGACGGTGGCAGGATGTCGTCATGCCTGAGATGCCGGAAGTGCAGGGCCTGGTCGACTTCCTCGACGGTCGCCTGCGCGGCCTCGGCGTGACACGCGCGACCGTCGCGAACATCGCAGCCCTCAAGACCTACGATCCGCCGCTCGACCGGCTGAAGGGGGCGGCGGTCGTCGGGGTGCGGCGGTTCGGAAAGTTCGTCGACGTGTCGACCGATGCCGGGCCCGATGTCGGCGTGCCGCACCTGATCTTCCACCTCGCGAAGGCCGGATGGCTGCGGTGGTACGACGAGCTGCCGTCGACGGTGATCCGCCCCGGCAAGACGCCGATCGCCTTGCGGGTGGGCTTCGATGACGGCTCGGGGTTCGACCTCACGGAGGCGGGCACGAAGAAGTCGCTCGCCGTATATGCGGCGCGCACGCCGGAGGACGTGCCCGGCATCGCGCGTCTCGGGCCGGATCCGCTCGACCCGTCGTTCACGCGCGACACGCTGGCGTCACTGCTCGAGGGTCGTCGCACCCAGATCAAAGGGGTGCTCCGCGACCAGTCGATCGTGGCGGGGATCGGCAACGCCTACTCCGATGAGATCCTCCACGCCGCGAAGATGTCGCCGTACGCTCTCGCCGCCGGCCTGAACGACGCGGATGTCGACCACCTCTTCTCGGCGATGCGCACGACGCTCACCGAAGCGCTCGAAGCCGCGTCGGGCAAGCCCCCCGCGGAGCTGAAGGACGCGAAGCGGCGCGGGATGGCGGTGCACGGGCGTCGAGGCGAGACCTGTCCCGTGTGCGGCGACGAGGTGCGATCGGTGTTCTTCGCCGACAACAGCCTCGAGTATTGCCCGACCTGCCAGACGGGCGGCAAGATCCTCGCCGACCGCCGGCTGTCACGCCTGCTCAAGTGATGCCACCGCGCGGCGGGTGCGGCGGCATCGAGAGCGGTGTCAGTCGAGCGTGTCCATGAGCGTCCGCGCGTCGTCGTCGACCCAGTCCATCGACTTCTCGACAGCCTTCTTCCACAGCCGGTAGCGGCGCTCGCGCTGGTCGGCGTCCATCTGCGGCTCGAAGCGGCGGTCTTCTTTCCAGTGGGCGCGCAGTTCGTCGCGCGACGACCACAGGCCGACCGCGAGCCCGGCGGCGTAGGCGGCACCCAGCGCGGTGGTCTCGACGACCTTGGGGCGCACGACCGGGATGCCGAGGATGTCGGCCTGGAACTGCATGAGCGCATCGTTGCGGGTCATTCCCCCGTCGACACGGAGCTCTTCGAGGCCGTGGCCCGCGTCGGCGATGACGGCTTCGATGACATCCCGCGTCTGGAAAGCGGTGGCTTCGAGCGCGGCGCGCGCGATGTGAGCTTTCGTGACGTAGCGGGTGAGGCCGACGAGCGCGCCGCGCGCGTCGGGCCGCCAGTACGGGGCGAAAAGTCCCGAGAACGCGGGCACGAAGTACGCGCCGCCGTTGTCGTCGACGGTCGCGGCGAGCGTCTCGACCTCTTCCGACGTCTGGATAATGCCCAGGTTGTCCCGCAGCCACTGCACGAGCGATCCGGTGACGGCGATCGAGCCTTCGAGCGCGTAGCGGGCGGGCTCGTCGCCGCAGCGGTAGGCGACCGTCGTGATGAGCCCGGCTCCCGAACGCACCGGTTCCGTGCCGGTGCCGACGAGGAGGAAGTTGCCGGTGCCGTAGGTGTTCTTCGTCTCGCCCTTGTCGAAAGCGGTCTGTCCGAAGGTGGCGGCCTGCTGGTCGCCGAGGATGCCGGCGATCGGCACGCCTTCGACGCCGTCGATGCCGCGGATCTCCCCCACCACCTCCGACGACGAGCGGATCGCGGGCAGCATCGCGCGCGGGACGTTCCACACGTCGAGCATCTCCTCGGACCAGTCGAGGGTCCGCAGGTCCATGAGGAGCGTGCGGCTGGCGTTGGTGACATCGGTCACGTGGATGCCGCCGTCGGCTCCGCCCGTGAGGTTCCAGACGACCCACGTGTCGGTCGTGCCGAACAGGAGATCGCCCGCCTCTGCGGCCTCGCGCGCACCGTCGACGTGGTCGAGGATCCAGGCGAGCTTGGAGGCGGAGAAGTAGGCCGCGAGCGGCAGACCGGTGAGGTCCGCGAACGCGTCCACGCCCCGGTCGGCGATGAGGCGGTCGATGGCGGGCTGCGTGCGCGTGTCCTGCCAGACGAGCGCGTTGTGGACCGGTTCGCCTGTGCGACGGTCCCACACGACGACCGTTTCGCGCTGATTGGTGACGCCGACGGCGGCGAGGTCGTCGCGGGCGACGCCGGCGTCGGCCACAGCCTCGGCCAGCACGGCACGCGTGTTCTCCCAGATCTCGATCGGGTCGTGCTCCACACGGCCCGCGCGCGGGAAGATCTGCTGGTGCTCGCGCTGCGCGGTGGTCACGATGGCACCGGTCGCGTCGAACACGATCGCTCGCGTAGACGTTGTGCCTTGGTCGACGGCGATCACATGGCGGGACATCGGCGTTTCCTCAGGGGGTCGGGGTGGTTCGGCTGTGCAACCGTATCGCGGGCCGGAGCGCCGGGCGGGGGCGCCTCCGCGCAGCGCACCTACAGGGCGACGACGCTGTCGGCGCTGTCGCCGGTCGCGCTCGTGCCGTGCTCGACAGCCTGGACGAGCCGCAATGCGCGCGACACCTCGGCGGCGCGGGCGTCGGCATCCCAGCCCACGACGGCGGCGATGGTCTCGGCGACCTCGGCGGCCGACTCGGGCGTGACCCCGCCGGTGAAGGCGATGCTCGTCCGGCGCTGAAGCACGTCGTCGAGATGGCGCACGTGCTCCGTGCGAGCGAGATGGCGGAGCTCGCCGGTGCTGTAGTCGGGGAGGGTGCGCAGCGGCTGGTCGTCGTCGCCGAGCGCAGCGATGACGTCGGTCGCGATCGTGCCGTAGCGGTCGAGCAGGGCGGCAGCACGCTCCCGACCGAGCGAGCCCTCATGGGCGGCGAGCCACTGGTGACGCGCCCGCTCTGTCTGAGGGAAGCCGGCACCGCCGCCGATGGCGAGGCCCTTGGTGCTGCGGCGGCGTGGCACGGCGAGCACCTCGAGCACCCGGTCGGCGAGGTGCGCTGCGGACGCGCGGAAGGTCGTCCACTTGCCGCCGACGAGGCTGAGCACGGTGGGACCCGTCGGCTCGTCGCCGCCGGTGACCAAGCGCGCGGCTTCGATCCGGTAGTCGCGAGAGACGAAGCCGGGGGCGAGGTCGCCGTGCCCGGGCAGGGGGCGCACGCCCGAGAAGCGGTACACGATCTGGGAGCGGTCGACGCGGATCTTCGGGAAGACGTGGCCGATGAGATCGAAGAAGTAGTCGACCTCCTCCTCGGTGCAGACGATGGGGTCGGCCATGTCGTGCTCGAGGTCGGTGGTGCCGACGAGCACCCGCCCCTTGAGGGGGTAGATCAGCACGATGCGACCGTCGGAGTGCTCGAAGAACAGCTCCCGTCCGCCTGTGGCGGCGAGCAGCTCGTCATGTTCGAGGACGATATGCGACCCCTTGGTGCCGCCCATGTAGCGGGTGGGGTCGCCGAGAGCGAGGTTGGTCTGGTCCGTCCACGGGCCGGTCGCATTCACGACGACCGACGCGGTGAACGGGAACTCGTGCCCGTGCTCGTCGCGGAGCACCACCTTGCCACCCTCGGCACGCACGGCGGCCGTGTAGTTGGCGGCACGCGCGCGGTCGCCGCCGGCGGCGATCCCGTCGCGCAGCACATCGAGCGCGAGGCGCTCGGGGTCGTGCACCGAGGCGTCCCAGTAGGTGGCGGTGTACTTCACCCGAGGGTCGAGATCGGGGAGCTGCTCGAGCGAGCGACGCCGCCCGTGGAAAGTGTGACGCGGCACGGTGCCGCCGCCGAAGAGGCCGCCACCGCGCGAGAAGGAATCGTAGATGACGAGGCCGACCTTGATGAGCGCGGCCCCGCGTTCGCGATGCTTTCCGCCACCGTGGCGGAGGAACCGCAGCGGGGCGCTCAGGATGCCCGAGAACGTGGAGTAGATGGGGATCGTGGTCTGCAGCGGCCGGACGTAGTGAGGCGCGATCTGCAGGAGGCCGTTGCGCTCGGTGACCGCTTCGTGCACGAGGCGGAACTCGCCGTTCTCGAGGTAGCGGATGCCGCCGTGGATCATGTGGCTCGACGCGGCCGAGGCGCCCGAGACGAAGTCGTCGCGTTCGACGAGGGCCACGTCGACCCCCTGCAAGGCCAGGTCGCGGAATGTCGCAAGCCCGTTGATGCCTCCGCCGACGATCAGGACGTCGGCGTACGGGCGGTTGCGCAGGCTCTCCGCAGTCCCGGGCGCGGTGCGGGGCGTCGAGGTTCCGTCGGCGTGCTCGGTCATCATGCTCCTTCGAAGTCGGTGCCTCCATCGTCACCGTTGCCGCGCATCGTTGCAAACCACGTGCACAAACGTGCAGAATCGCATCATGTCCCCTCGCGTCGCCCAGCCGAAGCAGCAAGACGCCCTCACCGCAGCGCACCTGTACTACATCCAGGGCCACACGATGGGCGCGATCGCCGCAGAGCTGAAGACATCCCGGTCCACCGTGTCGCGGCTGCTCACGTTCGCCCGTGAGACCGGGTTGGTCGAGATCCGCATCCAGTCGCCGCTCGTCGAGCCGCGCCGCATCGAGGCGGCCATCCGCGCCCGCTTCTCCCTCTCCGCCCACGTCGCTCCCGTCCCCTCGGACGTGTCGGAAGCCGACCGGCTCGAGCGCGTGGCCGCGACGGCGGCGCGCGTGGTGGCGGCATCGGTCGACTCGCACCAGACGGTCGGAATCGCCTGGGGGTCGACGATGACCGCGGTCAGCAGGCACCTCACTCCCAAGCCCACGCGCAGCGTGACCATCGTCCAACTCAACGGTTCAGGAAACACGCAGACCACCGGCCTGCTCTACGCGAGCGAGATCCTCCAGCGATTCGCGCGCGCCTTCGACGCCCGCGTTGAGCAGTTTCCCGTTCCGGCGTTCTTCGACCACGCCGAGACACGTCAGGCGGTGTGGCGGGAGCGGAGCACGCAGCGGCTCCTCGCCCTCCAGCGGTCGATGCGCCTCGTCGTGTTCAGTGTCGGCGCCACCGACGCCGGTGTTCCCAGCCAGGTGTATTCCGGTGACTACCTCGGAGCGGAGGATCTGCGCTCGCTCCGGGAGGACCGCGTCGTCGGCGACGTGGCCACAGTGTTCTTCCGCGCCGACGGGTCCGACCGCGGGATCCGCGTGAACGAGCGCGCCACCGGACCCAGCTTCGAAACCCTCCGCCGGGTTCCCCGCCGCCTGTGCGTCGTGGCCGGTCCAGCGAAACTCGATGCGCTCCGCGGAGCGATCGCTGCCGGCCTCGTGACCGATCTGGTGATCGATGAGCCGACGGCACTGATGCTCCTCTCCTAGTCGTCGTCGGGGCCCGCACGAACTCGCCTGTCGCAGCCTGCGCTGCTCGGCGTGGGCGTCTTCACCCGTCGCGAGACGTGAGCGAGCCCGCCCGGGCGCCGCAGCGATGGGGCCCGTGACGCTGCGGCGCCCCTGACCCCGCCCACGCCCGAATCGGTCACGGAATGAAACCGTGTCGGCGGCGTTGAGTAGACTCGGAAGCACAATGTGCTCCGGGGTCGGTGAGAATCCGAACCGGCGGTGACAGTCCGCGAGCCCCCGTTCCGACGGGGGTTGATCTGGTGGAAATCCAGGACCGACGGTGATGCGACGCGAGTCGCGAGTCCGGATGGGAGGAAGCACAGACGGTGTCGGCGTGTGCCGCAGCCGTCGGCGATGCCCTACCCCGGAATCTGTTCGAAGGATGAGGGATGGCCGCCACCGACCGTGAACGCGACGCGATGACGCGCGCGCTCTCGCTCGCACTCCTCGGCCCCCGAGGCGTCAATCCGCAGGTGGGCGCGGTGCTCCTGTCTCCCGAAGGCGACGTGATCGCCGAGGGCTGGCATCGCGGCGCCGGCACTCCTCACGCGGAGGTCGACGCGCTTTCGAAGGCCTCCCCCGACGCCGTCCGCGGCGCGACCGCCGTCGTCACCCTCGAACCGTGCAACCACACCGGCCGCACCGGCCCGTGCTCCGAGGCGCTGATCGCCGCCGGGGTCGCGCGCGTGGTCTACTCCGTCGACGACCCGGGCGCCGCGTCGTCCGGGGGCGGTGCGCGTTTGCGCGCCGCCGGCGTGGACGTGGTGTCGGGCGTGCTCGTCGACGAAGGCAGCGCCCTGCTCGACAGCTGGCTCACGGTGCAGCGCCTCGGACGCCCGCACGTGACGGCGAAATGGGCGCAGTCTCTCGACGGTCGTGCGGCCGCAGCAGACGGCACGAGCCAGTGGATCACCGGCGCGCCCGCGCGCGCGGATGTGCACCGTCGGCGGAGCGAGGCGGATGCGATCATCGTCGGCACGGGCACGCTGCTCGCCGACGACCCCGCCCTCACGGCGCGGACGCCCGACGGCGGGCTCTACGAGAACCAGCCGCGTCCCGTGGTCGTCGGCACCCGCGCCGTGCCGCAGCAGGCGAAGGTCCGCGCTCACCCGCGCCCGTTCATGCAGGACGAGGGTGACGACCTCCCCGATCTGCTCGACCGGCTCCGTGAGCTCGGTGCGCACCGCGTGTTCGTCGAGGGCGGCCCGTCGCTTGCCAGCTCCTTCCTCAAGGGCGGGCTCGTCGACGAGCTGCTCGTCTACGTCGCGCCGACGCTGCTGGGTGGCGACCGGCTCGCCCTCACCGACATCGGGGTGACGACCATCAGCGAACAGCGCCGCCTCTCGGTGACAGCCATCGAGCAGGTGGGAGACGACGTGCTCGTCGTCGCCCACCCCGCGAGCGCATCCGCTGTCCAGACCGAACCGCCAGCAGAGACCGAACCGCCAGCAGAGACCGAACCCGAGGAGATCCCCTGATGTTCACCGGCATCATCGAAGAGCGCGGCACTGTGACCGCCATCGAGCCTGCGGGCGATGGCGTGCGCCTCACCGTGCGCGCGCCGCTCGCCGTGTCGGACGCGCAGCGCGGCGATTCGATCTCGATCAGCGGCGTGTGCCTCACCGTCACAGACCAGACCGCCGAAGGATTCACCGCCGACGTCATGAAGCAGACGCTCGACATGTCGTCGCTCGGCGACTTCTCCGTCGGCGCCGAGGTCAACGTGGAGCGTGCCCTCGCCGCTCATGCACGGCTGGGCGGTCACATCGTGCAGGGGCACATCGACGGCACGGGAACCGTGCTCGAGGTGCGTCCGGGCGCGCAGTGGAGGGTCATCCGCATCTCGATGCCGAGCACGCTCGCGCCGCTCGTCGTCGACAAGGGGTCGATCGCCCTGCAGGGCGTATCGCTGACCGTCTCCGCCGTGTCGCCGCCCGCCGCGCAGGTCGCTGACGAGCACTGGTTCGAGGTCTCCCTCATTCCCGAGACGCTCGAGAAGACCACCCTCGGAGCGCTGGTGCCGGGCGACCGCGTCAACCTCGAGACAGACATCCTGGCGCGCCACGTGCAGCGCCTTCTCGCGTTCTCCCCCGACACCCCCGAAGGAGGCTCCGCATGAGCCTTTCCACTATCCCCGAGGCCCTCGACGCGCTGCGTGCGGGCCGCCCCGTGATCGTCGCCGACGATGAGAGTCGCGAGAACGAGGGCGACATCATCCTGTCGGCCGAGCTTGCGACGCCGGAATGGCTCGCCTGGACGATCCGCTGGTCGAGCGGGTTCCTCTGTGCGCCGATGCCCGCCGACTGGGCCGACCGGCTCGATCTGCCCCCGATGGTCGCCGTGAACGAGGACAGTCGGGGCACCGCCTACACCGTGAGCGTCGACGCGGCCGACCGCGTCTCGACGGGCATCAGCGCCGCAGACCGGTCGCACACGCTGAACGTTCTCGCCGACCCGTCGTCGACGCCCGCGTCGGTCATCCGCCCGGGCCACATCCTCCCGTTGCGCGCCGTCGACGGCGGCGTGCGCGAGCGCGCCGGACACACCGAGGCGGCCGTCGACCTGATGCGGCTCGCCGGGCTTCAGCCCGTCGGGGCGATCGGAGAGGTCGTCGCCGAAGACGGCAGCATGATGCGCCTTCCCGGACTCCTCGAGCTCGGCGCCCGCGAGGGGCTTCCGGTCATCACGATCGAGCAGCTCGTCGCCCACCTCGACCAGGCGGAGCCCGCCACGCCCGTGGCGCACGCTCCGCGACGCAGGGTGAGCCTGCGCGCCGAGGCGCACGTGCCCACGGCGCACGGCTCGTTCCGCTTCCTCGCCTACAAGGACCGCGTCACGGGCACCGACCACATCGCCGTCGTCTCGGGCGAACTGGCCGACGACGCCGCTCTCGTGCGCGTGCACTCCGAGTGCCTCACGGGCGAGGCGTTCGGCTCGCTCAAGTGCGAGTGCGGGCCGCAGCTGGACGCCGCGCTCGACGCCATCGAGCAGGACGGCGGCGTCGTGATCTACATGCGCGGTCACGAGGGTCGCGGCATCGGTCTCATCAACAAGCTGCGCGCGTACAGCCTGCAGGAGCGCGGCCTCGACACCGTCGACGCCAACCTCGCTCTCGGACTCCCCGCCGACGCACGCGACTACGCGGCGGCCGCCGGCATCCTCGCCGACCTTGGCGTGGAGCGGGTGCGCCTGCTCACGAACAACACCGACAAGGTCAACCAGCTGCGGGCGCTCGGCCTCGACATCGTGGAGCAGGTTCCGCTGCTCGTGGGGGTCGGCCCGAACAACCACCAGTACCTCGCGACGAAGGCCGAGCGCATGGGACACATCATCGACGGCGCCGAGCTCGACAGTGCTCTCGCCGGATCACAGGAGGGCACTGCATGAGCGGCCACGGAGCACCCGAGACCCAGAAGATCGACGCCGCCGGACTGCACGTGGTCGTCGTCGCCGGACAGTGGCACGACGTGATCACCGACGGGCTCATCGCCGGCGCTCAGCGCACGCTCGAGGCGTCGGGCGCCTCCTGGAGGCTGGTGCGGGTCGCCGGATCGTTCGAGCTTCCCGTCGTGAGCAAGGCTGCGCTCGAGGCCGGCGCCGACGCGGTCGTCGCGCTCGGCGTCATCATCCGCGGCGGCACACCGCACTTCGAGTACGTGTCGTCAGCCGCGACCGACGGGCTCACGCGCGTCGCGATCGAGACCGGCAAACCCGTCGGCTTCGGCGTGCTCACCCTCGACGACGAGCAGCAGGGCATCGACCGGGCGGGCCTGGAGGGCTCGAAGGAGGACAAGGGGGCCGAGGCGGCGGATGCCGCCCTGCGGACCGCGATCCTGCTCCGCGATCTGCGGGGCTGACGCGCGCCGCGCTCACACGCGTCCCGCGAAGACGGCTTCTTCTCCTCTGCGGCTACCTTCAGGTAGACTGAGGGCATGGAGACCCTCCGCCACATCGTCGTATTCATCCACCTCATCGGCTTCGCCGTGCTCTTCGGCGCATGGGTCGTCGAGGCCGTGGGCAAGCGCGCCATCACGCGCCTCATGCACTGGGGCCTCGGCATCGCGCTCGTCGCCGGGCTCGTGCTGTCCGCGCCGTGGGGCCTGGACCACGACCTCAACTACACCAAGGTCGCGATCAAGCTCGGCGTCGTCGTCGTCATCGGCGCCCTGCTGGGCATCGGTGCCGCACGCGCCCGCAAGGGCGGCGGCTCCGTGCCGGCGCCCGTGTTCTGGAGCATCGGGGCACTCACCCTGCTCAACGCGGGCATGGCGGTCATCTGGCGCTGACCGTCCGTCGCACAGACACCACCGCCCGTCGCATCAGCGGCGGGCGGTTCGTCGTCCGCCGGCATCTCGGCGGTGCGGGTGTTTGACTGGTCTGTCGTCTCCGAACGCCGCACCGGCACGCGACGAACACACGAGCCGCCCCGCGCACCACCCCGCACGCCGCCGCTCGCCTCTCAGCTCCCACGAGGACCACGCAGCCCCTCCGCGTCTCCCAGGTACCTCATGACCCACACTTCCGCCCCACCGTCCGCTCCTGCCAACCCGCGCTCGCGCGTCATCGCCGCGAGCCTCGTCGGCACCACGATCGAGTTCTACGACTTCTACGTCTACGCGACCGCCGCCGTCCTGGTCTTCCCGTTGCTCTTCTTCCCGACGGGCAACGAGACCACCGCGCTACTCTCGTCGTTCGCCGTCTTCGGCGCGGCGATGGTCGCCCGCCCGATCGGCGCGGTCGTGTTCGGCCATTTCGGCGACCGGTTCGGCCGGAAGGCCACGCTCGTCGCGTCGCTGCTCACGATGGGCATCGCGACCTTCCTGATCGGCTGCCTCCCCACCTTCAACGAGATCGGCTGGTGGGCTGCGCTCCTGCTGCTGATCCTGCGCCTGTTCCAGGGTTTCGCGCTCGGCGGGGAATGGTCGGGTGCGGCGCTGGTCGCCACCGAGAACGCCCCGAAGGGAAAGCGCGCCTGGTACGGCACGTTCCCGCAACTCGGCGCCCCGATCGGCTTCATCATCGCCAACGGCGTGTTCCTTCTCATCAACTTCGCCCTGCCGCACCCCGACGGCGCGGCCCAGCGCTCTGAGGAGTTCCTGTCGTGGGGATGGCGCGTGCCGTTCCTCTTCTCGGCCGTCATGGTGATCGTGGGGCTCTGGGTGCGACTCAAGCTCGTCGAGTCGGAGACGTTCACCACGGCGGAGAAGTCGGGCGCGATCCGGAAGTTCCCGCTCGGCGAGGTCATCCGCACGCACTGGCGGGAGCTGATCCTCGGCACGTTCATCATGCTCGCCACCTACGTGCTCTTCTACCTGATGACGAGCTTCACGCTGTCGTACGGCACGAAGGCCACGCGAGAGGGTGCCGAGCAGGCCGCGCAGGTCTCCGGCGCTCCGTTCGACGCCGCCACCTATGTGCCGGGCCTCGGCTTCGGCTACACCGACTTCGTGATCATGCAGATCATCGGCGTGGTGTTCTTCGGCATCTTCACCCTGCTGTCGGGCCCGATCGCCGACGCCGTGGGCCGTCGCACGCTGCTCCTGTGGGTGACCGCCGCGATCGCCGTCTTCGGCCTCACGTTCAACGTGTTCCTGCTCCCCCAGCTCGACCCGAAGTTCACGGGAGCGCTCGTGCAGGCCTTCCTGGTGTTCGGCTTCATGCTGATGGGCGCGACATTCGGACCGATGGGCGCGATCCTGCCGGAGCTGTTCCCCACCAACGTCCGCTACACGGGCTCGGCGATCTCCTACAACGTGTCGTCGATCCTCGGCGCGGCCCTCGCGCCGATCGTCGCCGTCGCCCTGTGGGCCACCGCCGGCGGAGAGCCGTGGCTCGTCGGCATCTACCTGTCGGCGTCGGCCGTGCTCACCTTCGTGTCGCTGTGGCTCTCGAAAGAGACGAAGGACGTCGAGTACGAGACCAACATCGGCGCCGGCGGGGCATCCGCGCGCTGACAGCCCGCACGAACGCACGAACGGGTGCCGTCGACATCGTCTGACGGCACCCGTTCGTCGTTCGCGGACGCCCCTGGCACGACCCCGCGGCCGGGATGTCAGATCCAGCCGCGCTCCTCCGCGCGCAGCACGGCCTGCTGCCTCGTCGCCACATGGAGCTTGCGCAGCACGGCGGACACGTGATTGCGGACGGTGCCGGGCGCGAGCGACAGCGTGCGCGCGATCTGCCCCGTCGTCGCTCCCCGTCGCGCCGCCCTCAGGACGTCGAGCTCACGATCCGTGAGCGGGCACCGCTCGTCGCTCAGGGCGTCGGCGGCGATCTGCGGATCGACGTAGCGGGCACCGGCGGCCACGCGCCGGATGACCTCGGCCACCTCGTGAGCGCCGCGCGACTTCGGAAGGAAGCCGGCCACGCCCGACGCGAGCGCGCGCCTGAGCACCCCGGTTCCCGCGTGCCGGGTGACGACGATGCAACGCGCAGCGACCGTGCGACGCCGCAGCGCCGCGACCTCGACGCCGTCCAGTCCCGGCATCTCCAGATCGAGCAGGCAGACATCGGGCGTCAGGCGTTCCGCGGCGGCCACGGCCTCCGTGCCGTCGGAGCATTCGGCGACGACGTCGATGTCCTCTTCCAGACGCAGGAGTGCCGCAAGCGCTGAGCGGATCATCGCCTCGTCGTCGGCGACCAGCACCCGGATCATCGGACGCTGTCCGGCACGGTCGCGACCACAGCGAACTCGTGGGCGTCTCGCCGCACCTCGACGACGCCGCCCGCGTCCTCCACCCGCCGGGCAATCCCGGTCAGGCCCGACCCGTCGGTCGTGTCGCGCGGCGACCCGCCCGCGGCGGACGCCGCGCCGGGGTCGTTCGAGATCTCGTAGCGCCACGCGCCGGCGACCCTCTGCAATGTCAGCCGAGCCCGCCTGCCACCTCCGTGCCGCAGCACGTTCGTCGTCGTCTCGCGGATGACGGGACCGAGCACGGCGCCGGGAGCGAGATCCGCGTCGTCGTCGACCACGGCGTCGGCAGCGGCGCCCGCCGCCCGCAGCAGGTCGACGGCGTTCGCGATCTCGTCCGCCAACGGCACGGCGCGGAACCGAGTGGCGATGTCGCGGGTGCCCTGACGGGCTTCGTCGACGCTCCCCCGCGCCCGGCGCAGCTGCTCCATCCCGGCCTCCGGGTCGCGTTCCATGAGGCGTTCCGCGAGCTCCAGCTGCAGGGCGATCACCTGCAGGTGATGACCCTGCAGGTCGTGCACGTCCGTGGCCACCCGCAGTCGCTCCTGCGTGGCGGCGAGTCGCCCGGCCGCAGCACGCGCCTCGTCGAGACTCACCAGCACATCCCACCACCACAGCGTCAGCACGCTCATCACGGGCAGGATCACGGCGAACGAGCCGAACATCCACCAGCTCGACCGCTCATCCTCGATGACGGCGCGCAGCGGCGACTGCTGGTCGACGATCCACACCGCGACCAGCACGAGCGTGCCCACGATCACCATTCGCAGACGCACACCCCGCGGCCAGGTGAGCAGCAGCAGCGCCTGCACGACGGCGAACGCTGCGACGGTCCACAGTCCGCTGAGCAGTCCCGCCACGACGGCGTATGCGGCGCACAGGAGCAGCGGCGCCAGCACGGTCCGCCAGTCCGCCGGCCCTGCCGTGTCGGCGCGGCGCCGATATCTCAACAGCAGGACGCACGTCGCGCTCCACCACAGCAGACCACCGACTCCGAACACCACGCGCACCACGGGCGCGGCGTCCGCCTCTGACAGGACCAGCAGGGCGATGAGCAGGAACGTGAGCTCGAGGAACAGCACGCCGGACAGCGTGTACCACCACGTCACGGTGATGCTGCGGGCGAGCCGGTGATCGTGGCGTCCGAGCGCGGGCGCCTTCGTCTCCGGGAGAGAAGCATCGGGGATCACGCGCTCCACCCTAGGCCCATGACATTTGTCACGCTTTCGGCGTGCGAAGTGCGTGCCGACAGGTGACAGTCCGACACTTCTGGGCAGCACCCGCCTCCGCTGGACTGGAGTCACGCCCGGCGGAACCGCCGCCGCGGCCTCATCAGGAAGCACCTCATGAACCTCATCGAAACCTTCCAGGACCTCGTCGCCCACGTGCCCGAGTTCCTTCAGCCCGTCATCGTCGCGCTCGCTGGCGCCGTGCCGTTCATCGAAGGCGAGGGTGCCGCCGCGGTCGGCATCATCGGCGGAATCCATCCGGCAGTCGCGGCGATCGCCGGCATCGTGGGGAACTTCCTGTGCGTCGCGGTACTCGTGATGCTGGGGGCGGGCGCCCGCAGCGCCGTGGTGTCACGGCATCGCGCGAAGCGCTCCTCGGCGCGTGCCGCCGCCGGGGGACAGCCCGTGACCGCCGCCGCGGTCGATACGCTGGCGCCGGTCGACAGCGGCGCCGTCGCCCCTCGCACGGCGAAGTTCCAGCGCGCCTTCGAACGGTACGGGGTGCCGGGCGTGAGCCTGCTCGGACCGCTCCTGCTGCCGACCCACTTCACGGCGACCATGCTCGCCGCCGCGGGGATCGCGAAGGGCCGCATCCTCGTCTGGCAGGCCGTGGCGATCGTCGGCTGGACGACGCTGATCACGCTCGTGATCACCGGCGTCATCCGTGTGGTCGGCTGACCGGCACGACGGGCCCACGACGGCAGACACCCGGCCGCCCGCCACACCCGCGGCACACCCCGCGAGCGCATCGAACGCCCGCGGGGTGGCTGCTCAGTCGAGGAACAGGGCGCGCAGGCGCTTGGTCGTGAAGACGAGCCCGATCGCGATCATGACGACGTAATAGAGGACGTGCCACAGCATTCCTGCGCTGAGGATGCCGGTGGTGAGGCCGCGGATGAGCTCGACCCCGTGCCACAGCGGCAGGGCCATCACGATCTGCTGCACCCAGTCGGGGTAGACCGAGATCGGGTAGAAGGTGGCCGAGAAGAGGAACATCGGCAGCAGCACGAAGTTGATCCAGTCCATGTGCTGGAAGGTCTTCATGTAGCTGGTGATGGCCATCCCGACGCTCGCGAAGCCGAAGGCGATCAGCAGCACGGCGGGCAGCGCGAGGATCGCCGTCCACGACAGGTTGAGCCCCATGATCTGCATGATGATCATGAACCCCGTGGCGTAGAGCAGACCTCGCAGGAGCGCGTACAGGATCTCGCCGAGCGCGACGTCGAGCGGCCCGAGCGAGGTCGACAGCATGCCCTCGTAGAGCTTGCCGTAGTTGAGCTTGAAGAAGACGTTCCAGGTGGAGTCGTAGATCGCGCCGTTCATCGCCGAGACGGCCAGGAGCGCGGGCGCGATGAAGGCCGCATAGGGCACCTCGACGCCCTGCGACGTCTGCACGTCGCCGATGAGGGCTCCGAGGCCGATACCCATCGACAGCAGGTAGAACACCGGCTCGAAGAAGCCCGACAGCACGACGATCCAGCTCGAGGAGCGCGCCGCGATGAGCCCCCGCTGCACGACGGCACCGGGGTTGCCGGCCCAGAGGGCCCGCACACCTCCGCTGCGGGTGGGCGCCTCGACGACGGCGGTCATTTCGCGAGCCTCTCGATGAAGACGCGACGACCCCACAGATAGCCGCCGACGATGAGCACCAGCAGGTAGCCGATGTGAACGGCGATCATTCCCGGCGCGATCGCCGCGCCGTACGTCGCGACGCGTCCGAGCTCGGCGCCGTGCCACAGCGGCGAGATCCATCCGATCCACTGCAGCCACACCGGCAGGGTGTCGAGCGGATAGAACGTGCCCGAGAAGAGGAACATCGGCATGAAGAGGAAGCGCTGCACGAGCGCGAACTGGCCCTTGTCGTCTTCGATCGACCCCGCGTACGCCATGAGCGGCACGCCGAACGCGAGACCGGCCGCGACACCCGCGAAGATCGACAGCCAGCCGGTGCTCGTGAGTGGCACCGTGTCGACGAAGAAGTCGAAGATCCACAGGAACAGGTAGTACGCACCGACGGCGACGGCCATCCGCGCCGTGGCGCCGGCGATGACCCCGTTCGCGATCTGCGGGCTGCCCAGCGGCGAGGCGTTGAAGCCGTAGAAGTAGCGACGCCACTTGAAACCGGCCATGACCGGATAGGTCATCTCCTCCGAAGCCACCGCGATCGCTGCCGTGACGAGCAGGGCGGGCGCGACGAAGACGAGGTAGCCGACCTCCTGGCCGTGATCGACGACCGGCACCTGGATGAGCGCCGCGAGACCGACGGCCAGGCCGAGCAAGTACATGATCGGCTGCCCGAGGGCCCCGACGATGATCGTCCAGCCGTACGCGCGCATCGCGCGCACCATGTGCTCGGTGACGTACCAGCTGCCGAAGCGGCGGGGCTTGCGACCCCACGCGAGGGCCTCCTCGCGCAGATCGTCGAGCGAGACCTCCGACGATGCGACACTCATTCGATCAGCGACCTTCCCGTGAGGCGAAGGAACACGTCTTCCAGGCTCGAGCGGCGCACGAGGCTCGTGATGGGGTGGAGGCCGTCGGCGGCGACGCGCTCGAGGACCGCCTCGCCGTCGTGGGCGTAGATGAGGATGCGATCGGGGAGCACCTCGACGCGTTCGCCGAGGCCCTGCAGCCGGCCGGCCATCTGCGCGTTGCGGTCGGACCCGAAGCGCAGCTCGACGACCTCGCGGCTGGAATGCTCTCGGATGAGCGAGGCGGGCGTGCCCTCGGCCATGATCCGGCCCTTGTCCACCACGATGAGCCGGTCGCACAGCTGCTCGGCCTCATCCATGTAGTGCGTCGTGAGCACGAGGGTGGTGCCGCGCTCCTTGAGGCGGAACAGGCGGTCCCACAGCACGTGCCGCGCCTGCGGGTCGAGGCCCGTGGTGGGCTCGTCGAGCAGCAGGATGCGCGGGTCGTTGATGAGCCCGCGCGCGATGGTGAGCCGGCGCTTCATGCCACCCGACAGCTGATCGACCTTGTTCTTGGCTTTGTCTTCCAGCTGCGCGAAGGCGAGCAGCTCGTCGGCCTTCTCGTGACACACGCGGCCGGGGAGCCCGAAGTAGCGGCCGTAGATGTAGAGGTTCTCGCGTGCGTTGAGCTCGCCGTCGAGGTTGTCCTGCTGCGGCACGACGCCGAGCCGGGATCGGATCTCGGGACCATAGCGGTCGGGGTCGAGGCCGAGGATCGACAGATCGCCCGATGTGCGCGTCGAGACCGCGCCGATCATCTTCATCGTGGTCGATTTGCCGGCGCCGTTGGGGCCGAGGAGCCCGAACGACTCACCGGGGGCGACCTCGAAGCTCAGGCCATCGACGGCGACGAAGTCGGGCTTTCCTTTGACCTTGTAGGTCTTGACGAGGTTCTCGGCGGAGATCACAGCGGATGGCACCGGGATAGCCTAGCGCCGCGCTCCGACACCGAAGAGGATGCGGGGGCGGGCGAGCATCCCGTCGTCGAGACTCCGTCAACCATGGTTGACGCGCGCGCCATCCGTCAACTAAGGTTGACGTCATGAGCGACCCCCTCCGCACCGCCCTCGCCGCCGCCGACGGCAGCGGGCCGCTGGCCGAACTGCGGCGCCTGCGAGAGCTGTCGGGCGAACTCGCGCGCGCAGAAGCAGAACAGGTGCGACGCGCCCGCGCACAGGGGTTCTCCTGGGTCGCGATCGCCGACGCACTCCAGGTGAGTCGTCAGGCCGTGCACAAGAAATACGGGAGAAGATAGAGGCGGCAGCGTCGCCTCCCATCCCGCCCGAGAACCGAGGACGCACCCGCATGTCTTCCCCCAGCCGAAGCCGCCTCCGCCGCCCGTCGAAAGACGAGGGCCCCCGCGCGCGCCTCCGCGAACTCGTCCCCTTCCTCGCCGAACACAAGGCCGTGCTGTGGGTCGTCGCCGTACTGAGTGTCATCGAGGCGGCCGCGACCCTCGGACAGCCGCTCGTCGTCGGAGAAGTCATCCAGCGCGTTCAGGCGCAGGACCCGCTCGGCATCCTCGTGTGGGCGCTCATCGGACTCGTCGTCGTCAGCTCGCTCGTGGGGGGCTACCAGCACTACCTGCTGCAGCGCACGGGTACCGCGGTCGTCTACTCCAGCCGCCGGCGACTCATCGCCCGACTCCTCCACCTGCCCGTGCAGGAGTACGACGCACGCCGCACGGGAGACCTCGTCTCGCGCGTCGGCACCGACACGACTCTGCTCTACGCCGTGCTGACGCAGGGTCTCGCCGACTCGGTGGGAGGCTTCCTGGTGTTCGCGGGCGCGGTGATCGCGATGGCGTTCATCGATCCCGTCCTGCTGCTGCTCATCCTCGCGGTCCTGGCCGTCTCAGCGGCGGTCGTCGGCGTTCTGAGCGGACGCATCCGCCGAGCCACGCAGGTGCAGCAGCAGAAGGTCGGCGAGCTGTCGTCGGGCGTCGAGCGCGCCGTCGGCTCCATCCGCACCATCCGCGCGGCCGGCGCCGCCACACGCGAGCAGGGTGCGATCGAGGAGACCGCGCGCGGCGCGTACGACGCCGGCGTCAAAGTGGCACGCGCATCGGCGCTCGTGGTTCCCATCGCGGGTGTCGCCCTGCAGGTGTCGCTGCTGGTGGTGCTGGGCGTCGGCGGGTTCCGCGTGGCCTCCGGCGCGATCACGATCGCGCAGCTCGTGACCTTCGTGATGTTCCTGTTCTTCCTCGTGGGGCCTGTCGGCACGTTCTTCGGCGCCGTCACGTCGGTCAACCAGGCCCTCGGCGCCCTGGGCCGCATCAAGGAGGTGCTCGACCTCCCCACCGAGACCGATTCGGACGAGCGCGTCGCCGCCGGCGTCGCCGCCGACACCGCTTCGATCGGTCCCGCCACTCCCGCGATCGAGTTCCGCGACGTGCGGTTCGCGTACCCGACAGCCGTCGTGGCGGCGCGCCGCAGCGCCGAGAGCGACGTGCGACGCGCCCTCAGCGACGCGCATCTCGACGCGGCGGCCGTCGAACTCGCGCCGGCCGACGGCGACGTGCTGCGCGGCGTCTCGTTCACCGTGCCGCGCGGGGCGCGGGTCGCGCTCGTGGGGCCGTCGGGCGCCGGGAAGTCGACGACGCTCGCCCTCATCGAGCGCTTCTACGACCCGGTCGACGGAGCGATTCTCCTCGACGGCGTCGACGTGCGTGCGATCGACCGGTCGCGGCTGCGCGCACAGCTCGGCTACGTCGAGCAGGACGCCCCCACCCTTGCCGGCACGATCGCCGACAACCTGCGCCTGGCCTCGCCGCACGCCAGCGACGCCGACTGCGAGCGCGTGCTGCGGGCCGTCAACCTCGGCGCCGTGCTGGAGCGCGACCCCCTCGGGCTCGATGCCCCCGTCGGCGAGGCAGGCGTCATGCTCTCAGGGGGCGAGCGTCAGCGCCTCGCCCTCGCCCGTGCGCTGCTCGCCGCTCCCCCGATCCTGCTCCTCGACGAATCGACGTCGTCGCTCGACGGCCTCAACGAGCAGCGGATGCGCGAGGCGATCGACGCGGTCGCGCACGGTCGCACCCTCATCGTGATCGCGCACCGACTGTCGACCGTCGTCGACAGCGACCTCATCATCGTGCTCGACCAGGGCGAGGTCATCGGCCAGGGCACGCACGCCGAACTGGTGGAGTCCGTGCCGCTGTACCGCGACCTCGCCGCCCACCAGCTCCTCGTCTGATCGCGCGCCCGGAAGCCGATTCCGCAGCGGCGCCCGCAGACGCCGCAGCGCCCTCCCACCCGTCCGCTGCACAGGAGGCGGATCGGGGAGAGGGCGCTGCGTGCGTCAGGCCTGCTGCGCGAGCTTCAGCCGGTAGCGGAGCGCGGCCAGCTCGGCGTACAGCGGCGCCGGCACGCGGCCGCCGAAGGTGGAGAAGAACTGCTCGGTGAGCTCGGCCTCCTGCAGCCACAGAGACGGGTCGACCTCGAACAGCTCGTCGAGGTCGCTCTGCGGAACGTCGAGCCCGTCGAGGTTGAGGTCATCGGTCAGCGGAAGGCGGCCGATCGGGCTCTCCTCGGCGCTCACCGAGCCGTCGATGCGGCGGACGATCCACTCGATGACGCGCGAGTTGTCACCGAAGCCGGGCCACAGGAACCGGCCGTCGGCACCCTTGCGGAACCAGTTCACCTGGAAGATCCTCGGGGCGCGGTCGAACCGCAGCGCCTGACCGACCTTCAGCCAGTGGCCGAAGTAGTCGGCCATGTTGTAGCCGCAGAAGGGGAGCATCGCGAACGGGTCGCGGCGGAGCTCCCCCACCGTGCCCTCTGCCGCAGCGGTGCGCTCCGACGACACGTTCGCGCCGAGGAAGACACCGTGGGTCCAGTCGGTCGCCTCCAGGACCAGCGGGACGTTGGTCGCCCGGCGTCCGCCGAAGAGGATCGCGTCGAGCGGCACACCCTCCGCGGCATCCCAATCGGGGGCGATCTGCGGGCACTGCCCCGCGCTCACCGTGAAGCGCGAGTTGGGGTGCGCGGCGGGACGGCCCGACGCCGGGGTCCAGGGCTTGCCCTCCCAGTCGGTGAGCTCTGCCGGGACATCGTCGGTGAGACCCTCCCACCACACGTCGCCGTCGGGGCGGAGCGCGACGTTGGTGAAGATCGTGTTGCCCCACAGCGTCTCGACGGCGGTGACGTTGGTCGATTCGCCCGTGCCCGGCGCGACGCCGAAGAAGCCGGCCTCCGGGTTGATGGCCCACAGGCGGCCGTCCTCGCCCGGCCGCAGCCAGGCGATGTCGTCGCCGAGCGTCTCGACCCGCCAGCCGGGGATCGTGGGGCGGAGCATCGCGAGGTTGGTCTTGCCGCAGGCCGACGGGAACGCCGCCGCCAGGTGGTAGGCGCGACCCTCCGGGCTGATCACGCGGATGAGCAACATGTGCTCGGCCAGCCAGCCCTCATTGCGCCCGATCACCGAGGCGATGCGCAGCGCGAAGCACTTCTTCGCAAGGATCGCGTTTCCGCCGTATCCCGAGCCGAACGACCACACCTCGAGCGTCTCGGGGAAGTGCACGATGTACTTCGTGTCGTTGCAGGGCCAGGCGGCATCCTGCTCGCCGGGGGCCAGCGGCGCGCCGACCGTGTGCACTGTCTTGACCCACGGGCTTGCCGGCGGCGATCTGCTCGAGCACGGCGGTGCCGACCCGCGTCATGATGCCGATCGAGGTGACCGCGTAGGCGGAGTCGGTGACCTGCACGCCGATGTGCGAGAGCGGACCGCCGACCGCGCCCATCGAGAACGGGACGACGTACATCGTGCGTCCACGCATCGAGCCGTCGAACAGCGGCGTGATGGTGCGCGCGGATCTCATCGGGGGCGACCCAGTTGTTCGTGGGGCCCGCGTCCTCCTCGCGCTCGGAGGCGATGAAGGTGCGACCCTCGGTGCGGGCGACATCGCTCGGGTGCGAGCGGGCCAGGTACGAGCCCGGACGCCACTCGGGGTTGAGCTTGATGAGCTTGCCCTCTTCGACCTGCTGGCGAAGAAGCGCGTCGTTCTCGGCTCGCGAGCCGTCGACCCAGTGGATGTGGTCGGGCTTGGTGAGAGCGGCGATCTCGTCGACCCACGCGCGCAGCTCGGCCAGGCCGTCGCCGAACTCGGGAGCACGGCCATAGACGCGGGACGTCTCCTCGGGGCGCACCGTGGCGACGGGGCGGGTGAAGATGTCGGCGAGGGCCATGTCGATCTCCTTCGATAGGTGGCACGGACTGTTCCGTATCCCTACTGTCTCTCTCGTCTCGACAGAATTTCCGACCTCAGCAACAGCAAGAATCAAGATTCTTTCTATATGCTCAAGGAATGGCCCCCAGCGCACTCGAACTCTCGACCCTCGGTCACCGCATCCGCCATCAGCGCGTGTCACACGGCTACACGCTCGACGAGCTCGGCGCGATCGTCGGCGTCGCAGGCAGCCAGCTGAGCCTCATCGAGAACGGCAAGCGCGAGCCGAAGCTGTCGCTGCTGCAGGCGATCGCCACCGCCACCGGCACCGAGGTCGGCAACCTCCTCTCCGCGGAGCCTCCGAACCGCCGCGCGGCGCTGGAGCTCGAACTGGAGCGCGCCCAGCTGAGCCCCGTGTTCCGCCGCCTCGGCATCCCGCCGTTGCGAGTGACCCGCACCATGACCGACGAGACCATCGAATCGGTCCTCGCGCTGCACCGCGAACTGCATCGCCGCGAGCGGGAGGCGATCGCCACCCCCGAAGAGGCGCGCCGCGCCAACACCGAACTGCGGCTGCGCATGCGGCAGAGCGCCAACTACCTCCCCGACATCGAGAAGCTCGCCGAGAAGCAGCTCAAGGCGGCGGGGCACACGACGGGAGCCCTCACGCACCGCACGGTGAGCATCATGGCCGAGCAACTCGGCTTCGAACTCATCTACGCGAACGACCTGCCCCACTCCGCACGCTCGGTGACCGACCTCGAGAACGGCCGCATCTACCTGCCGCCGGCATCGATCCCCGGTGGCCACGGCCTGCGATCCATGGCCCTCCAGGCAATGGCTCACCGGCTGCTCGGCCACACCCCACCGACCGACTACGCCGACTTCCTCCAGCAGCGTCTCGAGATCAACTACTACGCCGCCTGCTGCCTCATGCCCGAGACCGCGTCGGTCGCCTTCCTCACGCAGGCGAAGAAGGATCGCAACCTCGCGGTCGAAGACTTCCGCGACGCGTTCGGCGTGACCCACGAGGCGGCCGGCATGCGGCTGACCAACCTGCTCACCGAGCATTTCGACATCCGTCTCCACTTCTTGCGGGTCGATGGCACCGGAGCGATCAGCCGCGTGTACGAGAACGACGAGCTGCCGCTGCCGATGGACGTCACCGGGTCGGTCGAGGGCCAGATCGTGTGCCGCAAGTTCGCGGCTCGCTCCGCGTTCGGCGAGCAGAACCGCACCACGGAGCAATACCAGTACACCGACACCCCGGCGGGCACCTTCTGGTGCTCGAGCCAGACAGGAACGACGTCGGACGGCGAGTTCTCGATCACGGTCGGCGTGCCCTTCGACGACGCACGCTGGTTCCGCGGCCGCGAGACCCAGAAGCGTGCCGTGTCGACCTGCCCCGACGAGTCGTGCTGCCGCCGGCCCGACTCCGAGCTCACCGCCCGCTGGGAGGGCAAGGCGTGGCCGAGCGCCCGCGTGCACATGCAGATGTTCTCGCCGCTCCCCCGCGGCGCCTTCCCCGGCGTCGACGACGGCGAGGTGTACGCGTTCCTCGACCGCCACGCGCAGGGGTGACGCGCGCCCGTTCTCACCCGACGTGACAGTTATGCACACCATCGCTCCTGGGGCGCACGCTTAAACGCGTCACGTGTGTATGCTCCCCCGTCGGGGGTGATGCACATGACCGACGTCTCGGTCGACTACGCGGTGCTGCGCGACTCGGCGATGCTTCTACTCGTTGCCGCGCGCGCACTGTCCGTTCTGGGTGCGAGGGAGGGGGTGCGGGAAGAGGCGGTCCCGACCGCCACGGTGCGGCGCCCCCTCCAGGTCGTGGCGGTCGAGCAGGCCGCACGTGCTTCAGCGAGCGCCGAGGTGCTGCTCGATGCCGTCCGGCTGCTCCACCGCGCGGTTGCGCGCTACCAGCACCTCGATCGGACCGTGGCGGTCACGCCGTGACGCCGCTTCGGCGGGATCCTGGCGCGGGCGATCCATCGCTCCTGCGTGAGATGTCGCGCGACCGCCGTGCACGCGCCGAAGCCGTCGTCGCCCTGTCCCACGAGATCGGTGACGCCGTAGAGCGGGCGTCGGGCTCGGCCTGGACCGGGCGGGCCCGCGACGCGTTTTCCGCGTCGGCCGGCACCACCCTCCCCCATCTCGGTGTGCTCAGCGAGAACCTTCACGCGACCGCCGATGTGCTCGAGCGGTACGCCGCGGACATCGCGCGGATCAAAGACGAGCAGGAGACGCTGGAGCGCCGACGTTTCCGGCCCCGGGAGGAGAGGGAGGACGTGTTGCACCGATGGCGCGCCCTTCCGCTCGATGTGGTCGCGCCCGGGTTCGATGAGTTCACGACCGCTTCGGAGTCGCTGCAAGCGGATCTCCGGGCGATCGACGCGAAGCGGGTCGCGGTGCAGGACGAGTGGGACGCGCTCGTCAGACGGCGCGAGCGCATCGACGCCGACTGCGCCGCAGCTCTCCAGTCGCGCGACGGGCGCGGCGCGCTGTTCGACGTGCTCCGAACGCGGGAGGCTGCCACGCCGATCGAGTTGCTCGCACGGCTGAGCGATCTCTCCGCAGCCGATCTGGCCGCGTTCGCGGCCGCCCATCCCGATCAGTTCGACGACCTCCAGTCAGCTCGTCCGCATGAGGTCGCCGACTGGTGGGCACGGCTCGGCGACCGACCCGACCAGCAGAGTCTCCTGACCGAGTACCTTCCTGCGGTGATCGGGAGGCTGGGTGGCGTGCCCGCATCCGTGCGGGTCGTCGCGAATCGCCTCATCGCGCGAGCCCGGCTGGCGACGCTTCGGCAGCAGTTCCGCGACGAGAAGCGGCGCGGCTACCGGGTCTCGTCCTCCCAGCCGTACGCCGTCGAAGCGGCCGCCGCCGCCCACCTCGCACGGGTGCGCGCGCTGCAGACCGAGATCGGCTACCTGGAACGCGTCGCACGGGGCGACGTGACGCTCTACCTTTACGCCCCGCAGAAGGGACACATCATCGAGATGTTCGGCGACCCGCATCGTGCCGATGTGCTCCTGACTGTCCTGCCCGGCACCAACACGACGATGAACAGCTTCTACACCGCAACCGAACGCGAGGGCATCACCGCGCTGGCGAGGTGGCAGGCGGAGCGCGCCGCGCCGGGCGTCACGGTGGCGAGCCTCGTGGTCAAGCTGGGCGAGTTCCCGCAGCTCGACGACGCCTGGTCTCACGGACCACATCACAACTGGTTCGCCCGGCCGCTCGGCCGCGCCTACGCGAGCCTGGTCACCGAACTCGACACGATCACCGGTGACACGCCGATCGTCAGCCTCGAGCACTCGTTCGGCTCCGCGCCCGCCGGAGCCGCGGAGACCCGCGGCGCCCACTTCGCCGCGCGTTTCCTCCTCGCCGGCATCGGCATGACCGAGGGATGGACCGCGCGCGAGGGCACTGAGTACTACGCGGCGCAGGGTCCCCTCGACATCAACCGCGCCCTCGACGACATGCAAGTCGGCGACATCGGATACGCGGTCACCCCCGCCGAGATTCCCGGGGTCACGCAGATCGACACCGGCTATACCGACGGGATGTGGGGCCCGTTGGTCGCGCTCATGCGCCCGCGATCGGCATTCCCCGCGACACTCGCCACCGCGCTCGACCAGCACAATCGCCTGCTCAGCGCAGACTTGGAACAGAACGGACCGGTGCATCTATCGGGTTCAACGTGCCTTGAGTGAAGCGGCGACGCGATGAATCTCGTGCGAGTGGTCGTGGCCATGCCGGATCGTCATTCACGATGGTCGCGACGGGATGCGCGCCGCGCTTCCGACCTTTGACGAAGTCGCAGGAGATGACGCACGCTCCGAAGAGCAGATCGTCGCCCATTACCTACCGCCCGATACCGAGGTGGAGATCTCTCGGAACGCGCGCCCGGGTCCGTGCGGCGGCGAGGCGCCGCGTCGTACACACGCGCAGTGTTTGCGACACCGCTGCGACGGTTCGATGGAATCGGGTTCATCGAAAACCTCCCGCAGGAGCTCCCGACGACTTCATCGTCCTCGACGGGTACAGGGTTCTCCAAACCCGCGTGGCTCTCGACTCATGACGAGCTCAGCATGGACATATGGTACGTGGAACAGACGGAGTACCACGGAATAGACATCATCGCGATCTCGCGCTGCGGCGACCCGCCACCGGAGCACGACGATCCCACGGCGGGACTCGGGAGCGCGATGACCATCATGATGGAAGCCACTCCGCGACGTGCCGGACGTCCCTCCAAGCTGGAAGCAGAGGCCCGGCGGACCGCTCAGCCCGTGATGAACCGGGAGAAGCGCGCGAGCGCGGCCTCGACCTCGGCCGCAGGGGCGTCGGCGAACAGCTCCGGCACGGGCTCGAGGTGGTGCTTGCCGACGGCGATCGAATGCGACCATACGCCGACGATCTCGCCTTCGTGCACGATGACGGGTCGCACGATGCCGTTCGCGCTCGGTCCGACGTGCCGCGTGAACTCCGGCGCGCACGGCACACTGCGGTCGGCGTACGACAGGTAGTACTCCTCGAACGGCGGCAGCGCCGTGACGGGCGCGACCGGGCTTCGCCGCGGTGCCGGCTCGTCGACGCCCAGCAGGCCGTCATCCACATCGATCACACGGTCACCCCCACCCTCACGCGCTTCGGCGGCCAGCTTCTTCGGCAGTCCCGCCCACCACGCGAAGTCGGAGAGTCCTGCCGGGCCGTGACTGCGCAGGTATCGCACGAGGAGTTCGGCCAGTGGATCGTCGGGCGACGTCGATGCGGGAATCCAGTCGTCGGTCGCGACGACGTACTGGTCGCGCGTCGGACCCGATTCGCGCGGCACGACCGGCCCCAGCGCGATCACGCCCCGGATCGCGAGCGCCGACAGGATGTGGTTGCCCCGCATGCCGCGGGTCTCCTGCCCGCCGTTCGCGAGCACGTCGGCGAACTCGGCGCGCGTCAGCCGGTTGCCGCCGGCGAGCGCCGCGCGCACGACCCGTTCGGCCCCCGCGAGGTGGTCGGTCTCGATCCCGAGCCCTCGGTGCACGGGAGCGTAGATCTTCGCCTGGCGTGCCGACGTGACGCGGAGCATCCAGTCGAGGTCGCTCGCGGGCAGGATGTGCATCGTGCCGCGCTGGGTCCACGACCGCACGAGCGCCCCCGACGCGAAGGCAGCATCGACATCGCTGATCGACGGCTCGCCCTTCGTGCGGGCGGCGAGCGCCCACCTCCCGCCCCAGAACTCCTGACCCTGTGTCGCGGTCATGTGCGTGGCGGCGTCGACGACCGTTTCGGCCGGCGCGGTGAGCCGATGACTGCGCAGCCGTTCCGACCGCACCCGTGCGATGTTCATGCCGTCATCCTGCCGTCCGGCCACGACATCCGACAGACCGTCAGATCCCGGGCGCCGCGAGACGGCGATACACTCGGACTCGTCCGGCTGGCGCTGCCGCCCGCCGGTGCTCGAAAAATGGGCACGCAGCCGCCTCCACAGGCGTGCGAGACACATACGGCCTCATACCCGTTTCTGTTTCCGCTGGAGCTGCCATGTCTTCCGTGTCCGCGCACGTCGCCCACACCCTCGCCCGCCACGTCGATCACGTGTTCGGGGTGATGGGGAACGGCAACGCCCACTTCCTCGACGCGCTGGAGCGCTCCACCGACGTCGCGTTCACCGCCGTTCGGCATGAGGCGGGCGGTGTCGTCGCCGCCGATGCGTACCACCGGGCCGGGGGCGGGCTCGCCGCGGCCACCGCCACCTACGGCGCGGGGTTCACGAACACGCTCACCGCGCTGGCCGAGGCGGTGCAGGCTCATGTGCCGCTCATCCTCGTCGTGGGCGATGAGCCGACGTCGGGGCCGCGCCCCTGGGACGTCGACCAGATCGCGCTGGCGTCGGCCGTTGGTGCGCGCACGTATACCGTCGGGCGCGCCGACGCGGCCGCCACGACGGTGATCGCGGTCGAGCACGCCCTGTCGTATCGGGTGCCGACGGTGCTCGCGATCCCGTACGACGTGGCCAAGCTCGACGCGGGCGAGGTACCCGACGCGCCCGAGCCCGCCCTTCCTGCGCCGCTCGCGCCGTCGCCGTTCGCCCGCGCCGCGATCAGCGAGCTCGCCGCAGCGCTGGCGAAAGCCGAGCGTCCGCTGCTCCTCGCCGGCCGCGGCGCGTGGGTGGCGCAGGCCGGTGAGGCGCTCGGCCGCCTGGCGGATGCGACGGGCGCCGTGACGGCGACGACGGCGCTCGGGCGCGGCGTGTTCCCCCGGGGCGAGTTCGACCTCGGCGTCACGGGCGGGTTCGGAGCCGAGGGTGCGATGGAGCTCATCGGCACCGCCGACGTCGCCGTCGTGTTCGGCGCCGGACTCAACCAGTTCACGATGCGCTTCGGCGAGCTGTTCACCCCCGGAACCCGCGTCGTGCAGGTCGATGTGGCCCCGGCCGCGACTCACCCGCACGTCGGTCGCTTCGTCCGCGGCGATGCGGCGGTCGTGGCATCCGCCCTCTCCGACGAACTCGACCGTCTCGGCGCTGCGCCGTCGGGCTGGCGTGAATCGGTCGACTTCGCTGTCCTGCGCGCACGCGAAGCGGGCGACGAACTCGCCGCCGACGGCAGGCTCGACCCCCGCTCGGTCGCATCGCGCATCGGCGACGCGCTCGAGGCGCACCCCTCGACGCGCGACCGTGTGGTGGTGTCGGACGGCGGGCACTTCATCGGCTGGGCCAACATGTACTGGCCTGTCGCGTCGCCGGAGCGGATGATCATGGTCGGCACCGCGTACCAGTCGATCGGACTCGGGTTCCCCTCGGTGCCGGGCGCCGCCCTGGCGCACCCGGAGTCGACGGTCGTCCTGACCACGGGTGACGGCGGCGGGCTCATGGCGCTCGCCGACCTCGAATCGGCCGTGCGGGTGGCGGGCGGACGCGGGCTCGCGGTCGTGTGGAACGACGCCGCCTACGGCGCGGAGGTCAACCTGTACGGGCTGCAGGGGCTCGCGCGCGAGCCGATGCTCATCCCCGAAGTCGACTTCGCAGGACTCGCCCGCTCGGTCGGCGCGGAGGGCGTGGTCGTCCGCACTCTCGACGACCTCGACGCGCTCGACGCGTGGGCGGCGCGCCCGGTCGACGAGCGCCCGTTCCTGCTGCTCGACTGCCGCATCTCCGGACAGGTGATCGCGCCGTACCAGCAGGAGATCATCCGCGTGAACTCCTGAGAGCGGGTGTCAGCGGCGGCGGCGAGCGGCGAGCGCCGCGATCGCTCGCCATCCCACCAGGAGGGCGCCGAGCACCAGCGTGGCGACGACGATGAACGGGAGGGCGGTGCCCTGGCCCGACGCGGCACGCAACAGCATTCCGCCGACGACGGTCACCGCCCAGATGCCGAGGCCCGTGCGCAGGGGGGCGAACGGCGAGCGCCAGGCGAGCGTCACGAGCCACCCCACGACGAGCGCGGCGAGGAACGGCCAGGCCGTCGTGAACAGGCCGGCCCACACGTCGGAGTCGTGACTCGCGCGTCCCGTGGCGGCGAAGACCACGACGAATGCGGCATCGAGTGCGAGCGCGCCGAGAACCACGCCTACGAGCGGGCGCGGCGAGGAGGCGGGAGTCGCGCGGCTCATGTCCCGGCTCCCCCGCGCGGGCGGAGGTCGGAGGTGAGCGCCTCGCGCTCGTCGAAAACGAAGCACTCGCCGTCCCAGTGCGCGCCGCCCTCCTGCTCGAAGTACCCGAGAATCCCGCCCTCCAGCTGGAAGGCGGTGAGTCCGAGTTCGCGCAGGTGGATGGCGGCCTTCTCACAGCGGATTCCGCCCGTGCAATAGCTGACGATCGTCTTGTCCTGCAGTTCCGGGGCAGCCGTCTCCGCGGCCTCGGGGAACTGCGTGAACCGTTCGATGCGCCAGTCGACCGCGTCGCGGAAAGACCCGTAGTCGACCTCGAACGCGTTGCGGGTGTCGAGGAGCACCACCTCGCGGCCCTCGTCGTCGCGCCCCTGGTCGAGCCACCGTCGCAGCGTCTCAGGGGAGACAGCGGGGGCCCGGGCACCCTCCGGCCGGATGGCGGGGCGATCCATCCGGATGATCTCGCGCTTGACCTTCACCAGCATCTTGCGGAATGGCTGGTCGTCCGACCAGCTCTCCTTCGTCGTCAGCGACGCGAATCTCTCGTCAGATCGCAGGGAGGCGATGAAGCCTCGCAGGAGGTCGGCTTCGCCCGCCAGGAAGAGGTTGATGCCCTCCTCGGCCACGATCACCGTGCCCCTCAGCTCCGCTTCGATCGCGCGCGGAAGCAGCTCCGCACGCACGGCGTGCGGGTCGTCGATGCGCGTGAAGAGGTAGGCGGAGATGTTGAGAACGGGTGCCACCCCTCCAGCCTACGAAGCTCAGGCGGGCAGCAGGTGCGGCTCGAAGAACGCGGCGAGCTCGGCGGTGGCCGTGAGCGGCAGCACGGCGGCGACGTACTGATCGGGCCGGACGACCACCACGACACCATCGCGCGACAGGCCGCGCTCCTCGAAGATGTCGGTGCTGTTCCAGGCGCTCGGGGCAGCCGAGAACACCTTCTCCCAGTCGGTGATGCCCAGCGGACCGGTCTGGGGCCGGAAGATGCCCGGCACGGTCGTCACGTCGAACGTGTCGTAGCCCTGCTGGTACACCGCCTTCACGTCGAACACGGCGTCGAGGTCGGCACCGGCGGGCGTGTAGCGGCGAACCGGCGAGTCGTCGGCCGTCTCGAGCCACTCCGCCCACGCCGACAGCCCCGACCGCTCGCCCGGCGCGGCACGGTCGGCGAACGCGTAGATCCGCCAGCGCCCGTCGGCCTTCGCGTGGTGGCCGAGGTGGATGACGTTCCCGTCGCATGCCAGCGTGACGGGAGCCGACTTGAACCGCTTGCCGATCGGGAAGCCCTCCGCGAGCGACTGATGCTCCGTTCCGCCGACGATGGCCGACGGCCCGTATTGCGTCATGAATCCCGAGGGGAACTCGGCGGTGGCGAGATAGTAGGTGGCGAGGTCCTGCTCGTCGGTGATCTCCTCGGGCTTCCGCGCCATGAGCGACGACCACTCCCGGTCGAAGTCGATGAGCTGCTGCGCGACGGGCTTGCGCTCGGCCGTGTAGGTCGACAGGAGGGAGGCGGGGCTGAGGCCGGTGAGCACCGATCCGAGCTTCCAGCCGAGGTTGAACCCGTCCTGCATCGACACGTTCATCCCCTGGCCGGCCTTCGCGCTGTGCGTGTGGCAGGCGTCACCGGTGAGGAAGACGCGGGGTGCGCGGTCGACCCCCTCGGGCACGTCGTCGAAACCGTCGGTCACGCGGTGGCCGACCTCGTAGACGCTGTGCCAGGCGACGTCCTTCACGTCGATCGAGTACGGGTGCAGGATCCGGTTGGCGCGGCGGATGATCTCCTCGATCGGTGTCTGGCGCACGCGGTGGTCGTCGTCTTCGGGCACCGCGCCGAGGTCGATGTACATGCGGCTCAGGTAGCCGCCCTCGCGGGGGATGTGGAGGATGTTGCCCGCTTCCGAGTTGATGGCGCACTTGACGCGCCAGTCGGGGAAGTCGGTGTTGACGAGCACGTCCATGACGCCCCAGGCATGCAGGGAGATGTCGCCCACGTGCGTGCGGCCGATGGCCGATCGCACGCCGCTGCGGGCGCCATCGCAGCCCACGACGTACTTCGCCCGCACGGTGCGCTCCTCGCCGGCACGATCTCCCGCGGTGTAGCGCAGCCGCACCTCGACGGGGTACTCCCCCTCGTCACCCACGGCGAGCCCGACGAACTCCACGCCGTAGTCGGGCTCGATGCGGGCCGGACCGTGCACGGCGGCTTCGGCGAAGTAGTCGAGCACGCGCGCCTGGTTGACGATGAGGTGCGGGAACTCGCTGATGTGGAGCCCGTAGTCCTCGGTGCGCGAGCGACGAACGATGCGGCTCGGGTCTTCCGGGTCGGGACCCCAGAAGTTCATCCAGCCGATGTTGTACGCCTCGGCCGTGATCCGCTCCGCGAAGCCGAAGGCCTGGAAGGTCTCGACGCTCCGCGGCTGGATGCCGTCGGCCTGCCCGAGCACGAGCCGGCCGTCGCGCCGTTCGATGATGCGCGTGACCACGCTCGGGTACTGCGACATCTGCGCCGCCAGGAGCATGCCGGCCGGCCCCGACCCGACGATCAGCACGTCGATCTCGTCGGGGAGGTCGGCGGGCCGGTCGACGCCCGTGCCCGCAGCGGGCTGCACGAGCGGGTTGCCCGAGACGTAACCGTGGTGGTGGAACTGCATCGTGGATTCCTTGCTCAGGCTTTGGCGAGCCCGCGGATGGGGCTCACGGACTGCTCGGCCTCGTGGTCCGGCCCGAGGGGGATGCCGCTGCGGTCGCGCAGCAGCAGCGTGGCGACAAGACCGAGGAGCGTCATGCCGGCGAGGTACCACGTGACGGCCTCGGTCGACCCGGTCTGCTGCACGATCCACTGTGCGATCGTCGGCGCGAAGGCACCGCCGAGGATGGCGCCGATCGCGTAGGAGATGGAGACCCCCGAGAAGCGGATCGAGGCGGGGAAGAGCTCTGCGTAGAGCGCCGCTTGCGGACCATAGGTGAATCCGAGGCCGATCGTGAGCACGACGAGTCCGACGGTCAGCAGGATGATGCTGCCGGTGTTGACCAGCGGGAACAGCAGCAGCACGCCGCCGAGCTGCAGCACCCAGCCGATGATGTAGGTCGTGCGGCGACCGAGACGGTCGGAGACGATGCCGGCGATCCAGGTGAAGACGAGCCACGACACGGCCGACAGGGTGACGGACCACAGCACCTCCGACGTCTGGAGCCCCACCGGGCCCTCGGGGTCGGTGGCGTAACGCTGGATGTAGCCGCCGGTGGTCATGTACCCGATCGCGTTGTTGCCGGCGAAGACGAGCGCGGCGACGATCACGAGCAGCGCGTGGCGACGGAACAGCTGCACGATCGGCATGCGCGTCTCTTCCTTGCGCTCGGCGATCTCGGTGAAGACGGGGCTCTCCTCGACACGGCGGCGCACGTAGTAGCCGATGAGGATCAGCACGACGCTCAGCAGGAACGGGATGCGCCAGCCCCACGTGAGGAAGAACTCCTCGCCGGGGATCGCGACGATGGCGAGCACGGCCGAGGCGAGCAGCAGACCGAGAGGGACGCCCATCTGCGGGGCCGCGCCGAAGACGCCCCGCTTCTTCTTGGGAGCGTGCTCGACGGCCAGCAGCACCGCGCCGCCCCACTCGCCGCCGGCGGAGATGCCCTGCAGGATGCGCAGGAAGATCAGGAGGATGGGTGCGAGCACGCCGATCTGGGCGTAGGTCGGGAGCACGCCGACGAGGGTCGTGGCGACGCCCATGAGGATGAGCGTGAGCATGAGCACGAGACGGCGACCGTACTTGTCGCCGAGGTGGCCGGCGAGGAACGCTCCGAACGGGCGGAACAAGAAGCTGATGCCGACCGTGATGAACGACAGGACCTGCGCGAACTCCTTGCCCGCGGGGGCGAAGAAGAGCTGGCCGAACACGAGGCCGGCGGCCGACGCATAGACGAAGAAGTCGTACCACTCGACGGTGGTTCCGATGACCGTCGCGAAGACCACGCGGCGCCGGTCGGCGGCGGTGGCAATCGTTCCGGTGGGAGTGAGGCCCCCGGGCGGGGTGGTTGCTGCGCTCATGGTGACTCCTGTGTCGTTCGACGTCTCTGTCTGCAGGTCGCTTGCCCTGCGATCACCGATCATATACGATTTCGGATACGACGCAAGAGCGAGGGAGCTCATGACCATCGACACCACCACCGACAGCCGGTTCTCCGGCCTCCCCGGCCGTCCGGGGAAGATCATCGCGGTGCACCTCAGCTACGAGTCGCGTGCGCAGCAGCGCGGGCGGCGTCCCGCAGCACCGTCGTACTTCTTCAAGGCATCGAGTTCGGTCGCGGCGACCGGCGGCACGGTCGAGCGCCCCGCGGGCACCGAACTGCTGGCGTTCGAGGGCGAGATCGCGCTCGTCATCGGCACTGCCGCTCGCCGGGTGTCGCAGGCCGACGCATGGGACCACGTGGGCTGGGTGACGGCCTCCAACGACCTCGGGCTCTACGACCTGCGCGCGAACGACAAAGGCTCCAACGTGCGTTCGAAGAGTGGCGACGGCTACACGCCGATCGGCCCGAATCTGATCGACGCCCGCACCGTCGACCCGGCAGCGCTCCGCGTGCGCACGTGGGTCAACGGCGAGCTGGCACAGGACGACACGACCGAAGGCCTCATCTTCCCCCTCGCGCAGTTCGTCGCCGACCTGTCGCAGCACTTCACGCTCGAACCGGGCGACGTCATCCTCACCGGCACGCCGGCCGGGTCGTCGGTGATCGTCCCGGGTGACGTCGTCGAGGTCGAGGTCGATTCGCCCGCCACCGGTGCCAGTTCGGGCCGGCTCGTCACCACGGTCGTCGAGGGCACCGGCCCCGCTTTCGACGGGACGGTCGGCTCGCTGCCGATGGTCGACGACACCCAGCGCGAAGAGGCCTGGGGCTCGCGCGACGCCGCGGGCCTTCCCATCGGCACCGGCTCGCGCGAAGCCGCGGGGCTGTCCGCGGAACTCCGTCGCAAGCTCGAGCAGGTGCCGGTCGCGGGCCTGTCGCAGCAGCTCCGCAAGCGCGGGCTCAACAACGTCACGATCGACGGCGTGCGGCCGCTCCACCCCACCGCGAAGCTCGTCGGCACGGCCAAGACGCTCCGTTTCGTTCCGAACCGCGAAGACCTCTTCGACAGGCACGGCGGCGGCTACAACGCGCAGAAGCGCGCGTTCGACGCCGTCGGCGACGGTGAGGTCATCGTCATCGAGGCTCGCGGCGAATCCGGTTCGGGGACGCTCGGCGACATTCTCGCGATCCGCGCGCACGCCCGTGGCGCCGCCGGCATCGTCACCGACGGCGGCGTCCGCGATGCCGACGCCGTGACCGCGGTCGGCATCCCCGTCTACACGTCGGGAGCGCACCCCGCCGTCCTCGGACGCAAGCACGTGCCATGGGACCACGACGTGACCGTCGCGTGCGGCGGCACCACGGTGCAGCCGGGCGACGTCATCGTGGGCGATGCCGACGGCGTCATCGTCATCCCACCAGCGCTCGCCGAGGAGGTCGCCGACGCGGCCCTCGCCCAGGAGGACGAAGACGCCTGGATCGCCGCACGCGTCGCGGACGGCCACCCTGTCGACGGCCTCTTCCCGATGAACGCGACGTGGCGCGCCCGCTTCCGCGAGGAGACGGGCCGATGACGCCCGACTCCGTGCAGGAGGGCTCGCTGAGCAAGTCGCAGCAGGCCTACCAGTGGATCCGCGAGCGCATCGCGCAGCAGGAGTTCACCCCCGGCTATCGTCTCGTGCTGGGCACGATCGCCGGCGAGCTGGAGATGAGCGTCGTTCCCGTGCGCGAGGCCATCCGCCAGCTCGAGGCGGAGGGGCTCGTGACCTTCGAGCGGAACGTCGGCGCGCACGTGTCGATGGTGGACGACTCGCAGTACCGCTACAGCATGCAGGCGTTGAGCGTCATGGAGGGCACCGCGACCGCGCTCGCCTCCCGCAGCCTCACTGCCGACGACATCCGCCGCGCCCGCGAGATCAATCAGCTGATGATCGAACGCCTCGCGGACTTCGAGCCCCGCGCCTTCACCGCGCTCAACCAGCAGTTCCACGCCACCCTGTTCGCAAAATGCGCGAACCCTCGGATGCTGGAGCTCGTGCAGGCGGAGTGGGCCCGCCTCGGGCACCTCCGCTCGTCCACCTTCACGTTCGTCCCCGGGCGTGCGCAGGAGTCGGTGGGCGAACACGAGAACCTGCTGCGCCTCATCGAGACGGGCGCGCCGCTCGGCGAGATCGAGATGGCCGCTCGCAAGCACCGTTCCGCGACGCTCGACGCCTACATGGTCCACGAGCATCCCGACGAGATCCTCAAACTTCCCGCCTTCTGACAGGAGCACTCCATGACCGATGCCACCTCTCCCGCTCTCGACGCGCGCCACGTGCCCGCCGACCTTCCGGAGCGCATCCAGCACTACATCGACGGCACCTTCGTCGACTCTGTCGACGGCGACACGTTCGATGTCCTTGAGCCCGTGTCGAACGAGGTCTACGTCAAGGCCGCCGCCGGCAAGAAGGCCGACATCGACCTCGCCGTCGCCGCCGCCCGCCGCGCGTTCACCGACGGCCCGTGGCCGCGCATGCTCCCCCGCGAGCGCTCGCGTGTGCTGCACCGCATCGCCGACATCGTCGAGTCGCGCGACGCCCGCCTCGCCGAGCTCGAATCGTTCGACTCGGGCCTGCCGATCACGCAGGCGCTGGGCCAGGCGCGTCGCGCCGCCGAGAACTTCCGGTTCTTCGCCGACCTGATCGTGGCGCAGGCCGACGACACCTTCAAGGTGCCGGGCCGCCAGATCAACTACGTCAACCGCAAGCCGATCGGCGTCGCGGGTCTGATCACGCCGTGGAACACACCCTTCATGCTCGAGTCGTGGAAGCTCGGCCCCGCCCTCGCGACGGGCAACACGGTCGTGCTGAAGCCGGCCGAGTTCACGCCGCTGTCGGCGTCGCTGTGGGCCGGCATCTTCGAGGAGGCGGGCCTGCCGCAGGGCGTTTTCAACCTCGTTCACGGTCTCGGCGAAGACGCGGGCGATGCGCTCGTGAAGCATCCCGACGTGCCGCTCATTTCGTTCACGGGCGAGAGCCGCACCGGCCAGATCATCTTCGGCAACGCTGCGCCGTTCCTGAAGGGCCTGTCGATGGAGCTGGGAGGCAAGAGCCCGGCGATCGTGTTCGCCGACGCCGATCTCGAAGCCGCCGTGGACGCCACGATCTTCGGCGTCTTCTCGCTCAACGGCGAGCGCTGCACCGCCGGCAGCCGCATCCTCGTGCAGCGCGACATCTACGACGAGTTCGTCGAGCGCTACGCGGCGCAGGCGCGGCGCGTGAAGGTCGGCTACCCGCATGATCCGGCTACCGAAGTGGGCGCCCTCGTACACCCCGAGCACTTCGAGAAGGTGATGAGCTACGTCGAGATCGGCACGTCGGAAGGACGCCTCGTCGCCGGCGGGGGCCAGCCCGAGGGCTTCGCGTTCGGCAACTTCGTGGCCCCCACGGTGTTCGCCGACGTCTCCCCCGATGCCCGCATCTTCCAGGAGGAGATCTTCGGCCCGGTGGTGGCGATCACCCCGTTCGACACGGAGGAGGAGGCACTCACCCTCGCCAACAACACGAAGTACGGCCTCGCGGCCTACGTGTGGACCAACGACCTCAAGCGTGCCCACAACTTCGCGCAGAGCGTCGAGGCCGGAATGGTGTGGCTGAACTCCAACAACGTCCGCGACCTCCGCACGCCGTTCGGCGGCGTGAAGGCCTCGGGCCTCGGTCATGAGGGTGGCTACCGCTCGATCGACTTCTACACCGACCAGCAGGCCGTGCACATCACGCTCGGCAAGGTCCACAACCCCACCTTCGGCAAGGAAGGCGACCCCGCTCACTGAGCCCCCCATGTCCCACTTCCGCCCGACCATGTCCCACTTCCGGCTGTTTCCGACACCCCAGAACCACCGAATGTGGGACACGGGCTTCGACGAACCCACCACTGACTGAGCAAGGACGCTGAAATGACCCACCGTGACGAGATGACGCTGACGTCCTCCGGCTTCTACGTGAGCCAGGAGGCGCCCATCGACGCCGACAACGCCTTCCCCACCCCGTCGAGCCCCGCGCCCGACATCCTGCGCTGCGCGTACATGGAACTCGTCGTCACCGATCTCGCCGCCTCGCGGCAGTTCTACGTCGACATCCTCGGGCTGTACGTCACGGAGGAGGACGACGAGGCGATCTACCTCCGCTCGACGGAGGAGTTCATCCACCACAACCTCGTCCTCCGCAAGGGCGAACTGGCCGCCGTCGCCGCCTTCTCGTACCGGGTGCGCACGCCCGAAGACCTCGACAAGGCGGTCGCGTTCTACGAGGAGCTCGGCTGCCGGGTCGAGCGCCGACCCGACGGATTCGTCAAGGGCATCGGCGACTCGGTCCGCGTCGAAGACCCGCTCGGCTTCCCGTACGAGTTCTTCCACCAGACGGATCACGTCGAGCGGATGTCGTGGCGCTACGACCTGCACATCCCCGGCGAACTCGTCCGGCTCGACCATTTCAACCAGATCACCCCCGACGTGCCCCGTGCCGTGAAGTTCATGCAGGACCTCGGCTTCCGCGTCACCGAGGACATCCAGGACGAGGAGGGCACGGTCTACGCGGCGTGGATGCGCCGCAAGCCCACCGTGCACGACACCGCGATGACCGGCGGCGACGGCCCGCGCATGCACCACGTGTGCTTCGCGACGCACGAGAAGCACAACATCCTCGCGATCTGCGACAAGCTGGGAGCCCTCCGGCGTTCCGACGCCATCGAGCGAGGACCCGGCCGCCACGGCGTCTCGAACGCGTTCTACCTGTATCTGCGCGACCCCGACGGTCACCGCGTGGAGATCTACACGCAGGACTACTACACAGGCGACCCCGACAACCCGGTGGTCACGTGGGACGTCCACGACAACCAGCGTCGTGACTGGTGGGGCAACCCGGTGGTGCCCAGCTGGTACACCGACGGCAGCCTCGTGCTCGATCTCGACGGCAACCCGCAGCCGGTCGTCGCCCGCGAGGACAAGAGCGAGATGGCGGTCACGATCGGTGCCGACGGATTCTCGTACACGCGCGCCGAAGACGAGGGCGAGATGCCGTCGTGGAAGCAGGGAGAGTACAAGCTGGGCCACCAGCTCTGACACACAGCCGCCAGCTCTGACACAGAACGGCCAGCTCTGACGCAGAACGGAAGGGACGACAGGGATGCTCGACGCCGCCACGATCGCCAGGATCGCCGATGAACTCGCCGAAGCCGACCGCGCGCACAGTGTGATCCCCCGGATCACGGCGCGCTATCCCGACGCGACGGTCGAGGACTCGTACGCGATCCAGGGGGTGTGGCGCGACCGCATGGTCGCGAGCGGCCGCCGCCTCGTCGGGCGCAAGATCGGCCTCACCTCGAAGGCGATGCAGCAGGCCACCGGCATCACCGAGCCCGACTACGGCGTCATGTTCGACGACACCGTCTACCGCAGCGGCGCCGAGATCCCCGTCGACCACTTCTCGAACGTCCGCGTCGAGGTCGAGCTCGCCTTCGTGCTGAAGACGCCCCTCGAAGGCCCCGACGCATCGCTCGAGGATGCGCTGCGAGCGACCGACTACGTCGTGCCCGCACTCGAGGTGCTGAACTCTCACATCGCGCTGGAGGGCCGCACGATCGTCGACACCATCAGCGACAACGCCGCCTACGGCGCGATGGTGCTCGGCGACACCCGGAAACGTCCCGACGAGGTCGACCTGCCGTGGGTGCCGGGCGTGCTCTACAAGAACGGCGAGGTGGAGGAGACCGGCGTCGCCGCGGGCGTGCTCGGCCACCCGGCGACCGGCGTCGCGTGGCTCGCAAACAAGTTCCACCAGCACGGTGCCAGACTCGAGGCGGGCGAGATCATCCTCGCCGGCTCGTTCACCCGCCCGATGTGGGTCGCGCGCGGTGACGAGGTGCTGTGCGACTACGGACCGATGGGGACCATCACATGCCGCTTCATCTGAGCACGACCTTCCGCGACCGTCTCGCGGAGGCGAGTCGGCCGTTGGCGGGACTCTGGGCGTGCGCGGGGTCCCCGCTGGTCACCGAGATCCTCGCCGGATCGGGCATCGACTGGCTGCTCATCGACATGGAGCACTCGCCCAATGGTCTGGAATCGACGCTCGCGCAGCTGCAGGCCGTCGCCGCCTACCCCGCGACGCCGGTCGTGCGCGTGCCGATCGGCGATGTCGTCACGGTCAAGCAGGTGCTCGACCTGGGCGCGCAGAACCTGCTCGTGCCGATGATCTCCACCGCCGACGAGGCGCGAACGGTCGTCGAGGCCGTGCGGTATCCCCCGCGCGGCAAGCGCGGCGTGGGCTCGGCCCTCGCACGCTCGGCCCGCTGGAATCGCGTCGACGGCTACCTGGAGAACGCCGACCACCACACGTCGCTGTTCGTGCAGATCGAGACGGCCGAGGGCGTCGGCAACGCCGCCGAGATCGCCGCGGTCGACGGGATCGACGGCGTGTTCGTGGGGCCGTCCGACCTCGCCGCGTCGATGGGACTGCTCGGCCAGCAGGCGCACCCCGAGGTGACCGCCGCCGTGCGGCGAGCTTTCGACGCCGTCCGCGGCGCCGGCAAGCCGGTCGGCGTGAACGCGTTCGACGACGCCGTGGCCCGCTCCTACGTCGACGCCGGAGCGTCATTCGTTCTCGTCGGCGCCGACGTCGCGATCCTCGCCCGCAGCTCCGAAGCGATGGCCGCCGCGTGGGTGCCCGCCTCCGACGACACGGAGCGCGCCTCGTACTGACGCGACGACGGGACGACGGACGCCGTCCCGAGGTTCGGGTTCCGGGTGCGGGTTGCTCAGTGAGCGCCGTCGAAAGGGAGGAGCTGTGCACCGTCATCGGCGACCCAGACATGGCCGACCCACTGCAGGTCCGTGACGGCCGGCCTCCGGCCGACGACCAGCCGGGGAAGGATCTCACCGCGTTCCAGCGAATGGCGGTCACGCGGGGGCGGCGGCAACACCCTGACCGGTTCCCCGGCGCGTATCTGGCCGCCGCCCTCGACCCGTGCCACCCTGAGTACATGAAGTCCTGGCTCGTGCGATTCGTCTCGCTGTACGTCTTCAACGTCGCGGTGCTGCTGCTGATCGGTGCGCTCCTGACGAGCGTGCGCGTCGGCTGGGCCGCCCTGTGGGCGTCGGTCGTGCTCACCGCGGCCACCATCTGGCTCAAACCCCTCATCACGCGGATGTTCGCCGGCGCCACGAAGAAGTCGGCGTCGCAGCGCACTGCGGTCGGCGAGAAGGTCGTGCAGTACGCGAGCGTGTTCGTCGTCGAGCTCATCGTGTGGATGCTCGTCGTCGTGTTCTCGGGCGTCGATGTGCGCGGCTGGTTCTGGGGCTACCTGCTTCCGCCCCTCTTCCTTCTGATCGCGTGGATGATCTACGACCTCGTCGACGACAGGCTCGAGGCGCGAACGGGCGCCCTCTACGACCGCGCGCGCAACCGTGGAGACGCGCCCGCCATCGGCACAGACACGACGGCACCGCCCCCGAGTCGCGACGCCCGGCAGGAGGCGTCCGACGGCCTCACCCCCGAGCAGCGACGCATGCTCGACGAGCTCGGCTGACGAACCTGCACCGGATGTAACAATCCGTCTCCCGTGGCCCCGCGGGGGTCTGCGGCGCGGGATGATGGTAGTCGGGCGATTCGCCGCGCAGCACGTCGCGACCCCGTCCCGCCTCACCTCGCACCCACCCGTCATCGGAGGCCCTCTCATGTCGCGTCCTGTCCTGCGCACCGTTCTCGCCGCCGCCTCGCTCGCGGCCACCGTCCTGCTCGCTGCGGGCTGCGCGTCGACGGCCACGCCGGCGCCCTCGGGCAGCGAGACCCCGGCAGCCGACGAGGGCTACGTCACCCCCGGCAAGCTCACGGTCGCCACGGGAGAGATCGCGTACGAGCCGTACGTCATCAAGGACGACCCGGCCTCGGGCAAGGGCTTCGAAGCCGCGCTCGCCTACGCCGTGGCCGACAAGCTCGGCTTCTCGCACGACGACGTGGTGTGGGTGCGCACGAGCTTCGAGGCCGCGATCGCCCCCGGCCCCAAGAACTTCGACTTCAACGTGCAGCAGTACACGATCACCGAGGAGCGCGAGCAGGCCGTCGACTTCTCATCGCCCTACTACTCCGCCAGCCAGGGTGTCGTCGCGCTCGAGGGCGGTGCCGCCGACGGCGTGACCGACATCGCGGGCCTCAAAGACCTCCAGCTCGGCGCAATGGCCGGCTCGACGAGCGCCACGACGATCGAAGAGGCCGTCGCGCCCACGAAGCCCGCCCAGCTCTACAACTCCAACGAGGATGCCGTCGCGGCGCTCACCGCCAACCAGATCGACGCGATCGTGCTCGACCTGCCCACCTCGTACGTCGCGGTGAATGTGTACATCGACGGCTCGTTCCTCGTCGGCGAACTCCCCACCGCGGGTGTCGCCGACGAATGGGGCCTGCTGCTCGCGAACGACTCGCCGCTCACGGAGCGCGTGACCGCCGCCGTCGACGCTCTCCGCGAAGAGGGCACTCTCGCCGAGCTCGAGGACGAGTGGCTGTCGGTGCTCACCGCCGGGGCGCCGCTGCTGAAGTGACGACGCGCTAGCGTCTTCCTGTGTCCACGCATCACCCGAGCGAGCTCGAGCTCGATCGCCGCGCCTACCGCCGGAGCCGGGAGCGGCGCTCGGTGCTCGTCGCCGTCGGCTCGACGCTCGTCTTCGCACTGATCGTGTGGGTCACCGTCATCAACACTCCCGGCTGGCAGGCGGTGCAGCGCACGTTCTTCAACCCGGAGGTGGCGCTCGACGCCCTCCCCCGGGTGTGGGAGGGGTTCCTGCTCAACCTGCAGGTGCTCGGCATCTCGGTCGTGACGGTGGGGGCGGCTGCCCTCCTGATCGCGCTGCTGCGCACGCTCCGGGGTCCGGTGTTCTTCCCGCTGCGGGTGCTGACCGCCGCCTACACCGACCTCTTCCGCGGCGTGCCCTTCATCATCGTGCTGTTCCTGGTCGGGTTCGGTCTGCCGACCATCATGAACACGCGCATCCCGCCGGTGCTGCTGGGCGTCATCGCGGTGACGCTCACCTATTCGGCGTACGTCGCCGAAGTGATCCGCGCAGGCATCGAGGCCGTGCACCCGTCGCAGCGCCTGGCGGCCCGGGCGCTCGGGCTCGGTTATGTGCAGACGCTTCGCCGCGTCGTGCTGCCGCAGGCGCTTCGGAAGATGACCCCGCCCCTCATGAACGACTTCATCTCGATGCAGAAGGATGTGGGGCTCATCTCGATCCTCGGGGCGATGGACGCCGTGCGCGCCGCGCAGATCGAAGCGTCGCAGGCCTACAACTTCACGCCCTACATCGTGGCCGGGATCCTGTTCGTGCTTCTGGCGATCCCCTCGATCCGGCTCACCGACTGGTATACGGCCAGGCTGCGTGACCGCGAGCAGACGGGCGCGATCCTGTGACCGCGCTCCTGCACGCGACGAACATCTGGAAGGCGTTCGGCGACCGCGAGGTGCTCACGGGAGTCGACGTGCGCCTCGCCCAGCACGAGGTGGTCGCCCTCATCGGCGCGAGCGGCTCGGGCAAGTCCACCCTCCTGCGGTGCCTCGGCCTGCTGGAGCCCATCGACGACGGGCAGATCTTCCTCGGCGACGAAGACATCTCCGATCCGCGCGTCGACGCCAACCGCGTGCGCGCCCGGTTCGGCGCCGTCTTCCAGAGCTTCAACCTCTTCCCCCACCTCTCGGTCCTCGACAACGTGACGCTGGCCTCGCGCGTGGTGCACCGCCGTTCGCGGCGCGATGCCGAAGCGCACGCGCTGGCGCTCCTGGAGCGGATCGGCCTCGCCGACAAAGCCAAGGAGCACCCGGACCGGCTGTCGGGCGGACAGCAGCAGCGCGCCGCGATCGTGCGGGCCATCGCGACCAACCCCGAGGTCCTGTTCCTCGACGAGATCACGTCGGCCCTCGATCCCGAGCTGGTCGGCGAAGTGCTCGAACTCGTGCGCGACCTCGCCGGCGAAGGCGCGACGATCCTCATGGCGACCCACGAGATGGCTTTCGCGCGCGACGTCGCCGATCGGGTGATCTTCCTCGACGCGGGGACGATCATCGAGCAGGGCCCACCTGCGCAGTTGTTCGCCGCCGCGGAGCATCCCCGCACCCGCGAGTTCCTCGCCCGCTTCACCGCCTGATCGCCCCGCATGTATCGCGGCCGCCGCGATGCGCTCCTCACCGGTGACGCATCCGCGGAAGGAGCCCGCTATGTGGCGTTCGGTCTTCCTGCACGAGTTCCCCGATCTGAGGATCCGCAGCTTCGACGCGATCGATGGCGCGCTCGCGCCTCCGTCGGCCGGGCTCGCCGTCACCCGCGATGGCACCACCGGACGCGGCAGCCTCACACTGCTGGCGGGCGAGCAGTTCGCGTTCGTCCCCGCGCAGCCGCTGCGCGACATCATCGGGGTGAGCATGCGGGTGCGGGTCACCGGCAGCGTCGCGGGGTTCGTGTCGACGGCCACCTTCCGTCTCTCTGCCGGCGTGGGCCTCGATCTCGTCATCCGGCGACCTGTGTTCGGTCCGTCGAAGCCGACCGATGTCACGGTGAGCACGGGCACAGGAGGCGCGCAGTTCGCGAGCGCCGTACCTGCGCTCGGCCGCCCCGTCGACGTGCGGGTGGACTGGCACACGAGCGGTCAGATCCGGCTCTGGGCCGACGGACGGCTCGTCGGCTACCACAACGCGGTGTCGCCGGGCGCGGTGCTGCAGATCGATCGCGTCGCGTTCGGGCTGCCGTTCCCCGAGCCCGAGGAGTTCCACCGCCTGTCGCGACGTTTCACCGTGACTCGCGTGTTCGTCCGCGCACTGGCTCGCCCCGACACGCTCGCCGCCTTCAGCCGGATGCTTCCCGCGGCCGAACCCACCGTCGACGACCTGCTCCGGAAGTGCCGGCTCACCGCCACGTCGCGACTGCTGTCGACCGTCGACCGGTTGCGCGCGTTCATGGCCACGGCTCATCAGGCGCTCACCCAGCCATGGTCGGCTCCCGCCGGGCCCGACAGCGGGCCGTTCACCGCCGCCGCCTCGGAGGCCCACACGCACGCGACGGCCGCCGGCGCCGCCCTGGTCGAGATGGTGCGCCGCGGCGACTACTCCCGCCCCGATGAGTTCCTCTGCCCGTTCGAGGCGTTCCTGCGCGTTCTCTACGCCGCCCTTCCCACACAGTTCTCGGCCCTGGCCGGCGAGCTCCTCGATCGGGCTGTGGTGCCGGAGGAATGCCGGGCCGTCATGGAGAAGGCCCTCGACCCCTGGCGCGAGGAGTACGCGCCGCTCATCGACCTGCTCACCGCCGCCTCGGCGCGCGTGCGGGCCATCGCGGAAGGAGCCTGACATGGCCGATCTCCCCCGCCTGCGGAAGTTCGCCGCGGAGCACGACTTCGGGCTGACAGCGCCGCTCACCCCGGCGCAGGTGCGCACGCTCGCGTCGTACTGGCTGCCCGACCTGCACTTCCACGAGGACGAGCGCTTCCACCCGATCGCGCTGGCCGACGTCTTCGACCTGGTCGAACGCCACCTCGGCGAGCTTCCCCCCGAAGCGCGCGAGCAGTGGAGGGTGGGCGTCCGCGAGCGTGGCGAGGTGAACGGCGAGCCCGCCGCCGTGGTCGTACCGCATGATCCGCCCGTGCTCTTCCGGCGCGACGGGAGCCTTCCCGTTCCCGGTCCCAAGGTGTATCGCACGCTGGCGGAGGGCCCTGCGGTCCGCGATGCGCTGGGCGACCCCGAGGTCGACGACAAGATGTTCCTCTCGAACGGCGCGTCGGCCACCTACGCCAACGAGCACTTCGGCGCGACCGACCTCCTGTTCGGCGGCAACACGGCCACCCCAGGAAACCCGTGGCTGCCGCGCGCCGACGAACGCGTGCCGGGCGGATCGGCCGACGATCGCCGACCCCGCATGACGGTGCTCGCGCAGTACGTGAATCTCATCGACGTGCTCCGTTACGAACTGCTGATCGCCGCCGCCGACGCCTCGGAAGCGCCCTACCCGCCCGACGGCATGCGGCGCGCGTTCGACATCGGCGCGGGCATTCTGCGGCACGACCCGCAGGCCGACCCGTCCGACCCGCCGCTGCGCCACGCCGAGATCGAGAAGCTCCGCCGCGATCTTCTCCTCGCGTTCGTCGATGCCGAACGGGACGGAACGCCCGATCCGGCACTCCCGCCCGGGTGGACCCTAGACGCCAAGGCATGGCGGGTCGTCACCGACCACGCGTTCCTCGAGTACACGTTCTTCTACGCCTACAACGACTTCGATCGGTGGCAGACCGCGATCTTCGAGAACGAGCACGAGGGGGACGACGAGGGATGCTGCCTCGTGTTCCACCGGCGCGACATCAACGCCGCCGCGCAGGGCGACATCCGCCGCGCGCGGCCGTTCGCGATCATCACATCGGTGCACGAGCCGTGGCAGGAGGCCGACCAGTTCCGCCGCATCCCCGCGCCCGCCGAACCCGGCCCGCTCGGCCGCGACGGCGTCGACCTGAAGGTGTTCATCGCGGGCGGAAGCCACGCGACCTACCTCGACCCCGGTACCCACGACCTCGTCGACTACCAGGACTACTGGGGTTTCGTCGACGAGAACGACCTGTGGATCCTCGCGCCGATCATCCTGCCGATCTCGATCATCCTCGCGATCCTGGAGCACTTCATCGACACCGAGGACTTCACGTCGGAGGAGGGCGTGCACGGCGGGCCCACCGTCGATGATGCCGATCCGACCGCCGTCGCGACGCACGTGCTCACCCTGCCGATGTCGGCGGCGGACCACATCTACGACGGCGACCACGACGGCCTGCTCGCCCTGCGCGCCTACCCCGGCAAATGGGGAGGCCACGACGGCACGGTCGACAAGAGCCCGCCGTTCCCGCCGAAGACGCAGCGATACCTGCGGCGCCTCTTCCAGAACCTCTGACGCGGCGGTCCGCCGCCCCGCGGGAACGCCGCGGCATGTCAGCCGGCGAGCCGCTCCGCGGTCTCGACGACGTTCGCGACGAGCATCGCGCGCGTCATGGGTCCGACACCGCCGGGGTTCGGCGACAGCCATCCGGCCACGTCCGCGACGCCCGGGGTCGACGTCTCCCGCGAGCTTCGCGCGGCCTGTCTCGGTCGTGCCCACACGGGTCACGCCCACGTCGAGCACGGCCGCGCCGGGCTTGATCCACTCCGGCTTCACGAGGTGGGGCTGGCCCACGGCCGCGACGACGATGTCGGCCCGCGACACCTCCGCCGCGAGATCGGGCGTGCGCGAGTGCGTCAGCGTGACGGTGGCGTCGGTGCCCTTGCGGGTGAGCAGGAGCCCCAGCGGACGGCCGACGGTGATGCCACGGCCGATCACCGTCACATGCTTCCCGGCGATGCCGACACCGTGACGCTCGAGCAGCTCGATGATGCCCGGCCGGCGTGCACGGCAGAGGCGCCGCGACGGCGTTCGTCGGATCGACGCCCAGCACGAGGCGACCGAGGTTGGTCGGGTGGAGGCCGTCGGCATCCTTCGCGGGGTCGATGAGCTCGAGGATCGCGTTCTCATCGATGCCCGCCGGCAGCGGCAGCTGCACGATGAACCCGGTGCACGGCGGGGTCTTCGTTCAGCCCGCGCACGGCGGCGGCGATCTCCTCCTGCGTGGCCGTGGCGGGCAGCTCGACCGAGATCGACGCGACACCCACCTCGGCGCAGTCGCGGTGCTTGCCCGTGACGTACGAGCGCGACGCGCCGTCGTCGCCGACGAGCAGCGTGCCGAGGCCGGGAACGATGCCCCGCTCGGCGAGCGCGGCGACGCGCTCCGCGAGCTCCGACTTGATGGCGGCAGCGGTGGCGGTGCCGTCGAGGCGCTGAGCGGTCACTGCTGGAGCCCCGGGTAGAGCGGGAAGGCGTCCGCGAGCGTCGCGACACGGACGCGCAGCGCGTCGAGGTCCGCGACGTGTCCGTTCGAACCGTGCTGCAGCGCGAGCGCGATGACGTCGGCCACCTCGGTGAACTCCGCGTCGCCGAAGCCACGGGTCGCGAGCGCGGGCGTGCCGATGCGCAGGCCCGAGGTCACCATCGGCGGGCGCGGGTCGTTCGGCACGGCGTTGCGGTTGACCGTGATGCGGATCTCGTGCAGCAGATCCTCCGCCTGCTTGCCGTCGATCGCGGCGTCGCGGAGGTCGACGAGCACGAGGTGGACGTCGGTGCCGCCGGAGCGGATGGCGATGCCGGCATCCTTCACGTCCTGCTGGCTGAGGCGCTCGGCGAGGATCGCCGCTCCCCGCACGGTGCGCTCCTGACGCTCCTTGAACGCGGGCGTCGCGGCGAGCTTGAACGCGGTGGCCTTCGCCGCGATCACGTGCATGAGCGGGCCGCCCTGCTGGCCCGGGAACACCGCCGTGTTGATCTTCTTGGCGATGTCGGCGTCGTTGGTGAGGATGAAGCCCGACCGCGGGCCGCCGATCGTCTTGTGCACGGTCGACGAGACGACGTGCGCGTGCGGAATCGGCGAGGGGTGCAGGCCTGCCGCGACAAGACCCGCGAAGTGCGCCATGTCGACCCACAGCAGCGCGCCGACCTCATCGGCGATCTCGCGGAAGCGGGCGAAGTCGAGCTGACGCGGGTAGGCCGACCAGCCGGCGATGATGACCTTCGGCTGGTGCTCGCGGGCGAGACGGGCGACCTCGTCCATGTCGATGATCGAGGTCTCGGGGTCGACGCCGTACGCGACGATGTTGTAAAGACGGCCCGAGAAGTTGATCTTCATGCCGTGCGTCAGGTGGCCGCCCTGGTCGAGAGCAAGGCCCAGGAGGGTGTCGCCCGGGCGGGCGATCGCGTGCAGGACCGCGGCGTTGGCCGACGCGCCCGAGTGCGGCTGCACATTCGCGAACTCGGCGCCGAACAGATCCTTCGCCCGCTGGATGGCGAGCTCTTCGGCGACGTCGACCTCTTCGCAGCCGCCGTAGTAGCGGCGTCCGGGGTAGCCCTCGGCGTACTTGTTCGTGAGCACCGAGCCCTGCGACTGGAGCACCGACACCGGCACGAAGTTCTCGGACGCGATCATCTCGAGGAAGCCGCGCTGGCGGTTGAGCTCGCGCTCAAGCACCTCGGCGATCTCGGGGTCGACCTCGGCGAGAGGGGCGTTGAAGACGGAATCGGTCATGACGATCTCCTGACGACGGCTTTCGGGAATGAATCTCGCATCGGCCCAGGCGTGCGGTCGAATGCCGTGTCGGTCGCTCCCCGGTGGTGGCCCACCTCAACGCCAGTCGCGACGAACCGAGCATACCCGATGGGCCGCTGGTAGGCTTGCTCCGCCCTATTTGTTAGGTTTCCTTACATGTCTCGCCGCGGCGATGTCCTTGTTGCGGGCATCGGGGCGGGAAGAATGGAGCCCATCGTGCCCCCGCTCGCTCTCGCTCCTCTGCCCGTGTCCGCCACGGTCGACGACGCTGCCGCGCCGTTCGTCATCTCCGCGAGCCACGCCTGTGACGGGAGAAACCGCCGCGGTCGCCGAGCTGCAGCAGTTGCTCGCCGCTCGCTGCCCCCACGACGGCACTCCCCCCGCGGGCACCATCGACCTGTCGGTGAGCGGCGCGGGAGCACCCGAGTCCTACACGCTCGACACCGCCGCCGACGGAGTGCGGATCGTCGGCGCCGACCCGGCCGGCCTCTTCTACGGCGTGCAGACGCTCGCGCAGCTCATCAGCGGAGAGGGCGAGGGCGACGCGACCGTCCCCGCCGTCCGCATCCACGACGCACCGCGCTTCGCCTACCGCGGCGTCATGCTCGACGTCGCCCGCCACTTCCACGACGTCGACACCGTCATCGCCTACATCGACCGCGCCGCCTCGCTCAAGTTCAACGTCCTGCACCTGCATCTGAGTGACGACCAGGGCTGGCGTCTGCACGTCGACGCGCGGCCGCGGCTCACCGAGGTCGCCTCGTCGACGGCGGTGGACGGCGACGCCGGCGGCTTCTACACGCACGAGGACTACGCCCGCATCGTCGCCCACGCGGCGTCGAAGCACATGACCGTGGTCCCCGAGATCGACATGCCCGGCCACACGCACGCCGTGTCACTGGCGTACCCGGAGCTGGCGGAGCAGCCGGTGATCTCCGACGGCCTCCGCTCCGAGGCGCAGGAGCGCGGCGAGGACCTCCCCGCCCACGGCGAGCCGTACGAGGGCATGTCGGTGGGATTCTCGTCTCTCCAGATCCACAGCGAAGCCACGTACGCCTTCCTCCACGACATCATGCGCGAGGTCGCGGCGCTCACGCCCGGCCCCTACTTCCACGTCGGAGGCGACGAAGCGCTGGGCACCGCCGCGGCCGACTACGCCCTCTTCATGGGTCGCGTCACCGCGATGGTGGCCGCGCTCGGCAAGACGCCGGTCGCCTGGCACGAGGCAGGGGCAGCGGCGCCTCACCCCGACACGGTCGGTCAGTACTGGGGATTCGTCGAACCGGTCGGCGACAGTGCGGAACGCACGCGGGCGTTCGCCACCGGCGGCCCGAAGGTGATCCTCTCGCCCGCTGACGCGGTGTACCTCGACATGAAGTTCGACGCCGCCTCGCCCCTCGGCCTCACGTGGGCGCGGGGCGTCACCTCAGCGCGACGCGCGTACGAGTGGGAGCCCGCCGCCGTCGTTCCCGGTGTCGGCGACGACGACATCCTCGGCGTCGAGGCTCCGCTGTGGAGCGAGACCGCGCGCGACCTCGACGATCTCGACGCGCTCGCGTTCCCCCGTATCGCCGCCGCGGCCGAGGCCGCATGGTCGCCCCGCACGGGCACGCACCCCGACCGCACGTGGACCTCGTTCCGCGCCCGGGTGGCGGGCCTCGCGCCGCTGTGGCGGGCGCTCGGCATCCGGTTCACACTGCTCAACGAGATCGACTGGACCGTCCGGGAGGACCTGCCATCATGACGACCGTCATCCATTCCGTGCGCCTCGTCGACGAGGGGCGGATCACCGACGATGCATGGGTGGCCTTCGCCGACGGCGTGGTCACCGCCCGCGGAACCGGCGACGGGTGGCGCGAGGTCGCCGCCGCAGAGAGCGTCGACGGCGCGGGCGGATGGCTCACCCCCGGGTTCATCGATCTGCACGGCCATGGCGGGGGCGGCGCGGCGTTCGACGACGGGATCGACGCGATCCGCACGGCGCGCGACGTGCACCGCGCGCACGGCACGACGCGGGCCGTGCTGTCGCTCGTGACAGCCTCGGTGGACGACCTCGTCCCCCGGGTCGCCGCCATCGCGGCGGCGGCGGATGCCGACGCGACGATCCTGGGCAGTCACCTCGAGGGTCCCTTCCTCGACCCGGCGCATAAGGGTGCACACACGGAGAGCCTTCTCCGGCCGCCCGACCCCGACGCGATCGCCCGGCTTCTGGACGCCGGCCGGGGCACGGTGAGGCAGGTCACCCTCGCGCCGGAGCTGCCGGGCGGCATCGACGCGATCGCGCAGTTCGTGGAGGCGGGCGTCGTCGCGGCCGTAGGCCACACGAGCGCGACGGCCCAGGTCGCCGCAGCGGCGTTCGACGCGGGAGCCACGCTGCTCACGCATGCGTTCAACGCGATGCCCGGCATCCACCACCGCGAGCCCGGCCCCGTCGTGGCGGCGATGCGCGACGAGCGCGTCACCTTGGAGCTGATCGCCGACGGCATCCACGTGCACCCCGACGTGATCGCGCTGACGTTCGCGGGCGCCCCCGGTCGGATCGCGCTCGTCACGGACGCGATGGCGGCGGCGGGAGCCCCCGAGGGCGACTACGAACTCGGCGGGCTCGCCGTGACTGTCGCCGGCGGAACAGCGCGCCTCGTGTCGAACGGGGCGATCGCCGGGTCGACGCTCACGCAGGATGCGGCCCTCCGCATGGCGGTCGCGTGCGGCGTCGAGCTGCCGACGGCGGTCGCTGCGCTCACGAGCGTTCCGGCGTCCGTGCTCGGCGAGCGGTCGCGGTACGGGTCGCTGCGGGTCGGCGCCGCGGCGGACGGTGTCCTGCTCGACGGTGAGCTGACCGTGCGCGGCGTATGGGTGGACGGCCGACGCGGCTGACGGCATCCGGGTGCCGCGTCGGATCCGGCGTCGGCACCGGCGTGTTTTCGGGTGGAGCGGCAGCCGCCCCCCGCGGCTACCGCTCCACCTACCCCAGCCGACCCCGCGCCGCCCCCAGCGGCGTTTCTGTGGTCAGTCCGGCGGCCGTCCGACCCCCAGGGCCGCCGTGAGGTCGCCCCGTGAGGGTTCCTCTACTCATCCAGACGCCGTCACCCCGAGTCCATTACGCGGTTTCGGAAAAGTGCCCCCCAATAAAGAGGGGTGCCCGCGCACCTCGACCGATTCTTCGGCAATATCTCGAAATCGCGTCATAGTCTCGACATTCGTGCGTCTCATAGGTGACGCCCGTCTCTTCCGTGTCCCCTGTTCCCCCACCACGAGCAGGGGAATCCGAAAACAAGAGCGTCACCAGACCCGGACCGACCCGCGAGACCCGCGGGCGACACCCGACGTCGCACTTTCGCGACACACGCACCCGAAACCCTTTACCCGAGACCCCATGAAGAGCACCGACGACGCCCGCCCGAACACGCCGGCCGACCACGACCTCGTCATCCGCACGCGGACGGGCGACGCCGAAGCCTTCGGAGAGCTCTTCCGCCGCCACTACCGGTCGGCGATCACGGTCGCGCAGTCGATCACGTCGAGCATCGATCCCGACGACCTCGTGCAGGAGGCCTACACCCGCGTCTTCCGCTCGAGCCGGCGCGGCGGCGGCCCCACCGGCTCGTTCCGCGCATAGCTATTCACGAGCGTCCGCAACACCGCGGCGAGCTGGGGTCGCGCACCACGCGAGACGCCGGTCGAAGAGGTCGACGCGGTCGCCGAACCCACCCCGTCGCTCCATGACAGCGACGAGGCTCTCGACCGCGGCCTCACGCACCAGGCCTTCCGCAGCCTTCCGACCAGATGGCAGGAAGTGCTCTGGTACACCGAGATCGAGCAGATGAAGCCCAGCGAGATCGCACCGCTGCTCGGAATGCGCCCTTCCGCAGTCGCACAGCTCGCCTTCCGCGCGCGGGAGGGTCTCCGTGCCGCGTGGATCCAGGCGCACCTGCGGTCGGTGAGCGACGGCTCGCCCTGCGCGTGGACGATTCACCGCCTCGGCGCCTACGCGCGCGGCACGCTGAGCCGGCGAGATCACACCCGCATCGAGGAGCACCTCACGGAGTGCGCGCGTTGCACGATCGTCGCCGCCGAGGCGACGGAGGTCTCGCATCGTCTCGCCCTGATCCTCCTCCCCCTCACGATCGGAGCGGGCGCGGCGACCGCCTACCTCGCCAGCGTGCAAGGCGGCGGCACGGCGCTCGCCGCGATGGCCGCCCACGGCGGGAGCGCCACACCCGGAGCATCCGGCGCCGCCCTCGGCCCCAGCGCGTCCGCGGGTGGCACCTCGGCCGGCACGGCCGCCACCGGTGCGGGCAGCGCGGCCGTCGGAGCCGGATCCGCCGGCACTGCCGGCGTTCTCTCGAGCGCGGGCGGCGTGGTCACGCTCGTCGGCGCGGTCGTCGCGGGCGTGGCCGTGACCGCTGCTCTCGCCATCCCGTCGCTCGTCTCGGCGACACCCGCACCCGCTCGTCACAGCACGTCGCCGTCCGGGACGCCCGCGGAGGCGCCCGCATCCTTCCCCTCTCCGAGTCCCTCGCCCAGCGACATCGACCGCGTCGTCGACACCATGCCGCTTCCCGTCCCCGCGGCCCCCGCTCCCCGCCTGCGCCCCGAAGAGCCGACCGCGCCGACTCCCACCCCGACACCGACTCCCACACCCACGGCGACGCCGACGCCGGCCCCCACCGGGACGCCGACACCGACCGCGTCACCCACTCCCACTCCCACGCCGACAGCGACGCCGACACCCACACCCACACCGACGCCCACTCCCACTCCCACTCCAACCCCGACGCCCACTCCCACCCCGACGCCGACGCCGACGCCCACAGCGACGCCGACGCCGACGCCCACAGCGACGCCGACGCCCACGCCGTCACCGGCACTTCCCGCGGGGACACCGACGCTCGCCGGCGTCCTGGTCGTGATCAGTGGTGTCGATGTGTTCGTGCACCTGTACGTCACGGGCGAACCCGGCGCCACCGTGCGCGCGGCGATCGACGATGCGGCACCCGCCGCGACGCGCACACTCGACGGGTCGGGAGCGACGACGATCACGCTGCGCCCGACCCTCGATGCCCTGGTCGCCGGGATGCGCGTGCACCTCACGTACGTCTCCGGCGAGCAGGCGGGCGAGACGCGCACGTTCCCGATCTCCTGGTTCGACGGGTAACGACCCGTAGCTGCTGGCGGGCAGGGCGCCGGAGTGTGGGGCGCGTGCGTCCCCACACACGCCGCCCCCACACCCGCTGATGACGGTGGCGCGACCGCCCCCACGGTCGAACCTCGCATCCCGCCGCGCCCGGGCGCGTCGGCCTCCCCAGGTTCCGTCGCGCCCGCCCCGCTCGCCGGCAGCCGACCCCACGGCCGCCGATGACGTGAGCGCAGCACACCCGCCGATCGGGTTGCCCGCCCACCCTGCGAGCGCCCTCTCGACGGCTTCGGATGAGGAGACGGCCGCCCCCGCGGACTATTACGCGCATTCGCCGCGGCCGCCCCCGTACACCCAATCCGGCACGAGACGCGTCATAACCAGGCCGTTTCCGGGTCTCAGAAGAGACAACCGACCCTGCTCCCAGAAGCGGAAGAGCCGTGAACGACGAACAGCACACCCGTGACCCGCACCTCGCCGACGCCGAACTCGTGACGCGCACCCGATCGGGTGACGCCGAAGCCTTCGGCGAACTATGGCGACGCCACTACCGATCGGGTATCGCCGTCGCGCAATCGATCACCTCGAGCCTCGACTCCGACGACCTTGTACAGGAGGCGTACACGCGCATCTTCACGTCGATCCAGCGCGGCGGCGGGCCCACCGGCTCGTTCCGTGCGTACCTCTTCACGAGCATCCGCAACACCGCCGCCGGGTGGGGGCGGGCCCGCCGCGAGACCGCGATCGACGAGCTGGACACCGTGCCCGATCCGGCCGCGAGCGAGCACGCCAGCGACGAAGCACTCGACCGCGGGCTCACACATCAGGCCTTCCGCAGCCTTCCTACGCGCTGGCAGGAAGTGCTCTGGTACACCGAGATCGAGCAGATGAAGCCGAGCGACGTCGCTCCGATCCTCGGCATGAAACCCACCGCCGTCGCACAGCTCGCGTTCCGCGCCCGAGAGGGGCTCCGCGAGGCATGGATCCAGGCGCACCTGCGGTCCGTGACCGACGACTCCACCTGCCACTGGACGATTCACCGGCTCGGCGCCTACGCGCGCCGCAACCTCGGCAAGCGAGATATGGCCAAGCTGCAGCTGCACCTCACCGAATGCGCGCGCTGCACGATCGTCGCGTCGGAAGCGAAAGACGTGTCGAGCCGTCTCGCCCTCATTCTGCTTCCGCTCCTGATCGGCGCGGGAGCGGCCACGAGCTACCTCGCCATGATCCAGGGTCGCGACGCACCGCTCGTCGCCCTCGCGATGGCCGCGACGCCGTCGACGGGAGCGCTCGGCGGCGCCGGGGCGCTCGGCGTCACTGGCGGCGCGACGACTGGTGGCGCAGCGGTCATGGCCAGCGCGACGACGGCTGTCAGCGCCCTGTCGGGCGTGAGCGGCGTCGTGGCCGCCGTCACACTCTCCGTCGCTGCAGTCGGTGTCGGTGCCGCCGTGACGGCGGCTCCTGCTCCCGCGGAGGCGACGACGGCAGCGGTCACGGCCCCCGCCACCACCAGCGGACCGACTCTCCTACCGTCGCCGAGCAGCGAGAGCCGCCCCACCCCCACTCCGAGCGCGGTCCCCGACGTCTTCGAGCCGACGCCGTCGCCCGTCGCGACGGCCCGCCCCGCAACCCCGCGGCCGACGCCCGCCCGCACGACCGCGCCGTCGCCCTCCGCGACCCCGCGCCCGCCGTCCCCGCCGTCCGCCGACGTCGAGGGCACCCCGTCGCCCACGCCGAAGCCGACCTCCAGCCCGAAGCCGCCGTCTTCGCCTTCGTTGCCATCGGGATCGCCCTGGATCATGGATGCCAGTATCGAGGTCCAGAGCCTGGCCAACGGCGCCGAAACCTGGGGCACGATCTTCTATCTCGAGGGCGTTCCGGGCGCGACGATCGAGGTGTGGTCCAGCGTTGATCGGCAAGGAACGGTTGCAACGATTCGCAGCGATGGCACGCTCCGCCTGAACTCGCCGGTGACGCCCGACTTCGAGAACGGCTTCTACGTCTACGCCGCCTATCGAGCCGGCACCGCCATCGGTCCTGCTTCGACGTACTACGTTCCGCCGAAGTGGTGAGGCGCGCCGCGCCGTAGACTTGTCGCATGGCCGATCTTCCCCCTGTGCGTCCCCAGGCCCCGGCTTCCCCGCCGTCGGCCGGGCGCGATGCGGCAGGCACACGTCCGCGGGTGACCCCGCTCGAGATCATCGCGTTCCTCTGTGAGATTTTCGCGGTCGTCACGCTGGCGCTCTGGGGCTTCACCGCATGGGATCTGCCGTGGAACCTCATCGCCGGCGTCGGCGCCCCGCTGCTCGCGATCCTCGTTTGGGCACTTTTCGTCTCGCCGCGGGCCGTCGTGCGCGTGCACCCCTTCGTGCGGGCGCTCGTCGAGCTGCTGGTGTACGCGAGCGCGACGATCGCGTGGTGGAGCATGGGACACGCGGTCATCGGGCTCGTCTACGGCGTCATCGCCGTAACGGTCGGGGTCATCCTCGGGAGGCGCCGGCTCGCATGAGCGCGACCGTCGTCGACCTCCTCCGCGAGTCGCTCGGCGAGCGCGTCGACACGTCGACGCCCATCCTGCGGGCGGCGCGGGCAGATAAGTCTGGTCATGCCGCCGCAGGAGTGCCTCTGGCGGTCGTGCACGCGGAGAGCGTCGACGACGTGCAGGCGGTCATGCGCATCGCGAGCGCAACCGGCACCCCCGTCGTCACCCGTGGTGCCGGCACGGGCCTGGCGGGAGGTGCGAACGCGGGCACCGGCGAGATCGTCCTGTCGACCCTGCGCATGAACCGGATCCTCGAGGTGCGGCCCGCCGACCTTCTCGCGGTCGTGGAACCGGGCATCATCAACTCCGACCTCAACGACGCCCTCCGGCCACACGGCGTGTGGTGGGCACCCGATCCCGCGAGCCGCGCCATCTCGACCGTCGGCGGAAACATCGCGACCGGCGCCGGCGGACTCCTGTGCGCGAAGTACGGTGTCGTCCGCGACGCCGTGCTGGGCGTCGACCTCGTACTCGCCGACGGACGGCTGCTGCGTCTCGGCCATCGCAGCGTCAAGGGCGTCACGGGGCTCGACCTGACGTCGCTCGTCATCGGATCGGAGGGCACCCTCGGCGTGATCGTCGGAGCCACCCTGCGCCTGCGTCCCCTCATCCCCGGCGAGACCCGCACGCTCACCGGGCTCTTCCCTGATCTGCGGTCGGCGGCAGTGGCCGCATCCGCCGTGACCGCGGCCGGCCTGCAACCGGCGATCATGGAGTTGATGGACGCGCTGTCGCTCGCCGCAGTGCATCGCCTGCTCGACCTCCCGGCACCCGACGCCGACGCCGCGCAGCTGACGATCCAGACCGATGGCGTCGGCGCCGTCGTCGAGGCCGAGACGATCGCCGACCTCCTCGCCGCGCAGGGCGGAACCGTCGCGCTCGCGGCCGACGAAGCCGAAGGCGAACGGCTCTGGGCGATCCGTCGCTCGATGCACGCCGCGATGGAGACCCTCGGCACCACGCTCATCGAAGACGTATCGGTGCCGCGGAGCATGCTCCCCGCGATGTTCGACGAGATCACGCGGATCGAGCGGGCCTACGACATCCGGATCCCGACGGTCTGCCATGCCGGCGACGGCAACCTGCACCCCAACTTCGTCTTCGACGCAGCCCCCACGGCGCCGGACGAGCCCATCGCCGTTCCCGACCACATCTGGGCGGCGGCCGACGAGCTGTTCCGCGCCGCGCTCCGCCTGGGCGGAACGCTGACCGGTGAGCACGGCATCGGGGTGCTCAAGCGCCGCTGGCTCGCCGAAGAGCTCGGCGACGACCAGTGGGAGCTCCAGCGTCAGATCGTCCGCGTGTTCGACCCGGCGGGCATCCTCAATCCGGGCAAGGTCTTCGCGCGCTGACGCGGCGCGGTCACGACTGCACAGACCCCGGTGGGTACACCTGCACGCCGCTCGCGCGCGGGTGGGCCGGCGGGTCGAAGCGCGAGCCGAGCACCACGGCGAGGAGTCCGAGCAGCAACGGCACGAGGGTGGTGACCAGTTGCGCGAACCCCGCGAGCGCGTTCAGCACGAGGAGACCGTCGGGCTGCGACCCGAGCGCGACCCCTGCTCCCTGCAGGAGGACGTTCACGCCGACAACGGCGGCAAGCCCCCACAGGGGCGCCCACCGCCACGGGTGACCGACGACTCCGGCGCGCCCGATCGCGACCACGCCCGCCAGCGCCGCACCTAGCCAGAGGACGCACCCCCGCCCCACACCCACGCGGGCGTCGGCATGACGCGGCCTACAGCCCCTGCCACGCCGGCTTGTGCGCGTACGCGTACCGGTAGTAGTCGGCGTTCGCCAGACGCGAGGCGGCGGCCTCGTCGACGACCACCGTGACGTGCTCGTGGAGCTGGATCGCGGAGCCCGGAAGCGACGAGGTGACCGGACCTTCGACAGCCGCGGCGACGGCGGCCGCCTTGCCCTCGCCGAACGCGAGCAGGAACAGGTGCCGGGCCCGGAGGATCGTGCCGAGACCCTGCGTGATGCAGTGCACGGGCACGTCGTCGATGGAGTCGAAGAAGCGGGCATTGTCGGCGCGCGTCTGCTCGATGAGCGTCTTCACCCGGGTACGCGAGGCGAACGACGAGCCAGGCTCGTTGAACCCGATGTGGCCGGAGGTGCCGATGCCCAGGATCTGCACGTCGACGCCGCCGGCGGCTTCGATGGCGGCCTCGTAGTCGTCGCCGGCGTGCTGGATCGTCTCGAGGGCGCCGTTGGGCGTGCGGATGAGCTCGGGGGTGAGACCGAGCGGCTCCACGACCTCGCGTGTGATGACCGACCGGTAGCTCTCGGGGTGTGCCGGGTCGATGCCGACGTACTCGTCGAGTGCGAAGCCACGCACGCGCGAGACGTCGACGCCGGCCAGGCGCGGACGGAGAGCCTCGTACACCGGCAGCGGGGTGGATCCGGTGGCGAGCCCGAGCACGGCATCGGGCCGCGCGCGGACCAGGCGCACGATCTCGTCCGCGACGAGGGCGCCTGCCTCGGCGGCACTGGGGACGATGACGACTTCAGCCATGAGCGACTACCTCCTGTTCCTGAGTGGCGCCGCCGATCACAGACGCGCCGAAAGCCGCGGCGGGAGATCCCTGCGGCAGCAGGTCGAGGCGGTCGGCCAGGTGCAGCGAACGCAGGAATGCGGATGCTGCGGCGCTGGCCTCGAGCTCCGACACCACCGGTCTCAGCATACGGTCGCCGAGCGCCGTCACTCCCCCGCCCAGCACCACCGAGCGGATATCCGCGGTGAGGACGAGCACGCGCACCGCGGCGGCCACGCCGCGCGCCAGGTCGCGCCGCAGCGCGTCGGCGCGCGGGTCGCCGGCATCCGCCGCATCGAAGATGTCGCGCACCGGGAGGGCGCCGGGCCGGCCCCAGCGGCGCGCGACGGCGCCCCCGCCCGAGAACGCCTCGATGCACCCTCGCTGACCGCACGGGCACGGGGGCCCACTCGGATCGATGGAGATGTGTCCGACCTCACCGGCTGTGCCGCGCTCGCCCCGCCACAGCACACCGTCGGTCACGAATCCGGCCGCGATTCCGGTGCCGATGTTCAGGTAGGCCATCGACCCGCCCGCGACGGCCCGGTGCAGCGCGTACGCGCCGAGGGCGGCCGCCTTCACGTCGTTCTCCGCTCTCACCGGAACCCCGAACACGGGCCCGAGCGCGGCGGCGACGTCGAGGTCGTCGATCCCGAGGTTGACGGCGTGGGCGACCCGTGCGGTTCCGGCGGTGACCTGACCGGGCATCCCCACGCCGATCGAGGTGAGGTCGGCCCGCGTGGCGCGCACCTGATCGAGCAGGTCGTCGGCGGCACGGACGATGGTCGCGATCACGGCGTCGGCGCCCCACCCCGTGGGCAGGCGAACCCGCGCGAGGATCTCGCCCCCCTCGCCCACCCCCTCCCTCGCCCGAGCCGTCGTGTCGGGCGGCGCGACGATCACCGCGTCGGTCTTGGTGCCACCGACGTCGAATCCGAGGCGCATGTCAGCCTTTCACCGCTCCGGAGACGAGTCCGCCCGTCATCCGTCCCTGCACGATCAGGAAGAAGATCATGACCGGGATCGCCATCATGGTCGACCCTGCCATCACGGCGCCCCAGTCGACGGAGCCCGCGACCGACGACGACTGGAACGCGTTCAGCCAGGTCGGCAGGGTGAGGTTGTAGCCCCGCATGAGCAGCAACGCCATCGTGAACTCGTTCCACGACTGGATGAACGCGAAGATGCCGGTGGCGACCAGGCCCGGGGCCAGCAACGGGAAGGTCACCTTCCAGAACGCCTGCGACCGGGTGCAGCCGTCGATCATCGCGGCGTCCTCCAGGTCGGCGGGAACGCCCGCGACGAACCCGCGGAGGGTCCAGATGGTGAACGGGATCACCGCCGCCGTGTAGACGATGCCCAAACCGAGCAGGGTGTTCATGAGCTGCCAGTCGTCGATCATCCCGTAGATCGTGAACATCATCGCCTCGCCGGGGATCATCTGCACGATGAGGACCGAGACGATGAATCCCCGCCGCCCGCGGAAGTGGAAGCGGGCGACGGCGACTGACGCGAGGAAGGCGAACAGCAGCGTGACGATCAGCACGCCGCCGGTGACGGTGACCGACGTGAGCAGCGCGTGCTGGAAATCGGTCTGCCCGGGTGCGGCTTCGCGCCGCCAGGCCGTCGCGAAGTTCCCGAACGTGAAGTCGAACGGGAAGAGGCTCGGCTCGCGGCTGATGATCTTCGGGTTGGGGGTGAACGCGAGGTTGACCATCCAGTACACGGGGAAGACCGAGCAGAGGAAGACGACGAGCGCCGCGAGGTTGAGTCCGGCACGGGTGGCGACCTTGCGGCCTGACGGCCGTCGGGCCTCGAGCGATCCGCGGCGCGGCGTCTTGGCGCGGCCCACGTCGCCCAGCGCGTCTTCGACGCCGACGGTGCCGAGCTGAGTGGCGGGGGTGATCTGGGTGCTCACAGTTCCTCCTCCTTGAGCGTCGTGCGGACATATCCCCACGAGAGGGCGAGCAGAAGGATGACCATGACGACGCCGATCGCTGCGGTGGCACCGAACTCTCCGACGCCCTGCCGGAACAGGTACGTGCCCAGCACGTTGGTGTCGGCAGCGATGCCGCCCCGGCTCTGCAGCGCGTAGACCTGCGTGAAGATGCGGAGGTTCCAGATGATCTGCAGCACGAGCACCACCGTGAGGACGTTCCGCAGGTAGGGGAACACGACGAGGCGGAACCGGCTCCAGCCGGTGGCACCGTCGAGCGACGAGGCCTCGAGCACTTCGGCGGGCACCTGGCCCAGCGCGGCGAAGGTCGTGAACGCCACGAACGGCACGCCCTGCCACACGACGATGATCGTGAGCACGAAGTAGAACGAGAGAGGTTCGAGCAGCCACGGGTGGTTGGTCCAGGCCGTCGACCCCGTCACGGTGTTGAGCAGCCAGTTGACGATGCCGTACTGGGCGTCGAAGATCCAGCCCCACACCACGGTCGCCGTCAGCGGCGGCAGCGCCCACGCCAGCAGGAGGCCGACCGACACGAGGATGCGCCAGAACCGCGAGAGGCGCGTCATGAGCACGGCGACGAGGACGCCGAAGAAGATGATGAGCGCCGTCAGCACGACCATGAGCGCGAGGCTGCGGGTGAGCACGGCGGGGAAGTCGGACTTCGTGAACAGGTCGATGTAGTTCTCGAAGCCGATGAAGTCGGGCGCCGTGCCCTGCACCTTGTCGCGCACCGTGTAGTCGGTGAACGACTGGATGACCATCAGCACGGCGGGGTAGCCGACCATCACGCCGAGGATGATCACCGAGGGCGACAGCAGCGACCAGGCGCCGCGGGCATCGCGGCGCCGGCGAGCGCGCTCGCGCTGCGAGACGCGCTGGGCCAGGGAGAGGGCGAGGTCGGAATCGTCTCGAAGCGCGGGGGCGACCATCTGCGGCCTCCTTTCTCTGGGAGGGAGCGGGGCTCCGGCTCGGGCGTGCCGGAGCCCCGTTCGCGGTTCGGCGTCAGCCGTTGAGGATCGACTCGATCTGGGCGTCGAGCTCCGTGGCGATCTGCGCGACGTCGCCGCCCTGCGCGATCTTCACGAGCGCGTCGGGGATGAGTTGCGCCTTCTCGACCTCTGCCCAGTTCGGGCTTGCGGGCGTGCCCTTCGAGTTGGCGAGGGCCTTGGCCTGCGCCTGTGCCGACGCGGTGTCGGGCAGGAACTGCGCGGCCGAGACGGTGCCGGGGACCAGACCCTGCGCGGCGAGGAGCTTCTGGTAGCCCTCCGACAGCATGATCTTCATGGCGGCCTTGGCCTTGCCCTGCGAGTCGCTCTTGAACGGGATGGCGATGTTCGAGCCGCCCGCGAAGATCGGCGCGGTCTCACCGGCCGTCGCGCCCGGCAGCGGGAACGCGCTCAGGTCTTTCGCGTAGGTGTCGGGGCAGCCCTGCGAGACTTCCTCGCCGGCCGCTTCGTCGCCCCACGGCCAGGCGCCCGTGAGGTTGCCCTCCGCCCAGGCGGGGCTGGAGAGGAAGCCGACCTCGCCGGCGCAGAACGCGATGTTGCCGAGACGCTCGTTGCCGTCGACCGGCGCGACGGAGGCGTTCTCGTAGACGTCCTGCAGCATCTCGAGGCCCTTGATGCTCTCGGCGCTCGACAGCTGCGCGTCCCAGGTCTCGCCGTCCTGGACGGCGATCTCGCCGCCCTGCGACCAGATGTACGGAAGGGCGTTGTACCAGTCCTTGCCGGGGGCGAAGATGCCCGAGACGGTGTCGGTCTTCAGCTCCTTCCCCTTGGCGACGTACTCCTCGAGCGTCGTCGGCAGGGTGTCGCCCACGATCTGCGGCGTGTAGAACACGACGCGGCCACCCGCGTAATACGGCGCGGCGTAGAACGTGTCGTCGAGCGTGCCCGCGTCGACGAGACCACTCAGCAGGTCGTCTCCCCCGAGGTCGCCCTTGATGTCGGTGAGATCGAGCAGGAGGCCGGCGTCGGCGAAGCCCACGGCCTGCGTGTTGCCGAACTCCACGACGTCGGGCGCGTCGTTCGACGAGAGCGCCGCCGTGTAGGTGTTGTTGGTGTCATCCCACGTCTTCTCCTCGATCGTGAGCGTCCACCCGTCGTTCTCCGCCTCGAACGTCTCCTTGAGGTAGTCGCGCGCGGTGTCGGGCGTGTCGGCGCCGACCAGCCAGACGGTGAGCTCGCCGGTCGCTGCGTCGGTCTCCTCCGGCGCGGGGCAGCTCCGCCCGCGCAGCCGGCGAGGACGACCGCCGAAGCGCCGGCGAGCGCGATGGCTCCGAGCTTCTTGTTCATGTTGTCTTCCTGTTCTCTTGGTGTTCCCGGAGGGATCGGGCGACCCGTCCGGTGAGGAGGGCCGAGACCCGCCGGAGGTGGTGCTGGGCAGTCAGGACACCCCGAGCTGCCCCGAGAGGACCATGACGGCCGCTCCGCGCAGGACGATGTCTTCTCCCTGCGTCGTCATCCGTACGCGCACGCCGTCGTGGAATCGGGCGAGCGTGCGCGTGCGCAGTGTCTCGACGGTCGCTTCGGCGAGGGTTCCGTCGAGAAGTTCCGTTGGCCCCGAGAGCACGATCTCGGAGAGGTCGAGGGCGCCCACGATCGGCGCGAGAGCGATGCCGAGGCGCTCCCCCGCGTCGCGGAGCGTCGCCTCGCGGTCGGCGTCCTCGCCTGCCAGCCGCTCACGAAGGGAGGGCACGGCGAGCCACGCCTCGAGGCATCCGACCTTGCCGCACGCGCACAGGGGGCCGCCGTCGGTGCCCACGGTGACGTGGCCGATCTCACCGGCGGCGAAGCGGCTCCCCCGCATCGGCTGCCCGCCCGCGAGCAGGCCGGAGCCCACACCGAGCCCCACCCTCACGAGCATGACGTCGTCGGGGGCGCCGCCGAACGTGTACTCCGCGAGGACCGCCGCGTTGGCGTCGTTGGCGACGAGCACCGGGAGCCGCAGTTCGCGGGCGAGGAGGCCTTCGAGGTCGACGCCCGTCCACCCGAAGTTCGGTGCGGTGAGGACGACGCCGTGGTCGTCGACGACACCGGGCGTGCCGACGCCGACACCGAGGACGGGCGCGTGCGCGTCAGCGATGAGGTCGCGGGCGAGCTCGGTGACGGCGGCGAGGATCTGGTCGCGGTCGGCGGGCACGTCGCGGGCGTGGCGGGCGACGATCTCGCCGTCGAGGGTGAGCACGGCTCCGAGGAGTCGGCCCGGCCCCGACAGGTCGAGTCCGACGATGCGGTGACCTTCGCGGTCGAGATCGACGAGGATGGCGGGTTTGCCCGGCCCGGACGCCTCACGCGTGCCCTGCTCCACGACATAGCCGTCGGCGATGAGGTCGGCGACGAGGTCGGAGATGGTGACGCGGGTGAGGCCGGTGCCGCGCGACAGGTCGGCCCGGCTCATCGCGCCCTGGTGGAACAGATTCTGGAGGACGAGTGCGCGGTTGTGCGCACGAGCGTGCTCGGGCAGCACCTTCGCCGCCTGGCGCAGCACGCGGCCGCTTCCGAAGGAGCGCGCGCCCACAGGCGAGGGTTCGGCGCTGCGCGGCAGGTTCGTCCGTGACATGTTTGTTAGTAGAACTTACGAACCCATGTCGCGCAAGAGTGCGAGACTAATTCGGCAGGACGATTTACAAAACCGTTACAAAGGCATGATGCGGTCCCGGGCACCGGGGACGCGTCCGTGGGTCACAACCGCGCAACGACTCCCGGCTCTCGCGTCCGCGCACCCGCCGCGGTCGCCTACCATCGAAGTGCGCTGCCGCGCTGACCCCCGGAGGTGTGATCGTGTCCGACTCGACGACTGCCGATATCGAGACCCCCGAGACGCCCTCCCCCGTCGGCGACGCCCCGCTCCAGTGGGCGCCGGCCGCTCCGACCACCCGACGCCCACGCTGGGGACTCCGCATCGGCGTGCCCGCAGGCGTCTTCACCGTGGGCGCCGTCGCCGCCTCGCTCATCCTCATCGCGCCCGGCACGGCCGTCGCAGGCGTCCCGGTCGGATTCCTCACCGAGGGAGCCGCCGGCGACGCGATCAGCCGGCACCTCGCCGAGACCGTCGTCCAGCTCGGCGAGGGCGGCCCGACCGTCACCGGAGCGCAGCTCGGCGCCACCGTCGACGCGGGATCGCTCGCGGGCGCCGCGTACCACGATCGTCCTCTCTGGAACGTGGCCAGCTGGTTCGGCGACGCTGCCGACGCGGAGGTCTCGCTCGACGCCGACGCGGCGACCGCCGCGCTCCAGAACGCCGCGCCCGAGTTGTACACGGCCCCGACGCCCGCCGCGGTCTCTTTCGACGGCACCTCTTACGTCGTCGAGCCGGCCGTCAACGGCGAAGGTCTCGACGTGGAGGCCGTTCGCACGGCCCTGCAGGAGGCATTCGCGGCAGGACGCCGCACCGTGGTCGTCGACCCCGCGCCCGCGGTCGTGACCCATCCGGCGTCGACCGTCACGGCGCAAGAGGCGGCCGACCGGCTCAACGGCATGCTCGCCGACGTCGGATTCTACGTCGGCGATGAGCGCGTGGTTCCGATCGACGCGGCGCAGGCGGCATCGTGGATGACGGTCGGGTTCGACGATGCCGGCACGCTGACGATGTCGGCCGACGCCGCCGCCGTGCAGGCCGCACTCGATGCGATCGCCGGCGACATCGACCAGGAGGCCGTGCGAGCCACCGTCGTCACCAACAGCTCGGGAGACGTGCTCCGCACCATGACCGAGGGGCAGGACGGGCGGGTGCTCGGCGACACGACCGGCCTCGCCGACGGATTCGCAGACCAGCTCGCCTCGGCGAACGGCCGGCTCGCACTGCCCGTCGACGTGACCCCGCACGAGACGAAGGAACTCGAGCGCATGCTCGAAGTCGACCTGAGCCAGCAGCGTCTTTATCTCAAGGAGAACGGCCGGGTCGTCGACACGTGGCTCGTGTCGAGTGGGCGCTCGGGTGCCGAGACCCACACCGGCAACTACCGCATCGGCTGGAAGACGTCGTCGCAGACGATGCGCGGCACCTCCCGCGACACCGGCACCGTGTACGAGCAGCCGGATGTGCCATGGGTCATGTACTTCAACGGCGACCAGGCGTTCCACGGCGCGTACTGGCACAACAACTTCGGCCACCGCATGAGCGCGGGCTGCGTCAACATGCCGCCGGCGAAAGCGAAGAAGATCTACGACTGGTCGCCCGAGGGCGTCGACGTCTGGATCCACGGCTGACGGGCACCGCCCCCGTCGACCCGACGGTCACACTCGGTAGTGTTGCTGCGTGCCGCGCTTCGACCTGAGTCTCCCCGACCTCCGTGATTACGCGCCGGCGGTGCGTGAACCCACCGACTTCGACGACTTCTGGTCGCAGACGCTGAGCGCGTCGCGCGCTCTCGCCGCAGCGCCCGTCGTCGCCCCGCACGCCAACCCCCTCACGACGGTCGACGTGTTCGACGTCACGTTCTCGGGATACGCGGGCGATCCGGTGAAGGCGTGGCTCACGCTTCCCCGGGAACGGGCGGAGCCGCTCCCGGCGGTCGTGGAGTACCTCGGCTACGGTGGCGGGCGCGGCCTTCCCACCGAGCGCCTCGCCTGGGCGTCGGCCGGCTACGCGCATCTGGTCATGGACACCCGTGGTCAGGGGTCGGGCTGGGGGTCGGGAGGCGCGACGGCCGATCCGCACGGCGCCGGACCGTCCACGCCGGGCTTCATGACCCGCGGTATCGAGGATCCCGCCGACTACTACTACCGCCGCGTCTTCACCGACGCGGTGCTCGCGGTCGATGCCGTGCGCGCACTCCCCCAGGTCGACGCCGACCGGGTGAGCGTGACCGGCATCAGCCAGGGCGGAGGGATCACGATCGCGGTCGCAGGGCTCGCCGACGGACTGCTCGCCGCGATGCCCGACGTGCCCTTCCTCTGCCACTTCGAGCGCGCCGTGGGCCTCACCGACGCGTTCCCCTACCAGGAGGTCGTCCGCTACCTCGCGGTGCACCGTGGCGCCGACGAACGCGTGTTCGAGACCCTGTCGTACTTCGACGGCGTGTCGTTCGCACGACGCGCGACGGCCCCCGCCCTCTTCTCCGTGGCCCTCCACGACGTCACCTGCCCGCCGTCGACCGTCTTCGCCGCGTTCAACAGCTACGGGTCGCCCGACCGGGCGATCGAGGTGTACACGCACAACGATCACGAGGGCGGCCAGGCCTACCAGTGGCTCGCACAGGCGGCGTTCCTCGCCGAGCGGCGCGGCTGACCCATCGCACCGACGCGAGAGGCGCGACCCCCGAAGGGATCGCGCCTCTGCCGTTCTCGGGCGTGGACCCGTGCGACCGTCTGGGCTCAGAGGGCGTCGATGATGGCGTTGAGCGTGGCCGACGGACGCATGACCGCCGTGACCTTCTCGACGTCGGGGTGGTAGTAGCCGCCGATGTCGACGGGCTTGCCCTGCACGGCGATGAGCTCCGACACGATCTGCTCCTCCTGAGACGCCAGCTTCTCGGCGATCGGGGCGAAGGCCGCGGCCAGCTCGGCGTCGGCCGTCTGCCCGGCGAGCTCTTGCGCCCAGTACAGCGCGAGGTAGAAGTGGCTCCCACGGTTGTCGATGGTGCCCAGCGCACGACCGGGCGACTTGTCGTTCTCGAGGAAGGTGCCGGTCGCGGCGTCGAGCGTGTCGGCGAGGACCCGGGCCTTCGCGTTGCCCGTGTAGTCGGACAGGTGCTCGAACGATGCCGCGAGCGCGAAGAACTCGCCCAGCGAGTCCCAGCGCAGGTAGTTCTCTTCGACGAGCTGCTGGACGTGCTTCGGCGCGGAGCCGCCGGCACCGGTCTCGAAGAGTCCGCCGCCCGCGAGCAGCGGGACGATCGACAGCATCTTGGCACTCGTTCCGACCTCGAGGATCGGGAAGAGGTCGGTGAGGTAGTCGCGGAGCACGTTGCCCGTCACCGAGATGGTGTCGAGACCGTGACGCATGCGCGCGAGGGTGTAGCGGGTGGCCTCGGCGGGCGGGAGGATCGAGATCTCGATGCCCTGCGTGTCCATCGTGGCGAGCGCCTGGTAGACCTTCGCGATGATCTGCGCGTCGTGTGCCCGGTTGACGTCGAGCCAGAACACGGCCGGCGAGCCGGTGGCGCGCGCACGGCTGACGGCGAGGCGCACCCAGTCGACGACCGGAAGGTACTTCGTCTGGGTCGCGCGCCAGATGTCGCCCGCCTGCACGTCGTGCTCGATGACGACCTCGCCCTGCCCGTCGACGATCTGCACCACGCCTGCGGCGGCGATCTCGAACGTCTTGTCGTGGCTGCCGTACTCCTCGGCCGCCTGGGCCATGAGGCCGACGTTCGGCACGGTGCCGATCGTCGCGGGGTCCAGCGGGCCGTTGGCGATCACGTCGTCGATGACGGCCTGGTAGACGCCGGCGTACGACGAGTCGGGGATGACGGCGAGAGTGTCGTCCTCACCGCCGTCAGCGCCCCAGAGCTTGCCGCCGTTGCGCACGAGGGCGGGCATCGAGGCGTCGACGATCACGTCCGACGGCACGTGCAGGTTGGTGATGCCCTTGTCGCTGTTGACGTACGAGAGCCGGGGACCCTCCGCCAGGCGCGCCGCGAAGGCGTCTGCGATCTCCTGGCCGCCGTCGACCTCCGACAACCCGGCGAGGATCGAGCCGAGGCCGTTGTTGGGGGTGAGTCCGGCGGCGGCGATGCGGTCGCCGTAGCGGGCGAACACGTCGGAGAAGAACGCCTTCACGACGTGGCCGAAGATGATCGGGTCGCTGACCTTCATCATCGTGGCCTTGAGGTGGAGCGAGTAGAGCACGTCGTCGGCCGCGGCCGTCTCGATCGTGTGGGCCAGGAACGCGTCGAGGGCTGCGGCCGACAGGAACGTCGCGTCGACGATCTCGCGGGGAAGCACCTTGATCTCTTTGAGCGTCGTCTCGGTGCCGTCGGCGGCGATGTGGCGGACCGTGAGCACGTCGTCGTGAGCGGCGACCCACGACTTCTCGTTGCTGCGGAAATCGTCGTGGCCCATCGTGGCGACGCGGGTCTTCGAGCCCTCCGCGAACGGCTTGTTGCGGTGCGGGTGCTTGCGCGCGTAGTTCTTGACCGACAGGGGCGCGCGGCGGTCGCTGTTGCCCTCGCGGAGCACGGGGTTGACGGCCGATCCCTTGATGCGGTCGTAACGCGCGCGGACGTCCTTGTCTTCGACCGAGGTCGGGTCGTCCGGGTAGTCGGGGATGTCGTAGCCCTGCGACTGCAGCTCGGCGATCGCGGCCTTCAGCTGCGGGATCGAGGCCGAGATGTTCGGCAGCTTGATGATGTTCGCCTCGGGGAGCGTGGCCAGGCCGCCGAGCTCGGCGAGCGCGTCGCCCACCTGCTGCTCGGGCGTGAGGCGCTGCGGGAAGGCGGCGAGCACGCGGCCCGCGAGCGAGATGTCACGGGTGTCGAGGGCGACACCGGCCTGTCCGGCGTAGGCCTGCACGATCGGCAGGAACGACGCCGTCGCCAGCGCCGGAGCCTCGTCGGTGTGGGTGTAGATGATGGTGGACTCAGGCACGTCTGGTGTCTCCTGGTGGGCGTCGTGGGGCGCCGGGTAGGCGTCGTGAGATTGGCGTCCAGCCTATCGCACCCAGCGAAACTATCTCGACGTCGAGATAGTTGCGGTGGCCATGGCGACCCGACTGAAACATTCACTGACGCGTGAGGGTGTCGGCAGGTAGCCTGGGGCCATGACCGAGCTTCGACTGGTGGAACTGTCGGCCGCGACCATCGTGGCGGTCAATGCCATGTCTCTCAAGCCCGGGCAGGAGCAGTTCCTCGCCCCGACCAGCTACGCCGTGGCCGCCGCCGTGATCAACCCCGCAACAGCCTGGCAGCGTGTCGTGCTCGATGACAACGAGGTCGTGGGCTTCGTCTCCGCGAACTTCGATCCTGACGCCCCGCAGGAGCACTTCCGCTCCGTGCTGTGGCGCATCAACGTCGACGCCGACGACCAGGGCCGCGGCGTCGGCCGCTTCGCCGTCGAGAAGCTGCTCGCCGAGGCCCGCGAGCGCGGCATGGACCACGTCGACGTCATCTACGAGGCCGGAGAAGGCGGACCGGAGGCGTTCTTCCGCCGCGTCGGCTTCACTCCGGTCGGTGAGACCGAATACGGCGAGGTCATCGCCGAGATCCGCCTCTAGAACCCTTCCGACATCCCCACCGCTGGACACGGACCGGTGGCGGGGCCTCGAATCTCCCTCCCCCATCGAGGTCCCGCCGCCCTCCTGACCGGCCCACGGCACCCCTGGACCTCATGTCGTCCCTCGAACCACCGCCACCACCGCCGCAGCCGTCGCCCTCGCCGACTCCCTCACGACGCGACCAGCCGAGCGCCGCGGCGCGGCGGGTGAGCCGCATCGCGCTCGGCGTGAGCGTCGTGCTCGGGCTGGCGTTCGCGACCACCCTGGTCGCCGACGACCTGCCGCTTCCCGTGCGCTCATGGATCGCGGAGAACCTGCCGGGCGGCCGCGAGCTCGCCGACCTTCCACCCGAGCCGGGGGCGGAGATCGACATGCTGATCGACCGGATGGCGCTGACCGACGAAGGGCGACGCGTCTTCCTCTCTGCGCGCCCCGTGGTCGTCGACGATCTCGGCGAGCTGTGTGGCGAGGCGCCCGACGCCGGCGAAGGCGACGACTCCCTCGTGACGCTCGGCTGCTACCGCCACACCGACCGCATCTTCCTGCTGCGCGGCGACGGACCCTTCGGAAACGCGATGACCATCACGACCGCTGCGCACGAGCTGCTGCATGCGGCCTACGCGCGCCTCACCGACAGCGAGAAGCGGACGCTGGGCGCCCTCCTGGCGGCGGAGGTCGCTCGTCTCGATCCCGACGACCCCGTGCTCCGGCAGATCGACGCGTCCGTGGGCGACGATGAGCGCGCCCGCGTGAACGAGCAGTTCGCCTACCTCGGATCGCAGGTCGTCCTTCCGGGCGGATTCTCGGCGGAGCTCGAGGCGTTCTACGCGCGGTGGTTCTCCGACCGTGCCGCACTCGCACGGATCGCGGGCTGATCGCACCGCACCGCGTGCGTCGTCGCGGCGAGACGCCCCGTTCGCGCGCGGGCACTCAGTCCTGTGGAACGGAAGCGCGAGTAGTGAACACGAGGGTCGTCGACGTGGTTCCGGGGCTGTCGGCCACAACGGCGGAGGTGCGTTCATCCCCCCACACCGCTGAGACCGTCAGTTCCGCAGGCTTCGTGACGAAAGTGGCGCGACCATTCCGGTCGGTCTTCTTCCTGTCGAGCTGGTGTCCCCCGGCAGCAATGACGACCTCCGCGTCGGGCACGTCCGCAATGAAGCACTCACGCGCGTTGCAGACAGGGATCCCGACCGTCACCTCGACGGTCTGAGTCTGAGCCGGCGACGAGCAGCCAAGTAGGCCCACACACAGCGAGCTCGCTCCGATCACCGCGACCGCTAGCAGGCGTAGCTTCCCGCCTGACTGGCTTTCTCCCACCGGTTCGTCGAGTTGGACCAAGAAACGCTGAGGGACCACGGGCCGACTCCAATACCATTGACAGTGGTGGCGCCCCAGGCGTGAGCATACTTCGAATACGCCTGCAGGCACCCGCCCTTCGTGGGCTTGAACGAGTACGTCAGCGTGCCTCGGTCAGCAACACCGCCGCCGACGAGCTGTCCAGCCCACGTGTCGCGGAAGGTGTATGACGCACCATAGGACGAATTGGCGTTGAGCGTTCCTCTGCCCTTGCATTCCGCACCGATCGAACCGCAGGTCACGAGCGTCACACCTTTGTTCACGACCTTGTCGCTGAAGGCGATGCCGAACCCGTCTCGGCCGCCATCGAACTGCTGACACGTCGAGCCGCCCGAGGGTGGATTCGTCCAGTCCCACTTGGCGATCGCGTAGTAAATCAGATCTTTCGACGACGAACTCTTCATCAGCCGTGGCGCGCTCACCGACACAGCCGAAGCAGGCTTGTTTCCATCGGCGGCGCCGCATTCCGCCCTCGCCGTCCGGCTCATCCTCGAAGAGGTCAAGTCCGCAGGGCCGCTCCGAACCGGTTCCACAGGCTCGCCGCTCACCTTCCCCACATCCACGAGTTGGAGACGTTCACGCTCCGATGCAGTCAGATCGTCTTCCGCGACAAGCAACGCGAGTTCTTCGCGATACGCGCTCTCCTCGTCAGCGGTTCGCGCGCCCGGCACTGCCGGAACGACCTCACCAGAAAGGAGCACGATGCTCTCGCCGCGCTTCGGGTCCATCGCCCGCGGTGCCGCGTGAGCTCCGCTCATTCCAGACGCAACAAGTGCCGCGACCAATCCGGTGCCGCACGCGGCCACGACTAAGAATCTCCGTGCACGTTCCAATGTTCTCTCCTCAACGCTGAGGCGATCGCGCCGCCATCCTCGCGTGGTCTCGAGATCATCGCGCACACGCGCACAGCAGGCCGTTCACCGCTCTACGTACAGCCAGCGCGGTTCGGCTGGTGCCGTCGGCATCCGGCTCCGCTTCACGCGCGTTTGCCGGTCACCTGCAACCACCATCCACCCTGCAGGCACGCCCGCTCAGCTGCTCGCCGGGTTGCAGTGGGCTGCAGCGCCCATTTGCGTGGGAAACTGCGTGACCCTGTCCCCCGTCCGGGGGACACCTTGCGTATCGTGGTGCGGCGCCTTGAGTGACAACGACAAGCCATTCACAAGCTGTCTTGCGCTCGCGCTACGCTCGGGCTGCTGCCTGCGGACCCACCCAATAGCGGACACGGAAACGGACGCCTGAGCGCTCCGCCCGGGCGTCCGTCTCCGTCCTTTCATCGCTACGCGGTCAGACGAGCGACTCCCGCCACGCGGCGTGCAGCTGCGCGAACTTGCCGGTGCCCGAGATGAGGTTCTCGGGGGTGTCATCCTCGATGATGCGCCCGTGCTCCATCACCAGCACGCGGTCGGCGATGGCGACCGTCGACAGACGGTGCGCGATGATGATCGCCGTGCGGTCGGCGAGCAGCGTCTGCAGGGCGTCCTGGATCTGGCGCTCCGACGGGATGTCGAGCGACGCCGTCGCCTCGTCGAGGATCAGCACGGCCGGGTCGGCGAGGAAGGCACGGGCGAACGAGATGAGTTGGCGCTGACCCGCCGACACCCGACCTCCGCGCTTGTTGACGTCGGTGGCGTACCCGTCGGGCAGACGCTCGATGAACGCGTCGGCGCCCACCGCGCGGGCGGCGGCACGGATCTCATCCATCGTGGCGTCGGGCTTGCCGAGCGCGATGTTGTCGGCGACCGTCCCGCTGAACAGGTAAGCCTCCTGCGTCACCATCACGATGGCGCGGCGCAGATCCTTCGGGTGCAGCAGGCGCAGGTCGACGTCGTCGAGCTTCACGGCGCCCTTCGACGGGTCGTAGAAGCGCGACACGAGCTTCGCAAGGGTCGACTTGCCAGCGCCGGTCGTGCCGACCAGCGCGACCGTCTGCCCCGCGGGGATGTCGAGCGAGAAGTGCGGAAGGATGATGCGGTCGTCGGAGTATCCGAACGTCACCTCGTCGAACTCCACGTGACCGCGCGCCGTCCACAGGTCGATGGGGTGCACGGGATCGGGGACGGTCGGCTCCTCCTCCAGCACGCCCGACACCTTCTCGAGCGCGGCGGTGGCCGACTGGTACGAGTTGAGGAAGAACGCGATCTCCTGCAGCGGCGAGAAGAAGTTCCGCACGTACAGCACGGCCGCCAGCAGCGTTCCGATCTCGTACACACCCGGCTCGACGCGGATACCGCCCCACAGCAGGACGAGCGCGACCGACACCGCCGCCACCGCCATCATCCCGGGCTCGAAGACGCCGAAGAGCTTGATCGACCGGAGGTTGACGTCTCGGTACTGGCTCGACAGGTCGCCGAACTCGTCGTCGTTGCGTCCCTCCTTGCGGAACGCCTTGACGGCGCGGATGCCCGTCATCGTCTCGACGAACTTGACGATGACCTTCGCGCTCACGACACGCGACTCGCGGTACACGCGCTGAGAGCTCAGATAGAACCACCGCATGATGAACCACAGCGGGATGCCCATGACGAGCAGGATCACACCCGACTGCCAATCGAGCAGCAGAAGCGCGACGAGCGTGAACCCGCCGTAGAGCACGCCCGAGACGAGCTCGTTGAGGCCGCCGTCGAGGAGTTCGCGGATCGAGTCGAGGTCGCTGGTCTGCCGCGAGATGATGCGTCCCGAGGTGTACGACTCGTGGAACTCGAGGCTGAGGCGCTGCGTGTGCAGGAAGATGCGCTTGCGCAGATCGAGCATGACCGCCTGGGTGAGTCGGGCCGCCACGACCGCGTACCAGCCGATGAGCGCCGCACCGCCGATGCCCGCCGTGAGGTACACCGCGACCACGAGGATCGTCGGCATCCAGTCGCCCTCGTCGAGCACCTTCGGCAGTGCCGTGTTGATGCCGAACGCGATCAGCGCGGGACCGGCGACGCGGAGGGCCGTCGATACCACGAGCACCGCCGCAGCGAGCACGAGCTGCGCGCGCAGGGGCTGCACGAGCGAGCCGAGCAGGCGCAGCGACCGCTGACGGATCGACCGCGATTCCTCGCGCGTGTAATCGGAGCGGTCTTCGCCGCTCGTTCCGCTGACCGTGGCGCTCACAGGTTCACCTCCCTCTCCCGCATGCGGGCTTGTTCGTCTTCGAGACTCGAGATCACGTGCCGATAGTGCTCGCTCGTGCGCAGCAGCTCGGAGTGCGTGCCCACCGCGGTGATGCGGCCGGCCTCGAGCAGGGCGACGCGGTCGGCGAGGGTCACCGTCGAGGGCCGGTGTGCGACGACCAGCGCCGTCGTCGAATGGAGCACCTCGCGCAGCGCGTCTTCGACGAGGGCCTCGGTGTCGACGTCGAGCGCCGACAGCGGGTCGTCGAGCACGAGCACGGCGGGCCGCGCCGCCACGGCGCGCGCCAGCGCGAGGCGCTGACGCTGGCCGCCCGAGAGAGACATTCCTTCCTCACCGATGACGGTGTCGGCGCCCTGCGGGAGGTCGTCGACGAAGCCGGCCTGCGCGACGCCAAGCGCCTCGCGGAGCACCGATTCGGCTTCTTCGCTGCCGGCGACGAGGTCTTCGCGGCCGAGGAGCACGTTCTCTCGCACCGTCTGCGAGAACAGCGTCGCGTCTTCGAACGCCATTCCCACATGCGTGCGCAGCTCGACGAGGGTGAGGTCGCGCACGTCCACACCGTCCAGCGTCACGCGCCCCGCGGTGACGTCGTAAAGGCGACCCGGGAGCGTCGTGAGCGTCGTCTTGCCCGAACCGGTGAGCCCCACGAGCGCCATCGTCTCTCCGGGCTCCAGCTCGAGGTCGATGCCGTCGAGCAGGTCGCGCTCGGAGGGACCCGCGTCGGCGTACCGGAAGTGCACGCCCTCGAAACGCAGCCTTCCGCGCGGCGACGACAGCACGACGGGTGCCGAGGGGTCGACGATCGTGTTCTGCTCGTCGAACACCTCGAAGATGCGGTCGGTCGCGGTGCGCGCGTCGAGCAGGAACGAGAAGAGGAAGCCGATCGACTCCATGGGCCAGCGGAGCACGGTGGCCATCGCGAAGAACGCGACGAGCTCCGCGACCTCGAGCTGGCCGGTCTGGTGGAGGACGATGCCGACGCCCAGGCACAGCGCGAACGCGATGTCGGGCAGGAGCACGAGCCAGAACCAGATCCAGCCGATGGCGCGGGCTTTGCTCAGCTCGGTCTCGCGCAGCGTCTCGGCCTGGCGCGTGAACTTCAGCAGGGCGTGCTTGCCGCGCCCGAACGCCTTGAGCACGCGGATGCCGTGCACCGACTCCTCGACCGAGGTCGCCAGGTCACCCGCCTGGTCCTGGCTCTGTCGCGCCAGCGCGCCGTATGTCTTCTCGAACCGGTAGCCGGCGTACCACAGCGGCGCGCACACGACGAGGAAGGTCGCGCCCAGCAGCCAGTGCCACCGGAACAGCAGCACCGCGCCGACGAGGATCGTCAGCGTGTTCACGACGAGGAGCACGATGCCGAAGGCGAGCCAGCGCCGCAGCATGCTGATGTCCTGCATCATGCGGCTGAGGAGCTGGCCGGACTGCCACCTGTCGTGGAACGACACCGGGAGCCGCTGCAGCCGCTCGTAGAAGCCCGTGCGCAGGTCGTACTCGACCTTGGTGGCGGGCGCCATCACGAAGAAACGGCGCGCCCACACCATGAGGGCCTCGAGGAGCCCCAGCACGAGGATCGCCGCCGCACCCCACGCGAGCTGCGGGAGGTCGGCAGAGGCGATCGGCCCGCGGACGACGACCTCCAGCACGAGCGGGATCGACAGCGCCAAGAGGCTGGCGACGAGCGCACTGGCGGCGCCGAGCAGCAATCGGGGCAGCACCGGTCTGGCGTACGGATAGAGACGGGCGAGCGCCCGAGGGGTGGAGAGTCTCTCGGATGAGGAGGTCATGATCCTTGTGGGGGTGGTGGAGCGGATGCCGGGTGGCGGCGAAATGAGCGCGAGGGCGCACGGAACACCGGTCAGAAGCAGCCTGCCGGTGGAAACGCGGTGAGGAGTGCGGTTCTTCCCCGAGCGGGGAGGCGGGGCTCAGCCCTGCGGCGCGTGTCCGGCGGCGAGGAAGGCAGACGGCTTCGTGATGACGGCCTGATACATGGCTTCCTCCTTGGATGGGCGACGGATGTCGCGCGACGCGACAGCCCTCCAGCGTATGCCTGGGAGTTTGCTGGGCGCAACCCCAAACCACTCACTCGCCCGAAATCGGTTTCGCTCCCCGTCGCGCGGGTCAGGCGGCCTCACGCGCGAGCAGGCTGCGTTTGACCGTCACACCCCACGCGAACCCGCCCATCGATCCGTCGCCCCGCAGCACACGATGGCACGGCACGAAGAGGGCGGGAGCATTGCGGGCACAGATCGACGCGGCGGCACGCGCGGCGCTCGGGCGTCCGAGCTCGCCGGCGAAACCCGTGTAGGTCAGTGGTGCACCGGGTGCGATGCGCCGCAGCACCTGCCACCCGGCGAGCTGGAGCGGTGTGCCCGTCTGGGCTACGGCGACCTCCTCGATCGCCCGGAGGTCTCCCCCGTAGTACGCCGCGGCAGCGGCCGCGGCATCGGTCTCGCCTTCACGCACGGCGACAGGTCGCTGGGAGGGGCCGAGACGGGCGAGGATCGCCTCGACGTCTGCCGTCCATCCCGACGCCATCACGCGCTGATGCTCGTCGGCGAGGATCGTGAAGGCGCCGTCGGGCGTGTCGATGGTCTGGATGATCGCGGTCATGGGGTCTCCTCGTGGGTGTCGACGGCGGCCGGAGCCGGAGCAGCGGCGGCACGGCGCGGGCGCCCCGACGCCGCGGCCTTCGCGGGAGCGGGGCGCGGCGGCACGGCACGCCACAGGTGAGTCATGAGATAGCTTCGCCACGGGGCGACCGCGCCCGCCCAGGCGTCGAAGCCGCGAGGGTCGGACGGGATGCCGACAGCGGCAGCACCGGCTCGCACGGCGACGTCGCCCGGCAGCGAGACGTCGGGATCGCCGAGCACCCGCATCCGCACGTAGTCGGCGGTCCAGGGACCGATGCCGGGCCGGGCGAGGAGGGCAGCGCGCTGTTCGACGCCGTCGTCGGCCGGTGTGAGGGTGAGCTCGCCCGACGCGAGCGCGGCAGCGGCGCCGGTGATGGCGCGGATGCGGGCGGCCGGCCCGCGGAGGACGTCGGCCCCGTGCTCGGCGATCGCGGCCATCGTGGGGAAGAGACGATCAGTGCCGGCGTGCGGTTCCACCCGCTCGCCCAGCGCGTCGGTCAGGGCGGTGAGCGCCATGGTGGCGGCGGCGACGGAGATCTGCTGACCGACCATCGCGCGGATGAGCATCTCGTGCGGATCGGCGGCGCCCGGCACGCGAATGCCGGGAAGACGGGCGACCCGCGGAGCAAGCTGCGGATGCGCCGCGAGTGCGGCGTCGACGGCGACCGGGTCGGCGTCGAGGTCAAACAGGCGCCGGACCCGGGCGACCAGCGGCGACAGGTCTCGCAGCTGCGTGAGACGCACCCGCAGCCGCACGCGGCCCTTGTCGTCGAGCCGCACCTCGAACCAGGCCGGACCGCCGGTGAGGCGCAGCGTGCGCGCGAAGCTCGTCGGCGTGGACACCTCGGCGCCGGCGACCGCGCGGGCGGCCATCCAGTCAAAGATGCCCCGGATGTCGAGGGGCCGGCGGTGCGGGAGCACGAGGTCGAGGGCGCCCGGCGCGTGCACGTCGACGGTGCCGAGGTCGCCTGCCCCGTGCGCCGGGAGACCCGTGCCGCGGGCGGCGCGACCGCCCGCGGATCGCCGCAGGCGCAGCTCGATGGGGGTGAGACCGAAGACCTCGCGGATCGTGTCGTTGAACTGGCGCACGCTCGCGAACCCGGCGGAGAAGGCGACGTCGGCCGCCGGCAGGTCAGTGCCGACGAGCAGCATACGTGCCGTGTGCGCGCGCTGGGCCCGGGCGAGGGCGAGCGGGCCCGCCCCCAGCTCAGCGGTGAGCAGCCTGGTGAGGTGGCGGCTGGAGTAGCCCAGACGCGACGCGAGGCCCGGGACTCCTTCGCGCTCGGCGACGCCGTCGGCGATCAGCCGCATGGCGCGGGCCGCCGTGTCGCCGCGGAGGTCCCAGTCGGGCGACCCCGGCGCCGCCTCGGGAAGGCACCTCTTGCAGGCGCGATATCCCGCTTCGTGGGCGGCGGCGGAGGTGGGATAGAACGTGACGTTCGACGGCTTGGGCGTGCGCGCCGGACACGACGGGCGGCAGTAGATGCCGGTCGATCGCACTGCCGTGACGAACTGCCCGTCGAAGCGCGCATCTCGCGCGTCGATCGCGCGGTAGCGCTCCTCGAAGGTCATGCTCGCAACGGACATGCCTCCACTCTGACACGCGCCGCCGACACCGGCTCGCGGAAATCGGACATCGCGGTGGAGCGGTGCTCCGACGCCCCGCCGTGCGGCGGCTCGGCGTGCCCGTGGACCAGAGCGTCAGTGGAAGAAGTGGCGCTCGCCCGTGAAGAACATCGTCACGTTCGCGGCGCGCGCCGCGTCGATGACCTCCTGGTCGCGCACCGAACCACCCGGCTGGATGATCGTCGTGATGCCCGCGTCGATCAGCACCTGCGGGCCGTCGGCGAACGGGAAGAACGCGTCCGACGCGGCCACCGACCCCGCGGCCCGATCGCCCGCGCGCTCGACGGCCAGGCGGCACGAGTCCACGCGGTTGACCTGTCCCATGCCGATGCCGACCGTCGCAGAGCCCTTCGCGAGCACGATCGCGTTCGACTTCACGGCGCGGCACGACTTCCAGGCGAAGATCATGCCCTCGAGGGCCTCGGGTGCGGGGCGCTCGCCCGAAACGAGCTGCCAGTCCTTCGCGACCGACTCGATCTCGTCGGGGAAGCGGTCGGCATCCTGCAGCAGCAGCCCGCCCGAGACGAGACGCACATCCATCGGCTCCTGCTTCCAGTCGACGGGGAGCTTGAGGATCCGCAGGTTCCTCTTGAGCTTGAAGACCTCCAGCGCCTCCGGCTCGAAATCGGGGGCGACGATGACCTCGGTGAAGATGTCGCGCAGGTTCTCGGCCATCTTGAGCGTCACGGTGCGGTTGGCGGCGATCACGCCGCCGAAGGCCGACACCGGGTCGCACTCATGGGCCCGGAGGTGCGCCGACGCGATCGGGTCGAGCGCGTTGGGAGCGGCGACCGCGATGCCGCAGGGGTTCGCGTGCTTGATGATCGCGACAGCGGGCTTCACGAGGTCGAAGGCGGCGCGCAGGGCGGCGTCGGCGTCGACGTAGTTGTTGTACGACATCTCCTTGCCCTGCAGCTGTGTCGCCTGGGCGATGCCGTGCCCGCCCACCCGCGTGTAGATGGCGGCGCGCTGGTGCGAGTTCTCGCCGTAGCGGAGCGTCGCAAGGCGCTCAGCCTTGATGGTGAGGTGCTGCGGGAGCTCGTCGGTCGACAGCGTCTCGTCGGCGAACCACGTCGCGACCGCACGGTCGTACTCGGCGGTGTGCGCGAAGGCGCGGGCGGCGAGATCGCGGCGCTGCGCGAGCGACGTCCCGCCTCCCGAGACCGCCTCGATGATCGCCGGGTACGACTCGGGCGAGACGACGATCGCGACGTTCGCGAAATTCTTGGCCGACGCCCGCACCATCGCCGGGCCCCCGATGTCGATCTGCTCGACGACCGCGTCGCCCTGAGCGCCCGAGGCCACCGTCTCGACGAACGGGTACAGGTTCACGACCACGAGCTCGAACGGCAGGATGCCGAGCTGTTCGAGCTGCGTCTCGTGGTCTTCGAGACGAAGGTCGGCGAGCAGGCCCGCGTGGACGTGCGGGTGCAGTGTCTTCACGCGCCCGCCGAGAGACTCGGGGAAGCCTGTGATCTCGGCGACGTCGGTGACGGCGATGCCCGCGTCGCGCAGCAGCGCGGCCGAGCCGCCCGTCGAGAGGATCTCGACGTCTGCGGCCGCCAGAGCCTCGGCGAGGGGCAGCAGCCCGGACTTGTCGCTGACGGAGATCAGCGCCCGACGGATGGGGACCACGTCGCGCGGACGGTAGAGGGAGGGATCGATGCTCGGGCCGGCCATGAGGGCTCCTGTGGGTGCGGTGTTCGAGGGAGGGCGAAGTCAGGGGGTGTCGTATGCGGTGAGGTCGAGCTCGCCCGTCGCGATGCGGCGGACGACGTCGATCAGCAGCCGTCGCTCGACGGGCTTGATGCGATCATGCAGCGTGTGCTCGGTGTCGCCGGGCAGCACCGGGATGCGCTCCTGCGCGAGGATCGGCCCGGTGTCGACGCCCGTATCGACGACGATGACGCTGGCTCCGGTCTCGGCGACCCCGGCGGCGAGCGCGTCACGCACGCCGTGCGCTCCGGGGAACTCCGGGAGGAATGCGGGATGGGTGTTGATGAGGCGCGGCGCCCACGCGTCGACGACCGCCGCCGGGAGCAGCCGCATCATGCCGCTGAGCACGACGAGATCGGGCTGCCACACGTCGATCTGCCGCTGCAGCTCGTCGCCCCACTCTTCACGCGACGCGAACTGTCGGTACGGCACCAGCACCGTCGGCACGCCGAACGCCTCGGCGTGCGCGAAGCCGTCGGCCTCTCGATCGGCTCCCACCACGACGACGCGCGCGGGGAAATCGGGGTCGCTCGCCGCCTCCAGAAGGGCCCGGAGATTCGAGCCCGTGCCTGAGATCAGGACGGCGAGGGTCAGCACCCGCTCAGTCTACCGGCGCGTGCGGGAGCCCCCGCGGCGGTGGCGCCCGGCGGATGTCCGTCGGGGAGGATCAGCGAGAGTCGACGGCGCCCGGGTCACCGGCGTTGCGATCATCGGCGCCCGCGTCGCCGGCACGGAGGCCATCGTCACTGAGGGCATCGTCACCGAGGTCATCAGCCGTACCGTCGGCACCGACGGAGTCGTCCGGCGCGAGGAAGCCCAGCGACTCCGCGAGGTCGACGGTCTCCGCCTCATCGCGCCGTGCCGGGGGGACCCCCGCGCCGGGCGCCGCCGCGACCGCCGCCGGGGCAGTGGCCGCCGGGGCGAGGTCGTGCCACGCCGTGACGGGTCCCGCCGTGGCGTCGTCGATGCGCGGCGCGAAGAGCAGAGCGGCGGCGCCCAGCGCCACCTCGACGCCCACGACGACGGCGAGGGTGCCGACCGGCGGACCCACGTGCTCCAGCCGCCCCGGACCCAGGGAGCCCGACGACACCGTCGCCAGCAGCGCAGCGCCTGCTGCGCTGCCCACCACGATCACCAGGAGAACCGCGATCCGCGCCGCCACCGGCTCGTCGGCATCCGCCGTCCGCAGCCGTGCGCGCGCGACCCATCCGGCGAGAGCACCGGCGCCCACGACGCCGAGCGCCAGCAGCAGGAGCCACGCCGACGGCGACTCCGGAACCGCGCCGAGCACGGGGATCCCCGGCACGACGCCGACGTTCGTGCCCCCCGGCGACACGGTCGCGCCCGTGCCCAGTGCGAAGCCCGGTCCGGCCGCATACGCGGCACCCCAGGCGATCAGCGTCGGCAGATAGGTCAGCTGACCGAGGCCCATCACCACGACACCCACGAAGTCGAGGTGCGCCGCTTCGAAGAGGGCGACGATCTCGCCGCCGCGGAATGCCGTCCCCGCAGCGACGACGGCAGCACCGAGGCCGAGAAGCACGACGACCGCTGTCGCGACGCCGCGGGCGGCGGCCTCGACCACCCCCGTGTCGTCGAGGTCGATCCGGTGCCGGAGACGGTCGAGCACGCCGCGATCGCCCGCGCGCCACGCTCCGACGAGCGCACCGGTCAGCGACGCGGCACCGAACACGAGGGCAGGCAGCGCGATCGCCGCCCCGTTATCGACCGAGACCGCCTGCACCGACGATGTCACCGCCACCAGTGCGGCCAGCACCGCGACCGTCACTGTTCCGGCGCCGACGCCGATCGCCCAGGCACCGGCACGTGCGGCGCGGGCACCCGATCGGGCAGCGAAGACCGCGGTGAACGTCGCGAAAGCCAACGGTGCGAGCGAGAAGACGAAGGCGGCGCCGTCGGCGTGGACGCCGGCGGCCGCCGCGTCGGCGAGATCCAGATCGATGCTCAGCGCCACGAAGTGACCCACCTGCCACACCCGCGCCGCGGCCGGCCACAGCGCAGCCCACTGCGCACCGCCGTCGAAGGCGAACACCCACATCAGGGTGAGCGGGGCGAGGGCGGCGGCAAGGCCGACGGCGACGACGATGACGGCGTCGAAGGCGGCGAGGAGGGTGACGAGGAGGCGGTTCATGCGGCTTCGACCCTACCCAGCAGGACCGGTCGCACAGCGCTGGCGCGCCTGGGCGGGCCGCATCGGACGCGTGGCGAAGATGCGCGCGGCGGCACGGAATCGATACCGTCATCGGAGGAGGATTCATGACCACAACCACGCCGCCCGATTCGGCGACCACCACCCCCCAGCCCGCCAACGGACTCGACCGGTTCTTCGAGATCACCAAGCGCGGGTCCACCCTCGGAGCAGAACTGCGCGGCGGCCTCGTCACGTTCGTGACGATGGCCTACATCGTCATCCTGAACCCGATCATCCTGTCGACCGCCGATGTCGAGGGCACCGTCCTTGCCGGCAGTGCGGTCGCCACCTCGACGGCCCTCACCGCGGGCGTCATGACGATCCTGTTCGGCCTCGTCACGCGACTGCCGTTCGCGTTCGCGTCGGGCCTCGGCATCAACGCGTTCGTGGCGTTCTCCATCGTCGGGCAGGTGACGTGGGGCGAGGCGATGGCCCTCGTCGTCATCAACGGTCTGATCATCGTGCTGCTGGCGGCGACAGGCCTCCGGAAGATGATCTTCGACGCCGTGCCGGTGCAGCTGAAGCTCGCGATCACCGTCGGCATCGGCCTGTTCATCGCGTTCATCGGTTTCGTCAACGCGGGATTCGTGACCTCCACGACCGTCGCCTCTCCCCCGCTCGACCTCGGCGTCGGGGGATCGGTCGCCTCGATCGCGACCGTGATGTTCATCGTCACTCTGCTCCTGTCGGGTGTGCTCATCGCGCTCCGGGTCAAGGGCGGCCTGCTGCTGGGCCTCGTCGGCGGCACGGTCATCTCGTACATCGTCAACGCGATCTGGCCCGACGCACTCGAGCTGAACCCGTTCAGCGGAAGCGTCTTCGCCCTCCCCGACTTCGGTCTGGTCGGAGCGATCGACTTCGGCTTCAACCTGGAGAAGGTCGGGCTCGTCGCCCTCGTGATGATCGTCTTCACCCTCGTCTTCTCGAACTTCTTCGACGCCATGGGCACGATGACGGGTCTCGCGAAGGAGGCCGACCTCGCGGACGCGAAGGGCGACTTCCCGCGGATCAAGTCGGCGCTCGTCATCGAGGGTGTCGGCGCCGTCGTGGGCGGTGCGACCTCCTCGTCGTCGTCGACCGTGTTCGTCGAGTCGGGTTCGGGGATCGGCGAGGGCGCCCGCACAGGTCTCGCCAACATCGTCACGGGCGTCCTGTTCCTGCTGGCGATGTTCTTCACACCGCTCACGTCGCTCGTCCCGGGCGAGGTCGCGGCCGCCGCGCTCGTGCTCGTCGGTGCGATGATGCTCGCGCAGATCAAGAACATCGACTTCACCGACTTCCGCGTGCTGCTGCCGGTGTTCCTCACGGCCACGGTCATGCCGCTCACCTACTCGATCGCCAATGGCATCGGCGCGGGCTTCGTGAGCTGGGTCGTGGTCCACGCCCTGTCGGGCAAGGCCCGCAAGATCCACTGGCTGCTGTGGGTCGTCGCCGTCGGGTTCGTGATCTACTTCGCGCGAGGCCCGATCGAGGCGCTGCTCGGAGTCTGAGGGAAGCACCGCGCAGAGTCTGATCCCGCGGTACGCCATCGCACGAAGCGCCGCCGGTCCCGCATCCCGGGGTCGGCGGCGCTTCCGCGTGCGAGCGAGGAGCCCGGCGGTCGCGTTCACAACTCCGGAAGATCGCCGTGCCGCGACGTCACCGCCGCCGAGCAAGGCCGCCGGAGCCGTTCCTTCCGGAGTTGTGAACGGCCGGGACGCGTGCCGCGGCCGCCGCGTCAGCCCCCGTCAGCCCACCGTCGGGGCTGCGCCGTCCCACGAGAGGGGGCGCACGACGAGCCCGCGATAGATCCGCAGCTCGTCCCAGGAGTGGAACACCAGGCGGTCGCCGTCCGGCGTGGCCACGACGTCCTGGCCGCCGGGGCCGCGCAGCTCACCCGCGCTGGCGAGGATCGGCTGGTCGATCTTCTCGTACGGTCCGAGGAGCTCGTCCGACACCGCCGCGCCCACCGTGTAGGCGTCGCTGCCGTAGTCGTTCGCCGAGTACAGCAGCACGTAGCGGCCGTCCCGTTGCACGAGGGTCGGCGCTTCGATGAGCGCGCCCTCCCAGTCGAGCGTCTGCTTCAGGAGCCGCGTGTGCTGGCCGTCGAGTCCCAACCCGTCGGCGCTCAGCGGCGCGATCTCGATCCACGTGTCGCGATCGCAACAGTTGCCGTCGGTCTTCCACAGCAGGTAGCGCGAGCCGTCGCGGTCGTCGAACGTCGCGGCGTCGATCGCGCCGCCCTCCTCCACGGGGCAGACGAGAGGTTCGTCGCTGACGGGCGCAAAGGTGCCGTCGATCGTGTCGGAGGCGGCGACGCCGATGCACTGGCGGCCTGAAACCGTGTGCTCCGCTGTGACATACATGAGGTACCCGCCACCGGGCGCCTCGACCACCTCGGGCGCCCAGGTGCGGCCCGGCGACGCCCACGCCGGCAGCTTCGGCAGCGCGTCGCGGCTGTCGACCGTCCAGCTCACGAGGTCGTCCGACGAGGCGTACCGGATGTTGAGGCCGTGGCTTCCGGTCGCGAACGCCGCGTAGCCGTCGCCGACGGCGATCACATCGGGATCGGGGAAGTCGGCGTCGATCGCGAACACGGTCCCGGGGGATTCGGCGTCCGTCGTCGACGGGGCGGGGGCGTCCTCCCCCGCCGTGCACCCCGTGAGCGCGACCACCACCACGGCCAGAGCCGCGAGTGGGAGCCGCGCCCGACCCGTCATCAGCCCTTCACCGCCGCGCCGGCGACCGACTCCACGATCTGCCGCTGCGCGAACGCGAACAGCACGAGCACGGGGATCGAGGCGATCACCGCGCCCGCCATGACGATCGCGAAGTGCGTGCGGTACGCGCCCTGGAGCATCGCGAGCCCCGGCTGGAGCGTCATGTTCTCGGGCGAGAGCAACACGTACACCGGCCACAGGAAATCGTTCCAGTTGCCGAGGAAGGCGAGCACTGCCAGCGTCGCGAGCGCGGGCTTCGCGAGCGGAAGCGCGACCTGGAAGAAGATGCGGAACTCCCCCGCCCCGTCGATGCGGGCCGCCTCCTCCACCTCGACGGGCAGCCCGACGAAGAACTGCCGCAGGAAGAAGACGCCGAACGCGCTCGCGGCGCCGGGCACCGTGATCGCGAGGATCGTGTCGAGCCAGCCGAAGTTCTCGACGATCAGGTAGTTGGGGATGAGGAAGACGACCGGAGGCACGAGGAGGGTGCCGATGATGAGCCCGAAGATGATCTTCTTGCCGGCGAAGTCGAGGCGCGCGAGCGCGTAGGCGGCCATCGACGCCGTCGCGAGGATCAGCACCGTCTGCAGCGTGGCGGCCGCGAAGCTGTTCCACAGCCACAGGAAGATCGGCTGCTGCCCGCTCAGCAGGAGCGTCTCGTACGCCTCGAACGAGAACGGGTTGGGCAGCGCGTACGGGTTGCGCACGGCATCCGCGTCGGTCTTGAACGACGTGAGCAGCATCCACAGCAGCGGGAAGATGATGACGATCGACAGGAAGCCGAGCACCGCATAGAGCACGGCGCGCGAGGCCGCACGCCGCGGCGAGAGGGGGCGGCGCGTCGGGACGGTACCGGCGGCGGTCATGAGACACCCTTCTCTGCGCGCTCGCGCTGCAGGCGGAAGTTGACGACGCTCACGACGGCGAGGATCGCGAAGAGGATGTAGCTCATCGCGGCCGCGGGAGCCATGTTGTTCTGCGAGAGGCCTTGGTCGGCGATGTACATGATCGCCGTGCGGGTCGCATTGCCGGGGCCGCCCTGCGTAAGCATGTAGGACTGGCCGAACATATTCGCCGAGGCGAGCACGGTCGTCGTGGTGATGAAGAGCATGACGGGGCGCAGGCCCGGAAGCGTCACGCTGAAGAACTTCTGGAAGGCGTTGGCGCCGTCGAGCGAGGCAGCCTCGTAGAGGTCGCCGTTGATGCCCTTGAGCCCGGCGAGGAAGATCACGGTGTTGAGGCCCGCGGTCCACCACACCGTGACGCCGACGATCGCTACCCACACCCACGGGGTGTCGACCACCCACGGCAGGTCGTCGGGGAGCCCGAGCAGACCGAGCAGGTGGTTGAGGATGCCGGACTGCGTGTCGAAGATGTACAGCCAGATCACGCCGACGATCGCGACGCCCAGCACATAGGGCGCGAAGAAGAGCGTGCGGAAGAAGGTGGCCCCGCGCAGGCGCTGGTTGAGCAGCAGCGCGACGAGGAGGGGGACGACGACCAGCAGCGGCACGCTCCAGAGCACGAAGGTGCCCGTCGCACCCATCGACTGCCAGAAGTCGGCGGAGGTCGTGCTGCCCGGAGTGAAGAGGTTGAGATAGTTCTGCAGCCCCACGAAGCTCTGCTCGTCGCGGAAGGGGCTCCAGTCGGTGAGACTGATCCACAGACCGAAGATCGCAGGCGCGATGACGAACGTGCCGAACAGTGCGAGGAACGGCGCGAGGAAGAGGTAGGCCGTCAGCGTGCGACGCGCCGGGCGCCGCGACCGCGCCGGGCGGCCGCCCGACCGAGCGCCGCGAGGACGCTCAGCCGGGACGGCCGTCTGCTGGACGATGTCAATCGCCATACTTGGCCTTGTTCTGCTCGATGATCGCGTCGGCCTTGGCCTTGGCGTCGTCGAGGGCGGCCTTCGGCGTCTTCTTGCCGGTGAGGGCCTCGTTCAGGGCGGTGGTGATGAGCGCGTTGGCCTCGTTGATGCCGGGCGAGACCGTCTCGTAGCGCGCGTACTCGAGCTCGCTCATGAACGGCTCCAGGTTGGGGTACGTCGACAGCAGCTCAGGGTCTTCGCGCACCGTGTTGGCGGCGGGAAGCTCCCCCGTCTCGGCCCAGCCGAGCGAGTTGTCGTTCATCCACTTGACGAAGGTCGCGGCGGCGGCGGTCTTGTTCTCGTCCTGGCCCTTGTTGGCGGGGAACACCCAGTGCGTCGAGCTCGACCACACGGCCTTCTCGGTGCCGATCTGCGGCACGGGCGCGGCGGCCCAGTCGAGGTCGCCGAAGGCGGTGTTGGTGGTCTGCCACACGCCGTTCCAGTTGAACGCCGTGTCGCCGGCCAGCAGCGCCTTGATGTTGCCGTCCTGCGCCACGTTGGCGGGGCTGTAGCCCTTCTCGACGAGGTCGGTCATCCAGGTGAGCGCCTGCACGCCGGCGTCGGAGTTGAAGGTCGCTTCCGAGACATCCTCGTTGTAGAGCTCGCCGCCGAACTGCCACAGCAGGCTCTGGAACTCGAACGTGCCGGTGAAGACGTAGCCGTCGACCCATTCGCCCTTGACGTCGGCCTTCTTCAGGGCCTCGAGCGCTTCGAGGTAGCCCTCCTTGTCGGTCGGGATCTCGGTGATGTCCGCCTTGGCGAGCACGTCCTTGTTGACGAACAGGCCGAGCGGCGTGACGCTCCACGGCACGGCGTACTGCGCGTCGCGGAAGTTGCCCTTGTCGTAGACCCCGGGCGGGAAGTCGTCGGCGCCGTAGCCGAGGTTCTCGATGATGTCGTCGGCGGGGAGGAGCAGCTTCTGCGCGGCGTAGGTGGCGAGGTCGTCGCCGTGGAGCACGGCGACGTCAGGGCCCTTGCCCGCCTTGATCGCCAGCGGCATCTTCGCGGCGATGTCGGCCCACTCCTGCGGAACGTTCTTGACGACGATGTTCTCGTGCTCGGCGTTGAACTCGTCGATGAGCTTGGGCACGATGACGGGGGCCGCGCCGCCGGTCCAGCCGTGCCAGAAGGTGATCTCCACCTTCGGTCCGTCGTAGTCCTCGCCTGACACCGCCGGCCCGTCGGTGCTCGCTCCGGCACAGCCGGCGAACGCCAGGGCCACCGATGCGGCCAGGCCGACGGCCAGCCCGCGCGCGATTGCCTTCTTCATGTGAGTGCTCTCCTTTGAGTTGAGTCCCGCATCGAGGAGTCGCGGCGCCCGTGACGACCGCTCCTCTGCACGGCGCGGGTGCGCTGTGGATCACGTGCGGTCGAATGTACAGCGCTGGAAATTGGATGTCAATAGCCCTGTCCGCGGCAGTCCGACGCTGTATCCTGGGCTGACCCGGCGGCCCCGGTACGCTGGTCGGAATCATCCGGAGAACCGTTGCTCGAGCTCGCTGCCGGGCGCCGGATGCCGAAAAGCCCGAGGAGCCCTCATGCGCGGACCCCGACTGCAAGACGTTGCCGAACGCGCCGGCGTGTCGATGAAGACCGTCTCGAACGTCGTCCGCGACTACCCGCATGTGTCGCCGCAGATGCGGGCGCGCGTGCAGCAGGCGATCGACGAGCTGGGCTACCGCCCCAACGTCGTCGCGCGCCGTCTCGCGACGGGCCGCACGGGCCTCGTCGCCCTGGCCTTCGCCGACGTCACCATCCCCTACTTCGCCGAGCTGTCGCGCGCCGCCTCACGCGCCGCCGGGAAGCGCGGCTACCGCGTGCTCCTCGAGGAGACCGACGCGACCATCGAGGGCGAGCGCGCCGTGATGTCGAGCTCCGAGGCAGGCATGGTCGACGGCATGATCATCCAGCCGTCGGTGATGTCGTCGTCGGAGATCGCCCGCCACCGCAGCGACATCCCCATCGTGCTGCTCGGCGAGACGCCCGCCCCGCTCACGATCGATCGCGTGATGATCGACAACGTCGCGGCCGCCCACGAAGTCACACAGCACCTCATCGACGCGGGCCGACGACGCATCGGGTTCGTCGGGCACGAGTCGTCATCCCTCAGCGAGACCTCGCGGCAGCGCATCCTCGGGTATCAGGACGCACTGCTGGGCGCCGGCCTTTCCCCCGATCCCGCACTGCTCGTCGCGTCCGACTCCATCTCGGCACTCGGCTCGGTCGAGGCGGTGGGGCGCGCGCTCGACGCAGGTCTCGACGTCGACGCGCTCGTCTGCCGCGACGATCTCGCGGCGATCGGAACACTCCGCGCACTCCAGGAGCGCGGCGTGCGCGTGCCCGAAGATGTGGCGGTGACCGGATGGGACGACACGAGGCTCAGCGCCGTCACCTTCCCGAGCCTCACGACCGTGAGCCCCGACATCGACGCGATCCTGGACCGTGCCCTCACGCTGCTCGACGAGCGCATCCGCGGCTATGACGGGATGGGCCGCCATGAGCTCGCGCCGTATCGGATCGTGGTGCGCGAGAGCGCACCCGCGCGGTGACCGCCCCCGCACTGACCGCACCCCGACATCGCCGTCGCGCAAGGGCACGGGGCCGCCTCATGGACGGCCCCGTGCCCCTCTCCCGCGCCATTCCCGCGCCTTTACAGCGCTAGACCCGCGCGCGGCGAGCCGTGGTCGCCGGCGAGCCTGGTCAGCCCAGGTCTCGATCGAGGCCCGTCAGCCCGCCGGCCCTGTCAGCCCCGGACGGTCACTGCGAGCGGTGCGCTCCGCGTCGCGCCGGCTCCGTTGCGGAACTCGACCTCGTACCGGTGCACACCGGACGCCGCGCCCTCGACCTGCAGTGTCACGCGCTGCGCTTTCGGCGTCGCGGCCGTCAGGGAGCCCGAGGCCACTTCGACGCCGTCCGCGAAGAAGACGTACTCGGTCGCGTTGGTGCCCCACCACAGGTCGGCCGTGACGACGAACGTGCCGTCGCGATCGTGGTTGTCGTGGCTCAGCACGGGGCGGCCGGGCGCCGCGTCGGTCACTGCCACCTTCAGCGGGCCGGTCTTCGTGACCCCTCGGGAGTTCAGCAGTTCGCCCGTGTAGGTGTACGTGCCGTCGGGGCGTCCGCTGACCGGGACCTCCACGTGCTGCGCCCGCGGGGAGTCGGGCACGAGTCGCGTCGTCGAGATGAGCGCTCCGTTCTCGTACAGCCGGAACGAGCTGCCGTTCTCCCCCCACCAGAGGTCCATCGAGATCGTGTAGTCGCCGTCGCGGAGGCCCGTGTCCCAGCCGTTGTCGGACGAGAGCACGCCCTTCGCGGGCACAGCCTTCGCGCCGTCGTCGAGCGGGCGGGCGTCGACCCGGATGAGGTCGAGCTCTGCGTAGCCGGCGCCCTTCGACAGGCGGAGCGTGTTCTCGCCCGCCTTCAGGTCGACGTCGACTCCCGTGAAGAGCCAGTTGTCCCAGCCGTTGCTCGGGAGCTCCACCTCGACGGCATCGGCACTGTTGACCGAGAGGAGGTGACTGCTCGTCGATCCGATTCCGTTCGAGTACCGCACGTCGACGCCGTAGACGCCGGCCATCGGCGCGTCGACCGTGAACTCCACCCAGCTGTCGTCGAAGTCGATGTAGCCGACCTTCCTGTGTCCCGACGCCCCCGGAACCGACACATCGACGACGCGAGCCCGGTTGACCTCGGCGTCCTCGGCCTCGTAGGTCGCCTGCGCGGGGGTGCGGTCGCCCGAGGGGAGCGCCACGGTCTCGTAGGTCGCGACGGGCGTGCCGAACTCGGGTCGTCCGCCCTCGCCCCACGTGAAGCGCTGCGCCCGGATGGTGCGGCCGTCCCAGCCGCGGTCCTTCACGGTGCTCGCGTGGTAGACGATCCAGTCCTCGGTGCCGTCGGGCGAGGTCGTGAACGTGTGGTGGCCCGGGCCCCACGCCGTGTCGCGCTTCGAGAACACGCACCCGTCGGACTTGGTCCACGTCGACGGATCGAGGACGGGCCCGCCGTCGCTCGTGAGCGTGCCGAGGCAGTAGTCCTCGGTCCAGCTGCCGCTCGCCGAATACACCAGGGTGGTCACGCCGTCGTGCACCAGCACCTCGGGGCCCTCCTGGATGGGGAGAGCGACCCGTTCCCAGGGCTCGGTCGGGCTCGACAGCCGCACCCGCTCACCGCTGATCGTCAGCGGGTCGCTCATCGGCGCGATGTACAGGCTCTGGCCGACGTCGACCGTGCCTTCCCAGCCGGACCAGAGAAAGTACAGCTCGTCGTCGTGCTCCATCACCGTGGCATCGATGGCCCACCGGTCGGTGGGCGCTGCGATCTTGACGGGGGCGGTCCACGCCCCCTGCGGATCGTCGGTCTCGGCGCGGATCCCGTACATGCGGTGGTTCGCGTTCTCTCCATCGTCGGCCGCGAAGTAGATGTACCACTCGCCCCGGATGAGGAGCAGTTCCGGTGCCCAGACATTGCAGCAGAGCGGTCCCGCCTCGTCGGGCTCCCACACCTTCTGCACGACGCCGTCCGACATCGTCGCGAGGCTCGTGGACTTCCGCACCCAGATGCCCTCGGCGTCCGAGCTGACCGAGTAGTACACGTCGCCGTCACGGACGATCGAGGGATCGGCGCCTTTGAGCACAGGATTGTAGAAGTCGGCGACGGGCGGCGCGTCGGCGTGGGCGCGCGTCGGCTGCAGCGCGTCGGCGCCGACGCCCGCCGAGACGCCGAGCGTCACGGCGAGAACGGCGACCGTCATGGCCGCCGGGATGCGACGTCTTCTGGTGAGCGGAAAGGTCACGGAGGGTCCTCTCGATAGGCCGGATCGGGCATCAGCACCCGATGGGCGTGCCGCGGCAGTGCGGATGGTCGCCGAATCTACAGCGCCGCAAACGCCGGGTCAATCGGTTCTCAGAACGCACGGATCTCGGGTTTACAGCGCTGAATCTTTGGGGCATGCTTATCGTCATGATCGACGACGACCGCGCCCTGACGGATGCCGTGCCCGCCGGTGGAATGCACCCCCGCCCCCAGATCGTCCGCCCGCAGTGGCGCGACCTGACGGGCGCGTGGCGCTTCACCTTCGACGACGGCGACGAGGGCCTGGCCGCCGGCTGGCAGTCCGCAGGCGACTTCGCGCAGCAGATCATCGTGCCGTTCCCGCCCGAGTCGGCCGCCTCCGGCATCGGCGACACCGCCCACCACCGGGTGAGCTGGTACTCGCGCACGTTCGACGCGTCCGACCTCGCCGCCGCCGGGCACCGCGACGGCACCCGTCTGCACCTGCACTTCGGGGCCGTCGACTACCGGTGCCGCGTCTGGATCGACGGGCAGCAGGTCGGCACCCACGAGGGAGGCCACACGCCGTTCGCGTTCGACATCACCGACGCGCTGACGGGCTCCGTGGAGCACACGATCGTCGTCCGCGTGGAGGACGACCCCCACGACATCGGCCAGCCGCGCGGCAAACAGGACTGGCTGGAGCATCCCCACGTCATCTGGTATCACCGCACGAGCGGAATCTGGCAGCCTGTCTGGCTCGAAGCCGCCCCCGCGCTCGCCACGACCGCCGTTCACTGGACCACCGACCCGCGTCGCGGCGTCATCCAGGCCGACCTCGAACTGTCGCGCGTGCCCGCCGAACCCGCACGGGTGCGCGTCGAGCTCTCCTACGAGGGTCGCCCGCTGGGCAGCACCGAGACCCTCGTGAGCGATGACGAGGCGACCGTCCTCGTGCCCGTGGCCGACCTCCTGAACGGCCAGGCATACGAGGAGCTGCTCTGGTCGCCCGAGCACCCTCGTCTCATCGATGCCGTCGTGACGGTCGGTGACGACCGCATCGCGTCGTACCTCGGCATCCGTACGGCGCACGTCGCCCGTCAGCGGTTCTTCCTCAACGACCGCCCGTACTACGTGCGCTCCGTGCTCAACCAGGGCTACTGGCCCGAGTCGCACCTCGCCGCTCCCTCGCCCGACGCACTCCGCGACGAGGTGCAACTGATCAAGGACCTCGGCTTCAACGCCACGCGCGTGCACCAGAAGTTCGAAGACCCCCGGTTCCTGTACTGGGCCGACCGCCTCGGGCTCCTCGTGTGGGGCGAAGCGCCCGCGAGCTTCACGTTCTCGCCCACGACGGTCGAGCGCACCGTGCGCGAATGGCTCGAGATCGTGCACCGCGACCGCTCCCATCCCGCGATCGTCACGTGGGTGCCGCTCAACGAGAGCTGGGGCGTGCAGCACATCGCGAGCGACCGCCGCATGCGTGAGTTCGCCCGCGCGATCGTGTCGCTCACGAAGGCGCTCGACCCCACGCGTCCCGTCGTCTCGAACGACGGATGGGAGCAGGTCGACACCGACATCGTCGCGATCCACGACTACGACGCCGAGCCCGACCGCGTCGCTGACCGCTACCGCACCCGCGCCGACATCGACGCGCTCATCGACGGCGTCGGGCCGGCCGGGCGCGTGCTCGTGCTCGAGGGAGACGTGACCGATGCGCCCGTCATGCTCACCGAGTTCGGCGGCATCTCGTTCGACAGTGAGGCCGAAGGGGCATGGGGCTACTCGGCCGCGACGTCTGCGGACGACTTCGACGCCCGACTCGACGGCCTCATGCGCGCTGTCCACGGCAGTCGGGCGCTCGCGGGGTTCTGCTACACCCAGCTCACCGACACGTTGCAGGAGACGAACGGCCTGCTACGGCCTGACCGCACGCCGAAGCTGCCCATCGAGCGCCTCCGGGCGATCATGACGGGCCGCGCCGACGCCTGACGCGCGCGGGAGAAACGGAAAAGGGGCCGGACGCGACAATCGCATCCGGCCCCTTCATCGTCTGAGAGTCAGAGCGACTCGATGATCTCCCGCATGAGCGCGGCGGTCTCGGACGGCGTCTTGCCGACCTTCACCCCGGCGGCCTCGAGGGCCTCCTTCTTGGCCTGAGCGGTGCCGGCCGAGCCCGAGACGATGGCACCCGCATGGCCCATCGTCTTGCCTTCGGGGGCCGTGAAGCCGGCGACGTAGCCGACGACCGGCTTGGTCACGTGCGCCTTGATGTAGTCGGCCGCACGCTCCTCGGCATCGCCGCCGATCTCGCCGATCATGACGATCGCCTTGGTCTCGGGATCGGCCTCGAACGCCTCCAGGGCGTCGATGTGGGTCGTGCCGATGACCGGGTCGCCGCCGATGCCGATGGCGGTCGAGAAGCCCAGGTCGCGCAGCTCGAACATCATCTGGTACGTGAGGGTGCCCGACTTCGACACGAGGCCGATCGGTCCCTTGCCGGTGATGTTGGCGGGCGTGATGCCCACGAGCGCCTCGCCCGGCGTGATGATGCCGGGGCAGTTCGGGCCGATGATGCGCGTCTTGTTGCCCTTGCTCTTGGCGTAGGCCCAGGCCTCGGCGGTGTCGCCGACGGGCACGCCCTCGGTGATCACGACGAGCAGCGGGATCTCGGCGTCGATGGCCTCGATCATCGCGTCCTTCGTGAAGGCCGGGGGCACGAACGCGATCGACACGTCGGCGCCCGTCTTCTCCATCGCCTCGGCGACCGTGCCGAACACCGGCAGGTCGACCTCGCCCTCGTGCGGCTTCTCGTGGGTGACGGTCGTCCCCGCCTTGCGCGCGTTCACGCCGCCGACGACGTTGGTGCCCGCCTTCAGCATGAGCGCCGTGTGCTTGGTGCCCTCGCCGCCGGTGATGCCCTGGACGATGACCTTGGAGTCCTTGTTGAGATAGATCGACATTCTCGGTTCCTTCTGTCTCAGGCGTTGGCCAGCTCGGCGGCCTTGTCGGCGCCCTCGTCCATGCCCGCGGCGAGCGTGACGAGGGGGTGGTTGGCTTCGGCGAGGATCGCGCGGCCCTCTTCGACCTGGTTGCCGTCGAGACGGACGACCAGCGGCTTGGTCGCGTGGTCGCCGAGGATCTCGAGCGCTTTCACGATGCCCTCTGCCACGGCCACGCAGGAGGTGATGCCGCCGAAGACGTTGACGAAGACGCTCTTGACCTGCTCGTCGCCGAGGATGACGTCGAGACCGGCGGCCATGACCTGCGCGTTCGCGCCGCCTCCGATGTCGAGGAAGTTGGCGGGCTTGACGCCGCCGTGGTTCTCCCCGGCGTAGGCGACGACGTCGAGCGTCGACATGACGAGACCGGCACCGTTGCCGATGATCCCGACCTGACCGTCGAGCTTGACGTAGTTGAGGCCGGACTCCTTGGCCTTGGCCTCGAGCGGGTCGGCGGCGCCCTTGTCTTCGAGCTCTTCGTGCTCGGGGTGCCGCACCTCGGAGGCGTTGTCGTCGAGCGACACCTTGCCGTCGAGGGCGATGATGTCGCCGGCGCCCGTGCGGACGAGCGGGTTGACCTCGACGAGCGTCGCACCCTCGCCCTTGTAGACGTCGTAGAGCTTGACGAAGACGTCGGAGACCTTGTCGACGAGGTCGGCCGGGAAGTTCGCGGCCTCGGCGATCGCGACCGCCTTCGCCTTGTCGATGCCGGTGAGCGGGTCGACCTCGACCCGCGCGAGCGCCTCGGGCTTCTCGACGGCGAGCTGCTCGATCTCCATGCCGCCCTCGACCGAGCAGAGGCTCAGGTAGGAGCGGTTGGCGCGGTCGAGGAGCACGGAGAAGTAGAACTCCTCGGCGATGTCGGCGCCCTGGGCGACCATGACGCGCTGCACGACGTGGCCCTTGATGTCGAGTCCGAGGATGGCCTCGGCGGCCGCATAGGCCTCGTCGGGGGTCTTCGCGACCTTCACGCCGCCGGCCTTGCCGCGGCCTCCGGTCTTCACCTGCGCCTTGACGACGACGACGCCGCCGATCTTCTCGGCCGCCGCCTTCGCCTCCTCGGGGGTGTCGGCGATGATACCGGCGAGCACCGGCACCTCGTACTTCTCGAATAGGTCTCGTGCCTGGTACTCGTAGAGATCCACGTGCAATCCTTCGCTGGGCGACTGTGGGTTCGGTGCCGAAAAAATCTCGATGTCGAGAGATCGACCGCCCTCCATCCTAGTCCGTCCTGATGAGTGGCCGATTCCGCAGACGGCGCGGCCCACGCCGGGCGCATTAGGCTTTCACCACCATGAGCGAGACCACCGCCAGCCCCGCCCGCAACACCGTTGTCGCGGCCGCACTCGACCTGTTCGCCCGGCACGGGTTCGAAGCGACCTCCGTCGAGCAGATCGCGCAGGCCGCGGGCGTCTCGCGCTCCACGTTCTTCCGGCAGTTCGGCGGCAAGGACGACGTGGTCTTCACCGACCACGACGAGCTGCTCGGCAACCTCCGCGACTTCCTCGCGCGCACGCACGACAATCCGTGGGCGGCGGTGTGCGAGGCGTCGGTGCGGGTGTTCCGCCATTTCGCCCGCGACCCTCAGCTGGCCCGCCGCCGCTACGCCGTGGTGCGACAGGTGCCCGCGCTGCGCGACCGCGAGATCGTCACCGTCTTCCAGTACGAGCGCCTTTTCGACGACTACCTGCGCGGCGCTCTCCCCGGCATCGATCCGGTCGAGTCGGTCGCGTTCTCGGCGGCGGTCACCGCCGTGCACAACCACGTGCTGCGACGCCTCCTCCGCACCGACGCCGACGTGCCTGCGACGGTTCTCGCCGACGCCTACGACGACCTCATGCACCGCTTCGGGGTGCACCCCGACGGCGAGTCGGCCGCAGTCGACGATCTGGTGATCGCCGCGTTCCCGCGCCGCATGCCCGCTGCGGAGGTCGCCCGGCGCCTGCGGAGCGAACTGGGCTGAACGAGCTGCGCGCAGTCCTGGCAGAACGCATGGGACTGCGTTCCGCGATAGCTGACACTCAATCCCGTCCTGCGGTATCCTCGCTTCTATGAGCGAGCCCTTCCCCGGCGAGTCCGTCACGAGCTACGACGTGACCGGCCGACTCGGCACCGACTATTACGCGGTGTTCGACGACATCCCCGCCGACGACCGCGCCGTGTGGGAGCGCGCGCAGGCCTACATCGACGAGGTCGGTCCTCGCATGCGCGAGGCGTGGGACACGGCGGAGTATCCGCTCGACACCGCCGCCCGCCTGGGCGAGCTCGACCTCCTCAACGACGGCATCGTCCACCCCGACCTCACCCGGTTCTCGCCGCTCGCCGCCGGCCTCGTCAACATGGAGGTCTCGCGCGGCGACGGCTCGCTCGGCACCGTCATCGCCGTCCAGGGCGGCCTCGCGCTGCGCACGCTCGCTCTCTTCGGCAGCGAAGCCCAGCAGCGACAGTGGCTGCGTCCGATCGCGCGGGGTGAGGTGCCGGCCGCGTTCGCGCTCACCGAGCCCGACCACGGGTCGGACTCCGTCTCCCTGCAGACCACGGCCCGGCGCGTGCGCGACGACGGCGGATGGATCGTGCGCGGGGCTAAGAAGTGGATCGGAAACGGCGCTTCGGGCGGCGTGACGTTCGTGTGGGCGCGCGTCGACGATGAAGGAGCCGATGATCACGGCGCTGTGCGCTGCTTCCTCGTGGAGCAGTCGACACCCGGGTACACGGGCACCGTCATCACCGGAAAGGGTTCGCTGCGCGGCATCCACCAGGCCCACATCACGCTCGACGATGTGCGCCTGCCGGCCGACGCGGTTCTGCCGGGCGCACGCAGCTTCCACGACGCGTCGACCGTCCTGTACTCCACGCGATCGGGGGTCGCGTGGTCGGCCCTGGGCCACGCCACCGCCTGCTACGAGGCGGCGCTGCAGTACGCGACACAGCGCACCCAGTTCGGCAAGCCGCTCGCCCGGTTCCAGATGGTGCAGGAGCGGCTCGCGCAGATGCTGGAAGAACTCACGGGGATGCAGCTCTACTGCCGCCATCTCGCCGACCTCGAAGCCTCGGGCGGGCTGCGGCCGACCCAGGCGTCGCTCGCGAAGTACCACAACACCCGCGCCGCCCGGCGGATCGCGGCGACCGCGCGCGACCTGCTCGGCGGCAACGGCATTCTGCTGGAGAACGGCGTCATCCAGCACATGGCCGACATCGAGGCGATCCACACCTACGAGGGCACCGAGAGCGTGCAGGCCCTCCTCATCGGCCGCGACATCACCGGGGTCTCCGCCTTCGTCTGACACTCCCGCTCCCCCGCCCTCCCGGGCTCCGAAATCGAGCCCTAATTCTCGGCACCGCGGTCGACGAGTGCGTCGACCCATCCGGAGACTTGCCGATCCGTCGCCGGGCTCGGTGATCAACACAGCGGACGAATCCTTTGCGCGAGTTCCGCAGCGCGTCCCCGAGGCCGGAGCAGTAGACGAGTACACGCCGCTGACGCCCGCGGGTACCTCAATCCTCCGTTCGGGTGTCAGGCGACGATTCATCGGTGCTCGCCGCAGCCGGGGTCACGGCTATGCACGAGGCGAGTCCGCACGAGATGAACCCTGCCATGAAGCGCACGACGAGGCCCGCGCGATTGATGGACTTGATTTCGATTGTCATTTGCTCGCCGTTGACGCTGATGATTCCCGAACGAGGGCAGCGCACTGCCCTGCCAGGTTCCATCACCCCACGAGCCGAATCGCCCCCCTGCAAGACCGGGCATAACTAGGCGTGCAGGTGGCGAGACTAGGTGTGCGAACGGTGAGGTTAAGTGCAGGAACCGCCGAATGCAGTGGAGACGGTGACGGACTCCCCCTGCTTCCGTTCACCGATGTCCACTGAGCTCCAGGGTTGCGCTGTAGTACGTCACGCAATGCACGCGGTTCGGCACGCAGCTCGCCCGGTTCCAGCGGCTCGCGCAGATGCCCGAACAGCTCACCGCGATGCAGCTGTACCGCCGCAGGCGCTCCTCGTAGTCCGTGACATCACCGACGTATCCGCCTGGGACTGACCCACCCGAACGCGCCACGACCGCCCGGGCACGAAAAAGTGGCAGTCGTTGCGTGAGGGGCGAGCGGCCCGGCACAACGACTGCCACTTTGTTAACCGGGGGGGGTCAGCGACGCAGGAGCGACCCCGCGCCAAACTCCGAGATGGTGCCCTCGACGTCGGCGCCGCGGTAGACGACGAGGTTGCCCGACGAGCTCTCGACGACGTTGCCGTCGATCTCCGCCCGCGCACCCACTGTCAGGTGGCCGGCGCCCGCCTCGCGCACATTGCCGTCGACCGATCCGGAGATCCGCACCGAGTCGCCGCCGCGCTCCGTGACGTTGCCGTCGACGTCACCCGACCGCTCGACGACGACGGCGCCCGTGTCGTACTCGGAGACGCTGCCGTCGACGTCGCCATACACGCGCACGGCCCCGCTGTTCTTCTCGGTGACGGTGCCGTCGACCTCACCGCGGACGACGACGCTGCCGCTGCCCGATTCCGTGACGCTGCCGTCGACGTCGCCGCGCGCCGCGACGACGACCGAGCCCGTGCCACGCTGGCGGACATCGCCTTTGACGATGCCGTGGATCGTGACCGTGCCGCCGGTGACGATCAGGTCGCCGCTGATCGTCTTGCCCGCCGCGAGCGTGAAGCTGCCAGTGCGGACCGTGTCGTCGGCCATCGCCGCGGTCGGGACCGCCGTCGCGATGAGCGCCGCTGCCGCCCCGAGTGCCAGGATGCGTGAAGTCTTCATGAGATTGCCCTCTCGTCGCCGTCCGGAGCCCGCCTCCGACACAAGACCCAGTACAGCCACCCACCATGAGGCCGACGAGAAGCGGCGATGAGAGCTCTCTGACACCCCCTCGCTGTGACCTCGTGGTCGAGGCAGAGACCGCTACGAGGTGAGTGGGCCGGGCGCGGACCTAGAGCCGTGCGGCGATGGCGTCGGTGGCTCGCTGCCCGATGGTGCGGTCGTGGTCGTCGAGCACGGACCAGGCGAGGTGCCGGGGATCGGCGAGTTGTGTGATCGCCGCCCGGAGGTGCTGCTTGTCGCGCTTGGCGAGCCGTTGGAGGCCGAGCTTACGGACGCCGCCAGCGGAGGCCGCAAGCACCGCGAAGATGGGGCGCCTGCCCATCGCGCCGCGACGCCGCGGGCGACCATGACGTCGATGATGTCGTGGTCGCGGGTGAAGCGGTGCAGCTCGGAGCTGCCTTCGAGCGGACGGAACCCGCGCTGGTGGAGCGGTCCCGCGACGTCGGAGACTCTGGCAGCCCCGATATTGAGCACCAGATCGACGTCGCGAGTAGGGCGAGAGGGTGCGACGCCCGCGCGCAGCGCATGAACGTGCACCATAAGCCCGCCGACGAGCACCCATGAGTCTTCAGGGGTGGCGTGGGCGACCTCGAACAGGAGCGGCCAAGGCACTTCGTCTTCGGGCACGTCGATCAGACGCTCTTCGCCAGCCAAACCTGTCTCATCTCCTCGAGGGCGCGGTATCCGACGGAGCTCACTCGGCGGGTGCCGGTTCGGGCACAGTCGACGGCGATCAGGGCTCGGCGCGCGTAGTGCTCGCCGATCCAGTCGGCATTCCCGGAACGCAGCTGGTGGATGGCGATGTTGCCTTCGCTGTCCTCGACGAGTCCCGCTTCATCGATGGCGTCTTCGAGGCTGATGCCACGGAGGTAGCCGTGGAGTACCCGGGATTGTCCGACGAGCTGCTCACCGAGCTGGTCCAGGGCGCTCTCGCCGCTGAGAGCGAGGTAGTCGAGCAGCTGGTCGGCGTGGCGAGTGCGGTAGGTGGTGACGGTGACGCCCTGGGCAATCTTGCGCCAGAGGGTGCCGGTGTCGGTGCGACGCAGGCGCGCTGCCGACTTCGCGTCGATCGCTTCACCATCTGAGAGCGCGCCCACGATCTCCTTGATCGTGCGATCGGACCAGACACGGCCGGCGCCGACGTGCTCGATACGGCGCCGCTGCACGCTGTCGGCATCGACGAGCCACGCCCGGCCGAGCTGGCGGCCGCGGATCTCACCGCCGCGCAGCATCTGACGCGTGCGCTGTTCGCTGACGCTGAGTCGGCGCGCAGCGTCGGCGACTGTGATCTCCGCCATGCAATAAACCTTTCGCTAACGAAATGATTTTAGCATCGGCGGGATCCCCGCGCATCGCCTGCTTCGGCCTCGCATTCGTCATCACGGGCGCACGAGGGGCCAACGGCCGCTGCCGTTGCCGCGGGCGCATCTCCTCCCCTGGCCCGATGTCCGGCCGCGCGACAGGATGGAGGGCGTGTACGCCATCCCCGCACCGATGCTCGCGAAGTCCGTTCCCGCCGTCCCGGCGCCCGACCGCGTCGAGGGCGGCCTGTCGTACGAACCGAAGTGGGACGGCTTCCGCGCCCTGATCGCGTGGGACGGCGACAACGTCGAGATCGGGTCGCGCGGTTCGAAGCCCCTCACGCGATACTTCCCCGAACTGGTCGACGCGTTCTCGCGCCTCCTTCCCGAGCCGTGCCTGCTCGACGGCGAGATCGTCGTGGCGACCGGCGACCCGGGCGCGCAGCGGCTCGACTGGTCGACGCTGTCGCAGCGGATCCATCCCGCCGCGTCGCGCGTGACGATGCTCAGCGAGACGACGCCCGCGATGTTCATCGCGTTCGATCTGCTCGCCCGCGGCGAGCGCGACCTCCGCGACGAGCCGTTCGAGCGACGCCGCGCCGAGCTCGAAGAGCTCCTCACCGGCGTGCCCCACCCGGTGCACCTCACCCGCACGACACGCGACGCCGACCTCGCGGAGCGGTGGCTCGCGGAGTTCGAAGGCGCCGGGCTCGACGGGGTGGTGGCCAAGCCGCTCGCGCTCCCCTACGCACCTGGCAAGCGCACCATGTTCAAGATCAAGCACGCCCGCACGGCGGATGTCGTCGCGCTCGGGTACCGCGTGCACAAGAGCGGGCAGGGAGTCGGGTCGCTTCTCGTGGGCCTGTACGACGACGACGGGCGGCTCCACAACGTGGGCGGGGTGGCCGCGTGGAGCGACGCGCGCCGGCTCGAACTGGTCGATGAACTGGCACCGCTCGTCGAACGCGACGATGCAGGCGACGCCGTGACCGGCGAGACCGACCGGTCGCGCTTCTCGGGATCGAAGGACGTGTCGTTCGTGCGACTTCGGCCCGAGCGCGTGCTGGAGGTGAGGTACGACCAGCTCGAAGGCGACCGCTTCCGTCACACCGTGCAGTTCGAGCGCTGGCGGCCCGACCGCGAGCCGCGCTCGTGCACCTACGAGCAGCTCGACACGGCCGCGGCCTACGACCTCGGCGACGTACTCGAGTGAGCGGGCGTCGGTATCGACCGGCGCGCCGTGCCCGTGGTGCCTGACAGGGCACGCGCCGGTCGTCTAGCGTCGAGGAATGGGACTGTTCAGCTCCGGACCGAAGACCGTTCGCCTCCAGACGTCGGATGCGGCTCCCCTGCCGGTGTCGGCGGGAGGACGCCCGTGGAGCCTGTGGGCCGACGGCCTCGGCACGCTCGCGACCCGTTCGCTCCAGGTGATGATCGTCGCAGCGATCTCCGCGGCCGCCGTCTTCGGGATCCTGCAGCTGACGGTCGTGACGATCCCCCTCGTGCTCGCGCTCATCTTCGCGTCGGCGTTCGCGCCCGTGATGACGTGGCTGCGCGCGCGCGGTGTGCCGTCTCTCGCGGCCACGCTCCTCGCCCTCACGGCCGTGCTCGTGATCCTCGGCGCGCTGTCGTGGCTCATCGTTTGGGCGGTGCGCGACCAGTGGGATGAGCTGTACTCGCAGGCTCAGCGCGGTTTCCAGGACCTCCTGGCGTGGATCGGCACCCTGCCGGTCGACATCGACCAGGCGCAGATCGACGAGTGGATCGCGACGCTGACCGACTTCGTCACGAGCGCGCAGTTCGGCTCTGGTGCGCTCGCCGGCGTCGGTGCGGTCGCGAACTTCGTCACCGGTCTCGTGCTCATGGTCGTGATGCTCTTCTTCTTCCTGAAGGACGGCCCGCAGATGTGGGCGTTCCTTCTTCGCCCGTTCCGCGGCGAGCAGTACGAGCGCGCCGTGCGGATCGGCGACAAGACGGTCGCCACCCTCGGGTCGTACGTGCGCGGAACGGCGACCGTGGCCGCCGTGGATGCCGTGGGCATCCTCATCGGCCTCCTCATCCTGCAGGTGCCGCTCGCGGTGCCCCTCGCGGTGCTCGTCTTCCTCCTCGCGTTCGTGCCGATCGTCGGGGCGACGCTGGCAGGCATTCTGGCGGCGCTCGTGGCCCTCGTGACCAACGGCTGGTTCGTCGCGCTCCTCGTCGTCGGCGTCGTCGTGGTCGTCAACCAGCTCGAGGGGAACTTCCTGCAGCCGTTCCTCATGGGACGCACGATGAAGCTCCACGCGTTCGTCGTGCTCGTCGCGTTGACGGTGGGCACCGTGCTCAGCGGCATCGTCGGCGCCGTGCTCGCCGTGCCGATCACCGCCGTCGCGTGGGGGATCGTGCAGGTGTGGGACGGTCCGCACACTCCGGCCCGCTGGGCTCGCCCGAAACCGCAGGAACAGCTGTTCGCGGCCACGCGCCGCGGCACGGCTCGCCCCGCCCGCTAGTCCCCGCCGCGCCGCTCGCCAGGCGGGGTCAGTCGGTCGACTTCGCCCGGCTCGGCTGCACGCGCGGCGGCTCGCCGGGCATCTTCGGGAACTCGGGCGGGAACGGCAGCTCGCCGAGACCGTCGGCGAGATCGCGCTCCCACCACTCCAGAAGGGTGTCGATGCGGCCGGGAGCCGTCTGCAGGTCCGCCCACGGGTCGCCGCTGTCGGCGAGTCTCTGCGGCACGGTCCGCACCGTGAAGTCGGCGGGGTCGACGCCCGCCTCCAGTTCGTTCCAGGTGACCGGCGTCGCGACCGTCGCCTGCGGCAGCGCCCGGGCGGAGTACGCGCCCGCCATCGTGCGGTCGCGGTTGGCCTGGTTGAAGTCGACGAAGATCCTCTCCCCCCGCTCCTCCTTCCACCAGTTGGTCGTGACCTTGTCGGGCATGCGGCGTTCGAGCTCGCGTGCCGCCGCGATGACGGCATGCCTGACGTCCAGGAACTCGTGCGTCGGCTCGATCGGGCAGAACACGTGCAGACCGCGGCTTCCGCTCGTCTTGATCCACGCCTCCAGCCCCGCCTCGCGGAGCACTTCGCGCAGCGCCGGGGCGACGGCGGCGGCATCGTCGAAGTCGGTGCCGGGCTGCGGATCGAGGTCGATGCGCAGTTCGACCGGGTTGTCGGTGTCGGCGGCGAGAGAGGCCCACGGATGGAAGACGACCGTGTTCATCTGCACCGCCCACACGATCGCGGCCGCCTCGTCGAGGACCACCTGCGGATGCCGACGGCCGCTGTTGTAGGTGCACATCACCTGATGCACGTAGTCGGGCGCGCCCTTGGGCGGGTTCTTGGAGAAGAAGCGCTCACCGTCGACCGTGTCAGGAAAGCGCTCCAGCGAGACCGGCCGATGGCCGTTCGCTCGAAGGAACGGATCGGCCACCGCGATGGCGTACTCGGCGAGCTCGCGCTTGGTGATGCCGAGCTCAGGCCAGATCACCCGGTTCGGATTCGAGAGCGACACCTCACGGTCGCCGACGGACAGGGGGACGCGCTCGGATGCCATGGCTCGACCCTAGGTGCGGCGCTCCGCAGCGGCCACCCCCTTTTCGGGCTCGGGCCGGCGCGCGGTCAGCCGGCGAGAGCGATCAGCGGCGCGATCTGGGTGCGGTCGAGCTCGATCCACGGGCCGGCCGGATCGACGACGAGCCCGGTGATGCCGGGATCGGACGCGACGGCCTTGGCCACCTGCTCACCCGCGAGCGGAAGCGGACGGTCGCCCCGGCCGAGGGCGATGACCTCCAACGGGTGCGAGAACACCTCGAGTCGGCGCTTGCCGTCGGCCGAACGGGCCTCGGCCAGTCCGATGCGCCCCTCATCGTCGGCGTTGCCCGCCACCCACAGTCTGACGCGCATGAGCGCGTCGACGACGGCGGAGGCGGTGGAAGCGGTGCGAGGCGCCGACAGGAGCGTCTTGATCGTGAAGTCGGGATCGGATTCCTCGAGCGCCTTGCCGATGAGCTCGGTCGGGAGGATCAGTCGCGAGCCCGTGGTCGCGTGATCGAGGAACAGCCCGGCGTAGGGGCCGGCCACGACGTTCTGCAGAACAGTGCGGGCGGGCTGGGCCACCGCGGACGTTGCGGTGTCGCCGTCGGCACGCACGCTGTCCTGCAGGGCCGCCGCACCCGAGAACGCGAGGAGGAACCGCTTGTCGTCGAGCGTGGTGACGGCGAGCGTGAGGGGTGTGTCCGACGCGATGAGCGCGGCGGCGTCGCCCTGCACGCGCACGTAGAGATGGCCCTGCAGCGTCTGCCTCATGACGTTCATCACGTCGAGGTTCTGCGGCTCGGACGTGAGCGCCGACAGAGCGCTCTTGAGCACGGCATTGTCGGGCATGGCCGACGCGGGCGAGGCTTCCGCGCGGGAAGCGGGCGCTGGACGCGTCGTGGACGGCACCGCCGCTGCGGCACCGAAGGTCGAGAACGAGATGCCCACCTCGGGGACCGCCTCGGCGGGCAGTTCGACACTGTCGACGGTCGATGCGGTGTCGGCGTCCGTGCGGCCGGCGTCGCCCTCGGACTCGGTATCGCGCGACGCGTCGTTCTTGCCCTTGCGGGAGAAAAGTGCCATCTGGTCAGCCTAACGCGAGGCCCGCCGCGCGCCGCGGCGATGACCGCACGCGAAAATCCGTTACATGAGAAGGTTTTAACCTTGACGCCGCGGCGCCGCCCCTGCGACGATCCAATCCTGGGGCCCATCCCGTTGCGCGCATCCGCGCGGCACCCTGCCCGTCGCCCCTGCCTGCCCGAGGAGAACCCATGAGAAAGTCCGTACGCGCTGCGGTGATCACGACCGTGCTCGCGCTCGCGCTGACCGCCGTCGGCACCGCGCCCGCATCCGCGAAGACCGCCGACACCGGAACCGTGGCGATCACGGTCACCACCCCGGGAGGCGTTCCGCTCCCCAAGGTCGACGTGAGCGTGTCGCCCGTCGAGGTGGTCAACCCCGACTACGCGTTCGAGGAATACGCGTACGGCACGACCAACGCGTCCGGCACGTTCTCGACCGGAGAACTGGCGCCCGGCACGTACGAAGTCAGCGCGAACCTGTGGGGCGCGGTGAGTGCCGAGAAGAAGGACACGCTCACGGTGACCGCCAACACCGACGGCACGAAGAAGGTCACCCTCGACGGCATCCAGGCGATCACCGGCACGGTGAAGGCCGGCGGCAAAGCCGTGTCCGACGCCTCCGTGACCGCGACCACCGCGGATTACACCACCTACTACGCCGACGTCACGGGCGGGTCGTACCTGCTGCTCGTCAAGCCCAACGTCACCTACACCGTCGAGGCTCGCTCGTACGCCGAGAAGGAGACGTGGCTTCCGACGTTCGCCGGCAGCACCGTGCGGCGTGAGGACTCGACCAAGGTCAAGCCGACCACCAGCACCGCCGCGACCGTGAACATCGCGGCATACAACAAGGTCGGCAAGATCACCGGCCGCATCGTCGATGCGAGCGGCAAGCCGGCGAAGAACACGACGGTCTATGCGTCGGCCAACAACCGTGCCGGATACGACTCGGCGAGCACCGACAGCAAGGGCAACTACACGCTCTACGGCCTGCCGGCAGACACCTACTACCTCGCGGTGGGCTCGAGCACGGCCGCCGCTGAGAACAAGGCGGTCAAGGTCTCGGTGGGCAAGACCACGAAGGCCAACCTCAAGCTCAAGAAGTACGCCGTGCACAAGGGCAAGGTCGTCCTCACGCTCAAGGCGCCCGCCGCGATGATCAAGGCCGGAAACGCGTGCGCGAGCCTCTTCGACGCCGAGGGCACCTGGACCCGCGCCGGCTGCCTCCCCATCAAGGGCGGCAAGACGATCACGTTCGAGCAGCTCCCGGCAGGCACCTACACGGTCGCGCTCCAGGGCGCCAACTCGGCCAAGAAGGTCACCGTCAAGAAGAACAAGACCACCAAGCTCTCGATGACGCGTGCCGCGGGCACCACCCTGTCTGGCAAGATCACCGACAGCAAGGGCAAGGCCGTCAAGGATGCATGGGTCGGCGTGCGCGACGCGAACGACACGTGGCTCAACGCGTACACGAACAGCAAGGGCGTCTACAAGGTGACCGGCGTCACCAAGGGCACCTACCGCGTCGAGTCGGACGGTACCTACGAGAGCACCGACGCCCTCACCGCCAAGTCCGTGAAGCTCACGGGCAAGAAGGCCACCGTCAACATCAAGCTGACCAAGGGCTCGACCCTCACCGGCAAGGTCGTCAACAGCAAGGGCAAGGCGGTCGCCGGCGTGCAGGTCTCGGTCTACAGCGGCAACACGTGGGCCACGACCACGACGAACGCCAAGGGCGTGTACAAGCTCCAGGGCCTGCTGGCCGGCAAGTACAAGCTGTCGACGTACGACCCGTACGACGGCGGATACTTCCACGGCATGTCCTCGACGAAGTCGGTCGCCAAGGCCAAGACCGCCACGGTCGGGACGATCAAGCTCAAGGGCTGACGAAGCACGGGGAAGGGGCACCGCACCCTCGCCCCCGCACCGGGGTCGCGCCGCGCACGGCGCGGCCCCGGTCTGCGTTTCGGGCCATCACCACCGAGGACTGCGCACCGGGATCATGGCACGGCTCCGTCCGACGGGTGTCGGCGTAGCCGTCCCGCGATCCGGTGACGGTCACCGTCGGCCGATGGCCGCGCAGCTGTGAAGGTGCGCATCCAGCCCCGACTCGTCGTGACCGGCGCGCACGCGGAAGCTCTGCGCATCCCTCAACGAGCGCGCATCGCCCGAGTACTCGGTGCAGTACCCGTCGGCGGCGAAGCCGAGCACGTAGCGACCCGGGGGCAGGTAGTGCCCCGCCACGTCGCCGGGAGGATCCGCGAACGAGAACTCTCCCCACGTCGAGGTGGTCGCCATCGCCTCCCAGCCGCGTCCCGACCAGCGGTAGGCGGTCACCTCGACGGGAAGCGTCAGTTCGCCGTCCACCGTCACGGTGCCGCTCATGTCGACGCCCTTCCTCAGCGAGAAGTCCACGCCGTCTCGCACACGGCCCGACCGCAGATCGAGGACGGTGGCACCACGACGAGTGTCGGAGCGGCGGAAGAACTGACTGGCCGCCCGCGACGCGTCGGCGGTCGGCTGCACCGAGACGACGTAACGCGCGGGGATGACCTTGCCGATGCGGAACCGCCCATCGGGCTCGACGACCCCGGTGGTGCGCACGCCGCCTCGTGAGACCGCATCGAGCGTCACCGTCCCGCCCGCCGTCCACACCCGGTGCTTCATGCGCACCGTGCCCGCCACGACCGCCGCCCGCGGAAGGACGACGTCGATGCCCGGGATGTCGTCGCCCGCGTGGACGGCGACGGGCTCGCCCTCGTCGCCGGTCCCCGCGATCGCATCGGGCCAGGTCACGTCGAGCAGCCGCGCGTCCTCGGTCCACACTTCGACGAAATGGCTCCCCGGCACGACGCCCGCGAGAGTGTACGTGCCGTCTGAGCGAGAGGTGGTGGAGAACCCGAGGGTGTGGTCTGCGGGGCGCAGATGCACGGTCGCCCCCGCCACCGGCGCGCCGCCCCCCGCGCGCGCCACCCGGCCCGAGATCGATCCCGTGTCGTCGAGCGACGCATCGATGCCGGTCACCCGGCCACCCGCCGTCACCTCGACGGGGGTCGCCAGATCGGGCGAGCGCACGCCCTGCCAGTACTCGTACGCGAGCGCGGGAGGCTGATCGTCGATGATCGGCGGCGCGAACTCCACGACGTACGCGCCCGCGTTCAGCCCGACGAGGGAGTACCGCCCGTCAGAACCGGTCTCGGCGACCCCCGACCCGCCGTCGCCGTCGGCGTAGACGGTCACGCCCGGCACCGGCGCCCCATCGGCAGCGCGCGTCACGATGCCGGAGAGCGTGGCACCGATCGGCAGCGACATGTCTGCGACGACCGTTCCGCCACCGCCGACGGCGAGCGGATCGGCATCCTCCCACCCGGCCGACGACCGCCAGAACGTCGCCGCCAGATCGGAGCCCGCCGGCGGCGCGAAACGCAGCCGGTACTCGCCGTCGGGCAGGTCTCCGACGGCATAGCGGCCGTCGGCCGCCGTCGTCACCGGCATCACCTCCGCCTCGCCGAACAGCAGCACCTCCACGCCCTCCACGGGCGCGCCTGTGTCGGCGCGTGTGACGACACCGGTGACAGTCGTCACCACCTCGGCGCGGGGAGGTCCCGCCGCTGTCGCCTGCCCTGGGGCGATGCCCGGCGCGACGAGGAGCGCGACGATCGCCCCCACGGTGATGAGCAGTCTTCCCGGACGCATGCCCGACGAGCGTGACGACATGGGGTCCCCCGATCCCAGGGCGCAGGCCCCGTCGCCCGCGCGCGTGGCTCATTTCTAGCGCGGCGGCGCGTGCGTGTCACCCCTCGGCCGGAGGGGACGCGAGGTCAGAGCTTGGTGATGGGGGCGATCTTGATGAGGAGCTTCTTGGCACCGGCGGAGTCGAAGCGCACGTGGGCGACGCGCTTGGCGCCTTCGCCCGTGACCATGTCGACGCGCCCTTCACCGAAATCGTCGTGACGGATACGGTCGCCGGGAGCGAGTTCCATGTCGCCGTTGTCGCGAACCTTCGCGGGGATCCGGTTGGCGAACTTCGCAATGTCTCCGGCCGGCTTGTCGCGTCTAGGCAGCGGAACGAGGTCGTCGCCGTAGCGGTTGGCGCCGCCGAACCCGCCTCCTGCGCCACCGCGACGAGCGTTGAGCGCCCTCGACTGCGTTCCGCCGCGCGAGTTCACGTCTCCGGGCGACTGGCGCCAGTCGATGAGTTCGTGCGGGATCTCCTGCAGGAACCGGCTCGGCATCGCGACCGACACCTCGCCGAACTGGGCGCGGGTCATCGCGAGCGACACGTGCAGACGCTTCCTGGCGCGCGTGAGGGCCACGTAGAACAGCCGACGCTCCTCCTGCGGACCGCCGGGCTCCCCCGCCGAGATCCGGTGCGGGATGAGGTCTTCCTCGACGCCCGTGACGAAGACGGCGTCGTACTCGAGGCCCTTCGCCGTGTGCATCGTCATGAGCGACACGACGCCCGACGCGTCGTCGAGGTCGTCGGCATCCGACACCAGCGCGACCTCGGTGAGGAAGTCGAGCAGCGTGCCCTCGGGGTTGTTGCGCGCGAACTCGCGCGTGACGGCGACGAGTTCGTCGAGGTTCTCGACCCGGCCTCGTCTTGCGGGTCTTTCGAGATGCGGAGGGCGTCGAAGTAGCCGCTCTTGTTGAGCAGCAGGCTCAGCCCCTCGGCCACCGAGGTCGAGGGGGCGACCTCGCCCGATGACGGCAGCATGATCTCGGACGCCTCGGCGAGCACGGCGTCGAGGTGCGCGATCGCCTTCTGGATCTTGGGGCCGACGCCGAGCGCGGACGCATTGGCGAGCGCATCGCGGAACGTGATGCCCTCCTCTGCGGCGTAGCGGGCGATCGACGTCTCGGTGACGTCGCCGATGCCGCGGCGCGGCTTGTTGAGGATGCGGCGCACCGCGAGTTCGTCGGCGGGGTTGGCGACGGCGACGAGGTAGGCGAGCGCGTCTTTGATCTCGGCGCGGTCGTAGAACTTCGTGCCGCCCATGATCTTGTACGGCACCGCCGAGCGGATCAGGATCTCTTCGAGCGCACGGGACTGCGAGTTGGTGCGGTAGAACACCGCCATCTCGCCGTACGGGCACGCCCTTGCGGCGGAGCGACTCGATCTCGTCGGCGACGAACTGCGCCTCGTCGTGCTGCGAGTAGCCGGTGAAGCCGATGATCGGGTCGCCCGCCCCGACATCGGTCCAGAGCTTCTTGTCTTTGCGGTCGAAGTTGTTGCTGATCACCGCGTTGGCCGCCGACAGGATGTTCTGCGTCGACCGGTAGTTCTGCTCGAGCAGCACGACCCGCGCGCCCGGGAAGTCGCGCTCGAACTCGGAGATGTTGCGGATGTCGGCGCCACGGAACGCATAGATCGACTGGTCGGAGTCGCCGACGACCGTGAGCGAGGCGCGCCTTCGAGCTCGGGTGCGTCGATCGGGTCGAAGATCATCATCCCGCCGCTGGAGAACGCGTCGGCCGCCTTGCCGACGACCGGGCGGGTGAGCTCGTGGATGAGCGAATACTGCGCGTGGTTGGTGTCCTGGTACTCGTCGACCAGGATGTGACGGAAGCGGCGGCGGTAGACGTCGGCGACGTGAGGGAACGCCCGGAACAGATACACGGTCTGCGCGATCAGGTCGTCGAAGTCGAACGCGTTCGCCTTCTGGAGCGCGCGCTGATAGTCGCTGAAGATGGCGGCGAACAGGCGCTCCGCCGGATCGCTCAGGTTCGCTTGCCGGGCGAACGACTCGGCGTCGGCGAGCTCGTTCTTGAGCTTGGAGATGCGTCCCTGCACCGACGCGGGGGTGAGACCGAACGCGTCGGCCTCGTGCTCCTTCACGAGGCGCTTGATGAGGGCCCGCGAATCACCGGAGTCGTAGATCGTGAAGCTCTTGGTGAAGCCGAACTGCTGGGCCTCGCGGCGGAGGATGCGCACGCACGCCGAGTGGAACGTCGAGATCCACATGCCCTGCGCGGCGTCGCCCACGAGCTGCTGCACACGCTCGCGCATCTCGCCGGCGGCCTTGTTGGTGAAGGTGATCGCGAGGATCTGGCTGGGCCACGCTTCGCGATTGCGCAGGAGCGACGCGATCCGGTGCGTGAGCACGCGTGTCTTGCCCGACCCGGCGCCGGCGACGATGAGCAGAGCCGGTCCGCGATAGGTGACCGCCTCGAGCTGCGGCGGGTTGAGGCCCTTCAGCAGGTCTTCGTCGGCGCGGACGCCGTGGCCCGCGCCCCCGGGGAGAGCGCCGCTGGTACGGGGGCCTGCGGTGGCGCCGGGTCCACCGACGATGACGGGCTTGATCGGGTCACTCATGTCCCATCAAGTCTAGGCTCGCGCGCCGACACCCGTGCCGGCGCCGGCCGGGCGCCCTCGCCCCCTCTGCACGACGCCTTCGATCCGACGCCGCCCGGCCGCGAGGACCGCCGCATCGGAGTGCGCGCTCACGGATCGAAGTAGGCGTGCAGGGGCGTGCGGCGGCTCCGCGCGACGGCTCGCGCGTCCGGCGGCCGCCGGCAGCGCGAACGCGACCGCGGCGAGGAAGGGGCCGATCGGGGCGGAGGCGAACAGCGGCGACCCCGCGGCCAGGGCGGCTGTGGCCATCAGCAGAGGCACCAGCACCAGTTCCGCTCGCAGCGTCTCCGTCATGTGCCGCCAGCCGGCGGGAGCGGCATGCTTGGGCGTGATCCGGAACACCGCGCGGTCACCCAGCGCGGTGCGCACGACCGCCGCCAGCACGACGAACATCGTCGATGCGTAGAGCGCGCCGCCGAGGGCGAGGAACGCGAGGCCTGCGGCGGGACGCTGCGCACGCGCACGGCGCATCGCCTCGGGAACGAGCGGTGCGAGGGCGCTCGCCCCCGCCGCCACCAGCGCCCACAGCGGCGGCGGCGTGCCGAGCGAAGCCAGGACGGCACCGGAGACGAGCGCCGCGATGCCGGCGAGGGCCGTGAGCGGGATGAGCGCGGTCTCGAGCACGAGTTCCCCGCGCTCGCGCAGCGGGAGGCCCCGGAGCTGTCGCGGTCGACGGAGGAACTCCACGGCGCCCTCCGCCGTCTTCCGCATCTGGGTGCGGAACGAGCGGTAGTCGATCGGGTAGTCCTCGTGGAACTCGACGTCGACGTTGACGAGCCGCCAGCCGTGGCGTCGCAGCGCTACCGTCAGCGCGAGATCCTCGGCCACGACCTCGGGCACGCCGCCCACACCGTCGAGGGCGGCGGCGCGCACGACGGCGCCGCGTCCGAGCAGGGCGACGAGACCGACCGCCTGCCGTCCGGCGCGGGTGATCGACAGGTGCGTCCGCAGCAGAGGACCGAAGTACTGGGTGAACCAGGTGCCGCCGCGCCGTGCGACCGGCTGAGCCTGCACCACCGCGACCGTGGGGTCGGCGACGAGGGCGGGGAGCGCGCGGCGCACGAAGGCGGAGGGAAGGACGACGTCGCTGTCGCACAGCACATAGGCGTCGTACCGTCCGCGGAGGGCCGCGAGTCCGTGATTGAGGTTGCCCGCCTTGAAGCCGGTCCGGTCGCGGCGACGGATGACGATCCAGCCGTGGGAGGCCGCGGCCTCGGCCAGGCGGCGCGTGACGGCGGGATGTCGCGAGTCGTCGAGCACGACCACGTCGACCGCACGGTCCTGCGCAGCGGAGGCCGAGATGGCAGCGGGGTCGGCGTCGTCGGCCACACAGTAGAGGAGCGCGACGCGGAGCTCGTCTGCCGGTCGGTTCGCGCCTCCCGCCGGGGAGACCTGCGCCGCGGCACGAGACACCTGCGCCGCAGCACGCATCCACAGCGCGGCGGCGCGCAGTCCCGTGATCCAGAGGAAGGGCACGGCCACGCAGAACACCGCGGCGGCGGGTGTCGCGGTGGCGAGCGCCCAGGCGGCGAGCGCAGCGGCGAGGATCGTCCACAGCAGGGACACCAGGACGGTGGAGCGCGGGATGCGCCTCGGATGGTGGGTCACAGGCCGAGCCTATGAACGCGGCGCGGCCATTTCGTCAGGGGGAACCCGGGAACGCACCCTTAATGTCACGGCGCGTGAGGGCTCACGGCCGCCTCACAGGAGACGGCGCTCCGAGGCCCACACGGTGAGCTCGTGACGCGACGACAGCTGGAGCTTGCGCAGCACCGACGACACATGGGTCTCGACGGTCTTGATCGAGATGAACAGCTCCGCCGCGACCTCCTTGTAGGCGTAGCCGCGGGCGATGAGCCGCATCACCTCCTGCTCGCGCGCCGAGAGTCGGTCGAGCTCGTCGTCGACGGCGGCCGTCTCGCCCGAGACCGCCCCGAACGCGTCGAGCACGAAACCGGCGAGCCGCGGCGAGAACACGGCGTCTCCCCCGGCGACGGCGTGGACCGCACGGCTCACCTCGGCTCCCGACGAGCCCTTCGTGATGTATCCCCGGGCTCCGGCGCGGATGACGCGGACGACGTCTTCGGCGGCGTCCGACACGCTCAGTGCGAGGAAGCGCGCGGGAGTGGACGCGGACTGGCGGATGACGCTCTCGCCGCCCACAGCGTCGGCCGCCGTCGCGGGTGATCCCGGAAGGTGCACGTCGAGAAGCACGACGTCGGGCCGGGTGCGGGCGATCACCTCGACGGCCGAGTGGACGTCGGCGGCTTCTCCGACGACGTCCACCGAAGGGTCGAGGTCGGCGCGCAGGCCGGAGCGGAAGATCGAGTGGTCGTCGACGATCACGACCCGCACGATCTCGGCGTCAGCGCCCGCATCACGCATGGCGTCCTCCGGGCTGGGTCAGGTGCAGGTGCACTTCGGTTCCGTTTCCTCCCGCGCCGGGGCGGATCGTGGCGGTGCCCCCGATGCGCCGAAGGCGTCCGATGATCGACTCCCGCACGCCCCACCTGTCGGCGGGGACAGCCTCGGGGTCGAAGCCGGGGCCGCGGTCACGCACGAAGACGTCGACGGATGCCGGGGAGCCCTCGATGTACACCGAGATCTCGCCGCCGGCGTGGCGGGCCGCATTGAGCATCGCCTCGCGGGCGGCAGCGGCGACCTCGCCGCTCGCGCGCTCGGTCGACGAGCCCGCCGAGACCACGTCGATCCGCACGGGGAAGTCGAGTTCGAGCCCGCCGGCGTAGTCGCGGAGGTCGGTGGGCAGGTCGCTGTCGGCCGGGGCGTCGCCGTCATACAGCCACGACCTCAGTTCCCGCTCCTGCGCACGCGCGAGGCGAGCGACCTCGCTCGATCCGCCGGCCCGGTTCTGGATGAGGGCGAGCGTCTGCAGCACCGAGTCGTGGAGGTGCGCGGCCATCTCGGCCCGGTGCTCCTCACGGATGCGCTTGACGCTCTCGCCCGACAACTCCCGCCACCGGCGCACGAGGGTGGTCGCGAGCACCGTGACGAGACCGACGAGCGGGAGCGCCGTCCGCCACGCCTGCACGGCCCCTCCCCCGTCGGTGAGCCGCCACGCCTCCATCACGAACAGGAGCACGAGCAGCGCCACCACGCCCAGCCGCACGATGAGCGCGTGCCGCACCCCGCGCGCAGGGTCGGGCCGGTCGACGACCCCCGCCCACACGCCCGCAGCGGTCGCCGCGGCCACCGTGGCAGCCAGCAGCAGCATCGCCCTCGTGGCCGACATCTCCGAGAAGCCCCAGAGCGGGCTCCACGCGTAGGGGTCGCGGTACTGCGGCACGAACGAGATCGCCAGCGCGACCGCGATCACCGTCAGGATCCACGCGACCGGGGCACGCCGCGACGGCGCGCCCTTCCCTCCCGTGCCCGCGGATGGCTCCCAGGGCACGAACATCCACAGCCATACATAGAAGAGGGCGCCGATCGGGCCGAGGACCAGCAGGACGATCCGCATCGGCCACGGCCGCAGGCCCAGGTGCGCCGCGAGCCCCGCCGCCGTTCCCGAGACGAGGCACTCGCGCGGGCGCACGAGCGGTGGCCGCGGAGAGGGCTCGACCGTCACGCGCGGTCGGGAGAGCGTGGTCATTCCGCCATCGAATCACACCGCAGCCCTGCGAGAGGGGGACGGGACGACGAATCAGGGTCGAGTCAGGGGAACCCCTCGTAGCGGGCCGCCCCGCGCTCTGGGGAGGATCGATCCATGACCACTCCGACCGCCCCACCTCACGGAGCCCCCGGCGCACCCGCCGACGGCGCCGCGGGATCGTCCGGCACGCCGCCGCGATCGACTGCCCCGCAGCCGCCGCAGGGAATGCCCACCCGCACCGACCGCTTCTTCGAGTGGACGCGGGGCTTCGGCATCCTCCGGCACGAGCCGTGGCTCGGCGGGGTGTGCGCGGGCATCGCGGCGCGGCTGCGCGTCGATCCGCTCATCATCCGCGGCATCGTCGTGGTCGTGGCCGTGCTGGGTCTTCCCGCGCTCGCGCTGTACGCCGTCGCCTGGGCGCTCCTGCCCGACACGAAGGGCGACATCCCGCTGCAGTCGGCACTGCGGCGCCGGTTCGAGCCGTCGATGATCGTGATCGCGGTTCTGCTGGTGGTCGGTGTGATCCCTGTGGTGCCGTGGATCGTCCTCGGCATGCTGCCGTACGGATTCCTGCTGGGGAGCGGGTCGTTCGGGACGGCGCTCACCGTCTTCACGCTGGTCGTCGCCGGGACGGCGATCGCGTTCCTCGTGTGGCGCGCCGGGACGCGCACCACGCCCCCTCGCGCGAGTGCGCCCCCGCGAACGGCTTCCGCGGGTCCGGCCTTCGCGAGGGACACCGTCGGGGAGGCCGGCGCAGCGCCCGGCTCCCCGGCGGCCTTCTCCGCCGGGGAGAACGGCGTCGTCACGCGACCCGCCGGCCCCGACGACGACGCGACTGCCGTGGCGTCGGCGGCGGATACCACCCTCGACGCGGACGCCGATCCCCTCGCCCCGCCGACCGATCCCGCTCTGCGTACGCTGCCTGCGCTGCCTGAGGCCCCGCCGTCCGACGGGCCCGAGCCGACCCCGGCCACCCTCGCGGCGCCGGAACCCGCACCCGCCGAGGCTCCGCGGCCGGAGACAGCGAGTGACGACGCGATCGAAGCGTGGCGCGCGCAGCACGCTGCGTGGAAGGAACAGGACCAGGCGTGGCGCCGCCAGCAGCAGGACGCCGACCGGCTCGCCCGCCAGCAGGCCCGTCAGGAGCGCGAGGAGCGCGCCGCCGTGTTCGCCGCCGAAGCCGCCGACCGTCGCCGCGAACGCCGTGCGACGCGGCCGCGCACGCCCTTCGCCTACGCCGCCGCCGTGATCGGGATCGCCGTGCTCGTCGGCACCGGGGCCGCGCTGCAGCGCACCGACGCCCTCGCCCCTGCGACCGGACTCTTCGTCGCCGCGCTCGTACTCGGCCTCGGCATGGTCGTCGCTGGTGTCGTGCGCAGGCGCAGCGGTTTCCTCGCCTTCACGACGATCCTCGCGCTGTTCGGCGGCGTCGCCGCGGCCGCCGTCCCCGCCGCAGACGCGCTCCACCTCGGCGGCTACGGGATCTCGAACCGCATGGCCCAGACGTATCCCGCCACGGCGCCGTTCCTTCAGCCGTGGGGTGACCTGTCGGTGTACCTCGACGACACCGGCCGTGACGGTGAGCTCCACGTGCAGAAGCGGTCGGGGTGGACGTCGGTGTGGGTCGAGCCGGGGGTGCGGCTCGAACTCGAGTTCACCACGCGCGACGGCTACGCCGAGGTGCGGGAGTCGGACGCGACCGGCGCATCGGGGCCCGGCACGTCGCTCGGAGACCTCCCCGGCGTCGCCCGTGAGGTGCTGGGCGACGGGCGCGTCCGCTACCGGACGGTGCTCGGCCCCGCCGACCCCGATGCCGTCACCACCCGGCAACGTCTCGTGATCGATCAGGAGTCGGGCTACCTCGACCTCGACATCTCCACGGCAGCCGCCGACCCCACGTCGTCCCGTGAAGGAGAGGCACCATGACCGACGAAGCTCTCACCCCCGACGCACTGACCTCGCCCCTGCAAGCGCCAACCTCACAGCGCCCGCGAATCCGATGGGCCGGGATCGTGTGGGGCGTCGTGTTCGCCGCCCTCGCGCTCGCAGGCATGTCGCTCACGTCACAGCCCGGCAGTCTCGACGACTTCGCCGGAAGGCTTCTGACCACCAGCGTCGGCGCGGTGATCGGCTATGGACTGCTCGCCGTCGGCGCGCTCGTGCTGATCATCGGGCTCGTCGGACTGCTGCGCCACGCACAGGTCGCCCTTGCGCGCCGCACGGAGGAGGGCGGGGCATCGGAGTCGGCGCCGTAGCCCAGGAAGAGCTTCCTCCCCCGCGCGGGGCTCCGCCAGAACCGGCACGCGGCAACCCACCGCACACCCGCGCGGCCGTTCGGGCGGAGTTGCGAACGCCTCGGGGTCCACTCAGCCGGCCACGAGACAATGAGCACATGCGCACGCTGCTCAACATCATCTGGGTGATCTTCGCCGGGTTCTGGCTGTTCGTCGGCTATGTGGTCGCGGGGGTGCTGCTGCTCATCCCGATCATCACCATCCCGTGGGCCATCGCCTCGTTCCGAACGGCCCGTTACGTGATCTGGCCGTTCGGCCGCACCATCGTGAGCAAGCCGACGGCCGGAGTCGGGTCGTTCCTCGGCAACGTCATCTGGGTGATCCTCGCCGGCTGGTGGCTTGCCCTCGGTCACCTCGTGAGCGGCGTCGCCCTGCTTATCACGATCATCGGCATCCCGATGGCGATCGCTGATTTCAAGATGATCCCCATCTCGCTCATGCCGCTCGGCAAAGACATCGTGTCGACCCGAGACGGCGCGTTCGCCCGCTGATGCCGGCCGGGTGGGGTGCGCCCGCCGTCCAGAACTCCGGAGGTCACGCAGCCGCACCAGCCCCACACGCCGCCGGCGACGGACCGACACCGCATCTCCGGAGTTCTTAACACGCGAGAAACGAGACCGTGCCTCAGCTGCTCTTGCGCATCGCGCGAATGCCTGCCCACAGGCCCAGCGCCGCGAGCACGAGTGCCGCGACCCACCCCCACAGCACGACGCTGTCCCCCAGGTCGCCCGCGAGCAGCGCCCGCTCCGCCTGAACCACCCAGTTGAGCGGGTTGACGGTCGCGACCGCCCGCATCCATCCCGGTCCGGCATCGAGCGGCAGCAGCATGCCCGACAGGATCATGAGCGGGAAGATCAGGGTCTGCTGCACTCCCCAGAACAGCCACTCGCGGTCTTTCGTCTTGAGCGCAAGCGTGTACGAGAGGGAGCCGAGGCCCACGCCGAACACGGCCAGCAGCGCGAGTCCGGTCAGGAGGCCGAGCGGATCGGCGCGGAACCCGAACGGCAGCGCGATCGCCACGATGAGCAGCGCCTGCACCACGATCGGCGCGATCTCCTTGAGCGCCCGGCCCACCAGCAGCGACGAGCGTGAGAGCGGCGCGACAAGGGTCCGCTCGTGCGAGCCGGTCATCATCTCGTACTGGAGGTTGGAGCCCACTGCACCGGTGCCGAACAGGACGATCATCACCAGCACGCCCGGGACGAACCACTGCAGGGTCGCCGCCTGATCGTCGGACTGACCGATCAGCAGCGGCGCGAACAGCCCGAGGAAGACGAGGGGCTGGACGAGGCTGAAGATCAGCGTGAACGGGTCGCGCACCACGGGCTTCAGCTCGCGGGTGAGCACGTTCCACGTGTCGCGCACGAGGTTCGGCCGGACGAGGGTGTCGGAACCGTCGTCGGTGAGGGTGGGCAGGTGAGCGGTCATCGCTGGGCTCCGGTCGGTGCGGTGGCGGACGGGGATGCGGGTTCGGGTGTCGTCGCAGAGTCGGCAGCGTCGCTCTCGCCCGATTCGCCCTCGCCCGCTTCTCGCAGCGTGCGGCCGGTGAGGGCGAGGAAGACGTCGTCGAGGGTGGGCGGAACACCGGTCGCCGTGCGCACGAGGATGCCGGCGGCATCCAGTGCCCGCACCGCGCGCGGCAGCAGCGCGTCGCCGTCGGGGGCGGTCACCTGCACCGAGAGGTCGCCGTCGCGGCGCACCTCTCGATCGGTCAGCGCCCGGACCGTGGCCACCGCGCGTTCGGCGTCGGCGGGGGTCGCGAACGTGAGCGTGACGACGTCGCCGGCGAGTTCTGCCTTCAGGCGGGCAGCGGTGTCGTCGGCGATCACCCGGCCCTTGTCCATGACCATGACGCGCTCGGCGTACCGATCCGCCTCTTCCAGGTAATGCGTCGTCAGGAACACCGTCGTGCCGTGCTGGATGCGCAGCTGCAGGATGTGGTCCCAGAGGTTCGCGCGGCTCTGCGGGTCGAGCCCGGTCGACGGCTCGTCCAGGAACAGCAGCGGCGGCGCATGCATGAGGCCGAGGGCGATATCGAGCCGGCGCTTCTGCCCGCCCGACAGCTGCTGCACGCTCCGCGTCGCGAACGATGCGAGGTCGAGCGAGTCGATGAGCTCCTCGGCCCGGGCGCGGGCCGCGTCGCGGCTCATCCCGTAGAACGCGCCTTGGCTGATCAGCTCGTCGCGGGCGCGCTGCGAGAAGCTGCCGCTCGTGAGCTGACCGACGTATCCGATGCGGGCGCGGACGCCCGCCGCGTCGCGGAGGATGTCGTGGCCGACTACCCGCGCGGTGCCGCTCGTGGGTGGGATGAGGGTCGTGAGCATGCGGAGGCTCGTGGACTTGCCGGCTCCGTTGGGGCCGAGGAAGGCGACCAGCTCGCCGCGCGCGGCGGTGAAGGTGAGGTCGGTGACGGCGTCGACGGTCTTCTTCTTCGCCGGGGATTTCTTCACGGGGAAGCGCTTCGTGAGGCCTTGCGCTTCGATGATCGGTTCGGTCATGACCTTCATGCTTCCCTGCAATGCGGTCAGATATTGTCCGCGATGGGTGAGAAAGTGGGGGAATGTCCGACACCACTTCTCGCGCACTGAGGATGCTCGACCTTCTGCAGACGCACCGGCACTGGCCTGGTTCGGAACTCGCGCGGCGGCTCGGTGTGACGCAGCGCACCGTGCGGCGCGACGTCGGCCGTCTTCGCGAGCTCGGCTACCGCATCGAGTCGACGTCGGGCGCCACCGGCGGCTACCGGCTGGAGGCGGGTGGCGCCGTGCCGCCGCTCCTGCTCACCGACGAGGAGGCCGTCGCGATGGCGATCGGCCTGCGCGTGGCGGCATCCCAGCGCCTCGTCGCCGGTCCCGAGACGACATTGACGGCGCTCGCCAAGCTCGAGCAGGTGCTGCCCGCTCCCCTGCGGCGGCGTGTCAACGCCCTGGCGGAGACCGTGCAGCCCGCCGGCCTCACCACCGGCGCGCCCGTGTCGAGCGAGGTGCTCGGCGAACTCGCGCTCGCCTGCCGCGACCACGAACGCGTACGGTTCACGTACACCGCCGCCTCCGGCGAGGTCACCCGCAGGCGCGTGGAGCCGCACACTCTCGCTCCCGCCGACCGGCACTGGTACCTGCTGTGCTGGGACCTCGATCGCGACGACTGGCGAACCTTCCGCGTCGACCGGCTGGAGGCCGTCGAGCACACCCGCGTCCTGTTCCCGCCGCGCGAGCTCACCCTCGCCGAGGTGGAGGAGTTCATCCTCGTGGCGCAGTCGTGGACGAGGCAGCCCGTCGAAGCCGACGTCGTCATGGACCTTCCGTTCGACGTCATGCGCGACACGTTCGGACAGTGGGGGCAGGGCGCGACCGCCGAGGGCACGGAACGCACGCGCTGGCCCGTCGGCGGCGGCGACTGGCGTGAAACCGCCTACGGCATGCATTGGATTCCCGCCGGGGTCACCTACACGACCGATCTCGCCGAACCGGGGCGCTCCGAGCTGCGCGAAGCCGTCGTGCGGATGCTCGCCGCGTTGGATGCGCCACCCCCGCCGAAACGCGCCGACGCATGACGGCATCCATCGTCACACTGCTCACCCGGTGTCGGAACGTCGGGTTAGCGTGGGGGCGTCGCCCCGGACGGATCACACCCCGTGGCGTCAGCGCGACGATCCGGGTGGTCCCGGGCACCGGCTCATACCCGGCTGCGTTGCGGGTTCGACTCCCGCCGTCGCGTCGACTCCGGTGGTCCGGTGCGGCCCGCACCACCGCCGCCCCTGCTTGCACGCCCCTGCCCTGCCCTGCCCTGCAAGAATCTCCCCATGGCTGAAGACTCCTTCCCCGCTCCCGCGTACCAGGTCGCTCACATCGGCGCGCTCGACGAGTGGCGCAGCCACTACGGCGGCTTCGACCCGTCGCGATCGCGGGATGGCCGGCGCGTGGTCGACCACGAGCTGACGATGCAGTTCATCGGGATGACGGCGAACGCGCTCCTGCCGGGAGAGGAGGCGGGCTACTGGCACACCCACTCGGAGGTCGAGGAACTGTACGTGTTCCTCGAGGGCCACGGGCAGATGGGCCTCGACGACAAGGTCGTCGATGTCAACGCGGGCTCGGTCGTCCGGGTCGGTCAGGGCGTGTGGCGCACGTGGCGCGCCGCTCCCGATAGTCCGTCGGAACTGCGCTGGCTGTGCATCCGCGCGGGCGGCACACCGCTCCCGCATCTGCCGAACGACGGCACCCGCGACACCGGCCGCCCGTCGCCCTGGTGAGCGGCGACACGCCCCGCACACCGAGCGGTCTCGGTTCGCCATCCGGAGGGGGACGTCGAGGCCGACTCGCTACAGCCACCGCTTCGCTTTGAATACCGACCACAGCGCGACCGACGTGCCGGCCATGGCGAGCACCGCGAGGGGATAGCCGAACGTCCATTCCAGTTCGGGCATGTGGGTGAAGTTCATCCCGTAGATCGTGCCGACCAGGGTGGGTCCGAACAGGATGGCGGCCCAGCCCGAGATCTTCTTCACCTGCTCGTTCTGTTCGAGCGCGGTGTCGGTCTGCCGCTGCGTGACAAGGGTGGCGTTGAGGGTGAGTGCGTTGTCGAGAATGGCGCGGAGCGCGCCGAGCTTGTCGCTGATGCGGAGGGTGTGGTCGAGGACGTCACGGAGCAGACGTTGCACTTCGATGTCGACGCCGTGCTCCTCGCTTTCGCGAAGGAGCGATTCGAGCAGTTCGGCGAGGGGGTCGGCGGCTCGCTGGAAGTGGATGACCTCGCGCGACAGCGTGTAGATGCGCCGCGACAGCTGAGGTGAGCCGGTGTCGAAGAGGGCGTCTTCGATCTCATCCACGTCGTTCTGGAGGCCGAGGGTCACGGGGGTGTACTGATCGACCACCTCGTCGAGGATCGCGTGCAGCACGGCCTTCGACCCCTGCCGCAGAACCTCGGGATGGCCCTCGATGCGCGCTCGGACGCGTGAGAGGTCGGGCACATCGGCGTGACGGATGGTGACGACGAAGTCCGGTCCGATGAACAGGTGCAGCTCGCCGAACTCGACCGTCTCGGTCTCGTCGACGTAGCGGGCGGGGCGCAGCACGACGAACAGGGTGTCGCCGTAGCGTTCGAGTTTCGCCCGCTGATGCCCTTTCAGCGCGTCTTCGACGGCAAGCGGGTGCAGCGAGAACTCCTCGGCGACAGCGAGGATCTCGTGCTCCGTGGGTTTCAGCAACCCGATCCACGCCATGCCGTGGTTCTCGCGCATGTGCTCGAACGTCTGTTCCAGGCTGTCGGGGTCGCGAATGCGGCGGCCGTCCACGTACACGGCGTTGTCGACGATCGGCATCTGCTCAGTCTGCTCCTGCGTCGAGCACGAGGCGGTAGCCGCGACCGGATTCGGTGAGGAGATACCTCGGCGCGGTGGGATCGGGTTCGGGCTTCTTGCGCAGAGGGAATCCATGCGGCCGCACCTCCTCGTCCTCGCGGCTGAGATCCCGTGCGCTCACGGCGTGCGCGGCGTAGCCTTCCGCAGGATCGTGCCGCCGTCGGGACGGTCACCGCCCGCTTCGTGCGAAGGAGCACCCATGGCCCTCGTCTTCATCGACGCGACCGTGACGCTCGACGGCTTCCTGGCCGATGTCGACGGCGGAGTGGACTGGATGTTCGACTTCCCCTGCGCCCCCGAAGATCAGGGCGTGGTGGATCGCGTGGTCGCGAACATCGGCGCCGTCGTCGGCGGCTCGAACGCCACGAACACGATCGAGGACGGCGAGATCCCGTACGGCGGCCTGACCACGGTGCCCGTGTTCCTCATGACCCATACGCACGCCGACCCGATCGAGCGCGACGGGGCGACCTACACCTTCGTCGTCGACGACATCGCGGCGGCAGTGGCGGCGGCGAAGGAGGCGGCGGGCGAGAAGTGGGTGAGCCTGCTGGGCGGGAAGGTGTCGCGTCAGTGTCTTCGGCTCGGTCTCGTCGATGAGATCCACCTCGATGTGCTCCCGGTGCTGCTGGGCGACGGCATCCCGCTGTTCGCGGGGCTCGGGATGCGCGTCGACCTGGAACGGCTCGAGACGTCGGCGTTCGCGAGCGAGACGCACCTGCGGTTCCGGGTGGTGCGCTCCGCCTGATCGCCGCCTGCCCGCGGCGAGCGCTTGCAGGAAATCCGCCACCCGTCAACCCCCGCGCTCCCGACCCCGCATCGCAATAGTGTCGGCACCGAAGCGCTCTCCGCGCGCACCCGATGCGAGGAGGTGCGTGAGAAGGGGAGGACGGTCGTGACGCAATTCGCTGACGAAGAGTCGACCGCTGCGCTCCTGGGCGGAAGATACGTCCTGCACGAGTGCATCGGACAGGGTGCGATGGCGCAGGTGTTCCGGGCGGACGACGTCATCCTGGGCCGCCCGGTCGCGATCAAGATGATGCGTCAGTCGCCCGAGGGCACCGCTCCCACGCCACGGGCACGCACCGAGATGGCGCTGCTGGCATCGCTCAATCACCCGTCCCTCGTGACGCTGTTCGATGCGATGGTCGAACCCGGCCAGCCGGAGTACCTCGTCATGGAGCTCATCGAAGGCACCTCGCTCGCCGAGGCCCTGCGCGAGGGCCCGATGAACGCGGCGGACGCGGCGGTGCTGGCGATGGAGCTCGCGGGAGCGCTGCACATCGTTCACGCGGCCGGCATCGTGCACCGCGACATCAAGCCGTCCAATGTGCTCATGGCGACAGATCCGATCCCGGGCCGCCGGCCGCGGGCGAAGCTCGCCGACTTCGGGGTGGCGCTGCTCGCCGACGGCGAACGGCTCACCTCGCCCGGGCTGGTCGTGGGCACGGCCGCCTACCTCGCGCCCGAACAGGTGCGAGGCGCCGCTCCCGCACCACCCGCCGACATCTACGCGCTCGGCCTCGTGCTGCGCGAAGCGCTCACGGGTGAGCGCGCATACCCGGATGCCACGGGAATCGGCGCCGTCATGGCGCGCCTCGTGGAATCGCCGTCGCTGCCCGCGTGGATCGGACCGGAGTGGACGGCTCTGCTCACGGCCATGCTCGCACCCGAACCCGCTCATCGCCCGAGCGCCCTCGAGGTCGTGAGCGCCGCCGCCGCGCTGCCGACGCACATCGCGCCGCCTCCGCCGCTCCCGCCCCTTCCGCCGCTGCCCGCCGATCTCGACGGTCCACTGGTGCCGACGGTCGCGCTCCCGGTCGCCGGCCCGGCCGGTCACGACACCGACGATGCGCTGAGTATCTTCGACGGTCTGCGCGAGCCCGACGAGTCGGGAGTCGCGGCCCCGTCGCGCACGTCCGCCATGTCGGGCGAGTCGGCGGCGCCCCCCGCGGTCGCTGCGTCCGCCGTCAACGCGCACGCACCGGCGACGGGTGTGCTCACCGCGCCGATCACCCGCCGGCAGCATCGCGTTCCGCGTCGTGCCCGCAGCCGCACCCGCATGGTGGTCATGATCGGGGCTGCGCTCGCGGCGGTCGCGATCCTCGGCGTGAACGCGGCGACCTGGGTGGGCAGTCTCAACGGACCGGGAACGGCCACGCTCCGTGAGCTCCCGACGAACGCCCCCACAGACGACGGCGTCGTCGCGACGACCGAAGACACCGACGAGCCCGTCACAACGTTGGTCGAGGCGCCCGACTCGGGCGGTTCTCAGCCTGTCACGACCACGAAGCCCGGCGGCAAAGACACGGGCGGGCCGGCGCAGAAGACGCAGCGCGGCGCCGAGAAGGACGCCGAGAAGGCGGCCAAGAAGGCCGAACGCGACGCCGAGAAGGCCGCCCGCGAAGCCGCCAAGAAGCAGCGAGACGAGCAGCGCCGATCGGCGGGCAAGGACAAGGGTCCCGGGCAGGGGCCTGGATCCGGCAAGGGGCCCGGATCCGGCAAGGGGCCCGGATCCGGCAAGGGGCCCGACAAGGGGAAGCGCCCCGGGTCCGGCCCGGACGACGAGGTTCTGCTCACCGTCACCGGCTGAGCATCCCAGGCTCCACAGGGAACCCCAGGCTCCACAGGGAACCCCAGGCTCCACAGGGAACCCCAGGGCACCACAGCGAGAGGACTCGGCCGTCAGCGGCTACGAGTCGGCGGGGCGCCGACGGCGACGCCGCCGGGACCGTGCGCGCCGCATCGGGGCCGGGTCGCCGCCCTCGATGAACGCGGCTTCCGGGTTCGGGCGTTCGCGGAGCACGCGGTCGAGGTTCGTGAGCGTCAGCACCCGGCGCACGGCATCGGGCACCGCGGCGATGCGAAGGTCGCCGTCGGCCAACCGCGCCGCCTTGAGGCCCCCGACCAGCGCGCCGACGCCCGACGAGTCGATCGACTCTGTGGCGCTGAGGTCGACCACCACGTGCGGCGTCCCGCGCTCCACGCTCTCATCGATCGTCTGCCGCAGTCGCGTGGCACCGGAGGCGGTCAGCCGACCCTCGACGCCGACGACCGCGTAGTGACCGCGAAAACTGAGGGTGATCTTCATACGTTCGACTTCTCCAGGTGATAGGTGCGGCGGGTGAAGCCCTTGTATCGGGCCGCCCGGATCATGACGCTGAGCACGATCAGGTCGTAGCAGATCCACGCGCCGTTGATCACGATGCCGGTGCTGTCGGCCGCCCCCGCGACGAACCGGCCGACGCCGACGACGCCGCCGGCGACCAGTAGCACCATGACGACGACCTGCGGCCAGATCATCCGCCAAGGCGGGCCGTCTGCGCTGCGGCCGTCCTTCTTGGTCACGACGAACTGCGGCGATCGCCGGAACAGCACGTCACGGACCGCGGTGACGCAGGCCACGATCCACACGGGGAACAGCGCGAGCGAGTACTGCTGGCCCCGCCAGGTGCGGATGCCCCGCGCCACCACCAGGAACATCACCTGATTCACCACGAAGTACGGCAGGAAGCGTGCAAAGAAGTCGACGGTCCAACCCATCACCGGCAGCACGCCGAAGATGAGGTAGATCACAGGCGCCGCCGTGTACACCACGGCGGCGAACCCCGACAGGTAGCTCCACATCGTCGCGAAGTACATGAGCCGCTGACCGACGGCGAGGCCCCTCTTGGTGAGCGGGTTGTCGCGGAGCATCACCTGAAGCGTTCCCTGCGCCCAGCGGAGCCGCTGGGTCAGCATGGTCCGGAGATCGTCGGGCGCGAGCCCTTCGGCCAGCGTCTCATGGTGGTACACGCTCCGCCATCCCAGAGCGTGGAGCTCCATCGCCGTCGCCATGTCTTCCGTCACCGAGAAGGTGGCCAGCGGCTGCACCGGCTGCGCTTCCCCGGGCCGGTCGATCCGCACCGCGTCGATGAGACGATCGATCGCGGCGATCGCCGCCAGCGGCGACAGCTCTCGCAGCTGAGGGGCGGTGAGGTCGGTCGGGTCGACCACGACCGCTCCCGGCCCGGGGCGGCGCTCCGTCGGAACGGTGCCGTGAGCGCCCGATTCGTCCTCGCCGTGCGCTCCCGTGGCGCACGCCGCGATCTCGCGCAGATCCAGGTCGATCTCGGTCAGGTCCTGCTGCACGAGGCGGCGTGACGCCTGCCGGACGGCGACGTGCACCCGGTACGTCACATCACTGAGCGGCTCCCCCGCCGCCGCATCGATCCGCGCCCGCTCCACGACGACGCCCAGTCCGTCGAGTTCGGCAGCAACGCGGGCCGGGATCGCCCGCTGCGCGGCGGCGCGCCGCAACTGGCGAGCGGCAGCCTTGAGCGACGCCGCGAGCGTCTCCTCGACGCTTCTCACGTAGCCCACGATGCCGAGCTGCATGAGCGCGTCGCGGCGGAGGATCGCGTTGGATCCGCAGAAGAACGCCGCGTTCCACCCGTCCTTGCCCTGCTGGATCGGCCCATAGAACAACGGAGCCTGACTGCCGAGCGGATCGGCGTCGTCGACATTCACGAACCACTGCGGCGTCTGCACCAGCGCCACCTGCGGGTCATCCGCGAAATACCCCAGCGTCTTGTCGAGAATGTCCGGATGCGGCACCTGATCCGCATCCAGGATCAGCAGGAAATCACCATCGGTCTGCAGCAGTGCGTTGTTCAGATTCCCCGCCTTCGCATGCCGCGGCTTGTTCTCCCAGTCCTTCGTGCGAGTGAGGTACCCCACCCCCAGCGCCCGAGACGCCGCCGCTATCTCCGGCCGCGCCCCGTCATCGAGCACCCACGTGCGATGCGGGTACGAGATCCGCGCCGCCGCCCGCGCGGTCGCCGTCACCATCTCCACCGGCTCGTTGTACGTCGTGATGAACACGTCGACTGTGCCCTCCGGAGCCGACCGTGGCGCCGGGCGATCCCGCGCCCGCCACATCGTCACCGCGAACAGGACCGTGTCGACCAGGCTGTACGTCTCCGCGACCACCAGCGGCACGGCGATCCACCATGCCTCCCAGTTCACCGACGCCCACCACCGCCACACGACGTAGTTGACCCCGAGGACCACCGAGACGACCGCGAAGACGCGGATCGCCGCACCGCGCCCGTCGACGCGACTCGCCTGCCGTGTGCCCGCACCCGTGTGCACGCGCGCCCCCCATCACAGAAGCACCGGCCGCTCTCTGCAGAGGGCCGGAAGGGTGGGGGTCTCCTTGCGGGCGCAAGGTCCCGTCCACCATAGCGAGCGTTCCACCGCGAGCCGAGGAGTACCGGCCGCGAGACGCCGCGCGGGTCACGACTCTCCGCTGATCCTCAGCAGCGCGGTCTACGCTCGGGGCCACCGTCGGGAGGGATCATGCGCCTACACGTTGCCGCAGCATCCGTCATCGTCGTCGCCTCCGTACTCACGGGGTGCGCCTCGGGAGGATCCATGCCCCAGCAGCCGCCGTCCGAACAGTCCGCCACCCCACGGCCGCCATTCCAGACCACCACGCGCGGCCCGCTCCCCAGCGCCGGTCCGAGCGCCGACCCGAGCGGCGTCCCGGCAGACGTGCCGGCCGCGCGTTGGGCGGCGATCCAGGACGACCTCGCCACCCGCGGCGTCTCGGGCACCGTCGAGCTCGTGTCGGCCGAGAACGTCGTGTTCAGCGACGGCTCGCTCGGCTGCCCTTCGCCGGGTCAGTCGTACATACAGGCCCAGGTCGACGGCATGCGGGTCGTCGTGGCCGTCGACGGCACGACCTACGACTACCGCCTGGGTCAAGGCGACACGCTCAAGCTCTGCACACGCTGACCGGCGGCACATGCCATCCGCATCGGGTGACCTGCACCCGCGAACGCAGAGGGGCGATGCGCGCACGCACCGCCCCTCCGGGTTGGGGATCGCCTACTTGACCTTCAGGAGCAGCGCCTCCTTCGCGCCCGACTGGTTGTCGAGCACGACGACCATCGCGCCCAGCGGCTTCTGCACGCCGTAGGCGGCACGGTCGACCTCGAGGGTGACCGACGCCTTCCCGCGCTTGGGAACCGTGACCGTCTGGCCGTTGCTGATCGCCGGCGCGGCCGGGTTGTAGGTGGCCTTGCCTGCGATCTCGTCCTCGCCGCCCGACGTGAGGCTGTAACCGGCCACCGTGTAGTCGAACGCTCCCGTGACGCCGAGGTCGCTCGCCCAGGCGGGCAGCAGGATCGTGCTGCTGTCGGTGGGGGCCACCGCCAGGAAGCCGCTCGTGTACAGCGCACCCGTCGCGACGTTCTGGAGGAACACCTCGGTCAGGCCGTCGACGCTGCCGGCCCGCACCGCGCCGGAGTCGTACGAGAAGACGATCCAGTCGGGCTTGCCGTCACGGTTCGTGTCGATCACGACGTCGAACTCGTTGCCGGCCGCGTTCGACCAGCGCTTGTGCGTGTTCACGGCGAACACCAGGAGGTGATCGCCGCCGTCGGCGAACGACTGGACGCCGGCGGCGCGCAGGTCGAAGCCGGTGTCGGCGACGGCCTTCGACACGTCCTTCTTGTCGCTCAGGCCCCACGTGAACACCTCGGCGTCGGCGGTGAGCGAACCGAGGGTGTTGCGCAGCGTCAGCTTCTTCGCGGTGCCCTTGTCCTTGCCCTTGCCCTTGTCCTTGGAGTTCTTCGACACCGATCCGTGCTTCGACGGCGACGCGGAGATGTTCGCGCTCACCTTGCTGTTCGACCGCGGCACCACCAGGTACGGAACCCGGAGGGTCGAGTCGGACGAGCTCAGCACGACGTTGCCCGAGATTTCGTAGAACGCGAACTGGTCGTCGTTCAGCACGGAGGTCGGAACGTCCTTGGCAGACGCGGCCACCGACACGACGAGCTTGGCGCTGCCGCCCGCTCGCACGGTGATCTTCTTGTGGCTCAACTTCACCTTCGCCGGGAGCGACTGCTCCGTCGGGGCCGACGACACGGTGTACGTGACCGCCTTCTTGCCCTGATTGGTGATCGTGACCGTCTTCACGCCGCCGAATCCGAGCGCCGACTCCTGGAAGCCGAAGCTCAGCGACGACTCACGAGCCCACCCGCTGTCGGTGCGGAACGCGTCTCCGGTTGCGGTGACCGCGGTCCCCACCGCCTGCGCCGTGTCGACGAGGCCGAGACCACCCAGCGTGAGGCTCTGCCCCGCGACCTTCTCGGGATCGGCCGTCGACACGATCGCGGCCGCCACCTGAGGCGCCGTCCACGACGGGTGCGATTGCACGGTGAGGGCGGCGACGCCCGCCACGTGCGGGGCCGCCATCGACGTGCCGGAGAGGATCGCCGCGCCGTTGCCGGTGCCGACACCCGCCGACGAGATGGAGACGCCGGGCGCTGCCACGTCGGGGCTGATCGCGCTGTCGCCCGAGCGGGGTCCGCCGGACGTGAACGATGCGTAGCCGCGGAAGCCGGGGTTGGCGATCTCGGTTGCGGCGAGCGTGGCCGTGGCCCCGTCGACGAGGTCGGCGCCATCCGACGAGCGGACACCCAGGAACGGGATCGTGACGACGTAGGGCGTGCCGTCGTCGGGGTTCGACGTGATCATGCCCTCGTACGGCGGGAGCGTGTCGGCGTTGTTGACCATCACGACCGCCGCGGCGCCGGCCTGCTGGCCGAAGATGGGCTTGGCAGCCCGCGCGCACGTGCCACGGTCGACGACGGCGAGCTGGTTGCCGCCGCTGACGATGCCGGCCTTCTCGAAGGCTTCGACCGAGCAGCCGAGCGCCTCGTTCTCGCTGGTCGCGGGATCGTCGGCGACGCGGACGACCTCGAGGTCGCCGAGCCCGTCGACCGACGCGCCGTTCGCGTTGATCGCCTCGACCGTGTTGCCGCCGACGGTGATCGTGGCACCGGGGAAGCTCTCGGAACTGTCGACGGCCGAGACGGCGATCACGCCGTCACCGGTGCCGGGCGATCCCGTGAGGTACGGGTTGTGACCGGAGTTGCCCGCCGAGGCGACGACGACGACCCCCGCACCGACCGCGTTGGTGGCGGCGACGGCGTCGGGGTCGTCGGCGCGGCCGTACGACGAGCCGAGCGACATGTTGATGACGTCCATGCCGTTGGCGACGGCCCAGTCGATGGCCGGGACGACGACGTCGGTCGAACCGTCGCAGCCGAAGACGCGCACGGCGTACAGGTCGGCCTCGGGCGCGACACCCGGTCCGACGCGGAACGAGTTCGACGACGTGGTCGAGTCGTAGGCCCCCGTGTAGGTGGACCCGTCGGCCAGCACGCCGGATCCGCCGGCGGTACCGGCGACGTGCGAGCCATGACCGTTGCAGTCGAGCGGGTTGGCGTCGGGGTGCGGGACCGGCTGGTAGCTGTCGCTGCCGGGATCGGCGTTGTAGTCGTCGCCGACGAGGTCGATGCCGCCCTTCACGCGCGGTGCGCCGGGACCGTACAGGGCCGGGTCTGCCGGCTGGTCCGACGTGGCTGCCGCTGCCTCGAACGACTCGATCGTGCCCGGCCCGCCGAAGGTGGCGTGCGTGTAGTCGATGCCGGTGTCGAGGATCGCGACCTTGACGTTCTCACCGGTGTAGCCGGTGTCTTCCCACACCTGCGGAACCCCGAGATAGGGCACCGAGACCGCGTTGTCGAGCTCGTACGTGCGCACGGGGTGCACGGCCACGACGCCCGGGAGATCCGCGACGGCGTCGAGCTGCTTGGCGGGCACCGACGCCTGGATGCCGTTATAGGCCGACTGCATCTGGGCCTGGATCTTGCCGCCCTTGCCCGTGATCGACCCGCGGATCGAATCCTGCGCCTTCTTGAGCTTGCCCTTCACCGAAGAGCGCTCCGCGGCGGTGAGCGTGCGGCCCTTCTCCGCCTGGACGACGGCGACGGGGTCGCCGGTCATCTCGATGATGACGGTGACCCGCCCGTTCGCGTCGATCGACGAAGCCGAGATGTCGGAGTCGATCGCGCCGCGCGATGGCGCGGCCTCGAAGAGCGACGACGGGTCGTCGTCGGTTGCGGCGAGCGCCGCGGTCGAAGGCAACATGAGCGCGATCGCGCCTACTGTCGCCAGAATGCGTCGTTGCAAGGTGGGTCCGCCTTTCGTGCAGGGCCGGTGCCGCTGCCTGGTTGAGCAGTGACTGAAAGGAGGCTATGCACGGGCTGTACGTCGGCGTAACTGCTATGAGAAGACTCTCATCTGAGTTCCCGCGCCTGCGGTCGGACCATCGCCGCGCTCAGGCGATGCGCGTCCCCGGAGGAAGCGCGCGCGCCGGCGTGCGCGTGCGGCCATAGGCCCACGACAGCAGGCCCGCCGCGAGCAGCAGCTGCACGCCGAGACCGACGAACCAGCTCGGAACCGTCGTCGCCACGATCTGCGCCGGAGTGTCGGAGGAGGGCGACGCCTGCGACGTGCATTCGTCGAACTCGACCACCGGATCTGGCGGCAGCTGCGCCTGGCGCACCCCCACCTTCACGTACCCGAACGCGTCCTCCGGGTTCCCGTACGCGTCGAAACGGGTCGGCGTCGCATCGGCGAGGATGATGAACGGGTTGGCCGCCAGCATCCACCACACCGTGTCGAAACGGCCCACGCGGTACGTGTCGACCTGCCACTCGCCGCAGACCATGTCCTCCGGCGACTCCCAGCAGGTTTCGACCCCCTCGCGGCACAACGGGCCGTCCGCCCCGTACTCCACAGAGCGATAGCGCGACTCGACCTCGGTCGTGATGCTCGCCCCCACGAGGCCGAAGCCGATGAGCGATCCGATCGTCAGCGCCGCGACCACGAGATAGGTCGCCGCGACCGAGAAAAGCGGACGGGCCAGAATGCCGCTCAGGGCGACGCCGATCGCGGCGATCACGCCCGTCTCGACGATCAGCACGGCGAGCGACACCGCGACGGTCGACGCCTGGACGCCGCCTGTCAGCGTTGCGATCACGAGGAAGGGCAGCGCGACGACAGCGAACGCGAGGCCCGTGATCCACGCGGCGAGGAACTTGCCGAGCAGGATCTCGCCCGTTGTGGCGAGCGTCACCTGCACGGGCGCGAGCGTCGCGGCATCCCGGTCGCCGTTGATGCTGTTGCCGCTGAGCGTCGGCGACACGAGCACCACCAGCAGGAGCGTGATGTACACCACCGTCGAGTAGACGCCCGGTCCACCCTGACCGCTGAGCATGCCGAACGAGAGGAACGCGAGCGCCGTGACACCCACCAGCACCGCCGCGAAGATCCCGAGCAGTACGTACCACGACGCCGTGCGCACACGTTGGAGCAGTTCCAGGCGGGCGATCGTCCACAGCCGGGAGAAGTTCATCGCTGTCCCCCTTCGAGGTCGAGGAAGGTGTGTTCGAGCAGGCCCGTCGCGGCGGAGAACTCCGCCACCGGCAGCCCGGCATTCACGAGCGCGGCGAGACCGCCTGCGGCGTGCGCGTCCGATTCGAAGCTCACGAGCAGGTCGCGGCGGTCGATGGGGATCAGAGCCGCGTCGAGTCCGAGCGCCTGCGCCACCGGCAGCACGCTGGCCGTCGCGTCGCGATCGGCCAGGCGGATGCGCCACGCACGCTGTCGCGTGGCGGCTTCGGCCACCCTCTCGCTGCTGACCGTCGCGCCCTGGACGAGGAACACAGCGTCGTCGACGACCTCCTCGAGCTCCGAGAGGATGTGGCTGGAGATGAGGATCGTGCGGCCCTCGCCGGCGAGCCGTCGCAGCAGCACCCGGAGGTCGATCCGGGCCTGGGGGTCGAGTCCCGACGCCGGCTCGTCGAGGAGGAGCACCCGCGGGTCGTGCACGAGGGCGCGCGCGAGACCCAGGCGCTGCTTCTGTCCGCGCGACAGCACGCGAGCGGGAGCGTCGGCGAGGTCGGCGAGCCCGACCTCCTGCAGCAGCTGGGCTGCCCTCTGCCCGGCCGTCTGCCGGTCGAGGTCGTAGAGCTGCCCGGTCGTGACGATCGTCTCGCGCGCCGTGAGCGACGACCAGGCACCGAGGGCGTCGGGCATCCAGCCGAGCACGGCACGGGCACCCGCGGGGTCGGCGACGGGGTCGATGCCCGCGATGCGCAGCTCGCCCGCGTCGGGGGCGAGCAGCGACGCCAGCATGAGCAGCAGCGTCGTCTTTCCCGACCCGTTGGGGCCGACGAGACCGGTGACGGCGCCCTCGCGCGCCTCGAGCGAGACATCGCGCACCGCGTGGACGTTCCCGAAGGAACGGCGCACGCCGCGGGCGACGATTCCGGATGACGTCATGGGCCCCACCCTAGAGGTCACCTGTGCGGCTTCCGTGCCGGAACCCGCGTTGCCGCCGCATCTTCCGTGCGCGTTCACCGAAAGGTCAGCGTGCCCCGCGCGATCCCCGTGCGCCCCGGCGTGCGCGCCCGGGCACACACACGAATCACGACGGTGCGGACTCGGCGAACACGGCTACCGCGAGGTCGGGGTGGTCGACGAAGAGGCCGTCGACGCCGGTCGCGGCGAGCTCTCGCCACTCCGACTCGAAATCCCCGAACGCGGCGGGCTGTCGCCCGATGCGGTGGCGTCGCTCGAGGAACAGGTTCTCGGGGCGACCGGTCCACGCGAACACGTGCAGGCCGCGCTCGTGTGCGTCGGCCACGACCCGGGCCGGGGCACCGCCCGGGCGACGTCCTGCCGCCAGGATCATGAGCTTGTCGAGACTGATGCCGTCGAACCGTCCGACGAGCGCGTCGAGGCCGCGCGGCGACGCCAGCTGCCGGTAGGTGGGGGCGCCCTTCCCCTCCGCGACGACGAGATCGTACGGACGCCCGTCGGCTTCGAACAGCAGCACATAAGAGCCGGTCACGCCGAGCTCGCGCAGTCGGTCGAGCACGGTCGGCTCGAACGACTCCACTACGAGCGGGTGCTCGCCGGCGCCCCAGCCCGCGTCGCGCAGCTCATCCGCCACGAGCGCGGCGACGTCGTAGCCGAGCGCCTCGAAGGAGGTCGCGTGCTTGACCTCCAATACGACCGAGATCTCTCTGCCCTCCTCGAGCGATGCCGCCGCGACGAGGTCGAGCACCTCGCGCAGGCGCAGCGGCGGCTGCTGGTCGTCGAAACTCGCGCTCGACGGCCGCAGCTCGGGAAGTCGTTCGCGGCACCGGAGCGTCGACAGCTCCTCCCACGTGAAGTCCTCGGTGAACCAGCCGGTGATGGCGTGTCCGTCGACCAGCTTCGTCGTGCGACGGTCGGCGAAGCGCGCGTGGGCGGCGACGTCGGTGGTCGATCCGATCTCGTTCTCATGACGGACCACCGCGACGCCGTCCTTCGAGAAGACGACATCGGGCTCCACCGCATCCGCCCCGAGCTGCAACGCCAGCTCGTAGGAGGATCGCGTGTGCTCGGGCCGGTACCCGGGCGCACCGCGGTGGCCGATGATGAGGGGGGCGGGCGAAGGCATCGTCCCAGGTTATCGAGGGCGGGGGAGGCGCTCGATGCGCACATTTCATAGGGCTCTCACAGCGGCGTCCCCGCACCGCGAATTCGCCGTCCGATACGCTGGAATCCACAGCACCCGCGCTGTGAACCTACTTGGAGTGAGAGAGACCATGGCCTCCGGCAACTTCGCATTCAACAACCCGGCGTTCCAAGAGCAGCGTCCGGGTCTCACCCCGCCGCCCGCATCGCAGCAGGCCGGCGCTCAGACGCAGTACGCGACCGCCGCGCACGCCGGCGTCGACGCGGCCGCGAACGCCCAGCTGGAGGGCATGTACGCCGCTCCTCCCGCCGGCGCCACCGACACGGGCCGCATGACCGTCGAGGACACCGTCATCAAGACGGTCGGCCTGTTCGCGATCCTGCTCGCCACCGCCGTCGTCGGCTGGGTCTGGACGCTGTCGCCCGTGACCGTCGCGAACCCCAGCCCCACCATCGTCCCGTGGATCGTCGGCCTCCTCGGCGGCTTCGTGCTCGCCATGGTGGTGTCGTTCACGTCGCGCAAGAAGGTGCGTCCCGCACTGATCTTCGCCTACGCGGCGTTCGAGGGTCTGTTCGTCGGCGGCATCTCGGCGTACTTCGAGTTCATCTGGCCCGGCATCGTCATGCAGGCGACCCTCGCGACGGTCGCGGTCGTCGGTGTCACGCTCGCCCTGTTCGCCAGCGGCAAGATCCGCGCGTCGGCCCGTGCCACGAAGATCTTCATGATCGCGATGGTCGGCTACCTCGTGTTCTCGCTGCTGAACCTCGTGCTCATGTGGACGAACGTCGTCCCGCAGGAGATGATGTTCGGCCTCCACAGCCAGAAGATCGGTCCCTTCCCGCTCGGCCTCATCATCGGTGTGCTCGTGGTGATCATGGCGGCCTACTCTCTCGTGCTCGACTTCGACCAGATCCAGCAGGGCGTCCGCAACGGCGCCCCGCGCACATTCGGCTGGCTCGGGGCGTTCGGCATCATGGTCACCGTCGTGTGGCTGTACGTCGAGATCCTCCGTATGATCGCGATCCTCCGCGGCAGCGACTGATCCGCATCTCTTCTGCGAAGGCCGTCCGGTTCCCGGGCGGCCTTCGTCGTACGCGACATCCACGGTCGAGGGCTGGATCTGGCGTACGGTCGGAAGCACCATGAGACGCGGTTCCAACCTCCCGGCCGTCGGGACGTACAACCAGACGCTCGTGCTCGACCTCATCCGGCGCTCCGCCGACGGGGTGAGCAGGAGCGAGCTCGCCGACCTCACGGGGCTGTCGGCGCAGACCCTCAGCAACGTCGCGCGCCGTCTGGTGTCGGAAGGGCTGATCACGGAGGGCGCCCCCATCGTCTCGGGGAAGGGCAAGCCCCGCATCCCGCTCCGGCTCGACCCGCAGGCGCGATACGCGGTCGGCATCCATCTCGACCCGGCGGTCGACACGTTCGTGCTGATCGACCTGAGCGGATCGGTCGTGGCGCACGCCGAGCACGCACCCCGGTCGACGGGCGACGCCGCGCACCTGCTCGACGATCTGGCTCGGCACGCGAACGACCTGCTCGACGGCGCAGGCGTGCATCGCGCCCGTGTGCTCGGCATCGGCGTCGCCGCCCCCGGCCCGATCGACACCGAGCATGGCGCGCTGCTGGAGCCGCCGCTGCTGCCGGCGTGGCACAACGTGCCGCTACGCGACGCGCTGCGTACAGCGACCGGCCTTCCCGTCGCGGTTGAGAAGGACGTCGTCGCTGCCATGGTCGGCGAGCTCTGGGTCGACACCGGCGGACTCCTCAGCGACGCGATCTTCTTCTACTACGGCGCCGGCGTGGGTGTGGGGCTCGCCACCGATGCGACGCCCGTGCGCGGCCGAACCGGCAACGCAGGCGACGTCGCTCACCTCGTGGTCGAGGCCGACGGGCCGCTGTGTCACTGCGGTCAACGCGGATGCCTCGGGGTCGCGGTGGCGCCCGAGCGGCTCGTAGCCGCATCGGATGCCCTCGACGAAGCGTCGCCGGCCGAGGTGCGCGCCCTCCTGGGGCGGATGACGGAGCATGCGGTCGACGGCGACTCCGCAGCGATCGCCGCCTTCGAACGCACCGCTCAGGCGCTGGCGCGCGGGATGGTGCTGGTCAACAACCTGCTCGACGCCGACGTCGTCGTGATCGGCGGCCCGATGTGGAGTCGGATGTCGCCCGCCGTGCTGCCGGCGCTCCGCCGCGCCCTCACCGCGAACGCGGCGGCCACGACCACGCGAACGATCACGCTGTGGGAGACCCGGCTCGACACCGATGTGGCGGCCGCCGGAGCCGCGTGCCTCGTGCTCGACGGCGTCTTCACGGCGCGACCGGCAGACCTCCTCATCGCGTCACGCTGATCCGGGGTCGCGTCCGGCCTCCGTCGGAAGAGTTCCCGCGACGCCTTGATGTTTTAATCCATTTGGTTTAGAAATTGAGGGCCAGGAACAGCGGCGCGGCGTTCCCCCCGCGGCGGACAGCAAAGGAGCTCTCCATGAAACGATCACTGACCACCCTCGGCGTTCTCGGCGCCGCTGCCCTCGTCGCCGGACTCGCCGGCTGTGCCGACAGCGGAGGCGGAGCCGACGATGCCACCTCCATCCGGGTCGCCTACCAGAAGACGGCCTCGTTCACCGCGATGGACGAGCTGATGAAGAAAGCGAAGGAGGAGTACGAGGCGGCCAACGACGGCATGACCGTCGAGCTCGTGCCGATCGAGGCCGAGCAGGACCAGTACTTCACCAAGCTCGCCCTCATGAACGGGTCGGCCGACACCGCCCCCGACGTCATCTACGAAGACACCTTCCAGATCCGCTCCGACGCCGCCGCCGGCTACCTTCAGCCGATCGACGAGTACCTCGCCGACTGGGACGGCTGGGACCTCTACGACGACGGCGCGAAGCAGGCAGGGCTCGGCGACGACGGCAACACGTACGGCGTCTCGCTCGGCACCGACACGCGCGGCCTCTACTTCAACAAAGACCTGTTCGAGGCAGCGGGTCTGCCCACCGACTGGGCGCCCACGACCTGGGACGAGATCCTCGACGCCGCGCGCACGATCAAAGCGAGCAACCCCGACGTCATCCCCCTCAACGTCTACGCCTCCAAGGCGCTCGGAGAGGCGACGTCGATGCAGGGCTTCGAGATGCTCCTCTACGGCACCGGCGACGAGCTCATGGACACGAGCACCAACAAGTGGGTGACGCGGTCGCAGGGGTTCCTCGACGCCCTCACGTTCTACAAGACGATGGCCGACGAGAAGCTCGGCCCCGACCCCGCTGAAGCCCTCGACGCCGGGTGGGGCTCGAAGGTGAGCACGGAGCTGCTGCCTCAGGGCGAGCTCGCCATCGCGCTCGACGGCTCCTGGCTTCCGAGCAACTGGATCTCGGGCGACAACGAATGGCCGGAATGGCAGGACACGATGGGGATGGCCGCCATGCCGACGAAGGACGGCAGCGGCGACGGCTTCACCTCGATGTCGGGCGGCTGGACGCTCGCGATCGGCGCGAACGCCGTCGACCCGCAGGCCGCGTTCGACTTCATCGCGCAGGCCCTCACGCCCGAGAACGCCCTCATGTACCACCAGGAGGCGGGACAGATCGCCGTGCGCTCCGACGTCGCCGAGAGCCAGGAGTATCTCGACTACAACCCGTCGTTCGAGTTCTTCTCGTCGCTCGTGGCCTACACGCACTTCCGACCCGCGACGCCCGACTACTCGCAGATCTCCTCGAACATCCCGGTCGCGACCGAAGCGGTGTTCACGGGACAGATGTCGCCGGCCGACGCGCAGGGCCAGTACGACACCGCGCTCGTCGGCATCGTCGGCGAAGAGAACACGCAGGCTGCCGGCTGATCGACCGATGACCACCGCCGTCGCCTCACGGGTCACCGCCGCGCGTGGCCGGGACACCTCTCCCCGGCCACGCCGCGGCGGGCGCACCCTCGCCCGCCTGCTGCCGCTGCTGCCTGCGGTGCTGCTCCTGGCCGCGTTCATGCTCGGCCCCATCGTGTACTCGCTGTACGGATCGCTCACCAACCGCGCCATGACCGGGCCCCGGGCGGCGAACCCGGAGTTCATCGGGCTCGACAACTACGCGGCGCTGTTCGCGTCGGCGGAGTTCTGGAACTCGCTCGTCCTCACGGTCGTGTTCATCCTCGCGTCGGCCGTGATCGGACAGAACGTGCTCGGCATGCTGCTGGCCGTGCTGCTTCGCAGCGCGGTGAAGCCGCTGCGGTCGCTCGTGGGCGGGCTCGTCGTGCTCGCATGGGTGCTGCCCGAGATCGTGGCCGCCTTCGCCCTGTACGCGTTCTTCTCCACCGACGGAACGCTGAATGCGATGCTCGGCTGGTTCGGCCTGGAGGGCACGAGCTGGCTGTACTACTTCCCCTTGCTCTCGGTGATCGTCGCGAACATCTGGCGCGGCACCGCCTTCTCGATGATGGTGTACAACGCGGCCCTCGCCGAAGTCCCGCCCGACCTCACCGAGGCGGCCACGATCGACGGCGCGGGGGCGTGGCAGCGCTTCACGCGCGTGACGCTGCCCGTCATCCGCCGCTCCATCTCCACCAATCTGCTGCTCACGACGCTGCAGACGCTGGGCGTGTTCACGCTCATCTGGGTGATGACCGGAGGGGGACCGGGCACGCAGTCGTCGACGCTTCCCGTGCTCGCCTTCCAAGAGGCGTTCAAATTCGCGCAGGTGGGGTACGGGACGGCGATCGCGACCGTCACCCTGCTGATCGGCGCGGTGTTCTCGATCGTGTACATCAAGCTCCTCAAGCCGGAGGTGGACTGACATGAGCGCGACCGCTCGCATCGTCACCGGGCGGCGCATGAGTGTCGCCGCACCCCGCAAGCGCACGCAGACCCTGATCGCGTCGGTGATTCTCGCCGTCATCGGCGCACTGTTCCTCGTGCCGCTCCTGTGGATCGTGTTCGCCTCCGTCAACGAGACCGCGACCGTGTCGATGTCGCTCCCCGAGACGTGGACGCTCGACAACTACACACAGGTGATGACGTGGGAGGTCACGTGGCGTCCCCTCCTCAACTCCGTCGCCGTCTCGTTCGGCACCGCCGTCATCACCGTGGTCGCCGGCATCTTCGCCGCCTACCCGCTGTCGCGGTACCGCATGCGCTTCCAGCGGACGTTCATGTACGGCATCCTGTTCGGCACCGGCCTCCCGATCACGGCGATGATGGTGCCCGTCTACGCCCTGTTCGTGACGCTCAAGCTGCTCGACTCGACGTGGGGCGTCATCCTCTTCATGGCGGCGACGTCGCTCCCGATGGCGATCTGGATGCTGAAGAACTTCATGGACTCCGTGCCGATCTCGCTGGAGGAAGCGGCGTGGGTCGACGGCGCCGGCTCGATGCAGGCGCTCGGCCGCGTGGTGCTCCCGCTCATGCGACCGGGGCTCGGCGTGGTGTTCATCTTCGTCTTCACGATGGCGTGGGGGAACTTCTTCGTGCCGTTCGTGCTGCTGTTCTCGGCCGACAAGTTCCCGGCCGCCGTCTCGATCTTCAACTTCTTCGGACAGTACGGCTCGATTGCGTACGGCCAGCTCGCCGCCTACTCCGTGCTCTACGCGACCCCCATGATCATCCTGTACGTCATCGTCCAGCGACTGTCGGGCGGTGCGTTCGCGCTCGCCGGATCGGTCAAGGGCTGACTCCCCACCGAAAGGCACTCTTCATGCACGACCGCTCCCCCCTGGCCGAACTGCGCATCGACCGCTTCATACGAGAGCGTCTCCTGCCCGCCGTCTACACCGACACGCGTCCCGCCGACCTCGAGCAGTGGACGGCGCCGGGCGAGCCGGTCGCCTTCGACGAGGCGGCGGCGGGCGACTACCGCCCGATCGCGCCCGGCGACCGGTGGGGGCTCCCCTGGGGCACGACCTGGTTCCGCGTGCGTGGGCAGGCGCCCGAGGAATGGCGCGCGGCTCTCGACGCGGGCCGCGCGCGTGCGGAGCTCGTGGTCGACCTGGGCTTCACGAGCGGTCAGCCGGGATTCCAGTGCGAGGCCCTGGTGTGGGATCTGCAGGGCCGCCCGGTGCGCGGCATCGCGCCCCTCAACAACGCCGTGAGCGAGGCCGTCGAGGACGACGGCAGCGTCGACCTCTACATCGAGGCGGCGTCCAATCCCGACGTCGGAAGCCTCTTCACCTTCGACCCCACCCCGGTCGGCGACCGCGCCACGGCGGGAGACGAGCCGATCTACGTGCTGCGATACGTCGACGTGTGCCTGCGCGACCTCGAAGTGACCGCGCTGCTCGCCGACGCGCGGGCACTGCGGGGCCTCGTGGGGCAGCTCGACGCGGGCTCACCGCGCCGCGCCGAGTTGCTCGTCGCGCTCGAGCGGATGGTGGACGCGGTCGACCCGCACGACGTCGCCGGCACCGCGTCGGCGGGCCGGGCCGTACTCGCTCCGCTGCTGGCACGGCCGGCGACGGCGAGCGCGCACACGCTGCACGCCGTGGGCCACGCGCACATCGACTCTGCGTGGCTGTGGCCTGTACGGGAGACCATGCGCAAGGTGGCGCGCACCTTCTCCAACGTCCTCTCGCTCATGGACGAAGACCCCGAGTTCGTGTTCGCGGCATCGTCAGCGCAGCAGTACGCGTGGATGAAGGAGTTCTATCCCGATCTGTTCGCCCGCATCCGGGCGCGCGTCGCCGAGGGACGTTTCGTGCCGGTGGGGAGCATGTGGGTCGAGTCCGACACGAACCTCCCGGGAAGCGAGGCCCTCGCGCGTCAGTTCGTCGCAGGGAAGGGGTTCTTCCTCCGCGAGTTCGGCCTCGACACCCCTGAGGTGTGGCTGCCCGACTCGTTCGGCTACACGGGCGCGCTGCCGCAGATCGCCCGCGCGGCCGGTGCCCGCTGGTTCCTCACGCAGAAGATCTCGTGGAACGAGACCAATCGCGTGCCGCACCACACGTTCCGCTGGGAGGGCATCGACGGCACACGTCTGTTCACGCATTTCCCGCCGGTCGACACCTACAACTCGGTCATCGCGGCAGCCGAGCTCGCGCACGCCGAGCGGAACTACGCCGACAAGGGCCGTGGCACGGTGTCACTGCTTCCCTACGGATACGGCGACGGCGGCGGCGGTCCGACCCGCGAGATGACGCAGGCGATCGCCCGCACGGGATCGCTCGAAGGATCACCCCGGGTGGTGCACAGCACGCCGCGGACGTTCTTCGAGACCGCGGAGAGCGAGTACACCGAGCCCGACGTGTGGGTGGGCGAGCTGTATCTGGAGTTCCACCGCGGCACCTATACGAGCCAGCTCGCCACCAAGCAGGGGAATCGCCGCAGCGAGCACCTGCTGCGCGAGGCGGAGCTGTGGGCGGCCACCGCCGCGGTGCGCGTCGGCGCGGAGTACCCGACGGAGCGGCTCACGCGGATGTGGGAGACCGTGCTGCTGCAGCAGTTCCACGACATTCTGCCGGGGTCGTCGATCGCGTGGGTGTACCACGACGCCGAGCGCAACTACGCGGCCGTGGCGCGGGAACTCGAAGACATCATCGCCACGAGCCTGCGCGCCCTCGCCGGCGACGGCGACCGCACGCTGCGCGCGAACGCCGCGCCTCACGCCCGCGACGGGGTGCCCGCTCTCGGCGCTTCCGATGCGGTGCCCGCGGCGCCCGTGCGACCGCGGGCGGACGGCGACGGCTGGGTGCTCGACAACGGCGTCGTGCGGGTGCAGGTGGATCGCCGCGGGCTCGTCACGTCGGCGATCGACGTGGCGACGGGGCGCGACGCCGTGGCGCCGGGAGCGGCGGCCGGACTCCTGCAGCTGCACCGCGACACCCCCACCCAGTGGGACGCATGGGACGTCGACGTGCACTACCGCAACAGCGTCACGGATCTCGTGGATGCCGACGACGTGCACGCGGAAGACGACGGGATCGTCGTGGAACGCTCGTTCGGCGCATCGCGGGTGACAGAGCGCATCACGCTCGCGGAGGGGTCACGGGTGGTCTCGTTCCGCTTCGACCTCGACTGGCATGAGACGCAGAAGCTCCTGAAGCTCGCCTTCCCGGTCGATGTGCATACGGACTCGGCGACGTCCGAGATCCAGTTCGGACACATCGAGCGCGCCACCCACACCAACACGTCATGGGATGCCGCCCGGTTCGAGACGGTGGCGCACCGCTGGATCCGGGTCGCCGAGCCCGACTTCGGCGTCGCGGTGGTGAACGACTCGACGTACGGCCACGACGTCACGCGCGCCGCTCGCGCGTCCGGCGGGGGGACGGTGAGCACAGTGCGGCTGTCGCTCATCCGCGCCGCGCTCTTCCCCGACCCGACCCAGGATCAGGGGCAGCATTCTCTCCAGGTGGGTCTCGTCATCGGCGCCGACGTGGCCGACGCGATCAGCGAGGGCTATCGGATCAACCTCCCGGTGCGCACCGTCGAGGGAGCCGCCGCCGACATCGCCCCCCTGCTCACGGTCGATCGGCCGGGGGTCGTCGTCGAGGCGGTGAAGCTCGCGGAGGACGGGAGCGGCGACGTCGTCGTGCGGCTCTACGAAGCCTTCGGCATGCGCACCTCGGCACGCCTCACCGTGTCGTTCGCCCCCACCGCGGTGTCCGAAACCGACCTGCTGGAGCGTGACACCGAGCCGTCGGCGCTCGACGGCGCGGTCGTGGGCGACGACGCGTCGGAGGTGACGCTGTCGCTGCGGCCCTTCCAGATCGTGACGCTCCGCTTCGCGCGCTGACGCCTCCGGCGGTGTCGGCGGCACGGGTACGGGACTGTCAACCCCGTGACATCGCCGGACCGCCGGTCTAGCGTGACGTTCGTGGCAGCGCGCAAGGAGACCTTCCTCGACGTCGACGGCGTCGAGGTGCGTGTCTCGAGTCCCGACAAGATCGTGTTCCCGGAGCCGGGGCTGACGAAGCTCGACCTGGTCGAGTACTACCTCGCCGTCGCCGAAGGCGCGCTGCGGGGTGCGGGCGGGCGGCCGATGGTCCTGAAGCGCTTCGTGAAGGGCATCGATGCGGAGCCGTTCTTCCAGAAACGCGTACCCGAGAACCATCCACCGTTCATCGACACGGCGACACTCCACTACGCGTCCGGGACCTCGGCGGAGGAGACCGTGGTGCGGGATGCCGCCGGGCTCGCGTGGGTCGTGAACCTCGGATGCCTCGATCTGAACCCGCATCCGGTGCGCGCGGAGGATCTCGATCATCCCGATGAGCTCCGCATCGACCTCGATCCGATGCCCGGCGTGGACTGGTCGCAGATCGTCGATGCGGCGTTCGTCGCGCGCGAAGTGCTCTCCGACCACGGTCTGGTGGGCTGGCCGAAGACGAGCGGGTCGCGGGGCCTCCACATCCTGGTGCGCATCGAACCGCGGTGGGCGTACGCCGACGTGCGACTCGCGGCGGAGGCGCTCGCCCGGGAGGTGGCGGAGAGAGCACCGGGACTCGCGACGGCCCGCTGGTGGAAGGAGGAGCGCGGCGAGACCGTGTTCGTGGACTTCAACCAGAACGCGAAGGACCGCACCGTCGCGTCAGCGTACTCCGTGCGAGCGCTCCCCGACGCGCGCGTGTCGACCCCGCTCGACTGGGATGAGGTGCGTGCCTGCCGGCCGGAGGAGTTCACGGTGCCGACGGTGCGGGAGCGCTTCGCGGAGCGCGGCGATCCGCATGAGGGCATCGATGCCGCCGCCGGTTCCCTCGACGGGCTGCTGCGGCTCGCCGACGAGCTCGGACCGGCGGAGAAGCCGCCCCGTGGATCCGACGGATCGGGGCGGCGCGCATCGACGATGCCGCTCATCGAGGTGGCGCGCACCCGCACCAAGCCGGAGGCGGAGGCGGCGCTCGATCAGTGGCGCGGTGCGCACGCCGACATCGTGCACCTGCTGCACCCGGCGGACGTGCTCGTCGACGGCATGCGCGGGTCGAGTTCGCTCTGGTACCGCGTGCGCGTCAACCTGCAGCATGTGCCCGAGGACCGGCGTCCCGCACAGGGCCCGCTCCTCGCCGACTACGACCCCTGGGCGCGCTGACGCACGCCTCGACGTCGAAGCCGCGAGGTTACTCCCACTCGATGGTCCCCGGGGGCTTCGACGTGACGTCGAGCACGACCCGGTTCACTTCGCGGACCTCGTTGGTGATGCGGTTGGAGATCTTCGACAGCACGTCGTACGGCAGGCGGGTCCAGTCGGCGGTCATCGCGTCTTCGCTGGAGACGGGACGCAGCACGATCGGGTGGCCGTAGGTGCGGCCGTCGCCCTGCACGCCCACGGAGCGCACATCGGCGAGGAGCACGACGGGACACTGCCAGATCTCGCCGTCGAGGCCCGCCTTCGTCAGCTCGGCGCGGGCGATCGCGTCGGCATCACGCAGAATCTCGAGGCGGTCAGCGGTGACCTCACCCACGATCCGGATGCCGAGGCCGGGGCCCGGAAACGGCTGACGCGAGACGATGACCTCGGGAAGGCCGAGTTCGCGCCCGATCGCGCGCACCTCGTCCTTGAACAGGGTGCGCAGCGGCTCGACGAGCTCGAACTGCAGGTCTTCCGGGAGTCCGCCGACGTTGTGGTGGCTCTTGATGTTGGCGGTGCCCGACCCGCCGCCGGACTCGACGACGTCGGGGTAGAGCGTGCCCTGCACGAGGAAGCGGATGGGGTCGCCCTCCGCGGCGGCCTCGGCGAGAAGCTCCGACTGCACCTTCTCGAACGCGCGGATGAACTCCCGCCCGATGATCTTGCGCTTCTCCTCCGGGTCGCTCACGCCGGCGAGCGCGTTCAGGAACGTCTCCCGCGCGTCGACGGTGATCAGGCGCACGCCGGTGGATGCCACGTAGTCCTGCTCGACCTGCTCGCGCTCGCCCTTGCGCAGCAGACCGTGGTCGATGAACACGGCGGTGAGCTGGTCGCCGACGGCCTCGTGGACGAGCGCGGTCGACACCGCGGAGTCGACACCGCCCGAGAGGGCCGACAGCACGCGGCCGGAACCCACCTGCGCCCGGATCTTCTCCACCTGCTCGGCGATGACGTTGCCGCTGTTCCAGTCGGAGGCGAGGCCGGCGGCCTTGTGGAGGAAGTTCGCGAGCACGGCCTGACCGTGGTCGGAGTGCTTGACCTCGGGGTGCCACTGCACACCGTAGAACTTGCGCGCGTCATCGCCGAACGCGGCGACGGGGGTCGCCGCGGTGCGGGCGAACACCTCGAACCCGGCGGGAGCCTGGGCCACCTGGTCGCCGTGGCTCATCCACACGTTCTGCTCGACGGGCTGGCCGCCCAGGAGCACGTTGTCGGTCACGATCGTGGCGTCGGTGGCGCCGTACTCGCGCAGGCCCGTGTTGGCGACCTCTCCGCCGAGGCTCTTGGCCATGTACTGGAAGCCGTAGCAGATGCCGAGCGTCGGCACACCGAGGTCGAAGACGGCGGTGTCGAGCTGGGGCGCCCCCTCTTCGTACACCGACGACGGCCCACCCGACAGGATGATGCCGACGGGGTTCTTGGCGGCGATCTCCTCGGCGGTGGCGGTGTGCGGCACGATCTCGCTGTACACGCCCGCCTCACGCACGCGTCGTGCGATCAGCTGCGCGTACTGCGCGCCGAAGTCGACGACGAGGACTGGCCGCTGGGCCGTTTCGGTCTGAGTGGTCACCGGGGCTCCGTCTCGAGAAGAGGGGATGTGTCAGGGGTGGGGTTGTTCGCGGCCTGGGCTTCGCGCTCGGCGAGGTGCGCTTTGACCTCGCGCGCCACGCGGATCTCCATGAAGAACGACAGGAGCGGCACGACACCGCCGAGCGCCAGCAGGATGAAACGCGGGAAGCCCCAGCGCATGAGGCTCCAGACGCGGAAGCACGCGAAGAGATACACGACGTAGAACCAGCCGTGTGCGATGAGGATGAGCAGCGAGATGTTGACCCCGTCGCCCGTCGAGATCATGTCGCAGTCGTCGAAGCCCGGTAGGAACAGCGAGAACCACTGGCAGTCGGGCCCGGCGATGACCGGTGCGAACCAGAGGAATCCGGAGCCGCCGGCGAACAGCTCGACGTGGATCGGGGTGTACTTGAGGATCATCTCCGCGAGCAGCAGAAGCAATCCGACACCCGTGATGACCGAGGCGATCTGGTAGAACTTCAGCGCCGATCGGATCGCCGGGAAGGTGGCGAGCTTGGGCTGAGCGGGCATGGCCTCCAGTCTACCGTCCGGCGCCGGACGCTCGGCTCTCGTCACGCGGTCGCGGAAGCCTCGTCGGCACGCGCCTCGACCTCCTTCTCCCATGCGTCGCGCGCCAGGCGGTACCACATGTAGAAGGCGAAGCCGGCGAACACGGCCCACTCGACGGCGTAGAAGACGTTGAGCCAGCTGATGGGCGACTGCTCGGCCGGGGCGGGCGAGTCGATCGGCTGCAGCGCGGACAATACGGGCATGGGGCCCAGCGACGCACGGTCGGCGACGAGGTAGGGCCGGTAGACGTCGAGCCCGTCGTTGTCGCTCCACCGGCCGAGGAGCGCCGCCGACGACATCGTGGTCATCTCGGTGGCCGGTGCTCCCCGCGGGGGCACGCGCGGACCCTCATCCGAGATGAGGCGTCCGGTGAGGGGCACCGCCGCATCGCCCATCGTCGAGAGCGACGACGCGATCTCGGCCACCACCGCATCGGCCTCGTCGCGCGTCGCGGTCCAGCCGAGCGCGACAGCGAGCGCCGTCGGAGCGTCGAGGCCTGCCACGCGGAACTGTCCCGTCACCCAGTACCCCTCGACGCCGCCGTTGTACCGCGACGACACGACGAGGAAGTCGTCTTCGACCCATCTCCCGGTGGTCTCGACACGCTGCCCGACGAGCGGCTCGGGAAGGTACTCCCCCGGCTGCGCGACATCGGCGAGCGGACGGACGTCTTCGGTCGCACCGGGCGGCGGCGGGTCGGTGTCGATCGCGTTGCCGAGCTGCCATTGACCGAGCCATGCGAACACCCCCGCCACGACGAGCGCGAGCCCGAGCATGCCGAGCCACCAGGGTCGCAGCATGACTTCACGAAGCGTGGGCGGGAAGACCTCCGGACCGAGCGGGTCGGTGCCGGCAGCGGGCTCGGCAGAGGTCATCAGTGCGTCGCGTACGGAGCGAGGACGACCTCGACGCGCTGGAACTCCTTGAGGTCGGAATAGCCGGTGGTGGCCATCGACTTGCGGAGCGCGCCGATGAGGTTCGCGGTTCCGTCGGCGACGGGCGCGGGGCCGTACAGGATCTCTTCGAGCGGAGCGACCTGACCGACCTCCACTCGGCGGCCGCGCGGGAGCTTGGGGTGGTGGGCCTCAGGGCCCCAGTGGTAGCCGCGGCCGGGCGCATCGATGGCGCGGGCCAGCGCAACCCCGAGCATCACGGCATCGGCGCCCATCGCGAGCGCCTTGACGATGTCGCCCGAGGTGCCCACACCGCCGTCGGCGATGACGTGCACGTACCGTCCGCCCGACTCGTCGAGGTAGTCGCGGCGCGCGCCGGCGACGTCGGCGACCGCGGTGGCCATCGGCGCGTGCACGCCGAGCGTGGCGCGCGTCGTGGAGGCGGCGCCTCCTCCGAAGCCGACGAGCACGCCCGCGGCACCCGTGCGCATGAGATGGAGCGCCGCCGTGTAGGTGGACGCGCCGCCGACGATGACGGGCACGTCGAGGTCGTAGATGAACTTCTTGAGGTTGAGGGGCGCGGCGTCGCTCGACACGTGCTCGGCCGACACCGTCGTGCCGCGGATGACGAAGAGGTCGACTCCCGCGGCCACGACTGTCTCGTACAGCTCCTGCGTGCGCTGCGGCGTCAGCGCTCCGGCGACGGTGACGCCCGCCTCGCGCACCTCGGCGAGGCGGTCGCGGATGAGCTCGGGCTTGATGGGCGCGGCGTACAGCTCCTGCATGCGGCGCGTGGCGATCTCGGCCGGCAGCGACGCGATTTCGGCGAGCAGCGGCTCGGGGTCGTCGTAGCGGGTCCAGAGGCCCTCGAGGTCGAGCACGCCCAGGCCGCCGAGACGCCCCAGCATGATCGCGGTCTGCGGGCTCATGACCGAGTCCATCGGCGCGCCCAGCACGGGGATCTCGAACCCGAACGCGTCGATCGACCAGGCGGTCGAGACGTCTTCCGGATTGCGCGTGCGACGGGAGGGCACAACAGCGATGTCGTCGAACGCGTACGCGCGGCGGGCGCGCTTGGCGCGGCCGAGCTCGATCTCCATGGTCACCCTCCCAGCCTACCCGCCGTGATCGTCGGCCCACCCGGGTCTCGGGCAGGATCTGGGCGCGGACGCCGTCGAGCTATGCGCCCGCGCGCGCCTGGTGGTCCCGGTTCGATCCACAAGGTTGCTACGGGACAAGCCGTTCATGTCCGCCCGGACGGATACTCAGTGGGTCAGAGACGAAGTTGCGTGCACGCAGCACCGGGCTTGCGTGCGCGGAACGGAGCCGTACGGTCGGAGGTTGGGCCAGGATTCTTACCAAGCACCGCATCCCTCGCTCGACGAAAGCCCTCATGACGCACATCTCCGCCCCCGTCACACGCGACGACTGCCTCGACGCGGACGGCCGCGACCCGCTCGCGCCGTTCCGCTCGCGCTTCGCACTGCCCCCTGGACGCATCTACCTCGACGGCAACTCGCTCGGGGCGATGCCCGTCGCCGCCGCCGAGCGTGCGAACGACGTCGTGAACCGCGAGTGGGCCGATGACCTGATCGCCAGCTGGAACACCAACGACTGGTTCGAGCTGCCCACGCGCATCGGCGGCAAGATCGCGGGGCTCCTGGGCGGCGAGCGCGGCGGGTGCGTCGCTACCGACACGACGTCGATCAACCTGTTCAAGGCACTCGGAGCCGCGCTGCGCCTCCAGCAGGAGGAGGCTCCCGACCGGCGGGTGATCGTGACGGAGCGCGAGAACTTCCCGACGGACCTGTACGTGATCGAGGGACTCATCGACATGCTCGGCGGTGGTCACGAGATGCGTCTGATCGAGGGCCCCGACGACCTCCCCGGGGCCCTGGGCGACGACGTCGCCGTCGTGCTCCTCACGCAGGTGAACTACCGCACGGGCGCGCTGTGGGACATGGCAGACACGACCTCCCGCGTCCATGCCTCCGGCGCCCTGGCCGTGTGGGATCTGTGCCATTCCGCCGGTGTCGTTCCCGTGCACCTCGACCGCGACGGCGCTGACTTCGCCGTCGGCTGCACCTACAAGTACCTCAACGGCGGTCCCGGAGCCCCGGCTTTCGTCTGGGTCGCCGAGCGGCACCTCCCCCGCGCGGTGTCGCCGCTGACCGGATGGTGGGGACACGCCCGGCCGTTCGACATGTCTCCGACGTTCGCGCGGGCCGAAGGCATCCGCGGGTTCCTCGTGGGCACGCAGCCGATCCTGTCGCTCGCGACGATGGAGGTCGGCATCGATCTCGCCCTCGAGGCCGATCCGGCCCAGGTTCGGAGCAAGTCCCTCGCCCTCACGACGCTGTTCATGCGGCTCGTCGACGAACGGCTCGGCGGGCACCGCCTCGAACTGCTGACGTCTCGCGACGAGCGGCGCGGCAGCCAGGTCAGCTACCGGCATCCGGAGGGTTTCGCGATCGTGAACTCGCTGATCTCGCTCGGGGTGGTCGGCGACTACCGCGAGCCGGGAGTGCTCCGCTTCGGCTTCGCGCCCCTCTACACGAGCCACGCCGACGTCTGGGACAGCGTCGAGGCGCTTCGACGCGTTCTCGACGACGGGCTGTGGCGCGACGAGCGGTTCCGCCGGCGGGGGGCGGTCACGTGAGCGCGCGCACCGTCGTCGTCGGCGGCGGCGTCATGGGTCTCGCGACCGCGTGGAGCCTGACGCGGCGGGGCGAGCGTCCGCTGGTGCTCGAGCGCTTCGGGCGCGGTCACACCCGCGGCGCATCCCACGGCGAGACCCGCAACTTCAACAACGCGTACGCCGATCCGCACTACCTCGATCTGCTGCTCCGGGCGCGCGAAGGATGGGATGCGCTCGGAGAGGTGGAGGGTGAGCCGCTCCTGCGCCTGCACGGTCTCGTCTCCCACGGCGCGAACTCCGCCGCGGCGGCGATGGGCGACCGGCTCGTGACGACGGAGGCGCGCCTGCGCGAGCGCGGCGTTCCGGCTGAGCTGCTCACGGGGCGGGAGGCCGGCCGACGGTGGCCGGGCATGCGGTTCGAGGAGACGGTGCTGTTCTCCCCGGATGCGGGCGTCGCCCGCGCCGCGGCGGCGCTCCGAGAGCTGGAGCGGCGGATCGTCGCTGCCGGCGGCGAGGTGCGGTGGAACACGCGTGCGACGGCAGTCGAGGACCATGGCGACGTCGTCACCGTCCGCACCGCCGACGACGCCGTCACCGCGGATGTGGCGATCGTGACGACGGGCGCCTGGACCCGGCAGCTGGTACCCGGCATCGCACTGCCGCCGCTGCGCGTCACCGAGGAGTCACCCGCCCATTTCCTGCCGGTCGACGGCCCCGACGCGTGGCCGTCGTTCAACCACTTCGTCGCGCCCGGCTCGTGGCCGGCGAGCGTCTACGGCATGCCTACCCCCGGCGAGGGGGTGAAGGTCGGCTTCCACGGCGTCGGCGACGAGGTCGACCCCGATGCGCGTCCGTTCGCGCCCGTCAGGCAGGCCGAGCTGGCCGCCTATGTGCGGGAGTGGATGCCGGGCCTGGATGCCGCGACCGCCGCGCCGATCAGCTGCACGTACACCAGCACGCCCGACGAGGCCTTCGTGCTCGACCGACGCGGCCGCATCGTGGTGGGTGCCGGTTTCTCCGGACAGGGCTTCAAGTTCGCGCCCGGGGTCGGAGCGGTGCTCGCCGACCTCGCGCTCGACGCGACAGCGCAGGCGGACCCGGCGTTCCGCCTGCGGTGAGGCAGCCCCTACTTCTTGTAGTTGGGCGCCTCGACGACGATCTGCACGTCGTGCGGGTGCGACTCCTTGAGTCCCGCCGCGGTGATGCGCACGAACTTGCCCCGCGCCTTCAGTTCCTCGATCGTGCGCGCCCCGACGTAGAACATCGACTGACGAAGACCGCCGACGAGCTGGTAGGCGACGGCCGACACGGGACCGCGGTAGGCGACCTGACCCTCGATCCCCTCGGGGATGAGCTTGTCGTCGTTGGGCACATCGGCCTGGAAGTAGCGGTCCTTCGAGTAGGACGTCTTCTTGCCGCGCGTCTGGAGGGCCCCGAGGGAACCCATCCCCCGGTAGAGCTTGAACTGCTTGCCACCCTGGAACACGATCTCCCCCGGCGACTCGTCGGTGCCGGCCAGGAGCGAACCGAGCATGACGGTGTCCGCCCCCGCGACGAGGGCCTTCGCGATGTCGCCCGAGTACTGCAGTCCGCCGTCGGCGATCACCGGGATGCCGGCGTCGCGGGTGGCCTGGAACGCCTCCCAGATCGCTGTGACCTGCGGCACGCCGACACCGGCGACGACACGCGTCGTGCAGATCGATCCCGGGCCGACGCCGACCTTGACGGCATCCGCACCCGCGTCGACGAGCGCCTGCGCGCCCTCGCGGGTGGCCACGTTGCCTCCGATGACATCGATGTGGTCGAAGGACGAGTCGGCCTTGATGCGCTTGATCATGTCGATCACGCCCGCCGACTGACCGTTGGCGGTGTCGACCACGAGCACGTCGACGCCGGCATCGCGGAGCCCCTCGGCGCGCTGCCACGCGTCACCGAAGAAGCCGATGGCCGCCCCGACGCGCAAGCGCCCCTGCTCGTCCTTGGTTGCGAGCGGATACTTCTCGCTCTTGTCGAAGTCTTTGATGGTGATGAGGCCGGCGAGCTTGCCGTCGTCGTCGATCAGCGGAAGCTTCTCGACCCGGTGCTGCGCGAAGAGGGCGATGACCTCGTTCGCGCCGATGCCGACGCGCCCCGTGACGAGTCCCTTGCTCGTCATGACGTCGCGCACCTTCGTGGTCTGACGCTCGAATCCGGACACGAAGCGCATGTCGCGGTTGGTGATGATGCCGACGAGACGCCCGTCCTCGTCGACGACCGGCAGCCCCGAGATGCGGTACTGCGCGCAGAGCGTGTCGACCTCTTCGATCGTCGCGTCGGGCGTGGTCGTGATCGGGTCGGTGATCATGCCCGACTCGCTCCGCTTCACGCGGTCGACCATCGATGCCTGCTCCTCGATCGACGCGTTGCGGTGCAGGATGCCGATGCCGCCTTCGCGCGCGATCGCGATGGCCATCCGCGCCTCGGTGACGGTGTCCATCGCGGCCGACAGGAGAGGCGTGGCGACGGTGATGCGGCGGGTGACGCGCGACGACGTGTCGGCTTCCGAGGGGATGACGTCGGTGTGCCCCGGCAGGAGCAGCACATCGTCATAGGTCAATCCGACGAAACCGAACGGGTCGTTGTGCTCCATGTGGCTCTCTCCTGCGTGTTCCGGGCTCAATGATTCTAAGTCGTCGTTGTACGGTTTCATTCCGGCTTCGGATCGATCCGTAGGCGAAACACCGCCGACACATTACGCTCGTACCGTCGTTCATCAATGCCGATGCGACCGCATCACCCGAACAGGTGCGCTGGACATGGAGGAACCCCTTGAGTCCCACGACCATCACCGCACGCCCATCGAGGTGGGCTGCGCTGATCCTCGGCGCCGTGCTGGCCGCCGTGCTGCTGATCCTCAGCAGTCCGGGCGCCGCACACGCCGCCGCCCCCGATACCCCGGGAGGCGACCAGGAGCAGACGGACTTCTACTTCGGCGGGGTCATCACCTTCGACGACGAACCCGTGCCCGACGTCACGATGTCGATCTCCGGCGGCGGCTTCGAGGCCTCGACGATCACGGACGCCGAGGGCCGCTGGCGGCTCTACGTCCCCGCCAAGGAGACGTACACCCTCGTGATCGACGAGAACACCCTTCCCGAGGGCGTCATCGTCGATCCGGCACTGCTCACGGAAGGACTGCAGCCCGTATCGGGCACCACCGGTTCGTTCGAGGTCGAGTTCGGGCTCACCAAGACGAAGATCGTGAACCTCTTCCTGGGCGAGGGCCAGCGCGTGACGCAGTCGTTCGTCGACCAGCTGGCGATCCGCCTCGTCAACGGTCTCAACTTCGGGCTGCTGCTGGCGCTCGCCGCGATGGGCGCGGCGCTCATCTACGGCACGACGGGGCTGTCGAACTTCGCCCACGGTGAGATGGTGACGTGGGGCGCGCTCGTGACCATGATCGCCACGACGACCCTGTCGCTCCCCCTGTGGCTGGCGATCATCGTCGCCCTCGCAGCGGGCGCCGCCCTCGGGCTCGCGCTCGACGCCGGCATCTGGCGACCCCTGAGACACCGGGGCCTCGGAGTCGTGCAGCTCATGATCGTGAGCATCGGCCTGTCGCTGGCGCTGCGCTACACGTTCCAGTTCTTCGTCGGCGGCTCGACGTCGCAGCTGCCGGGCGCGAGCCCCACACCCATTCAGATCGGCCCGATCCAGGTGTCGTACATCGACCTCATCAGCATGGGCGTGAGCATCGTCGCGATCCTCGCGGTGGCGTTCTTCCTGCTGCGCACCCGCATCGGCAAGGCGACCCGCGCGATCTCCGACAACCCGCAGCTGGCGGCCTCCTCGGGCATCAACGTCGACCGGGTCATCCGCATCGTGTGGGTGCTCGCGGCGACGCTGGCGGCCCTCTCGGGCGTGCTGTGGGCGTACTTCCGCCCCGGCGTGCGCTGGGACATGGGCACGCAGATGCTGCTGCTGATCTTCGCCGCGATCACGCTCGGCGGTCTCGGCACGGCGTTCGGCGCGCTCCTGGGCGCCCTGATCGTCGGCGTCGTCGTCGAGACGTCCACCCTGTGGATCCCGTCCGACCTCAAGTACGCCGGCGCGCTCGTCGTGCTCATCCTGATCCTGCTGGTGAGACCCCAAGGTCTGCTCGGTCGTAAAGAAAGGCTTGGGTGATCGCCATGGATTGGGGTGCCATCTTCAACAACACCCTCAGCTATCTGCTGAGCCCCGTCACGATCGCCTACGCGCTCGCCGCCACGGGCCTCGCCGTGCACTTCGGTTACGCGGGACTGCTGAACTTCGGCATGGCGGGCTTCATGGCCCTCGGCGCCTACGGCTACGCGATCTCGATCCTCACCTTCCAGCTCCCGTGGTATCTCGCGATGCTCGTGGGCCTTCTGCTGGCCGTCGTGTTCGCGATCGTCCTCGGTGTGCCCACGCTCCGGCTTCGCGCCGACTACCTCGCCATCGTGACCATCGCGGCCGCCGAGATCGTGCGGCTCCTGTTCACGACGCAGGTGTTCGACGAGTGGACGAACTCGGCCGACGGCCTCGGGAACTACAACGGCAGCTTCCAGTCCGCGAACCCGTTCCCGGCGCTCGCCACGGGAGAGCGCTACGGCTTCGGCCCGTGGCAGTTCACCCCGCAGCAGCTGTGGATCGTCACGTTCGGCCTCATCGTGCTCGCGCTGTCGATCTTCGTCGTGTGGTCGCTCATGCGCAGTCCCTGGGGACGCGTGCTCAAGGGCATCCGCGAAGACGAAGACGCGGTGCGCTCGCTCGGCAAGAACGTGTTCGCCTACAAGATGCAGGCGCTCATCGTCGGTGGTGTCATCGGCGCTCTCGGCGGCATCGTGTATGTGCTGCCGTCGGCGGTGATCCCGTCGAGCTACACGACGGCGCTCACCTTCTTCCTGTGGACGATCCTCCTCCTCGGCGGCGCGTCGACGATCTTCGGCCCGTCGCTGGGCGCCGTGATCTTCTGGATGGTGCTCGCACTGCTCGGCAACCTGCTCCCCCAGATGGCGCAGGCGGGCTGGCTGCCGATGACCCCGATCCAGGCGGGCACGCTCCGCTACATCCTCGTGGGTGTCGCGCTCATGCTCCTCGTGATCTTCAGGCCGCAGGGCATCCTCGGCGACAAGAGGGAGATGACCTTTGTCAAGTGATGAGATCCCCGGCGCCCCCGGCGCGGATGCCGGTGAGCCGGCTCCCGTGACGGGCAGCGTCCCGCGCCCGAAGACCGCGGGACTCGCCACGGGCGCGCCCGTGCCCGGCGTCCCCAAGGTCGACCCGATCATGGTCGTCGACGGGGTCACGCGGCAATTCGGCGGCCTCAAGGCCGTCGACGTGGAGCACCTCGAGATCCCCCGCAACGCGATCACAGCGCTCATCGGCCCGAACGGCGCCGGCAAGACCACGCTGTTCAACCTGCTCTGCGGGTTCGACAAGCCGAACTCGGGTTCCTGGTCGTACGACGGCACAAGCCTCTCGGGCATCCCGGCGTTCAAGGTGGCCCGCATGGGCCAGGTCCGCACGTTCCAGCTCACCAAGGCGCTCTCGCTGCTCACGGTGCTGGAGAACATGAAGCTCGGCGCTCCCCGCCAGCGCGGCGAGAAGTTCTGGCAGTCGTTCGTGCCGGGAGTCTGGCGCGCGCAGGAGAAGGAGAACGAGGAGAAGGCGCGCGGGCTGCTCGCACGCTTCAAGCTCGACGCCAAGGAGCGGGACTTCGCGGCATCCCTGTCGGGCGGTCAGCGAAAGCTCCTCGAGATGGCGCGCGCGCTCATGAGCGACCCACAGCTGATCATGCTCGACGAGCCGATGGCCGGGGTGAACCCGGCGCTGACGCAGTCGCTTCTCGACCACATCCTCGACCTCAAGGACCTGGGCGTCACGGTGCTGTTCGTGGAGCACGACATGCACATGGTGCGCCACATCGCCGACTGGGTGGTCGTCATGGCCGAGGGAAGGGTCGTCGCAGAGGGCCCGCCCGACACGGTCATGCAGGACCAGGCCGTCATCGACGCGTACCTCGGCAGCCACCAGGACGTCGACCTCGGCGTCGTGACCGGCCGCGTGTCGGGCGAGCTCGACGAGTCGGCGCGCGAGCTGCTCGAGGAGATCAAAGAAGAGGAAGCCGCCTCGGTCGCCGATGCGGAGGAGGACAAGAGATGACCGATCCCTCGACCAGCGGAGCCCCTCGGAGCACCGCGCACACCGGCGCGATCGCCGCCACGGACGCCGAGGTGGTCGTGCAGGTCACGGACCTTCTCGCCGGCTACCTGCCGGGCATCAACATCATCAACAACGCGAACCTCATCGCCCACAAGGGCGAGCTGATCGGCATCATCGGCCCCAACGGCGCCGGCAAGTCCACGCTGCTGAAGTCGATCTTCGGGCTCGTGAAGGTGCGCGGCGGTGACATCACCGTCAACGGGGAGTCGATCGTCGGGCTGAAGGCCGACAAGCTGGTGCAGCGCGGCGTCGCATTCGTCCCGCAGACGAACAACGTGTTCCCGTCGCTGTCGATCGAGGAGAACCTGCAGATGGGGCTCTACCAGAACCCCAAGATCTACGCGGAGCGCCTCGAGTTCGTGACGGGCATCTTCGCGGAGCTCGGCAAGCGCCTCAAGCAGCGCGCCGGGTCGCTCTCGGGCGGCGAGCGGCAGATGGTCGCGATGAGCCGTGCGCTCATGATGGATCCGTCGGTGCTGCTCCTCGACGAACCCTCCGCCGGCCTCTCCCCCGTCCGTCAGGACGATGCGTTCCTCCGCGTCTCCGACATCAACAAGGCTGGTGTCACGACGATCATGGTGGAGCAGAACGCGCGTCGCTGCCTGCAGATCTGCGACCGCGGCTACGTGCTCGACCAGGGCCGTGACGCGTATCACGGCACAGGGCGCGAGCTCCTCAACGATCCACAGGTCATCGGCCTGTACCTCGGCACCCTCGGCACGGACGACTGACCCCTCCGCCCGCGCTTCGCGCGGCGCAGCCCGAATACGGGGCACGTGTTGCGGCTCCACCGCAACGACTGCCACGTATTCGGGCTTTCCGTCCGCGTGGGTCGGGGAGGACACGGGAAGGGCCCCGCAGCCGAAGCTGCGGGGCCCTTCGGGTACCGTCTGAGCGTCAGCGGGTCTCGATGCGCTCGTGGGTGTTGTCGGCCTTGTACTGGAAGATGCCGATCGACGCTTCGGTGGGGTCGCCGTTCTCGTCGAACGTGACCGGACCCGACATGCCGTCGTAGTCGGCCGTGCCGCCACCGAGGATGATGTCGGCGCACTCGGCGAACGTGGTGCACTTCGTGCCCTCGCCCGAGCCTCCCGAGACCTCCTGGAGCTTGCCGGCGATGTCGGCGGCGTCGGTCGAACCGGCGGCCAGCGAAGCCAGCGAGAGCAGGATGACCGCGTCGTACGACTCAGCGGCGTACGAGTAGTCGTCGAGCGCCGCGTTGCCCGCCTCGGTCCAGGCGCCGTTGAGGCGGTCCTGGAAGTCGGTCTCGAGCACCGGACCGGGCGTGGTGCCCTTGGCGCCCTCGAGCGAGACGGAGACGTCGTCGCCCCACTGCTTGAGGTTGCCGTCGACGAGGTAGTAGTTCTCGGGCGAGACGCCCGCGTTCGACAGCAGCGGCGCGATGGTCGCGAACTGGTCGAACGTGATGAGCACCACCGCGTCGGGGTTGGCCGCCGCGATCGTCGACACCTGGGCGTCGAACGAGCTGTCGCCGTCGTTGTACGACGCCTCAGCCACGACCGTGCCACCCGTCGACTCGAAGACCTCCTTGATGACGCCGAACAGGCCGGTGCCGTAGGCGTCGTTCTGGTAGAGGATGCCGATGTTCTTGTGGCCGTCCTCGGCGATCAGGTTGCCGAGCACCTCGCCCTGCAGCAGGTCGCTGGGAGCGGTGCGCCAGTAGAGGTTGTCGTCCTCCCACGTCGTGAAGTCGGGCGACGTGTTGGCGGGCGAGAAGGTGATGATGCCGGCCTGGACGTTGGAGTCGAGGAACAGCTTGGTCACGCCGGAGGCGGCGGCGCCGATCATCGCGGAGACGCCGGCGTTCTGCAGCTTGGGAACGGTCGTCTCGAACGCCTTGTTGTCGGCGTCACCCGAGTCGCCGGGCGTGAATTCCACCTCGAGGCTCTTGGCGGCATCGTTGATCTCGTTGACCGCGAGGAGCACGCCGGCCTCTTCGGGCGGGCCGAGGAACGCGAGGCTGCCGGTCTGGGGCAGAACGCTGCCGATCTTGAGAGTGAGATCCTCCGCGACGGGGGGCTGGCTCTCGGTGGGCTCCGTCGGAGTTCCGCCGCCGGCACAGCCGGCAAGCAGAAGCGCGCTGACACTGGCGACGGCAATGGCGCCGAAGACCTTGCCTGCACGCGAACGTGTGAAGACGGTCATGTTGCTCCTTGTTATGGGATGACGGAGCGACCTCGGGTGCCGCTCCAGTTGGGTATAACCTAATCGCCGCGGAGCGTCGGCAATGTTGCGATCCGTTAACGCTGTGTAACGCGACCCAATCGTTACGTCGAGCCTGGTGCGGAGCGGTCGTCGCCGGTCAGCCGGTGGGGCCGATGACGGGTCGGCGCGCGTGCCGCACCGAGTCGAACGTGAGCACGACGAGCGCCACCCAGACCAGCCCGAAGCCGATCCACCGCTCGAGGGGCATCGGCTCTCCGAGGATCCACGCGCCCGTGATGAACTGCAGCACGGGCGCGACGAACTGCAGCATGCCCACGAGGGTCAGCGGCGCCCGGCGTGCCCCCGCGGCGAAGAACAGGAGCGGCGTCGCCGTGAAGATGCCGGCGAGCAGCAGGAGGGCCGTGTGCCCACCGCCGAGAGCTCCCATCGTGAGCCCCGCGGTCGTCGCCACCACGATCAGCTGCACCGCGGCGACCGGCAGGAGCCAGAGCGATTCGAGGGTGAGTCCGCTGATCGCATCGACGCTCGGGCCGATCTGCTTCTTCACGAGGCCGTAGGTCGCGAACGACGCCGCGAGCGTGAGCGCGATCCACGGCACCGTGCCGTAGCCGATGATGATCACGATCACGGCGAGCGCCGAGATGCCGATCGACACCCACTGCGCGATGCGCAGCCGCTCCCGCAGCACGAGCACGCCCAGGAGCACGGTGAAGATCGGGTTGATGAAGTAGCCGAGGCTGCCCTCGATGACATGGCCGGTGAGCGTTCCGATGAGGAACACCTGCCAGTTGATGTAGATGAGCACGCCGGCGACGATCGTCCAGAAGACCAGCCGCTTGTTGCGGAGGATGGCCCACAGCTTCGTCCAGGTGCGAGTGACCGTGAGCAGCAGGGCGCAGAAGACGAGCGAGAGCACGATGCGCCAGGCGACGACCTCCCAGGGGCTCGTCGGCGCGAGGCTCACGAAGTACAGCGGGAGGAAGCCCCACAGCAGATAGGCGATGAAGACGTAGACCCCGCCGAGGGTGTGCTCGCGTGCGGGGTCGACCTGTGTCATGGGTCCAAGCCTAGGACGGTCATGACCTCGCGACGCGCGGCGGGGCGTCGCGATCCTGCCGAGAGCCGCGGCCGACCTGCCAAACCCGCATCAGAGAACCACGAAGGGCCCGGATGCCGCAGCACCCGAGCCCTTCCGGCGGTGTGTATCGCGCGTCAGATCAGCGGACGACGACCGCGAGCACGTCGCGAGCCGACAGGACGAGGAACTCGTCGCCGCCGAACTTCACCTCGGTGCCGCCGTACTTGCTGTAGATGACGCGGTCGCCGACGGCGACGTCGAGCGGCACGCGGTTGCCGTTGTCGTCGATGCGACCCGGGCCCACCGCGACGACCTCGCCCTCCTGGGGCTTCTCCTTCGCGGTGTCGGGGATGACCAGTCCACTGGACGTGACCTGCTCAGCCTCGACCTGCTTGATGACGATGCGGTCCTCGAGCGGCTTGATGGAAACCGACACGGTCTACCTCTTTCTGCTTCAGGGGTCTTTTTCTCAAGACTCATTAGCACCCGCACACTTCGAGTGCTAACGCCAGTCTAGGGCGCGGCTGGCACTCGTGCAACGCGAGTGCCAATGGTCGGCCCCCGTAGGCTGACGGCATGGATCACCGCGAGCTGGCCGCTCTGCTCACGCCGGATGCGCTCCGCGCGATCGATGCCCTGGGCGCCATCGCGTCGACCGACGAGGCGGCAGCCGCCGTCACCCGGCTGAGGGGCCAGGGACACTCCGCGGACTTCGTGTCCGCCGTCGTGGGGCAGGCCCGGCTGCGCACGCGCGCGGCGGCGAAGTTCGGCGACTTCGCGGGCCGGATGCTCTTCACCCGCGCGGGTCTCGAGCAGGCGTCGCGCCTGTCAGTGGCCGCCCTTCACGCGGGCCGCTTCCGCGACGCCGGCCTCACCCGCGTCGCCGACCTCGGCTGCGGGATCGGGGGCGACGCGCTCGGGCTCGCCGGTATCGGTCTGGAGGTGCGCGCGGTCGACGCCGACGAGATCACGGCGGCGATCGCCTCCTACAACCTCGCGCCGTTCGGGGAGGCGGTGTCGGTGACGCACGGGCGCGCCGAGGACGCCGATCTGAGCGGCGTCGACGCCGTCTGGCTCGACCCGGCGCGGCGCACCGCCGGGCACGGCGAGACGTCGCGCACGCGGTCGCAGGACTGGTCGCCGCCGCTCGACTGGGCGTTCGCTCTCGCATCGCGGCTGCCCGCCGGGATGAAGCTGGGGCCCGGGTTCGATCGGTCCCAGATCCCCGACGGCGTCGAGGCCCAGTGGATCAGCGTCGACGGGTCGACGATCGAGCTCGTGCTGTGGTCGGGCGCGCTCGCCCGCGAGGGGGTCGCCCGCGCAGCCCTCGTCGTGCACGGCAGCACGGCACACGAGCTGACGGCACCGGCAGACGTCGCCGATGTCGGCGTGCGTCCCCTGGGTGCCTACCTGCATGAGCCGGCCGGGTCGGTGATCCGCGCGCGGCTGATCGGCGAGGCCGCGCGGCAGCTCGACGCCGGCATGGTGTCGGAGGGGATCGCGTACCTCACCTCCGACGCCCCGCTCACGAGCCCGTTCGTGCAGTCGTTCCGCCTCGTCGAACAGCTGCCGTTCGACGTGAAGCAGCTCGCCCGCGCCCTGCGCGAACGCGACATCGGCACGTTGGAGATCAAGAAGCGGGGCGTCGACGTCGACCCTGCGACGCTCCGCACGAAACTGAAGCTCAGGGGAAACTCGTCGGCGACCCTCGTGCTGACGCGGCGGGGCTCGCAGCGCGTCGCGCTCCTCGCCGAACGGGTGTGACCGCGCTCCGCGCGGTCGGGCGAACCCGTCATCGCGACGTCAGCCGAACAGCGGCCCCTGGGTCGACGCCCACCACAGCCACCCCGCACTGTAGACCAGCGACAGCAGGCTGAGGCAGAGCGCCCAGACAGCGGCGCCACGGCTCTCCCAGGGGCGGCGCAGCGCCGCGAGGGCGAGCCCTGCTCCGAGCACGCCGATGAGGAAACCCCACCCGACGAAGAGCGAGACCGCGAGGCCGAGCACCGCGAAGGTCAGCGCCCACGGGGCACTCCGCGGCAGGGGCGCCGGCGCGGGCGGAGCCCACTGCAGACCGGCCGTCGAGACACCGCCCGCGGTGTCGCCGGCCGATGCCGCCGTCGGGCTCTGCACCGGCGCCGCGACCGTCACCGGCTCGGTGAGCGCGCGACGGAAGCCGCCGCGATGCACGCCGGGGAGGACGATCGTCTCGCTGGGCACCGGATCGACGGCTGGCGCCGACACCCGCGTCACCCCCGGGCCGGGTGCCGGGTCGCGAGGCTCGCGCGCGGCAGGGAGCGGGACCTCGGGGATGCCGCCCGGCACCTGCGACGCGCCCTCGGGCACGGTCGGCCGGTCGTCCTCGATCGGGTTCATGCGCTCACCGCGACCTGGATCTCGGTGACCGGCAGCGTCGAGTCGGCCCCGAACTCGAGCGACGACGCCGCACGCCCCGAGCGGATGAGCTCCGACGCCAGTGCCGCGATCATCGCCCCGTTGTCGGTGCACAGCGACAGGGGCGGGATGCGAACGGCGACACCCGCCGCGGCGGCCCGCTCGAGGGCCACCTCACGCAGGCGCCGGTTGGCGATCACACCGCCGCCCAGGAGCAGGCGGGGCACGCCGTGACGTTCGCACGCATCCAGAGCCTTCGTGACCAGGACGTCGACGACGGCCTCGCGGAACGAGGCGGCGACGTCGGGCACCGACACCGGTTCGCCCGCGGCCTCGGCGCGCTCGACCCAGCGGGCGACGGCGGTCTTCAGACCCGAGAAGGAGAAGTCGTAGCGGTGATCGGCCATGTCGGAGGCGCGCGACAGTCCGCGGGGGAATCGGATGGCGTCGGGGTCGCCGTCAGCGGCCGCACGATCGATCTCGGGTCCGCCGGGGTACGGCAGCCCCAGAATCCGCGCGATCTTGTCGAAGGCCTCTCCGGCTGCGTCGTCCATCGTCTCGCCCAGCAGCTCGACGTCCGACACGAGGTCGCGCACGAGCAGCAGAGACGTGTGGCCGCCCGAGACGAGCAGCGCCACGGTGGGGTACTCGACCTCCTCCCCGGTGAGGATGTCGGCGGCGATGTGACCCACGAGGTGGTTGACGGCGTACAGCGGGCGGTCGAGCGCCACCGCGAGCGCCTTCGCCGCACCTACACCCACCATGAGCGCGCCGGCGAGCCCGGGGCCGCTCGTGACGGCGACGGCGTCGAGGTCGGCGAGCGTCACGTCCGCCTCGGCGAGGGCGGCCTCGATCGCGGGCTGGAGCGCCTCCAGGTGGGCGCGGGCGGCCACCTCCGGCACGACGCCGCCGTAGCGGGCGTGCTCGGCCATCGAGCTGGCGATCGTGTTGGACAGCAGAGTGCGCCCGCGGACGATGCCGATGCCGGTCTCGTCGCAGCTCGTCTCGATGCCCAGCACGAGCGGTTCGTTCGACATCAGCACCACCCCGCCCTCGTCGTGGCGTCTGTCGGCGTCGACGTGCTCCGCGCCGACGACCACGCGACGAGATCGAGCTTCATGATGACCGCGTCGACGTCGTCGGGTTGGTAGTACCGCGGGCGGCGTCCGATTTCGATGAAGCCCTCCGATGCGTAGAGGGCCTGCGCGACGGGATTGTCGGCACGCACTTCGAGGAACACGTCACGCGCCCCGCGGTCGCGGGCGGTGTCGAGCAGGTCGTGAAGCAGGGCGCGTCCTCGCCCGCGCCCGCGCGCGGCGGCGGCGATCGCGATAGTCTGGATGTCGGCGTCACCCGCACCTCGGACGGCGCGGACGCCGCCGTAGCCGAGCAGTCGCCCGCCCTCCTCGTCGACGAGATAGCGGCCGTGCGGCGAGGCGAGCTCGGCCGCCATCATCGCCTCGCTCCACGCGTCGGTAGGGAACGAGGCGCGTTCGAGCGCCATGATCGCGTCGAGGTCGGCGGCGGTCGCCGTGCGGACGGTCATGACCCCACCCGCTTCGGCGCCGCAGGCAGGGTCACGTCGGGCGCGCGGAGGTACAGCGGTTCCCCGTCGGCGAGCTCACGACCCGCAGCCACCGCGCGGGCCGCGGCGAGCGCGAGCATCGCCGCTGAGATGCCCGACACGTCGTGGCGTCGTGCACCGGCCGCTGCCAGCACGTCGTCGATGTCGGCGCGGAGGACGAGCGACGGCTCGGTCACCCGGCGTGGGAGGCCGTCGTCGTCGAGGCCCGCATACACCGTGAAGGCGACTTCGCGGCGGCGCGCGTCGGTGACGACCGCGAACGGCTCGCCGTCGTCGCGGAACGGCTCGGCGAGCAGCACGGCGAGCGCGGCGGCATCGTGGCTCGGCACGGGCACGACCTGCGCGCCGCGGCCGAGGGCGAACGCGCGTGCAGCGGCGATGCCGACTCGCAGGCCCGTGAACGGCCCCGGACCCACCCCCGCGGCCACGTGCGTGATCGTGACCGGTTCGGGTGCGCTGGTGGCCCCGAGCGGGCCGAGCGACGCATCGGCGAGGGCCGCTTCGATCAGCAGTCCGATGACCTCGGCATGGGCGAGCGGGTCGGGGCTCCCGGCGTCGGCGCGCACGACACCGTCCGGCTCGACGACGGCCACCGCCGTGCCGAGAGAGGTGTCGATGCCGAGGATCACCCTTCCAGGGTAGCCGCGGCGGCGCGCGCGATCGGCAGGGCGGATGCGGTGACTACGGATGCCGCGTGATCGTGACGCGCCGCGGGGCGGTGTCGTCCATCTCGCGCGCCGCAGGTCCGCTCGTCCCGCACGCGTTGTCGAGCCCCGTGCCTCCCCACTCGCGGTCGAGTTCGACGTCCCACCACTGGTCGACGAGGCCGTCGACCATGCCGCGACCCCACTCCACGATCGTCACGGATCGATCGAGGTCGAGCCCCAGGTCGTCGAGCTCGGCGGGTGAGCCCAGACGGTACGCGTCGACGTGCACGAGCGGTGGGCCGCCGACGAGCGAGGGGTGCGTGCGCGCGATCACGAACGTCGGGCTCTGCACGGGGCCCCGCACGCCGAGTCCCTCCGCGATGCCTCGCGTGAGCGTCGTCTTCCCCGCACCGAGCGCGCCGGTGAGCACCACGAGATCCCCCGCGCGGAGCACGGCGCCGAACTGGCGCCCGAGGTCTTCCATCGCCTCGGGCGACGAGATCTCCCGCTCCCCCTCGAACGGTGCGAGACCGGTCATCGCGACACCTCCCGCCGAAGCACCCGCGGACCGATGCGCGTGACGATCTCGTAGTTGATGGTGCCGGCGGCGTCGGCCCACGCCTCGACCGGAGGCGCCCCACGCGACGGGTCGCCGAACAGCACGGCCTCGTCGCCGACCGCGACAGGGTGGTCGCCCACGTCGACGACGAACTGGTCCATCGCGATACGGCCCGCCACAGAGAAGAAGCGGTCGCCGAGCTGCACGGTTCCACCACCCGTGCCACCACCAGTGGCTCCGCCGGTGGCTCCGCCGGAGGCGCTGCGCGGGATCCCGTCGGCGTACCCCAGCGGCACGAGCGCCAGGGTGGTCTCGGTCTCGGTGCGATGGAGATAGCCGTACGACACGCCCTGGCGCGCCGGCACCCGTCGCACCGCGGCGACGGCGGCACGGACGGTCATCGCCGGACGCAGCCCGAGGTCGGCCGACGTGCGATCGGTGAACGGCGACAGTCCGTACATCCCGATCCCGATGCGCACGCACCCGAAACGGGCCGCGGGGAGGTCGATGGCGGCGTGGGTGGCGGCGAGGTGGCGCACCTGCGGCGCAAGTCCCGCCTCGGCCGCGGCGCCCAGCGCCTCCTCGAACCGGGCGAGCGCCGCGCGGTCGTCGGCGTCGCTCGTGTTGGAGAGATGACTGAAGACGCCGACCACCCGCACACGCCCGAGCCGCTCCAGCCGCGCCGCCTCCGCGAACACGATCCGCTGGTCGGCCGGGGCGAGGCCGTTGCGTCCGAGTCCCGTCTCGACCTTGAGGTGCACGGGCGTCGAACGATCCGCCGTCGATGCCGCGGCCGCGGCGGTCAGCTGATCGAGCGACGAGACTCCGAGCTCGATGCGCTGGGCTGCCGCTTCCGCGAAATCGGCTCCGGGAGCGTGGAGCCACGCGAGTATCGGAGAGTCGATGCCTGCTCGTCGCAGCGCCAGCGCTTCGCCGACGTCGGCCACGCCCAGGCGGGCCGCTCCGCCCTCCAGTGCTGCGCGGGCCGACCGCACGGCGCCGTGACCGTAGCCGTCAGCCTTCACGACGGCGATGACCTCGGCGTCCGTGAGGGTCCGCAGGTGCCGCACGTTGGCGGTGATCGCACCGACGTCGATGATCGCCTCGCGCATCACCCCGCGGGGCATCCCTCCCGTGGCAGCCGACGCGGCCGCGCTCACCGCTCGTCTCCCCGCCGCGACTCGGCGATGACGTACGCGACCGCCACATCGGCGTCGTGCGTCAGCGAGAGGTGCAGCATGTCGATGCCGCGCTCCGCGACCGTCGCGGCGGTGGAGCCGCTGAGGGCGAACACGGGTCGCCCTGAGGGCTCGGAGGCGATCTCGATGTCGGTCCAGTGCACGCCGTCCGACCCGCCCAGCGCCTTGATCAGCGCTTCCTTCGCCGCATACCGCGCGGCCAGCGAATGCGGCCGCAGGGTGCGCTCAGCGGGTGAGAAGAGCCGTTCCATGAGCTTCGGGGTTCGTTCCAGCGACCGTTCGAACCGGGGGATGTCGACGAGGTCGACGCCGATGCCGACGATCATCCCGCCAGCCTACTCGCCGTGGCCGGTCACTCGACGGTGACGGACTTGGCGAGGTTGCGCGGCTGATCGACGTCGAGACCCTTCGCCGTCGCGAGCCCCATCGCGAAGATGTGGAGCGGGACGACGGCCAGCAGGGGCTCGAACAGCGGCGCGGCCAGCGGGATCCGCAGCACCTCGTCGGCGAACGGCAGGACGGCTGCGTCGCCTTCCTCGGCCACCGCGATCACGCGCGCACCCCGCGCACGGATCTCCTGGATGTTCGACACCACCTTCTTGTGCAGTTCGGCCGACGCACGCGGCGACGGCACGATCACGAACACCGGCTGCCCGGGCTCGATGAGGGCGATCGGGCCGTGTTTGAGCTCGCCGGCGGCGAAGCCCTCGGCGTGGATGTAGGAGATCTCCTTGAGCTTGAGAGCGCCCTCCAGGGCGATCGGGTACCCGACGTGACGTCCCAGGAACAGCACCGACTGCGTGTCGGCCATCCAGCGCGAGAACTGGTCGATGTGGGCCTGCTCCTTCTCGAGCACCCACGAGATCTTCTCGGGAACCGCTTCGAGTTCGCGCACGTTGCGCGCCGACTCGGCAGCCGACAGCGAGCCGCGCACACGCGCGATGTGCAGGCCGAGCAGATACAGCGCGGTGATCTGCGCGACGAAGGCCTTCGTCGACGCCACGGCCACCTCGGGGCCGGCATGCGTGTAGACGATCGCGTCGGACTCCCGCGGGATGGTGGCGCCCTGCGTGTTGCAGATCGAGAGCGTCTTGGCGCCCTGCTCGCGCGCGTACTTGACCGCCATGAGCGTGTCCATCGTCTCGCCCGACTGCGAGATCGACACGACGAGGGTGTCTGACCCGATCACGGGGTCGCGGTAGCGGAACTCGTGGGCGAGCTCGACGTCCACCGGGATGCGGGTCCACTGCTCGAGGGCGTACTTGCCGACCATTCCGGCGTAGGCGGCGGTGCCGCACGCGATGACGATGATTCGGGAGATGCCGGCGAACATGTCGTCGGAGCCCTCCAGCTCGGGAATGACCACCTCACCGTCGCGCACGCGACCGCGCACCGTGTTGGCGACGGCCTCGGGCTCCTCCGAGACCTCCTTGGCCATGAACGACGGCCAGCCGCCCTTCTCGGCGGCGGCGGCGTCCCACACCACCTCGAACGGCTCGACCTCGACGGGCGCGCCGGAGAAGTCTGTCACCGTGACCCCCTCCGGCGTGATCGCGACGATCTCGTCCTGTCCGATCGCGAGCGCGTTGCGGGTGTGCTCGACGAACGCGGCGACGTCGGAGCCGAGGAAGTTCTCGCCCTCCCCGAGCCCGATCACGAGCGGGGAGTTGCGGCGGGCGCCGACCACGAGGCCCGGCTCGTCGCGGTGCATCGCCAGGAGCGTGAACGCCCCCTCCAGGCGTGCGACGACCGTGCGGAAAGCCCTCTCCAGGCTCCCGGCGGCGCGGTACTCGCGCCCGAGCAGCACCGCGGCGACCTCGGTGTCGGTCTCGCTGCGGAACGTGAAGCCCTCAGCGGCCAGTTCGGCCTTCAGCTCGGCGAAGTTCTCGATGATGCCGTTGTGGATGACGGCGAGCTTGTCGTCGTCGGCGAGGTGCGGGTGCGCGTTGACATCGTTCGGCGCCCCATGGGTGGCCCAGCGGGTGTGACCGATGCCCGTCGTTCCGTCGGCGAGAGGGTGGGCGGCCAGGTCGTCGCGCAGCACTTGCAGCTTGCCCGCATGCTTGCGGAGCCCCAGGTCGCCGTCGCCGTCGATGACGGCGATGCCCGCCGAGTCGTATCCGCGGTACTCCAGGCGGGCGAGCCCGGAGAGCAGGATGTCCTGGCTCGGCCGCGGGCCGACGTATCCGACGATTCCACACATGCCATCGATCGTACGGTGAGCCGGTTTGCGCGGAGACCTCACAAACCGTGCGCTCGGCACCCTCCCAGCCGCGCCTGAGCCTTCCCCGTCGTCACCGCACCGTCTTCGCGGCGCTCGTCTTGGCCACCGTCGCGTATCCCTTCTTCGATCCCGTGACCTTCACCGCCACCTTCTTCCCCCGGTCGGCGGCGACCAGGGTGTACGTCGACTTCGTCGCCCCCGAAATGGCCTTGCCCGCCCGGAGCCACCGGTATTTGAGCGCCACCGTCGCCGGCGCCCACGTGCCCGCCACGGCCGTGAGCTTCTTGCCCACCGTCGCAGTCCCCGTGATTTTCGGGGTCGGCGTCTTCGTGAGCGCATACCGGGCGGTGACGGCCTTGCTCGTCTTCGACACTGAGGTGTACGTGGTCTTCGAACCGGTGATCTTCACCGAGATCTTCTTGCCGACGTCCGCCTTCACCACCTTGTAGGTCGGCTTCGTGGCTTTCGAGATCGCCTTGCCGCCACGCAGCCACTGGTACTTCAGCGTCACTTTCGAGGGCGCCCAGGTTCCGGGCACGGCCTTCAGCGTCTTGCCGACGGCAGCGGTGCCGGTGATCTTCGGCGTCGGCGTCTTCGTCAGCGCCTTCTGAGCGGTGATCGTGGCGAACCGCGGCAGGAAGTGCGTGGGAGCGAAGCTGCCCGCCCGCGTCGGCACCGTGTAGAACAGGCGGCTAGCCACCGGCAGGAGTTGGCTCGGCCTGCCCGAAAGGCCGGAGTGCGACGCGATCCGCTTCGTCGTCGACGCCGTGATGCCGCTCTGCCACAGACTGTGAACCCCCGCCAGGTTGCGGGTGTAGATGACCTGGCCTGCGACGACTGCCGGTTCGTCCTTCATCTGACGGTAGTACTGCGACGCGTTCGGCGTTGTTCCCTTGCCTGCACCGGAAGCGATCTTCACCGTTCCCTTCCCTGTTCCGTCGGTGACCCAGACGTCGTCGCCTCCGGGCGCCGGGCGGAAGAAGACGAGCTTCGACCCGACCTTCACGGGGTGCTTAATCACAGCGCTGGCGGTCCCGGGCGCCAGGTCCTTGACGAGAGCGACCGACGCCGCGGTGCCGTTCGCCGTCCAGAGTTCGGCGCCGTGGGCGGTCGTCGCCACGTAGTAGAACAGCCGGTCGCCGACCGTCACCAGATTGGGCTGGTTGACGATGAGGCGGATGCTTCCGGTGTTGACCTCGTGGTTGGTGATCCGCACCGTCCCGGCGCTCGTGCCGTCGCTCGTCCAGATCTCGTTGCCGTTGCTGCCGTCGTCGGCAACGAAATAGAAGCGGTGGGTGCCGGCGACGAAGTACCCCGGGTAGGAGCTGGAACTGGCGCGGATGTCAGCGAGGCGGTAGGTGCCGGAGGGCGTGCCGTCCGACCGCCACAGCTCCGTGTCGCGCGCTTCGTCGGCCGCGGCGAAGTACGCCACGCCGTTCACCACCGCGGCGGTGAGGTCACGGTGGAGCACGTCGAAGACCAGTCGGTTGAGTGCGGGGATCTCGGCGACGCTGTTCGTGTTGGCGTCGAGGGAGAACGTCTTGTCGGTGAAGGCCTGCCGCAGCAGCACGCGCTGCCCGAGGTTCGCCACCAGGTCGTACTGCTCGGCCGACACGAGCACCAGCTTCCGCGCCGCGATGTCCACTCTGTACACGCCGGACACGAAGCTCCGCGATTGCGAGCATACGGACGTCGTGCAGATGTCTCCCAGCAGATAGAGGCCACCGGCGGTCGACACCAGGAAATGGTCGTCCAGCTGATCACTGTTGAGCGAACCGACCGACAGGCCGTCGGAATCCGCATCGCCGGGGTTGATATCGATGAACAGGCTTGTGCCCGCCTTCGTGCCGTCTGTCCGCCACAGTTCCAGGCCGTGCTGGTCGTCGTCGGCGAAGAAGTACCGGTGACCCTGATGCTCCACCGAGCGGAGACTGCCCACCTGGGTGAAATAGGTCGGTGCCGCCGCCTGGGCGGCGGGCGCGAACCCCAGCAACGCCGCGGCGAGGGTCATCGCGACCGCTGCGGCGAGTGCCCGCGGCCTCGCTCCTCGCGTCGGCCGGATGGTTCCGTGGCGCGAGTCGCGCGTGGAAAGGTCACGGTCGCGCATGGTGTCCCCCAGTTGATCGCTCACCGGTGCGCCCCCGCGCACGCTGGTGGTCACGCTATGGGAGGGAACCCGGTCTGCGCAAGGGTCCGATCCCCGTCGTCAGAGCTTGCGCAGCTGCACCGACTCGACCGTGTGGTCCGCGGCCTTCCGGAGCACGAGCTTCGCGCGGTGCCGGGTGGGCTCGACGTTCTCCCGGAGGTTGGGGAGGTTGATGTCGCGCCAGAAACCGAGGGCCTGCGACACGGCCTCTTCATCGGAGATGTGGGCGAACACCTTGAAGAACGAGTTCGGGTTGCTGAATGCGCTCTCGCGGAGGGCGAGGAACCGGTTCACGAACCACGACTCGATGTGCTGCACGTCGGCGTCCACGTAGATCGAGAAGTCGAACAGGTCGCTCACCGCGACGTCGTGGGGCGCGGGCGGTGGAGCGAGGACGTTGAGGCCCTCGACGATCACGACGTCGGGGCGGCGGACCGTCACGTACGCGTCGGGGATGATGTCGTACCGCATGTGCGAGTAGAAGGGCGCCCGCACCTCGGGCGCCCCCGACTTGACCTCCGACAGGAAGTCGACCATCGCGCGCCGGTCATACGACTCGGGGAAGCCCTTCCGGGCCATGAGACCTCGACGCTCCAGCTCGGCATTGGAGTAGAGGAAGCCATCGGTGGTCACGAGCTCGACGCGGGGCGTGCCCGGCCAGCGGCTCATGAGCTCGCGGAGCAGACGCGCGATCGTCGACTTCCCGACCGCGACCGAGCCGGCCACCGCGACGACGAACGGCGTCGTCGAGTCGGGTTCGTGCAGGAAGGACGCCGTCTCGGCGCCGAGCCGCTTGGTGTTCTCGGCGTACGTGCTCAGCAGACGACTGAGCGGCAGGTACACCTCCCGCACCTCGGCCATGTCTAGGCGGTCGCCGATGCCGCGCAACTGCACGATCTCGTTCTCGGTGAGCGGATTGGGAACGCCGGGGGCGAGCCGCGCCCAGTCCGCGCGGTCGATCTCGCGGTAGAGCGAGCCGATTGCCGTGGCGTCTTCGGTGACCATCGCGCCCACTCTATCGGCGTCCGGCGACTACGCTTGTCCCGTGCGCCTGGGAGTCCTCGACATCGGATCCAACACGGTACATCTGCTGGTCGCCGATGTTCACCCCGGCGGAAGGCCCCTCGCCGCGACAAGCGAGCGCACCGTGCTTCGCCTGATGCGCTATCTCGAGCCCGACGGGTCGATCAGCGAGACCGGCGTTCAGGCGCTCGTCGATGCCGTCGCGCACGCACGCGAGGTGGCCCAGGCCGAGAACGTGGTCGAACTGCTGGCCACCGCCACGAGCGCCGTGCGCGAGGCGACCAACGGCGACGACGTCATCGCCCGCATCGAGGCGGCGCTCGGACAGGAGCTGCAGGTGCTCGGCGGCGAGTCGGAGGCGCGCTTCACGTTCCTCGCGGTCCGCCGCTGGTTCGGCTGGTCTGCAGGCCAGATCATGCTGTTCGACATCGGCGGCGGTTCGCTCGAACTGGCAGCCGGGTCGGACGAGCTGCCCGACGTCGCCGCCTCGGTGCCGCTGGGCGCCGGCCGGATGACGGTGGAGTTCCTGCCGCACGACCCTCCCGGCGAAGAGGCCGTGGAGGTGTTGCGCGCCCACGCCCGCAAGACGCTCGCGCCCGTCACCGACCTCATGCGCGACCAGCCGGCCCCGCACCACGTGGTCGGTTCGTCGAAGGCGATCCGCTCGCTCGCGAAGCTCGCGGGCTACCCCGTCGCCGGCTGGAACGGCGCCGAGCGCCTGCGCCTGCCGCGCGCCTCTCTCGGCTCGTGGATTCCGCGCCTGGCTCGCCTTCCTGCGTCGGCCCGGCAGGAACTGCCCGGCATCACGCCCGACCGCACCTTCCAGATCGTGGCGGGCGCCGTCGTGCTCCACACGGCCATGACCGAGTTCGACATCGATGAGCTCGAAGTGTCGCCGTGGGCCCTTCGCGAAGGCGTGCTGCTGCGCTATATCGAGTCGCTGTCGTGGAGCGAACCGAGCGCCTGACCCCCGCGAAGACGCACCGCCGAGGTGGGCAGGTTCCACCGTCGCGACGGAGCACTGCCCTCGTGGGCCTCGCCCCTGAGCGGAACGGTCACCTCGAGCACGACATCGTCGCCGACTTGCGTGAGACGCGCGCGGCCTCCGAGCGACGCGAGCCCCAGCCCCCTGCGCGCGGTCGGCACGCTCCCCGCGCCCGTGCCGAGCGCACCCGCCGACGCGATCACGACAGTCAGGGCCGACCCGTCGGGCGCCGTCGTGATGGTGAGGCTCGCCGACCGCGCGGCCGAGTGCTTCACCGCATTGATGAGGCCCTCGCTCACGGCGGCCACGACGCCGGCCGACACCTCTGGTGACTGCAGCGCGATCACGGCCGGCGCGTCGAGCGCGGCGTCGACGTCGAGGACGCCCGCCCACGTGGCGAGCAGGCCATCGAGGTCGTGCGGCTCTGCCGAGTGGTGCGCGGTCCCGGCGAGGATCGCGTCGAACGCGTTGTCGGTCTCGATGCGGAACCGCTCGATCTCCTCCGGCGTCGGCTGACGCTCGTCGGCGCGGGCAGCGAAGATGACGCAGCGGCTCTGCACGCGGTCATGGAGCAGGTCCACCCCGCGCCACAGCGGCTCCCGCGCCAGCGCGGTGCGCGCCGTGACGAGCGACGACGTGCGCGACAGCAGCTCGGTGAGCGCACCCGAGTCCTCACGGGTGCGGCGCAGCGCATCCGCGCAGAAGCCGATGACCACGGCGAGGCTCGGGATCACGAGGATCGGAACGGCCAGCACGGCGCCGTCGCCGGCCTGAGCGATCATGCCCGCGGCCGTCATGATGAGGCCGACGATCGTCCACGCGGCGATGATGGCGGCGCCCCGGGCGACCGGCGCACCCGCACGGGCCACGAGCTTGACGGCGACGTGGGCGAGCGTGCTGAGCACCACGAGGAGCAGGAAGGAGATCAGGACGAGCAGGTGCCCGCCCGCGGTGAACGTGTACGGCAGGCTCGCGATGAAGTACAGGAGCACGACCAGCAGCGGCGGCGGCGGCACGAGGCGCGCGAGCCACGGCACCGCCGGCAGCGGCACCCGCCCGTCGATCGCATATCCGGAGCGGTAGTCGAGGGCCGTCTGGAGACGTTCGTCGAGCCGGTGGCTTGTCGCGCGCACCTCTTCCGCGAACGAACGCACGGCGTCGAAGTCGACCGTGTCCGCGAGCAGCGCGTCGCGCCGCTCGCGCAGCCGCGCGATGGCATCGGTGAGGATCACCGTGTTCTGATGCCCGTAGTTGTTGATGCGGTGACGCAGATCGTCGAACACGGCAAGCGCCGCCGACAGCCGCGCCGCAGACCGGCGCGCATCGGCGTACCAGGTGACGGCTCCCGCGATCAGAGGCAAGAGCGCGAACCACGTGAGGGTGTTGGTGAGCACCCGCTGACCCCACCCCGCCGTCACCGCATGGCCGAAGACGAACTCGGCGACGAGATCGTTGAGGAAGGGACGCGCGAACGACGCGATCAGCAGCGACACGATCACGAGCGCACCGCGGCCGTACCGCGAGCGCAGCCGCCGCTCGGCCGCCGCCGCAGGCAGCAGCGCAGCGACGAGCACCACCCACGTGATGAGCGACGCCGTCATCGCGCCCAGGTATTCAGGAAAGCTCGTCAGGCCCGCGATCGGGCTGAGGACGAACACGGCCGTCACACCGGACCCGAAAAGGGTCCATCGCGTGAAGAAGCGCCCGCCCGACACCGCCTGCCACCAGTACGAGCCGAGCGTTCGCAGCCCGACGCCCACGACACCGCCGCGCGCGTGCGCGGCCGAGGCCACGGTGGCGGCGGCGCGCGTCGTCATCGTTTCCTGCTTCCGTCGGGACCGCGCGGTGGGTGCCGCGCCTGCGCTCATGCTACGGGCGCCGCCCCGATCAGCGTCGTGCGACGTGCCGCACTCAACCGCGGACGACGGCCGCAAGCTCATCGGCGATGCGTCGCGCCTGCTGCTCGTCGGCGGCTTCGACCATCACGCGCACCATCAGCTCCGTCCCCGACGGGCGCAGAAGCACCCTCCCCGTGTCACCGAGCTCGGCCTCGGCCGCAGCGACGGCGGCGAGGACGTCGGCGTCGGTCGCGCGCGAGCGCTCGACGCCCGTCACGTTGACGAGCACCTGCGGGAACACGGTCATGATGGATGCCAGCTCTGCGAGGCTCTTGCGCTGGCGGGCGAGCTCGGCGCACAGGTGCAGGCCCGTGAGCAGGCCGTCGCCGGTCGTGGCGTAGGCGCTCATGATCACATGTCCGCTCTGCTCGCCGCCGAGCGAGTAACGGCCCTCGGTCATCCGCTCCAGCACGTACCGATCGCCGACCGCGGTGGTCTCGACTCGGATGCCGCGGGCGGCCATCGCACGGTGCAGCCCGAGGTTGCTCATCACGGTGGCGACGAGCGTGTCGTCGTGCAGGCGACCCCGTTCGTGCATGGCGGCGGCGAGGATCGCGAGGATGTGGTCGCCGTCGACGACGCGGCCGACGGCGTCGACCGCGAGGCAGCGGTCGGCGTCGCCGTCGTGGGCGATGCCGATATCGGCGCCGACACGCACGACCTCGGCCGACAGGCGCTCGAGGTGGGTGGACCCGTAGCCCTCGTTGATGTTCAGGCCGTCGGGATCGTTGCCGATCACCGTGACCTTCGCGCCCGCGTTGCGGAAGGTCTCGGGCGAGACCCCGGAGGCGGCGCCGTGCGCGCAGTCGAGCACGACGTGCAGACCGGTGAGACGGTGCGGGAGGGAGGCGAGGAGGTGCAGCACGTACCGGTCCTCGGCGTCGGAGAACCGTGTGACGCGGCCCACGTCGCCGCCGGTCGGGCGCAGCTTGTCGCCCGCCATCGCCTCTTCGATGCGCCGCTCGACCGCATCGGGGAGCTTGACGCCGCCACGGGCGAAGATCTTGATCCCGTTGTCGGCCGCAGGATTGTGCGACGCGGAGATCATGACGCCGAAGTCGGCGTCGATGTCGTTGATGAGGAAGGCGGTCGCCGGGGTCGGCAGCACGCCCGCGTCGAGCACGTCGACACCGGACGAAGCCAGGCCCGCCTCGACGGCCGCGCTCAGGAACTGGCCCGAGATGCGCGGGTCACGCGCGACGACGGCGGTGAGGCGCTTGCCGGCGGCCTTCCGCGCCTCCGCGATACGCCCCTGGCCCAGGACGACGGCAGTCGCCTGGGCCAGGGAGAGCGCAAGGTCGGCGGTGAGGGGGCCGTTGGCCAGCCCCCGCACACCGTCCGTGCCGAACAGTGCCACGAAGGATTAGCGCTTCGAGTACTGGGGCGCCTTGCGGGCCTTCTTGAGACCGGCCTTCTTGCGCTCCTTCACGCGAGCGTCGCGCGAGAGGAAGCCGGCCTTCTTGAGCGTCGGGCGGTTGTTCTCGAGGTCGATCTCGTTGAGCGCACGAGCGATGCCGAGACGCAGCGCGCCGGCCTGGCCCGAGGGGCCGCCGCCGGAGATGCGGGCGATCACGTCGTAGGCGCCGGCGAGGTCGAGCACCGTGAACGGGTCGTTGATGAGCTGCTGGTGCAGCTTGTTCGGGAAGTAGTCCTCGAGGGTGCGGCCGTTGACCGAGATCGAGCCGGAGCCGGGCACGAGGCGCACGCGGGCGATGGCCTGCTTGCGGCGGCCGACGGCGGCACCGGGGACCGAGAGGACGGGGCGCGGGGCGGCAGCGGCCGTCTCGGTGGCCGGGGTCTCGGTGGTGTAGTTCTCGGGGGCTTCTTCGAGGGAGTCAGCGACAGGTGCCGCATTGCTGTTCTGGGCCATGGGTTGTCCTCAGTCTGTTTCGGCGGCGCTTACTGGGCGACCTGGTCGAAGGTGTACGGGGTGGGCTGCTGGGCCGCGTGCGGGTGCTCGGCACCGGCGTAGACCTTCAGCTTCGACAGCTGCTGGCGACCCAGGCTGTTCTTGGGGAGCATGCCGCGGACGGCCTTCTCGACGGCGCGAACCGGGTTCTTCTCGAGGAGCTCGGCGTACGACGTGGCGGTGAGGCCGCCCGGGTAGCCCGAGTGGCGGTACGCCATCTTCTTCTGGAGCTTCTGACCCGTCAGCGCCACCTTGGCCGCGTTGACGATGACGACGAAGTCACCGGTGTCGATGTGGTTGGCGAAGGTCGGCTTGTGCTTGCCGCGGAGGAGGACCGCCGCGTGCGAGGCCAGGCGTCCGAGGACGACGTCGCTCGCGTCGATGACAACCCAGTTGCGCTGGGTCTCGCCCGCCTTGGGGGTGTAAGTGCGCGTCACAGTAGTGCTGCTTTCTTGATCGAACGGAGAGGTTCGTGAATCCCGCTCCGGGGCGGTTCCCTGTGGGGAACAGCGCCAGTGGAGGGCTCACGTTCGCGGTGCCGGGTCAGCAGAGCCGAACACCAAGGGATCAGTCTACGTCATTCCCGCCCTGCGGCCAAAACCGGCCACTTGTCGCGACCGTGACCCGCGAGTAGCCTGAGCCGCATCGCGCAGGCATGGGGGCTCGCGCGCCGAGGCAGAAGCCGAGGAACACGTGTCGGATCGCGATGCTGGGGTCGTGGCCACCCGGCGGGCGCTCGCCCGGGCGGCGTCCTCAGCGGTGGCCGTCGGCGCGCTCGTGGTGTCACTGCTGGCGGGACCCGCGGCGTCAGCCGACACGGCGCCGCCCACGCCCTCCCCCTCGGCGAGCGCGACACCGGCACCTTCCCCCGATCCCGCTGCTCCCGAGCCCGGTCCCGCTGCCCCCGAGCCCGTCACGCCCGAATCCTCGACGCCCGCACCCTCCGCCCCTTCTGCGCCGGCACCCTCCTCACCCGCGCCGGCACCCTCCTCGCCTGCGCCGGCTGCGCCGATCGACGTGCCCGCGCAGGTCGCGCTATCGGGACTGCTCCTGGTGCTCCCCCGCGAGCCCGGCCGGCACACGTCGCCCGGCAGCGGGGAGACGGAGGCGATGCCGACGGGCAACGATGTTCGTCTCGTCACCGACGACGGCACCTCCGTCGCCCTCGACGGCGACGCCCTCGCGGGGGTGCGCTCCGGCGACGCGTTCGACGGCGTGCTCGCCGTGGACCGCCGGGTGGCCGACGAGCTCCGCGACACCTCCGCACCCCCGACCGCCGACGTCGGCGCCCTTGTCGCTGAGAAGAGCGCCGAACTCGACATCGCCCTCACGGTGGTCACGGCCGACATCGACCCGCTGACGGCGGCTGCCGTCGCGCCCCGCGCGCACACCGTCGATGTCATGTACCTGTCGGCCTCGTCGTCCGACCGGCCCGCCGCCAGCGCCTTCTCGAAACCGGTGTCGCGCCTCAGCGAATTCTGGTCGACGCAGAGCAACGGGCAGGTGTCGAAGATCACACGCCCGTCGGCGGTGCGCTTCGCGACGGTGAAGAAGGCGATCGCCTGCGACCCGGGGGCGGCGTGGGCCTACGCGTCGGGCCGCTCTGGCTTCAACCGCACGGGCCCCCTCTCGGGCGACCGCTCGTCGTACTACTGGGCGTCGACGCGCAGGGCGCACCTCGTCGTCGTCGTCCCGGGCGCCCTGTGCGGCGTCGGCAACGGCCTCGGCACCGTCGGCAGCGTCACGAGCGGCGGCACGACGTGGTCGTCGGTTCCGACGAGCCCGACCCGCTGGGACGGCGTCGTGTTCCACGAGATCGGGCACAACCTGGGGCTCGGGCACTCGAACCTGCAGGCGTGCCCGCATCCGCGGGTCGACGCGGCGGTCGGGTCGTCGACGTGCCAGCAGCAGCCGTACGCCGACTACTACGACGTCATGGGTGGCGGCTTCTACGCGGCCACCGGGCACTCCAACGACCATCACATCGCGGCGCTGAACGTCACGCACAAGGCCGCTCTCGACGCCCTGCCGCGCTCGGCTTCGCTGCGCCGAGTGGCCCTCTCGGGCGGGAAGCAGCAGACGTTCACACTGCAGGCGGCCAGCGCGGCGTCCGGGGTGCGCGGCCTCGAGATCGTCGACCCGGCGACCAACGCGCGTCTCTACGTGGAGTACCGCTCGGGCGGCGGCAGGGATGCCGATTCGTTCTACACCGAGTACAGCGCCCATCAGGGCGACCGCGACCCGATGTACGCGCCGGGCGTGAGGATCCTGAAGTTCCCCTGCACCGTCGGGACGTCGGCGTGCGAGAGCGCAGATTCCCTCATCCTCCGCAATTGGACGGGCCCCTCGAGCTACCGGATGTCGTTTGCGGCGGGCGACGACTTCGTGTCGTACCGCACCAACTCGGCGGGCTCGTCGAGCGTGCGGGTGTCGGTGCTGTCGACGGGCGTCTCGTCGGCGCGCGTGCTCGTGTCGTTCGACTCGCGCCTCCCCTCCCTGCAGGCGCCGAGCGTGGAGATCTCGGGCACCCCTCGCTACTACCGCACGCTCACGGCGGCGACCACGGGCGCGTGGACGAACGGCACCACCGTGCGGCATCAGTGGCTGCGCGACGGCGTCGCCATCCCGGGCGCGACGGCGAGCACCTACCAGGTCACGGCCGACGACGCCGACCGGCTGCTGACCGTGCGCCTCATCGGCACGGCACCCGGGCATGCCCGCCGCGTCGTCCTGTCGCCCGCCCGTCGCGCGTCGGGCGCGTGGGATCCCGTGACGGTCGCGGGCGTCGTGTCGTTCCCGGCGGGCGCCTCGGTGTTCGACCGTACCGGCGTCCGCGTCGTGGCCTATCCGGAGGGCGAGCAGCCCGCCATGGCCGGCGCGCCTCCGTCGGCGGCGGTGAACGCGACGACCGGCGCCTACACGCTCACCGATCTCCCGCCGGGCCGGTGGCGCTTCGCCGCCATGCCCGGCCCCGGCGAGTGGGTGGGCGACGTGGAGCGCCAGCGCGATCTCGGCACCGGGTGGCACGGCGGTGCGGCCGTCCGCGAGGACGCCACGATCCTCCGTCTCGCCGGCGACCGCACAGGCGTCGGGATCGCGATGCCGCGTTCGCTGCGCATCTCCGGGACGGTGAGGTTGCCCGCCGGGATGCCGACGAGCGAGCTCGCCCGCGTGCGGGTGCGCGCCCTGGGGGTCGGCGGCGACCCGTGGCCGCGCACAGCCGACACGGTGCCGGCGGCTGACGGCCGCTACACGATCGTCGGGCTCGACCGCGGCTCGTACCAGGTGGCGTTCGAGCCGTCCCCGTGGGAGAGCCCGCTCGCTCCCGAGTTCTACGACGGCGCGCGTACGAGCGACGAGGCCACCACCGTCACACTCACCGCCGACCGCGTGGGGGTGGATGCGTCGCTCGAGCGACTCCGCCGTGTCTCGGGACGCGTCACGGGCGTTCCGCAGGCGGCGTGGATGGCGTACCTCACGGTCGAGGCGCGCGACGCGACGGGTATGACGCAGCGCGCGACGGTGGCCGAGAACGGCACCTTCGCGGTCGATCGGCTGCTGCCGTCCGCGGTGACGCTGTGTCTGCTGGTCGACGACTCCGACTGGTCGACCAGCCCTCCCGGCCACCTCACCACGCTCGTCCCGAGCTGCCTCGGGGGTGCGCGCGAGCACGCGCGCTCGGAGCCGCTCGATCTGCGCGCGGGAGATGGGACGGGGCTGACGTTCGCGGCCGCTCCCGCCCGCGCCGTCTCGGGGCGCATCAGCCTTCCGGCGGGCCTGCCGTCCGGAGCGGTCGGCTCGGTGTCGGTGAGCGCCTACCCGCTCACCGCGTCGGGCGACGTCGACACGGGCGTCTCGCCGATCACCGGCGATGTCGGATCCGACGGCCGCTACCGGGTCTCGCAGCTCACCCCCGGCGCCTACGCCCTGCAGTTCGCCGCGAACGACCCGTGGTGGGATCCCGACACGGGCGAGCCGGTCGAGACCGGGCTCGTGCCGCTGTGGCTGGGCGCCACCGCCGCCCGCACGTCGGCGGCCACCGTCGACGTCACGGGCGGATCGCTCACCGGACGCGACATCACGATGGTGCGCGGCAACGGCCGGCTGACGGGGAGGATCGACCTCGCCGCACTGCCGGGCTCGCCGTCGTGGGGATACATCACGATCGTCGACTCGGCCGGACGCGTCGTGGCGCAGTCGACCGCCGACGCCACGGGCTTCACCCAGCGCGGGCTCGTTCCCGGCCGGTACCGCGTGATGCTCACGACCGAGGTCAGCACGGGCACCGGCACGGCGACGGCGATCCAGTACCTCCGCACGTCGACGGGCACATCGCTCCACACGGTCGCAGCGGGGGCCGAGACCACGGTCGCGTTCGTCGCGACGCCCGCGACGGCGCGGCTGAAGGGATCGGTGCGCGCCGTCGGGTTCTCGGCGCCTGCGACCACGATGCTGGCGACAGCGCAGCTGTACGTGCGGGAGGGCGGCGAGTGGGTCGCGCTCCCGCGCACGATCGCCGAACGCCACGGCAACGGCGTGACCGCGTACACGTCGCCGCTGCTCGCGCCCGGCACCTATACGGTGCGTTACTCCCCCACCCCCGACGCCGTGCGGGCCACGGGCGAGTGGTGGGAGCGGAAGAGCGCGTCGGGCTCCGCCGACACCGTCGTGCTCGGAGCGGGCGAGGTGCGCGAGGGGGTGCACGGCACGGTGCGAGCGCCCGGCTACACGGCGACCGACCCGATGGTGACGGCGTCGACGCCCACCATCACGGGCACGGTGCGCGTCGGCTCCGCGCTCGCTGTGTCGACGGGCGCCTGGACCGCCGGGACGACGTTCACCTACCGCTGGACGGTGAACGGCGCGACGGTGTCGACCGCCCCGACCTTCACCCCGCGTGCGGCCGACCGGGCGGGGACGCTCGCGGTGAGCATCACGGGATCCGCGGCCTCCCATCTGTCCGCGACACGAACGTCGCTCGGCGTCACCGTCGCGGTCGGCGTGCTCACGTCGACCGTGCCGAAGATCAGCGGAACACCCAAGGTGGGACGCACGCTCAAGGTGTCCGCTGGCAGCTGGACGGCGGGAACGGCGCTGACCTACCGGTGGTACGTCGCCGGCAGGGCGATCGCCGGCGCGACCGGGAAGACGTTCGTGCCGCGCTCAGCTGATCGCGGAAAGATCGTCACGGCCAAGGTGACGGGACGCAAGGCCGGCTATACGACCGTGAGTCGCCCCTCGAAGCCGACCGCGAAAGTCGCCGCCGCCTCGAAGATGACCTCGACCACACCGAAGATCAGCGGCACGCCCGCGGTCGGCCGCACCCTCTCGGTCGTGCGCGGCACCTGGACGACGGGCGTCGCGTTCTCCTACACCTGGTACGCGTCGGGCAGGGCCATCACGGGCGCGAAGTCCTCGAAGCTCGTGCTCACCTCGGCGCAGCGCGGCAAGACGATCACCGTGAAGGTCACCGGCCGGAAAGCGGGTTTCGTGACGACCTCGCGGACGTCGAAAGCCACGACGCGCGTGCGCTGACGCATCTCCCGCGTGGCCCGTCTGGACTGAGAAAGAGCGCGTATTACACCGCGAGTGCGCAGAAAGTGCGTATTGAGAATGGTGTGTCGCGCGTTGCGTGTGGTACGAATGTGACTCAAGAGTAATCCTTTCCCCCGGAGGATCACAGTGAACGTTCGCCCTTGGCGGCGCTTCGGCGCCGCCTCGGCGGCGACGGTGGCGCTCGTCGTCTCCCTCGTCGCCGCCGCACCCCCCGCCATGGCCGCGTCCAGCGCGTCGTCGTGCACGCCGTTGACCCTGAGCGAAGCGCGCGCAGCCATCCTCACGGATGTCAACGCGGCGCGATCGCGCGCCGGCGTCAAGACGCTGCGCGTCAACACCGAGATGAACGGCGTCGCGCTCGCCTGGTCGAAGAAGCAGGCCGACGCCGAGAAGATGAGCCACAACCCCGACTACTCCCGGCAGATCCCCGCCGGGTGGTCAGCGGCGGGCGAGAACGTCGCATTCGGCTACGACCCGCGCGACGTCACCCGCGCCTGGCTCGACAGCACGGGACACCGGGCGAACATCCTCCGCACCGCCTTCACGCACATCGGCATCGGGGTGGCCTGCGGCGACAACGACCGCCCCTACTACACGCAGGTGTTCGGGGGCTATCGCACGCTCAAGGCGAGCACCCCCGCCATCGCGGGGACGGCCAAGACCGGTGCGAAGCTCGTCGCCAAGGCCGGCACCTGGACCACGGGCACGAGGCTCCGCTACCAGTGGTACGTCGACGGCAAGGCGGTCTCGGGCGCCACCTCGACGGCCTTCATCCCCAAGTCGGCCCACGCGGGCAAGACCGTCAAGGTCAAAGTGACCGGAAGCAAGACGGGCTACTCGTCGACGGCGAAGGTCTCCAAGCCCACGCCGAAGGTCGCCAAACCGGGAACCCTCGCGACCAAGACGCCGCGCATCTCCGGCACTCCGAAGGTCGGCGAGAAGCTCACCGCCATCCGCGGCGAATGGACCGCCGGCACCACCTACTCGTATCGCTGGTACCGCAACGGCGCCGCGATCTCCGGGGCGACCGCGAAGTCGTACATCCTCCGGAGCGCCGACCGCGGCACCGCCATCAAGGTGAAGGTCACGGGCCGCAAGACGGGCTACACCACGGCGTCGAGGGTGTCTGCCTCCACCACGCCCATCCGGTAGCCGATCAGCGAACGACGGCCGTGACGCTCGCGAGCCGCGAGAGCACCTCTTGGCTGATCGAGCCGAGCAGGAACCTGGCGACCGCGCCGCGCCCGTGCGTGCCGACGACCGTCAGCCGTGCCGACGCCGCGAGCTCGTTGAGCACGTGCGAGGGATATCCCCGCTCGACGCGCCGCACGATCTCGAGGTCGGGGTAGTCGCTCGAAAGACCCGCCAGCGCGAGCGCAAGGATCTCCTCGGTCGCGCGCTGCATATTGGTCAGGTAGAGCTCCGGGTACACGGCGAGGTCGTTGCGCGGCGCGTGCAGAGGCGTCCACACGCTCACCGCGATGAGGGGCTCGCCGAGGCGGTCGGCCTCATCAGCGGCGAACCGGAGCGCCTGCTCCGAGACCTCCGAGCCGTCGACACCCACGACGACCCCGCGCCGATCGTGCAGGTCGAGGTCGGGCACGACGACGACGGGGCACCGCGCGCCCGCCGCGATGCGCACGCCGTGGGCACCGCGCGCGCGTCCTGTGCCGGGGCCCTGGTAGTCGCTGCCGATCACGAGCAGCGCCGAGCTCTCGCTCGCCTGGGTCAGCACGGAGACCGGGTTGCCCGACTCCACGCGCACGTCCACCTCGACACCCGCGGCGCGCGCCTTCTCGGCGTGGCGCTCGGCCGACTGGCGCGTGATCGCGACGGCGTCGGCGAGGACGGCGTCCTCCCCGACCGCACCCAGTACCCCGCCCACGACCGAGAGGAGCTCGATCCGCTGGCGCCTCTCGACGGCCCGTGCGATGGCCCAGTCGACAGCGCGGTCGGCGACCGCCGCACCCGTGACTCCGACGGTGATGGTCCCGTTCATGATGCTTCCCTCCGTTGGGATACCGCTTCCGTTTCACGGTAGCGGTGTGCGGCGTCCGGCGCTCGCCCTTCCACCGTGAAATACCGACCGCCGCGCGGACCGGTGTCGGGATCAGCGCCGCGGCGCTGGCTCGGCGGTGATGAGGATCGGCAGATGATCGCTGCGGCCCTGCGGCAGCGTCGTGATGCTGTCGATGGAGAAGCCGACGCTCGTCGCGAAGTCGTAGTGCCCGCGGAAGAACTTGTAGCGCGTGTACGTGCGGACATCGCTGAGCGTCAACTCGTATCCCGCGTCGCGCACCTTCTGCCCCAGGTTCTCCTTGAACACCGGATAGTTGTAGTCGCCGACCATCAGGATGGGGAGATCGGGGCCGAGGGTCGCGAGCTCCTCGAGCGCCGCGTGGATCTGCTTGCGCCGGAGCGAGTTGAGGGCGGTGAGCGGCGCGGCGTGGAAGCTTGCCACGATGAACTCGGTGCCGTGGTCGATGTCGCGCAGCCTCACGCCCAGCATCCGTTCCTCGGCGGGCTTCAGCACCCGATCGTGGAGCGACTTCTTGAGCGCGAGCGAGCGCACCTCCACCGCGACGAAAGTGTTGCGGCGGTGATACACGGCGAGCCCCAGACGGTTGCGGACCGTGGCTTCAGCCAGATGCAGCCCCCCGACCTCCGTCGGGAGGCCCTCGGTGTCGGCCTCCTGCAGACACAGGATGTCGGCCGCATGGCTCTCGACGAGCTGCTCGAGCTCATCCACCGCCTTGTGCTTGTTGAGGTTGTACGAGATGACCTTCATGCCGTCTCCCAGCCTAGGCGCTGCGCCTCCGAGGCGGCCCGCGGAGCGCTGAGGAGTCACTGAACGGTCACTCCTCATCGAGGGACCGGCGCGCACGCGTCTGCTCGGCGCGCAGCGCCAGCAGGTCGTCGGCGGGGTAGCCCACCTCCGTCAGCGTGAGCCCGCGGGCCGCCAGCACCTTCGTCTCGCTCGTCCGCTCGCGCGCGTCGCGGATCTCGACCACGTCCTCGACCCCGATGCGCCCCTGTCCGACCGAGACACAGGCGCCCACGAGCGCTCGCACCATGCTGTGGCAGAACGCATCGGCCTTCACGTTGGCGACGAGGATCCCCGCGGCGTCGCGGTGCCAGTCGAACTCGAGCAGCGTGCGGATCGTCGTCGCCTCCTCGCGCCACTTGCAGTAGGCCGCGAAGTCGTGGAGCCCGATGAGCGAGCGGGCCGCGGCGTCCATGGCGTCGACGTCGAGCGAGGCGGCCACCGTCGTCGTGCGGGTGCGTTCCAGCGGGTCGTACCCCGCCACGCGATCGGCGATGCGGTACGCGTAGCGGCGCCACACCGCCGAGAACCGCGCATCGAACCCCTCGGCCGCCACCGCCGACCGGTGCACGACGACGTCGGGATACTGGCCGAGCACGCCGGTGAGCCGCGCGGCGAGGGCCTCGGGGCGCGGATTGCGGCCCTTCTCGAGCCGCTCCTGCTGGGCGGGGGTCAGGTCGAGATGGGCGACCTGGCCTGTGGCGTGCACGCCGGCGTCGGTGCGGCCTGCGACGACGAGGCGCGGCTCCCCGCCGAGGATGCGCGACACGGCCCCCTCGATCGTGCCCTGCACGGTGCGCAGGCCCGGCTGCCGCGCCCACCCGCGGAAGTCGGTGCCGTCGTAGGCGATGTCAAGGCGCAGCCGCACCCCGACAGCCTACCCAGGCTGTCGCCCTCAGAACGCGGCGTCGACCTCGGCCCGCGTGGGCGGATTGGCGCCGGCGCGCGACACGGTGATCCCCGCCATGATCGCCGCGCGGCGGAGGGCCCGCCGGAGCGCCGTCTCGGACGTCAGCAGCCCGGGGTCGTCGAGAGCGCTGCCGATCAGGCTCGCCATGTACGCATCGCCCGCGCCGATCGTGTCGGCCACCTCCACGGACACCGCGTCGACCTCCACGATCCCTCCAGGACCCCAGGCGATGGCGCCCTCGCCGCCGCGCGTGATCACGACCACCTTCGGGCCGAGGGTCGCCACTTCGGCCAGCACCTGCTCCGGAACGAGACCGGGGTAGAGCCACGCCGCGTCCTCGTCGCTGAGCTTGACGAGATCGGCGGAGGCGGCGGCGCGCGCGAACCTCGCCAGCGCGCCGCGGTGATCGCCCACCAGCGCGGGACGGATGTTCGGGTCGATCGTCACGAGCGCGGCACCCGCGGCGCGCTGCAACGCCTCGAGCACCGTCTGCCCGCCCGGTTCGAGGAAGAGTGCGATCGAGCCGGAGTGGACCAGCGCGACGCCGTCGAGCACGGGCGGCTCGATCGTCCAGTCGATGTCGAACTCGTACTCCGCCGACCCGTCGGCCCGCAGCCGCGCCCGTGCGGTCGAGCTCCTCGCCGATGACCAGGAGGCCGCGCTGAGGGCCGCGCCCGAGGCGGCGACGTGTTCGGCGATGCGGGCACCGCGGTCGTCGCGCCCGATCCGGGTGAGCAGCTCCACGGGATGCCCCTGACGTGCCACGCCGACGGCGACATTGGCAGGGCTGCCGCCCACCAGCTCGCGCACCTCACTGCCTTCGACGATGTCGATCAGCGCTTCGCCGATCACGAGCGTTCGCGTGTTCATGACACCCAGTCTTCCGTGCGGGGCGTCATCCGACGAACACCCTTCCCGGGACGGTCCCCTGGCCGATGCCGGCGAGCGCGGCGCGTGCGAGCCGCGCGCGGTTCTCCTGCTCGCGCACGATCTCGCGGGCGAGCACGGGATGATCCCGCACCACGGCGTCGAGGTCGTCGATGGGGATGTCGACCACCTCGACCTCGGTCAGCGCCACCGCACGCGACATCGTGGCGGTGCGGGTGAGTGCGGTGAGGCCGATGGCGTCGTCCCGCTGCAGCTCGGTCACCTTCACGAACCCGTCGTCGGTGGGGATGCCGAGCAGCACCCGCCCCGTCAGGATGATCCGCGTGGAACGGGGGACGACGCCCGGGCGGAGGATCACCTCCCCGGCGCAGTAGCGCTCCAGCCGGGCGCGCACGGCGAGCGCCTCCGCCTCGCCCGCGCGCAGCGACAGCGCGGGCGCGACCTGCCGGAGCGCGTCCTGCAGCCGCGCCGGCGTGTTGGTGTCGTCGGTGTCGTCGGCGTCGAGGTGCAGGCCTGCGCGCCGCGCCGCATACCAGAGGCGCTGGACGAACGCGTCGGTCACCGCATCCTCGTCGCCCGGCGAGCGCAGCGGAAGCGACACCGTGTACGCGCCGCCCCCGCGTGCCGCGACGCCCGGTTCGGCCGTGCCGGCGAGCAGCGGCAGGTCGAGGGCGACATCGTGCAGCAGCTGTCGCACCTGGGCGGGCGGATCGTCGGTGGTGAACCGTGCGTCGATCCTCGCGGCGTACGGCTCGGGGCTGCGCGACAGGTTCACGAAGGACGACCCGGCGAGCTCCGCCGTCGGCAGCACCACGATGCCATTCCCCGAATCGAGGTGGATGGCGCGCCAGTTCACCTCGACGATCTGCGCCCGGCGGCCGTCGTAGACGATCCAGTCGCCCAGCTGGAACGGCGATTCGAAGATCAGGAACAGGCCCGACACGATCGAGCCCACCGCATTCTGCAGAGCGAAGCCGACGACGATCGAGGTGACGCCGAGGGCCGCGAACACGCCCGCGACGTCGGCACGCCACACCCACGCCATGAGCATCGCGATCCCGAGGATGATGAGCACGAAGCGGATGAGGTCGCTGAAGATCGTGGGGAAGCGGTCTCGCCACGATCCTTTCTCGGCACGGTGGAAGACGAGGTGGTTGATCGCGTTGATCACCACGACGATCACGAGCAGCCCGAAGACCGTCCAGACGACCCGCGGCCACGTCCCCTCCCCCTCCCAGGCGCCGGGCTGGCTGATGAGCACGAGGATCCCCGCCACCGGCACGAGGTAGTTGCGGACCATCGCGACGATCGGTGCGGCGCGAGACCCGCGTCGCGCGAGCGAGCCGTGAAGCTCGGTCAGCGCGATCAGCACGAGCGGCAGACCGACCGACACGATCACCGCCGGCCAGAACCAGGGCTGGGAGACGATGTCGTTCACGATGGCGCCCCGTCCGCCGCCGGGGCCCCGATGCGCCACACCCGTTGCGGACCCGACGCGGTGTCGATCGTCCCCGCGGGGATCATCGGGACCGTGTCGGGGAGGCGGTCCGCCACCCGCTGCGTCACGAAGATGCCCGGCTCCACCGAGTCGCCCTGCACCCGGAACGCGAGGTTCACGGCGTCGCCCCACATGTCGTACACGACCCGCGCCCGGCCGATGAGCCCGCTCGTGACCTTGCCCGAGTCGAGGCCCGCGCGCAGGTGGAGGTCGACTCCCTGCTGCGCGCTCCAGCGGGCGAGAATCGTCTCCAGCTCGCGGGCGAAGTCGACTGCGCGCCGCGCGTGGTCCACCCGCGGCACGGCGAGTCCGCAGCTGGCGAGGTAGCTCTGCCGTGTCGTGCGCACGCGATCCACCCCGAAGCGTTCCGCCGCGTCGTCGAACGCGCGGATGATGTCGTTGAGCTTCGCGATCGCCTCCTCCGACGACAGCGAGAGCGCGAGCTCCTCGAAGCCCACGATGTCGGCGAAGACCACGGTCACGTCATCGGCGTCCTGTGTGATCGCCTCGTCGCCGTGCTTGTAGCGGGCCGCTATCCCCTCCGGCATGAAGGTGAGCATGAGCTGCTCGTTCGCTCTCTCCTGCTGCTCGATGAGGTCGGACTTCACCTGCAGGCTGCGGCTCATGTCGTTGAACGCCGCGGCGACGTCGGCGAGCTCGTCGCTTGCACCGGCATCGACCTGCACGCCTTCCTCTCCTGCCGCGATCCGCTGTGCCGCCACCGTCAGACGACGCAGGGGACGCACGAACACCTGCGCGAGCACGAGCGACAGCAGGCAGACGAACACGATCATCGCGGCCGTCGACAGGATGAGGTTGCGGGTGAAGTCCTCCACCGGCGCGAGCGCCTCGCCCGTGTTCTCCTGGGCGACGATCACCCAGCTGAGCTCCCCTACCGACACCGGGGCGTAGGCCGCCAGCACCTCGCGGCCCAGGTAGTCGCGCTCGATCGTCGTCCCGCTCGCGCCGGCGAGCGCGCGAGCCACCGAGGCCGTCGCGACCTGCTGGTGCAGGAGCGTGTTGCCGTTGCGCACGCTGAGGTCGGCCGCGGCGGGAGGGAGACCCGCGGCCACCGCGTCGCGCGCGTACGCCGTCGGGTCGGCCTGCAGCGGACGGCTGATCGACCGCATCAGCTGGTCGCGGCCGACGAGGTAGGTCTCTCCCGAGGCGCCGAGTCCGTTCAGGTCCCACTGGCCGTCGACCGTCATCACGTCGTTGATCCGGTCGATCGGCAGCTCGATCGCCAGCGCCCCCAGCACGTCGCCGTCGTCGACGATGAGCGTGACGGCCCAGCCGGCCGGCGCTCCGAGGCTCGGCGAGTACGGCGCGAAGTCGGCGAGCACCACCTCGGTGGCGATGTTGCGGTCGATCGCCGTGCGGTACGCCTCTGCCAGATTCGACAGGCGATACGGCCCTCCGAGCAGATCGGTGCCGAGATCCACCCCCTTGAACGCCGTGTAGACGACGCGTCCGCGGGCGTCGATCATGACGACGTCCTCGAAGTCGTGTCGCTGCGTCATCGCGCGGAAGTACGGGTGGAAGCGTGCGTGCGCGCGCGACCAGGCGCTGCCGTCGCCGGCGTCGGTCTGCGCGATCGCGCTCTCCCAGTCGTCGAAAGGCACGACGTAACGGCGCTGCAGATACACCTGCGCGCCCCCCGACGGGGCGAAGGTGGACCCGTCGACCTCTTCATCCGTGGCCGCCGCCAGGTGCGTCGCGAACGTGTCGTCGTAGTACGACGCCACCTCGGCGCGCGCGGCGGCGTCGGGTTCCTCAGCGTCGAGTTCGTCGAAGGCGACACGGAAGGCCGTCACCGCCTGTCGGCTCGTCTCGTTCATCGCACTCAGGACGACGGCGTTCTCGATCGACGCGAACAGGCTCTGCACCTCGCGGGAGCGACTCTCCCGGGTCTCGACGAGTCTCTCGTAGGCGACGTCGCGAAGCGCCTGCGAGCCGTTGAAGTAGCCGATGATGCCCACCACGATGCTCGACAGCACGCTCACCGACAGCAGCATGATCAACAGGATCGAATAGATCGACAGGCCCATCCGACGGCGCGGGCGTGCCGGCGGCAGCCCTCCGGCCGTCGCCATCGACTCGCCCGCCTGTGCCATCTCAGCCCCCGGCTGTGCGCGGACACGCGCTGGACCCCAGATGCCCGCGCCCCTCGCGGGTGCGCTCAGGATAGCGGCGGCGCGTCGTCCGCAACAGAGGCGCAGTACGACCGCGCCCGGTCCGGGTGGGAGGTCAGAGGCTCCGCACGAGCGCCATCGACCGGTCCGTCGCCGCGAATCCGAGACCCTCGTACAGGGTGTTCGCGCCCGTCGGGCTGGCGGTGTCGACGTCGAGCACCGCCTTCTCGAGCCCCGCCGCCTCGATCGCCTGGAGCGATGCCGCGACCACCCGGGGCGCCAGGCCCCTGCGTCGGTGATCGCGCACGACGCCGATGAGGTCGATGTAGGCGTGCGAGGCTCCCATCGCCTCCCAGTCATCCTCGATCACCGACGCGAGACACAGGGCGATCACCCGGCCGTCGGCGTCGACGATGAGGCGCGACAGGTCGGGTCGCAAGAACTCGCCGTCGACGAACTTGCGCCAGCTCTCCTCCGTGGTGGGAAGGCTCCCCCAGTGATCGCGGAACGCGTCGTTGCGCGCCGCAAGCACGTCGAGCGCGCGTTCCGCGGTGTAAGGCACGATCTCGGTGCCCTCCACGGGAGCCAGTCGCGGCACGGGCTCGGCCATGTCGCGCACCATCGTGGTGAACCAGCGTTCGACCTCGAACCCGAGGGGAGCAGCGATCGTGACGACGTCCGGCGTCGACTCCTCGGCGTAGAGCTTGATCTCGCGCTTCCAGTCGCCCGGCGGAAGTGTCGGCGCCACCTCCGCGAGCTGCTCGACACCGCGCGCGTAGCTCCAGGCGAGGGCGCGCGAACCGATGCCGCGGCGCCGCCACGCAGGGTGCACGGTGCCTCCGAGCGTCACGGTGAGCGTGCCTTCGCGTGAAGGATGCAGGAATGCGCTTGCGAACACCACCATCGTCCCGTCTGCGGCGAAGCCGAGCAGGGTGTCGCGCGCATGGTCGATGTGGCTCAGCTCGAACGTGTCGACGATGTCTTCGCGCGGCGTGATCCACGTGGGGTGATCCACTGCATCCGCCGCCGCATGCACCTCGTGCATCGCGTCGATGTCGTCTCGTGTCGCGGTGCGCCACGAGAGGATGTCGGGATGGGTCGGCGTCTCGGGCGTCGGCACCTCTTCGGGTCGGACGGGGCGGGACGACATGTGCTCGGTCACCGCGCCAGACTACTCCGGAGCACCCGTCGACACCCCGTTCGCGCCTGCGCCGACTCGCTCAGGACGCGGCGGAGACACGACGAGGCCCGCACCTCGAAAGGTGCGGGCCTCAAACAGCGTGGCGGAAGGCTTACTCGGCCTTCTCCTCGGCGGGTGCCTCGATGGCGTCCTCGGCAGCAGCCTCGGCGGCAGCGCCCTCCTCCTGCGACTCGGCGCCGGCCTCGGCGGCCTCGTCGGCAGCGGCGGTCTCCTCGGCGGGAACCTCCTCAGCGGGAGCCTCCTCCGGCGGGGGCCTCCTGGGCGGGAGCGGCCGCGGCGGCAGCCTTCTTCGTCGACTTCGTCTTCGGCTTCACCGGCTCGAGAACGAGCTCGATGACGGCCATGGGGGCGTTGTCGCCCTTGCGGTTTCCGACCTTCGTGATGCGGGTGTAGCCGCCCTCACGCTCCGCGACGAGCGGCGCGATCTCGGCGAAGAGGACGTGCACGACCTCCTTGTCGCCGATGACCGACAGCACGCGACGGCGCGCGTGCAGGTCGCCGCGCTTGGCGAACGTGATGAGACGCTCGGCGAGCGGACGCAGGCGCTTCGCCTTGGTCTCGGTCGTCTTGATCGACTTGTGCGTGAACAGCGCTGCGGCGAGGTTCGCAAGCAGCAGGCGCTCGTGGGCGGGGCCGCCTCCGAGGCGGGGACCCTTCGTGGGCTTGGGCATGTCAGTTACTCCTGGTGAAAAGTGTCAAGCGAGAGACCCGGACGGACCGGAATCCGCTCAGATGGTCTCGTCGTCGTAGCCGCCGTAGAAGTGCGCGCCGTCGAACCCGGGAACCGAGTCCTTCAGCGACAGGCCGAGCGAGACGAGCTTGTCGCGCACCTCGTCGACCGACTTCTGACCGAAGTTGCGGATGTTCATGAGCTGCGTCTCCGAGAGAGCGACGAGCTCGGACACCGTGTTGATGCCCTCACGCTTGAGGCAGTTGTACGAACGCACCGACAGGTCGAGGTCTTCGATCGGCATCGACAGCTCGTTCGTGAGCACCTGCTCGACCGGCGCGGGGCCGATCTCGATGCCCTCGGCCTCGACGTTCAGCTCGCGGGCGAGGCCGAAGAGCTCGACGAGGGTGCGACCGGCCGAGGCGACGGCGTCGCGCGGAGCGATCGACGGCTTGCTCTCGACATCCAGCACGAGCTTGTCGAAGTCCGTGCGCTCGCCGGCACGCGTGGCGTCGACGCGGTAGCTGACCTTCAGGACGGGCGAGTAGATCGAGTCGATCGGGATCTGACCCGCCTCGGCGTACTCGTTGCGGTTCTGCGTCGCCGACACGTAGCCGCGACCGCGCTCGATGGTGAGCTCGAGCTCGAAGCGCGCACTGTCGTTGAGCGTTGCGATGACGAGCTCGGGGTTGTGCACCTCGACACCGGCAGGAGCCGAGATGTCGGCCGCGGTGACCTCGCCGGCACCCGTCTTGCGCAGGTAGGCGGTGATCGGCTCATCGCGCTCGCTGGAGACCACCAGCTGCTTGATGTTGAGGATGATCTCGGTGACATCCTCCTTCACGCCGGGGATCGTGCTGAACTCGTGCAGCACACCATCGATGCGGATGCTGGTGACGGCGGCACCGGGGATCGACGACAGGAGGCTGCGACGCAGCGCGTTGCCGATCGTGTAGCCGAAACCGGGCTCCAGCGGCTCGATGACGAAGCGGCTGCGGAACTCGCCGATCTTCTCCTCGGTCAGAGTGGGACGCTGTGCGATGAGCACTATGTGTTCCTTTCAGTCACGTGCCCGCTATATGACACGTGGGTGTTCTGAGTTTTTGAGTTGTTCAGGCGGAAGCCGGGACGCACCGCGAACGGTGGTCCCGGCATCCGGAAATCAGACGCGGCGACGCTTCGGCGGGCGGCAGCCGTTGTGGGCCTGGGGGGTGACGTCCTGGATGGACCCCACCTCGAGACCGGCGGCCTGCAGCGAGCGGATCGCCGTCTCGCGACCCGAGCCCGGGCCCTTCACGAAGACGTCGACCTTCTTGACACCGTGCTCGGCGGCCTGGCGGGCGGCCGACTCGGCCGCCATACCGGCGGCGTACGGGGTCGACTTGCGCGAGCCCTTGAAGCCCACGCCACCCGACGAGGCCCAGCTGATGACAGCGCCGGACGGGTCGGTGATCGAGACGATCGTGTTGTTGAACGTCGACTTGATGTGGGCCTGGCCCATCGCGATGTTCTTCTTCTCCTTGCGACGCGGCTTGCGCGCAGCGGACTTGGCCTGTGCCATTTGTGTTCTCTCCTAAACCTTCGGGCCCGCGATTACTTGCGGCCGGCCTTCTTCTTGCCGGCGACGGTGCGCTTGGGGCCCTTGCGGGTGCGCGCGTTCGTCTTGGTGCGCTGACCGCGCACGGGGAGGCCACGACGGTGGCGGAGGCCCTCGTACGAGCCGATCTCGACCTTGCGGCGGATGTCGGCGGCGACCTCGCGGCGGAGGTCACCTTCCACCTTGTAGTTGCCCTCGATGTAGTCGCGGAGTGCGATCAGCTGGTCGTCGCTGAGGTCCTTGACGCGGATCGACTCGTCGATCTCGGTGGCCTTCAGGATCTCGACCGAGCGGGTGCGACCGATGCCGTAGATGTAGGTGAGGGCGATCACCACGCGCTTGTCGCGCGGGATGTCAACGCCGGCAAGACGTGCCATGCGGTTTCTCCTAGGAGTTGGTGGAGGTGTGGAGCAGGATCGGTGCCCGGGCCTCCGCCCCGGGGTGTCCCCTCCGAAGAGGTTCTGAACCTGCCTGTGTGCGTATTGAGTTGTGAGCCTGTGCGCGGATGCCGAGGCACCCGCGATGTCAGCCCTGGCGCTGCTTGTGACGCGGGTTCGACTTGCAGATGACCATGACGCGACCGTGGCGGCGGATGACCTTGCAGTGGTCGCAGATGGGCTTGACGGAGGGGTTGACCTTCATGATTTTCCTGTTTCGCTGTCTTCACCGGCATCCGGGCGGCACGGAGCCGCCGGACGGGGTGTTACTTCTCGGCCGGACTAGCGGTAGCGGTAGACGATGCGCCCGCGGGTGAGGTCGTAGGGCGAGAGCTCCACGACGACACGGTCCTCGGGGATGATGCGGATGTAGTTCTGCCGCATCTTTCCTGAGATCGTGGCGAGCACCTTGTGTCCGTTGGTGAGCTCGACGCGGAACATCGCGTTGGGGAGCGCCTCGGACACCGTGCCTTCGATCTCGATGACACCGTCTTTCTTAGCCATAGCCTCGCTGACGCTTATGCAGACCGGCCGGTCTGCGGGTGGATGGGATTCGGTACTTCGACACGCCAATGAAGGCGCAAGGCACCAAAGATCTAGTGTACGTGATAGAGACCGACCCGGCAAACCGGCACACCCGGTCCGGGCCGACGAACGCGTCGGGCGTTCTCAGCCGGCGAGACGGTCGACGATGTCGACCTGCGGGTCGCCCGTGACAGTGACCAGCTCGCCGTTGACGGCGAGGGTCGGCGTCCCCGTCGAGCCGTCAGGAAGCTGCTGGCTCTTGGCGAAATCGAGGAACTTCTGCGAGATGATCGCGTCTTCGAGCTCGGGGGTGACCTCGACGCCGGCGTCGCGCGCGACCTGCACGATCTGCTCATCGGTCAGGCCGGGCGTCTGCTCGGCCGGCTGATTCTCGAACAGCGCCATGTAGAAGGCGAACGCGTTGTCGGGGTCGGCCTCGGCCACGGCGTACATGGCCGCGGCCGCGCGGCTGGAGTACTGCGTTCCCTGCGAGAAGCGATCGAGGATCGACACCGGCTGGATCTCCAGCGTGATGCGGCCGTCCGCCACGAGGTCGGCGATCGTGTCGCCCTCGAGCTGCTCGAACCGGTTGCACGCGGGACACATGAAGTCGACCCACGTCGTGACGGTGTCGGGACCGTCGCCGAACGAGATCGCGCCGGTCTCCTCATTGATCGCACTGGCCTGCGGGGCCGTGCCCGGCGTGGTCGCGGCGTTGTTCATGGCCATGACGACGGCGACCAGCACCACGACGACCGCGACGACGGCGACGCTCGTCCAGATCGCGAACCAGTTGGTCTTGCCCGCCGTTGCCTGCGCCATGCCCGTGCCTCTTCCTGCGCCTGTCAGAACCCGACTTCCCATTGTGACACCCGCGCCTATGCATCTCTTGTGCGCGCACCCGTGAATATCCACCGCCGCGCCATCGGCCGCCTCGGCGGACTGAGCCGCCCGACGAGACCCGCGACTACGGGATCGGGACGGGCGTCACACCGAACGGTGCCAGCCCGGCGGCACCGCCGTCGGTCGCCGTCAGCACCCACACGCCGCGCTCATGCACGGCGACGCTGTGCTCCCAGTGGCAGCCGTCGCCGCCGTCGACCGTCGAAACGGTCCAGTCGTCGTCCTCGACGAACGTCGCCTCCGAGCCGCGCGACGACCATCGGCTCGATCGCGAGGCACAGCCCCGGGCGCACCGCGGGTCCAGGATCGGCCACGCGGTAGTTGAAGACGGTGGGACCCTCGTGCATGCGGCGTCCGATGCCGTGACCGACGTAGTCGCGGAGGATGCCGTAGCCCTCGCCCGACGATTCGATCGACGTCTGCACGGCATCGCCGATCTCGCCGACATGCGCGCCGCCGTGGCGAGCGCCGCGATCCCCGCCCACAGCGAGGTCTCGGTCACGTCCGACAGTCGCTGTCGCGCCGCGACGAGCTCGGGCCGTGTCGGATCGGGCAGCGACGACCGTGATGGCGCTGGTCGCCGTTCCAGCCCTGGTACTGCGCACCGGCGTCGATGGAGACGATGTCGCCCGGCTCCAGCGCGCGATCGCCGGGGATGCCGTGGACCACCTCGTTGTTCACGGAGATGCAGGTCGTGTGGCGGTAGCCCCGCACGAGCTGGAAGTTCGACTCGGCTCCGCGCGCGCGTGATGACGGCGGCCGCCGCGGCATCGAGCTCCGCCGTCGTGACGCCGGGTGCGACCAGCGCACGCACGGCGTCGAGCGCGGCGGCCGTGATGAGGCCCGGCTCGACCATCGCGCGCAGCTGCGCCGGGCGTCTTGTACAGCGAGCGGCGAAGGCCCACGGTCAGGCCGCGATGCCGCGCGCGGCGAGCGCCGCGGTGATGCGAGCTCGGTGATCTCGTCGAGCGAGCCGACCCCGTCGATCTCGTCGACGATGCCGCGCTCGCGGTACACGTCGAGGATCGGCGCGGTCTCGCGACTCGTAGATCGACGAGGCGCTTGGCGATCGACTCCTCGTTGTCGTCGGCGCGTCCCTGCTCGGTCGGCTCGCAGCGACAGCCGCGCGATCGACTCCTCGCGCGGCACCGACAGCTCGATGACCGCTGTCAGCGACTCGCCGCGGTCCTCGAGGAACGCGTCGAGGTCGGCGACCTGGCCGAGGTTGCGCGGGTACCCGTCGAGCAGGAACCCACCGGCCGCGTCGCCCTGCTGGAGCCGGTCGCGCACGATCGCACTGGTCAGCTCATCGGGCACGAGGTCTCCCGCCTCGATGATCGCCTTGACCTGCTGGCCGAGCTCCGTGCCTTCTTTGACGTTCGCACGGAACACGTCGCCCGTGGAGATCGCCGGGATCCCGAGCGCATCTGCGATCCGCACACCCTGCGTGCCCTTGCCGGACCCCTGGGGGCCGATGATCAGGAGGCGAGCGGGAGTGAGGTCATCGCAGAAGTCCTTCGTAGTGACGCTGCTGGAGCTGGGCGTCGATCTGCTTCACCGTCTCGAGACCGACGCCGACGATGATGAGGATCGAGGCGCCGCCGAACGGGAAGTTCTGGTTGGCCCCGACCGTCGCCAGCGCGATGAGCGGCAGCAGAGCGATCAGACCCAGGTAGATCGAGCCCGGCAGCGTGATGCGGGTGAGTACGTAGTCGAGGTACTCGGCGGTCGGGCGGCCCGCGCGGATGCCGGGGATGAAGCCGCCGTACTTCTTCATGTTGTCGGCGACCTCGACCGGGTTGAACGTGATCGCGACGTAGAAGTAGGTGAAGCCGATGATCAGCAGGAAGTAGACGAGCATGTAGAGCGGCGAGTCGCCGGTCGTGAAGTACTGCTGGATCCACGCCACCCACGCCGGGCACGTTGCCTCGGCGTCGGGCGTCTGGTTGAACTGCGCGATGAGCGCAGGGATGTACAGCAGCGACGAGGCGAAGATGACGGGCACGACGCCGGCCATGTTGACCTTGATCGGGATGTACGTGTTCGTGCCGCCGAGCGTGCGACGCCCGACCATGCGCTTCGCGTACTGGACGGGGATGCGGCGCTGCGACTGCTCGACGAAGACGACGAGGGCGACCACCGCGATGCCGACCGCGAGAACGAGGAGGAAGACCTCGAAGCCGCGCGCGGCCGGCGATCGCCCACATGGCGGCCGGGAAGCGTCGCGGCGATCGAGGTGAAGATGAGGATCGACATGCCGTTGCCGACGCCGCGCTCGGTGACGAGCTCGGCGAACCACATGATGAGGCCGGTGCCGGCGGTCATCGTGATGATCATGAGCAGCTGTGCCCACCACGCGTCGTTCGGTGAGGAGCGCCTGGCACTCGGCGATGCCGGTGGTCGCCGAACAGCTGGCCCGAGCGGGCCACGGTGACGAGCGTCGTCGACTGCAGCAGCGCGAGCGCGATCGTCAGGTAGCGCGTGTACTGCGTGAGCTTCGCCTGGCCCGCCTGGCCCTCCTTGTAGAGGGTCTCGAAGTGCGGGATGACGACGCGCAGCAGCTGCACGATGATCGTCGCCGTGATGTACGGCATGACGCCGAGCGCGAAGATCGACAGCTGCAGCAGCGCGCCGCCGGAGAACAGGTTGACGAGCGACAGGAGTCCCTCGGTCGCACTGGACTGGTGCGAGGCACGACTGCACGTTCGGGAAGTTCACGAACGGCGTCGGAATGTGCGCACCGAGGCGGTAGATGGCGATGATCGCCAGGGTGAAGGCGATCTTCCGCCGGAGATCCGGAGTGCGGAAGACCCGCGCGATGGCGCTGAACAAGAGCATTCCTCCAGGTGGGATGGCCGGCATGCCTCGGGAGACACCGTCACCAGAGTACGGCAACAGGGGCCCACCCGGAGGCTCGAGCTCGGGCAGGCCCCTGCCACTGTGACTACTTGATCGAACCGCCCGCGGCGACGATCTTCTGCTCGGCAGAACCCGAGACCTTGTCGACGGTGACGTTGAGCTTGACCGAGATGTCGCCGGTGCCGAGCACCTTGACCTTCTCGTTCTTGCGGACGGCACCCTTGGCGACGAGGTCGCTCACGGTGACGTCGCCACCGCTCGGGTACAGCTCGGCGAGCTTGTCGAGGTTGACCACCTGGTACTCGACGCGGAACGGGTTCTTGAACCCGCGCAGCTTCGGCGTACGCATGTGGAGCGGCATCTGCCCACCCTCGAACCCGACCTTGACCTGGTAACGGGCCTTCGTGCCCTTGGTGCCACGACCGGCGGTCTTGCCCTTGGAGCCCTCACCGCGACCGACACGGGTCTTGGCGGTGTTGGCGCCCGGGACGGGACGCAGGTGGTGCACCTTGAGCACGCCGGGGCGCGACGCGGCGACATCCTTCGGGGCGTCCTTCTTGGGCGCGGCCTTCTTGGCGGGAGCCTTCTTCGGCCGGAGCCTCGGCCTTGGCGGCGGCCTTCTTCGCGGCGGCAGCCTTCTTGGCGCGGCGGCCTTCTTGGCGGCGGGCGGCCTTCTCGGCTCGACGACCTCTTCGGCCGCCTTCGTCATCCTTCTCAGCCATCAGTCGATCTCCTCAACCTTGACGAGGTGCGCGACGGTCTTGACGTAGCCGCGCGTCTGCGCGTCGTCGGGACGGACGACGGAGTCGCCGATCCGCTTCAGACCGAGGGAACGCAGCGTGTCGCGCTGGTTCTGCTTCTCGCTCACCTTGGACTTGACCTGGGTCACCTTCAGACGGCAGCCATCAGGCACCTGCCTTCTGCGCGCCGACGGCCTCGGCCTCGGCACGGATCAGGCGGGCCGGCGCGACCTGGTCGAAGTCAAGACCACGACGCGCGGCGACCGCACGGGGCTCCTCGAGCTGCTTCAGCGCCGCGACGGTCGCGTGCACGATGTTGATCGTGTTCGACGAGCCGAGCGACTTCGACAGGACGTCGTGGATGCCGGCGCACTCGAGCACGGCGCGCACCGGGCCACCGGCGATGACACCGGTACCGGCAGCGGCCGGACGAAGGAGCACGACACCAGCAGCGGCCTCACCCTGCACGGGGTGCGGGATGGTCGAGCCGACGCGGGGCACGCGGAAGAAGTTGCGCTTGGCCTCTTCGACGCCCTTCGAGATCGCCAGGGGCACCTCACGGGCCTTGCCGTAGCCGACGCCGACGAGACCGTTGCCGTCGCCCACGACGACGAGCGCCGTGAAGCTGAAGCGGCGACCGCCCTTGACGACCTTCGACACGCGGTTGATCGTGACGACGCGCTCGAGGAACTGGCTCTTGTTGGCGTCGCGCGAACCGCGGTCACGCTGGTTGGGGTTGCGCTCACGACCACCGCGACGGGGCTCGCGCTCGCGCTCGGCGGGCGCCTCGGCGAGCGGCGGCCGTCTGCTCGGCCGACTGCTCGTGGCGGTCACTTCGTTCTCCACATTCTGTTGTTCACTGCATCGCTCACAGGTTCAGACCTCCCTCGCGGGCGCCGTCGGCGATCGCCGCGACACGTCCCGCGTAGCGGTTGCCACCACGGTCGAACACGACGTCCTCGACGCCGGCGGCCTTGGCGCGCTCGGCGACGAGCTCGCCGACCTTGCGGGCCTTGGCGGTCTTGTCACCGTCGAACGCACGCAGGTCGGCCTCGAGCGTCGAGGCCGACGCCACGGTGTGGCCCTTGCTGTCGTCCACGAGCTGCACGAAGACGTGGCGGGCCGAACGGGTGACGACGAGGCGCGGGCGCAGCCTCGGTGCCCACGACCTTCTTGCGAAGGCGGGCGTGACGACGCGCGCGCGCGTCGGACTTCGACTTCACAGCCATGATTACTTACCAGCCTTTCCGGCCTTGCGACGAACGACCTCGCCGGCGTAGCGCACACCCTTGCCCTTGTACGGCTCGGGCTTGCGGATCTTGCGGATGTTCGCAGCGGCCTCGCCGACGGCCTGCTTGTCGATGCCGCTGACGGTGAGCTTGTTGTTGCCCTCGACGGTGAGCGTGATGCCGGCGGGAGCCTCGACGAGCACCGGGTGCGAGAAGCCGAGCGCGAACTCGACCGCCGCGCCCTTCTGCGCGACGCGGTAACCGGTGCCGACGACCTCGAGGCCCTTGGTGTAGCCCTCGGTCACGCCGATGATGTTGTTGTTGATGAGGGTGCGGGTGAGTCCGTGCAGCGAGCGCGACTCGCGCTCGTCATCGGGGCGGGAGACCAGAACCTGGTTCTCCTCGACCTTGACCTCGATGGGGCTTGCGCGACGGTGAGCTTGAGCTCGCCCTTCGGGCCCTTGACGGCGACATCCTGGCCGTCGACCTCGACGGTCACGCCGGCGGGGATGTCGATGGGAAGACGTCCAATACGCGACATGTCAGATCACCACACGTAGGCGAGGACTTCCCCACCCACGCCCTTCTGCTCGGCCTGGCGGTCGGTGAGAAGACCGGAGGAGGTGGACAGGATCGCGACGCCGAGGCCGCCGAGGACCGTGGGGAGCTCGGTCGACTTCGCGTACACGCGGAGGCCGGGCTTGGAGACGCGCTTGATGCCGGCGATCGACCGCTCGCGGTTCGGGCCGTACTTCAGCGTCATGCGTGAGGGTCTGGCCGACGCGGGCGTCGGAGACCTCCCAGCCGGCGATGTAGCCCTCCTGCTGGAGGATCTCGGCGATGTGCGTCTTGAGCTTCGAGCTCGGCAGCGACACGGAGTCGTGGTGCGCCGAGTTCGCGTTGCGCAGACGGGTCAGCATGTCTGCGACCGGGTCTGTCATTGTCATGTGATGTTTCCTTTGTTCACCAGGTTTCGACGCCGTTACACGGCGAGCCGACCTGTGGTGGGTGGTATTACGCCTGGGCGTCGTCCGAGCTGTGAACGGGAAGCCCGAGCTGACGAAGCAGCGAGCGACCCTCGTCATCCGTCTTCGCCGTGGTGACGATCGTGATGTCGAAGCCGCGGACGCGGTCGATCTTGTCCTGGTTGATCTCGTGGAAGACCGACTGCTCCTGCAGACCGAACGTGTAGTTGCCGTGGCCGTCGAACTGCTTGGGCGACAGGCCGCGGAAGTCGCGGATGCGGGGCAGCGCGAGGTTCACGAGGCGGTCGACGAACTCCCACGCGCGGTCACCGCGGAGGGTGACGTGCGCGCCGATGGCCTGGCCCTCACGCAGCTTGAACTGCGCGATGGACTTGCGGGCCTTGGTGACGATCGGCTTCTGGCCGGTGATCTTGACGAGGTCGTCGACCGCGCCATCGATCACCTTGCTGTCGCGAGCTGCCTCGCCGACACCGGTGTTCACGACGACCTTGACGAGACCGGGGATCTGCATGACGTTCGGGTAGCCGAACTCCTCCTGCAGAGCCTTCTTGATCTCGGCCTGGTACTTCTGCTTCAGGCGGGGCTGGATCTTGCCAGCCGCCGCGGCAGTGGTGGTGCTCATGTTCAGAGGTCCTTGCCTGACTTCTTCGCGTAGCGCACGCGAACCGTGCGCTTCACGCCGTCCTTCGTCTGCTCCTCGACGCGGTGGCCGACACGGGTCGGCTTCTTGGTCGAGGGGTCGACGACGGCGACGTTGGAGATGTGGATCGGGGCTTCCATCGTCTCGATGCCGCCCGTCTTGGTGCCGCGCTGGGACTGGCCCGACGCGGTTGTGCTTGGTGACGTAGTTCACGCCTTCGACGATGACGCGGTTCTGCTCGACAAGGATCTCGAGGACCTTGCCCTGCTTGCCGCGGTCGCCGCCGCTGCTCGGGCTTCGTGCCCGTGATGACCTGAACCAGGTCGCCCTTTTTGATCTTCGCCATGATCAGATGACCTCCGGGGCGAGCGAGACGATCTTCATGAACTTCTTGTCGCGAAGCTCACGGCCGACCGGTCCGAAGATGCGGGTGCCGCGGGGCTCCCCGTCGTTCTTCAGGATGACGGCGGCGTTCTCGTCGAACTTGATGTAGGACCCGTCGGGACGACGGGTCTGACTTGACGGTGCGGACGATGACGGCCTTGACCACGTCGCCCTTCTTGACGTTGCCGCCCGGGATCGCGTCCTTGACGGTCGCCACGATGATGTCGCCCAGACCGGCGTAGCGGCGGCTCGAGCCACCCAGCACGCGGATCGTGAGCAGCTCCTTGGCGCCGGTGTTGTCGGCGACCTTGAGGCGGGACTCAGTCTGAATCACTTTTTACTCCTTGGGTTCCAAGAAGGCCGGGGCCTTACTTGGCCTTCTCGAGGATCTCGACCAGACGCCAGCGCTTGGTGGCGCTGAGCGGACGGGTCTCGTTGATGAGGACGAGGTCGCCGATGCCGGCGGTGTTCGCCTCGTCGTGCGCCTTGACCTTCGACGTGCGGCGGATGACCTTGCCGTAGAGCGGGTGCTTCACGCGGTCTTCGACCTCGACGACGATCGTCTTGTCCATCTTGTCGCTGACCACGTAGCCACGGCGGGCCTTGCGGTAGCCACGGGCGTCGGCGTCACGCACGTCGTGACGCGGCCGACTCGTGACCCTTGGCCTGCACGAGGGCCTCGACCGCGGGGGTCTCGACCTTGGCAGCGGGCTTCTTGGCGGGCGCCTTCTTCGCTGCCGGGGCCGTCTTGGGCGCGGGGGCCTTCTTCTCAGTGTCAGCCATCACTCGGCCTCTTCCTTCGCGGCCTCGTCAGCGGCATCCGCCTTCTTGGCCTTCGTCTTCTTCGCCTTCGTCGCGACCTCCGCCGGGGCGGGCGTGGCACGGATGCCGAGCTCGCGCTCACGGATCACGGTGTAGAGCCGCGCGATGTCGCGCTTGACCGCACGGATGCGGCCGTGGCTCTCGAGCTGGCCGGTGGCCGACTGGAAGCGCAGGTTGAACAGCTCTTCCTTGGCCTTGCGCAGCTCCTCGACGAGGCGCTGGTCTTCGAACGTGTCGAGCTCGCTCGGGGCGAGCGTCTTGGTGCCGACAGACATTACGCGTCGCCCTCCTCGCGCTTGATGATGCGTGCCTTCAGAGGCAGCTTGTGAATGGCACGGGTCAGGGCCTCACGAGCGAGCTGCTCGTCGACGCCCGCGACCTCGAAGAGGACGCGACCCGGCTTGACGTTCGCGACCCACCACTCCGGCGAACCCTTACCGGAACCCATGCGGGTTTCGGCGGGCTTCTTCGTGAGCGGACGGTCGGGGTAGATGTTGATCCACACCTTGCCGCCACGCTTGATGTGACGCGTCATCGCGATACGAGCGGACTCGATCTGACGGTTGGTCACGTAAGCGGGCGTGATGGCCTGGATGCCGAACTCGCCGAAGGAGACCTTCGTGCCGCCGGTCGCCTGGCCCGAACGGCCGGGGTGGTGCTGCTTGCGGTACTTGACCTTGCGGGGGATAAGCATTAGGCCGATGCTCCTTCTGCGACGGGGGCCTCGTTGCGCGGGCCACGACGACGGTCGCCGCCACGGTCGTCACGACCACGGGGTGCCTTCGGTGCGTTGGCCTGCTCGCGCGCGAGCTCCTTGTTGGTGAGGTCGCCCTTGTAGATCCAGACCTTCACGCCGATGCGGCCGAAGGTGGTCTTGGCCTCGTAGAAGCCGTAGTCGATGTTCGCGCGGAGCGTGTGCAGCGGCACACGGCCTTCGCGGTAGAACTCCGACCGGCTCATCTCGGCGCCGCCGAGACGGCCCGACACCTGGATGCGGATGCCCTTGGCGCCGGCGCGCTGGGCGCCCTGCAGACCCTTGCGCATCGCGCGGCGGAACGCCACGCGAGCGGAGAGCTGCTCGGCGATGCCCTGCGCGACGAGCTGAGCGTCGGCCTCGGGGTTCTTGACCTCGAGGATGTTCAGCTGGATCTGCTTGCCGGTGAGCTTCTCGAGGTCGGCGCGGATGCGCTCGGCCTCGGCGCCGCGGCGGCCGATCACGATGCCCGGGCGGGCGGTGTGGATGTCGACGCGGACGCGGTCACGCGTGCGCTCGATCTCGATGCCGCTGACGCCGGCGCGGTCCAGCTGCGTCTGCAGGAGCTTGCGGATCTTGATGTCCTCGGCCACGTAGTCGGCGTAACGCTGGCCCGGCTTCGTGGAGTCGGAGAACCAACGCGACACGTGGTCCGTGGTGATGCCGAGGCGGAAGCCGTACGGGTTTACCTTCTGTCCCATTACTTGCTCGCCTTCTTGTCGGGTCGCGGTCGCGGTCTCGGCGACCTCAGGGGTGGCCAGCTCGACCGTGATGTGGCTCGTGCGCTTCTTGATCTGGAACGCGCGGCCCTGTGCGCGGGGCTGGAAACGCTTGAGCGTCGTGCCCTCGTCGACGTACGCGTTGCTCACGTACAGGTCCTGCTCGTCCAGGAACTCGCCGTCCTTGTCCGCCTTCACGCGGGCGTTGGCGACCGCAGCCGCGACGAGCTTGTAGATCGGCTCGCTGGCACCCTGGGGAGCGAACTTCAGGATGGCGAGTGCCTCCTGAGCCTGCTTGCCCTTGATGAGCGCGACGACACGACGAGCCTTCTGAGGGGTCACGCGGATGTGCTTGACGCGTGCGATGGATTCCACCATTGTCTCTCCTCCTCTTCCTCTCTGGAGCGCCACCGCGTCAGCGGCGACGGCCCTTCTTGTCGTCCTTCTCGTGGCCGCGGAAGGTGCGGGTGGGCGCGAATTCGCCCAGTTTGTGGCCGACCATGGTCTCGGACACGAACACAGGGATGTGCTTGCGTCCGTCGTGCACGGCGATCGTGTGACCCAGCATGGCCGGGATGATCATCGAGCGGCGCGACCAGGTCTTGATGACGTTCTTGGTACCGGCTTCGTTCTGCGAGACCACCTTGCGAAGCAGGTGCTCGTCGACGAAGGGGCCCTTCTTAAGGCTGCGAGGCATCTTCCTCTACTCCTACTTGCGCTTCTTGCCGGCGTTGCGACGACGGACGATGTACTTGTCGCTTTCCTTGTTGGCGTGGCGGGTGCGACCCTCAGCCTGGCCCCAAGGAGAGACGGGGTGACGGCCACCGGACGTCTTGCCCTCACCACCACCGTGCGGGTGGTCGACCGGGTTCATGGCGACACCACGGACGGTCGGGCGGACGCCCTTCCAGCGCTTGCGGCCGGCCTTGCCCCAGTTGATGTTGGACTGCTCGGCGTTGCCGACCTCGCCGATCGTCGCACGGCAGCGCGCGTCGACGTTGCGGATCTCGCCCGAGGGGAGACGCAGCTGGGCGTAGGGGCCATCCTTCGCGACGAGGCGCACGGAGACGCCGGCCGAGCGGGCGATCTTCGCGCCGCCACCGGGACGGAGCTCGATGGCGTGGATGACGGTACCGGTCGGGATGTTCTTCAGCGGCAGGTTGTTGCCGGGCTTGATGTCGGCGCCCGGACCGGACTCGACGACGTCGCCCTGCGACAGCTTGTTCGGCGCGAGGATGTAGCGCTTCTCGCCGTCGAAGTAGTGCAGGAGCGCGATGCGCGCGG
>CAWBJK010000004.1:0-439061 GCA_963789095.1 uncultured Actinomycetota bacterium
GGCCTCGGCGATCGGCGACGCACCCTTGGGGGTGCGGGCCTCGAACAGCTCCTGGACGCGGGGCAGACCCTGGGTGATGTCGTCGGCGGAAGCCGAACCACCCGTGTGGAAGGTACGCATCGTCAGCTGCGTGCCGGGCTCACCGATCGACTGGGCGGCGATGATGCCGACCGCCTCACCGATGTCGACGAGCTTGCCGGTCGCGAGCGAACGGCCGTAGCACTTCGCGCAGACACCGACGGCCGAGTCGCACGTGAGCACCGAGCGGACCTTGATGGTCTCGATGCCGCCGTCGACCAGCTTGTCGATGAGCACGTCGCCCACGTCGTCGCCGGCTTCGGCCAGCACCGTGCCGGACGCGTCGACGACGTCGGCCGCGAGCGTGCGGGCGAACACCGAGTTCTCGACGTTGGCGTCACGCACGAGCGTGCCGTCGGAGCCGGGAGCGGCGATCGTGAACTCGAGACCCTTCGCGGTGCCGCAGTCGTCCTCACGGATGATGACGTCCTGCGACACGTCGACCAGACGACGCGTCAGGTAGCCCGAGTCGGCCGTACGGAGGGCCGTGTCGGCCAGACCCTTGCGGGCACCGTGCGTCGCGATGAAGTACTCCGCCACCGACAGACCCTCGCGGTACGAGGAGATGATCGGACGGGGGATGATCTCACCCTTCGGGTTGTTCACCAGGCCTCGCATACCCGCGATGTTGCGGATCTGCAGCCAGTTACCACGGGCTCCCGAGCTCACCATGCGGTTGATGGTGTTGTCCTCCGGGAAGTTGTCGCGCATGGCCTTCTGGACGGCGTCGGTCGCCTCGGTCCAGATCTTGATGAGCTCCTGGCGACGCTCCGCGTCGGTCGTGAGACCCTTCTCGAACTGCCCCTGGACCTTCGCGGCCTGCTTCTCGTAGCCCGCGACGATCTCGCCCTTGTTCGGCGGCGTCAGGATGTCGGACAGCGCCACCGTGACACCCGAACGGGTGGCCCAGTAGAAGCCGGCGTCCTTGATGCGGTCGAGCGAAGCGGCGACCTCGACCTTCGGGTACTCCTCGGCGAGCTTGTTGACGATCTGCGACAGCTTGCCCTTGTCGGCCTGGCCCCGCACGAACGGGTAGCCCTTGGGGAGCGTGTCGTTGAAGATCGCCTGTCCCAGCGAGGCGTCGACGAGGCCGTGGCGCTCGTAGCCCTCGGGGGCTTCGCCCTCGAGGAACGTCAGACCCGGGATGCGGATGCGGACCTTCGCCTGCAGGTCGAGGGTGCCCTCGTCCTTCGCCAGGATCGCCTCGCCGACCGAGCCGAACACGCGACCCTCGCCGGCGGCGCCCTCCTTGACCGTGGTCAGGTGGTGCAGACCGATGATCATGTCCTGCGAGGGCAGGGTGACCGGACGGCCGTCCGACGGCTTGAGGATGTTGTTCGACGCGAGCATCAGGATGCGGGCCTCGGCCTGAGCCTCGACCGACAGCGGCAGGTGCACGGCCATCTGGTCACCGTCGAAGTCCGCGTTGAAGGCGGCGCAGACGAGCGGGTGGAGCTGGATGGCCTTGCCCTCGACGAGCTGCGGCTCGAACGCCTGGATGCCGAGACGGTGCAGCGTGGGCGCACGGTTGAGCAGCACGGGACGCTCGCGGATGATCTCCTCGAGCACGTCCCACACCTCGGGGCGCGTGCGCTCGACGGCGCGCTTGGCCGCCTTGATGTTCTGCGAGTGACCGAGGTCGATCAGGCGCTTGATGACGAACGGCTTGAACAGCTCGAGGGCCATCTGCTTGGGCAGACCGCACTGGTGGAGCTTGAGCTGGGGTCCGACGATGATCACCGAACGGCCCGAGTAGTCCACGCGCTTGCCGAGCAGGTTCTGACGGAACCGGCCCTGCTTGCCCTTGAGCATGTCGGACAGCGACTTGAGGGCGCGGTTGCCCGTGCCGGTGACGGGACGGCCGCGACGGCCGTTGTCGAACAGCGCGTCGACGGCCTCCTGCAGCATCCGCTTCTCGTTGTTGACGATGATCTCGGGGGCACCGAGGTCGATCAGGCGACGAAGACGGTTGTTGCGGTTGATCACGCGACGGTAGAGGTCGTTCAGGTCGGACGTGGCGAAGCGGCCACCGTCGAGCTGGACCATGGGGCGCAGCTCCGGCGGGATGACCGGGACGACGTCGAGCACCATCGCGGCCGGGCTCATGCCGGTCGAGAGGAACGAGTTGACGACCTTGAGGCGCTTGATCGCACGGATCTTGCGCTGGCCCTTGCCCTCCGAGATCTGAAGGTGCAGGCTCTCGGCCTCGGCGGCCAGGTCGAACGCCTGCAGACGGCGCTGGATCGACTCCGCACCCATGTAGGCCTCGAAGTACTGACCGAAGCGGTCCTGCAGCTCGTGGAAGACGTCGTCCTCCTGCTTGAGCTGACCGACCTCGAGCGTGCGGAACTCTTCCCACATACGCTCGAGCTTCGCGATCTGCTCGTCGGCGCCCTTGCGGATGCCGGCCATGTCCTTCTCGGCGGCGTCCTTGACCTTCTTCTTCTGGTCGGCCTTGGCGCCTTCCTCCTCGAGGGCGGCGAGCTCCTCCTCCAGCTTGGCCAGACGCGTCGCCACGCGGGCGTCGCGGCGGTCGCCGAGGTTCTTGATCTCGAGGCGCAGGTTGGCCTCGTGGGTCGGGAGGTCGCGGTGGCGTGCGTCCTCGTCGACCGAGATCACCATGTAGGCGGCGAAGTAGATGACCTTCTCGAGGTCCTTCGGCGCCATGTCGAGCAGGTAGCCCAGGCGCGAGGGCACGCCCTTGAAGTACCAGATGTGCGTCACGGGAGCGGCGAGCTCGATGTGGCCCATGCGCTCGCGGCGGACGGAGGACTTGGTGACCTCCACGCCGCAGCGCTCGCAGACGATGCCCTTGAAGCGGACGCGCTTGTACTTGCCACAGGCGCACTCCCAGTCGCGGGAGGGCCCGAAGATCTGCTCGCCGAAGAGGCCGTCCTTCTCCGGCTTCAGCGTGCGGTAGTTGATGGTCTCGGGCTTCTTGACCTCACCGTAGGACCAACGACGGATGTCGTCGGCGGTGGCCAGGCCGATGCGAAGCTCATCGAAAGTTGTTGCGTCGAGCACTAGTTCTCCTGTGTCGAAATTCGTAAGTGTGCCTGGCCGGGATCAGATCTCGTCGATCGACGAGGACTCGAACCGGGTGGAGATGTTGATGCCGAGCTCCTCCGCCGCGCGGAAGGCCTCGTCGTCGGTGTCGCGCAGGTTCACAGCCGTACCGTCGGCCGAGAGGACCTCGACGTTCAGGCAGAGCGACTGCATCTCCTTCATGAGCACCTTGAACGACTCGGGGATGCCGGGCTCCTGGATGTTCTCGCCCTTGACGATCGCCTCGTAGACCTTGACGCGGCCCACGATGTCGTCGGACTTGATCGTGAGGAGCTCCTGCAGCGCGTAGGCGGCGCCGTAGGCCTCGAGGGCCCACACCTCCATCTCGCCGAAGCGCTGACCGCCGAACTGCGCCTTACCACCGAGCGGCTGCTGGGTGATCATCGAGTACGGGCCCGTCGAGCGCGCGTGGATCTTGTCGTCGACGAGGTGGTGCAGCTTCAGGATGTACATGTAGCCGACCGAGATCGGAGCCGGGAACGGCTCGCCCGAACGACCGTCGAACAGCAGGGTCTTGCCCGAGCTGTCGATGAGGCGCACACCGTCGCGCGTGGGGAGCGTCGAGTCGAGCAGACCCGCGATCTCCGCCTCGTACGCGCCGTCGAACACCGGCGTGGCGACCTTGGTGCCGGGGGCGGCCTCACGGGCCTCCTCGGGCAGCTTGGCGGCCCACTCGGGGTTGCCCTCGACCTTCCAGCCCTGCTTGGCGATCCACCCGAGGTGGGTCTCGAGGACCTGGCCGAAGTTCATGCGGCCGGGGATGCCGAGCGGGTTGAGCACGACGTCGACGGGGGTGCCGTCGGCGAGGAAGGGCATGTCCTCCACGGGGAGGATCTTCGCGATGACGCCCTTGTTGCCGTGGCGGCCGGCGAGCTTGTCGCCCTCGGTGATCTTGCGCTTCTGGGCGATGTAGACCACGACGCGGCGGTTGACGCCCGAGCCGAGCTCGTCGTCGCCGTCCTCGGCGTTGAACTCCTTGACGGCGATGATCGTGCCCTGCTCGCCGTGGGGCACCTTCAGCGAGGTGTCACGGACTTCGCGGCTCTTCTCGTTGAAGATCGCGCGGAGCAGACGCTCCTCGGCGCTGAGCTCGGTCTCGCCCTTCGGCGTGACCTTGCCGACGAGGATGTCGCCGGGGCGCACCTCGGCGCCGATGCGGACGATGCCGCGCTCGTCGAGGTCCTTCAGCAGGTCGGGGCTGACGTTGGGGAGGTCACGCGTGATCTCCTCCTTGCCGAGCTTCGTGTCGCGAGCGTCGACCTCGTACTCCTCGATGTGGATCGAGGAGAGCGTGTCGTTCTTGACGAGGTCCTGGCTGAGGATGATCGCGTCTTCGAAGTTGTGACCCTCCCACGTCATGAACGCGACGAGGAGGTTCTTGCCGAGCGCGAGCTCGCCGTTCTCCGTCGCGGGACCGTCGGCGATGACCTCGCCGGCCTCGATGCGCTCCCCCGCCGAGACGACGACGCGCTGGTTGTACGAGGTGCCCTGGTTGGAGCGGTCGAACTTGCGCAGGAAGTAGTCCTGCGTGCCGCCCTCGTCGAGCTGGATCGTGACGACGTCGGCCGACACCTCGGCGACGACGCCCGCCTTCTCGGCGGTGATGACGTCACCGGCGTCGATCGCGGCGAAGCCCTCCATGCCGGTGCCGACGACGGGCGAGTCGCTGCGCAGCAGCGGCACGGCCTGGCGCTGCATGTTCGCACCCATGAGGGCGCGGTTGGCGTCGTCGTGCTCGAGGAACGGGATGAGCGAGGTCGCGACCGACACCATCTGGCGCGGCGAGACGTCCATGTAGCCGATCTCGTCGGCGGGGAACAGGTCGACCTCGCCACCCTGACCGCGGCGGGCCAGGACGCGCTCGTTGGCGAACGAGCCGTCGGCCTTCAGCTCGACACCGGCCTGGGCGACGATGTAGTCGCTCTCCTGCGAGGCGGTGAGGTAGTCGATCTGGTCGGTGACCTTGCCGTCCTGCACACGACGGTACGGCGTCTCGATGAAGCCGAACGCGTTGATGCGGGCGAACGAGGCGAGCGAGCCGATGAGACCGATGTTCGGGCCTTCCGGCGTCTCGATCGGGCACATGCGGCCGTAGTGCGACGGGTGGACGTCACGGACCTCGACGCCGGCACGCTCACGCGACAGACCACCGGGGCCCAGCGCCGACAGGCGGCGCTTGTGGGTCAGACCCGCGAGCGGGTTGTTCTGGTCCATGAACTGCGACAGCTGCGACGTTCCGAAGAACTCCTTGATCGCCGCGACGACGGGACGCACGTTGATCAGGGTCTGCGGCGTGATCGCCTCGATGTCCTGCGTGGTCATGCGCTCGCGGACGACGCGCTCCATGCGCGACAGACCCGTGCGGACCTGGTTCTGGATGAGCTCGCCGACGGCGCGGATGCGACGGTTGCCGAAGTTGTCGATGTCGTCGACGTCGAGACGGATCTCGGCGGCCTTGCCGTCGCGCACGCCGGGGACCGACGCGTCGCCGCGGTGCAGCGCGACGAGGTACTTGATCGTCGCGACGATGTCGGCGACGGTGAGCACCGAGTCGGTGACGCCGTCAAGACCGAGCTTCTGGTTGATCTTGTACCGACCGACCTTGGCGAGGTCGTAGCGCTTCGGGTTGAAGTAGAAGTTGTCGAGGAGCGCGCGGGCGGCCTCGGCGGCGACCTGCTCGCCCGGACGGAGCTTGCGGTAGATGTCGCGGAGCGCGTCTTCCTTGGTGAGGATCGTGTCCTTGCTCAGCGTGTCTTCGATCGACTCGTAGCCGGCGAACTCGTTGAGGATGTCCTCGCTCGACAGACCGAGGGCCTTGAGGAACACGGTGACCGACTGCTTGCGCTTGCGGTCGATGCGGACGCCGACCTGGTCGCGCTTGTCGATCTCGAACTCGAGCCACGCGCCGCGGCTCGGGATGACGCGCGCCGAGACGATGTCCTTGTCGCTCGTCTTGTCGGGCGTCTTGTCGAAGTAGACGCCGGGCGAACGCACGAGCTGCGACACGACGACACGCTCGGTGCCGTTGATGATGAACGTGCCCTTGCCGGTCTGGAGCGGGAAGTCGCCCATGAAGACCGTCTGGGTCTTGATCTCACCCGTGAGGTGGTTCATGAACTCGGCCTCGACGTACAGCGGCGCGGCGTACGTCTTGCCGCGCTCCTTGCACTCCTCGATCGAGTACTTCTCGGGCTCGAGGTAGGGGTTCGTGAACGAGAGCTGCATCGTTTCGCCGAGGTCTTCGATCGGCGAGATCTCCTCGAAGATCTCCTCGAGACCGCTCGTCGACGGCACGTCGGTGCGACCGGCGGCCTCAGCCTCGGCGACGCGGGCCTTCCAGGCCTCGTTGCCGACCAGCCAGTCGAACGACTCCGTCTGCAGCGCGAGAAGGTCAGGGACCGTCAGCGTGTCGGAGATCTTGGCGAACGAGAGGCGGGATGCTCCGCGACCGTTCTTGGGGGTGGTGGTGGAATTGGTTGCGTTGCGCGCAGCAGCCAAGGGGATTACCTCCGTGAGCCCGGGCAGGGCGGGTTTTCCTTGTCGTCAGGTGAAGCGCACCCCGATCCGAATCTGCAACGCGCGCCGTCGCGGTGCGACGGGGGTGCAGACACAAGCCGACCACCATATGAGGGCATGGGAGAAGGGAGCGCAACTACCCACTATAGCCCGCGCGACGCGCCGTGTCCAGTCGGATTCTTGACGAGGTCCGGAAGCTGCGGTATAAACGCGCGAAACGCCTCCAGCACTGCAGAAACAGTAGCGCGGCACACGGGGAAAGCCGCAAGATGTCGTCATGACTGGGGTCGTCGAACCCGTCATCCGCACTCCCGATCAGCGGATCCGGGTCTTCGTCAGTTCTACCCTGCGCGAGCTCGCCGACGAGCGTCGCGCGGCTCGTGCCGCCATCGAGAGGCTGCAGCTGGCGCCCGTGATGTTCGAGCTGGGGGCCCGGCCGCACCCGCCGCGGGCGCTGTATCGCTCGTATCTCGCGCAGAGCGACGTGTTCGTCGGGATCTACGGCGCGAGCTACGGCTGGGTGGCTCCGGGTGAGGAGATCTCGGGCCTCGAGGACGAGTACCGGCTCGCTCCCCGCGACATGCCGAAGCTCATCTACATCAAGGCGGTCGACGAGCGAGACGAACGACTGCGCGAACTGATAGCCCGCATTCAGAACGACGACACCGCGGCCTACCTCCCGTTCGAGAGCGCCGACGATCTCGGAGACCGCGTCGCGGGCGACCTCGCGACGCTGCTCGCCGAGCGTTTCGACCAGTCGCGGCAGACCGACGAGACGCCCCCCGCGACGAGCTCGCTCGTGGCGCGCGTGCCGGTGCCCTACACGCGCACGATCGGGCGCGACGACGACATCGGCGCCGTCGTCGATCTCCTCGCGCGCGGCGAGGACCGCGTGGTCAGCCTCATCGGTCCGGGAGGGATCGGGAAGAGCCGCCTCGCGATCGAGGTGGCTCTGGCCGCCGAGCAGCACTTCCCCGACGGCGTGTACTTCGTGCCGCTGGAGAACGTGCTCGAGCCGGGACTCCTGCTGCCGACGATCGCGTTCACCCTCGGCATCCGCGACAACGGCGAGGCCGCGCTCGAGGAGCGGCTGTCGCGGGCGCTGGAGCACCGGCGCGTGCTGCTGGTGCTCGACAACTTCGAGCAGGTGGTGGAGGCGGCCCCCGTGCTCGTGCGCCTCTACACGGTGGCACCGCTCGCGAGCTTCCTCGTGACGAGCCGCATCGTGCTGCGGATCCGCGGCGAGCGCGTGTACGAAGTGCCGGCGCTGTCGGCCCCCGCGGCGGGAGCTCCCCCCACGCGGGAGCGCGCGGAGCAGCTCGCGGCGTGTGCGCTGTTCGTCGACCGGGCCGGCGCGGCCAAGCCCGGCTTCGCGCTCACCGACGCCAACGCCGGCGCGATCATGGACATCTGCCGCCGGCTCGAAGGGCTCCCCCTCGCGATCGAGCTGGCCGCTGCGAAGGCACGCATGCTGTCGCCCCAGCTGATCGCCGAACGGCTGGAACGCGGCCTGCCGCTGCTCACCGCCGCGGTGCGCGACCTTCCGGAGCGGCACCGGACGATGCGGGCGACGCTCGAATGGAGCGTGAGCCTGCTGCCTCCCGAGCAGCGGGCGATGCTCGACGACCTCGGGGTCTTCGCCGAGCGGTTCACCCTCGATGCGGTGGAGGCGCTGGGGGCCGGACGCTTGTGGGAAGGAGAGGCGCTCGACGGACTCGTCGCGCTCGTCGACGCGTCGCTCGTCAAGCAGAACGAGGTCGGCGGCCGCACCGTGCTGTCGCTGCTCGCGATCGTGCGGGAGTACGCCATCGGGCGGCTCAAGGAGCGCGGCGAGGCCGATCTGATGCGGGCCGCCCACGCCGACTACTATCGGGCGCTCGTGGCGCGCCTCGCCCCCGAGTTGCGCGGGCCGGGGCAGGCCGACGTGCTCCCCGAGCTCGGGCTGCAGCTCGCGAACCTCCGCGCCGCCGTGCGTCACCTCGTCTACACCGACCGCCTCGACGACGCCGCCGACTTCACCTGGAGCCTCCTCATCTACTGGTGGATCATGGGCCTGTTCGGCGGGGTGCGCGTGTGGATGCTGGAACTGCTCGCCAAGGAGAAGCCGATCACTCAGCATTCGCGGGCGATCGCATGGTTCTTCGCGCTGTGGGGCGAGCTGTGGCAGCGCCCCGCGCAGGAGGTGGTGGCCGGTCTCGGCGAGGTGGTGCGCCTGTTCGCCGAGAGCGGCGACGAAGACGCGTCGGCGATGGCGTTCGCGGCGCGGGCGACGGCGCGCGTGCAGCTGCCCGATCCCGACATCGACCTGGCGGAGCGGGAGCTGACCGACGCGGTCGAACGGCTCCACGCCGTCGGCAACGCCTGGGGGGAGGCGATCACCCGCGTGTCGCTCGGGCGGGTGTCGTGGTTCCGCGGCTCGATCGACGACGCGCTCGCGCACCTGGAGCGCGCGACGGCGATCGCGATGGCGCGCGGCGACCGGTTCACGCTGTCGGTGGCGGGAAACCAGCGCGGGCGGCTGCTCATCGTCCGCGGCGCGATCGACGAGGCCGAGGAGGTGTTCGTGCAGACGCTCGTGCAGTCGGTGCGGCTGCACCACGAGGAGGGCGTCGCCTACGGCCTGGAGGGGCTGTGCGCCGTGGCCGCCGCGCGCGACGACGCCGAGCGCGCCGGCGAGCTGTCGGCGGCGGCCTCCTCGATCCGTCAGCGCGTGGGCGTGTTCGACGTCGAGGCCTTCACGGTGCACTCCCTGTCGCTCGACGCGGTGCGGGCGCGGCACCCCGAGAGGGTGGCGGCCGGCGAGGCGCGCGGGCGTGAACTCACCGCCGCGGAAGCCGTCGCGCGGGCGCTGCCGGAGGCCGAGGCGCGCATGGCGGCGGAGCTGTTCCAGCACTGGTGACCATCGCCGTCGGGGTGGACGCGGCGTCAGCGCGTGTGCCGGAAGCGCACCCGCGTGCCCGGCCGCACCTGTCCGAGCAGGTCGCGGGCTGAATCGGCGACGACCGCGATGACCGGGTAGCCCCCCGTGACGGGACCGTCCGGTCCGAGGATCACGGGTCGCCCCGAGGGCGGCACCTGCACAGCGCCGGGAACCATTCCCTCGCTCGGGAGTTCGTCTTCGACCACGCGCGGGAGGGCGGGCCCGTCGAGGCGGATGCCGACACGGTCCGCCTCGGCCGACACCGTCCACACCGTGTCGAACAGCAGGTCGAGCGCATGCGGTGCGAACCAGTCGGCACGAGGGCCGGGCGCGAGCGGCAGCTCGACCGTATCGAGCGGCGGACCCCACGGGTGGAGGTCGACGGGCGGCACGCTTCCTGCGAGGTCGGCTGCGAGCGCCAGCTGGTCGCCAGGGCGGAGCGGCGGCGGTCCGATGCGTGCGAGCGTGTCGGTGGACCGCGATCCCGCGACCGGCTGCGCCTCGATCCCACCGCGGATCGCGAGGTAGCCGCGCGTGCCGTGCGCGAAGGCATCGACGTGCAGCTCGGTGCCCGCACGCCAGGGATGCGCCTCGTACGGGTCGACCCTGCGCGCGTCGACCGTCACCGGTCCCCACGCTCCCGTGACGGCGAACCACAGATCGGCGAGGGCGACGGCCCGGAACCCGCCCAGAGTGATCTCGATGCCCGCCGCCGCTTCCGCATTGCCGATGAGACGGTTTCCGGTGCGCAACGCTCCGCGATCGGCCGCGCCCGACGGCGAGATCCCCTCGGCCGCGTGGCCCGGGCGACCCTGATCCTGGATCGTGGCGAGGAGCCCCGGCGCGATGACCCGCAGCGACGGAGCGTCGCCCACGGCAGGCGGGGTGGCTGTCGGCGCGGGGGCTGTCGACGTGAGGGCGGTCGGTGTGGGGGCGGTCGGCGCGGGGGCGGCGAGCGCAGTCGCCGGAAGCTTTCGACCCGCTGCGTCTCCCGCCTCGATGCGCGCCCGCCGCGGGACGAACCTCACCTGCGCTCCCGGCTGCAGGAGGGCGGGCGGCTCGGCGGCGGGGTCGAAGAGAGGTGCCGAGGTGGTGCCGATGAGCTGCCAGCCGCCGGGGGTGTCGCGCGGGTACGCACCCGTGAACTCGCCTGCGAGCGCCACGGCTCCCGCCGGCACGCGAGTGCGCGGACTCGCCCGCCGCGGCACGAGGTGCGGCCAGTCCGGGCTCACGAGGTAGCCGAAGCCGGGGGCGAAGCCCGTGAAGGCGACCGTCCATTCGGCGGTGCTGTGCCGGCGCACCACCTCCTCCGTCGAGCATCCGAGGAGCGCGGCGACGTCGGCCAGGTCGTCGCCGGCGTACACCGTCGGAAGTTCGACGAGCGTGGAGGCCGAATCTCCCGCTGCGGGCGACGCCCCGGCAGCCGACCCCATGACCCACGCGCGGGCCGCCGCGAGCGTCAGCACGGCGGGATCGACGGTGACGAGCACCGACCGCGCAGCCGGCACGACGTCGACCACACCGGCCGGTCGCGCGACGCTCAGGCGGGCCGAGAGGTCGAGCACAGCGCCGAGGTCGTCGACTTCGGCCAGCAGCGCGCGGTCGCCGAAGGGACGCACCCGGAGTGTCACCACGTCGTCACCAGGTCGTCGCCGCGTCGTCGCCGCGTCATCACCATGGCGGACGCACCGCGACGCCCGCGTCGTCGAGCGCCGCGCGCACTGCGCGCGCCATCGCCACCGCGCCGGGAGAGTCTCCGTGGACGCACAGCGACACGGCCCGCGCCTCGACGAGTGTGCCGTCGATCGCTTCCACGACGCCTTCCGTCGCGAGACGCACGGCACGGTCGGCGACCTCCGCCGCCTCGTGCAGGAGTGCTCCGGGGTGGGATCGCGGCACCAGCCGACCGTCGGCGAGATATCCGCGATCGAGGAACGCCTCCCGCAGGAAGGGGAGTCCCGCCCCTTCCGCCGCCGCGACGATGGCACCGTCGAGACCGAGCACCGGCAGCGCCCGCCCCAGCGTGTCGGAGACGTCGGCGATGGCCGCTGCCACCGCGTCGGCGAGCGCACGGTCTGCCGACACGGAGTGGTAGAGCGCGCCGTGCGGCTTGACGTAGCGCAGCACTCCCCCGGCCTCGACGAGGTCGCCGAGCTGACGTCTCACCTGCTCGCGCAGCAGGGCGGGTTCCACCTCGAGCGCGACCCTCCCGAACCCGGCGCGGTCGACGAACGACGGATGAGCGCCCACCGCGACCCCGTGCCGCTCCGCGCGCTGCAGCGACGCCCGCATCGACTCCGCATCGCCCGCGTGCCCGCCGCAGGCGACCGACGCGCTCGAAGATGAGGGCGAACAGCGCGTCGTCGTCGGCCGTGGGCACGCCGTCGACGGTCTCGCCGAGGTCGGCGTTGAGGTCGATCACCGTCATACGGCAACGGTACCCGCGCGCCCTGCCCTACGAGGAGAGCGCGTTACGAGTGGATAAAGACCGCGAACTGCCCCGTGCGCCGCAGGCGGCGGCGGGGCAGGATGGTCGCATGCCTCTCGAGACTCAGCCCGCAGCGCCCGCACCGCTCCTGCAGGTGCGGGACATGGCCGTCGACTTCCAGACCGTGGCCGGCGTCGTCCACGCCGTGGAGGGCGTCGACCTCGACATCGCCGCGGGCGAGACGGTCGCGATCGTGGGCGAGTCGGGCTCGGGGAAGTCGACGACGGCCATGGCGCTCATCGGTCTCCTCCCCGGCAACGGCAAGATCGTCCGCGGCAGCATCCTCCTCGACGGCGAGCAGCTCGTCGGCGCGAGCGAGTCGCGGATGCGCCGCGTGCGCGGCGCGCAGATCGGCCTCGTCCCCCAGGACCCGATGTCGAACCTGAACCCGGTCTCCAAGATCGGGACGCAGGTCGCCGAGACGCTGCTCGCACACGGACTCGCCACCTCGAAGGATGTCGACCGCAAGGTGGTCGAGACCCTCGCCGCCGCGGGCCTCCCCGACGCGGAAGAGCGCGCCAAGCAGTATCCGCACGAGTTCTCCGGCGGCATGCGCCAGCGCGCGCTCATCGCGATCGGCCTGGCGTGCAACCCGCGCCTCCTGATCGCCGACGAGCCGACGAGCGCGCTCGACGTCACGGTGCAGAAGACGATCCTCGATCAGCTCGACCGGATGACGAGCGAGCTCGGCACGTCGGTGCTGCTCATCACGCACGACCTCGGCCTCGCCGCCGAGCGGGCCGCCCGCGTCGTCGTGATGCATCGCGGCAAGATCGTCGAGCAGGGTGCGGCCCGCAAGATCCTCGAAGACCCGCAGCACCCGTACACGCAGGATCTCGTGCGCGCCGCGCCGTCGGTCGCGGTCGCCCGCCTGCGGCCTCAGGTGTTCACCACCACCCCCGCCGGCCAGACTCCCGCCGTCACGACCGAGCGCGTCGCCTCCGCCGGCACGACGCCCCACGCCGACACGACGCCCCACGCCGACACGACGCCGAAGCCCGACAACATCGTCGAGGTCGACGACCTCACGAAGATCTACCCCATCCGCGGCAAGAAAGAGGACTTCGCGGCGGTGGCGAACGTGTCGTTCGCGATCCCACGGGGCGAGACCGTCGCCATCGTGGGCGAGTCAGGGTCTGGCAAGACCACTACGGCGCGCATGCTGCTGAAGATCATCGAGCCGACGTCGGGCGCGATCCGGTACGAGGGTCAGGACGTCACCCAGCTCAAGGGGAAAGCGCTGCGCGATTTCCGTCAGAAGGTGCAGCCGATCTTCCAAGACCCCTATTCATCGCTCAACCCCATGTTCACGATCGAGCGGATCATCGCCGAGCCCCTGGAGTTCTACAAGCGGGGGTCGGCGAAAGAGCGCGACACGCGCGTGCGCAAGCTCCTCGACGACGTGGCCCTGCCGCAGACGATGCTCCGCCGCTACCCGTCGGAGCTGTCGGGCGGGCAGCGTCAGCGCGTCGCCATCGCGCGCGCCCTCGCCCTCAACCCCGAGCTGATCGTCTGCGACGAGCCGGTGTCGGCGCTCGATGTGCTGGTGCAGGACCAGATCCTCACCCTTCTGCGCGACCTGCAGGGCGAGTACGGCCTGAGCTATCTCTTCATCTCCCACGACCTCGCCGTCGTGCGGCTCATCAGCGATTACGTGTGCGTCATGAAGGACGGCCGGCTCGTGGAGGCCGCGTCGAGCGAGGAGATCTTCACGAATCCGCGCGACCCCTACACGCGGCGGCTGCTGGCGTCCATCCCCGGCAACGAACTCGACATCGCCGTCTGACGGTCGGCAGGGTCAGCGCGCGCGGGTGCGCGGATCCATCGCCTGTCGCAGCGCCTCTCCGAAGAGGGTGAAGCCGAACGCCGTGATCGAGATGCACAGACCGGGGAGGAAGGCGAGCCAAGGTGCGATCGCCAGCTCCGACTGCGCGTAGGTGAGCATGCGACCCCACTCCGCCGTCTGCGGAAGTCCGCCGCCGAGACCGAGGAACGACAGCGCCGCGGCGTCGATGACCGCGGTCGCGAGAGACAGCGTCCCCTGCACGATGACCGGACCGACCGAGTTCGGGAGCACGTGGCTCATCGTGATGCGTCCACGGCCGAGCCCGAGCGTCTGCGCCGAAAGCACGTAGTCCGACGACCGCTGCTGCAGCATCGACGCGCGCAGCAGGCGGGCGAACACCGGCACCTGTGACGCACCGATGGCGATCATCACGGCCAGCTGCGACTGTCCGAGGATCGCCGCGATCGACACGGCCAGCAGCAGGTTGGGAACCGAGAGCAGGATGTCGACGAAGCGCATGATGATGCTGTCGACCCACCCGCCGAACATGCCGCACAGGAAACCGAGCAGCATGCCGCCGACGAGGCCGATCGCCGTCGAGATGACGCCGATCATGAGCGACGCCTGCGCGCCCCAGATCAGCTTCGACAGCACGTCACCGCCGAAGCGGTCGAGGCCCAGCGGGAACTGCGCGAGCTCGCCCGGGCCGGGGATGTGCGTCGGGGTGATGTAACGCTGGCCGGGCAGCTCGGTCGGCCCGAACGGCGCGAGGATCGGCGCGAGGGCGGCGACGAGCAGGAACAGGAGCACGATGACGGCGCCGATCCAGGCGGTCGGGTTGTGCCGCAGCCGCACGAACACGTCGCGCCAGAAGCCTCCTCCGGCGCGGGCTTCGAGCACCTGGTGGTCGGCCGCGTTCTCCTCGGTCGGGCCGCCGCCGGGGGCGGGCGGGAGCATGGCGGAAGTCATTGGACCCTCACTCTCGGGTCGATGAGGCTGTACGAGACATCGACGAGCAGGTTGATGAGCGCGTACAGGAGTGCGATGAAGAGGATGAAGCCCTGCAGCACCGGGAAGTCGCGTGTGAAGATCGCCCGCGCGAGGAACGAGCCGATGCCGGGGAACGCGAAGACGGTCTCGGTGAGCACGGCGCCCGAGATGAGAAGGCCCGTCTGGAGTCCGATCGTCGTGACGACGGGCAGCATCGCGTTGCGGAGGATGAACCGGCTGCGCAGCGTCTGCTGCGAGATCCCCTTCGCCATGCCGGTGCGCACGTAGTCGGCGTTCTGCACCTCGAGCACCGAGGCCCGCGTGATGCGCACGATGATCGCGAGGGGGATCGTGCCGAGGGCGACGGCGGGGAGGATCAGGTGCAGGAACGCGTCCCACGCGGCGTCGAACTCCCCCGTCAGCAGTCCGTCGAGCACGTAGAAGTTCGTGTAGTGCGTCGCGTCGATCCGCGGGTTCTGGCGTCCGTCGGACGGGAGCCAGCCCAGCTGCACGGCGAAGACGTACTTGAGGATGAACGCCAGGAAGAACACGGGCACCGTGATGCCGACGAGGCTCAGGGCCACCGCCGTGTGGTCGCCCCACTTGCCGTTGCGCCGGGCGGCCCAATAGCCGAGCGGCACCCCGATGCCGACGGCGAGGATCATGGCGACCACCGAGAGCTCGATCGTCGCCGGGAACCGCCGCGCGAACTCCTCCAGCACGGGCCGTGCCGTCTGGATCGACGAGCCGAAGTCGCCCGACAGAAGCCTGCCGAGCCAGGTGAAGTATTGCTCGATGAGCGGGCGGTCGAACCCGTAGAGACGGTTGATCTCCGCGATGCGCTCCGGCGTCGCCTTCTCGCCGAGGAGCGCGACGGCCGGACCGCCCGGCAGGGCTCGCACCCAGAAGAACAGCAGGACGGTGAGTCCGAGAAGCGTGGGGATCAGCAGCAGAAGGCGCCGGCCGATGGTGCGTAGCACGAAGGCAACTCCGGATCGGGGTCGAAGGAGAGGGCACGGATGCCGTGACCGCACACGGCGGTCACGGCATCCGCAGGTCGGGAGTCTATTCGGACAGCTCGACCATGTTGTACACCTCGTCCTGGACAGGGCTCGCCGGGTAGGACGTCACGCGCGAGTCGAACGCGAGCGTCGGCACCGGGTGGGCCAGCGGGACTCCGGGGATGAACTGCGCGATCTGCTCGTTGATCGCCTCGTAGGCGGGCGTCTGCTCGTCTTCGCTCTTCAGCCCGCGCGCCTCGGTCAGCGCCGAGAAGAGCTCCGGGTTGTCGAAGCCCCACTCGTTCGTCTCGGCTCCGAAGAACACGCCCACGAAGTTGTCGGGGTCGTTGTAGTCGCCGGTCCAGCCGAGCAGGTGGATGCCGTGGTCGTCGCCGCCCTGCATCCGGTCGAGGTACTCGCCCCACTCGTTCGACTCGGCCGTGATCTTCACGCCGACCGCCTCGAGCTGGCTCTGCAGGTTCGCGAAGATCTGCTCGGGGTTGGGCATGTACGGACGCGAGATGTTCACGGGGTAGTTGAACAGGAGCTCCAGCGGGTTCGACTCGTCGTAGCCGGCATCGGCGAGCAGCTCCTTGGCAGCCTCGGGGTCGTACGGGTAGGTCGTCACGTCGGAGTTCCAGCCGATGACGGTGTCGGGCATGAACTGGGTCGCCGCGACCGTGCCCTCCGGCAGCACCTGCGTGATGAGCGCGTCCTTGTCGATCGCCTGCGTGAGCGCCTGCCGCACCTTGATGTCGTCGAGGCCCGGGAAGGCCTGGTTGAACGCGAGGTACAGCACGTTGAACGGCGCGCGGTTGACGAGCGTGAAGCCGGCGTCCTCCAGCGCACCGAGGTCGGCGGGAGCGACGAGGTCGAAGCCGTCGATCGAGCCCGACTCGAGCGCCTGACGACGCGCCGTAGTGTCGCCGATGACCTTGAAGATCACCTTCTGCACCTGGCCCTGGTCGCCCCAGTACTCGTCGTAGACCGAGAGCTCCGTCTGTGCGCCCGGCTCGTACGCGTCGAACTTGAACGGACCGGTGCCGGTGGGGTGTCCCTGGCCGTACTCGCTCTGCGTCGGTGCGTCGGCGGTGCCGCCCACCTCGTCGGCGCCGAACTCCTCGAGAGCCGTCGGGCTCTGGATGGCGAATGCCGGAAGCGACAGCGCCGGGATGAAGCCCGCGAACGGCTGCGTGAGGCGGAGGGTGACCTCGGTGTCGCTCGTCGCCTCGCAGCCGTCGTAGATCGAAGTGCCGGTGTCGGCGTAGCCGCGCATGAGAGCACCCCAGTAGTACGACATGCTCGGAGCTGCCGCGACGCCCGTGAAGTTGTTCTGACGGTCGAAGTTGAAGCACACCGCCTCGGCGTTGAAGGCGCTGCCGTCGTGGAAGGTCACGCCTTCTTCGAGCTGGAACGTGTACGAGAGACCGTCGTCCGAGACCGTCCACGACTTCGCCAGCAGCGGTGCCGGGTCGGCCGTGCCGGGCTCCACGCCCACCAGGCCCTCGAAGATCTGCCGCGAGATCCGGAACGACTCGCCGTCGCTGGCGAACGCCGGGTCGAGGCTCGACGGGTCGCCCGAGGCCCCGAACACGAACGTCGTGTCGACGTCGCTCGGCGCGTCGGTCTCGTCGTCGCCGCCGCCGCGCTGGCTGCTGCACGCGGTGAAGACGAGGGCGCTGATGGCGATCGCCGCCACCCCCGTGAGTGCGCGCTTTCTCGAACTGGAGAGCATGGTGTGTGCACCTTCCGTGATGACTGTCCGGCGCAAGGCGCGGGTGCGCGCCCGCCGGGGATGGGAAAGACGCTACCGGCGAACCGGCGGAGCGACGGTTACACCTTTGTCTCGATCCTGTTTCGGTCGCTCCGGCCGCCCGGGCCGCTCGGGGGCGGGCGCTCCGGCTAGCGTGGAGGGATGGCGAGGGCGCGGATCGAGCACGACGGGCCGTCACGGCGGCTGTCGGACGGGAGTGTCGCGCGCATCGTCCCGAGTCGGTTCGTGAACGGCTGGGAGCTCGACGTCGACGGCACACCGCAGTCGCACGTCGACCTCGACGACCCGACGCACCTGCACTTCGAATACGTCGCCCGCATGGGCGCGGTGATCGATCTGCTCCGGATGCCGGGCCAGCCGCTGACGGCGGTGCACCTGGGCGCCGGAGCCCTCACCCTGCCGCGCTACGTCGAGCACACCCGTCCGGGCTCGCGCCAGCAGGTGGTCGAGCTGGAGCAGCCCCTCATCGACCTCGTGCGCGAGCAGTTGCCGCTGCCGCGCGGCGCGCAGCTGCGGGTGCGGATCGGCGACGCGCGCGAGGTCGCGGCCAAGCTGCCGGCGGGTCTCGTGGGGGCGGCCGACCTCGTCGTGTCGGACGTGTTCGCGGGGTCGCAGACGCCGGCGCACCTCACGACCGTCGAGTACTACCGCACGCTCGCACGGCTGCTGGCGCCGGAAGGGGTGCTCCTGGTGAACGTCGCCGACGGCGCGGGCCTCGCCTTCGCGCGCCGGCAGGTGGCGACGGTACGGGAGGTGCTGGAGCACGTGATCGTGCTCGCAGAGGTGCAGACCCTGAAGGGTCGCCGCTTCGGCAACCTCGTGATCGCGGCGTCGGCGGCGCCGCTTCCCACCGCCTGGCTTCCCCGCCTCATGGCCGCCGGACCGCACCCCGCGAAGGTCGCGCAGGGAGCCGAGCTGGACGAGTTCTCCCGCGGCGCGCGGGTGAGCATCGACAGCGACGCGCAGGCCTCGCCGAAGCCGTCGTCGGCTCTTTTCGAGCGCTGAATTCCCGGCCCGAAGGTCGCGTCGGGAGGTGGCTCGGCGTGCCTCAGGCCGTTCGCAGGAGCACGGGCGACACTGGAGGGGCGAACCGCCAGCGGCGAAGGGAGACACGGTGAGCTACATCCTCGGATACGACCCGGAGACGCTGCGCGAGAAGGTCGATCCCCGCCGGTGCAAGGAACGCCTGCACGAGCTGGGCGACCAGCGGAGCCTGCCCGCTCTCCTCGAGCGCGTGTGGCTGCTGAAGGTGCTCGACCGCCTCGACGACGCCCTCGTGATCTCGGAGCAGTCTGTGCGCGTCGCCCGCATGGGCGGCACCCGGAAGGACCTTCTGCGCGCCCGCATCCTGCACGCCACGATCCTGCAGTTCCGCGGCGCGTACGCTGCCGCGGTGCAGGAGCTGACGACCTGCGCCGAAGAGGCGGAGGGGCAGGGCTGGTCGGCACTCGCGGCCTTCGCCTACCAGCACCGCGGCAAGGTGCATTTCGACGCGGAAGACTTCGCGGAGGCGCGCAGCGACTTCAAGCGCGCGCTGTTCCTCCGCCAGGAATCGGGCGCTCCGGAAGACCAGCTCGAGTCGACGCTCCTCGCGATCGAGGCCGCCGACCGCCGTCGCACCGCCGTCGCCAGCTGACTGTCGGACCCCCGACGTAGCCTTGCCGGAATGACAGACCTGCTCGCCGTCCGCCGCGACGCCGAGGCGCTCCTCGCAGAGCACCTCGACGCGTCGTGGAGCTTCGCGTTCGACAACGCCAAGCGCCGCGCCGGAGCATGCGACTACACCCGCAAGCGGATCACCCTGTCGCGCTACCTTGCGGCCCGCTACGACGACGAGACCAACCGCCAGACGATCCTGCACGAGATCGCCCACGCGCTGGCGGGTGCCCGGGCCGCTCACGGCACCGCGTGGAAGCGCACGGCTCGCGCGATCGGCTACACCGGCGGCGTCACGCACCACGGCGAGACGGCTACGGAACTGGCACCGTGGGTGGGCGTGTGCCCCGCGGGGCACGTCGCCTACCGGCACCGCCGGGCAACCCGTCCCACCTCGTGCGCGGCCTGTTCACGTCGCTTCGACGACCGCTTCCTGTTCACCTGGACACGGCGTGAGATCACGCCCGCCACGCGTCTCGCGGCGATGACGCCCCGCTGACAGCGCGCCGTCCCGCTCCGCTGTCCGCCGGGCTGTCCGCTCGGCCGCGCACTGGGCGGTCCGCTGGCTGTCTGCCGGCATCCCGCGCGCGGGAGAGGCGTGGGGCGGGGGACGCCGCGGCGCGTTACGCGACGAAAGCGCCGGTGCGCGGGTCGAGGCGCGGCACGACAGCCTCGACGTCGTGTGCACCCGCGTGCAGCACGTCGTCACGCCGCCCGCGCTCCGCGAGTTCGCGACCCGAACCGCTCGCGGTGAGCAGGTGCCGCACGGCTCCCCGCAGTCCCCGGAACGACTCGCACGCCGCGGCGGCCTCGGGGGAGGTGTGATCGATGCCGAGCGCGCCGAGCGCATCGATGATCGCGCCAGCCCCGAGGAGGTCTTCCACCGCGAATCGGAGCCCTGCCGAGGCGTCGTCGCCATGAGGGAGCTCCCCCGCCGCGATGACCGCGATGCTCGTGCGCTCCCCGCGTCGCTGCTGCTCCGACAGGACGGCATCGGCCACGGCGCCGGCGTTGCGGAGCGCTCCGAGGAGCACGACCGACGAGGTGGAGGCGTGCGCCGCGACCGCCGCGCCGTTGAGCGACGCGGCGTGGGCGGCCGCGTCGAGCGGCACGGTCTCCCCGCCCGCGACACGGTCGATGACCGACGTCGAGAAACGCAGCACGTCCACGACGACCACGACGTCCGACGGTGCGAGCCGGTCGAGACCGGTGACTCCCCACTCGAAGCGCACCTGGTACCCGGACTGGTCGAACACGGAGGACATCCGTCCAGGCTACGGGCCCGCCGCACGCCTGCGGATCAGGCACGGCACGGCCGGTCGCCGGCGGCGGCGGTTCACAACTCCGGAGATCTGCGCGCCCTCCGGCAGCCGCACCGCGGACCCGCGCGGGCGCAGCACGCTGGCCGCACCGGATCGCAGGAGTTGTGAACACACGAGCACCGCGAGTCGCTGAGCGCGGGCGGGGTCAGGGGCCGCCCGTGGGCGGTCAGGGGGTCGGGTCGACGAGGAGGTTGGTGATGCGTGCGGTCGCGACGGGCGTGCCGTCGGCGAGCGCGACGGTGATCTCGTAGGTGGCGATGCGCGACCCGGCATGGAGGGGCACCGCGGTCGCGACGATCTCGCCGTCGCGCGCACCGCGGTGGTGGGTGATGTTGAGGTCGACTCCCACGCACACCTTGCCCAGCGTGCTCGCGTGGATCATCGCGGCCCACGACCCGGTCGCCTCGGCGAGCGCCGCGCTCGCGCCCCCGTGGAGGAGCCCGAGCGACTGCGTGTTGCCGACGACGGGCATGCGGGTCACGACGCGATCGACGGACTGCTCCAGCACCTCGATGCCGAGCTTGCGGTCGAGCTCGCCGAAGGTGATGGTCCACACGGGGCGGCTCATGACGCGCCCTCCCGTGGTGGGGAGCCGGTCGTGAGCGGTGCGGCCTCGGACGACGGGTTCTGGAGACCGTCGAGGATGACGGTGAGGATGTCGTGGCCGAGCCGGTCGCCGTCGATCGCTCCGCCGGGGCGATACCACTCGACGACGGAGTTGATCATGCCGAAGATCAGGCGGGCGACCACCGGCGCGTCGACGTCGGTGCGGATATCGCCTTCGCTCTGAGCGGCCGCCACCAGTGCTGTCACCTGCTGGTCGAAGCGGCGCCGCCGTTCGAGTGCGGCGAGTTCGACGGCGCTGTTGCCGCGCACGCGCAGGAGGAGCGTGACGGACGGGAGATGGTCGAGCAGCACGTCGGTGGCGCGGCGGATGACGTGCCGGAGGCGGTCGATCGCCGGCAGGTCGAGCGTGGCGGCCTGGCCGAGCGCCGCTTCGAGGCCGCCGAGAGCCTCGTCGAGGGCGATCTCCAGCAGCGATTCCTTCGAGGGGAAGTGGTGGTAGAGCGCCGACTTGGTGAGTCCGAGGCGCTGGGCGACGTCGGAGACCGAGGTGGCGTCGTAGCCCTGCTCGTTGAAGAGCTCGAGGGCGATGTCGCGCACGCGGTCGCGGTCGTAGCCGGGTCGTCCGCGTCGGGCGCGGGGCGGCAGCCCGGATACGGGCGCCTCGGAAACGGGTTGCGGGTCTGAGGGCTGCAGGTCGGAGGGCTGCGCATCGCTCATCGTGTCAGTCTCGCATCCCGTCGCGGCGCCGCAGCGCGTCGACTTGCCGGGCATGTCGTCATGCTCGTATTATTCCTGAACGATCGGTCTGCAATTTTTTCTGCCTGAGCGAAGACGCGCGGCGCAGAGGGGGCCAGGAGAGGACAGCGTGCCGCAGACGCCACCGCCCGAAGGCACCGGCCGCCCCTGTGTGCGGGTCGAACGCCGGGGCGACCGCGTCGTGGCCACGCTCGATCGCCCCGAGCGGCGGAACGCGATCGACCAGCGCATGATCGACGAGCTGCACGCGCTCTGCGCCGAGCTCGAGGCGCAGCCGCGGGTGCTCATCCTCACCGGATCGGGAGGCGACTTCGCCGCGGGCGCCGACATCGCCGAGCTGCGCGACCGCCGCGCCGCCGACGCGCGCCGCGCCATCAACGCGACCGTGTTCGACCGCATCGCCGCGCTGCCGATGCCCGTCGTCGCCGCGATCGACGGCTACGCGCTGGGCGGCGGCGCCGAGCTCGCCTACGCTGCCGACATCCGCATCGGGACGGCCGCGGCCCGCATCGGCAACCCCGAGACGGGCCTCGGCATCATCGCCGCCGCGGGAGCGACGTGGCGGCTGCCGCGGATCGTGGGCGCGGGTCGCGCCGCCGACCTCCTGCTGACAGGACGCATCCTCCCGGCCGACGAGGCGCTCGCCTGGGGCCTGCTCTCGGCGCTGCACGCCCCCGACGACCTCCTGCCCGCCGCCCACACGATCGCCGACCGCATCGCGGCGAACGATCCGCGGGCGACCATCCACACCAAGACCGCGCTGCGTGCCCCCGCGGGCGAGCATCCCGCGATCGAGAAAGAGCTGCAGGCGGAGCTGTTCGAAAGCCCCGAGAAGATGCTGCGCATGACCGCCTTCCTCGACCGCCGGAGAAAGACATGACCGCGGCGCGTCCGTCCGCCGCCCTTCCCGCGCACGTCGGCGTCATCGGCGGCGGGCGCATGGGAGCCGGCATCGCGCACGCGTTCCTGATGAGCGGCGCACGAGCGACGATCGTGGAGCGCGACGAGCCCGCCGCGACCGCCGCCGCCGCACGCGTGCGCGACATGATCGGGCGCTCGGTCGCGAGCGCCGCCCACGGCGACCCCGACGAGATCGCCGGCAGGCTGACGACCGGCACCGATACGCGCCTCCTGTCCGAAACCGAGCTCGTGATCGAGGCGGTGCCCGAGGATCGCGCCCTGAAGGCCGAGACCCTCGCCCGGGCCGAAGAGGCGGCGCCGCATGCGGTGCTCGCCTCCAACACGTCATCGATCTCGATCGACGCGCTCGCGGCGGGACTCTCCCGGCCGGAGCGCTTCCTGGGGCTGCACTTCTTCAATCCCGTCCCCGCGTCGCTCCTGGTCGAGGTGGTGGTGGGCGCCGCCACCGACGCGCGGGTGCGCGACGACGCCGCCGCCTGGGTGACAGCGCTCCGCCGGCAGGCGATCATCGTGCGCGACTCCCCGGGGTTCGCATCGAGCCGGCTCGGCGTCGCGCTCGCCCTCGAGGCGATCCGGATGCTCGAAGAGGGTGTGGCCGAAGCCGCCGACATCGACGCGGCGATGGAGCTCGGCTACCGGCATCCGGTCGGTCCGCTGCGGACGACCGATCTCGTGGGCTTGGATGTGCGCCTTGCGATCGCGGAGGAACTTGCCGCCACGCTCGGCGAGCGCTTCACCCCTCCGAAGCTGCTGCGCGACCTCGTCGCTGCCGGCCGGCTCGGCCGCAAGACAGGCCACGGATTCTACGAATGGAGCGGATCATGACGCGCATCGTCCCGAGCTATGTGAGCGGGGCCTGGTGGACACCCGACGACGACGACGCGACACCCGTCCACGACGCGTCGACGGGCGCGGAGGTCGCCCGGGTCAGTGCCCGAGGCATCGACCTCGCCGGCGCGCTCGACACCGCACGGCGCGAAGGGCAGGCGTCGCTCGGCGCACTCACCTTCCACCAGCGCGCACTGCTGCTGAAGGAGTTCGCGCTCGCGCTCACGGCCCGGAAGGACGAGCTCTACGCGCTCTCGGCCCACAGCGGCACGACGGTCCGCGATGCGCAGGTCGATGTCGACGGCGGCATCGGCGTGCTCTTCACCTATGCCTCGAAGGGCCGGCGCGAGCTGCCGAACGCGGCCGTGTACGTCGATGGAGCGGTCGAGACGCTGTCGAAAGACGGGTCGTTCCTCGGCGAGCACGTGTACACGCGCCTCCCCGGCGCCGCCGTGCAGATCAACGCCTTCAACTTCCCCGTATGGGGTGCGCTCGAGAAGTTCGCCCCCGCGTTCCTGGCCGGCGTGCCGTCGATCGTGAAGCCTGCGACGCCGACCGCGTACCTCGCCGAGGCGTGGGTGCGGATCCTCGTCGACAGCGGGCGCCTGCCCGCGGGAACGCTTCAGCTCGTGAGCGGCAGCGTCCCCGGCCTGTTCGACCACCTCCGCCTGGGCGACCTCGTCGGCTTCACGGGAAGCGCGTCGACGGCAGCGCTGCTGCGCCGTCACGAGCGGGTGCAGTCGGGCGAGGTTCGCTTCACGAGCGAGACCGACTCGATCAACGCGTCGATCCTCGCGCCCGACGCCGGCCCCGGAACGCCCGAGTTCGATGCGTACGTGCGGCAGCTTCTCACCGAGCTCACGAGCAAGGCCGGCCAGAAGTGCACCGCGATCCGCCGCGCCATCGTGCCCGCCGCCCGCGTGCGCGACGTCGTCGATGCGCTGCGCGACCGGATCGACGAGCGCGTCGTGATCGGCGATCCGCGCGCCGAGGGCGTGACCATGGGTCCGCTCGTGTCGCGTGCGCAGCGCGAGGAGGTCGTGCGGAGGGTGGAGGAGCTCGTGGCTGCGGGAGGCGACGTGCTGCTCGGCGGGATCGATCAGCCCGACGTCGTGCACGCGGACGGCTCGGTGGCACCCTCGGTCGAGGGCGCTTTCCTCCGCCCCGTGGTGCTCGGGTTCACGGATCCGCAGACGCCCGCCGTCCACGAGATCGAAGCGTTCGGCCCCGTCGTGAGCGTGCTCGGCTACGACACCCTCGCCCAGGCCGCCGACCTCGTGGCCCGCGGTGGCGGATCGCTCGTGACGAGCGTCGCGACCCACGATCCGGACACGGCGGTCGAGCTGCTCACCCGCATCGGCGCCTACAACGGGCGCGTGCTGTTCCTCAGCCGCGACAACGCCCGAACCTCGACGGGCCATGGGTCGCCCGTGCCGCACCTCGTGCACGGCGGTCCGGGGCGGGCGGGCGGAGGCGAGGAGCTCGGCGGCATCCGCGCGGTGCTCCACCACATGCAGCGGACGGCCGTGCAGGGTTCGCCCGACGTGCTCACGGCACTGACGGGACGATGGCACAGCGGCGCGGCCACGGGCGACGACGGCACGCACCCGTTCCGCAAGTCGCTCGCGGAGCTGCGCCTGGGCGACCGGATCGTGTCGGCCGAGCGGGAGGTGACGCTCGACGACATCGAGACCTTCGCCCATTTCACGGGCGACACCTTCTACGCCCACATGGACGAGGAGGCGGCGGCCGCCAACCCGTTCTTCCCGGGGCGCGTGGCGCACGGCTACCTGCTCGTGTCGTGGGCGGCGGGGCTGTTCGTCGATCCCGATCCCGGTCCGGTGCTCGCCAACTACGGGCTCGAGAACCTGCGATTCGTCACGCCGGTCTCTCCCGGCGACCGCATCCGCGTCAAGCTGACGGCGAAGCAGATCACGCCGCGCGAGACCGATCCGTACGGCGAGGTGCGGTGGGACGCGGTGATCCGCAACGATCGCGACGAGCTCGTCGCGACCTACGACGTGCTCACTCTCGTCGCCAAGACGCGCGTCGCCGCGGCGCCCGCCGACGTCGACGCGGCCGCGCGAGCGGCGGTGGCGCGGTGACCGACCCTCAGGAGGCGCGCGCGGCGACGCCGGACGGCCTTCGCCCGATGATGCAGCGCGACCGCGCGTCGATGGCCCTCGGAATGGTCGTCGAGCTCGACCTGCCCGGTGAGGCGGTGGTGTCGATGCCGGTGCGCGACGACATGACGAACGGGTTCGAGATCACGCACGGCGGCGTGGTGTTCGCGCTCGCCGACACAGCATTCGCGATCGCGTGCAACGAGGACCACCGGGTGACGGTGGCATCAGGCGCCGACATCACGTTCCTGAAGTCCACACGCGCCGGCGCCGTGCTGACGGCGCGGGCGGTGCGGCGCACGCGCAACGGCCGCACCGGGATCTACGACGTGACGGTGACCGACGAGACCGGCCAGACGGTCGCCGAGTTCCGCGGGCGCTCGGTCACGACCGACCGCACCGTCTGACTCCGGCCTCTCCCTCCCCGGAGCAGGAAGCGGTACACTTACTGAACGATCGGTCTGTAAAGGAGTCGACGATGACGACCGCATACGTGAGCACGGCCGATGCCGGCGCAGACGACGACGCGCAGGCGGCCTTCGACGACCTCATCGCCGCCGACGCCCGCATCGAACCGCGCGACTGGATGCCCGACGCCTACCGCCGCACCCTCATCCGACAGATCTCCCAGCACGCGCACTCCGAGATCATCGGCATGCAGCCGGAGGGCAGCTGGATCCTCCGCGCCCCCAGCCTCAAGCGCAAGGCGATCCTCATGGCCAAGGTGCAGGACGAGGCCGGCCACGGACTCTACCTCTACTCGGCCGCGCAGACCCTCGGGATCACCCGCGACGAGATGACCGCGCAACTCATCGCCGGCACCGCGAAGTACTCGTCGATCTTCAACTACCCCACCCCGACGTGGGCCGACATGGGCGCGATCGGCTGGCTCGTCGACGGTGCCGCGATCTGCAACCAGGTGCCGCTGTGCCGCGCGTCGTACGGCCCGTACGCGCGCGCGATGGTGCGCATCTGCAAGGAGGAGTCGTTCCACCAGCGACAGGGATTCGAGATCCTCCTCACCCTCATGCAGGGCACCCCCGCCCAGCGGGCCATGGCGCAGGATGCCGTCGACCGCTGGTACTGGCCGAGCCTCATGATGTTCGGTCCACCCGACGACGCCTCGCCGAACTCGGCGCAGTCGATGGCCTGGAAGATCAAGCGGTTCTCGAACGACGACCTGCGCCAGCGCTTCATCGGCATGCTGGTGCCGCAGGCCGCGGCCCTCGGCGTCACGCTCCCCGATCCCGAACTGCGATGGGACGACGAAGCGGAGCGCTGGCACACGAGCGACATCGACTGGGATGAGTTCCGCGAGGTGCTCTCTGGTCGCGGCCCGCTCAACGCGGCGCGCGTGCAGCACCGCCGTGACGCGCACGACGACGGCGCGTGGGTGCGGGAGGCGGCGGCCGCCTACGCCCGCAAAAAGGACGAAGCCGCACCCGACCGGCCTTCACAAGCGAGTGAGGCTGCGTGATGACGACCCCGGGCAGCTCGGCGGCGGAGCAGTGGCCGCTGTGGGAAGTGTTCATCCGCGCCGACCGCGGACTCAGCCACGTTCATGTCGGATCGCTCCACGCGCCCGACGCCGACCTGGCCCTTCGAAACGCCCGCGACCTCTACACGCGCCGGAGCGAAGGCGTGTCGATCTGGGTGGTGCCCGCCGACGCCGTGACCACGAGCGACCCCGACGCGAAGGGCGCGTTCTTCGAAAGCCCCGCCGGCAAGAACTACCGGCACGCGCGGTACTACACCGCCTCCGAGGGGGTGCCGCACCTGTGAGCCACACCGACACGAGCGAGCTCGACCCGCACGGCGACGTGACCGTCGACGACGTCGCCCTCTCGGCCGAGCTGGCGGGCGCCGAAGGGAGAGCGCTGTCTCCCGACGTCGCCGACGTACGCGCTGCGGCTCGGCGACGACGCGCTCGTGCTGTCGCAGCACCTCGCCTGGTGGATCGCCCGCGCCCCCGAGCTCGAGGAAGACGTCGCGCTCGCCAACATCGCGCTCGACCTGCTCGGCCACGCCCGCTCACTGCTGCGCTACGCGGGGAGCATCGACGGCCGCACGGAGGACGACCTCGCCTACCAGCGCGACGAGAGCGGGTTCCGGTGCGCGTGGCTGTTCGAGCAGCCGCACGGCGACTTCGCCCAGACGATCGCGCGCCAACTGCTGGCATCCGCCTACATGTACGAGCTGTACCGCGCTCTCTCGGCGTCGGCAGACCCCACGCTGGCGGCCATCGCCGCCAAAGCGGTGAAGGAGGTCGAATACCACCGCGATCACGCCGTGCAGTGGAGCCTGCGCCTCGCGGGCGGCACCGACGAGTCGCGCCGCCGCTTCGTCGGCGCGCTCGAAGACCTCTGGCCGTACGTCGACGAGCTCTTCCGCGACGACGAGCTCATCGAGCGCCTCGCCGACATGACGCCGGGGATGGGCGCCGCCGACGGGAACCCTGCCGGCCGCACGATGCCGGTCGCCGTGCCCCCGTCGAGGCTGCGGGCCCCCTTCGACGCCGTGATCCATGCCGTGCTCGCCGAGGAAGGCGTCGCCGTGCCCGACGCGGCACCGTCGCGTGCAGGAGGCCGCAGCGGCATCCACCACCCCGCACTCGGCCCGCTCCTCGCCGAGATGCAGGTGCTCGCTCGCGCACACCCGGGGGCGACATGGTGACCGCGCTCTCGCCCGCCTGGACGGTCGCCGCTGCTGTGCCCGACCCCGAGATCCCCGCGCTCACGATCGCCGACCTCGGGATCCTCCGCGACGTCCACGAGACGGATGGGCGGGTGTCCGTGACGCTCACACCGACCTACTCGGGATGCCCCGCGATGGACGCCATCCGTCAGGACGTCGAGCTCGCCCTCACCGCGGCCGGCTACGACGACGTCGACGTGCGCTTCACCCTGTCGCCGGCGTGGACGACGGAGTGGATGAGCGCCGAGGGTCGGCGGAAGCTGCAGGAGTTCGGGATCGCGCCGCCGAGCGGCCTGCAGACCTCGGGCACCCGCCGGACCGGCCCGGTGCCCGTCGTGCTCTCGCTGCGCCGCCCGCCGACGGTCGCGTGCCCGCGCTGCGGATCGACCGACACGCGGGAGGTGTCGAGGTTCGCCTCCGCACCCTGCCGAGCGCTGTACAGCTGCCGTGCTTGTCTCGAGCCGTTCGACCACTTCAAGGACCACTGATGCCGGCGCAAGAACGACGGCGTGCGCGGTTCCACCCGCTCGAAGTGCGTGACGTGCGACCTCTCACCGCCGACGCCGTCGAAGTCACCTTCGCCGTGCCCGACGACCTCGCCGGCGAGTACGACTACCTTCCCGGGCAGTACGTCGCCCTCCGGGCCCATCTCGACGGCGAGGAACTGCGCCGCTCGTACTCCCTGTGCCGCCCGCCCCAGCGCGGATCGCTGAGTGTGGGCATCAAGCGCGACGTGGGCGGGCGCTTCTCGTCGTGGGCGCAGACCGAGCTGCGCCCCGGCGACCGGCTCGATGTCATGAGCCCGCAGGGCACGTTCACCTCGCGCCTCGACGATCTCGCCGACGCGCATGTCGCGGGCATCGCCGCCGGGTCGGGCATCACGCCGCTCGTCGCCCTCGCGACGACGGTGCTCGCGCGATCCGATGCCAGTCGGTTCACGCTCGTGTACAGCAACCGGTCGACCCTCGACGTGATGTTCCTCGACGAGCTCGCCGACCTCAAAGACCGCTACCCCGCGCGGTTCGCCCTCCATCACGTGCTGTCGCGCGAGCGGCGTGCCGCGCCGCTCCTGTCGGGACGTCTCGACGATGAGCGGCTGCACCGCATCCTCACGTCGCTCGTGCTGCCCGCGACCGTGGACGAGTGGTTCCTCTGCGGGCCTCTCGACCTCGTCGCGCGCACACGACACCTGCTCGACGACCTCGGTGTCGCCCCCGAACGCGTCCACTTCGAACTGTTCACCACCGGCGAGAGCGACGACCGCACGCCCCGGCCGGCGGTCGCGGTACGCGACGACGAGCCCGTGCACGCAATCGACTTCACCCTCGACGGGCAGTCGTCGACCGTCAGGAGCCCGGTCGCCGCGCGCGAATCGATCCTCGACGCCGCTCTGCGAGTGCGCTCCGACGTGCCGTTCGCCTGCGCGGGCGGCGTCTGCGGCACCTGCCGCGCGCGGCTCGTCAGCGGGTCGGTGACGATGCGCGAGAACTACGCCCTCGAACCCGACGAGATCGAGCGCGGCTACGTGCTCACCTGCCAATCCCATCCGACGACCGACCGCGTCGTCGTCGACTACGACGTCTGAACGCCCCCACCGCCCGCCCGTCAGGGCACGATCCGAGGAGACCCCGTGAGCATGATCGACCTCCGCATCGCCGACGACGTCGCGACCGTCGTGCTCGACAGCCCCGACAAGCTCAACGCACTCGACGAGACCGCCCTCCGCGACCTCGACGCGGCCTACCGCGAGGCCGAATCCGCCCGAGTGCGAGCCCTCGTGCTGCGCGGCGAGGGGCGCGCCTTCTGCGCCGGTCGCGACATCTCCCGCGTCGACCCTCGCACCGACGACGTCCCCGCCTACCTCGACGGGCTCGTGACGCCGCTGCTGCAGCGGATGGCCGCTTTCCCGGCGCCGACCTTCGCCGCCGCACAGGGCGCGTCGCTCGGGGTCGGCCTCGGCCTTCTGATCGCGACCGACGTCGTGTACGTCGCCGACGACGCGAAGATCGGCTCCCCGTTCGCCGCGCTCGGCGCCACCCTCGACTCGGGCGGCCACGCCCTGTTCTACGAGCGGCTCGGAGCGCACCGTACGCTCGACCTCATCTACTCCGGCGAGCTGCTGTCGGGGGCGGAGGCCGTGCGATCGGGTCTCTTCTCGCGGGCGCTCCCGGCGGCCGAGCTCGCCGACGCCGTCACCGCCGCCGCCCGGACCGCCGCCCGCGGGGCGACGGCCGCGTTCCTCGCGAGCAAGCGCCTCATCGCTCGACTTCGCGACGAGAGGCTCGGCCTGTGGACCGCGATGACCGACGAGAACCGCGCGCAGGCGGCCCTGTGCGACACCGACGACTACCGCGAGGGCTTCGCGGCCTTCCAGGAGAAGCGCCGTCCCGTCTTCCGCGGGCGCTGACGACGACCTCCTCGCGAACCGGCGGCAATCAAGCCGAGGCGGACCGCGCGTCGATCACCGGCGCCAGGGCGAGCACGAGCGCGAGCACGTTGCGGGCGCCGCGCTGAAGCTCACCGACCGTGAGGCCGTCGGGGCGTGCGAGCGCCTCGAGGATCGTGTCGTCGGCGTAATCCTGCGGGCCGCTCTCGGTCTTCACGCCGCCCGGCATCAGCACGTCGACCTGCGCGCGCACGCGGTAGGCGTTGTTCTCCAGCGCGGGGAAGTCGGGGTCGACCGCGTCCTCCATCCACCAGTCCGTGATGACGCAGCCCTCGTAACCCCACTCGCCGCGCAGCACGTCGGTCACCAGAGCATCGTGGTAGTGCGCCCACACGCCGTTGATCTTGTTGTACGACGTCATGAGCGCGAGCGGACGCGCCTCCCGCACGCACAGCTCGAACCCGCGCAGGTAGATCTCGCGGAAGGCGCGCTCCGACAGACGCGAATCGTTCCGCGTGCGGTTGGTCTCCTGGTTGTTCGCCGCGAAGTGCTTGGGGCACGCCGCGACCCCCTGGGACTGCACCCCCCGGACGACCGCCGCCGCCGTGCGACCGGTGACGAGCGGGTCTTCCGAGAAGTACTCGAAGTTGCGGCCGCAGAGCGGATCGCGGTGGATGTTCATGCCGGGACTGAGCAGCACGTCCGACCCCTTGCGGATCATCTCCTGGCCGTGCAACGCCGTCAGCTCGCTCACGAGAGCGGGGTTCCACGTCGATGCGAGGGCCGTGCCGGACGGGAGCAGCGACGCGTAGGCCGACAGACGGATGCCGCTCGGGCCGTCGGTCGTCGTCACCGGGCGCACGCCCTTGGCGCGCAGCGACGCCGAGACACCGCCGAGCACCCCCGCGTTGCCTGCCGCGCCGAGCGGCGAATGCATCGTGACATCGCCACGCGCGATGACGGCGAGCTCCTCGTTCGACAGCTGGGCGACGAAGTCGTCGAGCGTCGCCTCACCGGCTGCCACCGCATCGAGCGTGATCCCGGCGTCGCCTGTCTGCGCGAGAGCGGGCGGCAGTGCCGCGAGCACGCGCGCCCGGCGGTCGGCCGTCGCGGTCGGCACCGGCTCCCAGCCCACGCGGGCCGCGCCGTCGGCGTCGCGGACGACCGTCATCCGGTCGAAGGCTTCGACGGGCGCGGTGACTTCCGCCACGTGCCGCACCACGTGGAGCTCGTCCATCGTCACGGAGGCGGCGTGGGCCGCCGATCGCACATCGGATCCCACGAAGAAGCGGTACTCGCCTTCCTCTCGCACCCACGCGTGACGGTGCCCGGTGACGCCGGAGTCGTCGAACGACGCGAGGTCGTCGAGCGCGACCGTCAGGGTCACCCTCTCCGAGGCGCCGGGGGCGAGCAGCGCGGTCTTCGCGAAGGCGACGAGGCTGCGCGCGGGCTGCGCGAGGCGCGTGCCGGGGGCCGAGACGTAGAGCTGGACGGTCTCGCGCCCATCGCGTCTGCCCGTGTTCTCGACGTCGATCACGACGGTGACCGCCTCGTCGTCACGCGAGGTCTCGACGACCGTCAGCGAGAAGTCGGTGTACCCGAGGCCGAAGCCGAACGGGAACTGCACCTTCTCGGGCGCGAACGTCTCGAAGTAGCGATAGCCGACGAAGATGTCTTCGGCGTACACGTTGACGTCGGGGTCGCCGAAGTTCGCGGCGCTCGGATAGTCGTCGTACGACCAGGCGATCGTGTCGGTGAGCTTGCCGCTCGGCGCCTCCTCGCCCGACAGCACGGCGGCCACGGCGCGGGCACCTTCCATACCGCCCTGCCATGCATACAGCACGCTCGCGATGCGGTCGCCGTAGTCCGCCAGCCACGACAGGTCCATCACGTTGCCCGCATCGATCACGACGACGGTGCGCTCGAACGCCGACGTCACCGCGTCGAGCATGGCCCGCTCGTCATCGGTCAGGTAGAAGCTCCCGGGGGTGCGCAAGCTGTCGCGCGCCTCGCCGGCTGCGCGTCCGATCACGACGACGGCGACGTCGGCGCGTTCCGCCGCGGCCGCGGCGACGTCCGGGGCGAGCGGCATCTCCGGAAAGTGGTGCGGCCACTGGCCCCACGTGCCGGTGAGCGCGGGCGGGTTCGCCACGCACCAGGCGGCGTAGGTGTCGGCGGTTTCGCCGTCGAGCTCGATGCCCGCATCGCGCAGACCTGCCACGAGGTTCCAGACGTAGGGGACCTTCACGTCGCCGCCCGAGCCGTATCCGACGGCGAACCAGTCGAACTGCACGCGTCCGAACAGAGCGACGCGGCGGCCGGCCAGGGGCAGGACGTCGCCGTCGTTGCGGAGCATCACGATCCCCTGGGTCGCGACGCGGCGGGCCATGCGGCCGAGTTCGGGATCGAGCGTCGGGTCGGTGTCTTCGAGGATCGTCGACAGCTGCGCGACCGACTCGATGGCGGTCGCGCCGTGGGAGCGGTCGCCGGACTCGATGGAGGGACTGAGGGGCATGGCGATTCCTTGCGTGTGCGCGTCGCGCGATTGTTGGGAGCGCTCCCACGGTAGCCCATAACCCCACCCCTGGTGCAAGACTTGAGGATGCGGATTCTCCTGAAGCTGGTGCTCGACTGTGACGCCGACGCCGCGTGGCGCGCACTCCACTCGCCGCGCGCGGTCGCCGAGCTGTACGGGCCGTTCGTGGAACTCGAACCCCTCGCCGAGCGACTGCCGACGGCGCTCACCCCCGGGCTGGACGTTCCCGTTCGCATGTCGGTGGGGGGCGTGGTCCCGCTCGGGGCCCAGCTCATCCACACGACCGACCGCTACGTGGAGGATTCCCGCGGACCGGTGCGGATCCTCCGCGACAGCGGCATCCCCCTCACGGGGCCGCTCGCCGCACTCGACGTCTGGGATCACCAGATGGCGGTGTCTCCCGCACCCGGCGACCCGAGCCGCACCCTGTGGCGCGATCGGCTCGTGATCGGCGGGGGCGCCGCGGCACCGCTGTGGCCGGTGCTGTGGAGCGTGTGGCAGTGGCGAGGGCTGCGCCTCCGGCAGCTCGCCCCCACGTGGGCGCACGACCCGGACTGACGGCCTCCGGCGGGACATGTCCCCGTTTCGGTAGGGGATGTCCCGAATTCGGTTGCCAGCGCCCCACCGAAGCAACCGAAATCGGGACATGCTCCCCGCACCCGCCTCAGTCCGCGAGCACCTCCACCGGCGCGGCCCGCGTCGCCAGCCGCGTCGGGACGACCGCCGCCACGAGCGTCAGCACGACAGTGGCGGCCACGACGATCAGGGTGGGCACGAGCGGCACGGCCGGCAGCACGAAGGTGGGGGCCTGCCAGGCAGGCGGCATCGGCACCGAGCCGAGAACCGACTGCGCAGCGACCCAGCCGTAGGTGATGCCGAGCAGGAGCCCGAACGCGAGGGCCGTCACCGTCACGTGGGCGGCCTCGAGGAGCACCATGCGGCGCACCTGCGCCGACGTGAGTCCGAGCGCGCGCAGCAGCCCGAGCTCGCGGCGGCGCTGCACCACGCCGATCGTGAGCAGATTGACCAGGCCCACGGCTGCGATCACCGCGCTGACGGCGACGAGGGCCATCATGACGCCCGAGAACGAATCCATCATCTGGGTGAAGTACACGTCGGCGTCGCCGCCGCTCGATGCCGCCACGAGCACCTTCACCGACTCGGCGGCCACGGCGAACATGGTGACGAGCGCGACGCCCATGACCACTCCGATGGCCATACGGCTCGATCGCTCCGGGTAGCGCAACGCGTTCTCGGCCGCGAGACGCGCAGGGGTCGAGCTGCCGAACAGCCGCCCCGTGAGGCGCAGGAGCGGAGGCATGATCGCCGCTGCCGACAGGCTCAGAGCGGTGAACGAGAACAGTCCGCCGAAGAACGCGATGACGACGCCGAACGGGCTCAGGAGTCCGAAGAGCACGCCGATGAGGAGGAGCGCGACCCCGAGCGCGCCCAGCACGATGCTCACGGCGTTGCGGCCCCGGCGGTGCGTGACCTCTTCGTGCGTCTGCTCGACGGATCCGCCGAGCGCCTGCAGCGGTGTGACGGCGAGCACCCGGCGCGAACCCGCCCAGGCCGCGGCCCAGGTGGTGAGCGTCACGGCGACCGCAGGCAGCAGCAGTTCCCAGCGCGCGACGGTGTAGTCGACGCCCGCGCCCAGCACACGACCGAGGACGGGGAGGGCCGCCGCGACCGCCGCGGTGCCCAGCACGAGACCGGTGACCGCGCCGAGCGCGCCGACGAAGAACCCCTGACCGGCGATCTCGGTGCGCTGCGAGCGCGCCGACGCGCCGACCAGGCGCAGGAGGGCGATGCGACGGGTGCGTCCGGCGACGATCGTCGCGAAGGTGTTGGCCGTCACGATGGCCGCGACGTACACGGCGACGGCAAGCAGCAGCACGCCGAGGATGGCGATGATCGCGACGAGGGTGTCGGACTCGCCGTAATAGGGGTTGGCGGCGAAGACCGCGGCGATGTAGCCGGTCGCCGAGACCAGCGCGACACCGAAGACGGTCGAGATGGCCGACACGAGCACGGTCGCCCCCATGCCGCGCTCACGCAGCCAGGCGAAGCGCGACGGAGCGAGCTGCCGCGGAAGAGGCTCGACGTCCGCGCCGGGAGCCGTAGCGAGCGCGGTCATGCTCCCACCTCCGCAGCCAGCATGTGGGCCGATACCTGCTCGGCGGTCTGGCGCGGCTTGTCGGCGACGATGCGTCCGTCGCCGAGGAAGACGACGCGGTCGGCATAGGCGGCGGCGACGGGGTCGTGCGTGACCATGGCGATGGACTGCCCGTGGTCGCGGCTCGCGGCCGCCAGCAGCGACAGCACTTCGCGTCCCGACCGCGAGTCGAGATTGCCGGTCGGCTCGTCGGCGAACAGCAGGTCGGGAGCGGTGGCGAGGGCGCGGGCGATCGCGACGCGCTGCTGCTGCCCGCCCGAGAGCTGGTGCGGCCGATGGCGCAGCCGCGGTCCGAGTCCGAGCGATTCGATCAGGCCGTCGATGCGGGCGCGCTCGAGCGCCGAGGGGCGACGCCCGTCGAGGTCGAAGGGAAGGAGGATGTTCCCGAGGGCGTCGAGGGTCGGCACGAGATTGAACGACTGGAAGACGAATCCCACGCGGCGGCGCCGGAGGATCGTGAGGTCGAGGTCGGACAGCCCGGTGATCTCGGTGTCGCCGATCCAGGCGCGACCCGACGTGGGGGCGTCGAGGCCCGCCATGATGTGCATGAGCGTCGACTTGCCGGAGCCGGAGGGCCCCATGATCGCGGTGAACTCGCCGCGTCGGATGCCGACGGTGACGCCGTCGAGGGCACGGACGCCGCTCTCGCCGGCGCCGTAGGTCTTGGTGAGGTTCTGCACCCGGGCAGCCAGGCCCAGGTCGGTCGTGGTGATCTCCATGTCTTCGACGCTACGGATGGGCGCGTGCGAGGACATCGGCCCGCAGTCGCGGGTGCGTACATCGCAAGGATGATCCGCGTCGGAGGTCAGGCGAGTCCGTGCTCGAACGCGAACACGACGAGCTGTACGCGGTCGCGGAGGCCGAGCTTGGTCAGGATGCGGCTGATGTGCGTCTTGACGGTGGCTTCGGACAGGTACTCGCGCGTCGCGATCTCGGCGTTCGACAGTCCCCGGGCGGCGAGCGCGAAGATCTCCCGCTCACGGTCGGTGAGGTCGGCGTACTGCGGCGGCACGGCCTTCGCCGATGCCTCGGCGAAGTGCGCGAACAGCTCGCGGGTGGCGGCGGCGGCGATCACCGACGAGCCGGCATGCACGGTGCGGATCGCGGCGAGGAGGAACTCGGGGTCGGCGTCCTTGAGGAGGAACCCGCTGGCCCCTCCGCGGATGGCGCGGGCGGCGGCCTCGTCGAGGTCGAAGGTGGTGAGCATCACGACCTTGGGCGGGGTGGGATCGTTCAGGAGCTCGGCGGTGGCGGTGAGGCCGTCCATCACCGGCATCCGGATGTCCATCAGCACCACGTCGGGCCGTTGCGCGCGCACGACGGCGAGCGCTTCCGCTCCGTCGCCCGCCTCGCCGACCACCTGCAGGTCGGGCTGCGAGTCGATGACCATGCGGATGCCGGCGCGGAACAGCGCCTGATCGTCGACGAGGACCACGCGGATGGGGTCGCTCATGCCATCCCTCCGATCGGCAGGCTTGCCGCCACGACGTAGTCATCGCCGCGGGGGCCGGCCTCGAACGTCCCGCCGACGAGCTGCGCGCGCTCCCTCATACCCACGAGGCCGTGCCCGCGGCCGTCGCCGGGGGCCGGCTCGCCGAGCGGGTTGGTGACGGAGAGGTCCACCCGATCAGGATGCCAGGCGAGCGCGACCGCGACGGTGGGCCGCTCCCCCGCGCCGCGCCCACCGTGGCGGAGGGCGTTGGTGAGCGCTTCCTGCAGGATGCGGTACACGGCGAGCTGCGCGGCGGCGGGCGGCTCCCCGTGCGGGGCGGGATCGATGTCGACGCGCAGGTCGACGCCGGCGGCCCGCACCTGGGCGTACAGCTGCTCGAGGTCGGCGACGGTCGGCTGCGGGGCGTCGGCCTGCCGGTGGCGCAGCTGAGTGAGGAGCACGCGCACGTCCGACAGGGCGGAGCGCGCCGTCGTCGAGATGGCTCCGAGCGCTTCGGTGGCAGCCTCGGGCCGTGTGCCCGCTGCGTAGCGCGCACCATCGGCCTGTGCGATGACGACCGCGAGGGAGTGGGCGACGACGTCGTGCATGTCGCGGGCGATCCGGTTGCGCTCGGCCTCGATGGCGGTCTCGGCCTCGGCGCGCTGCTGCGCCTCTCGGTTCTCACGCGCGCGCACGCCGGTGCGCACGAGCGCGCCGATGGTCCACGCGAGCAGCAGTGCGAGCGATGCGCTCACGAAGAACGTGACACTCACGGCGATGTTCGCGTCGAACCCGTCGGCGAAACGCCACCCTCCGCGCACGAGCGGGAAGATCACGAGGTACACGGTCATGGCGGCGGCGCCGACGAACGACGATCCGAAGCTCACCCAGAACAGGACGCGAGAGCCGTACGCCGCCGCGGCGTACAGCACGCCGAAGATCGCAAGGTTGGCAGCCATCGGGGCAGCCCGAACGCCATCTGGGTGATCGCCCCGCCCCATGCCACGGCGAGGGCGAGCGGCGGCGACCACCGGCGCAGCCCCAACGCGACGGCGAAGACGCCGCTCAGCACCACCGCGACCCCGATCTGCATCGGCGTGTCGATGCCGGGCCATCCGCCCGCGGAGGTCGTCAGCAGGAGGACCGTCGCGGCGAAGAACACGGCGGCCGTGATGGCGTCGATGATCATCCGATAGGTCGGCAGGGGGCGGAACACCCTTCGACGCTACGGGAGAGCGGCCGCGGTCGTCATCCGTCGCAGGATGTATGCCGCGTCAGTGGCTGGCGGGGAGCAGGGGCCGGTTCTCGAAGAACGTCTGGAGCACGACCGTCGTGCGGGTGCGCACCGACGCGGCGGCGCGGATCTCGCGGATGAGCTCTTCGAGCGCCCGCGGCGTCGAGACGCGGACGAACAGCATGTAGGCGGCGTCGCCGGCGACCGAATGGCACGCCTCGATCGCGTCGAGGTGCTGAAGCATCTCGGGCGCGTTGTCGGGCTGCGCCGGGTCGAGGGGGGTGATCTCGATGAACGCCGCGAGCGGCTTGCCGACCGCCTCGGGGTCGATCGTCGCGCGGTAGCCGGCGATCGTGCCGTCGGCTTCGAGACGCTTGAGACGGGCTTGCACGGCGGAGACCGACAGCCCGACCTCGGCCGACAGGTGCGCCAGCGTGGCGCGTCCGTCGCGGGCGAGCGCCCGGACGATGCCGGCATCAACGTCAGAGAGGGTCACAGGATCACGCTACAGGAAACTTTCCTGTCGCCATCTTCATGAAGCGGAAGAACTCTCGTAGTATGGCCTGAATCCCGCACACTCGACAGGATCGGAGGTTCAACATGTCCCTGACCGCGCACACGCCCGCCACCGTCATCGGCGAACCCGAGGTCGTCGAGGACGGCCGGCCCCTGGCCGCACAGCCCGCCTGGATCGCCCTCAAAGGCGCCGCGACCGCGCTGCAGGCGATGCAGTCGCAAGACGGGTCGGTCGCCGACCCCGCCGACCACGACGCCGCAGCACGCCACGTCGAGACGATCACCCGTGCGATCACCGCGCTCGCCCCGCTCTTCCCGCACGACGCCGACTACCTCACCGCCAGCGTGCGCGATTTCGAGCGCTGGGTCGCCTCCGGGTTCGTCGTGCCCGACTTCCTCGACTCGCTTTCCGCGTTCCAGCCGCAGCAGCATCGCGTCGACGGGCTCGCGCACCTCGTCGTGTTCCCGATGTACACGCAGAACGGCTCGCGCAACCGCTACGTCGAGGCGGTGCTCGTCGAGGTCATCTGGCCGGAGTTCATCGCGGCGCTGGAGACGACGTACACGAACACGCTGTTCGTGTCGCTGCGTCTGCTCGACTTCACCCCCGGCTACGACACCAATTCGGCCGTGCTGTTCCCCGAGACCGTCGCGATGCGCGAGATTCCCACCTTCACGTGGGGCGCGATCTTCCAGGACCGCGAAGCGGCACGCTACCGGCGCGTCGTGCGCGCCGCCTCCGAGATCACGAAGCTCGACCTGCCCCCCGACGCCGCGCGCATGCTCGACGACCAGGCGCTCACCGAGAAGACGTTCGTGATGTGGGACATCATCCACGACCGCACCCACATGCGCGGCGACCTGCCGTTCGACCCGTTCATGATCAAGCAGCGGATGCCGTTCTTCCTCTACTCGCTCGAAGAGCTGCGCTGCGACCTCACGGCCTTCCGCGAATGCGTGCAGATCGAGAAGCGGCTGCGCGAGCGTTCCGACGAGCTCACCGCCACGGAACGGGAGATGCTCGAGCACGCCCACCTCGTGCAGTACGCCGTCATCTTCGACCGGATCTTCCGGTTCGCGATCACCGGCACCCGCGTGCGCAACTACGACGGCGTCGGCGGACAGCTGCTGTTCGCCTGGCTGCACCAGCGCGGCGTGCTGCACTGGACCGACACGGCACTCGCCTTCGACTGGGACGCCGTGCCCGCCGCCGTGGTCGCACTCGGCGACGCGATCGACGAGCTCTACTGGCGCTCGATCGACCGTCCCAAGGTGGCGCACTGGCTCGCCGCGTACGACCTGGTGCGCGCGACGCTGACGCCGCATCCCGCGTCGCAGTGGGCGCGCGGCCTGTCCGACGAGATCCTCGCGGGGCCGCCGAAGGGGTACACGGACGCCGTGCACGACGACGAGTTCCCGCTGTCGATGTTCTTCGAGGCGCTGGAGAAGAAGATGCGCGATGTGATCGTTTCGACGTCGGGCATCACGGGGGCCGATGCCTGACGGCGCCGCGGGGGGCGGCGTCGTCGGGCGACTCGTGCTCGTCGCGGGAGCGACCAGCGCGAGCGGAACGGCGGCGACGCGTGCGCTGGTGGGGGCCGGCGCACGCGTGGTCGCGGTGGGCCGCGACCCCGAGCGGCTCGCGGCACTGTCGGCGCTCGGAGCCCACGTGGAGGTGTGCGACCTCGCCGACGAGGACGACGTCACCGCCCTCGCCGCCCGCCTGCACGCGGCAGGCGACCGCATCGACGGCATCCTGCATCTCGTCGGCGGCTGGCGCGGCGGCGGGGGCCTGGCCGGTCAGACCGACGCCGACTACCGCTTCCTGGAGCGTGCGCTCAGCGCCCTCCGGTTCGTGACGCGCGCGTTCGCCGACGATCTGACGGCGGCCGGCGCGGCGCGGCTCGCGATCGTGTCGTCGACCGCCGTCGAGCGACCGCTCGCCGGCAGCGCGAACTACGCCGCGGTGAAGGCCGCTTCGGAGGCGTGGACCCGTGCGGTTGCGCAGGGGTGGGCGAAAGCGGCGCGAGACGGCGGCGAGCCGCTGCGCGCCGCTGCCGTCGTGTTCAGGGTGAAGAGTCTCGCGGGGCGCGAAGACGCGCTCGCGAACGCCTACCTCGCCCTGTGGGACGTTCCCGCCGACGCCGTCAACGACACGGTCACGACGCTGTAGCCCGGGTTGCCGGTCACGTCCGGTCGGCGACGCCTCCCCGCGCCTGCGGCGCGGCGGCGGGAGGCACAGCAGCGCCCGCGCTGCCGGCGGCGCTCGATCCATCGGACTCGTCAGCGCCGTCGGGGGCTTCGGAGCTCTCGGGTGCGGTCGCATACTGCGCCGACAGGGTCCGGTAGGAACGGGTCGCGAAGGCCAGGATGGCGAACACGATCATGACGCTGCCGGCGACCAGGAACACGAGCGCGATCCCCCGCGCTTCGCCTTCGCCCAGCAGCCAGCCCCACGCCTCCTGGCCCTCGGCCGAGTTCATGTACGGGATGATCCAGAACTCCGCGAGCGGAGCGATGAGGAACGCCGTGACCGGCGCAGCCGCCACCTCGATCGCGGTCGCCGCTCCGAAGACGCGCCCCTGCCGCTCGAACGGCACGACCTTCTGGATGACGGTCTGCTCGGCGGCTTCGATCGCGGGGATCAGCATCATGTACAGCCAGATTCCGAGCGCGTACAGCCACCACCATTCGCGGATGGTGAACAGGGCGCCGAGCATCCCCATCACGATCACGAGGAGCAGCATCGTGCGGATCGGATTGCGCCCGAGACCCCGCGAGGCCACGACACCGCCGCCGATCAGGAAGCCCGTGGCCGTCACGCCGAGCACGACCCCCCACCATTCGACGGGGAAGAGCGTGAGCCCGTAGGGGTCCATGAGCGCCATGTACACGCCGCCCACGAGGTTGTTGAACGTGGAGAACAGGATGAGCGCGAACAGTCCGGGGACGACACGGATCGCCGCCGCAGCACCCTTCACGTCGATGAGCTTGCTGCCCTCGGCTCGCTCCGGCTCGTCTTCGGGAAGGTGGAGGGTAAGCAGGTGGCCCAGCGCGAGAGCGGTGAAGGCGATCGCGATGACGAGCGTCCACCCCATGCCGAGCAGACCGATCGACAGCCCCGAGAACACACTGGTGATGAGGAAGGCGAGGCCCTGAACGGTGCCCACGAGGCCGTTGGCATTGGCGTGGCGCTCGGTGGGCACCAGAAGCGTGACGGTGGTCGACAGGGCGATGTTGCGGAGGTTCTCGACCACGGCTCCCGCGAGGATGATGCCCGAGAAGAGCCAGAACCACGGTCCGCCGAGGTCGAGCAGCGCCGCCTCGGGCTGCGCCAGGTACAGGCCGCCCGCGATCAGGAACGCCGCGAGGGTGACGAACGCCGACAGCACCATGACACGGTGCTTGCGGTGGCGGTCGACGAACGTGCCGAAAACCATGCCGAAGACCGCGAGGAGCAGCATGTACGCCCCGCCGATGATGCCCGTCGCGAGCACCGAGCGGGTCTCGAGGTACACCCAGAACGTGAGCGCGAACCACAGGTAGCTCGTCGTGACGTTGGCCGCGGCCGTGTTGACCAGCACGTGGAGGAACGTGCGCATGCCGTGCGGTGGGACCTGCCGAGCAGGCACGCTGTCGCCCGGGGAGGGCGCGTCGACCGAGCTCGGGGAGTCTGCCGAGGAGAGGGCGTCGGACATACGGCGAGGGTACCGACCGCGTCCGACATCCGTAACCCGTCCCGGACAGGTGCGAGCTGGTGTACTACCCCGACAACGCCTGATCAGCAGACGCATCGGCCGGTCAGGACGACGGCCGATGCGTCGCTGCGGCAACTAGGCTGGGATGTCGTGACGACGCTCCACGACACCAGCATCCGCGGCTTCGCCAGCGACAACTACTCCGGTGTGCATCCGGAGGTCCTCGCGGCCATCGCCGCCGCCAACGACGGACACCAGATCGCCTACGGCGAAGACGCCTACACGGCGCGGCTGCAGGAGGTGTTCGCGGCCCACTTCGGCGAGGGGGTCGAGGCGTTCCCGGTGTTCAACGGCACGGGCGCGAACGTCGTCGGGCTGCAGTCGATGCTTCCGCGCTGGGGCGCCGTCATCGCGGCGTCGACCGCGCACATCAACGTCGACGAGGGCGGCGCGCCCGAGCGCGTCGCCGGCATCAAGATCCTCAACGTCCCCACCGACGACGGAAAGCTCACGCCCGAGCTGATCGATCGGGAGGCGTGGGGCTGGGGCGACGAGCACCGCGCGCAGCCACTGGTGGTGTCGATCACGCAGTCCACCGAACTCGGCACGCTGTACACGCCCGACGAGATCCGCGCGATCGCCGATCATGTCCACAGCCGCGGCATGCGCCTCCACCTCGACGGGGCGCGCATCTCGAACGCCGCCGCCGCACTCGGCCTCCCGCTGCGCGCCTTCACGCGCGATGCGGGCGTCGATGTGCTGAGCTTCGGCGGCACGAAGAACGGCGCCATGCTCGGCGAGGCCGTGGTCGTCCTCGACCCGGCCGCATCCGACGGCCTCCTCTTCCTGCGCAAGCTCAACATGCAGCTGTCGAGCAAGATGCGATTCGTGTCGGCCCAGCTCATCGCGCTCCTCGAGGGCGACCTCTACCTCCGCAACGCCCGCCATGCCAACGCGATGGCGGCGCGCCTGCGGTCGGCGGTCGAGGAGGGCGTGGCCGACGGGTCGATCCGAGGCGTCGCGTTCTCGCAGCCCACACAGGCCAATGGCGTGTTCGCGACGCTGCCCGACGGCGTCGCCGACCGCCTGCGCGAGAAGTTCCGGTTCTACGACTGGGACGCCGCGAAGAACGAGGTGCGCTGGATGTGCTCGTTCGACACGACGGAAGCCGACGTCGACGCGTTCGTCGCCGAGCTCGGCCGTCTCACGACGTCCGCCTGACCTCGCGGCGAGCCCGAGCGGGTCAGTCCTTCTCGTAGGAGGCGACCTTCTCGACCGACTCCTCGAGCTCGGTCTGGGCGACCGACTCCTCGGGAGCGGACTCGTCGGCACCGGAACCGGCGGCGTCCGCATCCTCGCCCTCGGCGCGCCGCTCGTCGGAACCGGCGGCATCCGCTCCCGCATCCGTCGCATCGGCGTCAGCGTCGATCGCGCGCTCGCCGTCGCCTGCGCCCGCACTCCCGGACTCTCCGAGCGCGTCGGAGCGCATGAGCTCTCGCACCTCCGACATGAAGCTCGTGAGCTGGTGCTGCTGCCAGCGCAGCTGACGCGCGCGGTCCTCCGCGTCGCGCAGCACCGACTCGGAATGCGCGGTGACGGTCTCGAGGATCTGCTGGGCCTTCACGCGCGAACGGTCGAGGTGCTCGCGTGCGCGCAGCCGCGCGTCGGCCTCGATCTGCTGGGCCTGGGCCCGCATGAGCCGGTCGAAGTCGTCGGCCTTCGCGGTGATGCGCTGGGTGTGCTCCAGCGACGCGGCGACCTGGTCGTTCGCGTCTTTCGTGATGCGCTCGGCGTGGGCGACGGCCTGGTTGTGCAGCACGAGGAACTCCTGCTGCGCGTCGTCCTGCCGCCGGGTGAGCGACTCCTCGAACTCGAGCGTGCGCATGCGCAGCTCGCGGACCGCTTCCTCCGCCTCGGCGCGCGCCTGCTCCGTCTCGCGGGAGACGAGCGAACGCAGCGCCGCCGCGCCCTTCTCGGCCTCGGTGCGGATGGTTGCCGCCTCCTGCTCCGCCTGCGACACCTTCTCGGCGGCGTGGGCGCGTTCGCGCTCCAGCTGGGCCGCGTGCGCGGTGAGCTCGGTCTCGATCCGCACGCGCGCCTGGCGGGCATCGTGCTCGGCGCGCGCGATGATCGCATCGGCTTCGGCCTGCGCATCCTTGCGCTTGTTCTGGATCTCCTCGTTCGCCGCCGCGAGCAGACGATCGGCCTGCACGCTCGCGTTCTTGATGAGCACGCTCGCCTGCTCCTCGGCGACGTGCAGCACCTCCTCGAACTGGCGGCGGTTCGCCGACTCGCCCGACGCGCCCAGAAGCTCGTCGGTAAGCGTCTGCACCTGCTCCTCCGCGTTGGCGGCCTGAGCGGTCGCGACGGCGAGCTCGGCCTCGAGCTCCTCCACACGCTTGCTGCCCTGGGCCTTCGCGGAGGCGACCGAACGGCGGTAGCGGTCCTCGAGCTTCGCGAGCTCCTCGTTCTTCGCGCGCAGGCGGGCTGTGAGGTCGGCGAGCGCCGCGTCGACCTCGCCCTTGTCGTAGCCGCGGAACGCCGTCGTGAACGACGCGTCGGCGGCGTTCTGCTGGGCGAGGAAGAGGTCGTCGAACGACGTCTGGGGGTCGTGGGAGGGTGTCTGGTCGTCAGCCATGAGGGACTCCGCAAGAAGTGGGGAATGCGTGCGAGGGCACGCACCTCGAAGAGTACCCCTCCGACGCCGTGCCGGTCGATGCGGTCAGCGACGGCCGAGCAGCATCGTCGACAGGCCTTGACGCCAGTGCCGCGCGACGTACGTGACCGCCTCATCGACGGTGAACGCGCGCGTCGAGTTGCCGACGCGCACCCACAGGTCGGTGATCTGCCCCTGCGTCAGGAAGACCGGCTCCGGGGACCGCGGGCAGCGCACCGCGCACAGCGTGCGGCCGTCGATCTCGGCGAAGCGGATGCGCGGGAGCGCAGCGGCGTTCTTGCCGAGGGTGGTCGACAGCAGGTCACGCAGCCACAGCTCGAAGCGGTCGGCGTCCGGCTCTCGGAGCGTCGAGAAGTCGCGGTCGAGCCCCACAGGCGCGCCGTGGTCGTCGGCGCCGATCACGAGCGTGCCGCCGCGGCTGTTGAGGAACGCCGCGACGGTCTTGGCGACCGCCACCTCCATCCGGGCGTCCTTCTTGTCGTCGCGCACGTTCCAGCGTGCGGTCTCCTTGAACTCGACGCGGTCGGACTCTCCCGACGCCAGCAGCGCCGCGACGTCGACGTCGCCCGTATCGCGCCGCACGAAAGCGACGACGGCCGCCACCGCGAGGGAGAGCCCCAGGCTGCAGCCGGCCGCGAGCAGCAGCGCCGTCGGCATCCACAGCCGCAGACCGAAGAAGAACCATCCGGCGATGAAGAGTCCCACGCTGAGGCCCAGCACCGAGACGAGCGTCATCACCGACAGTGGCAGCGACAGTCGACTGCCGAACAGCCGCCGCAGCGCCCACGCGATGAGGAATGCGACGACGAGCGCCACCGGCAACGCCACGGCGAAGTCGACGAGCAGCGCGCTGCGGGGCATCAGCGGAGGGCGCCGACCGAGGCCAGCCCCAGACGGACAAGGGTGCCCCGACCGCCTTCCATCTCGGCGGCGAGCGAGTCGGAGGCCGCCTCCTCGGGCGTCATCCAGGTGACTTCGAGCGCGTCCTGGCGGGGTTCGCATGTGCCTGTGACGGGAACGACGTACGCGAGCGACACGGCATGCTGGCGGTCATCGTGGTAGGCGCTCAGCCCGGGAATGGGGAAGTACTCGGCGACCGTGAACGGCACCGGCTGCGGCGGCAGCAGCGGGAACGCCATCGGCCCGAGGTCGTTCTCGAGGTGGCGGAACAGCGCGTCGCGCACGGTCTCGCCGTAACGCACGCGCCCCGAGACCGTCGACCGCGTGATTTCGCCGAGCGGCGTCGCCCGCAGCAGGATGCCGACCTCGGTGACGGCGCCCGTGCCGTCGGTGCGCACCGGAAGGGCCTCGACGTACAGGATCGGGAGCCGCCGGCGCGCTTCGGCGAGTTCGATCTCGCTCAGCCAGCCGGGGTTGGACGCGCTGCCGGGCGTCGGCGAACCGAATCCGCCGTCGCCGCCGGGCGCGCGTCCGAAGGGGCCGCCGAGCCCGCGCAGCGGGTCGCCGGGCGTGCCCTCGTCGTTCTCTTCGGGGTCGGGGTCGGGGGTGCGGACGGCCATGCTCCATGTATACCCGCTCGTCCCGCGCGGCGCCGCAGTCGCCGGTGGTCCTGCGGCACCGTGCGCGGCTCCCGACGGCGTCGCGGGCCGGAGTCGCAGGGTTTTGCGAGAATGGCGGGATGAGCGAGATCCCCCCGCTGGACGCCGACGCCGCCGTCTGGTCGACCCCGCCCGCCGACCGCGCCGGCCGCCCCCTGCTCGTGCTGCTGCACGGCTACGGCGCGGACGAGCGCGACCTGTTCGGGCTCGCCCCGCACCTTCCCGAGAGCTTCGTCGTCGCGTCGGTGCGTGCGCCGCTCGCACCGCCGTTCCCCACCCCGGGTTGGTCGTGGTACCCGCTGCAGGCATCGACGATGCGCGATTCGGCCGCGATCACGGGCGCCGCCGAAAGGTTCCTGCAGTGGCTCGACGCGGCGACCGACGCGGCCCACGTCGGCCTGCTCGGCTTCTCACAGGGTGCGGCGGTCGCGCTCCAGGCGATGCGGCTGCGGCCACAGCGCTTCGCCTTCGCCGTGAACCTCGCGGGCTTCGTCGATGCCGGTCCCCTCCCGCTCGACGACGAGCTCGCCGAGCGCCGTCCGCCCGTGTTCTGGGGGCGCGGCGCGAACGACGAGGTGATCCCCGCCGACCGTCTCGCGCACACGGTGCAATGGCTCCCCGAGCACGTCGACCTGAGCGGTCGCGTGTACCCCGGCCTCACCCACAGCGTGTCGCAGGACGAACTCGACGACGTCGTCGTCTTCCTGCACAAACGACGGGAAGACCTCGACGCCACGTGACAGGGGTGCCGCGTCTGGGCTACACTCGCACGGTCCCTGTCCCGAGTGTGAGGAAGACCGTTGAAGGGTTTCGACGCCGCGCTGTGATCCCGCGCTGAGCCGTCGACCCCTCCGTCCTCCAAGGAGACCCGCCTTCTGGGCGATCCGCCTCTCAGGCCATCCGCCTCTCAGGCGATCCGCCTTCCACAGGCGAGTTCGACGCGTCAGCGCATTCCATCCGCGCTGACGTCCCGCACCCTCCGCCTCCCCAGGCGGCCTCGGTGTCTGCGGTGTCAGCGCACCCCGACATCTGGGAGGCACCATGCCCGCACACACCTCCGCGGTCACCCTCGACCGCGTCTCCTTCCACTGGCCCGACGGGACCGTCGCCCTCGACGGCGTCTCCGGGTCGTTCTCACACGGACGCACCGGGCTCGTCGGCCGCAACGGCGCCGGCAAGTCCACGTTGCTCACGCTCATCTCCGGCGAGCGCACTCCACTCTCGGGTCAGCTCACCGTCGCGGGCGCCGTCGACCGGTTGCCGCAGCAGCTGACGCTCGATGTCCATCGCGCCGTGGCCGACCTGCTCGGCATCGATGACGCGCTGCGAGCCGTGCGCGCCATCGCCGACGGCGACGTCGATCCGCGGCACTTCGACACCGTCGGCGACGACTGGGACGTCGAGGCGCGCGCCGTGGCGGCGCTCGCCGACGCCGGGCTCCCCGCCGACGCGCTGGACCGCCGCGTCGGGTCGCTCTCGGGCGGTGAGGCGGTGCTCGCCGCGCTCGTCGGCGTGAGGTTGCGTCGAGCCCCGATCGTTCTGCTCGACGAGCCGACGAACAACCTCGACCGCGATGCGCGGGAGCGTGTCTACGAGCTCGTGCGCTCGTGGCGTGGCACCCTCATCGTCGTCAGCCACGACACCGCGCTCCTCGACCTCATGGACGAGACGGCGGAACTGCACGCCGGGGAGATGTCGGTGTACGGCGGCCCCTACACGGCGTGGCGCGAGAACTTCGAACGCGAGCAGGCGGCCGCACGTCAGGCGGAGTCAGCGGCGCGACAGGCGGTGCGGCGCGAGAAGCGCGACAGGATCGAGGCCGAGACGAAGATCGCCCAACGTGCGGCGACGGGCAGCCGCGCTCAGCGCGAGAAGCGCGTGCCGGGGATCGTCGCCGGCAACCGTCGCAGCGCCGCCCAGGTGTCGGCCGGGAAGCTCCGCACGGAGGCGTCGGAGAAGCTCGCGGAGGCCCGGGCCGGCCTCGATGCCGCCGGGCGGCGGGTGCGCGACGACGACTCCGTGCGGATCGACCTGCCCGATCCGGGCGTGGGGGCGGGCCGGCGGCTCGCGACGCTGGGCGACGGCGAGCGCACGTGGGTCATCCAGGGGCCGGAGCGGGTCGCACTCGTCGGGCCGAACGGCGCCGGCAAGACGACGCTGCTCGAGCAGCTCGTTCAGAACTCCGGAGATGCGGGCGAGCGCGGCCCGGCCGAGGCGTACAGGAACGCCGAGGCGCCGACTCTCCGGAGTTGTGCACACGCGACGGCGCACACCGACCGGGTCGGCTACCTGTCGCAGCGGGTGGACGGGCTCGACGACTCCTCGTCGGTGCTCGACAACCTGCGCACGCCCGGGGTCGGCGACGTCGAGCTGCGCAATCGGCTCGCGCGGTTCCTGCTGCGGGGGGCGACCGTGCTCCGGCCCGTGTCGGCCCTGTCGGGCGGCGAGCGGTTCCGGGCGGCGCTCGCGCAGCTGCTGCTGGCCGATCCGCCGCCGCAGCTGCTCCTGCTCGACGAGCCGACCAACAACCTCGACCTCGACACGGTCGACCAGCTGGTCGAGGCGGTGATGGCGTACCGCGGGGCGGTGCTCGTGGTGAGCCACGACGACGGCTTCCTGCGCCGGATCGCCCCCGACGTGGTGCTCGAGTTGCGGGACGGCGTCTTGCACGAGAAGGGGTAGTCGCGAAAGCCCTGCCCGGATGTCGGTGGGGGCGACGAAGATGGAACGATGGCCGTCGTTCTGGAGCGCTTCGGTCCTGCCACGCAGGACTGGTTCCGTTCGGCATTCGCCCAGCCCACCGACGCGCAGGCGGGCGCGTGGGAGGCGATCTCGGCGGGCAAGCACGCCCTCGTGGTCGCCCCCACCGGGTCCGGCAAGACGCTGTCGGCGTTCCTGTGGGCCATCGACCGCCTCTTCCACGACAAGCAGGCCACCGCGGCTGCGGCCGCGCCCCGCGACAAGGGCGTCCGCGCCGCGGGAGCACCCGACGAGGGAGCACCGGGGAAGAAGGCCCGGAACGGGAGCGCGCGCGAGGCCCGGTCCTCCCGCACGAAGGTGCTCTACATCTCGCCGCTGAAAGCATTGGGCGTCGACGTCGAGCGCAACCTCCGGTCGCCGCTCGTGGGCATCGGCCAGTCGGCGCGGCGCCTGGGCATCACGGCGCCCGACATCGCCGTCGGCGTCCGCTCCGGCGACACCACCTCGGCCGATCGGCGACGCCTGTTGTCCGATCCGCCCGACATTCTGATCACCACTCCCGAGTCGCTGTATCTCATGCTCACGTCGCAGGCGTCCGAGACGCTCCGCGGAGTGCACACCGTCATCATCGATGAGGTGCACGCCGTCGCCGCCACCAAGCGCGGCGCGCACCTCGCGGTGAGCCTCGAACGGCTCGACGCCCTGCGGCGCGCGGCAGCGGTCGAAGCGGGCGACGCGACCGGCGGCGCCCCCGCGCAGCGGATCGGCCTGTCGGCAACCGTGCGCCCGATCGATGAGGTGGCGCGGTTCCTGGGCGGCACGGCACCGGTCGAGATCGTGGCGCCGAAGGCGAGCAAGGCGTTCGACCTGTCGGTGGTCGTGCCGATCGACGACATGCTCAACCCGCCGCCTCCCCCCGGCACCGACGACGCCGCCACCCCCGACATCGCCGGCGATCACGACGGAGACGGAGACGGAGACGGCGCCTGGTACGGCGGGGGTGCCGCGGCGGGCGCCGCGCCCGAGGCCACAGGCTCCGTGTGGCCGCACGTGGAAGAGGCGATCGTCGACCGCATCCTCGCTCACCGCTCCACGATCGTGTTCGCGAACTCCCGCCGTCTCGCCGAGCGGCTCACGGGCCGCCTCAACGAGATCTACGCCGAGCGGGTCGGCATCGACGTGCCCGATCCCGCGCTGCCTGCCGCGATGATGGCACAGGCCGGCATCTCGGCGGGAGTCGAGCCGGTCCTCGCGAAGGCGCACCACGGCTCGGTGTCGAAAGAGCAGCGTGCGCAGGTCGAAGACGAGCTGAAGTCGGGCGCCCTGCGGTGCGTGGTGGCCACGAGCAGCCTCGAGCTCGGCATCGACATGGGCGCCGTCGACCTCGTGATCCAGGTCGAGGCACCGCCGTCGGCCGCGTCGGGGCTGCAGCGGGTCGGCCGCGCCGGGCACCAGGTGGGCGAGGTCAGCCGCGCCGCCCTGTTCCCCAAGCACCGCGGCGACGTGCTGCACACGGCCGTCGTCACGGAGCGGATGCTCGCGGGGCAGATCGAGGCGATCGCGGTGCCGCAGAACCCGCTCGACATCCTTGCGCAGCAGACGATCGCCGCCTGCGCGACCGGTCCCATCGACGTCGAGGGCTGGTTCGAGACCGTGAAGCGGTCGGCCCCGTTCCGCACCCTGCCGCGCTCGGCGTACGAAGCCACGCTCGACCTGCTGTCGGGGCGGTTCCCGTCCGACGAGTTCGCCGAACTGCGTCCGCGCGTCGTGTGGGACCGCGATCACGGCATCCTCACGGGTCGACCGGGCGCGCAGCGCATCGCGGTCACCAGCGGCGGCACGATCCCCGACCGGGGCCTGTTCGGCGTGTTCATCCAGGGCGAGAGCCGCAACGCACGCGTGGGCGAACTCGACGAGGAGATGGTCTACGAGTCGCGCGTGGGCGACGTGTTCACCCTCGGGACGACAAGCTGGCGGATCGTCGAGATCACGCACGACCGGGTCAATGTGCTGCCCGCGTTCGGCCAGCCCGGCAAGCTCCCCTTCTGGCACGGCGACGGCCTCGGCCGCCCCGCCGAGCTGGGCGAGGCTCTCGGCCGGTTCTCGCGCGAGGTGTCGTCGGCGGCTCCCGAGAAGGCGAAGCAGCGACTGCGCGCGTCGGGCCTCGACGACAACGCGATCAGCAACCTGCTGTCGTACCTGGCGGAGCAGCGAGAGGCGACGGGCACGCTCCCCACCGACACGACCCTCACGGTCGAACGCTCTCGCGACGAAGTGGGCGACTGGCGCATCATCCTGCACTCCCCCTACGGCATGCACGTGCACGCCCCGTGGGCTCTCGCCGTCAACGCCCGCATCCGCGAGCGCCTCGGCGTCGAGGGGTCGGCCGTCGCGAGCGACGACGGCATCATCGCGCGCGTTCCGGATGCCGAGGCGGAGCCGCCCGACGCCGAGCTGTTCGTGTTCGACCCCGACGAGCTCGAGCAGATCGTCACCGACGAGGTGGGCGGGTCGGCGCTGTTCGCCTCGCGCTTCCGCGAGTGCGCCGCCCGCGCCCTCCTGCTGCCGCGCCTCAACCCCAACCGGCGGTCGCCGCTGTGGCAGCAGCGCCAGAAGTCTGCGCAGCTGCTCGAAGTCGCGCGCAACCACCCGACGTTCCCGATCATCCTCGAGACGCTCCGCGAAGTGCTGCAGGACGTCTACGACCTGCCCGCGCTGCTGCGGATCGCCCGGTCGATCGGCGACCGCCGCATCCGCCTCGTCGAGACCACCACCTCGCAGCCGTCGCCGTTCGCGCGCGACCTGCTGTTCGGCTACGTCGGGGCTTTCATGTACGAGGGCGACTCGCCCCTCGCGGAGCGGCGCGCGGCCGCCCTGTCGGTCGACCCGGCGCTGCTGAGCGAGCTGCTCGGCAAGGTCGAGATGCGCGAGCTCCTCGATCCGGGCATCATCGCGCAGTACGAGCGCGAGGCGCAGCGCCTCGACCCCACGCGGCGCGTGCGCGGCATGGAGGGTGTGGCCGACCTGCTGCGCCTCCTCGGCCCCCTCGACGCCGACGAGGTGGCGGCGCGCCTCGCCGCGTCCGACGATGCCGCGACCGCCGACGCGCACGTCGACCCGTCGCGGTCGCGCACGGCCGAGCCGCGGGAGGTCGAGGAGCCGGAGACCGCCCACGCGACGGTCGCCGCGGCGACGGCACACCTCGACGCGCTGGTCGAGGCGCGCCGCGCGATCCGTGTCACGATCGCGGGCGTCTCGCGCGTCGCGGCGATCGAAGACGCCGGTCGCCTGCGCGACGCCCTCGGGTCGGCGCTCCCGGTCGGCATCCCCACCGCGTTCCTCGAACCCGTCGCCGATCCCCTGGCCGACCTCGTCGCCCGGCACGCGCGCACCCACGGCCCCTTCCGCACAGCCGACGTGGCGGCCCGGCTCGGGGTCGGTGCCGCCGTGGCCCGGCAGACGCTGCAGCGGCTCGAAGCGCAGGGACGACTGTCGAGCGGCTACTTCCTGCCCGAGCCGTCGACCCGCGCCGGCACGGCCTCCGGGGACGACCTCGAATGGTGCGACACCGAGGTGCTGCGACGCCTGCGGATGCGGTCGCTCGCGGCCATCCGCGGGGCTGTGGAGCCGGTGTCGCCCGAGACGTTCGCCCGGTTCCTTCCCACCTGGCAGCATGTCGCCGGCGCCGAGACGAGCCGCGGGCTGGAAGGCATCGACGGCGTGCTCGCGGTGATCGAGCAGCTCGCGGGCGTTCCGCTTCCCGCCAGCGCGTGGGAGTCCCTCATCCTCCCGAGCCGCGTCGTCGACTATGCGCCCGCGATGCTCGACGAGCTCACCTCCACGGGCGAAGTGCTCTGGTCGGGCCACGGCTCGCTCCCGGGACGTGACGGGTGGATCGCGCTCCACCCGTCCGACACCGCCACCCTCACGCTGCGCCCCGAAGAGGATGAACCCGCCTCCGAGCTCGAGCGACAGCTGCTCGTCGCGCTCGACGGGGGTGGCGCTTTCTTCGCGTCGCAGCTCGTGCCGCTCGTCGGTGCGGAGAACGAGCAGTCGGTCGTCGACGCGCTCTGGAACCTGGCGTGGACGGCGCGGGTGACCAACGACACCTTCGCACCCGTGCGGATGCTGCTGGGCGGCGGCTCGCAGGCGCACCGCACCGTGCGGCGCACGCCTCGCGCGCGCATGTTCCGCGGCACGCCCATCGCCCGTCCGCAGGCAGCCCCGCAGCGCCCCCCGCTCGTGGGCGGACGGTGGTCGCTCCTGCCGCAGCCCGAAGCCGACGCCACGCTGCGCGCCGCAGCCGCCGGGAGTCTGCTGCTGGAGCGCTACGGGGTGGTCACGCGGGGGTCGGTGCAGGCCGAGGAGGTGCCGGGCGGGTTCGCACAGGTGTACCGCACGCTCGCCGGGTTCGAAGATGCCGGACACTGCCGTCGGGGGTACTTCATCGAGAAGCTCGGCGCCGCGCAGTTCGCCACGTCGGCCACGGTCGACCGGCTCCGCACCTTCGGCGGTTCCGATCCCGACGACGGCGCACCACAGCTGCACGCGTTGACGCTCGCAGCGACCGACCCGGCCAACCCGTACGGCGCCGCGCTCGGCTGGCCGCCCCAGGACGGCGGGCACCGCCCCGGGCGCAAGGCGGGCGGTCTCGTGGTGCTCGTCGACGGGGCGCTCGTGCTGTACCTGGAGCGCGGCGGCAGATCTGCCCTGCACTTCAGCGACGACGAGGTGGTGCTTGCCGTCGCGGCGAGGAGCCTCGCCGACACGGCGCGGACACGGCGGCTCGACACGATCACGATCGAACAGGTCGACGGGCAGTTCGTGTACGGCACGGCTGTAGGTCGCGCGCTCCGCGACGCGGGATTCGTCGAGTCGAGCCGGGGCCTCACTCTGCGGAGGGCACGGTGACGGTCGGCCCCGATGTCCGCCGTCGTGTCAGGGACGGGGGCCGGATCGGCGCCAGGGGGCGACGTGCCTGAGGGCGACACCGTGTTCCGCACCGCGCGCCGTCTCCACGAAGCGCTCGCGGGGCACACGGCGACCCGTTTCGACATCCGGGTCCCGGGGAGCGCCACCGCCGACCTCACGGGCGAACTCGTGCGCGAGGTCGTGCCCCGCGGCAAGCATCTGCTGCTGCGCGTCGGCGGCTTCACCCTCCACTCGCACCTCAAGATGGAGGGCCACTGGGACGTCTATCGCCCGGGCGACCGGTGGCGAGCGCCTGCGTTCCGTGCCCGTGCGATCGTCGGCACCGCCGGCGCCGAGGCTGTCGGCTTCGACCTGGCGATGGTCGAGGTGCTCCCCACCGCCGACGAGGATCGTGTTGTCGGCCACCTCGGGCCCGATCCGCTGTCGCCCACCTGGGACGCCGCCGAAGCCGCACGGCGTCTGGCCGCCGACGAGCGCGCCGTGCACGTCGCCCTGCTCGACCAGCGGAACGTCGCAGGCTTCGGCAACGAATACGTCAACGAGCTGCTGTTCGTCCGCGGCATCCTCCCCACGACGCCCGCCACCGAGGTCGATGCCGCAGGACTCATGCAGACGGGGGCGCGGATGATCCAGCTCAATCGCGACCGCAGTGGCCGCACCTTCACGGGAGACGCCCGACCGGGGCGCCAGACGTGGGTGTACCGCCGCGAGGGCAGGCCCTGCCGCCGGTGCGGCACCCTCATCCGCAAGACGGAACTGGGCGCGAACCCCACCGCGGAGCGGATCGTGTTCTGGTGCCCCCGCTGCCAGACCTGAGCCGGCGACGGTCACCGCCCGAGATAGCGGCCCGGGCGGTGGTTGAGTGCGAGCACGAGGTTGAGCAGCACGGCACCGCCGGCGCTCAGCAGCACCATCGGCCACGGCACCACGAGGAGGGCCGCCACGATCACGAGCACATCGAAGACCATGAGCGTCCAGCCCGCTCGCATGCCGGTCCGTTCCTGCAGCAGCAGCGCGACGATCTGCACGCCGCCGACGCTCGCCCGGTGCCGGAACAGGATGAGCACGCCCACCCCCGCCAGGAGGTTGCCCGCGAGGGTGCCGTACACGGGGTCGACGGCGCCCAGCGGGAGGAAGTTCTCGTGCACGATCGCGAAGCCCGACACCAGCCCGATCGCCACGACGGTGCGGATCGTGAAGTCCCATCCCTTCTTCCACACCGCCAGCACGGCGAACGGCACGTTGATCACGGCGAACAGGGCCCAGAACGGCCATTCCGTGCCGTAGCCGAGCAGCAGCGAAAGGCCCGCCGTCCCCCCGGTCACGGCGTGCACGGCATTGAGCAGATACAGCCCCAGCGACGCGGCGAAGGCGCCTGTCAGGATGCCGAGCACGTCTTCGACGACGCCGTGCTCCTGCGCCTTCGCGTCGAACACGAGCGAAGGGCCCGTCGTGACGTCGCCGGCACGGGCGGCAGCGGCAGAGGTGTCGGCATCGTCGAGAGTCACCGTCCCATCCTCGCAACCACAGCGGTCGCCTGTGAGGGATGTGTGCACGGGAATGAATATTTGACCAGGCATGTTGTCTTCATCGATAGGAGGTCCAGTGGGCAAGAACTACGTCGACATCGAGAACGACCACGGAGAGACGCTGCGGTATCGCAAGCACGCCAACGGTCGTGGCCTCATCGCGAACGGGGCCAAGGTGCACCCGAGCGCGCTGGTCGAGGCGGGGGCATACATCGAACCCGGGGTTCAGATCGCCGCGGGCGCACACATCGGTCGCGGTGTGTGGATCGAGCCGGATGCCGTGATCGGCCCGGAGGCCGAGATCGCGCCGCACGCGCACATCGGCCCGGGGGCGGCAATCGGTCCGCGAGCCCGGATCGGGGTGCGCACGTTCGTCGGAGCTGGCGCACGCGTGGCGGGCGGCTCGCTCATCGGCGACGACCAGTCGATCCGCGACGGCGAGAAGATCGCCACCGACCGACGCGGACTGCACCTGGCGGCCTGACCGGCAGCTCTCCCTCGAACGGCGTCCGCTCAGGCGGGCGCCTTCGTCTTTTCCAGGACGTCAGGCGAACAGGAAGAGCACGAACGCGATCAGCGGGAGAGTGCCCTGCACGGTCGCCGGTCTCAGATACTTCGCTCCGGACGTCACGAGCACGAGCGCCGCAGCCAGCATCGACCCGACGCTGAACAGCACGAGCGTGCGGCCCGCGACACTCGCGGCCGACCCGGCATCGCCCGCCCAGAACAGCGCGAGCCCGATGACCGTGCCGATCGCGAGGAAGAGGTTGTAGAAGCCCTGGTTGTAGGCCATGGGCTTCACCGTGTCGGCCGAAGCCTGGTCGGGCACGCCGAAACGGCGCCACACGCGGGGCTGCGTCCACTGGACGCTCTCCATGACGAAGATGTACACGTGCAGCAGCGCGGCCAGGGCCGCCGCAATCGTCGCGATGATCGACACCATGCGCTGACGATAGCGCGGCTACGCTGATCGCATGGCTGGAGCACGCGGATCCCACGGCGGGAAAGGCCAGAGCGGGAAAGGCCAGAGCGGGAAAGGCCAGAGCGGGAAGCGTCCGGGAGGCAAACGCCCGAACCCCGCGTCCGGCCGCCTCGCGGCGAAGCCGACGCGGGCCGTCCGGCCGTCCCGCCCGGCGCCGGCGTTCGACGAGCGCGCGCCGGAGCCTCCCGCCGGGCCCTTCCGCCTGGGAGCTGTGCCCGGCACCACGCCGGGCAAGTGGATCGACACGTGGCACGCGCGACTGCCGCAGACGGCGCTCGAACTGGTCGCGCTGCCCGTTTCGGCGCAGCGTGACGCGGTCCTGGGCGATGCCGCGTCGGGCGGCGCGGTGCGGGGCCGCACCGTCGACGCAGCTCTCGTGCGCCTCCCCCTCGATCGCGGCGGGCTCCACGTCATCCCCCTGTACGACGAAGTGCCGGTGGTCGTCTGCGCCGTCGACTCGCATCTGACCGCCGCCGACGAGCTGACCGCCGACGATCTGGCGGGAGAGGTCGTGATCGTCCCCCGCGACGCCGTGATCGAGGCTGACGTGCCGGGGGCGGTCACGCCCGCCTTCGCCGCGCCGGAGACGACGGAAGAGGCCGTCGCGACGGTCGCCGCCGGCGTGGGCGTCGTGATCGTGCCGATGTCGCTCGCTCGCCTCCATCACCGCAAAGACGTCGCCCACCGGCCCCTCGCGGATGGACCGACATCGACCGTCGCCCTCGCGTGGCCCACCGAAGACCATTCGCCTCTCGTCGACACGTTCGTCGGGATCGTCCGCGGCCGCACGGCAAACTCGTCACGCGACTGAGCGCCCCCCCCCCCCCGGCCGCACGGCGTCGCACCGATCGCGAGCCGCCGCCACCGGTCGGGAGCCGCTGCGCGGGCACGAAGACGGGCCGGCGGTGCCCCCCGACCCCGCCGGCCCGAAGTCCGGACGTACCCCCCAGCTCGTTCCGGACTTCGCGAACGACCTGGCATGAATTCTCCCCATAGGGACGACGAGTGCATCCCCATGCGGTCGTCGGTGGTCGTTCATGGATCAAGAGCAGACCTCAGGGGGCGTGATACACCTGCGGTGAGATTTCTCTCAGGATTTCGCTGAGACCTCCGCAGCCGCATCCCCGGCCGGGGGCGTCAGCGGCCGTCAGAATCCGGCGCCGTGACACTGGAACGGAGCCACGATGCCCGTGTCGCGCTGAGCCGCCGCCAGGGCCTCCGCCGGCGCGCGGCCCGCCGCCAGCTCGGCGTGGACGGCGCCGAGCAGAACGCACGCGTCGTCGTCGGCGACCATGACGGGCGCCGCGATCACGCAGCCGACGCCCGCGTGCAGCCAGGCCCGCGTCATCCCGACCGCCTCCTCGCCCCACCGCACGGACGAACGTCCCACCTCGCACGCCGACAGGATGACGACGCCGGGAACGGGGGCGATGTGGTCGATGTCGTGCCCGAACAACACGCCGTCGGACAACTCGAGACCGGAGAACAGCGGGTTGTCGCCCGAATGGCGACCGTGCGCCGCGACGTGGAGCAGATCGACCTCGGCGGCAAGTCCGGAGACCGCGGCGACGGTCGCCTCACCGGCGATCAGCCGACGCGATCCGGGCCACGCGGAGGCGGCCGTCTCGATCTCCTCGGCTCCGCGTGCGACGCGGGGACCGGCCGCGAATCCGACGGTCTGCGGAGGTGCGACGGTCGAGCGCACCCACCGCGACGCGGACGCTGCGAGGGTGACGGGTCGTCCGACGAGAGCCGGGAGCATGCTCCACGGGAGTCCTGCGAGGATCCCGGGCGACGTGATCACCAGACGCCGGGCACCCGACTGCTCCAGCGGGCGGTCCATGAGCGCCCGGGACAGGTCAGCAAGCCGGCGCACGAGCGAGGCGCGCACGACGTCGGCCACCGGGCCGGTGCGCACGGTCGCGACCATGTCGAGGTCGGCGCGAAGGCCGGCGAGCGCGGCGCGAGCGTCGCCCCATTCGGGCAGGTCGACGACGCTCGCGCCGTTCGCGGTCACGACGACGCAAGACAGCCCGGCGGACCCGAAGACGTACGAGAGCACGGCCGTCTCGTCGTCGAGGCGGGCCTGCACCGATGCGAGCGACGCGTGCTCCTCGACATGATCGGCTTTGGTCGCGGCCCACTGCCTCTGCCGCACGCGGTCGCCGAGGGCGATCGCACGAGGATCGGTGAGCCAGTCGGCCTCCGACAGGTCGGCGCGCAGCATGCGGAGCTCGGCGAGGTCGGCGGCGAGCGCGGGATCCGGCGGGGGTCTGAGCGGCAGCACCTGCTGGCTCAGCTGGCGGGCGCGCTCCGACCACTCGAACACGTGCTCGGGGCGGCCGGAGCGCACGGCGGCATCGATGCCGACGAGCATCAGACCGAGCCCGTGCATGACCAGCGAGGTCTGCAGATCGAGGCTGCCGTAGCCCGAGCGCCATGACGTGAGCTCGGCCAGTCCGTCGGCGGCCCGCCGGCGGGCCTCGGCGTCGCGGCCGGCGACGAACGCGCGCAGGGCACGGGCCTCGTGGGCGAGGAGCTTCACTTCGAGCGACGTCGAGGTCGACAGGCGCGGAATGCGTCCCGCCGGACGTCCCGTTCGGGCGCGCCACACCTCGCGCGTCAGCCTCAGCGCCGCCGCCTCGTTCTCGAATCCCGAGCGGGCGAGTTCCCGCGCCACCCGGTCGACGTCGGCGTCGCGGACGGGGCGGCGGGAGCCGGCGACGAACCGCACCGACTGCACGATGAGACCGCCGGCCAGTCGGGCCCGCAGCCCGATGCCCTCGGCGCGTGCCGCCCACGACGCTGCGCCGAGGCTCGTGAACCGCCGTGCAGCGGTGCGCGCCATGTCTTCCGCGCGATCGGGGTCGTGCCGCAGCAGCGAGGCGGCGAGGTTGAGCTCCGCCTGACCGCGGGCCTGCGGCATCCCGTCGGCCCCGAAGGCCTCGGCTGCCGTCGCGAGGAGCCGTTCCGCATCCGTGACGAGACCGGCATCGCGCAGCACTTCTGCGCGGTCGGAGTCGCTGATGGCGGCGTTGACCGGCGACAGGGCGGCGAGCGTCGGGCGGGCGAGTGCCATCTCGCGCATCGCCTGCACGAGGTCGCCGCCGATGAGCGCGGCGTAGCCCAGATTGTGGCGGGCCTCGGCGACATCGATCTCAGACCCGCGTTCCTCGAAAACGGCGAGCGCCGCCTCGAGGTCGGCGCGGCTGGCGGCGAGATCGCGGCGCTGCATGTGCACGACGCTGCGGTTGAGGCGGAGGTTGGCGACGGCGAGCGGGTCGTCGGGGATCGTGTCGATCGCGAGTCCCAACCAGCGGAGCCCCTCGTCGAGCTTGCCCTGGTGCACGAGCACGCTTCCGAGCTGCCCCGCGAGCACTCCGCGCGTGTGCGGGCTGAGGTGATCGTCGGCGAGCACGGCACGACAGGCGCGTTCGCCTTCCTCTGCAGCTCCCGTCTGTGTGAGGGCGTACGCGCGGGTGCCGACGATGCGGGCCGCGAGGTCGGCGTCGGTCGCGAGGACGACGGCATCGGCGAGCACAGCGGCCGCTTCGACATAGCGCCGCTCGCTGCTCAGCTCGCGTCCGCGCGCGTAGAGCTCATCGGCCGTGTGAACCACTCGACCAAGCATGCCGTGATCGCCCGCGCCGCGCGAGATCATGCACGCGGCGCCGGACGCGCGGCGAATCAGCCGCCGCTGTCGACCACGCCCTTCACCGCGGCGACCGTCGCCGTCACCGACTCGTCGGACGACTCCGGGGCCCCGGGCAGCGCCGTGAGCGCCGCCGCGACGCGGCCCGCCACGAGCGGCGCCGCGAACGACGTGCCGCTCCACACGGCGAAGCCGCCGCGGAAGTCTTCGGGCCCGATCGTGAGCCGCTGGCGCTCGTACTGGTCGTCGCGGGCCGACGCCTGCAGACCTCCGTAGAAGTCGGGGAGCGTGCTCACGATCGACGCCCCCGGGGCGTACGTGCGCACCCACGGGCCGACGTTCGAGAACAGCGCCGTGGTACGCCGGTCGGGGTTGAGCGCACCCACCGAGATGAGCGGCGCGCCCCCGTCCGGGATGATGCCGTTGTCGCTGCCCGGCCAGTCCCACAGCGACGCCGGGAACGTGGGGCGATCGATCGCATCGTTGCCGGCCGAGACGATCACCGCCGTACCGAGCCCGCGGAGCACCGCGAGGAGGTCGTACAGGTCGCGGGAGTAGAAGCCGTCCTGCGGGGTCTCGTGGTAGTAGCCGAGCGACAGGTTGAGCACGTCGATCGGGCGTCCCCCCTTCTTGCCGTGACGGTGGCGGTACACGAGGACGCCGAGGTCTTCGATCACCTCCAGCAGGGCCGACTCCTCCACCATCCCGAGCGCGTCGGCCACGCGCACAGCCAGGATGTCGGCGTCGGGCGCCGCCTGCCGCACGATGCCCGCGATGAAGGTGCCGTGCCCGGCGACATCGTCGAGCTGGCCGTCGAGCGGCCCGTACAGGTCCGGGTAGATCTCAGGGTTCGCCTCATCGTCGAGGCCCACGGGCTGGCCGTCGAGCGTGACGTGCCGGTCGACGATGTCGTCGGGCAGCCAGTCATGGGCGCCCGCCCCTGTGTCGAGCACGGCGACGACGGCGCGGCGGCACCCCTTGGGCGTGTCGGCGCGAGACGGCGCGGCACCCACCCAGGCGACCGGCTGACGCCCGCCGGAGCCATGGTCCGCGTACTCGCCCACGGGGTTGGTCTTCGTGAACGGGTTCGTCTTCGTGAACGGGTTCGTCTTCGTGAACGGGTTCGTCTTCGTGAACGGGTTCGTCTTCGTGTACGGATTGACCCCGATCGGGTCGACCGTGAGCACATGGTCGAGAGCGACGCGGTCGGCGCCCGTCGCACGCAGGGTCGCCCCGACGTCCACGGTGCCGTCGTCGCGCAGCACGGCGCCGCGCGCAAGCGCCTCACGACGCACCTGCTGCAGCACGCGCCACGCGTCGGGGAGCGCGGGAGAGATGCCCCGCGCGCTCTCGTCGGGGGTCGTCAGCCGCACCCGCAGCACGCGGGGCGCACCGGGCAGACGTTCCGTGCGCTCCTGCCGCTGCAGGGCCTCCGCCGTGCGCCCCTCCGGCACGACGCCCCAGCCGAACGACTCCGCCGCCGACCGCACGAGCCGGTACGGACCCTTGTCGACCTCGAGGTCGTCGTCGCCGCCGAGGCTCACCAGCAGCCGGTGCGGGACGTAGGCGGTCTGGAACGCCTCGACCCCGTCGAGCGGCTCGGTGCCGGGGTCGAGCACGACCGCCGAGATCACCGATCCGCGCGCGCGATCACGCCACGACCACCCCCGCGGGTGCGGAGAACCAGAACCGCGTCCCTCATCGACCATCGATCATCCTCTCGTTGTGGCCGCACGCGCGGCAGGTTCGGCGACGCCGACCGGCGTCCGTCCTCGACGGCATATGCGGGCGGATCACACCTCGAAGCGGGGGGTGCGCAGCTCGCCCGGCACGGTCTCGTCGTCGGCGGCTACGACCACGCGCAGCCGGGTGATGCCGCTCGGCACGTCTTCGAAGGCGAAGCGCCCCTGCTCCGCCGTCGTCGTCCAGGATCTGTCGCTCTGTTCCAGTTCGATCGACGTCGAGGCCGCATCGACCCACCCGTCGATCCGGCGCAGCCCCTCACCTGACGGCACCACGTGCACGAGCACGCTCGTCGTGCCGTCGCTGAACTGCATCGTGAGCGCGTCGGCATCGCCGCGCACGGGCGCGAACTCCGACTGCGACACGAGCGTCAGCAACGCGTACTCGCGCGACAGGTCGGCACTCGCGACGGCCGCGACCATGCGGTCGACCAGATCGGTGGGAAGCGGGTCGATCCGCTCCCAGATCCGGCGCAGCGCCCGGAACATCTCGGCGTCGGTGTCAGCGGCCATCGGCGTCTCCTGTCCATCCATCAGCGGCGAGCTTCACCCGCAGCTTGCCCAGGCATCGTTGCCGGGTGGGGCCGATCGAACCGATCGGCATCGCAAGGTCCTCCGCGATGCGCGCGTAGTCCGGGCGATCCTCGAACGCGACGATCCGCAGGAGGCGCCGGCAGCGCTCCTCGAGCGTCTGCACCGCCCGCCACAGGCGCGATTCGATGTCGGCGCGTTCGGCGCGCGACTCCGCCGACGCCTCGGTGGGCAGCCGCGGCTCGAGTTCGGTGTCCTCCACGGCACGCACGCGCTGGTGCGACTTCGCCGTGCGCCAAGCCTCACGTCGCGCGCACGTCGTGAGCCACCCGGCGACCGCCCGGTCGTCGGCGATCGTGTCGTGACGGCGCACGAGGGTCATCCAGGTCGTCTGGACGACGTCCTCGGCCAGCGACCGCTCGAGCCCGTATGCGCGCACCACATGCCACAGGACGGGCGTCATCGCGCGCACCAGGTCGTCCATCGCGCGGGCATCGCCTTCGCGCCAGCGGGTGAATGCCTCCGCCGCGCGATCCCAGATCGTGGGCACGCCCGACGACCCCCCGTCGTCGTCGGGTTCATCCCGCAGGAACGACGGGTCGGTAGCAGTCATACCGCCCATTGTGGCCACAACCTGAGGAGGGGGCCAGAGCCCGCGTGATACGTCACGCACGGCCACTCGTCCTGGCCCCGATCCGCGCCGCCGCCTAGACTCGGCGCATGCTTCCGCTCGTCTACCTCTGCGTCCGGCCGCAGCAGGGAGCCGCCGCCGCAGAGTACGAGTCGTTCCGGAGCGCGATGCGGCTGACTCCCGACGAGCTGCACGAGTGGGACCTCGTGCGGCATCCGCTCCCGGACGACGCGCTCGACCGCTGGCGCGGCTTCGCCATCGGCGGGAGCCCCTTCAACATGACCGACCCCGAGACCAGCAAGACCGATGTGCAGCGGCGACTCGAAGCCGACCTCGCGCGCATCGCGGTCGCCGCGGCCGACGGCTCCACCGCCGCCCTGTTCACCTGCTACGGGATCGGTGTCGCCAGCCGCGCGCTCGGCGGCGAAGTCACCCGCGCCTACCCGGAGGACACCGGACCGACGACCGTCTCCCTCACCCCCCACGCCGCCGGCGACCCGCTTTTCGGGGGCCTCGCCGACACCTTCTCGGCGCTCACGGCGCACAAGGAGGGGACGAGCCGCGTCCCCGACGGCGCCGTGCTCCTCGCGACCAACGAGGCGTGCCCCGTGCAGGCCTACCGGGTGGGCGACCGGCTGTACGCGACGCAGTTCCACCCCGAGCCCACCGGTCGCGCCTTCACCGAGCGCATGGCCGTCTACCGCGACGACGGCTACTTCGCGGCGTCCGACTATGACGCCATCGCTGCCCGCGTGCTGGCCGCCTCGCTCACCGAGCCCGTCCGCATCCTGCGGGCCTTCGCACAGCAGTTCTGAGCGCTACGGCGCATCGGCGGCGCCGGTCTCCGTCACCGTGAGGAGCACCTGGAAGCCGTCGGGATCTTCGATCGCCACCGCGTTGCGCTACCAATACGGATTCGCCGCGCGCACGACCGTCGCGGCTCGTGCACGCAGGCGGTCGACCGCTGCCTGGTCGGCGAGATACAGCACCAGGACAGACTCCGGATGAGGTGCGGGAGCCCCGTGCTCGCCGCCCGTCGTCAGCTCGAACTCCGCATCTTCACCCGGCACCCGGAGAATGATGCCGTCGTAGCCGTCATGGTCTTCGAAGGTCCCGGAGACGGTGAAGCCGAGCACGGTGCGGGAGAAGTCCGCGACCTCCGTCAGCCGGTCGGTGTGCCGTGCGATTCGGATCATCCGACCACGCTAGACGAGCCGATCGACGGCGCTCGGGAGACAGCGGGCCCGCGTGCGAGGGATGCCTCGTCAGGCGGCGAGGACCGCGGCCGCTTGGCGCGCGGCGCCGAGCGCCACATACTCCCCCGGCGCCGGCACCTCCACAGGCACCCCGAGCACGTCGGGCGCGATCCGCCGCACGGCCTCGGACTGCGCCGCACCGCCGATCAGCAGGGCGCGACGGATCGGGACGCCGAGGTCGCGAAGGGCATCGAGCCCGGCGGCGAGCCCTCGCAGCATTCCCTCCACCGCCGCACGCGCGAGGTTCTCGCGCGTGGTCGAAGCGAGGGTCATGCCGGTGAGCGACGCCGTGGCGTCGGGCAGATTGGGCGTGCGCTCACCCTCGAAGTAGGGCACGAGGGTGAGCCCCGACGCCCCGGCCGGTGCGTCGAGGGCGAGTCGCGACAGCTCGTCGTGGTCGACGCCCAGCAGGCGGGCGATCGCATCGAGCACCCGCGCCGCGTTGAGCGTCACGACGATGGGGAGGAAGTGTCCGTCAGCGTCGGCGAAGCCGGCCACCGTGCCGCTGGCATCGCGCACCGGTTCCGCGCTGATCGCGAAGACGGTGCCGCTCGTTCCGATCGACACGACGACGTCGCCGACGCCGGCGCCGACGCCGAGGGCCGCACCTGCGTTGTCTCCGGCCCCCGGGGCCACGATGCGCCCGTCGGCGTCGCGGACCGCCTCGCGCGGACCGAGCACGCGGGGCAGGATCGCGTCGTGACCGAGCGCGGCCACCAGCAGCTCGCGGTCGTAGCCGTCGTCGGCCGGATTCCAGTAGCCGGTGCCCGACGCGTCCGATCGATCGGTGACGAGCTCGTCGAGCGGGGCGCCCGCGGCGGAAGCCGGCCCGAAGCCCCGAAGCCGCCACGTGAGCCAGTCGTGCGGCAACGCGACGGCCGCCACGCGGGCCGCGTTGTCGGGCTCGTGGTCGCGCAGCCAGCGGAGCTTCGTGATGGTGAACGATGCGACGGGCACGAGACCGGTGCGCGCGACGAGCGCGTCGGCACCGAACTCGGCGATGAGGTCGGCCGCCGCGCCCGCCGACCGGGTGTCGTTCCAGAGCAGGGCGTCGCGGACGACGCGGCCCTCAGCGTCGAGCGCGACCATGCCGTGCTGCTGGCCGCCGATCGACCAGGCGACGACGTCATCCATGCCGCCGGCCGCAGCGATCGCCTCCTGCAGCGCCGTCCACCACGCCTCGGGGTCGACGCTCGTGCCGTCGGGATGCGACGCGCGCCCTTCGCGCACGATCGCGCGGGTCTCGGCGTCGGTCAGCACGACCTTGCACGACTGCGTCGACGAATCGACACCCATCACCAGCGCCATGCCGGCATCCTTTCCCTCTGTCAGGTATCACCCCCACCGACCGCGAAACGACGTCTGTGAGCCGAGAACATGGGGTTACCCCAGGGTCTCGGCGCGCAGTCGTCGTCTCGCGGTCGGCAGCGGGCTGCGGTCAGCGGGCGCCGAGCAGGTGCTCGGTGGCCAGCTGCTGCAGCCGGACGAAGCCGAAGCCCTTGCCGCCGAAGTAGACGGACGGGTCGAAGTCCTCGTACGCCGAGCGGTCGGCGACGAAGTCGTCGTAGGTCTCACCGGCGCCGAAGGTCGGCTCACCGAGCTCCGCGACGCGGGCGGCGGCGAGCGCCTCCTGCACCTCGGGGTCGGCGCGGAACGCCGCCGCACGCTCCTTGAGCAGCAGGTAGGTGTTCATATTGGCCTTGGCCGACTCCCACACGCCCGTCTCGTCTTCGGTGCGGCTGGGCTTGTAGTCGAAGTGGCGAGGACCCTCGTAGGCCGGGCCGCCGTTCGGGCCGCCGTTCTCGAGCAGGTCGACGAGAGCGAAGGCGTTGTGGAGGTCGCCGTGACCGAAGACGAGGTCCTGGTCGTACTTGATGCCGCGCTGGCCGTTGAGGTCGATGTGGAAGAGCTTGCCGTGGTACAGCGCCTGCGCGATGCCGGCGGCGAAGTTGAGGCCCGCCATCTGCTCGTGCCCGACCTCGGGGTTCAGACCCACGAGCTCGGGGCGCGCGAGCGATTCGATGAACGCGAGGGCGTGGCCCACCGTCGGCAACAGGATGTCGCCGCGCGGCTCGTTGGGCTTCGGCTCGATCGCGAAGCGGATGTCGTAGCCCTTGCTGACGACGTAGTCGCCGAGGAAGTCGACGGCCTCGCGGTAGCGCTCGAGGGCCAGGCGGATGTCTTTCGCGGAGTCGTACTCGGCGCCCTCGCGGCCGCCCCACATGACGAACGTCTGCGCGCCGAGCTCGGCGCCGAGGTCGAGCTGGCGGAGCACCTTGCGGATGGCGAACCGGCGCACGTCGCGGTCGTTCGAGGTGAAGCCGCCGTCCTTGAACACCGGCGCGCTGAAGAGGTTGGTGGTGACCATCGGGACCGTGAGCCCCGTGTCGGCCAGGGCGCCCTTGAGGCGGTCGATCTGCGTCTGGCGCTCGCTGTCGGTCGACCCGAACGCGAACAGGTCGTCGTCGTGGAAGGTCAGGCCGTACGCGCCGAGCTCGGCGAGCTTCTCGACGGCGTGCACCACGTCGAGCGCGGGACGCGTCGGACCACCGAACGGGTCGGCCCCGTTGTAGCCGATGGTCCAGAGACCGAACGTGAACTTGTCGGCGGGGGTGGGCGTGGGCATGGTGCTCCTTCGGTAATTGTTGCTACAGACAACCTATAGGGTGAATATCGCGTCGTCCAGTGTCGGAGACGCTTCGAAAGTTGCGCTACGTTAATCGCAACCGCCCCTCTCCGCCCGAGGAATACATGTCCGCTCCCCGCGTCACACTCGCCGAGATCGCCGCCGAAGCCGGGGTGTCCCTGGCCACGATGTCGAAAGTGCTGAACGGGCGGAGCGACGTCGCACCCGGCACGCGCGCTCGCCTCGAAGAGCACCTCAACCGGCACGGCTACACGCGCCGCCCGTCGGCCCAGCGCAGCGAATCGATCGAGCTGGTGTTCCACGAGCTCGAGGCCAGCTGGTCGATGGAGGTCATCGAAGGGGTCGAGGAGGTCGCGCACGCAGCCGGCCTCTCGGTGGTGCTCACGGTCAGCGGAGACCGGCATGCACCGTCGCCCGGATGGATCGACGGCGTCCTGCGCCGGCGACCGGTCGGGGTCGTGCTCGTGTTCTCCGACCTCGCCCATCCCCACCGCGAGAAGCTGCGGTCGCGCGGCGTTCCGTTCGCGATCGTCGATCCCGCCGGCGACCCCACCCCCGACGTGCCGTCGGTCGGGTCGGCGAACTGGTCGGGCGGCCTCCACGCCACACGCCATCTCATCGAGCTCGGCCATCGGCGGATCGCGGCGATCACGGGCCCCGACGACATGATGTGCTCGCTCGCCCGCATCGACGGCTACCGCTCGGCGATGAACGCGGCGTCGCTTCCCGTCGACCCCGACTGGGTGCGCTTCGGAGATTTCCACCCCACGGGCGGTGAGCGCCACGCCCGCGAGCTCCTCGCCCGCGACGACCGCCCGACGGCGATCTTCGCAGGGAGCGACCTGCAGGCACTCGGCGTCATCGCCGCCGCCACCCAGGCGGGGCTCACGGTCCCCCGCGACCTGTCGGTGGTCGGCTACGACGACATCGCGCTGTCGCGCTGGCTCACGCCGCAGCTCACCACCGTGCACCAGCCGCTGCGGCGCATGGGCGAGGAGGCGGCGCGGATCGTGCTGCGCCTCGCGAACGGCGAACCCGTCGATACCCTGCGCATGGATCTCGCGACGCACCTCGTCGTGCGCGCCAGCACGGCGGCCCCGCCCGACGCCTGACGCCTGACGCCTGACGCCCGACGCCACACGCTTGACGCCTGACGCCGGACCGGCGGCCGTCGAAAGTACCGAGACAAGTTTCGTAACATTTCGGCTACGACCTGGCTTCTGTGCGTTCCGGAATCCATATGTTGGTCGCGTCCACAAATGGCCACAATGCGCAAAGGAGCGCCCTGTGAGACGTCGACACCCCCTCTTCCCCGCATCCGCCGCGACCATCGGACTCATCCTGGCCGCACTGGCGGCCCCCGCCGCCGCACACGCCGCCCCCGTCTCCGCCGTCGACTTCGAAGACGGCACGATGGGCACGTGGACCGCGAGCGGCCCGCCCGCCCTCGCCGTCATCGACGACCCCACCGGCGGCCCCGGCAAGGTTCTGAGCGTCTCGGGACGCACCGAGGGCTGGCACACCGTCCAGAGCGCGACCGGCCTGTTCGACGAAGGCGAGGAGTACACCCTCTCGGCGCGCGTCAACACTGCCGTCGCCGGACAGGCGCGCTTCATCGTGAAGGACGGCTATCACTGGGTCGGCAACACCGACACCGCCGCCGGCGCCTGGACCACCGTGTCGGGCACCTTCACTGCCGACGCCGACGACACGCAGGTGTACATCGAGGTCGCTCCCGGCACGAGCGACTTCCTCCTCGACGACGTCGTGATCGAGCAGGCGGGAGGCGGCGGCGAGAATCCGCAGGAGCCGGGGACCGTGCTGATCGACGGGACGTTCGACGACGGCGAGCTCGGCGGATGGTCCCCCCGCGCCGGATCCGACACGTCGGCACCGGCCACCACGGTCGTCGCAGGCGGCGCCGCCGACACCGCCTTCGCCGCCGAGGTGTCCAACCGGACGCACGAGGGCGACGGCATCCAGCTCGACGTCGCCGGCACACTGCTGGCCGGTCAGACCTACGCGCTGTCGGCCGCCGTGCGCTTCGCGCCCGGATCCGACGCCGGGCAGGGCCTCACCGTCTCGATGCGCACCGTGACGGGCGGGTCGACGAGCTACACCAACCTGCTGCAGATCGAGAACGCCACCGCCGCCGACTGGACCACCGTCGAAGGGCAGTTCACGGTGCCGGCGTATGACACCGCCGCGGAGCTGTACATCGAGGCGCGCTACAACAGCGGCAACACCTCGACGTTCCTCGTCGACCAGGTGCGGGTGTGGGTCCCCGAGCCCGAAGTGGTCGACACCAGCCTCACGCCCCTCAAGGACTCCGTCGACTTCCCGCTCGGCGTCGCGATCGACTCGCGCGAGACCACGGGTTCTGCCTCGCAGCTGCTGCTCCACCACTTCGACCAGATCACGCCCGAGAACCACATGAAGGTCGAGGCCTGGTACGACGCCGACAAGCAGTTCACGCGGCACGCTCAGGCCACCGCCCTCCTCGACTACGCGCGGGACAACGGTCTGCGGCTCTACGGCCACGTGCTGGTGTGGCACTCGCAGACTCCTGACTGGTTCTTCCAGGACGACACCGGTCGTGAGCTGACGTCGTCCGAAGCCGACAAGCAGTTCCTGCGCGAGCGACTCTGGACGCACATCGACGACGTCGCCAAGTCGATCGCCGACGACTACGGCCCCTACGGGTCCGCCACCAACCCGCTCGTCGCATGGGACGTCGTCAACGAGGTCATCTCCGACCAGTCCACCGCGGACGGCCTCCGCACGAGCCGCTGGTACCAGGTGCTCGGCGAGGAGTACATCCACCTCGCGTTCCGCTACGCCGACGAAGCGTTCAACGATCGCTACGCCGCGGCCGGCACTGACCGCCCCGTCACGCTGTTCATCAACGACTACAACACCGAGCAAGACGTGAAGGGCGCGCAGTACGAGGCGCTCGTGAAGCGTCTCCTCGCCGCCGACGTGCCGATCGACGGCGTCGGCCATCAGTTCCATGTCTCGGTCAACACGTCGATCGCGTCGCTCGACGCGGCCCTCGACCGGTTCGCCGGGCTCGGCCTGCTGCAGGAGGTCACCGAGCTCGACGTCACGATCAACCCCGCCACGGACGCCACCCGCATCCGCCAGGGGCACTTCTACCGGGACGCGTTCGAGGTCTTCCGCAACTACCACGCGGCGGCACCGGTCGACGAGAAGCTGTTCGCGGCCACCGTCTGGGGGCTCACCGACAACCGTTCGTGGCGCTCCGAGCAGCAGCCGCTGCTGTTCGACGCGGCACTGCAGGCGAAGCCCGCCTACTTCGGTGCCGTCGGCGACGACGACGGGCTGCCTCCGCTCGTGACCACCGCCAATGTGTTCCAGGGCGACGTCGCGATCGCCACCGGCTTCGCCGACGACATCGCGTGGCGGAACCTCCCCGAGAACCCGCTCACCGGCGGGGCGGGCGGCTTCCAGCTGCGCTGGAACGCCGACCATCTCACCGCCCTCGTGCGCACCACCGTCGCGCCCGAGCGGATCGAGTTCACCTACGACGGCGCCGACTTCGTCTACACGCCGGGGGGCGCCAGCGGCACCCCTGCCGGCGCCGTCCCGGGCGCTACCGTCACGGTCGGAGGCGAGCGCTTCAGCGTCGTGCACCTGCCGCACACCGATGCCGCGCGTGGCGACACCGCCGCGTTCGACGTGCGGGTGGTGTCTGGCGGTTCGGTGGCCGGGGCGTGGAACTCGCCGGGCGCGACCGGGCAGCTCACCTTCCTCGAACCGCTGTCTTCGCTCGAGATCCCGCAGCTGGCGGCGCCGACGGTCGACGCGGTCGTCGACCCCGTGTGGACGCAGGCGGCGACCGCCACCACCGCGACCCGCGTCGAGGGCGATGCCGCCGGAGCCACCGCTCAGGTGCGCACCCTCTGGCAGGGCAACATCCTGTACACGCTGTTCGAGGTGACCGACCCGGTCGCCGACAACACCAACAGCGACCCGTGGAACCAGGACTCCGTGGAACTCTTCCTCGACCTCGGCAACCGCAAGAGCGGCAGCTACGGCCCGAACGACACGCAGATCCGCATCACGGCCGACGGCTCCCTGTCGTTCGGCACGGGCGACGCCGCACGGCAGCAGGCCCGCGTCACCGCCCACGCCACCGCGAAGACGGCGACGGGCTACATCGTCGAGGCGGCCATCGCCCTGGTCGGCGAGTCGGGCGGCCAGAGCGACGTTCCGCTCGGCGGGCTCGGCACCTTCCACGGCATCGACTTCCAGGTCAATGACGGTCGTGACGGCTCCCGGTTCTCCGTGCACACGTGGGCCGAGCCCACCGGCACGGGTTACCAGAACACGGCACGCTGGGGAGTGGCCCGGCTCGCACCGGCACCGGCGGGCCCGGAGGAGCCGGGCACGCTCGTCAAGACACCGAAGCCGACGATCGCGGGGGCCGCTCAGGTCGGTCGCACGCTCACCGCGAAGGCCGGCACGTGGGACGCCGGGGTGCGACTCGCCTACCAGTGGAAGGCGGACGGCGTCGCCATCCCCGGCGCCACGAAAGCCACGCTGACACTCACCGCCGCCCACCGCGGAGCGCGCGTGACGGTCACGGTCACCGGGTCGAAGGACGGCTTCACCTCCGTGAGCAGAACCTCCGCACGCACCGCGAAGGTGGCGGCCGGCGTGCTGAGCAAGGCGCCGCGCCCCGCTGTCGCGGGCGCCGCGAAGGTCGGGCGCACGCTCACCGCCCACACCGGCACGTGGGATCGCGGTGTGAAGCTCGCGTACCAGTGGAAGGCAGACGGCAGGAAGATCGCGGGGGCGACGAAGCGCACGCTCACCCTGTCTGCCGCCCAGTACGGCGACCGGATCACCGTGACCGTCACGGGCACCAAGCCCGGATACGCCACGGTCGCCGTGACGTCGAAGCCGACCGCGAAGGTGGCGGCGGGCAGCCTGGGCAAGCGGCCCACACCGGCCATCTCGGGCACAGCGAAGGTGGGCTCGACGCTCACCGTCAAGCCGGGTTCGTGGGACCGCGGTGTGAAGCTGAGCTACCAGTGGTACGCCGACGGCAGCGCCATCAAGGGCGCCACGAAGGCGACGCTGCGGCTCACGTCGGCCGAACGCGGCGACCGCATCACCGTGCGCGTGACGGCGAAGAAGTCCGGATACGCCCCCGTGATCCGCGTCTCGAAGGCGACACCGCCCGTGCGACGCTGACCCTGCGGACGCTTCGCGAAGGCCCCGGATGCACCCGCGTCCGGGGCCTTTCCGCGTCTTCACGTCGCCCACCACGCCCCCGCGCGTTCAGACCTCCGGAGATCGAGGGCCGGGCGGGGTGGCGCAACCGATCGCGCTGGCCGCAGAACGCGGCGGATCCGGAGTTGTGAACGGCGCGGCGCCGAAGCCCTCGCACACAGCTCCGCCCCCGGCTCGGGATACCGGGGGCGGAGCTGTTCAGCGAGGGGGATCAGCCGACGGAGACTCCCGCCACAAGAGACCGAGTGTGGTCGACCACGCGCGTGTCGCCGGTCACCGCGATGGACACGGACGACGCGATGCCGGCGCTCGACCGGCCCACGCCCAGCACGAGCTCGCCCGCGTCGACGATCCGGAGACCGGCGCGACCCGTGTAGGCCGCGAGGTCGGCCGACACCTCGAACCGCACCTCCGCGGAGGCACCCGGATCGAGCGTCACGCGAGCATAGCCGACGAGCCTCTGCACGGGGCGGGCGACCTCCGCCTCCGGGTCGTGGAGATACAGCTGCACGACATCGGCGCCGGCGCGGTCTCCCGTGTTCGTCACGGTCGTCACGAGCGCGACGCTTCCGTCGGTGCGGATGGTGGTGGCGTCGGCGACGACGTCGGTCCAGTCGAACGTCGAGTACGACAGGCCGTGGCCGAACGGGAAAGCCGCCGACGGGTCGATGTTCGACACCTCCGTCTTCCGCGCGAGAGGCGACGCGAGGTAGGTGGTCGGCTGGGCGCCCGGATCGGCGGGGATGCTGACGGGGAGGCGCCCCGACGGGTTGATCCGCCCGCTGAGCACCCCGGCGATCGCCGGCGCCCCCTCCTCCCCGGTGAAGAAGGCCTCGACGATGCCGGCGGCCTCGTGCGCGGCGCGGCCGAGCGCGTACGGACGACCCGCGAGCAGCACCAGCACGGCCGGGGTGCCGGAGTCGAGCACCGCGTCGACGAGCTGCTGCTGCGCACCCGGCAGCGTCAGCGACGCGACATCGCATCCTTCGCCGCTCGTGCCGCGACCGAAGAGACCGGCGCGGTCGCCGAGCGCCAGTACGACCACGTCGGATGCGGCGGCGAGGTCGGCGGCCGCGGCGATGCCGTCGGTCTCACCCCCGTCGACGCTCGTGCCGGTGGCGTGGGTGACGGTCGCGCCCGGGAACTCGGCGCGCACCGCCGCCAGCAGAGTCGGGATCTCGATGCCCATCTCGACGCCCGGATGCTGCGTCACGACGTGCGTCGGGAACGAGTAGCAGCCGAGCATCGCGTACGGGTCGTCGGCGTTGGGACCGACGACGGCGATGCGCGCGGGCCGGGTGAGCGGCAGGGTGCCGTCGTTGCGCACCAGCACGACCGCCTCTTCTGCCACGCGGCGGGCGAGTTCGCGGTTGCGCGGCGGATCCAGGTCGATCATGCCGCGCACGGCGTCGGGATCGGCGACGTCGGCACCGGCGAGCGCCGGCGGCACGGCCGACCACGCGGGGTCGAGCAGCCCGAGCTCCTCCTTCTGCCGCAGCACGCGACGCAGCGCCGTGTCGACCAGGTCGATCCGCACGACGCCCTCCTCGACCGCACGGACGAACGCGTCGCCGAAGGTCTTCACCGTCGGCAGTTCGACGTCGATGCCCGCCTCGAGCGCCTGCGCGGCCGCGTCGGTCCAGGTGCCGGCGACACCGTGGAGGAGCTTGAGGAACGCGATCGAGAAGTAGTCGGCGACGACGGTGCCGTCGAAGCCCCACTCGTCACGCAGCAGCTCGGTGAGCAGCGACCGGTCGGCGGCCGTGGGCACGCCGTCGAGGTCGGTGTACGAGTTCATGACACTCCGCACGCCGCTGTCGCGCACCGCCATCTCGAACGGGGGCAGCAGCACGTCGGCGAGCTCCCGCCGACCGATCGACACGGGGGCGAGATTGCGTCCGGCACGCGATGCGGAGTAGCCGACGAAGTGCTTGAGGGTCGCGACGACACCCGCCGACTCGACGCCCTGCACGTATGCCGTGGCGATCGTGCCGACGAGGGTCGGGTCTTCGCCGATCGTCTCCTCTACCCGGCCCCACCGCGCGTCGCGGACCACGTCGAGCACCGGTGCGAGACCCTGGTGCACGCCGACCGACGCCATGTCGTCACCGATGCGGCGCCCGACCTCGCGCACGAGCTCGGGATCGAATGTCGCACCCCACGACAGCGGGACGGGGTAGGCGGTCGCGCCCCACGCCGCGAATCCGGCGAGGCACTCCTCGTGAGCGAGCGCGGGGATCCCGAACCGCGACGCCGAGCGGATGCGCTCCTGCGTGCGGGCGAGCGACAGTGCGGCGGTGGCGGCGTCGACCGGCTTCGTGCCGAACGAGCGCGTCAGCTGACCCAGCCCGCGCGGCATGAGCGCGTCCAGGTCGACGAGCTCCTCCACGTCGTGCTGGTGCGGCGCGACGTCGCCGCCGCTGTCGGACGCGCCGACCCACACCCCGTAGAGCTGTGCGACCTTCTCCTCGACGGTCATCGCCGAGATGAGGTCTTCGACTCGCGAGGCGGCCACGGCGGTCGCTTCCTTCACGTCCTGCACGTCCTGCACGTCCTGGTCTTCCTGCCTGTTCTGGATGTCGGTCCCGCTCATCCCTTCACGGCTCCCGTCAGTCCGCCGACGATGCGCTTCTCGGCGAACAGGAAGAACGCGAGAGCGGGCAGCATGGCCAGCGAGGTGTAGGCGAGCACCGCTCCGGTGTCGGCGGAGTACTGCGTGGAGAACTGCTGCACCCCGAGCGGGAGTGTCCACAGGTCTTGTGGCATGCCGCCGGCGGCCATCACGAGGAGGGGCAGCAGGTAGGCGTTCCAGCTTCCGACGAACGCGAGCACGCCCACCGTGACGAGCCCGGGGGTCGACAGCGGCAGGATGATGCGCCAGAAGAAGCCCACGCGACTCGCGCCGTCGATCGACGCCGCCTCTTCGAGTTCGGCGGGGATCGCACGCAGGAAGGGCACCAGGATGATCACCGTCGTGGGAAGCGCGAACGCCACCTGCGGGATGATGACGCCGAGGAACGAGCCCTGCAGGCCGAGGTCGCGCAGGAGGATCGTGAGCGGCAGCGCCGCGACGGTGAGCGGGAACATGAGTCCCGCCGCGAACAGCGAGTAGAGCGCCCCGCGACCGCGGAAGTCGTAGCGGGCGATCACGAAGGCGGCCATCACACCCAGCAGGACGACGCCGGCGGTCGTGCCGAGCCCGACGACCGAAGACGAGAACACCGACCCCCAGAACCGGCTGGAGCCGAGCACGCGGGCGTAGTTGTCGAAGATCCACGGCGTCGGCCAGGCGGCCGGGTCGGCGTTGATGTCGGGGGTCGAACGGAAGCCGCCGATCCAGACGTACGCGACGGGCACGACCGAGACGATCACGACCATGAGCGCGACGACGTAGACGAAGGGCTGGCCCCAGTCGAAGCCTGCGCCCGCCACGCGCTGATGGCGACCGGTGCGGCCGGGCGCGGTGATGGTGGCGGTGGCGGTCATCAGCGGACTCCGGTCGTGGTCGAACCGGCGAGATCGCGCCGGAGGGCGAAGCGCTGGTAGACGAGCGCGACGGCCAGGGAGATGACGAAGAGGATGACGGCGACCGCGCTCCCGAAGCCGGGCTGGGTCTGCCCGTACTGGATCATGTACACGGCCATCGTGTTGGTCGCACCGAGGGGTCCTCCGCGCGTGGTGACCCACACCATGTCGAACAGCTGCAGCGAGCCGATCATCGACAGGAAGATCCAGATGCGGATCGTGGGAGCGATGAGCGGCAGCGTGATGTGCCACTGGATCTTCCACCAGCTGGCGCCGTCGAGCTGCGCCGCCTCGGTGAGTTCGGTGGGCACGCCTTGGAGGCCCGCGAGCATCAGGAGGATCGCGAAGCCCACGTACTTCCAGGTGAGGATGCCGAACATGACCCACAGGGCGATGTCGGGGTTGGCGAGCCACGGCTGAGCGAGGTCGCCGAGCCCGATCGATTCGAGCACGGCGTTGACGCCGCCGCGGGGCGAGAGCAGGAGTTTCCACGACAGACCCGCGACGACCTCGGCGAGCACGTACGGGACGAAGATGAGGGCGCGGATGACTCCGCGGCCGCGCATGCGGCGGTTGAGCAGCAGCGCGATGGCGATCGCGATCGGCCCCTGCACGAGGATCGACGCGAACAGGATCGTGAAGTTGTTGGTGATGCCCTTGACGAACAGCGGGTCGCTGAGGGCGCGGATGTAGTTGTCGAACCCGATGAACCGCTCGAGCGGCGTGAGGCCGTTCCAGTTGAAGAAGCTGTAGACGGCGGCGAGCACAACCGGCAGGATCACGAACGTCAGGAAGACGATGAGCGCGGGGCCGGCGAACAGACCGATCTCGAGCCATTTGCGGCCCTGACCGGTGCGCCGGCGGATGCGCGGGGCGGGGGCGGGGGCAGGGCCCGCGGTGTCCGCGGGCCCTGCCTGAATCACACTTGTGGTCATCGGATTACAGCGACGCCGCCGTGTCCTCGAGCGTCTTGACGATGTCCTCCGGGGTTCCCTGCCCGCCCATGAGGTTGACGATCGCCTGGTTGAGCGGCGTGCCGAAGTCCGGGCCGAGCGCGCTGTCGAGCCAGAGCTGCACGAACGACGACTCCGAGAGGCCCTCGGCGATCGCCTTGAGGTTCTCGTCGGAGACCGAACCGGCGGCGTCGGGATGCGTCGGGATTCCGGCGCCGGTCTCAGCGAACCGCTTCTGCACGTCGGCGCTCAGGATGTACTTCAGCAGGTCGACGGTCTTCTCGGGAGCGTCCTTGTGAACGCCCCAGCCGTCGCCGCCGCCCATCGTGATGGTCGGGTCACCGGCAGTGCCGGGCACGCTCGGGAAGGGGAACCAGCCGAGGAACTCGGGCACCGTGCCGTCGGGCGTCAGCGAGCCGATGGTGCCGGAGTTCCAGTGGCCCATGAGCTCCATGCCGGCGTTGCCGTTGGCGACGAGGCCCGCGGAGCTGTCGGCACCCTGCTGGGCGTCGGCGGCGAGGAAGCCGTCCTGGAACGGTTCGGTGTCCATGAAGTCCTGCAGCAGCTCACCGGCTTCGAGCCAGCACGGGTCGGTGAAGTCGAGCGCCGGGATGTCGGTCTGAAGCGTCTCGGTGGAGCACGCGGCGAGCGCGAACTGGTACCACCAGTGCGCGGCAGGCCACAGGGCGCCGGCACCGACGGCGATCGGGGCCGCCCCGGCCGTCTTGAGCTTCGCGACGGCATCGTTGAGCTCGGGCAGCGTCTCGGGCGTCTTCGTGATGCCGGCCTGCTCGAACAGGTCGGTGTTGTACCAGAATCCCTCGATGCCGAAGGTGAACGGCAGGGCGTACTGCTTGCCGTCGACCTCCCACGGCTTCACGGTTCCGCCGAGTTCGGCGATGGTGTCGGAGGCGACGTCGGTGAGGTCCATCAGGTGGCCGGCTTCGGCCTGAGCACGCACTTCACCGCCGGGCCAGACCATGAACAGGTCGGGGGCGTCGCCGCTCTGGAGGGCGTTGGGGATGAGGGTGCGCTGGAGCTCTTCGTTCTGGTAGCCGGTGACTTCCACGGTGACGCCCGGGTTGGCGTCCTCGAATTCCTGGGCGACTTCCTCCCAGAGGCCCTGCAGCGGGTCGGAGGTCGCGTTGTGCCACCAGGTGATGGTGACGTTCTCGGTGTCGCCGCCGGTGCTGGGAGCGGGGTCGGCGGTGCCGGTGCACCCGGCGAGGGTGCCGATCGCCAGTCCCGTCGCCGCGATTCCCGCTGACAGGCGCCCGATGCTGCGTCTGTTCATCTTTGAACCTTTCGAAAGTTTCGACGCTTTTGTCGAAAGTGATGTGGACATCGCCAGACTAGGGCGCGTCCTATTCGTGGTCAAGCCCAACAAATAGGGAGATAATCACGATCTGATCTCCTACAGTTGCTTCGTGGGAGAAATCACCGGGCCCGAGGGTGTGCGACAGCGGAATCTCGCGCGCCTGCTCCGCATCGTCCATCTCGAGGGACCGGTGTCGCGGGCCGCGCTCACCGACGCGACCGCGCTCAATCGTTCCACCATCGGCGACCTCGTGGCTGAGCTCGTGAGCGCAGGCCTCGTCGTCGAGGGCGCGCCTGACCCGCAGCGCCGCGTCGGCCGCCCGTCGCCCACTGTCGCCGCCGACCGGCGCGTCATGGCGATCGCCGTCAACCCCGAGGTCGACGCGCTCGAGATCGCCGCGGTAGGCCTCGACCGGCGCATCCCGGTGCGCCACCGCATCGACCTCGACGACCTCCTCACCCCCGGCGAGACCGTCGCCCTCGTCGCCGAGCAGTGCCGCCGCTGGCGTCAGGGCGAACTCGCCGACGCGAAGCTCGTCGGGCTCGGCGTCGCCGTCCCCGGCCTCGTGCGGCAGTCCGACGGCCTCGTTCGTCACGCACCCCACCTCGGCTGGACGGATGTCGCGCTGCGTGCACCACTCCAGGAGGCGACGGGTCTGCCGACGGTCGTCGGCAACGACGCGAGCTTCGGCGCGCACGCCGAGAACCTCTTCGGAGCGGCCCGCGGCATCGACGACGTCGTGTACCTCAACGGCGGCGCATCGGGCATCGGCGGCGGCCTCATCGTCCACGGCATCCCCGTGACCGGCTCGGGCGGGTACGCGGGCGAGTTCGGGCAGAACCGCCCGGGCATCGCGGCGCCCTCCGACCGCCGCTCAGGCCCGTCGGGGGTGCTCGAAGACGAGGTGAGCCGGGCCCGCCTGCTCGCCGCGCTGCAGTTGCGCAGCGCCGACGACCCGACGCTGGCCGCCGCGCTGCGCGAGCAGCAGTCTGTCGACGTGGTCGAGGAGATCGGCCGCCAGCGCCGCATCCTCGCCACCGCCCTGGCGAACGCCGTCAACGTGCTCAACCCCTCGGTCGTGGTGCTCGGCGGCTTCCTCGCGATGCTGGCAGAGCACGATCCCGACGACTTCGCCGATGCCGTGCGCGCGCAGTCGATGTCGTCGAACGCGGAAGACCTGCGCATCCTCCCGGCCGCCTTGGCCGAGGACCGCCTGCTCATCGGCGCGGCCGAAGCCGCTTTCGCCGACCTGCTGAGCGACCCCGCCGCCTTCGCCCCCTGAGCCTGTGATGTCCCACTTTCGGTCGTTGTGCGCACGCGCTACCGACCGAAAGTGGGACATGCTTCGGCTGGGGCCCAACCGGCAGGGAGGGGCGTAACAGGGCGGAGCGTCAGCGCGCCACCGGATGAGCGGTGCGGCGGCCGTCGCTCCGGCCGGCGGCAAGCTCGCCGCGGCCTCGCCCCGTCGCCAAGACGATCACGGGCGTGAGGACGATGAGCGCCGCTGCGACCCAGGCGGCGACGGCGACGGGTGTCGACGCGGGCTCCCCGGCGGTGCGGCCGATGCCGATCCACAGGAGGCCCCAGGCCATCGCGAGCGGCGGTGCCAGTCGTCCACGGGTGCCGACACCCACGGCGATGCCGATCAGCGCCACCACCACGAGCACGGCGATGCCGATGGGCTCCGCCGCGTCTCCCCACGCCGCCGGGGCGACATCGGCTGTGAGCCAGGCCGTCGTGTTGGCGACCGTGGCGAGCGTCACCCACCCGAGGTGGAGGCCCACTGTCACATCGAGCAGCACGGCGTCGACCGCGCCCGCGGGCGGGTGCACCGCGAGCACACGGATCGTCCAGGCGAGGGCCACCAGCAGCAGGACGATCGCGACGACCGTCGCGAACAGCGTGAGGAACTGCGCGGCGAGAAGCCAGAAGCCGTTGAGCACGGCGGTGAGCGCCACCCACCAGCCCGCGCGCCGCTGACGCGTGCGCGCCCGCTGCGACGGCAGCGCCTGCCACACGGCGTACGCGATCATCAGCACGTAGATCACCGACCAGATGCTGAAGGCGGGACTGTCGGGGGCGAGCACCGTCGCCTCGGCCGACAGGGCGCCGTCCTGCAGCTCGCTCACGTCGGTGCCACCGAAGAGGCCGCTGCCGACCATCGCCGCCACGAGCATGAACGAGACGGCCGAGATCACGGCCACCTGCCGGAGGATGTCGGAGCGCGCGTCGGTGTCGGGGGTCATGTGTTCACGGTAAGCGCGGGCGCGGCACGGCCGGCAGGGGGGTTGACAGCGCCGACCGGGCAGCGTCAGCGCGGACCGGTGATGACGGCGGAGTCCGGTGGGAGCACGAGCGTGTCGCCCTCCTCGGCGAGCGCGGCGCTCGTCGACAGCCACACGGCCTCGAGGGCGTCCGCGGCATCCCTGCGCAGCGCGACCTCCCACGGCACCTCCGACAGGTTCACGAGCACACGGGCGTCGCCGCGCTGCAGCTCGTACACGCGGCCGCCGATCGCCTCGGATGCGGTGGCTCCGTGCCCGGCGCGCCGCGGGTCGGTCAGCTCGGGGCGGTCGCGGCGCAGGCGCGCGAGCCGCCGGTACAGGTCGAGCAGCCGCGCATGGTCGCCCTCCGCCATCTCCGACCAGTCGAGCTGCGAGCGGCGGAACGTCTCGGGGTCATTCGGGTCGGGCACGAGCGCCTCGTCCCAGCCCATGCGTGCGAACTCGGCCTTGCGCCCGCGGGCGGTCGCCGCGGCGAGCTCGGGCTCGGGATGCGACGTGAAGAACTGCCACGGCGTCGAGGCGGCCCACTCCTCGCCCATGAAGAGCATCGGCGTGCCCGGCGCGGTGAGGGTGAGCACGGCGGCGACCGCGAGCCGGTCGTGCGGGAGGGTGGCCGAGAGGCGGTCGCCGGCGGCGCGGTTGCCGATCTGGTCGTGGTCCTGCGCGAACGTCACGAGACGCCACGATGGGACCTCTTCCGGGAGGGGGGCGCCGTGGTCACGGCCACGGAACGACGAGAACGTGCCGTCGTGGAAGAACCCGCCCGCCCAGGCCTTGGGAAGCGCGTCGAGGGCGGCGAAGTCGGCGTAGTAGCCGTCGGTCTCGCCGGTGAGCGCCACGTGCACGGCGTGGTGCCAATCGTCCGACCATTGGGCCGTCAGCCCATGACCCCCGGCTTCCCTCGGCAGCACCATGACGGGATCGTTGAGGTCGCTCTCCGCGATGAGTGTGAGCGGCCGCCCGAGATGCGCACTCAGGGCGTCTGTGCGTTCGGCGAGCTCACGGAGGATGTGGACGGCGCTGTCGTCGGATTCGTGGAGCGCGTGCACGGCGTCGAGGCGGAGACCGTCGACGTGGAAGTCGCGCATCCACCCGAGGGCGTTGTCGATGATGTGGTCGCGCACGGCACGCTCATCGAGGTTGACGCTCGCCCCCCAGGTGTTGCTGTGGGCGTCGCGCAGATACGGCCCGAACTCGGGCAGGTAGTTGCCGCTCGGCCCGAGATGGTTGTAGACGACGTCCTGGATCACCGCGACACCCGCCGCGTGTGCGGCGTCGACGAAGCGCGCATACCCGTCCGGCCCGCCGTACTCCTCCTGCACCGCGAACCACGCGACGCCGTCGTAGCCCCAGTTGTGGGTCCCGTTGAAGCCGTTGACGGGCAGCAGTTCGACGTGCGTGACGCCGAGGTCGACGAGGTGCTCGATCTTGGCGGCTGCCGCATCGAGGGTGCCCTCCGCGGTGAAGGTGCCCACGTGGAGCTCATAGATGAGGCCCCCGGCGAGCTGGCGCCCGGTCCAGCCCGCGTCGGTCCAGTCGAACCGCGTGACCTCGTGCCAGGCCGACGCCTCGTGCACCCCGCGCGGCTGGCGACGCGACCGCGGATCGGGTCGCATGGTGTCGCCGTCGCCCAGCACGAACCCGTACTCCTCGCCGTGACCGAGCTCGATGTCGGCCGACCACCATCCGGCGCCCACCGCGGCCATCTCCACGTCGCCGCCGGCCACGCGGCGCAGACGCACTCGTGCGGCCTTGGGGGCCCATACCTCCACGGTCATGTTCGTCCCTTCCCTCCCGTTCGCCGGTCCCGCGCGTCGACGCGTCGTGCGCGCATGCCTCAGTCGTGCGGCGCGAGGAGCGCCACGGGATACAGTTCGAGCAGCTCGGCGAGCGCGACCTCGGACCCCTCGAAGCGGCGTCCGGTGAACACGTCGACGGTGGGTCCGCTGTGGCGCAGCAGCACCGTGTCGCCCCACCCGCCACGAGCGGCAAGGCCGAGCGGCAGGCGGGTGGCGACAGCGAGCGCGCCGCCGCGGTCGAACGCGATCGCGTGCTCGGCCGCGGCTCCCGCCACGGTCATCGGCGTGTAGCGCGTGAAGAGCTCGGGCCGGTCGCGTCGCAGGCGCAGCGCGCGCGAGGTGACCAGCAGCTTGGCTCCTGCGGTGCCGTCGACGGGCGGCAGGAGCCCGTCGTCGAGATCGGCGAGCAGGCGACGCCGGGCCGAGAAGTCGACGGGGCGCCGGTTGTCGGGATCGACGAGCGACAGGTCCCAGAGCTCCGTGCCCTGATACACGTCGGGAACGCCCGGGCCGGCCAGCTGCAGCAGCTTTGCCGACAGCGAGTTCGACCACCCGGCCGTGCGGAGGTCACCCACGATGCTGTTGACCACGGCCACCCCGCGGCCGTGCGCCGCGGCGACGAGGTCGTCGACGCGGCCCTCGAAGTCGGCGTCGGGGTCCGCCCAGCTCGTGCGCTCGGCCGACTCGCGTGCGGCCTTCACGGCGTAGGCGCGGAGCCGTTCGGGAGAGGCGGGCCACGCTCCGACGATCGCCTGCCACACGAGGTTGTCGAACGGGCCGTGCCCGGTGGTCGCGATGCTCCGAAGCTGCGCGAGGGCGGTCGCCCAGCGTTCGGGGGCTTCGGCGAGGGCCGACAGGCGGGCGCGCACGTCTTCGCTGCGCTTCGTGTCGTGGGTGGTGAGCGCGGTCAGCGTGTGCGGCCACGCAGCCTGGCGGCGGAGCGACGCCGCGTGGAACCCGTCGACCGACAGGGCGAACACCGACGGGTCGCCGCCCACCTCGGTGAGCGTGCCGAGCCGGGTGGCGCGGTAGAACGCGGCGTCCTCCACCCCCTTGGCGGTGACGGGCCCGGTGGTCTGCATGAACCGCCGCGACGCCTCTTCCCCGGGGTCGGCGATGACGGCGACGAGCGACTCGATCGCCGTCGCCAGGTCGGGCCGGTGCGCCGTGGCCGCGTCGGCCGCCTGCGTCAGATGGGAGGCGCCCGCCGGGAGGTAGGAGCGGTAGACGGGGAAGTGCGCGAGCAGCTCCGCGAGGGCGTCGCGTGCGACCTCGTCACCGAGCGAGCCGCGGAGCGCCGACGGCAGGCACGCGACGAGCCGTCGCACCTCGGCGGCCTGTGCGCCGTCGGCGACCGCCCGCTTGCTGTCACGGATGAGCTCTGGCCACGGCTGCGCGGGCGGGAGGCCCGTCGCGCGGCGGAGGTCGGCGTCGATCTCCGTCAGACCCGCCTCGCCCGCGGGATCGATCAGCACCCGGTCGATGTCGGCCATCGCGTCGTAGCCGGTCGTGCCGTCGACGGCCCACCACCCGGGAAGCTCCTCGCCGTGCTCGAGGATCTTCTCGACCACGACATAGGGCGCTTCCGCCGCCTCTCGGTCGCCGGGCTCGCTGCCGTCCCGCTCGGCCCGCGCCCGCCGCACCGCGCGCTCCAGGTCGTCGAGGTAGGCGCCGGGATCGGCGAGGCCGTCGGGATGGTCGATGCGCAGGCCGTCGGCGATCCCCTCCCGGAACCACCGCAGGATCTCGACGTGGCTCGCCTCGAACACCGCCGGAAGCTCCACCCTCACGCCCGCGAGCGTCGTGATCGTGAAGAAGCGGCGGTAGTTCAGCAGCGCACCCTCGTCGCGCCAGTGCACGGCCTCCCAGTGCTGCCCCGCGAGCACCGCGCGCACCGCGTCGGGGTCGTCGGTCGGCGCCTCCGGGCCGGTGCCGTCGGCGAGCGGCAGCACGGTGTCGTAGTAGCGGGCGTGCCCGGGCTCGTCCGCCGACATCGCCGGCTCCACCCTGATCTCACGCGCGGCGAGCACCTCGTCGAGCGGGGATCCGAGGATCGGGAGCCGTACACGTCCGACGCTCCAGTCGATGTCGAACGCGGCGGCGTGCTCCGACTCCCGTCCGCGCCGGAGGACATCGTGCCACCACGGGTTCTCGGCCGGGTCGGCGACGCCCTGGTGGTTGGGAACGATGTCGATGAGGATCCCGAGTCCGGCCTCCCGCGCCGCCGCGGCGAGCCGAGCGAGCGCCTCGGGCCCGCCGCGCGACGCGTCGACCCGGGTGGGGTCGACGACGTCGTAGCCGTGGTCGGACCCGCGAGCGGCCTGCAGGATCGGCGACAGGTAGACGGTGTCGACGCCGAGGTCGCGCAGGTACGGCACGATCGCGGCGGCCGCGTCGAGGTCGAACGACGCGCGCACCTGCAGCCGGTACGTGGACAACGGGCGGCGCGTCATGACGGCATCCTGTTCGAGGTCGGGCGGGCGGGTCAGCGGGGCAGCTCGCTCTGCGGGGCGGGCGCGGGGATCAGGTCGATCGGCGACGTGCGCGCAGCGAGCGAGGCCGCCACCGAGTGGTCGACGTCCGGTTCGGCCTCCTCGTGGTCGCGCAGCACGATGAGCGACTTCCCTGCCAGCGTGACGACGTCGCCGCCGCTGACCGGCGCACTGTCGGTGCGTTCGCCCGACGTGTCGATGATGACGTCCCAGCGCGGGCTGGGATCGGCCGACGGGATCGTGAAGTCGACGTCGTCGTCACCCGCGTTGAACAGCAGCAGGAAGTGCCGGTCGTGGATGTCCTGGCCGCGACGGTCGCGTTCACGGATCCCGTCGCCGTTCAGGAAGACGCCCACCGCGCGCCCGAAGCCGGAATCCCAGTCCTCAGGCTGCATCTCGGTCGCGTCGGGTCGCACCCAGGCGATGTCGGGCACCGGCTCGCCTTCAGCGCGCCGCACCGGACGCCCGTTGAAGAAACGACCGCGGCGGAACGTGGGGTGCTCGCGGCGCAGGCGCGTGAGCGCGGCGGTGAACTCCACGAGCGGCTGATCGACCGATCCCCAGTCGACCCACGTGACCTCGTTGTCCTGCGCGTAGCCATTGTTGTTGCCGCCCTGCGTGCGGCCAAGCTCGTCGCCATGACTGATCATCGGCACACCCTGGCTGAGGAGCAGCGTCGCGAGGAAGTTGCGCTGCTGACGGGCGCGCAGCGTGAGGATCGCGGGGTCGTCGGTGGGCCCTTCGACGCCGTGGTTGGAGGAGCGGTTGTGCGATTCGCCGTCGTTGTTGTCTTCGCCGTTGGCCTCGTTGTGCTTCTCGTTGTAGGACACGAGGTCGCGAAGCGTGAACCCGTCGTGCGCCGTGACGAAGTTGATGGACGCGACGGGCCGCCGACCGGAGTGCTCGTAGAGGTCGGCCGAGCCGGTGAGCCGGGAGGCGAACTCGCCGAGCGTGCCCGTCTCGCCCCGCCAGAAGTCGCGGACGGTGTCGCGGTACTTGCCGTTCCACTCGGTCCACTGCGGCGGGAAGTTGCCCACCTGATAGCCGCCGGGCCCGATGTCCCACGGCTCGGCGATGAGCTTGACCTGCGACACCACCGGATCCTGCTGCACGAGCTCGAAGAACGTCGAGAGCCGGTCGACCTCGTAGAACTCGCGCGCGAGCGTGGCCGCCAGATCGAAGCGGAACCCGTCGACGTGCATCTCGAGCACCCAATAGCGCAGCGAATCCATGATCAGCTGCAGCGTGTGCGGGTTGCCGACGTTGAGGCTGTTCCCCGTGCCGGTGTAGTCGGTGTAGTACCGCCGGTCTTCTTCGAGGCGGTAGTACGCCGTGTTGTCGATCCCGCGCATCGACAGCGTGGGACCCAGGTGGTTGCCCTCGGCGGTGTGGTTGTAGACCACGTCGAGGATCACCTCGATGCCGGCGGCGTGCAGTGCCCGCACCATGCCCTTGAACTCCTGCACCTGCTGACCGCGGTCGCCGAACGCCGAGTAGGTGTTCTGCGGGGAGAAGAAGGCGATCGTGTTGTAGCCCCAGTAGTTCGAGAGGCCCTTCTCCTGCAGCGTGGAGTCGTTGACGAACTGGTGCACGGGCATCAGTTCGATCGCGGTCACGCCGATCTTCTTGAGGTGCTCGATGATCACCGGATGCGCGATCGCACTGTAGGTGCCGCGGATCTCCTCGGGGATGTCGGGGTGCTGCTGCGTGAGGCCCTTCACGTGCGCCTCGTAGATGACCGACTCGGCGTACGGCGTCTTCGGCTGACGGTCGCCCGCCCAGTCGAAGAACGGATTCACGACGACGCCCTTCATCATCTGCGCGGCGGAGTCGTCGTCGTTGCGCGAATCGGGGTCTCCGAAGTCGTAGCCGAAGACCGCCTGCCCCCACTCGATCTCGCCTTCGACAGCCTTCGCGTACGGATCGAGCAGCAGCTTGTTCGGGTTGAACCGGCACCCCTCGGCGGGATCGTTCGGTCCGTAGACGCGGTAGCCGTAGAGCTGTCCGGGCTGGATCGTCGGGAGGTAGCCGTGCCAGACGTAGGCGTCGACGTCGCGCAGCTCGACGCGCGTCTCCTCGCCGTCGTCGTCGAAGAGACACAGCTCGACGCGCTCGGCGCCCTCACTGAAAAGTGCGAAGTTCGTTCCGTTGCCATCGAAAGTGGCACCGAGCGGATAGGGCGCCCCCGGCCATGCCTGCATGCTCACACACTACGCAGATGCACCGACCGCGCGGGACACGGATGCCGGGGGTTGACGCGGACACCCTCGGGATGCATCGCCGCCGGAGGGCCGAACACGCGCTCGCGGCGCCCGCCCGGCGCCCCCTCGGTTCAGCGCAGCGCGAGCTGCTCGGAGAGGTAGTCGGCGAGCGGACGCGGAGCACCAGACGCGCTCCAGCGCACCACGGGCACACCGTCCCTGAGGCTCAGCGGGCCGGAAGTGCCGCCGGCATCCACCGCGTCGAGATCGAGGAGGCTCCAGCCGATGTGCACCGTCTCACCCTCCGCGAAGCCCCCGCGGAAGGCGGCGGCGGCGCGCTCGGACCGTTCGCGCTGCGCCTGCGCCGTGTAGCCGCGGATCGCGTCGCTGCGGGCGCGCAGCACTTCGCCGGTCGCATAGACCGCGGTGTCGCCGATCAGGAGCACGCCCACATGCCAGGCCTCGGCGACCCGGATGATGCGCGGAGCGCGCCCGATCCCGAGCACGCGGCGGGTCGCTGCCCACTCGCCCAGCGCATCGCGCGGCGAGCCGGCGAGACGTTCTCGGGCGGCGCGGATGACGGCACTCGCCGATGCTGCGGAAGTCTGCGACACGCCTCTATTGTTCCGCGGGCGCAGGTGCGATGAAATTCACAGCTTCACGCGGTAGTCTGGGGGCGGAACGCTTGCGCGCCCGCACGGATGCCCCCCAGCTCCACCTGCGGCCGTTCCCCCAAACGGCTTTGGCGCCGCGATCCAGGTTCCCCTCAGGAGCCATCCCTGATGTCCGCTCCTGAGGGGAACCTTTCTCGCTTATTTCCAGACGGTGACGATTCGGCCCCAGTCCCCCCGGGTCCGTCTGGGGCGCCCAACCTCCCCCCGGTGGCTCGGCGCTCACATCACACTACATGTCCCCCATTCGGGGGACAATCTCGAAACGCAAAATTGCGTAGATTCGAGTATGACTTACTTGATCCTCACCAGGGGATCAAGCTCGGTGAGAATTCGGTGGGGTTTCCAGCAGCTCGACCGGATCACAGACGAACAGGCCCCCCGATGCCATCGAGCTTCGCCCTCCTCCTCCCGCACTCTACCGTGCGCCGGAACACGAACCTCGCGCGAGTGACGCGGCCCTCAGCCATGGCCGGCGCCGCAATCCTGTGCACCGCGATCCTCCTCGCCGCTCTCGGCACGGTCGACCCGATGTGGTGGCACCTGCACTTCAGCCGTCTCGGCACCTTCGCCGACCTGTCGGGCTACACGTTCAACGGCGGCGTGATCCTCAGCGGTCTCGTGATCGCCGCGGGCGGCGTGCCGCTCGCCGTCCACCTCGCGAACGCGCTCGCGTCGGGACGCATCGCAGACGCACGTGCCGCACGCGCCCTCCCGCCGCTGCTGGTCGCCCTCGGCCTCTGTCTCGCCCTCATCGGTGTGATCCCGCTCACCTTCAACGAATTCCTCCACGACCGCGCCGCCAACGGCGTGCTGCTCAGCTTCCTGGGTCTCGTCGTCGTGAGCAGGCGCACCCTGCGCGAGCTGCCCGTGTTCCTCGGCCGCTACGCGATCGCCACCGTCGTCGTGCTGGTCGTCGGGATCACGATGATGTTCCTCGGGCTCATCAACCTCGCGGCGTTCGAGGTGCTCGCCTTCGGCGGCGTCCTCTCGTGGGTCCATCTCCTCGAGCGCTCCGTGCGTCACCTCGACGCGACGGCGCCCTCCGTCGCCGGCGACGCGGCCGCCGCCGAGGCGACCCCGGTCATCACCGAGAGCACGATCCCGGACGGTGGGACGAGCGCTCCCGCCGCCCACATGGTCCGCCGCGGAACGCGTACCCGCGTCACCACGACGGCCCGCCGCCGCACCGTCGCCGCACGCACGGCCGACGGTCCGGTGAGCGGCGCGCGCGACGACGTCGAGCGCAGCACGACCCGTATGGCCGTCGAGACGACCGCCGAGCGCCTCGCGGTCGCCGCGGCCGGCCGTCACCCGCAGCGCGCGTCGGCGCATCCTGCTCCCGCGTCGCCGCCGTGCCGTCGCGCCTCCGGTCGATCCGGCGTCACAGACCGCCGTCGATCGAACGGGTGTACACCTCGGGCTCTTCGGGCACCATCACCGGCGTCTCGCGGTTGAGGCTGCGTCCCGAGAAGAACGGCTTCGCCCTCGGGAAGAAGAACCACACGACCATGAGCACGACGCCCACCAGCAGGGCGCCGACGCCCACGACGAACGTGCCGCCGATTCCCAGCAGCTCCGTGTAGCCGTAGTCGACCGCCCACATGTCGATCGCCGACTGCACGAACGCGTACGTGAGCATGAGCGCACCCAGCAGGGGCAGCACGAGGCGGTAGACGACGTTGCGGGCCGACGTGAACAGATCCTTGCGGAAGTACCAGACGCACGCGAAGCCGGTGATGGCGTAGTAGAACGCGATCGCGAGACCGAGCGACAGGATCGAGTCCTGCAGGATGTTGTCGCTGATCAACGTCATCCCGATGTAGTACAGCGACGCCACCACACCCATGACGAGCGTCGAGAACGACGGCGTCTTGTAGCGCGGATGCACCTGCTTGAAGCGGGCCGGCAGAGCCCGGTAGACGCCCATCGCGAGCGTGCCGCGGGCAGTCGGGAGGATGGTCGTCTGCGTCGACGACACGGCTGAGATGAGCACCGCCACGACGAGCAGCCAGCCCCACGGTCCGAGCAGCCCGTCCTTGATCGCGAGGAAGAAGTCGTCCGCGTTCGCCTCGTTGCCCAGGCCCACGCCGTCTTCGCCGAGCCCCGCGTACATCATCGCGGCGATCGTCACCGACACATAGGTCACGAGCAGCAGCACGCACGTGAGGAGGGCCGCGAGGCCCGGGATGCGCTTGGGGTCCTTCGTCTCCTCGTTGAGCGCGAGGCACGTGTCCCAGCCCCAGTAGATGAACAGCGCCAGCAGCACCGCCTCGGTGAACCCGCTCCACTCGGTGAAGGCGAACGGGTTCATCCACTCCCAGTCGAACGGCGTCGGGTTCGGAGCCGTACCGCTGAAGAACTGCGTGAGAGCGGCGATCACGAACACGACGAGGGCGAGATATTGGATCGCGAGGAGGATGTTCTGGATGCGCTCGCCGATCTCGACGCCCCGCCAGCTGATGTAGGTCATCGCGGCGATGAAGAACACGCCCACGGCGACGATGCGCCAGTCGTTGTTCTCCAGCTCGAAGCCGATCAGCGACCAGAAGTAGATGGAGGCGATCTGCGCCAGGTTGGCGAGCACGACCATGCCCGCCACCGCGACGCCCCAGCCGCCCATCCAGCCGACCCACGGCCCGAACGCCTTCGTGCCCCACGTGAACGTCGTGCCGCAGTCGGGCACCTCGTTGTTGAGCTCGCGATACGCGAACGCGATGAACAGCATCGGCACGAAGGCGATGATGAACGCGATCGGGGCCTGCCCGCCGACAGCCAGCACCACCCAGCCGAGCGTCGCGACGAGCGAGTACACCGGTGCGGTCGAAGCCAGGCCGATGACGGTCGACCCCCACAGACCGAGGGTTCCGGCGGCGAGGCCCTTCCCTTCCGTCCGTTCCAGCCGAACGGGCGTGGTCGATCCGAAATCACTCATAGCAGCCTCCCGGACGGGCTGCATCGGGCTCGCAGCCGCGTCAGCCAGAGACTATTGCATCCGGCGGGCGCTCTACAGGCGGCTCAGCGCGGTCCGGGGCGCACCGTGATGTCGGTGAGCGTCGCATCGGGGGTCGCGTCGAGGGCGGCCAGGATCGCGGCCGCCACCGACTCGGCGCCGATGAACCGCGAGGCGTCGTAGGCGGCGCCCTCCTGCTCGTGCACCTTCTCCTGCATCGGGGTGGCGGTGCGACCCGGGTACACGCTCGTCACCCGCACGCCGTGCCGGGCTTCTTCGCCGCGGAGCGCGTCGGCGAGCGCGCGCAGCCCGTGCTTGCTGGCCGCGTAGGCCGCCCAGTCGGGGTGCGCGGTGAGGCCGGCGCCCGAGTTCACGAACAGCACCTGCCCGCGTGCCGCGCGCACGCGGGGCAGCAGGAGACGCGTGAGCTCGGCGGGGGCGACGAGGTTCACCGTCACCTGCGACGTCCACGCATCCAGGGGCAGCTCGCCGACAGGGCCGAGCTCGACGATCCCGGCCGCATGCACGATCGCGTCGACACGGTCGGGAAGCGCGTCGGCGGCATCCGCCACGGCCCGCTCCAGCGAGGCAGGATCGGCGAGGTCGGCCACGATCGCGACGCTCCCCTCGTGCGCCGCCGTGAGGTCGCGGGCGCGGTCGGCGTCGCGCGCGACGACGACAAGGCGGTCGCCGCGGTCGGTCAGGCGGCGGGCGAGAACGGCTCCGATGCCGGAGCCTGCTCCGGTGATCACGTGCGTGCGAGTCATCCCCTCATCCTCCCACCCGCCTCCCACCCGCCCCCCACCTCACCCTGACCGCGAGACGACCACTGGGCGCCGAGACGCTGGGGTTACCCCGTGTTCTCGGCCGCCCGACGTCGTCTCGCGGTCAGGGGCGGGGCGCGGGGGGCGGGGCGGGGGGGCACGGCGGGCGTACGGATTGTGCGCCGGGAGGCGGCGGCCGCGCAGATCGTGCGAGATCGCGGAGCGGGGCAGGGCGGGGCGGGCGGGGCGCCAGTAGGTTCGTGTCAGAGCGAGGAGGACGCCATGGCGACCACGCAGCGAACCGAAGCAGAGCTCCAGCAGATGGCGAAAGACCACCTGTGGATGCACTTCTCCCGTCAGTCGACGATGGAGCGGGGAGTGCCCGTCATCACGCGCGGGGAGGGCCACCACATCTGGGACGCCGCGGGCAAGCGCTACATCGACGGGCTGTCCGGACTGTTCGTGGTCAACGCAGGGCACGGCCGGCGTGTGCTCGCCGAGACGGCGGCGCGACAGGCCGAGCAGCTCGCGTTCTTCCCGATCTGGTCGTACGCCCACCCCGCTGCGATCGAGCTGGCCGACCGGCTCGCCGATCTCGCGCCCGGCGACCTCAACCACGTCTTCTTCTCCACGGGCGGCGGCGAAGCGGTCGAAACCGCCTTCAAGCTCGCGAAGCACTACTGGAAGCTGCAGGGGCAGCCCCTCAAGCACAAGGTGATCTCGCGTTTCATCGCGTATCACGGCACCCCGCAGGGTGCGCTCGCGATCACCGGCCTCCCGGGGATGAAGGCGATGTTCGAGCCGGTCACGCCGGGCGGATTCCGCGTGCCGAACACGAACTACTACCGGGCCGGAGAGCAGGGCTTCACCGGATCGACGCCCGAGGAGTTCGGGGTGTGGGCGGCCGACCGCATCGAGGAGATGATCCAGTTCGAGGGCCCCGAGACGGTGGCCGCCGTCTTCCTCGAGCCGGTGCAGAACTCCGGCGGGTGCTTCCCGCCCCCACCCGGCTACTTCCAGCGCGTGCGCGAGATCTGCGACCGCTACGACGTGCTGCTGGTCAGCGACGAGGTCATCTGCGCGTTCGGGCGCATCGGGGAGTACTTCGCGTGCGACGCCTACGGCTACCAGCCCGACATGATCACCTTCGCGAAAGCCGTGACGAGCGGGTACGTGCCCCTCGGCGGAACGATGGTGAGCGACCGCATCTACGAGCCGTTCTCGAAGGGCGACGTCTCCTTCCCGCACGGCTACACCTTCGCGGGGCACCCCGTGGCGTCTGCCGTCGCGCTCGCGAACCTCGACCTGTTCGAGGAGGAGGGTCTGCTGCAGAACGTGCGCGACAACTCCCCCGTCTTCCGGTCGACGCTCGAGCGGCTCACCGATCTGCCGATCGTCGGCGACGTGCGCGGCGACGGATACTTCTTCGGCATCGAGCTCGTGAAGGACAAGGCCACCAAGGAGACGTTCGACGACGAGGAGTCGGAACGGCTGCTGCGTGGCTTCCTCTCGGGCGCCCTCTACGACGCCGGGCTCTACTGCCGGGCCGACGACCGCGGCGACCCCGTCGTGCAGCTCGCCCCGCCGCTCACCATCGGACCGAAGGAGTTCGACGAGATCGAGCAGATCCTGCGCAGCGTGCTCACCGAGGCGGGCAACCTCCTCTGATCCGCGCCGGCGCGAGGGAGGCGGCAGCCCAGGCTCAGACGGGCAGTGCCGACGGCGGCAGGACGAGCAGCACGAGCACGAGCGCGGTGGCCCCGACCAGCACGAGCGAGACCTTCGCAAGGCTGTTCGTCCGCGACCGGATCAGCGACGCGATGCCGACCCCGACGGCTACGACGGCGAGCGCCCCCACGATCGCGACGGCGGTGATCGCGACCCCGAGCGCGGCGGCGCCCGGCGTCACGGCGGCCCAGATCCAGCCGACGACCGCGACGATCGGGGTGGCGATCGCCAGGGTCAGCGCCACCACGCCCAGCCGCTGTCCGGAGGCACGCGAAAGCGCTCGATAATCGGTGGGGGTCATGCTGTCGACGCTAACAATCGATCTCAGTGAATGGGAGTCGGCTATTCGGGGGACATCATTGCATCGAGCGTCACCGTCGATGCGGATGCCGCACCCTTTGAGATGCGTCGTCAGGGACGGCTCATCTCCGCGAACAGCTCGACCGACGCTGACAGCGCGTCATCGTACGGGAGGGCCGCGAACCGGTAGAACGCCGGGCGCCCCACGGCGGTGATCGCCCCGGCTCGGGCTGCCGCGACGAGCCATCGGCGGGCTGCGGCGTCGACGTCTTCCGGCTCGGCGATCTCGTTCACGAGCCCCACCTCTCGCGCCCGCACGGCGTCGAACGGCTCGCCCGATCCGATGTTCTCCATCGCCCAGCGCGCCCCGATCCGGTGGATGATCGGCACCTGCGCCACCATCGGCCAGATGCCGACCGACACCTCGCGCGTGCCGATGCGCGCATGCGAGGCGACGACCGCATAGTCGGCGGCCGCGACGAGCGACGCCCCGGAGGCGACCGCGTCACCGTTGACCGCCGCCGCGACGGGGGTGCCCAGCGCCGGGAGCAGCCGCAGCAGGTCGGCGAGCGCGGTCGCGAAAGCCACCGGGTCGCCGCCTGCGCGGATCGCGGGGATGTCGAGCCCGCTGCAGAAGGTGTCACCGTCGCCCGTCAGGAGGATGCCGGTGACGTCCGGGTCGCGGTCGGCGGAGGTCAGCTGCGCCATGATCCCCGCGATGACGTCCGGGTTGAGGAGGTTGCCGTCGCTGCCGGGGTTGCTGATCGTGATGGTCGAGATGGTCACGAGAGGCCTTTCGGGTGCGGTGCCGTCGCCGGTGACGGTGCCGCTTCGCACTCTACCGAGCCGCGCGCACCCCGTCGGCTCCGGCGGCGACTTCGACGATCAGCTCGACCTCGACGGGGGCGCCCAGCGGGAGTGCGGCGACGCCGATCGCCGACCTCGTGTGGTCGCCGGCTGCGCCGAACAGCTCGCGAACGAGCGTGCTGGCGCCGTTGATCACCGCCGACTGCTGTGTGAATCCGGGGGCGGAGGCCACGAATCCCGTCAGCTTGACGACGCGTACGACCGCGTCGAGGTCGACGAGGGCGGCGACCGCGGCGAGGGCGTTCAGGGTGCACAGGCGCGCTAGCTGGGCGCCCTGCTCGACGGCGACCCCCTCGCCGAGGAGTCCGGCGGCGGCGAGCGCGCCGTCGCGCATCGGGAGCTGCCCGGAGGTGTAGACCAGGTCGCCCACCCGCACCGCCGGAACGTAGTCGGCCACGGGACGCGCCACCGGGGGCAGCGTCGTCCCCAGTTCGGCGAGGCGTGCGGTGGGGGCGAGCGATTCGAGTGTCACGTGCGGCTCCTTTGCGGTGAGATGATGCGCGACGCGGACGAGGACATCAGCCGTGTCGGGCGGAATCGGTCGCCGCCGGTTCGGGTGCTCCGTCGGGCTCCGATCGCGCGGGGCCGGCGCGGAGGCGTCCGCGCAGCACGGCCACGGTGCCGCCGATGACGACGGGCAGGAGCACGGCGGCGGCCACCGCGTTGAGAGCGGCGATCCCGCCGATCGCGATGAGCGTCCCTGCGGCCGCAGCGGAGGCGGCCGCGCCGAAGTTCATGAGCGCGTCGGTTCCGCCCTGCACGGCGAAGCGGTCGTCGGGCGGGCAGTTCTTGGCGATCAGGCCCGATCCGGCGATGACGCCGGCGCTCCAGCCGACGCCGAGCAGTCCGAGTGCGGCGGTGTTCGCGATCATGTCATGGGCGCCCCACGTGCCGCCCAGCACGAGGGCGGCGGCGAACACGACGGCGCTCAGCGCGCCGAGGGCGATGTCGCCGAACCGGTCGGCGATCCATCCCATGACGGGGCTCGCGCCGTACATGCCGAAGATGTGGATGCTGAGAACGAGGCCCACCGCATCGAGACCGAAGCCCAGGTGGTGCATGTGGACGGGTGTCATGACCATCACGCCCACCATCACCATGTGCGACGTGATCGTCAGGGCGACGCCGAGGGTGACCTCCGGGATGCGCAGCACGGTGCGCCACACGCTCCCCCTGGCACGGGGGGCGGAATCGGCTCCGACCCGTGATGATGTGCCGGACGGCGGCCGCAGGAGCAGGCCGATCACGAGGGCCGCGGCGGCGAAACCGGCCCCCGTGAAGAGGTAGGGCCCGAGGAGCGGCTCGATGCCCAGCCGGGCGCCCCACTCGCTTCCCGCCTGGGAGAGGTTGGGGCCGGCGACCGAGCCGACGGTCGTCGCCCACAGCACGAGAGACATCGCCCTGCTCGACCGCGCCGGGCTGACCGCTTCGGCGGCCGCGAACCGGGACTGCAGGCCGGCGGCGGTCGCGACGCCGAACAGCACCATCCCCGCCAGGTACAGGGGGAAGAGAGCGGCGCCCACGGCGACGAAGACGACCACGACGCCGAGGAGGGCGGCGAGGTAGCCGATCGTGAGCGCTGCGCGCCGTCCGCGTCGGCGCGCGACACCGGCGAGCGGGATCGCCGAGATCCCGGCTCCGAGGATGGCGCAGGTCTGCGCCCACCCGGCCATCGCGGTGCTTCCAGAGAGCACCTCGGCGAGCACACCGCCTACGGCGATCCCCGCCGCGACCCCGACTCCGGCGAGGAGCTGACCGGCGCCGAGCACGGCGACGCTCCCCCATCCCGTCCGCCCGTCCGGTCCGGTGGCGACGGCATCTGCGGCGGTGCTGCTCACGCGTGACCGCCCGCCGCCGGCAGTACGTAGGTCATGCCGTGGTACATGGCTCCGCCTGCGCGCAGCGCCGCCGCGATGTGCACCGTCTCGGCGAGCTCCTCCTGCGTCGCCCCCGCGGCGACCGCCGCAGCCGAGTGCCCGCGCAGCCACCCGTCGCACTGGGTCGTGAGCGCGACGGCGACCGCCAGCAGCTCCTTGTACTTCGCGGGGATCGCGCTGTCGGACTTCATCACCTCGGCGTCGAAGGCCGCGAAGGCGCGGAACATGCCGCGGGCGCCGTCGGAAAGCATCCGTCGTCCGTCGGCGAAGGTGTGTATGTCGGTCATGCGACGCGCTCCGTTCTCGTGGGGGTGTTCCTCACGGTCGTGCTCCTGACGGTCGTGTTCCTCACCGGCGCATCATCGAGCGGCGGCACGCGCTCGGGGAAGAAGCACTCCGTGACGTGGCCCGGCGCGACTTCGACGCGCGGCGGCGCCTCCTGGGCGCAGACGTCCTCCGCGATGGGGCAGCGCGTGCGGAACCGGCAGCCGCTCGGCAGGTTGAGCGGGCTCGGCGGCTCGCCCTTCAGCATGATCCGGTCGCGCTTGAGCGACGGATCGGGGACCGGCGACGCCGCCATCAGCGCCCGCGTGTACGGGTGCGCCGGCGCATGGAACACCTCGTCGATCGGTCCGCTCTCCACGATCCGGCCCATGTACATGACGCCGACCCGCTGGGAGATCTGACGGACGATCGGGAGGCCGTGGCCGATGAACAGGTAGGTGAGGCCGAGGCGCTCCCGCAGCTCCACGGACTTCCCCGACCCCGACTCGCCGACGAGGGCGAAGGTCTCCGACTGCTTCACCTCGAGACTGACGTCGTCGACGGCCCGAAGCGTGCTCGGGCGGTGGAACGGGTTGGCGCTCGTGCGCACCGCGAAGTGCTTCGAGACGTTCCGGAGGGTGAGCAGCGCATCGGTCGCGTCGACGACCTCCTGCGCCGGCTCGTCCTGGGTCACCGAGGTCATGCGGACGCTCCCGTCGAGATGAGCCGTCCTTCGACGGCGCTGGTCGGATGCCAGCACGCGGCGTACGCGGCCCCCACGCTCTCCAGCGGCGGGTCTTCCGTGCGGCAGCGGTCGGTGGCGCGCAGGCAGCGCGGGTTGAACGCGCATCCCTCGGGGAGACGCGACGGGTCGGGCACGCTCCCCGGGATGGCGGGAAGCGTGGCGGGACGATCGCCCGTCATCATCGGGATGCACGCGAGGAGACCCCCCGTATAGGGGTGCTCTGCCCGGGCGAACACGGCCTCCGGCGGTGCGTCTTCGACGACACGCCCCGCGTACATGACGGCGACGCGGTCGGCGAGGTCGGCCGCGACACCCATGTCGTGGGTCACGAGCAGTACGGCCATGCCCGTCTCGCGGCGCAGCCCGTCGAGCAGTTCCAGGATCTGCGCCTGGATCGTGACGTCGCGCATCGAGGACCTCCGCGCCGGCGGCGGCGTGAAGTGGTCGATGTTCCCCGAGGCGATCGGCACGTTCGTCGCCGAGATGGACTTCGGCGTCGCGCCGGCCATCGAGCAGGCGCTGCACGCCGCCGTGTCGTCGGCGCAGTTCGGCTATCTGCCCCCGCGGCTCGCCACGACCATGAACGAGGCGACGGCCGGGTGGCTGCGCGAGAGCGCCGGATGGATCGTCCCGCCGACGTCCATCTCGCCCATCGCCGACGTCATCAAGGCGCTCGAAGTCACCATCGAGCACTACTCCGCCCCGGGATCGCCGGTCATCGTTCCGACCCCCGCCTACATGCCGTTCCTCAGCGTGCCGCCGATGTACGGGCGCGAAGTGATCCAGGTGCCGCTCGCCGTCGTCGACGGCCGCTACGAGTTCGACCTCGACGCGATCGACGCGGCCCTCGCGCCGAACGGCGGCCTCTTCATCCTCTGCAACCCTTACAACCCCGTCGGCCGCGTCTTCACGCGCGACGAGCTCGTCGCCCTCAGCGAGGTGATCGACCGTCGGGGGGCTCGCGTGTTCTCCGACGAGATCCACGCCCCCTCATCTTCTCGGGCCACCAGCACGTATCGTACGCGTCGATCTCCGACGTGGCCGCAGGTCACACCGTGACCGCGACGTCCGCATCGAAGGCCTGGAACATCCCCGGTCTCAAGTGCGCGCAGATCATCCTGAGCAACGACGCCGACCTCGCGGTGTGGGAGCGCATCGGCATGATGGCCAGCCACGGCGCCAGCAACCTCGGCGTCATCGCCAACACTGCGGCCTACACGTCAGGGCTTCAGTGGCTCGACGACGTCGTGTCGTACCTCGATGGCAACCGGCAGCTCCTCGGCGAGCTGCTGGCCGAGCACCTCCCGGACGTGGGCTACACGGCGCCCGAGGGCACCTACATCGCCTGGCTCGATTGGCGCGCCTACGACTTCGGCGACAGCGCCGCGGAGTTCATGCGCGAGCACGCCGGCGTCGCGATGACGGACGGCCTCGCGTGCGGCGAAGCGGGACGCGGCTTCACGCGCATGATCTTCGCGACCCCGCGCCCCGTCCTGGAGCAGGCGGTGCGGCAGATGGCCGAGGCGGTGCAGGAACGGCGCGCGGCGTGACGACCCGGCCTGCGTGACCCGTCAGTCGACGAGGTGAGCGCGCACGAACGCGCGGATCCGACGTCGGGTCGCCGCCTCGGGTTCGTCGGCGGTGCGCACCACGAGCGACGGCAGGTCGAGCTTCGGGATGAGGTCGAGTTCCACCTCGCGGCGCATCCGCATGAACTCGATGTACCCCTCGAAGCCGTGGAGCCCTGCCCGCAGGCCGTAGCCCTGGGTGGTGTGGTAGTCGACGACCAGGTTGCGCCACCAGTCGGGACGCTCTTCGGCCGCCCGCCGCAACACCGGCTCGGGATCGCCGGGATCGAGATACACGAGCATCGGGTTGTGTTCCTTCACGCTCGCCACGAGCCGCTGCACGTGCGCCTCGAGGGCAGCCGCCGGCTGATCGAAACGGGCGATGAACGCGCACACCGGATTCTGGATGAGCACGCACTCCCAGATCTGCACGTCGGATCGTGGGAGGCGCTCCCCGAAGCGGCGCCAGCTCTCGGCGAGCGCCCGCGCGTGCGCGTCGACGGTGATGTCGCCGTCGTACGCATCCAGCCGCCGCACCTGCGCGAGGATCCCCGGGGGAACCGTGAGCTGATCTGTGTGGCGGATGATCCACCCGTCGGGGTAACGCTCCGCATGCGCGCGCAGCTCGAACCACGCTGCCGGATCCTTCTCTCGGATGTGCGCCAGCACGTGGAAGGAGACCAGCGAGACGCACTCGAAATCGACCGGGTGGTCGGGTCGCCCCTCCGGCCAGTGCAGCGGATGCGCACCGATGTCGGCGAGCCAGGTGCCGAGGTCATGCGCGTTCGACGATTTACCCGACCCCGGGAGTCCTTCGACCAGGACGACGCCCCGCCCCGCCTCGCAGCCCGGCGCCGCATCGGTCCCCACCGGCGCATCCGTCGTACTCGTCGTCGCGTGCATCCCGCCCGCTGTCCTTTCGTGAACTGAGAGCGCATCTGTGCCGTGTGCGCCAGGGGGACACTACTGGAGCGACGACGAGCGTCCGGGCGGCGTTCCCCGTCTTCCGTACGCTCATGGGGCCTTGCGTGCCCAAGGTGGGCAGATGCAGTACGCCGGGCGCCGGTCGTGCGAGTCGCGCGGGGGCCAGCTGTGTAATCCCTCCCCGCCGCTCACCCGCGCGACGCAGGCTGACGACCCGCCATCGCTTCCGGCGCCGCCTCGTCCCACCACACCTGGATCGCGTTCATCGCCGCGGTCGGCAGCAGCCCCGACGCCGTCGGCGAGTAGCGAAGCGGCTCCCCGCCGCGTCGAGCGGATGGATGCTCTCGATGAGGAACACCGTCCCGTCGCGCTGCCAGGCGGCCACCGCGAGGTCGCCGCCCTCCGTCAGCACGATGCGCTCGTTTCCGAGGAAGGTCTCCGAGCTCACCGATTTGCATGCCGTCAGCAGTTCGCCGAGCGGCGTGCGCGCGAGGTCGGGACCGTCCGAGAATCGCCACGCAGCCATCCGGTACGTGAACGTGTCGGCGTCCGAGCCCGCATAGCCGGTCATGGTTTCGCTCAGCGCCACCTCGCCGCCGGCGGCGAACATCGCCTCGGTGAGGGCGTCGGCCGAACTCCACAGCGCGTAGCCCACGCTGTCGTGCGCCGCCATCGTCAGCGGCGCACATTTCGCCGCCTTGGCTCCCGCGTCAGCGGGCTCGTCGACACAGGCGCCGGCGCCCCCTACCACCATCACCTCCGCCTGCACGAACTCCTCCCGCATCCCGGGGATCGGGAGGTCGCGATTCGCTGCCTGCACGTCGAGGTCGGGCGCTCCGACGGTGCGCAGGCAGCCCTCCCCCGAATCCGAAACGGCTGCCGGCGCCGTGGCGGGGGGCGGGGTGACCGTCGCTTCTGTGAGGGGCGTACAGCCGACGAGTACGGCGGTGCCCAGCAACACGGCGCCAGGTGCAACGACCTTCAGCACATGTCGACGTGGCAAGACATCCTGCGGGCGCACGGCACTCATTCGCAGCGCTTCCTCGAATCGATCGCAACCAGGTCGGACTCGACGGCGTCTCGAAGGCAGAAGCTCCGTCGCTCGCTTCATCGCTTTCACTGCTGTCGCCTTTGCTCAGGTGTCACCGCCGACCGGCGGCCCCTGCAAGCTAGACCCACTTTCCTCGCGCTAGGGGCCGAGGGAACGGGAGTTGCGCGGGCGCCGGTCACGGAGCAGTGTGATGGCGCCCACACGTAAGTGCAGAGCGGCGACGTCTCCGTGCGACCGACGCTCACCCGCGCGGGCGCGGGGCGGGAGGCGGCGGAACCGGCTTGGCGGCGACGATGGTGTCGACCGCGATCCGCTCGACACCGCGCTTGCCGTCGACGACGACCTGCTCCGCGTCGGCGCTGAGCAGTTCGCCGAGCGCATCGGTGGCCTGCCCCGAGGGGAGCAGGTAGCGCACGACGACGCGGGCTCCCGGGGCCGGAAGCCGCACCCTGCCGCGTTCTGTCACGGGATCACCCGGTCACCATGCGCCGGGCGCGTAGTCCTTCAGGAAGACGCCGAACAGGTCTTCGCCGGCCTCACCGCGGACGATCGGGTCGTAGACGCGGGCCGCACCATCGACGAGGTCGAGCGGCGCGTGGAAGCCCTCTTCCGCGAGGCGCACCTTGGTGGGATGCGGGCGTTCGTCGGTGATCCAGCCGGTGTCGACGCTCGTCATCAGGATGCCGTCGGTCTCGAACATCTCGCGCGCGCTCGTGCGGGTGAGCATGTTGACGGCGGCTTTCGCCATGTTGGTGTGCGGGTGCCCGGGGCCCTTGTAGCCGCGACCGAACACGCCCTCCATGGCGCTCACGTTCACGACGTACGTACGACCGGCCGGGCTCGCGGCCAGCGATGGCCGCAGCTTCGACACCAGGAGGAAGGGGGCGGTCGTGTTCGCGAGCTGCACCTCGAGCATCTCCAGCGGGTCGACCTCGTCGACGCGCTGGGTCCACGAGTTGACCCCGTCGGTGTCGGGGATCAGTCCGCCCGCGTCGATCGCGGTGCCTGCCGCGAGCCGCTCGAGCGAACTCGATCCGGCAGCCATCGCCTGCTGGGTGAGCACGTCGGCCTGCGATGCGGCGGCGGCGAGGATCGGGTGCGCGCTCACCGAGCGCTCCAGGGCCTGCGGGTGCTGGTCGTTCGTGTGGCCGAAGGTCACGAGTTCGGGAAGCCGGCCGCTGGGCAGCGGCTCCAGCTCCGCGTCGACGAGCGGCTGATAGGCGCCCGGCGAGCGCCGCACCGTCTGGGTGGCGTTGTTGATGAGGATGTCGAGAGGACCGGCGGCCGCGACGTCGTCGGCGAGGCCGATCACCTGAGCCGGATCCCGGAGGTCGATCCCGACGATCTTCAGGCGGTCGATCCAGTCGGACGCGTCGGGGAGGCTCCGGAAGCGGCGCACGGCATCCCGCGGGAAGCGGGTGGTGATCGTGGTGTGCGCGCCATCGCGCAGGAGGCGCAGCGCGATGTACATGCCGATCTTCGCCCGTCCGCCGGTGAGCAGCGCGCGCTTGCCGGTGAGGTCGGTGCGGGCGTCGCGCTTGGCGTGGCTCAGGGCGGCGCAGTCGGGGCACAGCTGGTGGTAGAACGCGTCGACCAGGGTGTAGGGCTGCTTGCAGATGTAGCAGCCGCGCGCCTTGATGAGGGTGCCGGCGGTGGGCGCCGCCGTCGACGTGCTGATGGGGATCCCGCGCGTCTCGTCATCGATGCGGTCAGGGGCCCCCGTGGCGGTCGCGGCGACGACGGCGCGGTCGGCTTCGGCGATGGCATCGCGGATCTCGCGGCGGCGCACCTTCTTCGCCGCCTTGAACAGGTGCGAGGTCGCGTGGCGCAGCGTGATGAAGTCGGGGTGCGTCTGGTCGACGTCGGCGACCTGGCGGAGCACCTTCAGCGCGATCTCGAGTTCGGCGGGGTCGATCCCGCTCGGAGACAGGGGGGATGACACGACGGACGACTCAGGAGGCACACACGATTCTACGTCGGCGCACATGGGCGGAACCTGTTACCGTGCGGCGGTGACCTCTCCCGCATCCGAAGCCGCCACCGCGCCGCGCCGCATCCACGTGTCGGCTGCCGTGATCCTCGACGACGACGGACGCCTGCTCCTGGTGCGGAAGGCGGGCACCACGGCGTTCATGCAGCCCGGCGGCAAACCCGACCCGGGCGAGAACGGCGCCGAGACGCTCAGCCGCGAGCTCGAAGAGGAGCTGGGCCTGCGCATCGACCCGCAGGAGCTCCGCGCCCTCGGCACCTTCACGGCCGCGGCCGCGAACGAGCCCGGGTACCTGGTGGTGGCCGAGGTGTTCGCGGCCGACCTGGGCGACCAGGAGCCGTCGATCGGGGCTGAGATCGTCGAGCTCCGCTGGGTGAGCCGGGCCGACGCCGACGCATTGGAGATCGCCCCGCTGGCGCGGGAGTTCTTCCTGCCCGCGTGAGCGAAGCGCGTCACCCGCGAGGCTGATCCTCCGGCTCCAGATCGGCGACGACGGGGATCTTCCTGCGCGGCCGTTCGCACGCGGGCACCACGGAGACCGCCGCCCTGGTCGACCGATTCGTGACCCGCGCGCCGCGGCACGGACCGCCGCTGTGGGTGGCGACCGACCAGGAGGGCGGCCAGGTGCAGGTGCTGTCGGGGCGGGGCTTCGACGACATCCCTTCAGCGCTCGCGCAGACCGAGCACGGGTGCGACGGGCTGCGTGCAGATGCGCGACGTTGGGGCCGTCAGCTCGCCCGCGCAGGCGTCACGCTGAATCTCGCGCCGGTCGCCGATGTGGTCGCGAGCCCGCGAGCCGCGCAGAACAACCCTCCCGTCGGCCGGCTCGACCGTGAGTACGGCTTCGGCGCGAGGAGCGTCGTGCGGTGCGCAGGCGCGGTCGCGGGCGGGATGAGAGACGCGGGCGTGTTGCCGACGTTCAAACACTTTCCGGGACTCGGCCGCACCACCGCCAACACCGACTTCACGGCGGATGTCGTTGACACGAAGGTGGGCGCGGCGTCGTCCGATGTGTCGGTCTACCGCCACCTGCTCACCGACGGGCCCGCCGTCGTCATGGTGTCGACGGCCGTCTACGAGCGGATCGATCCGTCCACACCCGCGGCGTTCTCCGCCCCCGTCGTCACCGGGCTGCTCCGCGGAGACCTCGGATTCGACGGCGTGGTCATGACCGACGACATCTCGAACACCGCGGCCGTCGCCGCGATCCCTCCCGGCAAGCGCGCCGTTCGCGCCATCCGGGCCGGCGTCGACCTCCTGCTCCTGTCAGCCGACTCCCGCACGTTCGCGCCATGTACCGCGCGGTACTGCGCACCGCCCGGAACGACCCCGAGTTCGCCGCACAGGTGAATGCCGCAGCGCGGCGGATTCTGGAGCTCAAAGGGCGGCAGGCGGACCGCGACTGGTGACCGCTCGCCGATCGCCGATCAATCAGTCGAGCGGATGCCTCAGGGAACGCGGTAGCCCGCGGCGCGGAAGAGCTCGTACCACTCGGCACGGGTCAGCGGGATGTCCGACCCCTGCGCAGCCGCGCTCACGCGCTCGGGCGTCGTGGTGCCGAGAACGACCTGCATCTGCGCGGGATGCCGGGTGATCCAGGCCGTCGCGATCGCGATCGGGGGCACGTCGTAATGTGCGGCGAGCCGGTCGATGACGGCGTTCAGCTCGGCGTACTCGGGCGAACCGAGGAAGACGCCGTTGAAGAAACCGGCCTGGAACGGTGACCACGCCTGGATCGTGATGTCGTGGAGCCGGCAGTAGTCCACGATCCCGCCACCGTCGAGCGTCACCGACTGGTCGGTGCCCTGCATGTTCGCCGCGACGCCCTGCGCGATGATCGGCGCGTGGGTGATCGACAGCTGCAGCTGGTTCGCGACGATCGGCTGCCGCACGGAGGCCTTCAGCAGCTCGATCTGCCCGGGCGTGTGGTTCGAGACCCCGAACGCCCGCACCTTGCCCGCCGCCTCCAGCTCGTCGAACGCACGCGCGACCTCTTCCGGCTCCACCAGGGCGTCGGGCCGGTGGAGGAGGAGGATGTCGATGTAGTCGGTCCGGAGGGCGCGCAGCGACCCCTCCACCTGGCCGACGATGCGCTCATACGAGAAGTCGAAGTAGGGCCCCTCCTTCACGATGCCCGCCTTCGTCTGGATCGTGATCTCCGCACGCTCCGACGAGGTGAGCTGCATCGCCTCGGCGAAGCGCTCCTCGCACTGATGCATGTGAGAGCCGTAGACGTCGGCGTGGTCGAAGAAGTCGATGCCGGCGTCGCGCGCGGTCGTGACGAGCTCGCGGATCTCGTCGTCGCTCTTGTCGGTGATGCGCATGAGCCCGAGCACCACGTTGGGCGCGTGCAGGTCGGTTCCGACGGGAACGGTCTTCATGGGAGCTCCTTCGGTCGTGGCTGTCCACGCTAGTCGCGTGGGGCGGGTCGAGGGCCGGGGTGAGGACGTCCGCACTGCGGGCATGGCGCGGGCGGCACCGCGCGGGCGGTGCGAGACCGCCCATCGGACGAGCAGCTGCGTCGACGAAGTCTTTCGAGACGTGGCGGTTGCAGGGTCGTCCCCGTCCAAGATGTTCGCTCCGACCGACGACCACCGATCCGTACCCAAGGCGAAAACCCCTGCCTCAGCAGGGGTTTTCATGGCGGTGACGGTGGGATTTGAACCCACGGTAGGGGGTTACCCTACACAACTTTTCGAGAGTTGCACCTTCGGCCGCTCGGACACGTCACCATCCGCCAGTTTACGTGACGCGCGGCCCACGCGCCAATCGAGGGCGAGCCGAGCCCGCACACCGCCGTTCCCCTGCCGGATGTCGACGGCGGGGCGTACCGTGTGGGCATGAGAGATGCGATGCGATGACCACTGTCATGACGGCGCAGCAGCGCCTCGTGCTCACGGTCGCGGTGCTGGGTTCGTTCGTCGCGTTCCTCGACGGCACGGTGGTGAATGTCGCTCTTCCGGCGATCGCCCGGGAGCTCGGCGGCGGTCTCGCCACTCAGCAGTGGGCGGTCGACTCGTACCTCATCACCCTCGGCGCGCTCATCCTCGTGGCCGGTGCGGTGAGCGATGCGTACGGGCGGATCCTCGTGCTCAAGATCGGCCTCATCGGATTCGGGGTCGCCTCGGTGGCGGTGGCGCTCTCGCCCGACACCACGTTCCTCATCGTGTCCCGGGCGGTGCAGGGCGCGGCGGGCGCTTTCCTCGTTCCGAGCTCCCTCGCGCTCATCACGGGCACGATGGACGAACCCCTCCGCTCGCGCGCCATCGGCATCTGGACGTCGCTGACGACCGGCGCCTTCATCCTCGGTCCGCTCATCGGCGGGGTGATCGTCGACTACTGGTCGTGGCGCTGGGTGTTCCTCATCAACGTCATCCCGATCGGCATCGCCTTGTGGCTCGTGACCCGCCTGGGCATGCCCGACGAGCGGGCTCCCGACGCGAAGGTCGACGTCATCGGCGCGATCCTCTGCACCCTCGGGCTCGGCGCGACCGTCTACGCGCTCATCGAACAGCAGACCTTCGGATGGCAGTCGCCGCTCATCTGGCTTCCGATGACGCTCGGCGATCCTGATGCTCGTCGCCTTCGTCTGGCGCCAGAACGTCACCTCGCACCCGGTGCTGCCGCTCGACATGTTCCGACGGCGCAACTTCTCGGCCGGCAACCTCGCCACCCTCTTCATCTACGCCGCCCTGTCGCTCAACGTCTTCGTCGTCGCCGTCTACCTGCAGCAGGGCGCCGGCCTGAGCGCGACCATCGCGGGCCTCGCGGGACTCCCCACCACCGTGCTGGTGATCCTGCTCAGCTCGCGCATCGGCACCATGGCCGGACGCCTCGGCCCTCGCCTCTTCATGACTGTCGGTCCCCTCGTGATGGCGGTGGGCGCGGTGCTGCTGCTCAGAGTGTCGGAGACGTTCGACTACTGGTGGCAGGTGTTCCCCTCGATGCTGCTGTTCGGTCTCGGCCTCGCTATCACCGTGTCGCCCCTCACCGCAGCGATCCTCGGTGCGGCCGACCACGGCCGATCGGGAATCGCGTCGGCCGTCAACAACGCCGTCGCCCGCGTCGCGGGTCTCCTGGCCGTCGCTGCGCTCGCCTCCATCACCGGCGGCGCGCTCGACCTCGACGGCTTCCACCGCGCGGCGATCGTCACCGCCGTCCTGCTGGCGGTCGGCGGCGTCGTGTCACTCATCGGCATCCGCAATCCCGTCAACGTCGAGCGTCAGGAAGAGCCGGCCGCTCCCTCGTCGCCATAGCGGCGCGCGATGTCCTCCGACCCGCGCCACCGAGAGTAGGTCGGCGACTGAGGCCAGCCCTCCGGGGAGTCCTGCCACTCTTCCTGACGCCCCCATGGCAGCAGATCGATCAGTGGGAACGTGTGGCTCAGCTGCTCCGTCCCCCGCCCCGCGGTGTGCCAGGTGCGGTACACCCGGTCGCCGTCGCGCAAGAGCACGTTCACCGCGAACCCGCCGCCGGGAGGCGCATCGAGGTCGGCGCTGAGCGTCGTACCCGCGGACGAGTACCAGTCCATCCGGTTGCCGACCTTCGCCTTGTAGGCGCGGATCTCGTCGATGGTGCCGTGAGTCACGATCACGAAGCGCGCATCGTACGGCTCGAGGAAGTCCAGCCGCGTGAACTGCGACGTGAACCCCGTGCAGCCACCGCACTGCCACTCGGCGCCCGGTTGCCACATGTGGTTGTAGACGATCAGCTGCGAGCGGCCCGCGAAGACATCGACGAGCCGCACCGGTCCCTCCTCGCCCTCCAGTCGGTAGTCGGGCATCCCCACCATCGGCAGACGGCGTCGCTGCGCCGCGATCGCGTCGAGCTCGCGCGTGGCAGCTTTCTCGCGCTCTCGCAGCGCCTCGAGTTCTCGACGCCAGGTCTCCGCGTCGACGACAGGAGGGAGGGCCGTGGGCGTGGTCATGTCATCCCCACTTTCCGTCGGTGGCGACTCCATAGTCCGTGCCGTCAGGCCCGGCCGCAACCACCCTGCTCGCCGGCATCGACGAGTTCGCACGGCCCGAGTCGGTGGCCTCCGAACCGCGGCGCTGTCAGACTGAGCGCATGAGCGTGATCGAGAACTCCAAGCTGACTGTCATCGGAGCCGGAGCGGTCGGATCGAGCGTGGCGTACGCCGCCCTCATCCGCGGGTCGGCACGTCACGTGGCGCTGTACGACATCGCCGCCGAGAAGACCGAAGCCGAGGTGCTCGACCTCGCGCACGGCGCCCAGTTCACCGGCTCGAGCGACATCATCGGGGGGTCGGACATCTCCGTCGCCGCGGGGTCGCACGTCGTCGTCATCACGGCGGGGGCCAAGCAGCGGCCCGGTCAGACCCGGATCGAGTTGGCGGGCGTCAACGCGGGGATCCTCAAGACGATGATGCCGCAGCTGCTCGAGGTCGCTCCCGATGCCGTCTACGTGATCGTGACCAACCCGTGCGACGTGCTCACGGTGCTCGCCCAGGAGGCGACCGGACTCCCCTCCGAGCGCATCTTCGCGTCGGGCACGGTTCTCGACACGTCGCGACTGCGGTGGAAGATCGCGCAGCGCGCCGGGGTGTCCACGTCCAGCGTGCACGCGTACATCGTCGGTGAGCACGGCGACACCGAGTTCCCGCTGTGGTCGCACGCGACCATCGGCACGGTGCCGATCCTCGACTGGGTGCCGCTCGACGGTCAGCCGAAGTTCACGGCCGACGAACTCGACCAGATCGCCGTCGACGTGCGTGACGCGGCCTACAAGGTCATCCAGGGCAAGGGCGCGACCAATTATGCGATCGGTCTGTCGAGCGCGCGGATCGTGGAAGCCATCCTCAACGATGAGCACGCCGTGATGCCGGTGTCGACGGTGCTCGACGACTTCCACGGCGTGTCGAACGTGGCACTGTCGGTGCCGTCGGTGGTGAGCAGCCTCGGAGCGGTGCCGATCCGCGAGATCTCGTTCGCACCGAAGGAGCTGGAGCTGCTGCAGCACTCCGCGACGGCGCTGCGCGACGTCGCCGACTCGCTGCGCTGATACGCCCGGCCGGCGTCGGAACCCCCACGTAACCTGAGGGCATGGCTTCCCGACGCGCTGCGCCCACGACGGCTTTCCGGTGTACCGAGTGCGGGTGGACCACGTCGAAGTGGGTGGGCCGCTGCGGCGAGTGCCAGCAGTGGGGAACGGTCGTCGAAGCGGCGACCCAGACGGGAATCGTGCACGCCGTGTCGGCACTGGCCCCCACGCGCTCGGCGCAGCCGATCACGTCGATCGACACGAGCGAGACGCCCCGGCGCACGAGCGGTGTCGGCGAGTTCGACCGCGTGCTGGGTGGCGGCGTCGTGCCGGGTGCCGCGATCCTCCTGTCGGGTGAGCCCGGGGTGGGCAAGTCCACGCTCCTGCTCGAAGTCGCGGCGCAGAGCGCGCGCGCCGGACGCCGCGTGCTCTACGCGAGTGCCGAAGAGTCGCTCGGGCAGGTGCGGCTGCGCGCCGAACGCACCGGGGCCCTCCACGATGAGCTCTTCCTGGCCAGCGAGACCGACCTCGCGACGATCCTCGGACACATCGACGAAGTGCGCCCCGAGCTGCTCATCGTCGACTCGGTGCAGACCGTGTCGTCTGCTCTGTCCGACGGCGTGGCCGGCCACCCGAGCCAGGTGCGCGAAGTCGCGTCCACGCTCATCCGCGTCGCGAAAGAACGCGACCTTCCGGTGATCATCGTCGGACATGTCACGAAAGACGGATCGATCGCCGGCCCTCGCATTCTCGAGCACCTGGTCGATGTCGTGTGCCACTTCGAGGGCGACCGGCAGACGTCGCTGCGGTTCGTCCGCGCGTTGAAGAACCGGTTCGGGGCCACCGACGAGGTCGGCTGCTTCGACATGACCGGCGATGGGATCGCCGAGGTCCCGGATCCCAGCAGCCTGTTCCTCGGTCACGGCTCGCGGCAGCCGGGTTCGTGCGTCACGATCGCCCTGGAGGGCCGCCGCGCCCTTCCCGTCGAAGTGCAGGCGCTCACCATCCAGACCCAAGCCCCCAACCCCCGGCGCATCGTCAGCGGCGTCGATTCCGCGCGCGTGGCGATGATCCTCGCGGTGCTCGAGAAGCGGGCACGCATCCCCGTGTCGCAGCAGGACGTGTACGTGTCGACCGTCGGCGGTGTGCGCCTCACCGAGCCTGCCGCCGACCTCGCGATCGCGCTGGCCGTCGCGTCAGCGGTGCGCGAACGCCCGAACCCCGCACGTCTGGTCGCCGTGGGCGAGCTGAGCCTGTCAGGAGAGGTGCGCGCGGTCACACAGCACACGCAGCGACGAGCGGAGGCCGACCGGCTCGGCTACCGCACGATGATCGACACGTCGTCGCGCGACCTGATGGGCGCCCTCAACGATGTCGCCCGCCACCACCGCCCCGAGCCCGGCGATGCCCCCGGATTCTAGATTTCCCGGTCAGCGGTTATTTTTCCGAATTGACTTTCCCTGTTTCCCGGCTATGGTCGGTGGTTCACCCGCCAGCCACCAGAGGGGAAGCGAGTCACCATGTCAGGCAAGGCACCGCAGGCACGCGACGGCAAGAAGATCGCGAAGCTGTCGCTGAAGGAGAAGCGCGCCGCCAAGCGCGAGAAGCGCGAACCGGAGGCGTTCATCAAGCCTCGGAAGGGCGCGAGCCGCTGATCCGTCAGGGACCGAACGGTGCCGGACTGGGGCTCGCCGTCCGGCACCGGCGGCTTACGCGTCGAGCGCTGCGATGATGTCGGCCGGGGTCGCCTGCATCGGGTGCGGGCCGGCCAGATCGAACATGACGGTCGTGATCTCGTCGCCGTGCACCCCGAGGAACGCGCGCAGCCACCCGGGCGAGTGGAGCCCGACGGCGGGCGGCAGTGTCGCCGGCTTGTTCGCTGCATCACTGAACAGCAGGAGCGCCACCTGTCCGGTGTTCGGGTCGCGGAAGGTCCACACTTCGCCCGTGTCGAGCGGATTGTCGCGGTGACCTGGCCGCATGAGGGGCACGACGGTGGGGCCGTGACGGAGGGCGAATGCGACAGCGGCGATGTCCTGGGTCTGCAGGGCGTCCGCGAGCTGCGGGTTGCGAAACTCCAGGGGCGCTTTGCCCTTCGCGCGCTTCTTTCCGGCCATGCCTCCAGCCTATGTCGGCGCGCGCATGCCCGAGAAAGTGGCACTCGTTGTCGCCTCCGGTCGAACCGGACGCGACGATTGCCGCTTCGTCGCGCGGGGCTGCAGGGGCGCCGAGGCAAAGAAATGGGCCCTCTCGATCCCCCCATTGGGGACTGGGAAACTCGAGAGGGCCCGTACGCTCACTGTGGCCGAAGACCGAACCGACATCTCTGGGGTTGATATCGGCGACCGATGCTGGGGACAACGGGGCCAGCACATCAGGAGCTATGTAAAGAATACGCATCCCGCCGTCAAGTTGTGTCCACCTTTCGGGGGACAAACGATGAGAATGTTCTCAGTCGAATAATGCGCTGATCACCGGAGTTCGAACTGCCGAGCCTCCGACTCGATCCCGCCGATCTCGACGATGAGGTTGTACCAGCCGGCCCCCGCCGGCGGGCGGTCGCCGGCGCAGGTGTCGGCCGACGAGCGCGTGCGGTCCCATTCGAGCGGGGTGACGCTCGTCACGGCCCGACCCGGTTCGAGCGTGACACGCTGCTCGTTCGACGCCTTCTGGCAATCCGTCGACCGCCACCACGTGTCAGGGCCGCTCACGATCACGAACGACTGCGTGGCGGTGCCGACGTCCATCACGCAGTCGTCGTCGCCGTCATTGACGACGCGGATCGACAGTTTCGGCTTCTCGCCCGCACGGTAGACGCCCTTGTCGGTGATGGCCGAGACCGTGACGTCTCCCGCGGTGCACATCGTCAGCGTCGCCGACGGTTCGGGAGTCTCCGCCGGCGCGGACTCCGTCGGCTCCCCTACGGGGCTCTGACTCGGCGACGAGGACGGAGTCGGCGTCGGCGGATCGGTCTCACTGGTCGTGGGCTGCGGCGCCGGCGCCGTCGGGCGCGGCGCGGCCGTCGTGTCGCCCGCTGCACGCCACGGCTGCCACACGGCGAGCGTGACGCCCGCGACGATCAGGAGGAGCACCAACACCACCGCGAGTCGCCGGCGCCGGTAGACGGCGGGCGTACGGCGGCGGCGTGGTGCAGACACCCGTCCAGGCTAAGCCGGGGTGCCGCGCCTTCCGCCATGACGCGCCACGCGGCGGCCGAGCGCTGCCCGCAGGCGCCGTCTACGCGGACTCGAGCGTCTTCAGCATGCGCGTGTTGCCGAGGGTGTTCGGCTTGACGTGGGCGAGGTCGAGGAACTCCGCGACACCCTCATCGGGGCTGCGCAGCAGCTGCGAATACACATCGGGATCGACGATCTGCTCCCCGATCGGGCGGAACCCGCGCCGCGTGAAGAAGTCGACCTCGAAGGTGAGACAGAACAGGCGCGACAGCCCGAGCGCGCGGGCATGCTCCTCCAGCTGTCGCACGATCGCGCCGCCGACGCCGTGATGCAACCAGCCTTCCGCCACGATCAGGGTGCGGATCTCGCCGAGGTCCTCCCACATCACATGCAGCGCTCCGCAGCCGATCAGTTCGCCGGCGCTCTCGGCCACGACGAACTCCTGCACCGATTCGTAGAGGGTGACGATCTCCTTGCCGAGGAGGATGCGCCGCTGCACCCACGGATCGAGGAGCGCGAGGATGCCGCGGACGTCGCTCGTGCGTGCCGCCCTGACGGTGTAGGCGCGCGCACGCTCACCGTCTTCCGCATCGGGGGAAGACGGTGCGTCGGGCGACGGCGAAACGGTCACGCGTCAACTCTATTGGCCGAAGCCGACCGCGCCGCCGCGCCGGCGCGGGTCGCCGCTCCCCCTACGCTGGGATCGGGAGGCCTCCGGGTGAGCGTTCTGCGTGACTACGCTGCGACCGCATCGCAGCCGACACTGCCCTTCGCTGCGCCCTTCGACGCCCTCACGACGAGCCGCTACGACGAGGTCATCGACGCCGAGGGAACGCTCCGCCCGGGTTGGAAGAGCCTCGCGACGCACGCTCTCGCGCTCACCGCCGACGACGTGGAGCGGGTCGGCGGCGAGATCGCGCGATTCCTCGCCGACGACGGCGTCTCCTACCTGCGCACCGACGCGGGGGCGCTGCCGTGGCAGCTCGATCCGCTGCCGCTCGTGGTCGACGCAGCGTCGTGGGCGCCTCTCGACGTCGGCCTCGCGCAGCGCGCCGAGCTCCTGAACGCCCTCCTCCTCGACCTGTACGGCGAGCGGTTGGTGCTGCGCGAACGACTCGTGCCGTCGGCGGTCGTCTTCGGCCACACGGGGTTCATCCGCCCGGTGGCCCGCGCCAGCGCCGCCGACGCGCATCCCCTGCTGCTGTCCGCCACCGATCTCGGGCGATCGGCGTCCGGTGAGTGGCATGTGCTCGCCGACCGCGTGCAGGCGCCGTCGGGCCTCGGGTTCGCGGCCGAGAACAGGCGCGTGATCGCCCAGGTGCTTCCGGACCTGCATCAGGAGGGCGACCTGCATCGACTGGAGCCGTACTTCGCGGCGCTGCGGTCCGCGCTGCTCTCGCATGCCCCGACCGGTGTCGCCGATGCCCGGATCGTCGTCCTGTCGCCGGGGACGATGTCGGAGACGGCGTTCGATCAGGCGTTCCTCGCGGGCGCGCTGGGCTTTCCGCTCGTGCAGGGCAGCGACCTCGTCGTGCACCGAGGCGCCGTGTGGATGAAGCCGTCGGGCTGGCCGCACACGAAGCCGGCCGAGCGTGTCGACGTGATCGTTCGACGAGTGGATGCCGCGTGGTGCGACCCGCTCGAGCTGCGCTCCGACTCCCGCCTGGGCGTGGCTGGTCTGACCGAGGCCGTGAGGCGGGGCACAGTGCGCCTCGTGAACGGCCTGGGCGCAGGGGTGCTGGAGAACCCGGGCCTCATGCCGTTCCTGCCTGCCGTGTGCGACTACCTGCTCGGCGAGCAGCTGCGGATCCCGTCGGTGCCCACCCAGTGGCTGGGCGACGCCGACGCGCGCGCGGCGGCTCTGGCTCGCCTGCGCGCCGGCGACCCCGACGTGCTGGTGCGACCGATCGATGCTCCTCGCCGCTCGCTTGCCGCACTGCCCGTCGACGAGGTGGTCGCGCGCGTGACCACCTCTCCGCACCGGTTCGTGGCGCAGGAGATCCTGCCCCTGTCGCAGGCCCCGGCGTGGACGACGGAGGGCCGCGCCCTCTCGCGTCCGCTCACCCTCCGCGCGTTCACCCTGCGCTATGGGTCGGCATACCGTCCCCTCGTCGGCGGGCTCGCCACCGTGCGCGAGCACCCCGCGGCCGCCCCCACGACGAAGGACGTGTGGGTGCTCAAGTCGACCGACACCGACGCCGATCAGGGGCTGGCGGAGATCGCTCCGCCAGAGACCGCGCGGACGATCCCCGCTCTCGCGCCACGCGCGCTCGCCGACATGTTCTGGACCGGCCGCTACGCGGAGCGAGCCGAAGACCTGCTGCGCCTGCTGCTGACGACGCAGGCCGAATTCGATCAGCCGGGCGCACCCGCAGGTGGCCAGCGGAGCGCGCGCGCGTTGCTGGCCGCCCTCGGCCAGCTCGCAGGGACACGCTGGATCGAGCCCGAGCCCGAATTCCGCTCGCTGCTGCTCGACGCCGACCGTGAAGGGTCGGCCGCGCACTCGATCTCCCGGCTGCGCGACGCGATGGAGGGCGTTCGCGACCAGCTTTCGGGTGACACCTGGCGCGTGTTCGCGAACGTCGAGCGCGCCCGCCGTGCACTGCAGGGGTCGCTGCATCCGCACCGCACCGCCGAGTCGGCCGGTCGCATGCTCGCGGCGATGCTGTCGTTGTATGGCGTGACGGCGAACATGATCCGCGACACGGGGTGGCGCATGATCGAGACGGGGCGCGCACTGGAGCGCGGCCTGCAGGTGTGCCGCGTGCTGCGCGCAGGAGCTTCCGAGAGCCGAGACGTGCGCAGCGACCGCGAGGTGCTCGAAGCGCTGCTGACAGCCTCCGAGAGCATCGTCACGTACCGGCGCCGGTACCGCGGGTCGACCCGCACCGCCGATGCCCTCGACCTGCTGCTGCTCGACGCCGACAACCCCCGCTCGGTACTGTTCGCACTCGGCGAGATCGGTCGCCATCTGGCGGCGATGCCGGCCTCGACGGGCTCGACCCGGGCCGAACGGCTGCTCGAGCACCTCGACTCCCAGCTGCGCCACGTCGACGTCGCGTCGCTGGCGACGGTGCGCGGGGGAACCCGTCCGGAGCTGATCGCGTGTCTCGACGATGTCATCGGCCAGCTGGAGCAGCTCGCCGACGCGATCTCACAGCTGCATTTCGAGAGCGGCCCGCCGCCGGTGCCGCTGTCCGATCTGTCGCTCACCGAGCTGAGGGGCGCGCAGGCATGAAGCGCTACCGCGTGTGGCACCGCACGGCGTACACCTACTCTCTTCGCGTCGAAGACAGCGTCGGGCAGTTCCACCTCGCCCCGCGCGACCTCCCCTGGCAGTCCGTCACGTCGTCGACGGTGACGGTGGAGCCCGAACCGGAAGACATCGCGCGCGACGTCGACTACTTCGGAAACTCATCGACCTACTTTCACGTCACCGACCCTCATTCGGCGCTGACGATCGAGTCTTCGAGCGAGGTCACGGTCACGGTGCCCGTGTACGACGCCTCAGGGCTCGCGACGCCGTGGGAGGAGGCGCGCCCGCTGGCGCATCCGAACGGTCCCGAGGCGTGGCGGGCGACCGAGTTCGCCCTCGAATCGCCTCGTGCCGCACATGTGCCGGATGCCGCGGAGTACGCGGCTGCGTCTCTGACTCCGGGCAGACCGATCGGCGAGGCGGCGACCGACCTCATGCAGCGGATCTTCCGCGACTTCGACTACGACCCCACGGCGACCACGGTGACGAGCACCGTCGCCGACGCATTGAGCAAGCGCGCGGGCGTCTGCCAGGACTTCGCGCACGTCGCACTCGCCTGCCTGCGCTCCCATGGCATCGCGGCTCGCTATGTGTCGGGGTATCTGGCGACCCAGCCCCCTCCCGGCAAGGAGCGCGTGTTCGGGGCCGACGCGTCGCACGCGTGGCTCGCGGTCTGGCTGCCCGGCACCGATCAGTGGCTGGCGATAGACCCGACCAACAACCAGTGGGTCGACGACCGCTACGTGACAGTGGCATGGGGCCGCGACTACGGCGACGTCTCACCCGTGAAGGGCATCATCTTCACCGACGCGAAGACGTCGACGCTGCGCGTGTCGGTCGACGTGGCGCCTCTGTCCTGACCCGGTCTGCTCGCCGCCTCAGTCGTCGGACGTGTGCATGCCGCTCATGCGGTCCCACTCGAGCGACTTGAACTGCAGAAACTGGCACAGGCTGCTGGCGAGCGCCACTTCGGCGGCGAGCGATGCCAGTTTGAAGGGCGAGAGGGTCAGATCGCCCGGCCGCGGGGTGAGCGTGGTGACCCATTTCGTGCTGTCCAGTCCGTCGGGCTGCATGTAGACATCGGCCCCACCCTGCGACAGATGGACGATGACGAGCCCTGTGTCGCGCCCGTCGACGCCGTCTTGCACGGCCACTTGGATCGACGCCGACTCGGTGGCGTTCTCGGCGATGAACTCGTCAATCCACGATTCGAGGAGCGACTTGGTACGCGCGGGGACGCGTGGCAGGTCGTCGGCTTGCACAGCCATATTTTTCCACGTCGGCGCGCATCCGTCACGCTCGCCGCAGCGACTTCTCCTCCTGCGTCGTCACTGTCCACATTGCGAACGCCATGACGGCGACGCCTGCGCACGCGAGCTGCGACTGCGGACGAGCAGCTCGACGGGGCACCGATGTCCGGAGACGACGAAGAGCGGATGCCGGTGGGGCATCCGCTCTTCGTGTCGTCCGTGCGTCAGGCGCTGGCGGCGTGATCCGGCGTCGCCGAGATCTCGCCTGCGGCACCCACCCCGATCGCGACCTTATCGCCGCGCGGACCGTGCTCGAACGTGAACTGTCCGTTCTGCGAATCGACCTTCACGTGGTCGCCCGTGTGGAGCTCCCCGTGCAGGATCTTCTCGCTGAGCCGGTCCTCGACCTCGCGCTGCATGGCGCGGCGAAGGGGCCGGGCGCCGAGCGTCGGGTCGAAGCCGATCTCGATGAGGCGGTCCTTCGCGGCATCCGTCAGCTCCACCGTCATGTCACGGTCGAGCAGACGCTCGCTGAGGCGCTTCGTGAACAGGCCCACGATCTGACGCAGCTCGTCCTTGTTCAGCTGGGGGAACACGATGATGTCGTCGAGGCGGTTGAGGAACTCCGGCTTGAAGTGACGCTTCAGCTCCTCGTCGACCTTGCCCTTCATCCGCTCGTAGCTCGTCTGCGCGTTGCCCTCGACCTGGAACCCGACCGGACCGCCGGCGATCGCCGACGAACCCAGGTTGGTGGTCATGATGATGACCGTGTTCTTGAAGTCGATGACGCGCCCCTGACCGTCGGTCAGGCGACCCTCTTCGAGGATCTGCAGCAGCGAGTTGAAGATGTCGGGGTGCGCCTTCTCGATCTCGTCGAACAGCACGACCGAGAACGGCTTGCGGCGCACCTTCTCGGTGAGCTGGCCGCCCTCTTCGAAGCCCACGAACCCGGGAGGGGCACCGAACAGGCGAGACACCGTGTGCTTCTCACCGAACTCGCTCATGTCGAGCGAGATCAGGGCACCCTCGTCATCGAAGAGGAACTCCGCGAGAGCCTTGGCGAGCTCGGTCTTGCCGACGCCCGTGGGGCCGGCGAAGATGAACGAGCCCGACGGGCGCTTCGGGTCCTTGAGACCGGCACGCTGGCGACGGATGGTCTTCGACAGCGCCGCGATCGCCTCTTCCTGGCCGATGACGCGCTGGTGCAGCGCCTTCTCCATGAACATGAGGCGGCTGGTCTCCTCCTCGGTGAGCTTGAACACCGGGATGCCCGTGGCCTGCGCCAGCACCTCCGCGATCAGCCCCTCGTCGACGACCGCGTGGGATGCTACGTCGCCCGAACGCCACTGCTTCTCGAGGCGGAGACGCTCGGCGAGGAGGCTCTTCTCCTCGTCGCGCAGCGCCGCGGCCTTCTCGAAGTCCTGGTCTTCGCTCGCGCGCTCCTTGTCCTCGCGGACCTTCGCGATCTTCTCGTCGAATTCGCGCAGCTCCGGCGGGCTCGACAGGATCGACAGACGCAGGCGCGCGCCGGCCTCGTCGATCAGATCGATGGCCTTGTCGGGCAGGAACCGATCCGAGATGTACCGGTCGGCGAGGTTCGCCGCGGCGACGATCGCGCCGTCGGTGATCTGCACCTTGTGGTGCGCCTCGTACCGGTCGCGCAGACCCTTCAGGATGTTGATCGCGTGCGGGAGCGACGGCTCCGCCACCTGGATCGGCTGGAAGCGGCGCTCCAGAGCGGCATCCTTCTCGAAGTGCTTGCGGTACTCGTCGAGCGTCGTGGCGCCGATCGTCTGGAGCTCGCCGCGAGCCAGCAGCGGCTTCAGGATCGAGGCCGCGTCGATCGCGCCCTCGGCAGCACCCGCACCCACGAGGGTGTGGATCTCGTCGATGAAGACGATGATGTCGCCGCGCGTGCGGATCTCCTTGGTGACCTTCTTGAGGCGCTCTTCGAAGTCGCCGCGGTAGCGGGAACCGGCGATGAGCGAGCCGAGGTCGAGCGAGTAGACCTGCTTGTCCTTCAGCGTCTCGGGAACATCGCCCTTGACGATCGCCTGTGCGAGCCCCTCGACGACGGCGGTCTTGCCGACGCCGGGCTCACCGATCAGCACGGGGTTGTTCTTCGAGCGCCGCGAGAGGATCTGCATGACCCGCTCGATCTCCTTCTCGCGCCCGATCACCGGGTCGAGCTTGTTGTCGCGCGCGGCCTGCGTGAGGTTGCGACCGAACTGGTCGAGCACCGCCGACCCGCCCTGGGCGGCCGGCTGGTTCTGCTCGCCCGCTCCGGCGGCGACACCCGCGGGCTCCTTGCCCTGGTATCCGCTGAGCAGCTGGATGACCTGCTGACGCACCTTGTTCAGGTCGGCGCCGAGCTTGACGAGCACCTGAGCGGCGACGCCCTCACCCTCGCGGATGAGGCCGAGCAGGATGTGCTCGGTGCCGATGTAGTTGTGGCCGAGCTGCAGCGCCTCGCGCAGAGACAGCTCGAGCACCTTCTTGGCACGAGGGGTGAAGGGGATGTGGCCGGTGGGCTGCTGCTGCCCCTGGCCGATGATGTCCTGCACCTGCTCGCGCACGGCATCCAGAGAGATGCCGAGGCTTTCGAGCGCCTTGGCAGCGACACCCTCCCCCTCGTGGATCAGGCCGAGCAGGATGTGCTCGGTCCCGATGTAGTTGTGGTTGAGCATCTTCGCCTCTTCTTGGGCGAGCACAACCACGCGACGGGCACGGTCCGTGAATCTCTCGAACATCGTCCACTCCTCCACGCGCCTAGTGTTCTGGCGCTTACGTCGAGGGTAACGAGCGTCAGGTACCGGTATGCCCGTGTTCGCCGTCGGCGCACCGCCGCACTCCCCAGACCGCGAGACGACGTCTGCGGGACGAGGCCGCGGGTCGCACCCACGTTCTCGTCCGCCAGACGTCGTCTCGCGGATGTGGGCACGTGCGACCGAGGAGGGTGTCAGCCGATCGGGAGGGGAGCGCCGGGCGTCTCGTCGCCGGCAGGCCCGCCGGCGATGCCGCCGAGGGTCACCGTCGCGTCGCGGGACACCTCGCCGTCGAGGGTCGCCACCGCCACACGCGGCGCCATATCCATCGTGCACACCTGGTCGGCCCTCGGGGTGGCGAAGGTCACCACGATCTCGGTGGGCGAGACGACCGTCGTCTTCTCGATCGAGGGAGCGCATGACGAAGAGCCCCACGTCAGGATCGCGACGTGCTCGTCGCCCGCCCAGCCGGCAGACGGCGCATAGTCCTCGGCAGGGCCCCCGGCGAACGGGGCGAGGGTCGCGTCGGCGTAGGTGTCGGAGACGCTCACCTGCACGTCGAGTCCATCGGCCGGGTCGACCCCCGCGGGCGTCTCGACGAGCAGGGCCTGCGGCACGAGATCACCGTCGCACGCCGACTCCGCGCCGGCCGCGAGGGAAACCACGAGCACGCCCTCATCGAGCACACTGCCGTCGAGCGTCGGCTGACAGCCGGGCGTGGAGCTGCCATAGGTGACGACGGCGATCATCGAGCCACCGGCGAGCCACGCGGCGTCCACCTCGACGACGTCGCTCCCCTCAGGCATCGTCTGGCCGCCCGGATCGGGCGCGCCGTCCGGTCCCTGGGCCTCCCCGGTCGCGCATCCCGTCAGGGCGACGCCGGCGAGGGCGAGGGCGGCGAGCGCGGGGAGCAGTCGGCGGGTCATCGCGAAGTCCTTTCGGTGGGGTGGGATGCGAGGGCATCCACTCCCTGAGTGTCGGCCGACACGCGATCGTCTCGCCGGATCACTGCAGCGCCGATGTGAGGCGCGCGAGGTTGTCGAGCACGGTGGACCGGAGCGGCTGCTGCAGCCACTCCTCCAGGGTGAGTTCCCGCGAATCGGCGCGGTACTGGTCTTCGACCGCGCGCAGCTGCGCGACGAACTCCTCGCCGCGCACGAGCAGCGACATCTCGAGGTTCAGACCGAAGGAGCGCATGTCCATGTTGCTCGAACCCACGACGGCGACCTCGTCGTCGATCGACATCGACTTCGAGTGCAGGATGTAGGGCCGCTTGTACATCCAGATCTTCACGCCCGCGCGCAGCAGCGACTCGTAGTAGCTGCGCTGCGCGTGGTAGACCATCGCCTGGTCGCCCTCCTCCGAGACGAAGAGCTCGACGTGGATGCCGCGCTGGCAGGCGGTCTGGATGGCGGTGAGCAGCGCTTCGTCGGGCACGAAGTAGGGGCTCACGATGATGATCTTCCGCTGCGCCGCGAACAGCAGCGCCATGAACAGCTTGAGGTTGTTCTGGAATTCGAATCCGGGCCCCGAGGGGATGACCTGGCAGTCGAGGTCGCCGGTTCCGCGCTGGACGTCGAACAGCTCGATGTCGTCGACGACCTCGTCGGTCTCGCTGTACCAGTCGCTCAGGAAGACGGCGTCGATCGACGCGACGATGGGTCCGTCGATGCGTGCCATGAGGTCGACCCAGTGCAGCCCGCGGCGGATGTTCTTGCGCAGGTTGTACGTCGAGTCGGTCACGTTCTGCGAGCCCATGAACCCCACGACGCCGTCGACCACGAGGAGCTTCCGGTGGTTGCGCAGGTCGGGCCGCTGGTATTTGCCCTTGTACGGCTGCACGGGGAGCATGAGGTGCCACTGCGCACCCATGGCGTCGAGCCGCCGGACGGTGTCCTTGTAGTGGGGCTTGCTGCGGTTCGCCCAGTGGTCGAGAAGCACGCGCACGGTGACGCCGCGGGCTGCCACCTCTTCGAGCGCGCGGAAGAACCCGTCGGTCGACGCGTCGGCTTGGAGGATGTAGAACTCGACGTGCACGTAGTGCCGGGCCGTGCGGATGGCATCGGCCATCGTGTCGAGGCTCTCCTGATAGTCGGAGATGAGGGTCGCCCCGTTGTCGCCGGCGAGCGGCAGCGCGCCGAGGTTGCGGTTGAGGCGCACGAGGGACCGGAACCATTCCGGCGCGTGGGGGCGCAGGGTTCCGAAGTCGAGGCCGCGGCTGGTCTCACGGATGTAGTCGTTGATCTGCTGCTGCTTCTTGCGGCGCTTCCGCGGCAGGCGCGGGTTTCCGATGAGCAGGAACAGCAGGATGCCGATGATCGGGATGAAGTAGATGGCGAGGAGCCAGGCCATGGCCGCCGTGGGTCGGCGGTTCCTCGGGATCACGATGATCGCGAGAACGCGCACCGTCGTGTCGAAGATGAGGACGACGAAGACCCACCAGGTCCACGTCCAATCGACGGTGATATTCAGCAACGGCGCGCTCCTGCGGTCGGGATGCGCCCAGCGTATCGGCCCGGGGTGATCAGCGTGGGGCGTCGTCGTCCACGGCGGGCGACATCCCGCGCTTCGCGCGTTCCTCCGCCTCGATGCGCGCGTGCACGCGGCGCTCGGTCCGGTCCATGCGGAGGATGGCGCGGAGGACGAAGATGAACAGCCCGAGCACCACGATGGTGGGCGCAAGCGACCAGATGACGGCGCCCCAGTACTCGGTGTCCATGCCCTCCATGGTACGCGCCGTCTCCTCCACAGCTCTCCGATCCGCGCTCCCGACCCCAGTCGTGCCGAGCACGCCGGCCGCCGATGTCCGCGCGCCTCAGGCTCGACGCATGACCACCACCGTCAAGGCCACCGATCCCGCTCATTTCCTCACGCTCGTCCCTCGGATGCTCGGGTATGTCCCCGTGCAGAGCGTCGTGGTCGTGCCCATGGGGGCGGGGCGAAGTCTCGGCGGCATGCGCCTCGACCTCCCGCCCGACGACGACACGACCCGCGACGGCTTCGCCGCCACCGCGATCGGCATGGTCTGCCGGGTGAGCCGGTCCGATGCCCTGGTGGCGGTGATCTACACCTCCACGCCGGCCGACGGTGCTCTCCCGCACGGACCGTTGGCCGGAGCGATCGCGCGCGCCGCCGACGCGAGTGGTCTGCATCTGATCGATGTGCTCGTCGTGTGTCCGGACGGCTGGGGCTCGCACGTCAGCGCCGACGATGCGATCCGCCCCCTGTCAGAACTGGCGGCACTCGACGACGCCTTCCCGCCCGCGAGCGGCGATCAGTCGACCGGCGCGGAACTGCCTGCATATCCCGCGTCGGAGCGACGGCGCACCGGTGCGGCGCACCACTCGCTGCAGGCCGCGCTCGCCGTGCTGTGCGGCCTCCCCGGCGACGACGACCAGGGTCGCGTCGACCCCTTGGCGCTCTCGGCGGCGTGTGAGCTCGACGACATGCCCGACCTGTTCGAGCGGGCGCTCGCCTGGGACCCCACCGACCTGGCGCCGATGCAGACGGCACTGCTGTCGTGGGTGCTGGGGCGGCCGTCGCTGCGCGACATCGCGCTCGTCCAGTGGGCGAGCGACTTGTCCGGCGGCTCGCAGGCGATGGATGCGCAGCTGCGGTGGGAAGAGGGCGAGGAGTACCCGTCCGACCTCGCGGCGGTGATGTGGGGAGAGGGCGCGCGGCCTGATCCGGCACGTCTCGACGCGGCGCTGGGGCTGGTCCGCCACGTCGCCGCGCGCACCGGACGCCGACGGCGCCCCGGGGCGCTGGCGGTCTGCGCCTGGCTGTCGTGGGCGCTCGGCCGCTCCACGCACGCCGATGGGTACGCGCGCGCCGCGCTCGACATCGAGGCCGACCACGGCCTCGCCGACATCGTCCGCTCGTTCGTGGCCGCGGCGCACCTTCCCGACTGGGCGTTCCGCCGTGGCGAGGCCGACGCGTGAGACGCGCGACCCGCACGCCCCGGATCAGCGCCCGGCTACTTGACGAGCGGGAACAGGATCGTCTCGCGGATGCCGAGCCCGGTGATCGCCATCATCAGTCGGTCGATGCCCATGCCCATACCGCCGGTGGGAGGCATGCCGTGCTCGAGGGCTCGCAGGAACTCCTCGTCGACCCGCATGGCCTCGTCGTCGCCGCGGGCCGCGAGCTTGGCCTGCTCGACGAAGCGCTCGCGCTGGATCACGGGGTCGACGAGCTCGGAGTAGCCGGTGGCAAGCTCGAAGCCGCGCACATACAGATCCCACTTCTCGACCACGCCCGCGACCGTGCGGTGCTCACGCACCAGCGGGCTGGTGTCGAGGGGGAAGTCCATCACGAAGGTGGGTCGCTCCAGCCCGCCCTTCACGAAGTGCTCCCACAGTTCCTCGACGAGCTTGCCGTGGGTCGCGATCTTCTCGGGAACCTCGACACCCACCTCGGCGGCAAGCGCCTGCAGCTCCGCCAGACCGGTCTCCGGTGTGATCGCCCGCCCGGCGGCCGCCGACAGCGAGTCGTACATCGAGAGGCGATCCCACTGCCCGCCGAGGTCGTACTCGGTGCCGTCGGCCCACGTCACCGTCGTCGACCCGGACACCGCCACGGCCGCGTTCTGCACGAGCTCCTGCGTCAGATCGGCGATGCCGTTGTAGTCGCTGTACGCCTGGTACGCCTCGAGCATCGCGAACTCCGGGCTGTGCGTCGAGTCGGCGCCCTCGTTGCGGAAGTTGCGGTTGATCTCGAACACCCGGTCGATCCCGCCGACGACGGCACGCTTGAGGAACAGCTCAGGGGCGATGCGGAGGAAGAGGTCTGCGTCGAACGCGTTGGAGTGCGTCACGAACGGACGGGCGGCCGCGCCGCCGTGCTGCACCTGAAGCATGGGCGTCTCGACCTCGAGGAAGCCGTGGTCGGCGAAGGTGGTGCGAAGGCTCGCGTTGACCTTCGCTCGGGCGACGACCGTCTCGCGCGCCAGATCCCGCACGATGAGGTCGAGATACCGGGACCGCACCCGGCCCTCCTCGCTGAGCTCCGTGTAGAGGTTCGGGAGAGGAAGAAGCGCCTTCGACGCGATCGACCACGCGGTCACCATGATCGACAGCTCGCCGCGGCGGCTGGAGATGACCTGACCGGTGACGGATACGTGGTCCCCGAGGTCGACCAGCTCCTTCCACGCCTGCAGCGACTCCTCGCCCACCTCCGCGAGCGACACCATCGCCTGGATGCGGCTGCCGTCGCCGGCCTGGAGCGACGCGAAGCAGAGCTTGCCGGTGTTACGGCTGAACACGACGCGTCCCGCGACCGACGAGACGACGCCCGTCTCCTCCCCGGCCTCGAGGCCGGCGAAGCGCTCCCGCAGAGCGGGGATCGTGTCGGTCACGGGCACGGCGACGGGGTAGGCTCCACCGGCCGCGTCGGCACGGTCGGCGATCAGACGCTCGCGCTTGGCCAGTCGCACGGCCTTCTGCTCGAACACCTCGTCGGCAGTGTCTACGGGCTCAGCGGGCGCGGACGCGTCGGTCATTTCCAGCTCCTCAGAAGTCGACTGTCAAGTCTATCGGCGCCCTGCACGCGGCATCCGCCCACCGACGTCGCCGGCCGCTCAGGGCTCATCGAGGCGCTGGAGGGCACGGTCGACGGTCGAATGCACGAGGGTCGAGAGGTACCGTCCGGGCTCGGCGATGCCCGCTTCGCTCAGGAGGGCCGACGCCTGCCGCAGCAGCGACGACGAGAACTCCGTCGCCGTCGCGACGGCCTCCCCGTAGGCGGCGCGATCGGCGTCCGCCACGACGACGGGTTCGCAGCCGAGCTCTACGGCGAGGGCCTGCGCGATGGGCAGCACGGCCGCCGGCGCCGTCACCGCCGCGTACGCCTCGTGCAGTTGCCGCAAGTCGATCGAGGTGCCCGTGAAGGCGATCGCGGGATGGACTGCCAGCGGGATCGCGCCGCGGGCGGCCGCCGGCATGAGCACGTCGATGCCGTGGGCGGCGTCGGTGTGGAGCACGAGCTGGCCCACCTGCCAGGCCTCCAGCTCGGCGAGTCCCGCCACCAGGCCCGGGAGCTCGTCGTGGGGCACCGCCACCACGACGAGTTCGCTGCGACGCACGATCTCGTCGGCGGCGAGCGTGGGCACCCCTGCCAGCACCGCCTCCACACGGTCGGGATCCGAGCCTGCCGTGATACCGACCACTGCGTGACCCGCTCCGGCGAGCGCCGCGCCGATCACCGGACCGACGCGACCCGCGCCGATGATCCCCACTCCCAGTCGGCCGCTGCGCATCATCGCGGCGCCGTTCCTTCCGTCGGGGGGACCCCGTCGCTCCGGACGTCGGCCGGCGCATCCGACCAGGTCGGCACGATTGCCGGGTCAGATGCGGGGGCAGACTCACGCTCGGCTCCGCGGCCGTCCTCCTCGGCGGCCGTTGCGGCCTCGCTGCCTGCGGCGCTCCACCGGTGCGACCGATCGCGCGCCGCCGCGGCGACCACCGCTGCCGCCGCATCGGCCCACAGAGTGACGGTCGCTGCCCGGTCGAGGATGCCGAGGGTGCCCGAAACCGGACCCAGCACCGTGTGTCCCGTGATGTTCGCGACGTCCAGCAGCCGGTCGACCGGACCCTGGGCCACGCGGATCGACTGCAGCCGGGCCAGGGGAAGCGTCACGAGCGCACGACGGAGCACCCCACTGCGCAGCATGAGGACGTCGTCGGTCAGCAGGAAGCCGTTGCGCCGCCACGACAGCGGCCGCAACCACCGCGCGCGCCGCGGCGTCGTCGTGAACACGTCCGACTCCTGGGGAGCATGCAGCCCGTGACCGAACACCGCCGTCCACTGCTCGTCCTCGAGCCCCGGGAGGAGGAGCCGCATGACGCGCTCCACGTCGTCGGCCGTTCCCACCGGGAGCACATCCGCGAACTGCTGCGAACTCGAGTCGGTCGCAGACCTGCCCGACAAGCGATTCACACGGATGCGCCACCACCCGAACGCCCGCCACATCAGCGGCTGGGAGATCTCCACGGCGTGGATGCGTCCCGGCGGCAAAATCTCGGTCACGGTCGTGAAGAGCCCGAAGGTGATCCGCACTCCCGACGGCGTGGGCGCGATGGAGTAGCGGAGGGTGCGGGTGATCTGACGGAACCAGTACGCACCGAAACCGATCAGCGTCGGCACGATCGAGAACAGCACCCACGGCGTCCCGAGAATCGAGCCGACCACCAGGCCGGCCAGCAGCAGCACGAGAGCGACCGTCGACCCCGACAGCAGGTGCGACGCCACGAGACGCCCCGGCGGGATGTGCACCACCGAGGCGGGCTCGTCGACAGGACCCTCGGGACCTTCGATGAGACCGGTGAGGCCCGCGCTGACGACGGCGACAGCGCGGTCGCGCGGCGAACCGACGGTCGCCGCGCGTGCCTCCGTCAACTGCCGCCCCGAAGCCAGACGAAGAATGTCTCCCCGCACGGCCTCCGCATTCGACGTCGACAGGTACTCGAGCTTCACGTTGGCGTCGAGTCCGGCACCCACCACCTCGAGCTTGGCCATCCCCAGCAACCGCGCCACCATCGGGCGCGTGAGGTTGACTCCCTGCACGCGGTCGAGTGGCGCGCGACGGTGCGTGCGGAACAGCACGCCACTGCGCACCTCCACGTCGTCGCCCGTGATGCGGAAGGTGTGGAAACGCCACGACATCCAGAACACCGCGAGCAGCACCAACAGCACCAACAGCACCACGAGCGCGGCGATCAGCACGAGATCGTTCGCGACGATGAAATCGATCGGGTCGCCCGCCTCGCCCTCGAACTCACCACTCATCCCCGGCAGGAACACCGCGATGAAGCGGTCACGCAGGTTGGTGACGACGATGCCGATCACCACAACGAGGAAGAGGCCGCCCTTCATCAGGGGCGTCAACGGGTGAAGGCGATGCCACTCACCGTCGCTCAGCGGCGACCGCACCGCAGCCGGCCGGGCGGGTCGGTCGGCGGCCGGCGACGAGACGTCGGTCACAGTCCGGTCCGGCGGGTCTCGGCGACGTCGATCAGCGTGTCGCGCAGCCGCTCAGCCGCCTCCTGCGTCAGCCCCGGGATCGTCACACCGGTCGCAGCCGCGGCTGTCACCAGCTTCAGCTGCGCGATGCCGAACCCCCGGTCGAGGGGGCCATGCGTGATGTCGACGAGCTGCATGCGCCCGTACGGCACGGCGACCATCCGCTGCCACAGGATTCCGCGGCGGAACACGAGGTCGTCGGCGCGCAGCTGATAGCCGATCGAACGCGCCTGACGTGGAACCACGACGATCGTCGCCAGCGTGATCACGATGCCCACGGCCGCCGGGATCAGCACCCACTGCATGCCCATCACGAGCCACATCACGAGAGCAGCGGCGACGATCAGCGCGAGCACCGCGCCGTTCGTGATCAGCTGCACCACCAGGTACTTCCGGGAGATCTGATGCCAGGTCCCGTCGCCGAGCGGCAGCCGGTTCTCGCTGCGAGGCTCCACGATGGCCGTGTACGCGTCAGCATCCAGCACCGCGTCGCGCGCCTCCGGCGCTTCCGCACCCTCGACGACGGCCGGCTCAGTCACTGTGGGAGAGTCCGAAGCCGGGATCGGCTGCTCCGGGCTGTTCGTCATCGTCATCCTTCCGAATGGTGCACAAGTGCTCCGCGATCAGGCCGGCGGTCACGAGAACGAGCCCACCGATCGCTGCGGCGGTCACCGCACTCACCGAGCCTAACGACGGCAGCACCGGGCGCGACACGAGGAACACCAGAAGCCCCAAGCCCACGCCGGCCACCAGCGCCCCCACGATGCTCGACGCCCGCGCCAGCATCGCGATACGGAGAGCGCGGAACGGGTCGACGACCTGCCGCGTCGTCGCCGTCGTCGCCCTGCGGATCGGGATCGCGAGGGCCACCGTCACCGCGCCGAGCAGCACGAGGAGCACCGGCAGCATCAGCGACGGCGTGAACGTCGGCTGGCCGGTCGCGGTCAGTGCCTGGTCGATCAGGAAGCCGGCGACCACACCCACCGCTCCCGTCGCCAGCAGCGCGCCGGCACTCGTCCGCTTCATTCGTCGCCTCCCGCGCGCAACGCCCGCAACAACGCCCCGACCTCGCCCCGACCGGGCAGCACGGCGTCGGGATCGACGCTCAGCCATGGCGCCAGCACGAAGTCGCGCTCGGCCGCCCGGGGGTGCGGGAGCGTGAGTGACGGGGCGTCGGAGCGCACGTCGCCGTACGCGATGAGATCGAGATCGAGGGTGCGGTCCTGCCACCGCGGTTCGCCGTCCCGGCGGCGAGGGCGACCGTGATTCTCTTCGATGGCATGCAGGAAGTCGAGGAGCACCGTCGGCGCGAGCCGCGTCGACAGGAGGACGACACTGTTCAGATACGGCGGCGCGGAAGGGTCCGGGCCGCTCGGGGTGAGCGCCACCGACTCGATCGTGTCGGCGACCGCGGTCACCTCGGTCAGCGGAAGGCGCGCCAGCGCCGCCACCGCCGATGCGATGGTGTCGCCCCGGTCGCCCAGGTTCGACCCGAGTGCCACGACGACCGCAGTCGGCGCCGTGCGCCGCGGCGGCAACGCCGACGACAGGCCCTGCGTGAGATCCCGGCTCATGGGTGGCCTTCCCGGCTGCGGCGGATCGTCACCGCGACGTCACCGAACGACACCGCGATCGGCGCCTGCGGCTTGTGCACGGTCACCGTGACGGCATCCACGATCCGATGACCGAATGCTGCATCGGCGATGCGCTGCGCGACGGTCTCGAGCAGGTCGGCAGGATCGCCGGTGAGAATCGCGGCGACCTGTTCGGCGAACTCGCCGTAATGCACGGTGTCGGCGACGTCGTCGCTCGCCGCCGCCGCCGCCAGCGACAGGTGGAGCACCACGTCCGCGACGAACTCCTGTCCCTCGCGGCGCTCCTTGTCGTACACCCCGTGATAGCCGAATGCACGGATACCGGTCAGGGCGATCTCGTCACCGCTCATCGTTCCTCCCACCGCGACCACACGGTCAGGGCATCGCGTGTCGCGGCCACGTCATGCACGCGCACCGCCCACACGCCCGCCTGCGCCGCCAGGACGCTCGTCACCGCCGTCGCCGCATCGCGGCGCCGCTCCGTCACCTCGGCAGGATCCGAGGACAGCGCCTCGGCGAGGAAGCGCTTGCGGCTCGTGCCGACAAGCACCCGCGCGCCAATCCCCACCACCCGGTCAAGGCCGCGCAGCGTCTCCCAGTTCTGCTCGCCCTGCTTGCCGAAGCCGATCCCCGGATCGAGGACGATCCGGTCAGGCGAGATCCCGGCCGCCATCGCCGCCCGACGCCGGGCGTCGAGTTCGGTGACGACCTCAGCGACGACGTCGGCGTAACGGGCGTCGGCATACATGTCTGCGGAGTGTCCACGCCAGTGCTGCAGCACGACGTCGGCATCGGAGGCGGCGACCGTCGCGAGCATGTCGGGATCGGCAAGCCCCCCCGACACGTCGTTGACGATCCGCGCCCCCGCCTCGACCGACGCCTTCGCCGTGACGGCGTTCATCGTGTCGATGCTGACGACGATGCCGTCGGCTGCGAGCGCAGCGACGACGGGGATCACGCGCGCAAGTTCGTCGGCAGGCGCCACCCGATCGGCGCCCGGACGCGTCGACTCGCCGCCCACGTCGATCAGGTCGGCGCCCGCAGCACGCAGCGCACGGCCGTGCGTGACCGCGGCGTCGACGTCGAAGTGACGCCCGCCGTCGCTGAACGAATCCGGCGTGACGTTGACGATGCCCATGATGAGCGGCGTCATCACCGCTGCCCTCCGGGTTCCACGCCGTGCCCTCCGGGTTTCGCGCCGTGCACTCCGGCTTCCGCGCCGTGCACTTCGCGATGAGCGTCGTCGGCACCGCGAGCACTTGTCGGGCGGGAGGCTCCGTCGGTCAACAGGAGCATGAGCTCGGCGCGCGCTGCCGGCTCGGCCAACTCCCCCCGAGCTGCGACGGTCACCGTCGACGCATCGGGCTGACGCCCGCCACGCATCGTGACGCACTCGTGAACAGCATCGAGAATCACGAGCACCCCGCGCGTGTCGAGCGCCCCGGCGACGACGTCGGCGATCTGCTCGCCGAGACGTTCCTGCACCTGCGGCCGGGCCGCCAGCACATCGACGACCCGGGGCAGAGCGCCCAGGCCGACAACCTGCTCGCCCGGCAGGTATGCGATGTGCGCGTGTCCTGCGAACGGCAGCAGGTGGTGCTCGCACATCGAGCGGAACCGGATGTCGCGGAGCATCACCGCCCCCGACGGCAGAGTGTCGGGCGCGGGACCGCGCGTCACCGAGATCGTGTGCGCGAGCGGCGCGGAAGGGTCCTCGCCGACCCCGGAGAAGAACTCGGCGTATGCATCGGCGACACGCTGCGGGGTGAGACGGAGCCCGGGGCGATCGGGGTCTTCTCCGATCGCTTCGAGCAGTTCGCGCACCAGAACGGCGACGCGTTCACGGTCGACGGCCACGACCCGAGCCTACGCGGTCGCGGGACGCGCCTGCCCGGTGGCGCGACGCGCCGACGCCTTCTGCGCAACCGACCCCTCGTCCGACGCCACGGAGGCAGCGAGCCCGGCTTCGTCGCGCGTGCGCGGCACCTCGACGGGCGGGAGCGTCGACACGGGACGCTCCTCGCTCGACAGCCACTGCGGACGCGGGGCAGCCGCTTCACGTCGGCAAAGATCTCGGCCAACTCGATGTGGTCGAGCGTCTCCTTCTCGAGGAGCGCGAGTGCGAGCTTGTCGAGGATGTCGCGGTTGTCGTTGATGACCTTGTACGCCTCGTTGTGCGCCTGTTCGATGAGGTCACGCACCTGCGCGTCGACGCGCTCCGCGATGCGCTCGCTGAAGTCGCGGCCATGACCCATGTCGCGCCCCATGAACACCTCACCCGACGACGAGCCGAGCTTGACCGGACCCACGTCGTTGGTCATGCCGTACTCCGTGACCATCTTGCGGGCGATGCCGGTGGCCTTCTCGATGTCGTTCGATGCGCCGGTGGTGGGGTCGTGGAACACGATCTCCTCGGCGACGCGTCCGCCCATGGCGTAGGTGAGCTGGTCTTGCAGCTCGTTGCGGGTGACCGAGTACTTGTCTTCGAGGGGCAGCACCATCGTGTAGCCGAGGGCCTTGCCGCGCGGGAGGATCGTGACCTTCGTGACCGGGTCGGTGTGGTTCATCGCGGCGGCCGCAAGAGCGTGGCCACCCTCGTGGTACGCCGTGATGAGCTTCTCCTTGTCCTTCATCACGCGCGTACGCCGCTGCGGTCCGGCGATGACACGGTCGATCGCCTCATCCAGCGCGCGCATGTCGATCAGCTGCGCGTTGGAGCGCGCGGTGAGCAGCGCAGCCTCGTTGAGCACGTTCGCGAGGTCGGCACCCGTGAAACCAGGAGTCTTGCGGGCGATGACCGCGAGGTCGACCGACGGCGACAGCGGCTTTCCGCGGCCGTGCACCTCGAGAATGCGCTGGCGGCCCTTGAGGTCGGGCGCGTCGACGCCGATCTGCCGGTCGAAGCGGCCGGGACGCAGAAGGGCCGGGTCGAGGATGTCGGGACGGTTGGTGGCAGCGATGACGAGCACCGACACCTTCGGGTCGAAGCCGTCCATCTCGACGAGCATCTGGTTGAGCGTCTGCTCACGCTCGTCGTGACCACCGCCCATGCCGGCGCCGCGGTGACGACCGACGGCGTCGATCTCGTCGATGAAGATGATGGCGGGCGCGTTCTCCTTCGCCTGGTTGAACAGGTCGCGCACACGGCTCGCGCCGACGCCGACGAACATCTCGACGAAGTCCGAGCCGGAGATCGAGTAGAACGGCACGCCGGCCTCGCCGGCGACCGCGCGCGCGAGGAGCGTCTTGCCGGTACCGGGAGGGCCGTACAGCAACACACCCTTCGGGATGCGGGCACCGACCGCCTGGAACTTCGCAGGGTCTTTCAGGAAGTCCTTGATCTCCTGCATCTCTTCGATGGCCTCGTCGGCGCCGGCCACGTCGGCGAAGGTGACCGTCGGGGTCTCCTTCGTCACGAGCTTCGCGCGCGACTTGCCGAACTGCATGACCTTGCTGCCGCCGCCCTGGGCGCTCGACAGCAGGAACCAGAAGAGCAAGCCGAGGAGCAGCAGCGGAATGACGAGCGACAGGATGCTGCCCCAGAAGCTCGGCTGCGGGACGACATCGTCGAAGCCGTCCTTGGGATCCGCGGCGTCGATCGCGGCGACGACCTCGTCGGCGCGCGCGGAGTTGTAGTAGAACTGCACGCTCGTGGAGCCCTGGAAGGCTTTGGAGAGGGTCATGTCGACCCGCTGATCACCGTCGGTCATGACGACCTTCGACACCGTGTCACCGTCGAGGAGGCCGAGGCCCTCCTGAGTGGTGATGCGCTTGGCGCCCGTGAGACCGGAGATGAGCGACATTCCGATGAGCAGCAGCACGCCGATGAGCAACACGTAAACGAACGGGTTGCGGGTCAGCTTCTTGAAATCCATGGTGCGCTCAGGCTATCGCGCGCGACTATGCGGCGACTGTGCATTCGCCCACGGCGTACCGTGCGCCTCACGAGTAGACGTGCGGCGCGAGCACTGCGACATCGCGCAGATTGCGGTACTTCTCGGCGTAGTCGAGCCCGTAGCCGACGACGAAGTCGTTGGGGATGTCGAAGCCCACATAACGGCAGTCGATCTCGACCTTCGCGGCGTCGGGCTTGCGCAGCAGTGCGAGCACCTCGAGCGAGGCCGCGCCGCGCGAGGCGAAGTTCTCGAGAAGCCAGCTCAGGGTGAGGCCGGAGTCGATGATGTCCTCGACGATGAGCACGTGCTTGCCGGTCAGGTCGGTGTCGAGATCTTTGCGGATCTGCACGACGCCGCTCGACTTCGTGCCGGCGCCGTACGACGACACTGCCATCCAGTCCATCGACAGCTCGCGCGGCAGCAGGCGCGCGAAATCGGCCATGACCATGACGGCGCCCTTGAGCACGCCGACGAGCAGCAGTTCCTTGCCCTCGTAGTCCTCGACGACGCGCGCGGCGAGTTCTTCGAGCTTCGCCTGGATCTCCTCCTCCGTGACGAGGACGGAGGTGAGCTGGTCTGCGATGTCGGCCGCGCGCATGCATCGAGTCTATGCATTCCCTCACCCCGCGACGACGCCCGCAGACAGCCGAAGCCCCGCGGACGCCGAAGCCCGCGACCGACATCGGACGGAGTCGCCATGGTAGGACTCGCGGGCCTTTCGGCGGTCGCGCTGGCACGCGAGCGCGAGAAGGGGACCGGCGTGCGCCGGCCCCCTTCCCCTGGGCGTCATACCTGCGGGGTCACGTGCTCACCTCCACGGGCGACGTCAAGCGATCACACGCGGGACGAACGACGCCGCACGACAAGGCCGAGTCCCGCGACGAGCAGGATGACCCCCACGACCATCAGCCCATACGGCGGCTGACCGCCCGTCGACGCGAGCGACTCGTCGGGCGTCGGCTCGGGGGTGTCGAACACCCACCCGACCTCCGGGGTCGAGGTCGGCGTGGGGGTCGCCGTCGGCGTCGGCGTGGGCGTCGGGGTCGGGGTCGGCGTGGGCGTCGGCGTCGGCGTCGGCGTCGGGGTCGGGGTCGGCGTGGGCGTCGGGGTCGGCGTCGGGGTCGGCGTGGGCGTCGGCGTGGGCGTCGGCGTCGGCGTCGGCGTCGGCGTCGGCGTCGGGGTCGGGGTCGTCGGGGTGAGGGTGTTGGTCACTGTGACATGCACCACCTCGTCGCGTCCGATCGTCACCGACGTGACCGACAGCTTCGGCGTCTCCCAGGTCGTCCCGCTGATCGCCACGGGCGCCAGCTCCGACAGTTCCACCACGGCTCCCACAGGGAGGCTCGGCGAGCTGACCACCGTGCCGTCGGCCGGGAGGAGGAGCGTGCCGGATCCGGCTTCGAACCCCGCACCCGCGGCGTACTCGTACGCGAGAGTGAAGACGGCGTCATCCGGCACCTCCCCGGCGGCCTCACCCGCGAGGAGCTTGGCGGCCGAGAAGCTTCCTCGCGCGAGCCTCGCTTCATTGGTGAGGATCACCGCGATCGTCTCCTTCGAGTCGACCGCGAAGTCGTTGTGCGAGAAGACCGGCTCCGCCCACTCGACGTTCGCGGGCTCGGTGGGTGTCGTCTCGACCAGGTGCACGAGCGATCCCGCCTCGAATCAGGGCTTGTCCACGTCTTGCCCGCTTCGACCTCGAAGGCACCCTCGGTCGTGGCGCCGCCGGGCGTCGTGACGATGTACGTCCCCGCGTAAGCGATGGTCTCAACGGGCTCGACACCGAGCCAGCGCACGTTCTTGGTCACCGAGAAGCGGCCGACCGAGTCGCCCGAGCCGGTGCCGTTGCCACCCTGACGGACGACCGTGCCACGGACGGGCACGACCGACCCACCGTCGATCCGGATGTCGGCCTCGTTGGTGTAGGTCTCCGCCGCACCACTGTCGGTGATGGTGCTGTAGCCGTGGAGCGAGTAGTGCCAGCCCTCCTCGGCGGTGAAGGAAACGACGACGCCGTCGGCAGTCTCCTCGACGGTCGTGCCGACGCGGCCGTCGACGACCGCCCACCCCGTCGGGATGCCGGTGTCGGCGTATTTGTCGGTGCCGATCACGTAGATCTTGGGCGTGTCGGCGGCGGTGCGCTCCCATGTCTGATTCGCGCCCAGCCGCTCGGTGACCTGCACCTTCTGACCGGCCGTGAATCCAGTGGGGGGCGACGCGACATCGACCGACCAGCGGATCACGCCGGTCTCGCGATCGAGCGTGCCCGACTTGGCGTTCTTGCGACCCTGGAACGTGCACCCGGGGCAGGACGACACCGCAGGCGTCACGGTCACCGAAGCGGTCAGACCGTCGAAGTCGTAGGTGACGTCGGTGTCGGTGGAGACCTCGGTCTGCACCTGCGCCCAGAAGGCGAACTCGCCCTTCACATTGCGCGGATGGGCCGCGAGGTAGGTGCTGTCGAGATCGCAGACGATCTGGGTGGTCGTGACGACGCAGTGCCCCATCGTCTTCCTGTCGGGGTCGAGGAGGTCGAACGAGTCGTTCAGCCCCTTGAGGCCGTCGGGCAGGTCGACGACGAAGCCCGCCGGGGTGGGCGCGTTGTCGGGCAGCGACCACTTCCCCGTGAGCTTGGCGTTCGCCCCCGACGCCACCGTCTCCTGCACGAACGCCACCGATGTGAGCGTCGCATCTGTCTCATACGGCGGCGCGGCGGACGCAGATGTCGCGATCGTCCCTCCCACCGCCATGGCCCCGACAACAACTGCCGCCAGCAGCGTCTTCGATCGGGCGCTTTGGAAAACCACAGCTACCTCCCCCTCCGGCATCATCAGAATGATGCAATTCTCATAAAAGCAGAGCGCTTGAAAGCGCCCTCTCCAGAGGAGACGCGGGTTGGTGCGTTCTATTACGCGGAAGCGGAAAAGAAGATCCGATCGCCGCGGCGGAAGGCGTGACAGCCGGGCAGATCGATGGGGCCCTGACCGCTCCAGTCCACGGCGAGCCGGGCCACTTCGAGCGTCTGCGCACGGGAGAGGCTCTCTCCGAACTCGCTGGCGACGATGTGGCGGATGATGCGGTGGCGCAGGGCCGGAGGGTTCGCTGCGAGCGCCGCCGCCGAAACGGCGATGCCCGCCTCGGCGTGTTCGACGATGTCTTCGATGGTCTCGTCGATCATGTCGGCGAACGCGTCGGCGTCCTCCCGGAGCTGATCGGCGGTGCGCGCGAGCGCCTCCGCGACGCCGGGGCCGAGCGCGTCCTCGAGCACGGGGAGCACGTCCTGTCGCACGCGCACACGCAGGAACCGGCGGTCGAGATTGTGCGGATCGCTCCACGGCGGGAGGCCCTGGGCGACGCACGCGGCCCGCGTCGTCTCGCGCCGGATCGCGAGGAGCGGGCGCACCCAGCGGAGGGCACCCTCTTCGCGCACGGGCGCCATCCCGCTGAGGCTCGCCGACCCCGAGCCGCGTGCGAGACCGATGAGCACGGTCTCGGCCTGGTCGTCGAGGGTGTGGGCCAGGAGGATGGCCGCGGCACCGAGTTCTCGCGCGGCGGACTTCAGCGCTTCACGCCGAGCCTCGCGCGCAGCGGCTTCGGGGCCGCCCTCGACCCCGACCGTCACCCGCAGCGACCGGGCCGGCAGACCGAGCGACTCCGCAGCGGCGACGGCGCGCGCCGCGACCTGGTCGGATCCTTCCTGCAGGGCGTGGTCGATCACGACGGCGGTCGCCTCGACGCCGGCCCGCGGTGCCTCGAACGCGACCGCGGCGGCGAGCGCCAGGGAATCGGCGCCACCGGAGAGCCCGATCACGACAGGGCCGTCGATCCCGGCAAGCGACGCCCGGACGGCACGGCGGATCTCGGCGACGGCGGGGTCGAGACCGGGACGAGGCTGCACGCCCTCCACGTTAGTCATCCGCAACCCCGGCCGAGCGGTCTCTCCCCGACGCGTGCACGGCGCCGGCTCCCGTGCTCGGGAGAGTGAAACGCGGGGGCGCGCGCGACTAGGCTTGTCCGCGGATTCACCGCACTTCCCGCATTTCCTGAAGGAGAACCGTCATGGGCGCGTACGACGCCGTCATCGAGATCCCGCGCGGCAGCCGCGTGAAGTACGAGGTCGACCACGGCACGGGCCGCGTGTTCCTCGACCGCGTGCTGTTCACCCCCATGGGCTACCCCGCCAACTACGGCTTCTTCGAAGACACTCTCGGCGAGGACGGCGACCCGCTCGATGTGCTGCTGCTTCTCGACCGCGACCTCTACCCGGGCGTGATGGCGAAGGTGCGGCCCGTCGGCGTGCTCAAGATGCTCGACGAGGCCGGCGGCGACGACAAGGTCGTCGCGGTGCTCGCGAAGGACCCCCGTTGGGACCACATCCAGGACGTCGGCGACCTCGACGAGTGGACGAAGGGCGAGATCAACCACTTCTTCGAGCACTACAAGGACCTCGAGCCGGGCAAGTGGGTCAAGGTCGACCAGTGGGGCGACGCCGCCGAGGCCGAGCGTCTGGTGACCGAGGCATTCGCGCGTTTCGAAGAGCACGACGGCGAGACCGCCACGCAGGGTGAAGGCCCCGCCCCGAAGACCATCTGACGTTCGACGTCGACGCGGGAGGCGGATGCCGGGAGACCGGTGTCCGCCTCTTTCGCTGTGTCTTTCGCAGTGTCTTCTGCTGGGGCTTTCGCGGTGTGGCCGCGTCGCGGCAGTGCGTGGGCGGGCGTCAGACGGAGACGCCACGCGCCCGCAGGAACGGTGCCGGGTTGATGCGCACCCCGCCGCGGTATACCTCGAAGTGCAGGTGGCAGCCGGTGGAGGCGCCGGTGTTGCCGACGTAGGCGATGGTCTGGCCGGCGCGCACCCGGTCGCCCCAGCCGACATTGAACCCGCCGGGCTTGATGTGGGCGTAGCCGGTGATGATGCCGTCGCCGTGGTCGATCTTGATGTAGTTGCCCCACGAGCCGCTCGACCCGGCGAAGATCACGCGACCCGACGCGGCCGCGTAGATGGGTGAGCTGCATCCGCCGGCGAAGTCGATGCCGCGGTGTCCGCTCGACGTGCAGTAGCCGTTGGCGCAGATGGTCCCGCGCGAGCCGAACCAGCCGCTGATGTAGCCGTAGCCGGGGCGCACCCAGCCCGACGACTGCACTTCGCCGGCCGAACTGCCGCCGCCCCCGCCCCCGTCGCCACCGCCGCCGCCGTTCTTCTCGGCTTCTTCGCGCGCCTTCTCCGCCGCTTCGCGAGCCTTCCGCGCGGCCTCCTCGCGCTCCCGCTTGATACGGGCGATCCGCGCGCGGCGGCGAGCTTCGACGCCCTCTTTGTAGGCGGCGACGGTCGTGGCGGTGGTGTCGCGGAGCGCGGCGAGCTGAGCCTCAAGCACGTCGCGGTGCTCCGACTGCGCGTCGAGAGCGGCCTGCGCGGCGGTCGCCGCGTCCTGCGCGCGGATCATCTTGGCCTCCGCCTCCTGCTGGAGACGGTCGCGCTCGGCGCGGGCCACGTCGGCCTGGTTCGACAGGTTGCGCGCATTGTCTCGGGCGCTGACGGCATCCGCGTAGATGCTGCGGTTGGCGTCGAGGAGCTTGTCCATCGTGCCGAGACGCGCGAGAAGCTCGTCGGCGCTGGCGGCGGAGCCGGAGAAGAAGAGCTCGAGCGACGTGTCGTCGCCGCCCATCCGGTACTGCTGCGCGGCGAGGCGTCCGAGTTTGTCAGCGGTTGCGGCAGCCTTGGCCTCTTCCGCGTCCGCCTGCTCCTGGAGGGCCGCTGCGCGGTCGGCGGCTTCTTCGAAGGCCTCCTGCGCGTCGTTGTACTCCTGCCCGAGCCGCTCGGCCTCGGCCTGCTTGCGCTCCACGTCGGCGGCGAGGGAGGCGATGAGCCCTTCGATGCGGGCGACCTCTGCCGCCTTCGAGCTCTGGTTGCGCTTGGCGCGCTCCACGTCGTCCCACGACGGGTACTTCGCCGCGAACGCGGGGGCGGCCGTGAGCACGCCGGCGGCGGCGACACCCACGACGCCGAAGCCGATCGCGCTCCGCCGCGTGACGAGGCGGCCGAGCGCGCGGAGCTCGCGAGGCGTCGGCGCGCAGCCGCACTCCTCCAGCGATTCGTCTCGCTCTGAACGCACGTCAGTCACCCTTCAGTCACACACGCAACAGGAGTCACAGTAGCAACACAGGTCACAGATCCCCAGGATTTCGTCGTCGCCGTAGCCACGACGCCTCTCGCCATCATCCCGCGCGGGCCCCTCATGCGCCACCGGCCACGCGGGTCGATTTCGTATTTTCCCGGATTCCTCGTATGCTTGAGCGTCGGTAAGCGTGAGCCCCCAGGGTTCGCTCGGCCCCATCGTTTAGCGGCCTAGGACGCCGCCCTTTCACGGCGGTAGCACGGGTTCGAATCCCGTTGGGGTCACTTTCCACCACAACTTAATACGCATGGCCCTGTAGCGCAGTTGGTTAGCGTGCCGCCCTGTCACGGCGGAGGTCGCGGGTTCAAGTCCCGTCAGGGTCGCTCCAAGCGACGGGCCCTTTGGAAACAGAGGGCCTTTCGTCTCGGACATGGCACCACTGATGCCATGCGGCTCTGTAGCTCAGTTGGTAGAGCGCACGACTGAAAATCGTGAGGTCACGGGATCGACGCCCGTCGGAGCCACAAGGACCGTCGTTACAACGGTCCCAGAAACCCTCGCCTAGCTTCTACATGGCGGGGGTTTTGCTTTGCCCCGGAAACACGGGGATCGCAGCTGCGGTAGGGCTGCACCGACGGTCAGCCCCAGAAGGCCACCGCCTCCCGTACGAGCTGCTCCGACAGAAGCTGCTCTTCACGCTGCGCGTCGGTCAGCGGGTAGTCCTCGAGCAGGCTCCGTACGGTCGCGAGGCTGTCGCGGAGTGCGCTCTGAATCGCCTGGACGTCGCGCGCCGACAGTTCCAACGACAGGGTCGCGTCGTGAGGCGGCCATCCTCCTTCACCCTCCCCCGCCAGAGGGTGGGCGCGGGCGGCACGCGAGCCCTGGTTCATGAGGTCAGCCGCTCGGTCCGCGAGTTCCTCATCACCGTCGACCCGCTCGACATTCTCGACGTTGTCGAGGACGGCGTACGTGGTCAGCCATACGGGAATCGGCACGTCCATGACATGACTGCCGACGACAGCGAACGCCGCCGGCGGCGTCTCCGTTGCGGAGCCGGGTCCATCGAACGGGTCGGGGCTGGGCCCGTGCGCGCAGCCCGCCAGAACGAAGACAATGACAGTCCCCATCGCAGCGAGCGGAAGCAGGGTCGGCATGGCGTTATTCTGGCGGACGCGGGAGCGACGCACCACGCTCACGTACGCCGGTCCGGCTGAGTCTGTTACCGGCGCCGGTCGTCGCCCCGGTGCTCGAGACCGCTCGCGATCATCGGTGTCGCGAGCGCCGCTGACACCATGAGGATGCCGAGCACGAAGATCACTCCTTGGAACGCGGGAGCGTTGAGGCCGAGACCCATCACCCACATTCCGCCGACGAACAAGATCATGTACAGCGCGAACAGCATCACGTCACCTCCGGATTCGGGAAACTCCCTCAGTAGACGGCCTATCAAGGCGAAGGTCGCGGGTCAACGGGCTTCCGCGCGATGCGCGGTCGGCCGCATCTGAGCGCTCAGGGCCGCTTCATGTGATGAGAAGACTCGGCTCGGCCCTCCCGAGCGAGATGTGCCGGCGCGACCGCTAGAGTCGCAGCACTGCTGCCCCCGCCTCTGCCCGTCGGCCCTGGAGATGACGATGTCCGCCGCCGTTCGATTCGCTTCCCGCCCCGCCCTCGCCGCGGGTGCCGCTCTTCTCGCGCTCACCCTCGGGCTCTCGGGCTGCGCCACGTCGCCGACGGCGGCGGCCGACCCGTCGCCCGTGCCCGCGGCCACGGCCACGCCCACGCCCGTCGCCGAACCGACGCTGCTGCCGGCGGCTCCGCTGACGGGCACCGGCCCGGGCGGCGAATTCCCGGGCGACCCGTTCCCCATCCCGGCGGAAGCGCGGTCGCTCGTGCTGAAGTTCGCGTGCGAGGGCGGCTCGTTCTTCCAGGTGGAGATCGGCGACGCGATGGCGCTCGGACAGGACCCCCTCACCGGCTCGTGCGACGGTTCCACTGAGCTCGCGTGGCCGATCAGCTCACGCACGCAACCCACGATCCAGGTGTGGATCGGCGACGACGTCGAGTGGGTGGCGACGCCGACATTCTCGACCGCCGCGTTCGTGACCGACGAGGCGCTCGCCGCGGACTGCTCCGGCCTCGTCGACGTGTACAGCGCCATCACGAATGCGGAAGAGGGCTTCGTGACGTACAAGGCGTTCGGCCGCGACGAATGGACCACGCGGATGACCGACGCGATCGACGCGCTGAAAGCCCTCGCCGCAGCCTCGACGTCGAACGTCTCTGCTGTGCTGGCGTCGATCTCGCAGGGACTTCCGGTCCTCGATGATGTCGAGCCCGGGCAGATTCGGTCGGATCTGTACGGCCAGCTCGATTCGATCGGTCGGCGCTGCTCGATGAACCACACGCCCCTCGTCGTCAACGCGGAGTTCGGCGGCTGACGGGCCGGAGAAGGGGTCGGAGAGGATGACGGACGCGAGCGGATCGGGCATCGTCCGTTTCTGTCGGAGCCGCAACGCCGGTCGGCGCTGCACGCGTCCGCTCGGACACCCGGGACTCCACCGGCATCGCGCGATCATGTGGACCGACGCTGCCGCCGACGCGGCGCGCTGTCCCGGTTCGGGAACGCCCGGTCACCCCGCCGAGCCGCTCGCCGACGGCTACCCGCACGGCAGAGCACTCTGCCCGACGTGCCTGCGCTTCATCCCGCTCACGGACGGTGGACTGCGCGACCACGACACCTCCGACCGGGACGAGACCGAGGACGAGACCGCACACCGCCGCGACTGGCTCAATACGCATGGTTGGTGACATGGCAGGGTCCGGTAAAGTCCCAGACGACCCGCAGTACTGGACCGAGCCGATCGTCGCACCCATGACCGCTTCGCAGACGTCGCCGATCGTCATCGCCATCGACTCCTTCAAGGGCACGATCGGCGCAGCCGACGCCGCGCGGGCTCTCGCCGACGGGTGGGCTCAGGCGAGGCCAGCCGACGAGCTGGTGCTGCGGCCCATGGCCGATGGTGGCGAGGGCACGCTCGATGCGTTCGAGGCGGCCGTGCCGGGCGCCGTCTCGATGCCGATCACCGTGACCGGGCCGGCGGACGTGCCTGTGGCGACACGATGGCTGCTGCTGCCGGCCACAGCGGACGCACCTCAGGGAACGGCGCTCGTCGAGCTCGCCTCGACGTCCGGGATCGAGCTTCTCCGCCCGATTGCCCTGCGGCCGCTCCATGCCCACACGGTCGGTTTCGGCGAAGCGATCGCCGATGCTCTCGCGCACGGCGTCTCGCGGATCGTGCTCGCGATCGGGAGCAGTTCGTCGACCGACGGCGGAGCGGGGATGCTCCGGGCACTCGGCGCTTCGCTGCGGGATGCGACGCACGCACCCATCGCTCTCGGCGGCCGCGGCCTGGCCGCCCTCGCATCCGCCGATCTGTCGCCGACTCCCCGCCCTCCCGCCGGGTGGCGTGACGGTGCTCAGCGACGTCACCGCGCCGCTGCTCGGCACGCGCGGCGCGGCGGCGGTCTTCGGCCCGCAGAAGGGGGCGACGCCCCACGACGTGGCCGCGCTCGACCACGGGCTGGCCCGCCTCGCGGCGCTCCTGCCGGCCGACGCCGCCGCCCCGGGCGCGGGTGCAGCGGGAGGAACGGGGTTCGCGCTCCTGGCGTGGGGAGCGGAGCTGGTTCCGGGAGCCGCTCGGGTCGCGGAGCTCATCGGGCTGGCCGACGCGGTGGCCGGCGCCCGACTCGTGATCACGGGAGAGGGATCGTTCGACGCGCAGTCGGCACAGGGCAAAGTCCCCGCTCACGTGGCCGCGATCGCCGCCGCCCACGACGTGCCCGTCGCGCTCGTCGCGGGACGCGTCGCCGCCGAAGCCGACACCTCGTCTTTCACGGCGGCGGTGTCGCTCAGCGAACTGGCCGGCGGATCGGCGGCGGCGATGGAGGACCCCGCGCGCTGGCTCCGCGACGCCGGTCGTCGCTTGGCGCAGCGGTAACGGCGACGGTAACCGCAGATGCTCGCCATGGCCTCGGCGCTGCTCTCATCGCACGACATCGTGGCCGACTGGCTGCCGACGATGAACGCACTACGCGACGAGTTCCAGGAGACGGTGAATCTGGGCACGCTCGTCGACGACAACATCCAGTACCTCGACAACGAGGAGAACGAGCGCGGCGCGGCGTGCGTCGCCGTCGCGCTCCCCGACGTCGTCCCGACGCAGAAGCACGCCATCAGCATCTCGGGACCGGCCGCCCGCATGACACCCCAGGTGGTCGACCGCATCGGCCGCCGACTGCGCGAAGTCATCGGCGCGTCAGCGTCCATGTGACCGGGGCTCGCGGGAACCCGTCACCGGCCGAGCAGCCGGGCGAAGAAGCCCGCGCCGCTGTTGCGCGCGGCGGCGGCCTCGACCTCCCCGCGCGTGTGGCTGCCGTCGCACCACTGCGAGGCGGGGACGGTCTTCTTGACGGAGGCGATGTGCTGGCCGCACCCCGCCCAGGTGGTCTTGCCGCAGGTGCTGCACGTGGTCGCTCGGCACATGATGGATGCCCTTTCTTCTTATACCCCCCGGGGTATCCGGAGAACTGGCTTCATAATACCCCAGGGGGTATCATGGGATCACATCCGCCCGCGGCCCGCGCCGTCAGGATCACACCCCGGAGGTCTCCATGCCCGACACCGCGCCCGACATCGATGTCTTCGCCCACGACGCGGAGGCGAAGCGCAAGGTCGCCAATCGCCTCAAGCGTGCGCAGGGTCAGCTCGCCGCGGTGATCGCGGCGGTCGAGGGCGACGCGCACTGCCGCGACATCGTCCAGCAGCTCGCCGCGGTGTCCAAGGCACTCGACCGCGCCGGGTTCCTCGTGATCTCCACAGCCCTGCGAGACTGCCTGACCGACCCCGACGCCCAGGGGACCGCCCAGACCGACGAGCTCGAGAAGCTCTTCCTCTCGCTCGCCTGACCCCCACCCGCGCAGATCACCCCGCGCGCAGGCGCTCCTCTGTGAGGCGTGGCACCGCGACCTCCCGCGCGAGCTCGAGTGCCCGCGACACCGCTCCCCGCACGACCACGTCGCCGCCGAGCCGGGAACGCAGCAGCTGGGGTGCGGGGAGGTGCAGCCGTGGCGGCAGGGCGGCGCGAGCTGCCTGCAGCACGGGCTCGATGCCCTCCGCGATCGAGCCGCACACGATGATCCGCTCGGGGTCGAACATGCTGCCGAGCACTCCGACGATCCGGGCGAGCGACTGGCCGGTCTGCTCGGCCGCCTGCCGAGCGACGGGGTCGCCGGCGGCAGCGAGCCGCAGCACTCGCTCGCCGTCGATCGCGTCGGGATCGAGGCCGCCGAGTGGCGAGCCGTGCTCCTGCGCGGCGGCGAGCGCGGCGCGGGCGGCCTTCTCGAGCACGGGACCGAGCCCGTAGGCGGAGTCGACGCCGCGCACGGCGTCGAAGGCGAGCATCTCTCCCACCCCGCCGTGCGCTCCGTGCAGCAGGTGCCCGTCGACGACGACTCCGGCGCCGAGCCGCTCCCCTGCCAGCAGCGCGATGTAGTCGCGGCACCCGACCGCATCGCCGACGGCGGCTTCAGCCGTGGCGGCGAGCTGGGCATCGTTCTTGACCTCGACGGCGTGCGCCCATTCCGACAGCAGCGCCGCGAGCTGCGGATTCGTGCGCTCCCAGAACCCTTCGGGATGCGGCGGCGAGGCACCACGGCGGGTGACGGGTGCGGCCACGCCGGCACAGATCGCGAGCACCTGCTCGCGGGTCACATCGGCGGCGTCGAGGGCACCCTCGAGACTGCGCAGGATCGCGCGCTGCCGCTCGGCGATCGATTGCGACGGGTGCAGGTCGCGCCGCTCGTGCACGCGCACCGCGCCACCGAGTTCGGCGATCTCGACGGTCACGTGGGTGTCGCCCGCATCCATCCCGATCACGACGCCGAGGTCGCGACGCAGCTCGAAGCGGCGCGCGGGCCGACCGGCGCGGTATTCACCGGCGTCCCGGGCGTTGGGGAGCTCGCGCAGCACCGCGACGTCGACGAGCGTGTCGATCGCCTCGATCGTGGTCGAACGGGTGAGCGACGCGCTGCGCATGGCATCGGTGGCCGTGAACGCGCCCGCGCTCCACGCGAAGTCGAGCACGCGTCCGAGGCTCGGGCGACCCGTTCCGAGGCCGATCGCGCTCATATTTACACCCCCTTGACCACAGTGATGGCGTCTGTCACAGTATGTCGCAACCTGGTTGATTTGATCAGTAGATTTAATGAGCGACTCTACGTCTCGGCGCATGGTCGCATCCGGGAAGGACAACGGTGTCTACGACGAAACCCACGCTCCTGCGCGCTGTTGCAGGCGGCGCCGCGCTGATGCTCACCGGAGCGCTGCTGGTGGCCTGCTCGAGCGACGGTCGCGAGACCATCCGCTTCACGTTCAGCAAACGCGAGGCCATCGAGTTCATGACCGGCCTCGTGAACGAGTACAACGCGTCGCAGAGCGAGGTGCAGGTCGAGATCGACACCTCGGGCGTCGATGTCGTCTCGGCGAGCTTCGTGCGCGGCAATCCGCCCGACATCATGCTCGCCAACTACAACTACGAGGTCGCCCGGTTCGTGCAGCGGTGCGCGCTCATCGATCTCTCCGACACGCAAGCCGCGGCATCCACACGCGATGATCTGCAGTCGCTCATGGGCCAGTACGGATCGTGCGAGGGCCGCGTGAGCGCCCTTCCCTACTCGGTGATGGCCGCGTCGGTCATATACAACAAGACGATCTTCGAGGAGAACGACCTCGACGTGCCCACCACGTGGGACGAGCTGATCGCCGTGTGCGATGCCCTCTCCGACGCGGGCGTCACGCCGTTCTACGCGACGTTCAAAGACGACTGGACCGTCGGCCAGGGCTGGTACGACTACGCGGTGGGCGGGTCGCTCGACGTCGTCGAGTTCTTCGACAGCCTGGCGAAGGAAGGCACCGACGTCGGTCCCGACTCGGCCGTCTCATTCGAGAAGCAGTTCGCCGAGCCGATCGAGCGGATGCTGGAGCTCGCGACCACCTACGTCAACGACGACGCCGCCTCCCGCGGCTACGGCGACGGCAACCTCGCGTTCGCGAAGGGCGAGGCGGCCATGTACCTCCAAGGCCCGTGGGCCTTCGGCGAGATCGCGAAGACCGACGAGAACCTCGACCTCGGGACGTTCCCGCTCCCCATGACCGACGACCCCGCCGACCTCGGCGTGCGCGTCAACATGGACCTCGCGGCGATGATCCCCGAGGGGTCGCGGCATCAGGACGCCGCTCGCGACTTCCTCGAGTTCCTGTACGAGCCCGAGAACATCGAGGCGTACAACGAATCGCAGCTCGGCTTCACGCCGACCAAGGACGCCCCGGCGCCCGACGACCCCCGCATCGAGGGGATGATCCCCTACTACCAGGAGGGGCAGGTCTACCAGGGCCCATCGGTGCTCGTGCCGCGCACGATGCCGATCTTCAACTACACACAGGCGATGGTGCTCGGCGGGAACCCCAGGGCAACGCTGCGGACGATGGACGCCGACTGGGCGCGCACGGCCTTCCGCGCCCCCGCCCCCACCAGTGAGTCACAGGAGTCCGGAGAATGAGCACGTCGACGATCATCACGGGGAAGGACCGGCGCTCGCAGCGCAGCACGCGACGCGTCGAGCCGATCTACTACCTCTTCCTGCTGCCGAGCCTCGTGCTCTTCACGCTGGCGATCACGCTCCCGGGCGTCATCGGCATCTTCTTCAGCTTCACCGACTCGATCGGCATCGGCGAGTGGAGCTTCAACGGGCTCACGAACTACATCGCCCTCTTCAGCGACCCGGCGATCCTGCAGAGCTACCTCTTCACGATCGGGTTCTCGATCGCGACGGTGATCGTCGTGAACATCATCGCGTTCCTGCTCGCGGTGGGGCTCACCTCGCGCATCCGGTTCAAGACCGGCCTGCGCACCATCTTCGTCATCCCGATGGTGATCTCGGGCATCATCATCGCCTACGTCTTCAACTTCCTGTTCTCCAACTCGGTGCCCTCGGCGGCGAGCGCGCTCGGGATCGGGTGGCTCGAGACGAGCCTGCTGGCCAACCCCGACCTCGCATGGATCGCGATCGTGATCGTCACCGCCTGGCAGGCGATCCCGGGCACGCTCCTCATCTACATCGCCGGCCTCCTCTCGGTGCCGGGCGAGGTCTATGAGGCGGCGTCGATCGACGGCGCCAGCAAGACCCAGCAGCTGTGGCGCATCACGCTTCCGCTCGTGGCCGGCTACGTCGTGATCAACGTCATCCTCGGCTTCAAGGGCTTCCTCAACGCCTACGACATCATCGTCGGTCTCACCAACGGCGGGCCGGGGACGGCCACCCGCAGCGTCGCGATGACGATCATCGCGGGCTTCAACGGCGGCGACTACGCCTACCAGATGGCCAACGCGACCATCTTCTTCGTCGTCGCCATCCTCATCTCTCTCCTGCAGCTGTCGCTGACGCGCGGAAGGAACACATTCTGATGACGACCCAACCCGCCCTCGCCACCGAGCCCGCCGTCGCCTACGAGCCGGGCACCGACACCGGGACACAGCGCATCCGACAGAAGATGGAGCGCGTCAACTGGTCGGGAACGGTGATCCTGATCCTCTGCGCCGTGACGGTGCTGCTCCCGCTGTACGTGACGATCTCGATGGCTCTGAAGACCACCGAGCAGGCCGTCGACGGCAACGCGTTCTCGTTCCCCGCCCCGTTCAGCTTCGACGGGTTCGTCGAGGCGTGGAACCTGACGAAGTTCCCCGTCGGAGCCGGTATCTCGCTGCTGGTCACCGCCGGGACGGTGATCGCCACGATCCTGCTGGCGGCCTTCGCGTCGTATGCGATCGTGCGCAACTGGGACCGGAAGCTGTTCCGCTACTCCTTCTACTACCTGCTGGCGGCGATGTTCATCCCGTTCCCGGTGGTGGCCCTCCCGCAGATCCAGCTCACGGGACGAGTGGGACTCGACAACCCGTTCGGGGTCATCATCCTCGCGACGATGTTCCAGTTGAGCTTCAGCGTGCTGCTGTTCACGGCATTCCTGCGTTCGATCCCGATCGAGCTGGAGGAGAGCGCCCGCATCGACGGCGCGAGCACGTGGCAGACGTTCTGGCGGCTCATCTTCCCGCTGCTCGCTCCGATGAGCGCGACCGTCGGCATCTTCGCGTTCCTCTACGCCTGGAACGACTTCATGATGCCGTCGCTCATCATCTCCGACCCTGACATGCAGACGCTGCCGGTGCGGCAGAACCTCTTCCAGAACCAGTTCAGCAACAACTACAACGTCGCCTTCGCCTCGTACCTCATGGCGATGGCGCCCGCGATCATCGCCTACCTGTTCACCCAGCGCTGGGTGATGGAGGGCGTCACGCAGGGAGCGGTGAAGGGATGACGGTCGACCCGAGCGTGTGGTGGCGGCAGGCGGTGGTGTACCAGATCTATCCGCGGAGCTTCGCCGACGCGAACGGCGACGGCATCGGCGACCTGCCGGGCATCCTGTCGCGCGTCGACTACCTGGCCGGGCTCGGGATCGACGCCGTGTGGCTGAGCCCGTTCTATCCCTCGGCCCTCGCCGACGGCGGGTACGACGTGGCCGATTACCGCAACGTCGACCCGCGGCTCGGCACGCTCGACGACTTCGACGCGCTCGTCGAGGCGCTGCACGCCCGCGGCATCCGCGTGGTCGTCGACATCGTGCCCAATCACACCTCCGACCTGCACGAGTGGTTCCAGGAGGCGCTGGTTGCGGGCCGCGGCTCGGCGGCGCGCGAACGCTACATCTTCCGCGAGGGCACCGGCCCCAACGGCGACGAGCCGCCCACCGACTGGGTGTCGACCTTCGGAGGCCCGGCCTGGCATCGGGTCGACGACGGCCAGTGGTACTTCCACCACTTCGCGAAGGAGCAGCCCGACCTCAACTGGAGCCACCCCGACGTGCGCGCCGACTTCGTGACGACGCTGCGGTTCTGGGCCGACCGCGGGGTCGACGGCTACCGCATCGACGTGGCGCACATGCTCACGAAAGACCTCACCGAGCCGCTCCCCTCGCGCGAGCAGCTCGACCTGCTGCCGATCGACGGGAACCACCCGATCATCGACCGCGACGACGTGCACGAGATCTACGCCGAGTGGCGCGCGGTGTTCAACGAGTACGACCCGCCGCGTACTGCGGTGGCCGAAGCATGGGTCGCGTCGCACCGCGTGCCCCGCTACGCAAGCCCGGAAGGACTCGGGCAGTCGTTCAACTTCGACCTGCTGCAGGCCGACTTCGATGCCGCCGCGTTCCGGCGCGTCGTGGCCGACAACCTCGCCCTCGCGCACCAGTCGGGCTCGTCGAGCACCTGGGTGCTGTCGAACCACGACGTCGTCCGCCACGCCACCCGATACGGCATCCCCGACGACCCGACGTTCCCTGTGCCCCTCCGCAACGGCGGACGCTGGCTGCACGACGGCGGCGACGAGGCGCAGCTCGACCGCGAAGGCGGCGCCCGGCGCGCGACCGCGGCGACCCTGTTCATGCTGGGGCTCCCCGGATCGGCCTACCTCTTCCAGGGCGAGGAGCTCGGGCTGCACGAGGTGGCCGAGATCCCCCGCACCGAGCGTCAAGACCCCACCTTCTTCCGCACGCACGGCGACGAGATCGGACGCGACGGATGCCGCGTACCGCTCCCCTGGACCGCATCGGGACCGTCGTTCGGCTTCGGCGACGACGGCGCACACCTGCCGCAGCCCGCGTGGTTCGGCGACTATGCCGTCGAACGGGAGGCAGCCGATCCCGGATCGACCCTCTCGCTCTACCGTGAGGCGCTCGCGCTTCGCCGCCGCCTGCAGTCGGAGGAACGGCTCGAGTGGATCGAGACCGGCCGCGACGACGTGCTGCACTTCGCGCGCCCGAGCGGCTGGCAGGTCGTGACGAACTTCGGCACCGAACCGTACCCGCTGCCCGACGGGAGCCGGGTGCTCCTCGCGAGCACAGGAGGAGAACGCGCACCGAGGGCGGGCGGCGAGGTGGCCGGCGAGTCGACCGTGTGGATCGGGTGATCGCCGCCATCACGCGACGGATCCGACCGATACGGTGAGCGTGTGCCCTTCGCCCTCGCGTTCACGATCGTCCTCGCTCTGCTCGCCGTGTTCCAGCTCGCGCTCGCGCTGGGCGCGCCGATGGGTCGCTTCGCGTGGGGCGGTCAGCACCGCGTCCTGCCGCGGCGCCTCCGGATCGGAAGCGCCGTGTCGATCGCGCTCTACGCGCTGTTCGCGATCGTCGCGTGGGACCGGGTCGGCGCGATCGACCTGGCTCCCGACGTCTTCTCGCAGGTGGCGATGTGGGTGATCTTCGCGTACTCGGTCGTCGGGATCGTGATGAACGCGATATCGCGCAGCCGCGCGGAGCGGTTCACGATGGTGCCGGTGACGATCGTCCTGGCCGTGCTGTCGTTCGTCATCGCGTCGGGCCACGGCGAACTCGCCGCCGGCGCCTGAGCGGCGCACGCCGCCGCACTCCCCCCTCCCCCTTCCCCGAGCAGAGGAGCACCGTGACCCCGCCACGCTGGACTCAGCGGATCGCGACCCTCGCGGGGTCGACGCACCCCGGCCCGACCGTGGTCGTGACGCTCGTCGCCCTGGCGCTGGGCGTCGCGGCGGGGCTGGATGGCGGACGGCTCGCGCTGCTCACGGTGTCGGTGCTGTGCGGACAGCTGTCGATCGGGCTGTCGAACGACGCGGTCGACGCCCGACGCGACGCCCAGACCGGCCGAGCCGACAAACCGCTCGCGCGGCCCGGTGCACCCGTCCGCACCGCGATGGGCCTCGCCGTGGCGACCGCGGTGCTCGCGATCGCCCTCTCCCTCATGTGCGGGTCCGGGATGGCGCTCGCCCACGCGGGCTTCCTCGCGTGCGCCTGGGGCTACAACCTGGGGCTCAAGTCGACGATCTGGTCTGCCGCCTGCTTCCTCGTCGGCTTCGGGGTCTTCCCGTCACTCGCCCCCCTGGCCCTCGCCGAGCCCCGCGTCGCACCGGCGTGGGCGTGGATCGTCGGCGCCGCCCTCGGCGTCGCCGTGCACTTCTCGAACGTGCTGCCCGACCTCGACGACGACCTCCGCACCGGCGTGCGCGGGCTGCCGCACCGCCTCGGCCGGCGTACGTCGGCGTGCGTCGCCTTCGGCGCTCTGATCGTCGGCGCGGTCGCGTCGGTCTGGGCTCCCGCGCTGGGGGGCGGCGGGGATGCGGGGCCGACGCCGGCGGCATGGATCGCCGCCGCTGCCGTGACGCTCATCGCCGTGATCGGACTGCTGGTCTCTCTCCGCGGGGCTGCCACGCGCCTCGCGTTCCGCCTCGTCATGCTGGCGGCGCTGCTCCTGGCGGTGCAGCTCGTGATCAGCGGCTGGTCGATCGCCTGAGCCGCGCGGCGCGGTCGAGCTCCATCGCGTAGGCGCGGGTCGGCAGGCCCGACAGCGGCCCCGACAGCGCGACCGTGAGGGCCCTCATCGTGACGGCCTGCGCCAGGGGGCCGCGGGGCCTCCCCATCGCCGTGTTCACTCCCGCCAGGCGAGCCGCAACCCGCGCCGACGCGAGACGGTCGCGCTCCCAGCGGCCGAGAGCGGTCACCGGCTCCTCACGGAAGAGCCACTCGGCGAGCAGCGGGGCGAGCGTCACGGCGTCCAGCAGGCCGAGATTCATGCCCTGCCCGCCGATCGGGCTCACCTCGTGCACCGCGTCGCCCACCGCGAACACGCGCCCGGTGCGCAGCCTCGCCGCCAGCGAGCGGCGGATGCCGAACGACGACACCTGCGCCCCCTCGATCCGCTCGGCGAGCCGCACCTGTCCCGTGCGCGACACCACCGCCTCGCGCAGACGCGCCGCCTCGGCCGCCCCCTCCGGTGCCACCGTCCCTGGCTCCGCCACGTCGCGCGTCACCCCCGGCGCCGTCACGTCGGGCGTCACCCACGCCACGAGGCGACGCCTGCCGCCCGGAAGGGGGAACGACTCCACGACCCCGGCCGGGTCGAGGGTGATGACCGCCGTGTCGGCGAGCGCTCCCGACGGGTCGTCGACGTCGGCCATGAGATATCGGTCGGGATAGCGGTGCGTGCGCACGGCCAGGTCTGCGGGCGCGAGCGCGCGGCCGGCGGCCCCGGTCGCGAGCACGACGAGTCGCGCGGTGACCGTCGTCGCCGATCCGCCGTCGTCGGCCTCCACCTCGACACGGTCGCCACGGTCGTGCACGCGCATCGCCGTCGTCCCCCGGCGCACGGGCGGCGCGGCGGCGGCGAGCGCCTGCTCTGTCAGCGCCTGCGGCACGGTCGCCACGAAGGGGAACCGTGTGCGCAGCCGGTCGAAGTGGACTTCGCCGATCCGCCGGCCCGCCGCCCTCGCCACGCCCGCCGTCACTCGTGTGGCCGTGCCGAGCAGGCGCTCCGTCGTCCCCGACTCCTCCAGAGCGGCGAGCACGGGCGCGTGGATGCCGATCGCCCGCGATCCCGCTCCCGCATCCGGGCGCGACTCCCACAGCACGACGTCGAGGCCGCGGCGCGCGAGTTCTCCCGCCACCAGGAGCCCCGTCGGACCGGCACCCACGACGATCACGTCGTGCGCGGCCGCAGTCACGGCGTCCCGCGGCCGGGCTGATGCACGGCCAGCAGCCGGAACGGGCCGCGCTCGACGCGCCACCCCGGCGGCACGGCGGCGGCGAGCTCGTCGCGCGTGTGACTGCGCCGGATGCTCCGCAGCCCATCGGTGCGAAGGAACGTCCCTGCCGCGAAAGGCAGGATCCCCACCGCGTACCCGGCGTACGCCACCGCGCTCCGCTCGATGTCGGAGTGCACCGCCACGCGACCGGCGAGCCGCGCCGAGTCGGCGAACACGGCGTCGCGCTCCGCGTCGGTGAGGTGGTGCAGCACGTGGTTCGAGACGACGACGTCGAACTGCGCCCCCTCGGCGACGAGGTCGCTGCTGTGCGCCCGCCGGAAGCGGACGCCCGGCACTGTGGGTGCCGCCGTGGCCACGGCGAGCGAGCGGGCGTCGGGGTCGATGCCCAGCGCCTCCACGCCGAAGCCGTCGGCCCGCGCGAGGACGACGAGGTGGCGCAGCACGTCGCCCCCGCCGCAGCCGATGTCGAGGAGGCGCAGCCGACCCGCCTGCTGCTGTTCGGCGGCCGCCAGCGCCGGGCGCACGTGACGACGGTATGCGCGCCCCCACCCCGCGACGAGACGGTTGACGATCGCGAACCGTTCGAGCGTGCGACGGAGCCGGTCGGGGTCGCAGTGCGGATCGTCCATCAGCTCGCGCACCTCGGTGTCGCGCCTCGACAGCATCACCGCCGCCGATCCGGTCATGCTGCCGCCCTCCGGCGGAACGAGGCGGTCTCGACCGTCAGCCCCGGACCGAACGCCATCCCGATCACCCGTGCGCCGTCGGCGAGGGCTTCATCGTCCAGGATCCGCTGGAGGATGAACATCACCGTCGCGCTCGACATGTTCCCGTATTCGCGCAGCACGTCGCGCGAGGGCTCGAGCATCCGGTCGGGCAGGTCGAGCCCGTGCTGCACACGGTCGAGCACGCTGCGTCCGCCGGGGTGCACCGCCCACACGTCGGCCGCGTCGGCGGGCACCACGTCGCCACCGAACGCGGTGGCGAAGGCACCGCGCACCTCGCGCCCGACGATCTTGGGAACCTCGGCGCTCAACCGCATCTCGAACCCATGGTCGCCCACCGACCAGTCCATGTCGGCCTCGCCCTCGCTCGTGATCGTCGTCGAGAACGCGTCGATCTCCAGCCGCGACGCGCGGGCCGGCCGCGCAGAGACCACCGCGGCGGCGGCTCCGTCGGCGAACACCGCCGACGCGACGATCTGCTCCGGGTCGGTCGACGAGCGGATGTGGAGCGAGCACAGCTCGACGCACACCACCAGGACGACCGCGTCAGGCTGCGAGCGGCAGATGTGGTGGGCGGTGCGAAGGCCCGGGAACGCGGCGGCGCAGCCGACGAACCCGATGTGGAAGCGTTCGACGGTGGAGCGGATGCCGAGCTCCTGCACCAGTTTGAAGTCGGGTCCCGGTGCGAACAGGCCCGTGCACGACACGGTGACGACGTGCGTCACCTCCGACGCCGAGGTCCCCGCCCGGTCGAGGGCGTCGACCGCCGCCGCAGCCGACAGCGCGGGCGCCTCGCGACGGTACATGTCGTTGCGCTCACGCGTGGCGGGCGACCGGAGACTCCCGTCCGCGTCGGCGAAGAGGCCCTCTCGGTGGTCCGCGAGGCCGTCGATCACGGTGTGCCGGCGGTCGATCGCCGAACTGTCGAAAGCGGCGCGGATGAGACGCGCGGACAGCCGGTCGATTCCGTCCTGCTCGGCGAACCAGTCGCGCAGGCGGTCCTGCGGCACCTGATAGGCGGGCACGGCGGTGCCGATGGAGAGAAGGGACGGACGCGGGGGTGTCGTCATGCGGGCGCGCCGCCGACGTGTGTGACGCGGTTCATGTCGACAGCCTCACTCTCCCTCCGGGCGGGGCACAGACCCTTGACAGTCCCTCCCGCCACTGATCCTCTCGCCTCCGCCGGTGTCGCCGCCACACCGGATGTCTCCCGAGCGGCGACGCGCCGGAATCGCGCAGCACGGACGGCGGCATACCGTCGCCTGCCGGCTAGCGGCGCTCGTCGGACGACTGACCGTAGACGTTCTGGTAGCGCTGGTAGAGGCTGTCGATCGCGTCGTCGGGAAGAGGGAGCACCGCGCCGCCCTGCTGCGCGATGTGCACCGTACGGGCGACGTCTTCGAGCATGACGGCGGCCTTGACGGCATCCTTCGCGCTCGCGCCGATGGTGAACGGACCGTGATTGCGCATGAGCACGGCCCTCGACCGGTGCCCGCGGAGCGTCTCCACGATGCCGCGCCCGATCGAGTCGTCGCCGATGATCGCGAAGGGCCCGACCGGCACGGGCCCGCCGAACTCGTCGGCCATCGCGGTGATGACGCAGGGGATCTCCTCGCCGCGCGCGGCCCACGCCACGGCGTACGTCGAGTGGGTGTGCACGACACCGCCGACCTCGGGCATGTTCCGGTAGACGTAGGCGTGCGCGGCGGTGTCGCTCGACGGCGCCCGCTCGCTTCCGTCTGTGCCGGGGACGACGTTCCCGTCGAGGTCGCAGAGGATCATGTTCTCGGGCGCGAGGTCGTCGTACGACACCCCCGACGGCTTGATGACGAAGAACTCGGTCGCCTCGCCGTCGACGCGCACGCGGCCCGAGACGTTTCCGCCCGTCCACACGACCAGCCCGTATCGCACGAGCTCCGCGTGCAGGGACGCGACCTCGACGCGGGTGCGGGCGATTGCGGCCTGGACACCCGCAGGGGCGGCGTCGGCGGGGAGGCCGTCGGCGCTGAAACGAGGGGCGCGGGTGCTCACGAGGGTCCTCCGGAATGCGACGATGCGGATGGCGCCGCAGGGGCGGCGCTCTGCGCAATGTTACCGGTCACATCCTGGTGTGTCAGCGTCGAGGGTCGGCGGGCGAGACGCCGGCTCAGGGGGACGTCGACCGCGCGAGCGCGTATTCGACGAGTGCGTCGTGGGCCGGCACCTCCACGCGCAGTCGAATGCTCCCCCGGCGTGCGCCGATGCCGTTCACCACCGCGGCGCCGCCGACAGCCTCCAGAAGCGGACCGACGTGAGCGGTGACGTCGCGCGGAAGGAATCCCACCCCGCGGCCGTGTGAGAACACCGCGACGTCGGCAGCGGCACCTCGAACGGCGGCCCGACTCCGCAGCACGTAGAGACGATCGTCCTGGCTGCGCCGCTCTCGGTCGTTGACGATGTAGTGGGTTCGCTCCACGGTGACGGTGCGCGACGGCAGTCCGCGGAGGTCGGGGAGGCTGGTGTGGCGCTGTGCGCGGCCGGAGAAGACATGGAGCATCTGCTCCCACCATGCGGGCATCGATTCACCTCTCGATAGGGGTGAAGGGGATGAAGCGACACCAGGGACGCCCCGTCTGAAGAGCGCGTGCGACGGTGGCGCGACCAGAGGGGGACAGTTCCCGACGCTAGCACGGGCATCTGCCCGCGACCTGGGAGCGGTCTGCGCCGGCCGCGCGCTCACCGCGACGAGGGCCGTGCCGGGGCGGCGTCGGCGGTGCGCGCGGAGCACGCGTGGGCGAGACGGCTAGGCGACAGCGAACCCCACGTCGGCGGAGTAGGTGAGCAGCGCCGCCGCCAGGCGATCGGGTTGCGCATCCTGGATGACGTGGGCGCCGCCGGCCACCGTGACGAAATCGCCTCGCGGGCCGGCGGCGATCCGGCGACACCAGACCTCGCTCGCGATGGGATCGCGGTCGCCGCGCACGACGAGCACCGGCTGGGCCAGCTCGCCGACCCGCTGCTCGAGCGGATAAGCCAGCATGTGGCGCAGCTGCCGCACATACCAGGGCACGCCGCAGCGCAGGTAGTCGCTGAAGACGACCGCGTTCGTACCGGGCCCCTCCCGCAGCGTGTCGACGGTGAGCGCGCGAGCCTGTGCGAACGCCGTGCGGTGCCGATCGTCGACGACGGGCCCGATGAGGACCACGCCGCGGGGGAGCCCAGGGCGTGCCCGTGCAAGCTCCGTCACCCACTGAGCGCCCATCGAGTGCCCGACGAGGACGGCGTCCTCGACGCCGCAACGAGCGATGGCGGCGCCGAGCGCCGCGGCCACGCGGGGCACATCGGCATCGGCGCGGGGCTTGGGGAGCCCGCCGTGCCCCGGCAGGTCGACCGACAGGACGGCGACCCGGTCGGCGGACGTCTGCTCGCGCAGCGCGTTGTGGGTGCGTGCCAGGTAGCGGTGCGACACGCCGATGCCGTGCACGAGCACCAGCGCCGGGATGCCGTCGACGAGACGGTCGACGCCCCACACCCGGAACGCGAGGTCGCCGACGTCGATGCGCCGGTCGCCGCCGTGCGCGACGCGCCTCACGCGACGGGCTCGACGATCGCGGTTGCCACCGCCCATCGGATCCCGCGGTCGAACGGGAGGCCGTGGCCCGGCAGCACCAGGCGCGCGTCGGTATCGGCGAGGTTCGCGAGGCCGCGTCGATCTTCGGCCACGTCGGCCGTGGCGGCGCGCGCGACGAGACGCGGACCGGTGCGGCCCGAGTACGGGTCGAGCGTGACGAGCGCGTCGCCCGTGAACAGCACGCCGGAGTCGGGCAGGAAGAACCCGCAGTGACCGGCGGTATGCCCGGGCGAGGCGATCGCGACGGGATTGCCGGGCAGGTCGACCGCTTCCCCCGGACGGACCACGGGTTCCGCGTCGATGCCCTTCACGCTGAGCGCACCGGCGGCCGTCATCCGTGCGAGCAGCGGCACCGCCGCGGGATAGCGCAACGGATACGGCCAGCGCGGGTCTTCGTGCGCGTAGCGGTACGGGTGGCGCGCGAGGTCGCGATCGTCGGGATGCACTTTCACCCGGGCGCCGTGAGCGTCGATGAGGCGCGCCGCCATCCCCACGTGGTCGAAGTGGCCGTGCGTGAGAACGACGGCCGAGACATCTGAGGCCGTCGCGCCGACGCTCTCGAGCGCCTGTTCTAGAAGCGGCCACATCCTGGGGAGCCCTGCATCGATGAGGGTGATGCCCTCGGCCGTGTGGATCAGGTAGCAGTTCACTCCTGCCTTCTGAATACGGAGGACACCCTTGGCGACCTGGGTGACACCGTCGGTTTCGGCACGCATGTTCCGACTCTCGCCGGTGATCGTGCGCGCATGCAGGGGGTTGTCCCACGAAGGAGCGGCTGATATCCCACCGTGTGCGCGCCGACGGGAAGCGCGCGACGCGGCCGGCCGCTTCAGCCGGCGGTGACCGGCGAGAGGTCGGGCGCCTCGTCGATGCCGAAGCGATCACGCAGGGCGCACAGCGCTGCGCGCCACCCGGCGAGGCCATGCACGCCCGGTCCGGGCGCCGTCGAGGCCGAGCACAGATACAGCCCCGGCACCGGCGTGCGCCACGGCGTCGGCCGCAGGACGGGACGTCGCACCAGCTGCAGGAGGTCGGGCGACCCCGCCGCGATGTCGCCGCCCGGATAGTTGGGGTTGTGGTGCTCGAGGTCGACGGCGGTGCGGCTCGACACGGCGAGGATCGTGTCTCGAAAGCCCGGCGCGAAACGTTCGATCTGCGCCGTGACGGCCTCGGCGCGGTCTTCGGTCGACCCGGACGGGACGTGCGTGTAGGTCCAGAGCGTGTGCGCACCGGCGGGCGCCCGCGTGGCGTCGAACAGCGACGGCTGCGACACGAGCACATACGGCGACGCGGGATGGAGCCCGCGTGACACCTCGCGCTCGCCGGCGGCGATCTCGTCCCGGCTCCCGCCGAGGTGCAGCGTGGGCGCGTCGCGCAGCGCGGGGTCCCGCCACGGCACCGGCTCCGACAGCGCGAAGTCGACCTTCGCGGCGGCGTTCCCGTACCGGAACCGGCCGAGCGCCCGGCGGTAGTGATCGGGCAGCAACGGCCCCGCCATGGTGAGCAGGGCACGCGGCGTGACGTCGAGCAGGCGCACCCGCGCCGAAGGCAGGTCGCGCAGGTCGGCGACGTGATGGTTGAGCACGAGCTGCCCGCCGTGCGCGACGAGGTCGTCGACGAGAGCGTCGATGATGGACTGGCTGCCGCCCACGGGGATCGGCCAGCCCCGCGCATGAGCGTAGGCGGCCAGTGCCAGGCCCGCCCCCGCGGCGGCCAGGCTGGGGAGCGGCAGGATCGCGTGGGCGCTCACGCCCGTGAGGAGTGCCGGGGCGGCCTGCTCGCGGAAGCGCGCGTTCCACAGCGGCGTCCCCTGCTCGATCGTGCGCACGGCGAGCGCGGCGGCGGTCAGCGGATGCGGCGGCATGCGCAGAAGCGGTCCACCGGTCGTCTCGGCGACCGCCGGAGCTCGCCGCGACAGCGCGCGCATGAGGGAGCGGTAAGCCCGCCCATCGCGGCCGAGACCGTCCGCGGTGCGGTCGAGGTCGCGGTAGGCGAGGGCCGAGCCGTTGTCGAGGGGATGCGCGAAGGAGAGCTCGGGGTTCACGAACTCGACGCGGTCCTGCAGGCCGAACGCGCGGAAGAACGGCGACTCGAACGCCAGCGGATGCACGGCCGAACACACGTCGTGCCGGAATCCCGGGCGGGTGAGCTCCGCGGTCGAGGCGCCGCCGCCGGCCACCGCTGCGCGCTCGAACACGATCACGCGGAGACCGGCGCGCGCGAGGGTGACGGCGGCGGCGAGCCCGTTGGGTCCGGCTCCCACGACGACCGCGTCGTAGTCGGTGCCGCGCGGGCGGGGCGTCACCGGCAAGGGTCCGGTCACGTGGAGTCCGCCGATGCCGGCCCGCCGGCGCGATCCCTGGTGACCGGCGCGCGCCCCTCGGCGACGAACGCCAGTCGCCTGAGCGTCTCCGTGTTCCGCCAGCGGATGAGCGGGTCGATCACGGCGCGCACCCACGACGCCGGGCCCGAGACGGCATCCTCGCGGATGCGCACGATGCACCCCTCGCCGTCGGGGGTGACGTCGAGGCGCACCCGCGCTTCGCCCATCGGCCATCCGCGCGCGGTCAGCACCATCCGCCGGGGCGGATCCCACTCTTCGACGCTCGTGCTGTCGTCGATGAGCAGCGGCCACGTGCCGAACGAATGGGAGAGCCTGGTGCCGGTGCGGGGCCAGTCGTCGTCGACGTCGCGCATCCGCGACGCCCCCACCACCCACACCGGGTAGAGCCAGCCGTCGGCGAGCACGTCGAACACAGCGCCGGGCGTACAGGCGAATCTGCGGGTGTTCTGCGCCATCCTCGTGCTCCTCCGCGATCGAGACCCGGACGATGCGGTCGGTCCCGTCGCCGCGCGCCGCGCTGGATCGTCGTGTCTCGTCCGACGTTACGCGACAACGTCGGCCGGATTGAGGGGCTTGGCCGCAGCGGCGGGCCGTGGTAGTTCCGTCGCGTCAGGCCGGTGCGACCTGGTCGCGGTAGAGCATCGCCAACCGCCCCCCGCGGTGCGCGCGCCGCTGGCGGGCCGCTCCGCCCCCCGATTGCGCCGCTCCCGCCAGGAAGCGCTCGACCAGCTCGCGGTCGCTCGACTCCAGGCGGCGGTTCACGAGGTCTTGCAGGCGCTCGATCGCCGCAGCGGCCGGCACGACCGTCGCCGACGTGGGATCGACGAGGGTCGACGAGATGCCGTGACGCGCGGCGTGCCACAACGCGGCATCCCACCCTTCGAAGCGCTGGGGTCGCGGCGTGTCGCGTTCGAAGCCCTCGACGACGAGCGCCCTCACGATGGCGGCGAGCGCCACGGCCGAGAAAGGGTCGAGCTGCACGTCGCAGGTGCGCACCTCGAGCGTGGGGTAGGCGGCCGACAGTCGCACATGCCAGTTGATCGTTCCCGCATCGGAGGTCGCCCCGACGCCCACCAGACGCGCGACGGCGTCGTCGTGATCGGCGGCGTCGGCGAAGTAGGGCGGGATGCCGTGCGTCGTCCAGCGTCTGCTGTGAATCGCGCGCCAGCTGGCGAAGCCCGTGTCGTGGGTCTGCCAGAAGGGCGAGTTCGCCGACAGCGCGAGCAGGACGGGAAGCCAGGGGCGAAGGAAGTTCGACGCGCGGATGCCGGCGTCGCGATCCGGGATGCCGACGTGCACGTGCAGGCCGTTCAGCTGGTGCTCCGAGGTGAGGCCCGCGATGTCGTGGGCGATCACGGCGTACCGGCCCTCCAGCGCGGGTTCCCGGCCGTCCGTGGCGAAGGGTGTGCCCGAGGGTGCCACCACCACCCCTGCGCGTTCGGCCCATTCCGACAGACGCGACCGGAATCCGGTGACCGCTGTCCACGCCTCGTCGACGGAGGTGCACACCGGCGTGGCGAACTCGATCTGCGACGGGAAGAACTCTCGCACCACCACACCCGGGCACGAGCCGCCGAGCGCGGCGACCGCCGCGAGTCCGAGGTCGACCGCCACCAGCGACCGCGGATCGAGGAGGACGAACTCCTCCTCCACGCCGAACGTCACTTCGCTCACGCGCCGCCTCTCTGTCGCGCCGTCATCAGAACTGCCTGGGCGCCACCGTAGGGGCGCCGCGAGCCCGCTCGCATGGGCTTGCTTCGGCGCCTGCGGAGGGCCTATGGTTCCGCGCACCGCTCTACTCCCGCGGTCCGCTCTACTCCCGCGGTCGGCACGCGTCAACCCCATCCACCCGTGACGATCGCGCTCGCATCATCGGACGCGAACGGCCAGACCCACGAAGAACGGCCAGACCCACGAGAAGGAGCGGACCATGAGTGATCCCGATCAGCGCGACACGCCTCTCGACCCCGACACCGGCCTGCCGCAGGAGCCGGCCACCGGCGACGGGACGCGGGAGTCCGCGGGCGAGCCCGACATCGACGGCGCTCCCGGAGCGGACGCACCGCCGTCGCAGGTGCCGCGCGCGGGCGACGGGCTGGGCGACGAACTCGGCGGCGAACTCGACGGCGATGCCCTCGCCGAGCCGGACTTCGCCCTCGACCAGCCGCCCCGCGGCTACCGCGACGGCGACAGCGCCGCCGAAGCCGACTGACCCGCAGGCCGGCCAGTGGTCGACCCTGGTTGACCACTGGTCGACGCTGCGGAAGTCAGCCCCTGCGGAAGTCGGCCCCCGCCGCCTTCAGCCCTCTTCGGGCGTGCCGCCGTGCTGCACGTCTCCCGCCACGTCGTCCTGCGCGTCCCGCTCCGCGTCCGTCGCGGTCCGCGCACGGTCTTCACCCTCCGCCTGCGAAGGATGGTCGTGCTGGGGAGCGTCGTCGCCCGATGGCGGGCGCTGAGGGTCTTCGCCCTCGGCCTGGCTGGGGTGCTCGTCGTCTGCGCGCATGGCGTTTCCTTCCGTTCGGTGAACGACAGCATGCTCCCGACGTTCCGATGCCCCGAGGGGATTGACAGCGGTCGGATCAGGGTGCGCACCGCCGAACGCTCACGCACCGAGCCGCGCAGCGAGCCGTCGGGCGTCGTGCACGGCATGACCGTCACCGTCGTTGTTGAAATAGCAGAGCACCGACAGGCCCATGGCCTGCCACTCGGAGATCCGGGCCGCCCACCAGTCGAGATCGGCGTCGGAGTACCCGCCCACGTAGAGCCGCTCGGGATCGGGGCCGTGGAAGCGCACGTACACCTGGCTGGATGTCGCGCGCAGCTCGCACGGCAGGTTCGCGCCGCTCATGACGCAGTACGACGCTTCGTGCGCGGCGAGCAGGGCGAACACGTCGTCGTGCACCCAGGACGGGTGCCGCAGTTCGACCGCCGCCCGCCGCCCGGCCGGAACCGCCTGGAGAAGCCGCGTCAGGTGAGCGTCGTCGCGCGCGATGTCCCGGGGGAACTGCAGCAGCAAGGGTCCTGCGTGCTCTCCCAGGCCGCTCATCCCGTCTTCGAGTCGCGCCGTCCACCGTCCGGGGTCGAACGATCCCTTCGCAGAGCCTCCGCGCGTATGCGTCAGGCCCCGCGGCGCCTTCACGGTCATGAGGAAACCCGGAGGCAGCTTCTCCGTCCACGCCCGGAACCGGTCGATCCGCGGCCAATGGTAGAAGCTGGTGTTGAGCTCGACGGTGTCGAACGTCTCCGCATACACGTCGAGGCGGCGCCCCGACGCCGTCCCCGGCGGGTAGAGCACGTCACGCCAGTGGTCGTAGCTCCAGCCCGACGTGCCGATGCGCACCTCGCCCCGCGCCAGCCGAGGCCGACGCGCGCCCGCGTCGTGCGGGGCTCCGCCGAGTGAGCCCGTGTCGTGTGAGCCCGTGTCGTGTGAATCCGTGTCGTGCACACCGAGACGGTAGACAGCGCGTCCACGTGCGGCGAGTGCCTTGACTTCGCGGCCGCGACGGCTTCCGGCCGCCTGTCAAGCCCCTCCCCGCCGCCGCGACCGGTTCCTACTGTCGTGCGACACCTCCGGAAAGGACCACGCATGACGACCGACCCCGCCGCCGACACCGGCTACGCCGCGACCGCCATCCAGAAGACCGCGCTGATCGTCGGCATCGTCTTCCTGCTCGTGGGCATCGCCGGCTTCATCCCCGGCCTCACCCATGCGCTCGACCAGCTGCACGTCGCCGGCGCGCACTCCGAGGCCATGCTCTTCGGGATCTTCCAGGTCTCCGTGCTCCACAACGTCGTGCACCTGCTGTTCGCGGTCGCCGGGATCGCGGCGGCCGTGCGCGCCGTACCCTCGCGCCACTACCTGATCTGGGGCGGCGTCGTGTATGTCGCGCTCTGGGTCTTCGGTCTGTTCGCCGCGGCGACGCCCGAGGTGAACGTGGTGCCGCTCAACGCCGCCGATAACTGGCTGCACTTCGGTCTCGCGGTCGGGATGATCGTGCTCGGCGTGTCGATCGGCCGCGACCGCAGCGCGCGGGTCACGGGCACGCGCCCGGTCTCCTAGGACGCGACCGCGACCGCGACCGCGCCGGTGTAGCACGACGTCACGCGCGTCACAAGGCCGGTCCGTGACGCCTGACGCCGGGATTACCGTGGCGTCATCGCGTCGGCGGTCTCGCCGCCGGAAAGGAGACGGTACCCATGGCTTTCGCGTATCACGCGACGATCGGCACCGAGGAGATCCGGCTTCCCGAGGGCGAAGTCGACTCGTTCCGCGCCGCTGCGCTCGCGGCGGCGCGTGATGGTGCCTCCTGGGTGCCGATCCGCCTCACCCCGACGCGGACGGTGGACGTTCTCGTGGGGCCGTATTCCACGGTGCGGATCGAGACGATCGACATCGGCGACGATGCGGAGGAGCGCCCCGACGACGCCGACTGGCTCTGACCCGGAGGAGTCGCAGTCCTGCCCCTTCCGGTCAGAGCAGGTCCGCCGACGGGGCGGACACGAGCCCGGCCGGCTCCGGGACGACGTACAGCCCCGTCGTCGAGTTCGCGGTGATCGCGAGGGCTTCCACCCAAGAGCGGTTCAGTGCGGGCGGACGACTGCCGAAGTACTTGAAAGACATCGCCAGGTTGGGGTTGAGCCACACGGAGGTGCGGCCGTCGCCGAGACTGGAGTCGTCGCGCCAGGTGAACAGGAACGATTCTCCTCGGCGGAGCTTGTTGGAGATGACCACTTGAAGGTGGGCGAGCACGCGGTCGTCGAAATCGACCTTCGTGCCCATCGCGTACGTGAACTTGCCCATGATCGGGCTCCATCCTGGCTGTTGTCCGCTGGCTGCGGTTCGTGCGTGCCACTTCTCCTCGTCAAGCCTCGGTGCGACAGCCGGTTAATCCCACCATCCCCTAGTTCTGAGGGCAAAGGCTGGGAGCAGGGGGTGACAGGACGAACTGTGAGAACATCCTCATTCTTCGGCGGGCGGCTCGAGCCGCTCCAGATCCCGCGTCGCCGGTCCTTCGATCACGGTGCCGTCCGCGGCGAAACGCGAGCCGTGCAGAGGGCAGTCCCACGAGCGTTCCGCGTCGTTCCACCGCACGATCCCCCCGAGGTGGGTGCACACCGCCGACAGACGACACGGCACCCCGTCGACCGTCGACTCGGCGACCGGGCGGATGCCGTCGCGCTCCACCTGCGCACGCTCGGGCTCGGGCGCGCTCCCCGCACCCGGCGCGGCCCACCCCGACACCATGCGCGCGCCGACGGTCGCATTCGCCTCGACCGTCGACAGCACGTCGCGGATGCCGTGGTGGCGCTCTCGCAGGGTCACGTGCCACGCGGGCGGGCTGCCATGAAGCTCACCCGCGACGGCGAGCGCCGCGGCCACCGCGTTGGTCATCCCCCACTTCGCGAAGCCGGTGAGCGCGAAGATGCGTCCCCTGCCGCCCGCGACCGCTCCCGCGAACGGGACCGCCGTCGTCATCCGGTAGTCCTGCGCCGCCCACCACGTGATCGGCATGGCACCCGGGAAGTTCTGCGCCGCCCACGCGACGATGCCGTCGCGCAGGTCGCCGATGCGGTCGGCGCGGCCGGTCACCAGCTCTCCCCCCGCCACGACGATCGCCGGGGCGCCGTCGCGGTCGACGTCGGAGCGCACGGAGCGGCCCACCGGGTCGACCGAAAGATACATTCCCTCCGGGGCGGGCTGCCCGGCCGGCATCCGGAACGCCACGACCGCCTGCCGCTCGGGTTTCAGCGCGGCGAAGAGCATGGCACGGTCGACGATCGGCGAGCCCGTCGCCACGATCAGCCGGTCGGCCCGCACGGTGCCGCGCGTCGTCGTGACCTCCACCGCCGCGTCAGACGCCTCCACGCCCGTCACCCGGCAATGATCGACCAGCGCGCCGCCGCCCTCGCGGATCCGGTCGACGAGGGCCTCCGCTGCCCGCAGCGGATGGAGCTGTGCCTGGTCGGTCAGCCGGAGGGCGGCACTCACGGGAAACGGGAGGCCGATGTGCCCGGCCGGCAGGGCCTCGACGGGCCGGCCTCCGGCGGCCATCGCCTCGGCCTCCGCCCGCAGCGCCTTCCCTCCGTCGGTCGTCGTGGCGTACGTGAACGCGGTGCGCGGCTCGCACGCATGCGACACGGTCGCCAGCTCCGCACGGAGCCAGGCGGCGCCCGCCGCGTTGCCTTCGAGATATGCCGCGACGGCGTCGTCGCCCGCATGCGACCGCACGCGCGACACCGTCGACCCCTGGAGAAGGCTGATCTTGCCCGTCGTGCGCGACGTCGTGCGACCGCCGAGCAGATGAGCTTCGACGACCACGACCCGTATCCCCGTGCGGACGAGCTCGAGCGCCGTCGCAAGACCCGCGAGGCCACCGCCCGCCACGACGACCTCCGTCGTCGCCGGCAGCGCGTCACCGCCCTCCGGCTGGGGACCGGTCAGCTGCCAGAGCGAAGGGGACGCTCCTGGGCCCCACCCCGTCACGTCAGCGCCAGCGGCGGTCGATGGGGGATGGGAATCGGCTTGGTGGCCCCGCGCGGCTGCGTCGCCTCGAAGAGGGCGCGCCCCGCGCGGAGCACGTCGCGGAGATTGTCGAAGGTGGCCGTGCCGACGCCGCGCGACACCCACGTGACCCCATAGCGGCCATCTTCGCGCTGCTCGACATAGGCGACGACACTGTCGGCCTCGCAGGCACCGAACGACGGATCGCACAGCCGCCAACTCGTCGGCGACAGGGGATCCAGCACCAGTTGATCAGGATTATCGGACATCAGACGTACCTCCCGCACGCACGGAGACGCAGTTCACGCTCCCGAAGCGGCCGTCGCTACCACCACGGCGTCGACGGCCCGCTCGAACACCACCGACTGCCCCACTTCGACCGCGCGGTCGTACCGGCAGCCCGCAAGCGCTACGAACACCCGACCGGCGACGTCGATGAAGCCGATCAGTTTGTCGTTCAGGAGCACCGCGTAGCAGTCAGCGCCGGCCCGTTGCCATTGCACCCGCGGCTCGACGAGGGGTGGAGCCGGGGTTGGCCGGGATCGCGGCGGCGCGATCAGACCATGCCGGTCACGGATCCGCGCAGGTCGCGCGTCAAGCGTGTCGGTCATGATGTTCTCGATTCGGTGGAGCCTCAGAGCACCGACCGTAGGTGGCGTCCCCCACCCCACCGAGGGGCTTGACCCGAGCGTGTCGGCAAGCTACGCCTGCGCACACGTCGTATCCTTTGCGTTCCCGTCGCCTCGCGGCGCGCATGACATGTGCGACGATGGGCGGGTGAAAGGGATCATCCTTGCTGGGGGCTCAGGGACGCGGCTGCATCCGATCACTCTTGCGGTGTCGAAGCAGCTCATCCCCGTGTACGACAAGCCGATGCTGTATTACCCGCTGTCGACACTGATCCTCGCGGGCATCCGCGAGATCCTGATCATCACGACGCCGCACGACGCGCCGTTCTTCGAGCGTCTGCTGGGCGACGGGTCGCGGTTCGGCATCTCGCTGACGTTCGCGCAGCAGCCGTCGCCCGACGGCCTCGCGCAGGCGTTCACGATCGGCGCCGACTTCATCGGCGACGACTCCGTCGCGCTCGTGCTCGGCGACAACCTCCTCTACGGCCCGGGTCTCGGCTCGCAGCTTTCGCGCTTCCACGAGATCGACGGCGGCGCGATCTTCGCCTACTGGGTGGCAGAGCCCCGCGCCTACGGCGTGGTCGAGTTCGACGCCGAGGGCCGCGCGGTGTCGCTCGAGGAGAAGCCCGAGGTGCCGCGCAGCAACTACGCCGTCCCGGGCCTGTACTTCTACGACAACGACGTGATCGACATCGCCCGCGGCCTGCAGCCGTCGCCGCGGGGAGAGTACGAGATCACCGACGTCAACCGCGCCTACCTCGAGCGCGGCAGGCTGCAGGTCGAGGTGCTGCCCCGCGGCACCGCCTGGCTCGACACCGGCACGTTCGACCAGATGACCGATGCCGCCGAGTATGTGCGCACCATCCAGCGCCGCACCGGCATGTCGATCGGCGTGCCCGAAGAGGTGGCCTGGCGGCAGGGCTTCCTGTCGGACGACGAACTGCGCCAGCGCGCCGAGAAGCTCGTCAAGTCGGGCTACGGAACCTACCTGCTCGAGACCCTGGAACGAGGACGCTGATGGCTGACCTGCTCGTGACCGGCGGCGCCGGCTTCATCGGATCGAACTTCGTGCGCCACGTCATCGCGCACACCGACCACCACGTCACGGTGCTCGACAGCCTCACCTACGCGGGCAATCTCGCGTCGCTCGACGGATTGCCCGAGTCGCGCCTGCGCTTCGTGAAGGGCGACATCACCGACGCGGCGGTCGTGGACGAGCTCACCGCGGCGGCCGACGCCGTCATCCACTACGCGGCCGAGTCGCACAACGACAACTCGCTCGACAACCCGCGCCCCTTCCTCGACACGAACATCATCGGGACCTACACGCTGCTCGAAGCGGCCCGTCGGCACGAGACGCGGTTCCATCACATCTCCACCGACGAGGTGTACGGCGATCTCGAGCTCGACGACCCGGCGCGGTTCACCGAGACGACGCCCTACAACCCGTCGTCGCCGTACTCGTCGACCAAGGCGGGCTCCGACCTGCTCGTGCGGGCCTGGGTGCGCTCTTTCGGCGTGCGGGCCACGATCTCGAACTGCTCGAACAACTACGGGCCCTACCAGCACGTCGAGAAGTTCATCCCCCGGCAGATCACGAACGTGATCCGCGGCATCCGTCCCCGCCTCTACGGCACCGGCGAGAACGTGCGCGACTGGATCCACGCCGACGACCATTCGTCGGCCGTGCTCACGATCCTCGACAAGGGCGAGATCGGCGAGACGTACCTCATCGGCGCCGACGGCGAGCGCAACAACCGCGACGTCGTGGAGCTGATCCTCACGCTCATGGGCAAGGACGCGAGCGACTACGACCTCGTCGCCGACCGCCCCGGACACGACCTGCGCTACGCGATCGACTCGACGCGTCTGCGCACCGAACTCGGCTGGACGCCCGCGTACACGCGGTTCGAAGACGGCATGGCCGCGACGATCGACTGGTACCGGAACAACGAGGAATGGTGGGCTCCCACGAAGGACGCCGTCGAAGCGTTCTACGCCACCAAGGGCCAGTGACCGTGACGGAATACGGCAAGGCGCTCTCGGCGCAGGAGACGAGCATCGAGGGCCTCACGCTGTGGCAGCTTCCGGTGCACGGCGACTCCCGCGGCTGGTTCAAGGAGAACTGGCAGCGCGAGAAGATGACCGCGGCGGGGCTCCCCGACTTCGGACCCGTGCAGAACAACGTGTCGTTCAACGACGCCGTCGGCACTACGCGGGGCATCCACGCGGAACCCTGGGACAAGTGGGTGTCGGTCGCGACGGGCCGCATCTTCGGAGCCTGGGTAGACCTGCGTGAGGGACCCGGCTTCGGACGGGTGTTCACCGCCGAGATCGACCCGTCTGTGGCGGTGTTCGTGCCGCGCGGCGTCGGGAACTCGTATCAGACGCTCGAACCCGACACCGCTTACACCTACCTCGTCAACGACCACTGGTCGCCCAAGGCCGCGTACTCCTTCGTCAACCTCGCCGACCCGGCGCTCGCGATCGACTGGCCGATCCCGCTGGCCGATGTGGAGATCTCGGCGAAAGACCTCGCGCACCCGGCGCTCGCAGAGGCCACCCCGATCGCGCCCCGCCGCGTACGCTCGTCGTCGGCGCCGACGGGCAGCTGGGACGCGCTCTGCGCGACGCGCTCGCGGATGCCCCGCACGTCGAGTTCGCCTCGCGTGCCGACCTCGACCTCACGTCGCCCGACCTCGCGTCGGCCGCGCGACGCTGGCGCGACTACGCGACCATCGTCAATGCCGCCGCCTACACCGCGGTCGACACGGCCGAGACGCCGGAGGGCCGCGCCGCTGCCTGGCAGGCGAACGTGCAGGGTGTCGCCGCGCTCGCGCGGGTCGCCACGGCGAACGGGCTGACGCTCGTGCATGTGTCGAGCGACTACGTGTTCGACGGCGCGTCCGAGATCGCCGTACCGCGAAGACGAGGGCTTCTCGCCGCTCGGCGTCTACGGCCAGACCAAGGCCGCCGGCGACGCGATCGTCTCCACCGTCCCGCGGCACTACATCGTGCGCACCTCGTGGGTGGTGGGCGAGGGTCGCAACTTCGTCCGCACCATGGCGTCGCTCGCCGCGCCGTGGCGTCGCGCCTTCGGTCGTGTCCGACCAGATCGGCCGTCTCACCTTCACCGATGAGATCGCCCGCGGCATCCTCCACCTGCGTCGACCGCCGCGCGCCGTACGGGACGTACAACCTCACGGGCGGCGGCGAGCCGTCGTCGTGGGCCGACGTGGCCCGCGAGGTGTACCGACTCGCGGGCGCGGACCCCGATGCCGTCACCCCGGTGAGCACCGATGAGTACTTCGCCTCCGCGAACGGCCCCGTGGCACCGCGCCCGCGGTACAGCGTGCTCGACCTCGCACGCATCGAGGCGACGGGTTCGCACCCCGTGATGCGCCGAGAGCCTGCGCGACTATGTCGCCCGGCTCGACTGACCGGCGCTCGGTGCGGGCGCCGGCACACGAACGACGCCCCGTTCTCAGAACGACAGTTCACGGGCGAGCGGGACAGGTCGGGCGGGCACCACACGTCAGGGACGACCATGCCGCGGTAGACCCACCCCCGGCTCGCCACGCCGCGGCGTCGAGACAGTTGCGGCCATCGACCACGAGCCGCCCGGACGGTGAGGGCGCGGCGTGCTCGGGGTCGAGCTCGCGCCGGTACTCGTCCCACTCGGTGACGACCACGACGGCGTCGGCGCCGCGCAGCGCGTCGTCGCGCTCCTCCACATAAGTGAGGTGCGGGTGCATACGGCGGGCGTTGTCGAGCGCGGCGGGGTCGGTGACGACGACATCGGCCCCGAGACCCTTCAGCCGCACGGCCACGTCGAGCGCGGGCGAGTCGCGGATGTCGTCGCTGTGCGGCTTGAACGCCGCACCCAGCACGGCGACGCGCTTGCCGTGCACCGCCCCGCCGAGACCGTCGACCACGAGCTGCACGGCGCGCTCACGACGCCGCATGTTGATGGCGTCGATCTCGCGCAGGAAGGCCACCGAGTCTCGGCGTCCCAGCTCTTCGGCGCGCGCCGCGAAGGCGCGGATGTCCTTCGGGAGGCATCCCGCCGCCGAAGCCGATGCCGGCGCCGAGGAACCGGCGGCCGATGCGAGCGTCGTGGCCGATCGCGTCGGCGAGCTGCGTCACATCGGCGCCCGTGACCTCTGCGATCTCCGCCATCGCGTTGATGAAGCTGATCTTCGTCGCGAGGAACGCGTTGGCGGCCACCTTGACGAGCTCGGCGGTCGCGTAGTCGGTCACGAGGAACGGCGTGCCCTTGTCGGTCGACGGGTGGAACACCGCGCGCAGCACGTCGGCGGCGCGCTCCCCGTCGGCTCCGGCGGGCACGCCCACGACGATCCGGTCGGGATCGACCGTGTCGGCGACAGCCCATCCCTCGCGGAGGAACTCGGGGTTCCACACGAGCGTGGCGCCCGTGTCGCTGAACAGGTCGGCCAGGCGCGAAGCGGTGCCGACGGGCACGGTGGACTTGCCGGCGACGACGTCGCCCGGCCGCACGTGCTCGCGCAACGCGCCGAACGCCGCATCGACATAGGTGAGGTCGGCCGCGCCGGAGTCGGAGCGCTGCGGCGTGCCCACGCCGACGAAGTGCACCTCGGCGCCGGCGGCCGCGGCCATGTCGGTGGAGAAGGTGAGGCGTCCGGTCGCGACGCCGTCGGCGAGCAGGGCGTCGAGTCCGGGCTCGAAGAACGGCGCTGTGCCGCTCGCGAGCAGCTCGATCTTCGCGCGGTCGACGTCGATCCCGACCACCTCGTGGCCGATGGACGCCATCGCCGCCGCGTGCACCGCCCCCAGATAGCCGCATCCGATGACAGAAAGCTTCACTGTGTCCCCTTGACGTCCACGGGGCCCTTCGAGGCGCTCCCCCGCCAGGGCGGCGCCCGGAACGCCCTCGATTGCGGCGGTGTCCCCCATAGACTAGACGGTCGGCTCCGCCGACGCTGCCGCACGACGTCGAAGTTGGCGAAAGAGGTCGCGCCGGCGACTGCGAACGTGGCTAGACTCGCCAATGAACGCCGCGCGAAACGAGTGGGGTCGTCGCGTGATCGGGGGATCATGGCGTTCACTGGGGGATCGTCATAGGCCGATGAACGCCTGTGGCTGTCGCATGTTGCTGGGGGGCACAATGCTGACGAACGTTGTTCTGGGGAACGCGCGATGAGCGCGATCGAAGAGGTCGCACCTGTACTGCAGCTGCCGCGGCTCGCGACCTTGGCGCCGACGCGCCGTCCGGTCACGCGCCGCACGTCTGCGGCGATCGTCAGCCGGCAGCAGTGGGAGCGCCGTTTCCGCACGCGGCTGCGAGTGAGCGACACGGTGATCGTGCTGCTGGCGTGCGTGCTGGCGTCGGCCGCTGTCGCTGCTGGCGAGCTCGCCGCAGGTGCTGCTCGTCCGACCCGTGGCTGCTCGTGCGGGTACCGCTGAGCACTGCGCTCGTCTGGGCGGTCATGCTCGCGCTGCTCAACACGCGCGACTCCGCGATCATCGGGAGCGGCGCCACCGAGTACAGCCGGGTGCTGCACGCCACCGGGCTCGCCTTCGGCGCGCTCGCGATCTGCTACGTCGTGTTCGAGTGGCAGGGCATCCGCACGCAGCTGTTCTACGCGCTGCCCGCCGGTGCGCTCGCGCTGCTGCGTCTCGCGGTGGATCGCGCGACGCTGGCTGATCGCGCAGCGTGCCATGGGGCGCTATGCGTCGCGCACCGTCATCGTCGGATCGCGCGACGACGTGGAGTACGCTATCCGCACTCTCGGCGGCGACGGAAAGCTCGGGTACTCGGTCGTGGGGACGGCCGTGCTCGACGACGACGCCACCGCGCTGCGCGTCGACGGCCACACGTACCCCACCGTGCGGGGCGCCGATAAGGTGCCCCGCGCGGCCGAAGCGCTCAGCGCGGACACGATCATCGTCGCGGGGCAGCCGGTCGGCGACCCGACGTACATCAAGCGTCTCGCGTGGGAGCTCGAGGGCACGGCCGCCGAGCTCGTACTGTCGAGCCGCATCGCCGACGTGGCCGGGCCGCGCATGTCGCTGCGGCCGGTCGAGGGCATGCCCCTCATCCACGTGCGGATTCCGTCCTTCGAGGGCGGCGCACACCTCGTCAAGCGCGCGCTCGACGTCGTGGTGGCCGGCATCGCGCTCACCCTCTTCGCGCCGATCGCGTTCGTCATCGCGATGGCGATCAAGCTCGACGATCCGGGCCCCGCGTTCTTCCACCAGGAGCGTGTCGGCCGCGACGGCCGCACGTTCAAGATGGTCAAGTTCCGGTCGATGCGCGTCAACGCCGAGGCAGAGCTCGCCAAGCTCCTCGAAGCCAACGAGGGCGCCGGCCCGCTGTTCAAGCTCAAGGAAGACCCCCGCGTCACGCGCATCGGATCGTTCCTCCGTCGCTACTCGCTCGACGAGGTGCCGCAGTTCTGGAACGTGCTGCGCGGCGACATGAGCGTCGTGGGGCCGCGGCCGCCGCTGCCCTCCGAGGTCACGGCGTACGACGGCACCGTGTTCCGTCGGCTGTACATCAAGCCGGGCATCACGGGCCCGTGGCAGGTGGGTGGTCGCAGCGACCTCTCCTGGGAGGAGAGCGTGCGGCTCGACCTGCGGTACGTCGAGAACTGGTCGGTGCTGAGCGACATCGTGCTCATGTGGCGAACCGTTAAAGTCATGATCAAGCCCGAGGGCGCGTACTGATCGAGAGCCCTGCTCTCCCCGCCGTGCCTGACAGCCTCATCACGTCCAACGGTTCCGCCGCGCCGCGGCGAAGCCCTCAGGAACAGGAGCGGACCTCGCCGACCTCCAGTCTTTCCATCGCCATGGTCGGCACCCGCGGGGTGCCCGCCGCCTACGGCGGCTTTGAGACCGCAGTCGAAGAGGTCGGCTACCGCCTGGCCGACCGCGGCCATCGCGTCACCGTCTATACCCGCGGGTCGGAGCGGCGGGAGCCTCAGTATCGGGGGATGAAGGTCGTCCACCTCCCTGCGATGCCCGTGAAGCAGCTGGAGACCCTCAGCCACACCGGGCTGTCGACCGCACGGGCGGTGCTCGCCGCGGACGCCGCGGACGTCGCGTTCGTGTTCAACGCCGCGAATGCGCCGTTCTTGCCGTTGCTGCGCACACGCGGCATCCCGATAGCCCTGCACATGGACGGCCTCGAATGGAAGCGCTCCAAATGGGGCAAGCGCGGTCAGGCCTACTACCGCTGGGCGGAGGAGTTCGGCGTGCGATGGGCCGATGCGCTCATCGCCGACGCACCCGGGATCGCCGACTACTACCGCGACGAGTTCGACGTCGACACCGAGCTGATCCGCTACGGAGCACCTCTCCTCACCGACGCCCCCACCGACGGGGTCCAGGGGCTCGGCCTCGAACCCGGCGCGTTACCACGTCGTCGTCGCGCGCTTCGAGCCCGAGAACCACGTGCTCGAGATCGTCGAAGGCTACCGGGCGAGCGACGCGACCATGCCCCTCGTGGTCGTCGGGTCGGCGCCTTACAGCGCCGACTACACGCAGCGCATCCACGCCGCCGCCGACGGCGACAGCCGCATCCGCCTCCTCGGCGGCGTGTACGACCAAGACCTCCTCGACGCGCTCTATTTCCACGCTCATTCGTACGTGCACGGACACTCCGTCGGCGGCACCAACCCCTCGCTCCTGCGAGCGATGGGCGCCGGCACCGCCGTCATCGCCTACGACGTGGGATTCAACCGCGAGACGCTGGCCGAGACCGGGTGGTTCTTCGGCGACGCCGCCGACGTCGAGCGACACTTCCGCGCCCTGAGCGCCCACCCGGGCGCGACGGCAGACTTCGGACCCCGGTCGAGAGAGCGGGCCGCGGCGGACTTCCGATGGGATGCCGTCGCCGACGAGTATGAGCAGCTGGCTGTGCGGCTCGCCCGCGGCGAGTCCGTCCACTCACACGCACGCCGAGCACGCCGCGTGCAGCTGAGCTCGGGCGGGCTACGAGGTAGCGCGCGGTGAGCTGCCAGTGCAGCGCGCGCACGTGTCCGCGGCCGACACGAGCATCGCCGAGTGCTGGACCGCGCCCGCCGTGTGGGCGTCGGGAATGTCGAGCGGGTGGTGGGCTGAGCGACCAGCGCGACTTCGCGCGGTGTCCACCATTCCTCGACCGCGGCGGACGTTCATCTGCAACGCGAGGTCCGCGACGTCGCCGACCTCCGCAAGCGGGTCGCGAGACAGCGCGATCGCTTCGCGGAGCGTGAACGTACGATCGCGGGCCGACGGCAGCAGGCGGGCGATCGCCGCGCGCTCCGCGCGGGAGGCCGCGATGACGAGCGGATACAGCTCCAGATGGTCGGCGTCGAGCGCGACCGACCGATGGGCCGCGATCCCCTCGCTGAGCGTCTCGTCGGCCTCGAACATCGCGCGGACGGTCGCGCACGCGTGTCGCGCGCTCGGAACCGTGATCCCCGCGCTGGAGATGTTCCACGGGTCGCCCCCGTCGGCGCCGACGGATCTCTCGAACTCGAACTGCATGAAGGGGGATCGGCAAACGTTCGCGGCGCAGACGAAAAGGATGCTGTTGACCCACAGAGACCCCCGCTCAGATTTGACTCCCAGCGTATCCGCCTCGCGACACTTACAGACCGGTCATTCCAGGGAAGAATGAGTGCATGGCCGCGGAACGATACAGACGAAGCCACAGAGACACTACATCGTCGCTCATCCTGGCGCCGAACTCTTCGGCTCCGACCGGATGATGCTGGAGAACGTCCCAGGCCTCACGGATTCGGGCGCGCGGGTGATCGTCGCCCTCCCTGAGAACGGCCCTCCTCGTCCCCGCCGTCCGCGACGCCGGCGCCGAAGTGGTGATCCTGCCCATGCTGGTGCTCCGCAAGGCGCTACTGCGTCCGAGCGAATCGCTCACGCTTCGTCCGGAATACGCTGCGCGGCGCCGGCGCGGCATGGCGGCTCCTGGCGCGCGTGCGCCCGACCGCCGTGTACACCAGCACGATCACCATCCCGCAGTGGCCGCTGGTAGCGCGGGTGCGACGGGTCGGGTCGCTCACCCACGTGCATGAGGCCGAAGCGTCTGCGTCCCGCATCCTCGAACGTCGCCCTGTATGCGCCGCACCTCGCGGCCTCGTCGATCGCAGTGAACAGCGAGTTCAGCCTGCGCACCCTTCGCAACACACTGCCGAGCCTCGGGCATCGGGCGCGCGTCGTCTACAACGGCGTCGCCGGCCCTGAAAACGCCCACGCCGGCTCGGGACACGCTCGACACACTCCGCGTGCTGTACGTCGGTCGCCTCTCCCCCCCGCAAGGGCGTCGAAGACGCCATCGAGGCCATCGGCCGTCTCGGCGAGGGCGGGCTCCCGGCCTCGCTGACCGTGCTCGGTCAGGTTCACCGGCTACGAATGGTCGAGCAGGAGCTTCGGGAGCAGGCCGGCGTCTCGGCGATGGTGCGGTGGAGTTCCTCGGCTTCCGAGCCGACGTGTGGTCAGTGTCGCCGCCCAGACGTGCTCGTCGTCCCGAGCCGAGTCGACGAGCCTTTCGGCAACACCGCCGTCGAAGGGATCCTCGCGCGCCGCCCCGTAGTCGCCAGCGACATGAGCGGCCTGCGGAGGCGCGGCGGCTACCTGACGACGCGGCTCGGTATGGGCTCCGGGGTCGCCCCGACGCGCTGGCTGACGCCCTTCGCAGCGTGGCGTCCGACTGGGACGCCGTGCGCGCACAGCTCGGAGCGCAGCGCGTCGCACGCGGTCGCTCGCCACGCGCCCGCCATCTATCGCGCGTCGATCCGCGACGCCCTCTCCGCGCTCTCGTCGAGCGCGCGGGGTCAGCGCTCGGACGTGTAGTAGTAGCTGTCGCGTCGAGAGACGGCGACGTTGTTGAGCACGATGCCCGCCAGGTTGGCGCGGACGCTCTGCAGAGCCGCGATGGCCTGCTCGATCTCGGCCTTGCCCGTGCGCCGCGTGTTGACCACCAGGACCGTCGCGTCGACGTACTGCGAGATGACCGTCGCGTCCGACACCGACAGCACCGGAGCCGTGTCGACGACCACAAGGTCGTAGTCCCGGCGGAGCCCCTCGAGCAGCACCCTCATGTCGTGCGATGCGAGAAGCTCGGCGGGGTTCGGGGCTTCCTCGCCGGCCGTGAGCACGTCGAGACCGGTCGCGGTCGTGATGATCGCGTCTTCGACCGCGATCGACTCGACGAGCACCGAGGTGAGGCCGACGGCGTTCTCGAGACCGAGCATGTTGGCGACCAGGGGCGGCGCAGGTCGGCGTCTACCAGGACGACACGCTGACCCGCTCCGCGTAGGTGAGCGCGAGGTTGACGGCCGCGGTGGTCTTGTTCACCGGCGATCGAGGAGGTGATGGCGATGGCGTCGATCTCGTGCTCGACCGCGGAGAAGCGCGAGCGCTCGCCACCGCAGCTGACGATTCGCCTCAGGCGCGGAGCCGTTCGGCTCAGCAACAGGACCGCGCCGACCTGCTTGCCTTGTTGCGCGGGACCGACCCGAAGACCGGGAGGTCGGTGACCTCCGCGAGCGCGGACCGGAGCGCACGCGCGTGTCGATGAGCGCGCGCGCCGTGAGCAGCAGCGTCGGCGGCGAGCGCGCCGATCAGCACGCCCGCGGCAGCGTCCTGCGTCTTGTTGGGCGTCGATTGGAAGACGGCCGGAACGCCGGGATCGATCACGCGCGCGACGACCGTCGACTCGCCCTTGTCGTCTTTCGGGGCGATGTCGTAGACGACCTCGGTGAGGTTGTCGGCGAGGAGTTCGCGATGAGCGCTGCCGACTCGTTGTCGGCCGATGCGGCGGTGATCGAGGATGACGGTGTTCTGCGGGATCCCGACGCTCATCGCGCGGCGCAGCTCGGAGTTCGTCAGCTCGATCTCGCGGCGGAGGAGGTCGTCGCGGACCTCGTCGAGCACCTCGGCCGAGGTCGCCAGCTGCGCGAACGAGAGCATCTGGTTCTGCGTGTAGGCGGATCCCTGGTTGATGTCGGACCCGCTCGACGCGGTCTTCATCGAGAAGTAGATCGACGCCGTCGAGTGGAAGATGGGCGTGCGCGTGGAGCTGTAGCCGTAGGCGAGGAGACCGCCCAGGATGCCCGCGACCACGACGACCCACCACAGCTGGAGGAACGCCGAGGCGAGGCGTGACGCCGCCGTCTGCGTATGACTCACTGTTTACCCACCAGCACCTTCTGCGCGTCGGCGGTCGCTCCCCTATGACGCGCATCGACCCCGTCGCGCCATCTGTCCACACTATAGGAACTGACCGCGACGCCCGCGACGAACCAGAGGAACGGGGAGTACTGGGTGATGAGCGCCACGGTCGCGAGGGCGGGGATCTGACTGGCCACCGCGACCGCCGCCGGGCTGCCGCGTCCAGTGAGCACCACGATCACGCAGATCGCGAGCATCGCGATGAAGATCAGCAGAGGAAGGTATCCGTGACGGAGCCCGGTGAGGATGAGGGCGCTGTCGATCGAGCGGAAGCTGCCGAAGTAGTCCTCCCCGGTCGCGAGCACGCGGCGTGCGTCGGACACGCCGATCAGATTCATCTCGCCGATCAGCGGCAGGAGGTCGGCGCGGTAGTTCGCGCTGCCTGCCGCCTCGTCGCCGGCGTCGTCGAACACCGTCGAGATGAACGGGAGGGCGAGAGCGGCGAGCACCGCGAGGATCGCTGCAGCCGCTGCTCGGTGCGCCGCACGGATGTAGTGGCCGAGGAAGATCACCGAGAGGACCATCACGAGCACGAAGCCCACGAGGCCGATCCTGCTGAGCGTCATGACGATGGCGGTGCTCGCCAGCAGAAGCGCCCCCGTCTTGACCCACCAGCGCCACGTGCACGCGAGCACGAACGCGCTCGCGATCGCCAGACTCGATCCGAGTGAGATGGAATGGCCGAACGCACCCTCCGCCCGCAGCAGCCCGCCGCGGTACTGGAGATTCGTCCACATGGCACCGGCGACGCCCGGCAGCTGCACGAAGAAGTTCCGGCCCGACAGGAACTCGACGATCACGAGCACGGACGCCGCGACGGCCGCGACCGAGATGCACGTGCCCACGAAGGCGGCGCCCACCCGCGCGAGCGCGATCCGACCCCAGAGATAGGGAAGGAACCACGACACCACGGTGTACTGGAGGTGGCCGGGGACGCCCCCGAACGCCAGCCCCACGACGAGGGCGACCAACGCCGCGACGACGAGCGTGTCGACGATCGACCAGCGCATTCTCGTGCCCGGCCAGAGGCTCACCACCGCCGCGATCGTCACGAGGTCGAGGAGCGTCAGCGTCAAGCCCTGCAGCGAGACGTTCACGTACACCGGGGTGAAGAAGAGGGCGACGGCCCAGGCGACGACCGCCCACCTCGGCTGTCCGCGGAACAGGATCCACAGCGCCAGCGCGACGTTCGCCCCGATGACGAGCATCGCCATCAGCCGAAGAGGGTCACTCAGCATGAGGTCCCCTTCCTTCTGCCGCGCTCCCCGCATCGTACTGGAGCAACGCCGATGAAGACCTCTGTAGAATGTGCTGACCGTTGGGCCATGGTGGGGGAGGCTGGGGTGCGGGCAGCAGTTCTATGGGCGAGTGAGGCTTCGACGAACCTCGGCGTCCGTGCGTTGGCCCGCGGATCCCGCGACCTTCTGCGCCGCGTCGATCCCGACGTCGAGGTCGAGTTCGTCGATTTCGGCCACCGCCCGGCCGAGCTGCGATTCGGGCGACCGCGCTCCCTCGTGCGGGAGCGCCTGTTCAACGAGCACGGCATGATGCGCTGGCTCCGCGGTTTCGATCTGATCTGGGACACCCGGTCCGGAGACAGCTTCGCCGACATCTACGGGCCCGACCGTCACTGGAAGATGTCGCTGCTGCACGAGTTCGCGGCCCAGGCGGGCGTGCCGACCGTGCTGGCCCCGCAGACCATCGGCCCCTTCCACTCGGCCACCGGACGCCGCCTCGCCCGCCGGAACCTCCGTCGATCCGCGCTGGCCTACGCCCGCGACCCGGCGAGCGTCGAGGCCGCCCGCGACCTCGGCCGCCCCGTCGACCGGCTCGCGAGCGACCTGGTGTTCGGCATCGACCAGCCCGCACCGGGCGAGTCGCCGGACGTCCTCTTCAACGTCTCGGGCCTGCTCTGGCAGCCCAACTCGCACCTCGACCACGTCGCCTACCGCACCTTCGTCCACCGCACGATCGACGGCCTGCTCTCAGCGGGACGCGACGTGACGCTGCTCCCCCACGTGCTCGACTCCGCCGGCGCCGATAACGACGTGCCGGTCGCACAGGCGCTCGAGAAGGAGTACGCGGGACGGATCGCCGCCCATGTGCCCCGCGACCTCGACGACGTGCGGCAGGTGATCTCGGGCGCACGCCTCGTGATCGGCTCCCGGATGCACGCATGCCTCAACGCGGTCTCGACGGGCACGCCCGCGATCGCGATCGCCTACTCACGCAAGTTCAAGCCCCTCTTCGACGAGATCGGCTGGCCGCACGTGCTGCAACTCGGCGACCCCGAGCAGACCGCACGCGTCGTCCTCGAGACCGCCGACGACGCGGGGCTGGCGACGGCGGTGCTCGACGCGCAGCGGCGGGGCCGCCAGGCGATCAGCGCGATCGAGGCCGACCTGCGGAGCCTCCTGTGAGCGACCTGCGCTCGCGCGTCGGCGAGGTGCTCAAGGCCGACGCCTGCACCGGCTGCGGCATGTGCTCGCTCCTCGACTCCGGCTTGTCGATGACGCTGCAGAACGGATACCTGCGCCCCACCCCGATGGGCGCGCCGGATCAGCTCGACGGCGCCGAGCGGATCTTCGACCGCGCCTGCCCGGGCCGCCGCGTCGCGGCGCAGAATGCCCCCGGCAGCACCCGTCATCCGCTCCTCGGCTCCTATCTGGGCATCTGGGTCGCGTGGGCGACGGATGAGTCAGCGCGCCACCGCGGGTCGAGTGGCGGCGTCCTCACCGCCCTCCACGAATGGCTGCTGCAGGAGCGGAAAGACGCCCGCATCGTCTCGGCGGGCACATCGGAGCGCGCCGCGAGCCGCACGGTGCCTGTGACGATCACGACGCGGGATCAGGCTCTGGCGTCGGCGGGCTCCCGGTACGCTCCCGTCGGGGTGGCATCCAACCGCGACATCCTCGACACGCCGACCGCGGTCACGGGCAAGCCGTGCGAGATCAGCGCCCTGCGGGCTGCCGACCTCACGCAGGAGCCGCCGCTCCTGCTCTCGTTCTTCTGTGCGGGCACGCCGAGCCAGGACGCGACCGAGAAGCTCGTCACAGACCTCGGCGGACCCCCGGTCGACCGGCTCACGTCTTTGCGGTATCGCGGCAACGGCTGGCCCGGACGCTTCGTCGCGACGTTCGACGGCGGGGAGGTGAGCGCCGACTACGAGCAGTCCTGGGGATCGACGCTCGGCCCCGCCACGCAGTGGCGCTGCAAGATCTGCCCGGACGGGATCGGCGAGTCGGCCGACGTCGTCGCCGCAGACTCGTGGGACACCGACGAGCGGGGCTATCCCGTGTTCGATGAGGGCGCGGGGCAGAGCGCGCTCATCGCGCGCACGCCTCGGGGCGTGGCGGCCGTTCTCGCGGCAGAGGCGGCCGGATTCCTCACGCTGCGCGAACTGGATCCCCAGACGCTGCTGGCGGCGCAGCCGCTTCAGGCCAACCGACGCACGTTCCTGCTCGCGCGCATCGTGGGCACGATCCTCGCCGGGCGCCGGGTGCCGCGCTACCGCGGCTTCGGGCTCCTGCGCCTCGCACTGACCGCTCCGCGCACAGCCATCCGCACGGCGCGCGGGACGTATCGACGGGTGCGGGTGGCTCGCAAGGCACGCCCGTGACCGCCCTGCCGCGCGACGACACCACTCGGATCGAGTGGATGGATTCGGTGCGCGGCACAGCGATCCTGCTGCTCCTCGTATGGCACGCGAGCGCCATCCCTGAGATGTTCGGGCAGGACATGCCCGGCGTCGTGAGGGAGATCAACGCCTTCTTCCTCCCGTACCGCATGCCGACGCTCATGCTGCTGTCGGGCGTGCTGCTGGCGAAGTCGCTCCGCAAGCCGCTCCCGCAGTACTACGCCGGCAAGTTCGCGATGATCCTGTGGCCCTATGTGGTGTGGGTGCTGATCGCCCGCGCCACGTTCCTCGACGTTGAGGGCCTCTCGTGGTGGCACTGGCGAGGCTGGTACGCGACGTCGTACCTGTGGTTCCTCTTCTTCATCGGCGTGTACTACCTCGTGGCGCCGCTGTTCCGCCGGCTGCCGCCGTGGGTGCCGGTCGCGCTCGCGGTCGCGGGGGCGGCTCTCGTCCCGTACGGAAGCGTCGAGCAGCGGATGCTGTACTTCGCTGTGTTCTTCTTCGCGGGATCGTGGCTGGCGCGCTCTCGCGACACCTTCACTCGCCTCACCTCCGGCCGCACCGCACTGATCTTCGTCGTTCCCGTGGTGGCGTTCGGCGTCGCCGCATCGCTGTGGACCGACGCGCTCCAGTATGCGGTCTGGGGCGCACCGTTCAGCATCGCCGGAGCCCTCCTGCTCGCCGCCCTGTACTCGTGGATGGAACGACGCGGGGTGCGGATGACGGCCCTCCGGTTCATGGGACGTTCGTCGATCGTCTACTACGTCAGCCATTTCCCGGTCATGGCGATGATCTCGCTGGCACTGCCGCAGCTGAGCCCGTTCGCCATCGCTGCGATCAACCTGGTCGCCGCTCTCGCTGCCGGCACGGCCCTCGCATTCGGCAAGAGGACTCTTCCTGTCCGGTGGCTCTTCGAGGCCCCCACGGTGCTGACGGCGGCCGTGCGCCGCGCGCTGGCCGTCGTGACGCGTCAGCCGGCCCGCTGAGGACGGCTCTCACCGGCGGGCGGGGTCGAGTCGCGCGGTGTTCATCCCGTGGCGGGCGGACAGGACGCACCACGGCCCGGCGGGAGAGCGCCCATCGTGGCCGCCGAGCGTTCGCCCGCGCCACGGCGGGGGCCCGCACCCCCTCCCGCGCCAGACGGCCCCATGAGGACAGATCCTCACGGGGCCGGCTGGGGGCTGTGCTGAGTCGGACTACTTGATGGTCAGTCCGTCGATGGAGACGGTGACCGGGCCGTTGGTAACGGTCCCGGTGGCGTACGTCCGCACCTGAACCTGCCCGGCGGCCTGCAGCACGGCCTCAGCATCGGTGGTGGTGACCCACCAGGCGGTCGGCTCTTCGCTGCCCTCCGGCCACACCTTCACGCGGAGGATGGTGCTCGCACCGTCGGCGACCGTCTGGAACCGCACGTTGACCTTGGTGTCGGCCGTGTGCGTGTAGCCCGTCAGGTTGCGGTTGGCGATCAGCGTTTCCGTCGTTCCGATGACCTTCGCGATGCCGACCGCGATGACACCGGCCGACGAGATGCGGAGCTTCGCACGGTACTCGCCCTCCGAGGTCTTCTGTGCCACGAGGTTGAGGTGCAGCCCGCCGCCATCGGCGACCTTGTCGGTGGAGAACGTCACCCGTTCGTCGACCTCGCGAGCGGAGACCGATTCGAGCGACGCGATCCGGGTCTGCGACTTGCCCACCACGATCTTGCCGACGCCGTCGGAGACCGAGAAGCCCGTGCCTGCGGTCCAGGCACCGCCGGTGTCGGCTGTGCCCCATCCGCTGGTGACGTTGCGGCCGAACTCATCGCGGACGATGAAGCTCGCGTCGCTCGCCTGCACGGTCTTGGTGACCGAGTCGGTCGCGCCCTTGCTGTCGGTGACCTTCAGCGTGATGTCGTAGGACCCCTCAGCGCCGTAGGTGTGCGTCGCCGTCGCACCGGAGCCTGCCGCAGAGTCGTCGCCCCAGGTCCACTCGTAGGTGAGTGAGGCACCGCTGGCGGCGGTGGATGCCGATCCGTCAACGGCCACGTCGAACCCGGTGGCGGCCGCGTCGAAGCGGGCCGTCGGAGCGACGTGTGCCACCGTCACGCTGGCGTTCGCGGCGCTGCTGCGCGCGCCGGTGCTGTCGGTCACCGTGAGGGTGACGGCGTAGGTGCCGTTCGCGGTGTAGGTGTGGTTCGGCTTCGACGCCGTCGACGTGTCTCCGTCGCCGAAGTTCCACTCGTACCCCGTGATGGTCGCGCCATCAGCCGCCTCGGAGCCCGTGCCGTCGAACGCCACCGCGAGTCCGTTCGCATCCGACGCGATACGGGCGGTGGGTGCCGCGTGCGGAGTGTCGCCACCCAGCCCGCGCACCACAAGGTTGTCGACCGAGACATTGACCGGACCGTTGGTGATCGAGCCGGTGCCGTAGGCGGTGACTCCGAACTGGCCGGTGCCCTGCAGTCGGGCTTCGGCGTTGATCGCGCTGATCGTCCAGTCGGCGGGCTCCTCGGTGCCGACAGGCCAGACCTTGACCTTCAGCTCCGTCCGATCGCCTGAGGCTTCCGCAGCCGAGAACCGCACGTTGAGCTTGGTGCCGGCCGTGTAGGTGAAGCCCGCGAGGAGCTTGTTGGCGACCAGCGTCTCGGTGGTCCCGATGACGGTCGCGACGCCGACGTTGACGGCTCCCGTCGCCGAGATGCGCAGCTTGGCGCGGTACTCGCCGTCGCTGTCCTTGTGGCCGACCGCGTTGAAGTGGATGCCTCCGCCATCGGCGACCTTGTCGACACCGAAGACGAGCGACATGTCGAACTCCGCGCCGCGCGCCGTGCCGAGAGTCGCGGTGCGCGTCTGGCTCTTGCCCACCGAGATGCGTCCTTCGCCGTCAGCGACGGAGAGACCCGCCGTGCCGGTCCAGGAGCCGCCCGTGTCGGCCGCGCCCCAGCCCGACGCGACGTCGCGAGCGAACGAGTCACGTGCGAGGAACGCCTCTTCGACGATCTCGACCGTGTGCGTCACCGTGTCGGTCGCACCGAGACTGTCGGTGATCGTGAGCTCGATGTCGTACTCGCCGGCCTCTTCGTAGACGTGCGTCGCCGTCTTGCCTGCCCCGTTCGCGCTGCCGTCGCCCCAGTTCCACGAGTAGGTGAGCGTGGCCCCGTCCGATGCACTCGACGCCGAGGCGTCGACCGAGACGGTCTGACCCGATGCGGTCGCCCCGAACGACGCGACCGGGTCGGCGTGCTCGACGGTGACCGAGGCGGTCGCCGCTGCCGAAGACGCACCCTTGTCGTCGGTGACGACGAGCGTGACGTCGTACGTGCCGGCCGCCGCGTACGAGTGGCTCGGGTTCGCCTGCGTCGACGTCTGCCCGTCGCCGAAGTCCCAGGCGTATTCGACGATCTCGGAGCCGGCTGCCGCAGTGGAGCCGGCGGAGCTGAAGTCGACCGTGAGCCCGTCTTCCTCGCTGCCGATCACGGCGGTGGGTGCCGTGTGCGGCAGGGTCGCCGTCACACTCTCCGTCTTGGTCCCCGTGAGGCCGCGGTCGTCGGTGACCTTCAGGGTCACCGTGTAGGTGCCGGCGGCCGCGTAGGTGTGCGTCGCCGTCGCACCGCTGCCCTTGGGGCTGCCGTCGCCGAAGTCCCACTCGTAGGCCGCGATCGTGCGCCCCTCGCCCACCGTCGAGGCGGAGGCGTCGAAGGATCGGGCGAGGTCGCTGCCACTGACGCTGAACTGTGCAGTGGGAGCCTGCGCGCCGGTCGCCACGGCGTAGTGCTGGGCGACCTTCTGGGCCGAGAGCACGGAGCTGTAGATGGCGACTTCGTCGATCTGTCCGGTGAAGTAGCTGTTGCTCGGAGCGCTCGGCCACCCGCCGAGGGCGTCGCCGCCCACACGCCAGTACCCGAGGTAGCTCTGGGCGGACGTCACGCCGTTGCTCGCCACGAGCTGTCCGTCGACGTAGAGGACCATGCCCGACGGGCCCTGTCCGGCCACGACGTGGTGCCACCGGTTGTCGGTGTAGGAGCGGCCGCTCGGGGTCGCCACAGTCTGCACGCTGTTGGGGTAGTTGCCGTAGATGATCTGACCCGAGTTGGTCAGGTAGACATGACGGTCGTACGACGACGAGTTGCCCGTGCGCGCGTTTCCGTAGCCGAGCAGCTTCCCACCCGAGCCGCTGTTGGACTTGAACCAGAGCTCGACGCTGTACTGGTTCGTCGCGGGAATCGTCGTCGAGGTGCCGGCACTGCCGTTCGTCGTGCCGTTGAAGCGCGCGGAGCCGGTCTCACCGGTGACGGCCGAGTCGGTGACCGACGTCACGCCGGTGCCGATCCGTGCGTCGTAGTTTCCGGCCCAGTCGGCGGCGAGCGAGTCGGTCCCGAAGCGCCAGTAGATGGACGGCTCGTCGTTGATCACCTGGGTCGCATAGGCCGACGCGGGCGTGTTGGTCACGGTGGCCGTGACCCAGTCGCTCGAAACCGAGTTGCCGTCGCCGTCCTTCGCGACGACACGGTAGGTGTGCGTCGACGAGGCGGTCAGGCCCTCCGCCGTCAGCGTGACAGCGGGCAGGTTCCAGAAGGTGGACTTGACGACCTTGCTCACGACCGGAGCCGTGCCGTCCTGCTCCCACAGCTCGTAGGTCAGGTCGCGGTCGTCACGGTCCCAGTTGGCGCCGATCCGTACGGAGACCGTGCCGGGCAGCACCGAGCGGGCAGTGGCCGTCCAAGCGGTGCCGCTCAGACGCGGGCCCTGCTTGGCGCCGCTGGCAGGCTTGCGAGCGAAGCGCACGAGACCCTGCTGACGCTGGTTGTTGACGCCGATGAACTCGCCGCCGACGACGATGAAGTCGTCGTTGCCGGTGATGTGCCAACCCGCCTGGCCCATGCCCGAGGCCGTGCCGCCGAGCCACTCGGGGTACCAGTTGACCGCCGCCGGGGCGGGGTATCCGCTCCAGTCCTGGTAGATGTCATTGACGTACGGCGAGCGCGTGAGGGTTCCCTTGCGCTCGGCCGTGTAGACGGTCGCGTTGCGCATCGTGTCGGTGCCCTGCGGGAGTCCGCCGGCCGTGGTGCACTCGTGCTCGTGCCCGGTGCTGTAGACGTTGGTCCCGTCGCTGAAGACGCCGTAGTGGTCACCGTGGCAGTCGGCGATCCAGACCGTTTCGCCGGTCTGGCCCTCTGCGGCGAAAAGGCCCTCGAGGTTGCCGGTGGCGACGTTGGCGTAGACCCAGCCGGTGCCGTAGACGTTCTTGCTGTCGGCCGAGATCGCCCAGATGCCCGCACGGCCGGAGTTGCCGGAGCCGTCGTTGCGGCCGTTCTTCACGACATTCGTGATGGCCCACGGCAGCAGAGCGCCGTTGGTGAGGTCGAGGGCGGCGAGGCCGCGCTGCAGGACGCCGTTCACGTAGGCGAACCGCCCGGCGACGATGAGCTTGCCGCCACCGGGCGCCATGACCATCGAGTCGACCTGGAGGTCGGTGGTGGGCGCCCAGCCGAGCACCGCACCGTTCGACGCGTTGACCGCGGCGAGATTCTGGCGGGCGACGCCACCGGCCGCGCCGAGGAGGCCGCCGAAGTAGACCGTCGTGTCGGTCGCGACGATGGCGTTGACGTACGAGCCGCCGATCGCGGGCTTGAACGTGGTGGACAGCTGACCCGTGGCCGTGTCGAAAGCGGCCACGTTGAAGCGGGTGACGTCGCCGACCTTGTTGAACGAGCCGCCCACGTAGAGGGTGCGGCCGTCGGGCGACAGCGCCAGCGACTTGACCGTTCCGTTGATGGCGGGCGCGAAGGGCAGCAGGTTGCCGGTGCGGACGTCGAAGGCGAGGATGTTGGAGCGCGGCGTGAGGTTGGTGCCGGGTGCCGCATTGGCCGGACGGGTCTGCGAGAAGCTTCCGCCCGCGTAGACCACGTTCCCGTTCATGACCTGCGTCCAGACGATGCCCGAGTCGAGTTGCACCGTCGGCAGCCCGTCGGCTGTGACCGTCATGGCGTTGCGCTGTTCGATGGGCGCGACGCCGCTCAGGTCGGGTTCGGCCGCCACGGCAGCGGAGCTCGACACGAGCGCCCCCGTCGCGACAAGTGCCGCCGCCGCCACCGTGGCGACGATGCGGCTGATCTTTGTTGTGAACGTCATGAGTTCCCCCCGGCTCAGTTCTGTTCGGCGAAGAGCGCGATGGGCGCCCCAGCCACGTATTGGAAGCTCACGACGAGGCCCGAGCGGGCGTCTTTCGGGAGCAAGAAGACATAGGTTGCGGTCGCCGTGTCGCCGGGCGCGAGCTCCCCGGCGAACGGTGCGTACGGGTCGGATGTGGTCGGCTGGCCGAGCATCTCGTCGGAGTTCGTGAGACTCACCATCGCCGTCGAGAGGTCGATGGCCTTCTTGCCCGCGTTGCTCACGCTCAGTTCGATGGCGACGGCGGGACCGGCGATCTCGCCAGGCGTCTTCGCGGCGACGGTGATGTCTTTCACCGACTCGATGGCCGCCGACACTCCGGTGCCGAGATCGGCCTCTTCGGTGGCGTCCACCTCGACCACGGGATCGGGCTCGGGCGACTCGACGACGTCGTCGGTCGTCCCGCCACCCGGTGCCGGTACGGGCTCGGTGCGCCCTTCCGTGGTGTTCTGCGTGCCGTCAGCCGATGTGGCCGACTCGCTCGAAGCGGTGGACGCCGCCGGTCCCGGCGCACACGCCGAGACGGCCAAAACCAGTCCGATTACTGCAGGCGCGAAAAGAATCCGCGCTCGTTGTACCCCAAACAATGAGACTCCCCCAGTCCCCAATGAGCCGCGCCACGCTGTCGCCCCCGACAGCACGCTTACGCGACTTCGATTTCCCCAGACCCGGATCGTAACACACGTGCCAACCCGCCCACACCCTCTGATATCGAATTGGTTCCGGGCACCCGATCGGGGGTGCGCGCAGAGGACAAGGGGCGGAGACGTGACCGATCAGCGCCGTCGCGACCGAGGGCTATGCTGACATCTCCGGTGGGCGTGCCGATCCAGATGCGCGACACCCACTCCTTCTGACGGCGGATGATAGGTAGGCGCGTTGACCTCTCTTGCCCACTCGGCCGCTCGAGGCGCCTTCTTCACGTTCGCCGCGCAGGCCGCGAAGATCCTCCTCCAGCTCGCGTCCGTCGTCGTGCTGTCGCGCCTGCTGTCGCCCCACGACTACGGCCTCCTCGCGATCGTGCTGGTCGTCTGGGCGTGGGCGAGATCTTCCGCGACTTCGGTCTCACCTCGGCGTCGATTCAGGCGCCCGAGCTCACGCGCGGGCAGCGCGACAACCTCTTCTGGATCAACGCCGGCATCGGTGCCGCCCTGTCGCTCGTGCTGTTCGCGCTCGCGCAGCCGCTCGCGAGCCTCACGTCGCAGCCCGAGATCGTCCAGATGACCCAGTGGCTGTCTGCCCTGTTCCTGCTCAACGGCCTCGCCACGCAGCACCGCGCCAACCTCATGCGCGACTTGAATCCGGCCCCTCGCGATCATCGACGTGTCGGCGGCGGCCACGGCACTCGCCGTCGCGATCATCGCGGCTCTCGCGGGCGCCGGCTACTGGGCGCTCGTCCTGCAGGCTGACGAGCGCATCGTCGTGCTCGGCGGCGCGGTGCTGGCCGGCCGGTGGCTCCCGCGGTGGTGCACGGGGCGCGCACGCGCGCCCGCTCATCACGTTCGGGTGGAACATCGTCGCGACCGACCTGCTCGTGTACGTCGGCTCGCAGATCGACACCGTGATCCTCGGCCTCCGCTACGGCACGACGGCGCTCGGTCTGTACAACCGCGCCTTCCAGCTCGTGATGACCCGCCGCACAGGTGCGTGGGCCGATGAAGGGCGTCGCACTGCCGGTGCTGTCCAGGGTCGGCAGGACCGCCCCGCTTCAACGTGTACGTGACCTCCGCGCAGCTCGCTCTCGGATACATGCTGGGGATCCGCTCGCCCTCGTGGTCGCTGTCGATCGCGTGGTGCGGATCATGCTCGGTCCGCAGTGGCAGGAAGCCGTGCCGATCATCAGCCTCTTCGCGACGGCAGGACTCCTCACGACCTTCTCCTTCGTGGGCTACTGGGTGTACCTCGCGCGCGGCCTCGGTCGCCAGCTGTTCGTGTACACGATCGTGACCACCTGCATCAAGATCGTCTGCATCGTCGTGGGCTCCACCTTCGGCGTGCTCGGTGTCGCCGTCGGCTTCACCGTCGCCCCGGCGATCGCATGGCCGCTCTCGCTCTCCTGGCTGTCGCGGATCACACCGCTGCCGAGGCGCGACTGTACGCCGGTGCGACGCGCGTGCTGATCGTCACGGGCGCCACGGCCCTCGCGGCCTGGGCGACGAGCCTCTTCACCGCACCGCTCGGCGCCGCACTCACTCTCGCGATGGCGCGGTGGCGGGCCTCCTCGTCGCCGCCCTCTTCCTGCTGATCCCCCTGTCCGCCGCGACCGCGGAAGCTGACCGACTTCGGTGGACCTGCTGGCGGGAGGGGCCGACGACCTCAGGGTCAGCCGGCCCGGCGCCGAGGGACTCGACGCCCCGGCGGCCCGGCGCCGAGGGACTCGACGCCTGAGCGGCCCGGCGCCGAGGGACTCGACGCGTCAGCCGCCCGGCGTCGACGTGCCGGGCGCGGCAGTCGGCGACGGCCGAGCTGGTCCCCGGCGCGCCAACACGGTGTCCGCTTCGACCGGGTGGTCTCGAGGCGCAAGCGCGGCCTGCCAGCCGCTGCGCGATTTCCGGGAAGTGGAGTAGAACGGGGCCAGGAGGTGTCCCGAACCGGCCAGCAGGTACAGGTCGACGACCGACGAGCAGCGCGGCCTTCGAGTTGTAGTCGCCCCCTCGGGGAGCGCGAACGCGTTCGGCACCTCGCGGCGATACAGGCCTGACCCTCGGGGGTTCGGCCGACAGGAAGAACCGGACTTCGGGCCGCATGCGGCGGATCTCTGCATGCGGTCGAGGTACCACTCGATCGGCGAGTCCACAGCGCCTGCTGGTTGGAGATCGGATGGTGCGGACCATGACGCCCACGTAGGGCGCGTCGGCGAAGTGGGCGGCGTGGAACCAGGTAGTCGTCCTCCAGGGCGTCGACCGGGCGAGCGACTGCACTCCTCTCCCCACGGCGTCGCTCCCGCAGGCAGCGAAGCGCGTGAGCCGTGCGGATCTGCCAGACCCGCTCGTCGGCCGCGGATGCCATCCACAGCGAGGTCTTCCCCGCGGTACGGGTGGCGAAGCGCCGCCCCCGCGACGACAGCGCCGAGACCCGACGGTCGCGGATGTCCCACAGCTCGTCGAAGCGCGCCCCGAACCGGGCGCCGAGAGGCCACGCGTAGGCGAAGTCGCGCCCCACGTGCCGGGCGAGCAAACGCGCCCCGAGGACGACGCGCACCCGGTTGCCGAGGCCGTGGTGCGGTCGCGGGGCGGCGATCACGAGACCGCGCGTCCAGCCGCTCATCGCCGCCGTCCTTCCTGCGCCGCCGTCCGCGCGGGCCGGACGGAAGCGCAGGCCAGATCGTCCCTCTGAGAGCGGGCCAGAACGTGCGCGCCGGGTTCAGGAACTGCCGACGGCCGCCGCGCAGGAGGATCGCGTACGCGGCGGGCACCGCGGAGCGACGCCACCGTGCGACGGCGGCGAGCTCGGGGTGCTTCGCCGCGAACACCAGCCGGTTGCGGACGTTGTAGAAGTAGTAGGTGGGGACTTGCCCGGCCGCCCGCCCTGCTCCTGCGTGCCGCCGGGGCTGTGGACCGCTCGGACGTGCTCGGCGACGTGGACGGCGCCCCCCGTCTTCGCGATGCGCACGGAGAGATCGACGTCTTCCCAGTAGAGGAAGTAGTCCTGGTCGAAGCCGCTCACGCGTTGCCACAGTTCGGTGCTCATCGCGACGCACGCGCCGCTGACCCACAAATCGACCGCGTGAAGCGGTTGCCGTCGCGCACGCGGCGGAGCGTTCCCGTATCGAGGTCGATCTCCATGAGTGACGCGAAGTGACTGCCGTCGGGACGCACGACGAGTGGCGACACGATCGCCTCCGGGTGCACTCGGTGAGCGCGTCAGCGCTGCGACGCCGTCGGCTTCGATGTACGCGTCGGGGTTGAGCAGTATCAGAGACGTCGCACCGCGCGCGATCGCCTCGTTCGCGGCGAAGTTCATCCCGCCGCCGAACCCGAGGTTGTCGTCGGGCTCGAGCAGGATCCAGCCGTGGCGGCTGGCCAGCGACCGCATGACCTCGCGCTCGGCCGCAGACGTGAAGTTGTCGACCACCACCACGAGGGCGCCGTCGGGCACCGCGGTGCGGGTGAGCCCCTCTTCGACGAGCTCGTGCGACCCGTAGCTCACGACGAGCAGTGCCGCCGTCATGACGTCGCGCGCCCTGCAGCCTGCTCCGCGTCGATGCGCTTCATGTCACGGAACCACTTGATCGCCGCGGCGACCAGGAACAGCGCGAAGCACGCGAACAGCACGGTGTAGAGCAGGAGGAACCCGAAGGTCCAGCCCCAGAGCACGAACGCGGCGCAGAGGATGCCGTAGTCCGTCGGCAGCAGCAGGATCGACCGGATCGGCGATCCGCCGCCGACGGCGGCCGAGGTGGAGACGCCGCGCTTCGACTTGAGCAGATCGTTGAGGATCATGCCGAAGAAGGTCGCATTCGCGACGATCGTGAAGACGAGCGGGACGGTCAGCCAGAGCGGCGACACGTCGGGCACTCGGCTCGACCGACAAGGACGGCCAGGTGCAGGGCGGAGATCTTCACCGCGTCGACGAAGTGATCGAGCCACTCGCCCGACAGCGAACCGCCGCCGCGCAGTCGAGCGACCTGCCCGTCGGCGGAGTCCCACGCGTAGCCGAGCGCCAGGAGGACCAGACGGCGATCCCCATCCAGATGCTCAGGGGCGCGAACGCGATCAGCGCGATGCCCGTGAACGTGAAGAGAGCACTGACCGCCGTCACCTGGTTGGGCGTGAGACCCAGGCGGTACGCGATGACCGCGAGAAGACGACCGACGCGCCTGTTCACCCAGATGGAGTAGGCCGGGGCCCCCTTGGCTGCGCCCTTCTGGGCGCTCGCCAATCGGCCGAGAGTCTGGCGAATCGGTTCCACCGGCAATCCTTCCCCCAGCGTGCGCATTGCGGGTTCACGCTATCGCACGCTGGGGGAGATCATGCTCGGACGGCGGCTCAGAGCGGGGTGAAGACGTTGGCGCTCACGCCCGTCTCGCCCCAGGTGTTGCCGCTCATCGACGGACGGTTGGTGGTGGGCGCGATCACGTTGCACTTGGCGTGCTTGCGCTCGGGGCCGAACACGTTGCCCGCGATCGACAGCGGGAACGTGCTGGGCGTCTTGGCGACATTCACCGTGCACGCACCGCCCTGGAGGTAGTTCTTGCGGACGGTCACCGAGCCGAGCTTGGTGCGCGACTTGTCCTGAGTGATCTGGATGCCCGCGTTGTGGGCGTCTTCGATGCGGTTGCCTTCGATGAGGATCGACGTTCCGGCCTGGATCTGGATGGAGTCGTCGTGCGTCGCCTCGTTGTTGCGCATCGGGTCGACCTTCAGATACGTGGAGTCGTGCAGCCACGAGTCACGGACGACCACGTTGCTCCCGAGTACGCGCACCGGGTCGACGACCGTGTGGATGTTGACGCGCTCGAGCGTGAAGTTGCTCCCGAACACCCCGTTCCAGCCGGTCGACGGGTGAGCGGCGTACAGCTCGGAATCGATGATCTTGAACGACGAGTTCGTGTGGAAGTTGTTGACCAGACCCAGGCTCGACGGCTTCTTGCCGCCGATGATCTTCGAGTTCTTGATGACGACACCGGAAGCCTTGATCGTCACGGTGCCCTTGACGAGCAGCCCTTCGATGACGGTGTTGGCTTTCGTGACGGTGATGTCACCCTCGTGGACCTTGAGGGTCACGCCCTTCGGCACGCCTGTCGTGGACGCCGACGGGAATCCGGTCGACGCGGGCTTGTCGTCGATCGGCTCGGGAGCGGGCGCCGGGGCGGGCGCCGGCTTCGGCGTCTCGGTGGGCTTCGGCGTGGCGGTGGGCTTCGGCGCGGGCGCCGGAGTCACGACCGAGGTGGGTGCCGTGCTGGACGACATGAGCGTCGCCTTCGTGCTCGACTTCGCGCCACCCGCATAGAACTGGGTGAGCGCCTTGCCGGCCGTCGCGATGCGACTGCTCGACGAGTCCTTCGCGGTCACCCGGATCTGCTTGCCGTAGACCTGCGCGACGGCATTGAGGGTGACGGTCTTCGTGCCGGACGCGGTCAGGCGCACGAGCACGCCCTTCTTGGCGACGAGCTTCGAGCTGTGCTGAGCGGGGCCGACCAGCGTCGTGATCGTCTGATGCGCGCCCGACTTGGCGGCGCGCTTGATCGAGAGCTGGAGCGTTCCCGTGGGATACACACGCACCTGGGCGAAGTACGACCCCTTCGAGCCGTTGCGGAGCACGACGCTCGTGTACGCCGACGCCCCCTTGGCGGGAAGCGCGGGCGGCAGAACGTGGCCGTGGCGGAGCCGTCGGCGAACGTGGCGGAACTGAGCGGCACCGAGACCGTCTTGGACGGCTTCACGGTGTAGGTCTTCGACGCCGCCTCGGCGCCCGTCGTGGCGACGAGCGCGCCGGCGACGACGAGGAGGAAGGCGAGAAGGATGGGCAGCACGCGGAGTCGCGTGCGACCGTCGGCGGGCAGGGATGAAAGAGATTCGGGTTTCAAGAGCGGCGTCCTCTGTCGGGGGGATCGGGCGTACGCACTTGCGCAGAGCGCGGGCACAACGGGTGATGATCGGGCTGGTGGGGCTAGCGCGATTAACAGTACCCACGGCGGAGCGGTGACTCCGGCCGTCTGAGACCTTTCTAATACCGCACCCGCGTGATATCAAGTGGCAAAAACGCCGATCGCGGCGATATTCGGTATACCCGACGACCCCTCATCTATTCACCGGCCACCGCGCCTGTTACCATCCGGGCACACCCGAAGCATCCATCCACCACCTGGGGAGGTGTGCGATGCGATCACTGCTGGCTGCAGCCACGGTCCTGACGATCGGTACCGCACTCGCGGTAACCGGTCCTGCCACGCCCGCCCGAGGAGCGGAAGATCCACCCTCGGTCACGCTCGTCGCCCCGGCCGACGGCGCCACCGCCCGGGCGGGCGACGCGCTCTCGGTGCGCGTCGACAGTGCGGGGTCAGAGCCCCTGACCGTCACCTTCCACGGTGGCCCCCGCGGCGCCGGCGACGCGCGCGAGCCGTTCACCTTCCTCACGATCCCCGACACGCAGGCCTACGTCATCACGTCGACCTACACGGGCGTCCTGCGCGACCAGCTGAGCTGGATCGCCGACAACGCCGACGCACTGGATCTGGCGTTCGCGACAGGCCTCGGCGACATCGTCGACAACCACATCTCCACGGCGCAGTGGACCCGCGCCACCGACGCCATGTCCATTCTCGACACGGCGGGCGTCCCGTACGCCGTACTGCCGGGGAACCACGACTTCAACCTGGCCACGGGCGACTTCACGGGCTACGACACCTACTTCCCCGTCTCGCGGTTCCGCGACGCGGCCTGGAACACCGCGACGACGCGCTACGGCGGGCACTACGGGCAGAACGAGTTCGGCGCCGACCTGGCCGACCGGCAGAACATGAACAACTACTCCGTCTTCACGGCCGGCGACATGGAGTTCCTGCTCGTGACGCTGGAGCTCAACGCGCCCGACGGGGTGCTCGCGTGGGCCGACCGCGTCATCGACGCGCACCCCGACCATCGGGTGATCGTCGCCACGCACGCCTACGTGAACACGACGGGAGCCCTCTCGAACCAGGTGCAGCGCACCGACCAGCCGGGCAACAGCGGCGCGCAGATCTTCCAGAAGCTCATCCGCCCCAACTGCAACGTGTTCCTCGTGGTCAACGGCCACTTCTCCGACGGGACGCTCGGCGAGGCGCGACGGAGCGACCAGAACGCCTGCGGCGAGACCGTGCACGGCGTGCTCACCGACTTCCAGGGGCGCAGCAACGGCGGCGACGGGTGGCTGCGCTACTACCGCTTCCTGCCCGCCAGCAACGAGATCGAGGCAGTGACCTACTCGCCCACGCGCAACGAGTACGAGCGCGACAGCGACAGCTCGTTCGTGCTGCCGTACGACATGACGATCGCCGGCGGAACGCAGCCGGAGCTCGGAGCGGTGACCGTGGCCGCCGGCGCCACCGCGTCGATCGAGGTGCCCCGATCTTCCCCTCGGGTACCGAGTTCGAGTGGTACGTGAGCGTCAGCGACGGTACGAGCACGACCGAGAGCCCGCGATGGACCGTGACCGTGTCGGATGAGGTGCTGCCGCTGGCGGTGGACACCTTCTCCCGCACCTCGGCCTCGGGATGGGGCACCGCCGACACCGGCGGCCCGTGGACGGTCAACTCCACCACCAAGCTCACCGTCTCCGGCGGAGTGGGCCGGGTCGCCGCGAACGCCGGATCGACCCTGACCGCGACGCTCCCGTCGGTGTCGACCACCGACATCGACCTGCAGACCACCCTCGCCGTCGACAAGCTCCCCCAACAGGCGCTCGCCACCACCCTGTTCTCCCGCCTGATCGGCACCGGCGGCTACGCCGCCCGCCTCAAGATCCAGCCCAACGGGTCCCTCGTGATCGACGCGCTCCGCGACACCACCGTGCTCGCCACCCGCACCCTGCCCCCCGGCACCGTCACCGCCGGCACCCCGCTGCGCATCCGCATCCAGACCCAGGGAACGTCGCCCACCACCATCCGCGCCCGCGTCTGGACCCACGGCACCGCCGAACCCACCACCTGGCACGTCACCACCACCGACACCACCGCCGCACTGCAACAGCCCGGCACCCTCCGCCTCACCACCTACCTCAGCTCCAGCGCCACCAACGGCCCCATCACCGTCACCTACGACGACCTGCGCGCGGGCTCTGGGGAGTCGGCGCCTCCGCCTCCCCCACCCCCGAACGCCGCCCCCACCGCCGCGTTCACGTGGACCGCCGAAGGGCGCACGGTGACGGCCGACTCGAGCACCTCCGGCGACACCGACGGCACCATCGTCGCGCGTGCGTGGAGCTTCGACGGCGTGACCAAGACGGGCACGACCGCGAGCCACACCTTCGCCCAGGCGGGGACGTTCCCCGTGTCGCTCACCGTGACGGACGACGACGGCGCGACGAACACCGTCACCAAGACCGTGACGGTGTCGGATGAGGTGCCGCCGCTGGCGGTGGACACCTTCTCCCGCACCTCGGCCTCGGGATGGGGCACCGCCGACACCGGCGGCCCGTGGACGGTCAACTCCACCACCAAGCTCACCGTCTCCGGCGGAGCGGGCCGGATCGCCGCGAACGCCGGATCGACCCTGACCGCGACGCTCCCGTCGGTGTCGACCACCGACATCGACCTGCAGACCACCCTCGCCGTCGACAAGCTCCCCCAACAGGCGCTCACCACCACCCTGTTCTCCCGCCTGATCGGCACCGGCGGCTACGCCGCCCGCCTCAAGATCCAGCCCAACGGGTCGCTCGTGATCGACGCGCTCCGCGACACCACCGTGCTCGCCACCCGCACCCTGCCCCCCGGCACCGTCACCGCCGGCACCCCGTGCGCATCCGCATCCAGACCCAGGGAACGTCGCCCACCACCATCCGCGCCCGCGTCTGGACCCACGGCACCGCCGAACCCACCACCTGGCACGTCACCACCACCGACACCACCGCCGCACTGCAACAGCCCGGCACCCTCCGCCTCACCACCTACCTCAGCTCCAGCGCCACCAACGGCCCCATCACCGTCACCTACGACGACCTGCGCGCCACCAGCGGCCCCTGACCCCGCACCGCCCTCGCGGCAGCGGCTAACCTACAAGGGCGCCGCAGGGCTTCGGCGGGACGGATCGGGGGGTCGCGTGAGGCGGATCAGGGTACTTCAGTCTTTCTCGGAACCGCGTGCCACCAGCAACCCCTACATCCATCAGCTCGCGGCGTCGCTGCGCACCACTCCGGGGATCGAGCTCCGGACGTTCTCGTGGCGCGAGGCGCTCCGCGGGGAGTACGACGTCTTTCACGCCCACTGGCCCGACACGCTGCTCGCCGGGAACTCACGTCTGACGCGTGCGGGCAAGCGGCTCGCCGTGCGGCTGCTGCTCATGCGGCTGCGGCGGCGCGCCATCCCCGTCGTGCGCACGCGGCACAACGCGAAGCCGCACGAGACGTCGCGCGCGGTCGCGGCCCTCGAGGCCGGGTTCGAGCGCCTCACCGTCGAGTCGATCCTGCTCAACGGCGTCGCCGCACCACCCCCGCACGCGACCGTCATCCCGCACGGCCACTACCGCGACTGGTTCGCACGCCACCCCCGGGCCGAGCGCGTGCCCGGACGGCTCGCCTTCGTCGGGCTCATCCGCCCCTACAAGGGCGTCGAGGATCTCGTCGCGGCTTACCGGGAGCTCTCCGCGGAGGGTTCGGGCGCATCGCTGACGATCGCGGGAGCCCCGCGCAGCGCCGAGCTGGCCGCCGAGATCTCCGCGGCCGCGCAGGGCGACCCGACCATCGAGCTCACGTTCGCCTACGTCGACGACGCGGCGTTCGTCCAGGCGGTGACGGCGAGCAGCCTCGTCGTGCTGCCGTACCGGGCGATGGAGAACTCGGGCGCGGCCCTCGCTGCCCTGTCGCTCGACCGTCCCGTGCTGCTCCCCCGGAACGCGATGACCGAGTCGCTGCGCGCGGAAGCGGGCGACGAGTGGGTGCTCCTGTTCGATGGCGTCCTGACCGCCGCCGCGCTCCGCGACGCGCTCACGGCCGCTCAGACGGCGACGGGGCGCCCGCGGTTCGTCGGACGCGAGTGGGCCGACACGGGCGAACAGCACCGCCGCGTCTTCGCCGCCGCGCTGGGCTATTCCGCCCCGGGTGATTCCGAACGGGACGAGTCGGCGAGGCTCGCCGACGAGAAGGGGGCCACCGCATGATCGAGCTGGTCATGGCCGTTCCGACGTTCCGCCGACCTCAGGCGATCGAGGCCGCCGTGCGCGCCTCGCTTCCGCAGGTGCGCGGACTCGAAGAGGCCACCGGGGGCAGGGTCCGCGCGACGCTCCTCGTCGTCGACAACGACCCCGACGCGTCGGCGCGCGAGCTCGTCGAAGGGCTCGGCGTCCGCTACGTGCACGAGCCGCGTCCCGGCATCGCCGCTGTGCGCAACCGGGCGATCGCCGAATCGGGCGACGCGACGGCCGTCGTGTTCATCGACGATGACGAAGTGCCCGAGCCCGGCTGGCTCAAGGCGCTCACGGAGCAGTACCTCGCGACGGGCGCCGACGCCGTCGCCGGCAAGGTCCTCACCGTGTTCCCCGACGACACGCCCGCGTGGGTGCGCGCGAGTGGCGCTTTCATCCGTCCGACGCGCACGGACGGACAGCGCATCGACGAAGCCGCGAGCAACAACCTGCTGCTCGACCTGGGGTCGCTGCGGCGTTACGGCCTGCGCTTCGACGAGGCGTTCGGACTCACCGGCGGGAGCGACAGCATGATCACGCGCCTGCTCACGTCCCGCGGCGGGACGATCCGCTGGGCGGAGAAGGCCGTCGTGGTCGAGCGGGAGGATCCGAAGAGGTTCACCCGCGACTGGGTGCTCGTGCGCACCTTCCGGTTCGGGAACACGTCAGCACGCGTGCGGATCGCCCTCGCCGGCGACAGCGTGACGGGCCGCCTCCGGGCACGCGCGTGGGCGCTCGGGGCGGGGATCACGCGGTGTGTCGCGGGAGGGCTCCGGGCCCTCACCGGCCTCGCCACGCGTTCGCTGCGGCTGCGTGCCCAGGGCGAGCGCACCGTCGCACGCGGGGTCGGACTGGTCGCGGCGGCCGTGGGCTACGCGCACGACGAGTACGGCCGGCGCCGGCGCACCGGCGCGATCTAGCGAGCGCGACCGGGTCGCCTTTCCAGACCCGCGGAAAGAGATCGCGCACGCGACCCGTTTACCGCTATGCTGAACCTCGTTCACCGACGGGGGGTTGGTGGATTTCGCTGACGGGGGTCGGCGAATTGGGGGAACTGGCGATGGGGATCGCCATCTAGTCATTGCTGGGGGGCAAATGACGGTACGAATCGGCTATGCCGCAGGTGCGTTCGATCTCTTTCACGTCGGACATCTGAACATCCTTCGTCACGCCAAGGCGCACTGCGACGTTCTCGTCGCAGGAGTCGTCAGCGACGAGATGTTGCGGACGACGAAGGGCATCACGCCCTTCATTCCGACCGCTGAACGTGTGGAGATCGTCCGCAACGTCCGCTTCGTGGATTACGTGCACCTGGAGAACGAGCCGAACAAGCTCGACGCGTGGCGCGAAGTGGGCTTCACCCATTTCTTCAAGGGTGATGACTGGCGCGGGACCGAGAAGGGCAAGCGCCTCGAGCGCGAGCTCGCCACGGTCGGCGTCGAGGTCGTGTACTTCCCGTACACGGCCCACACCTCGAGCACGCAGCTTCGTCGCGCGCTCGAGGCGGTGCACGCTGAACCACTCCACGAGTTCGGCGCGCGTTCCGCGACGGCCTGACACACAGGCCCTCACAGACTCGGCGGCGCCGAGTACGGCTCGACCCCTCTCCCCAGGCACGAGCCCACCCCACTCGGCGCCGTCGAACCACCGCGGGGAAAAGCGGGTGGTGTGCTGTCAGAGACAGCCACCACCCGCTTTCGCGTGTGCCGCACCCGGCGACGCAGCGCAGGTCTCAGAGCTCGCCGGGCTGCATCGCCTGCTCGTCGAGCTTCTCGATCGCGGCGCGCGCCGCGGAGGTCGCGCCCGGCTTGCGCGGCGCGTAGACCACGAGCGAGTGGAACACGAAGCGCACGACGAACGCCACGACGAGGGTCACCGCCGTCGCGACGACCACGGAGATGTGGCCGGTCTCGACCATGAGCGCGACGATCGGGATGCGGATGACCGCCTCGGCGTTGTTGAAGCTGAACGACTTGGCGAACCGCACCCACACACCCGACGCCTGGCCGCGCATGTCGGCGAAGACGAACCGCTCCAGCAGCAGGAAGTTGCCGATGATGGTGGCTTCGGCAGCGATCACGGCGGCGACGAGGTAGTCGACTCCGAACTGGTCCAGCGTTCCCACGATCGCGACGTTGGCGATGGCGCCGATGCCGCCGATGATCGCGAACAGCGACATCTTCCCGAATCGGAGCGCCGCCAGTTGCATGAGGAAGTGGAATCCCTGCCGCAGCGACGCCTTCGACTCGCCGGCGTGCCGGTCGGCGAAGTGGAACGGCACCTCCGCGATGCGGTAGGTGCGGCGCACGAGGATCTCGAGGAGGATCTTGAACCCGCGCGGCCGGAGGCCGTCGAGGTCCAGCGACGAGCGCGCGACGAGGAAGAACCCCGTCATCGGGTCGGTGACGGTGCGCAGCCGCATCGGGAACATCGCCTTAGTGATCGCCGTCGAGGCCTTCGACACGAGCACGCGGCTGCGGTCGGCGAGACCGTGGGCCGTGCCGCCGCCGGCATAGCGCGACGCCACGACGATGTCGACGTCTCCCTCGTCGAAGCGCTCGAGCATCTCTGGGATCTTCTCGGGCGGGTGCTGCAGGTCGCCGTCCATCACGAGGCAGACCTCGGCACGGGCGGCGCGGAACCCCTCGACCACGGCGCCACCGAGCCCGCCGGTGCGCTGCGTGCGATGGATGAGCCTCACCGGGATCGCCGCCACCTCGGCGACGGCCCGCACGACGTCAGGGGTGTCGTCGGTGCTGTCGTCGACGAAGATGATCTCGGCGTCGAGGCCCGAGACGGCGGCGGTGACGCGACGTACCAGCTCCCCGACGTTGGGAGCTTCGTTGTACGTCGGCACGATGATCGACAGGTCGATGGCGTTTCCCCCGTGAGCGTGCTGAGCGGTGCGCTCTATCGTCGCATGTCCGGCTGGGCACCCGGTGGACTCCGGGCGACGGCGTGCAAAGAGGGTGATCTCCGGTTTTCGGCCTTCTCCCACCACCCATTCGCGAGAATGGAAGGATGACCCCCTCGGAATCCTCCCTCACGGTGTTCGGCGCCGACTGGTGCCGCGACTGCCGCCGCACGAAGGCCCAGCTCGACGACCTCGGCGTGACCTACCGCTACATCGACCTCGAGGCGCAGCCGGAGGCGGCCGACATCGCCCGCGAGATCTCGGGACGCACCAACATCCCGGTCGTCGTGTACCCCGACGCCTCGCACCACGTCGAGCCGAGCAACGACGACGTGGCGGCGAAGCTGCGCGAGCTCTCGCTCATCTGACCCCCCGCGCCGCCGTGAGGCGTGCCGCGCTCCGGCCCACCGAGCGAGCCCTCCCCTAGGCTGAGCGGCATGAGCGACGCTGCTCCCGCCTCTCCCGTCCCCTCGGCGCCGTCGATGTCGTCCGCGTTGTCGCGCGGGGTCATCGCTCGGTACGCGATCGGCTCGATCGGCACAGGCGGTTTCGGCACACTGCCGGGGCTCGTGCTCACCTACTACCTGACCGACAGCCTTGGCGTGACAGCGCTGCTGGCGGGGGTCATCGTCACGGTCGCGAAGGTCTGGGACGTCGTGATCGACCCGGTGGTGGGCGCCCTGAGCGACGCGGACGTCGCCCGCCACGGCACGCGCCGGCGCCTCATGCTCGTCGGGGCGATCGCACTCCCGGTGCTGTTCGCACTGACGTTCGCTGTGCCGCCGACGTTCGCCCCGGCGGTCGGCGCGATCTGGGTGCTGCTGGCATTCATGGCGACCGCGACGGCGTTCAGTCTGTTCCAGGTGCCGTACATCGCACTGCCCGCCGAGTTGACCGACAGCTACGACGCGCGCACGAAGCTGCTCACGTGGCGGGTCGTGGTCCTGACGTTCGCGATCCTCCTGTTCGGCGCCGGCGGCCCGGTCCTCCGCGGGATCACGGGCGACCCGACCACGGGCTACCTGCTCATGGGCGTCGTGGCGGGGATCGTGATCGGCGCCGGGATGATCGTCGCGGCGACGGTGGCGGGGCGCGCGGCTCGGGTGCGCTCGGCGATGGCGGCGGCCGGGACGAGCGCGGCGGAGGCCGCTGAGCTCGTGGCCGACAGCGTCGGCGAGCGCCATCCGCACCGGGTCGGACGCGATGCGTCGACGCCGGGCGGCGGGGCCCGCGACAACTTCCGGGCCGCAGGCGAGACCCTGCGGCGGAGCCAGCCGTTCCGGGTGCTGCTGCTGACGTTCGTGCTCCAGGCGATCGCGACGGGGCTCATGCTCGCGGGCGCGCAGTACCTGGCCACGTGGGTGCTGCGCTCGGAGGACGCCGTCACCCTTCTGTTCGTGGCGCTCATCGCACCGGCGCTGCTGGCGGCGCCGGCATGGGGTCTGCTCGCACGACGCGTGGGCAAGGAATGGGCGTTCGCGCTCGCGAGCGCCCTGTTCGCGGTCGCCGCGGTCACGACGCTCGCGGCGCTGTGGACTCCCGGCGCCTGGATCTACGTGTCGGTGGGCGCGGCGGGTGTGGCGTACGCGGGGATGCAGTCGCTGCCGATGGCGATGCTGCCCGACGTGATCAGTCACGACGCCCGGCACCACGGACCAGGGCGGGCGGGCGCGTTCGGCGGGGTGTGGACGGCAGGCGAGACGGCGGGCTTCGCGCTGGGCGCGACCGTGCTCACGGCTGTCCTGGCGATCACGGGCTACGTCGAACGGACGGCGGGTCAGCAGGTCGACGCAACCGGGCGAGGCGATCGCGGGGATCGTGATCAGCTTCAGCGTGATCCCGGCGGCGCTCGTGACCCTCAGCCTGCTCACGCTGCTGCGCTACCGCCTGCGCCGAGACGACATCGAATGACACCGCCGGTGAGACGGCGTCTCACCGTAGGCTGAACCCCAGCCGTCCACCGGGTCGCCGGCTGGACATCCCGAACGAGAGCGTGGGAGATCCGTGACCGCGAACGCCAGCAGCGAGAGCACCCCGCCGTCGGACGCGGGGCCGGCGCCCGAGGTGCGCGACCGTCTCGACGCGGCGATCGCCGCCGTCGCCGCGGGTGCACGCACGTGGACGCTGCTCACGTGGGGGCAGCGTCGCACACTGCTGCAGCGGGTGCGGGCAGCGGTCGGCGCGGTCGCCGGCGAGTGGGCGGACGTCGCGTCGGCCTCGAAAGGACTGGAGCCCGGGCATCCCCTGCGCGGCGAGGAATGGCTGTCGGGGCCGTATGCCGCACTCGTGGCGCTCGACGCGTACGCCGACTCGCTGGCGGCCCTCGCTCGCGGCGAGAGCCCACTCGCAGGGGTGAAGACGGGCAGCGCGCCGGGCGGCCGCACCGTCGTGCACACCTCGCCGCTGTCGGCGATCGACCGCGTCATCCTGTCGGGCTTCACCACCGAGGTGTGGCTGGAGCCCGGAGTGACTGCGCACGAGGCCCGACGCTCGGCCGGACTCGGCCAGCTGGAGCCGACGGTCTCAGGCGGGGTGGGCGTCGTACTCGGGGCGGGCAACATCGCCTCGATCCCTTTCCTCGACGTGCTGTACGAACTCCTCTCCGCCAACCGCACCGTCGTCCTCAAGGTCAACCCCACCCAGGACGCGCTGGTGCCCGTGTTCGAGCGGGCGCTCGCACCGCTCATCGAACCGGGCTTCCTGCGCATCGTGCGGGGCGGGGGCGACGTGGGGGCGTACCTCACGACGCATCCGGCGATCGCGCACGTGCACATCACGGGAGCGGAATCGACGTTCCGCTCCATCGTTCCGCAGTTGAAGGTGCCGATCAGCGCGGAACTCGGCGGCGTCTCCCCCATCATCGTCGTGCCGGGCGCCTGGTCGGCGGCCGACCTGCGCTACCAGGCCGAGCACATCGTCACCATGCGGCTGCAGAACTCCGGTCACAACTGCATCGCCGGTCAGCTCGTGATCTTCAGCGACGACTGGGGACAGAAGGACGCGTTCCTGCGCGAGCTCCGCGCCGCCTACGACCGCGCCCCGCGGCGCCCCGTCTGGTACCCGCACAGCGCCGCGAAGCTCGACGCGGCACGCGAGGCCCACCCGGATGCGGAGTGGCGCGGCGACGGCACGCGCGCGCTCGTCGTGGCCCCGGGCGACGACCGCCCCGCCACCGTCGACATAGAGCAGACCGAGTACTTCGCGCCGGTGCTGGGAGTGGTGTCGCTGAACGGGACCGGGCAGACGTTCCTCGACGCCGCGGTCGCGCATGCGAACGATCGCCTCGCGGGCACGCTCGGCGCGAACATCCTCATCGAGCCCGCGACGCAGCGAGCGCTCGGCGACGGGTTCGAGCGCGCGATCGCCGACCTGCGCTACGGCACGGTGGCCGTCAACGCCTGGACGGCGTTCGGCTTCCTCACCCCCACGGCCACGTGGGGCGCATTCCCGGGCGGCACGCTCGACGACGCGCCGAGCGGCATCGGCATCGTGCACAACGCTTTCCTCCTCGACCGGGTCGAGCGCACCGTCGTGCGCGGGCCGTTCCGCCCGTTCCCGCGGTCGCTCCACGCGCTCCGACCGGGCCGAAAGGGGCGACACGGAAGCGGTCTGACGGTGCTGCCGAAGCCGCCGTGGTTCGTGACCGCGCGCACAGGCGCCGCTGTGTCGGAGGGGCTCACCCGCTTCCGCAGCGACGGCAATCTCGCGCGGCTCGCCGTGACGCTCGTCAAGGCATTCGGGGCGTGAGCGGGGCGTGGCGGCGGTGACATCGCTCGACGCCGACTATGTCGTCGTCGGGGCGGGGTCGGCAGGCGCGGCGCTGGCGGCGCGCCTGAGCGAAGACCCCGCGGTCACGGTGCTCCTGCTCGAGGCCGGCCCCGTCGATCGTGCGCTGGAGCTGCACGTGCCGGCCGCGTTCTCGAAGCTCTTCCGCGGGCGCTACGACTGGAACTACGACACGGTGCCGCAGCCCGCGCTCGGCGGACGCACGATCTACTGGCCGCGCGGCAAGACTCTCGGCGGATCGTCGTCTCTCAACGCGATGATGTGGATCCGTGGCTTCGCCGCCGACTACGACGAATGGGCCGAGACCGCCGGTGACGCATGGTCATGGCAGAGCCTCGTGCCGTACTTCCAGCGCGTCGAGCGCACGCAGGACCCCGCCGACGCCTCGCAGGGCACGGCCGGCCCGCAATCGGTGGAGCACCAGCGCGACCCCCGTCCGCACACGGCCGCGTTCCTCGCCGCGGCGCGCGAACTCGGTCACCGCGTGACCGATGCGAATCTGCCGATAGGTCAGGGATTCTCGCAGACCCGCGTGACGCAGCGCGGCGGCGCCCGCGCCTCGACCGCCGACGCGTACCTCCGTCCGGCGCGGCGGCGCCCCAACCTTCGCATCGTGACGGATGCGCTGGTGCACCGCGTGCGGTTCGACGTGTCTGGCGGCGTGCCGGAAGCCACCGGCGTCGAGCTGGAGGTCGGCGGCATACGGGTGCGGGCGCACGCGCGCCGCGAGGTCGTGCTGTGCGGCGGCGCCGTCAACACACCGCAGCTCCTCCTGCTGAGCGGCATCGGGCCGTCCGCGCACCTCGCCGAGCACGGGATCGACCTCGTCGCCGACTCCCCCGAAGTGGGCGAGAACCTGCAGGACCACCTCGTCGCCGGGCTCGCCCCGGCCGCGATCGGCGGCACGCTGTACGGCGCGGAACGCGTCGGCCAGCTCGGCCATTACCTCGCGCGACGGCGCGGGATGCTCACCTCCAACGTGGCGGAGGCGTACGGGTTCGTCCGCACAGCGGTCGCCGACGCGACCGGCGCTCCGCCCGGGCTCCCCGACATCGAGATCATCTTCGCGCCCGCGCCGTACGTGGGCGAGGGGCTCGTGCGGCTCCCGGGCGAAGGACTCACCGTCGGCGCGATCCTGCTGCGCCCGCGCAGTCGCGGCACCATCCGTCTGGCGTCGGCCGATCCGACGGAGCCCGCCGTCATCGACCCGCGATATCTCACCGATCCCGACGGCGTCGACCAGCGCACCCTCCGTGCCGGGCTGGCCGAATGCGAGCGGCTCATCGCCACCGATGCGCTCCGCGCGCTGACGACGGGCGGCTGGGTGCAGCCCGAGGGCGGCGAGACGATGACCGCCGACGAACGTATCGAGGTGTCACTCCGCGACTACTCGCACACGCTGTACCACCCGGTCGGGACGGCCCGCATGGGATCGGATCCGGCCTCGGTGGTGGATCCGCGGCTGCGCGTGCGCGGAGTGGAGCGCCTGCGGGTCGCCGACGCGTCGATCATGCCGACCCTCATCCGCGGGCACACCAACGCCCCTGCGATCGTCATCGGCGAGGTCGCCGCCGACCTCCTCCGCGCCGCCCGCTGACGCCGGCAGAAGCACGACTGCGCCGCGAGACGACCTCGTGACGCCCAGACCACGGGGGGATCCCATGCTCTCGGCGCGCAGACGTCGTCTCGCGGTCGGATGGGGCGAGGACTACTCGGAAGGCACGTGCGGGTTCCGGCGCAACGCACACGAAAGTCCCGCGAAACCCACCGCGAGGGGAACTCCGATGAGCAGCGCGAACTGCAGTGCCAGCGGCTCGATGACCGGGCTGATGGTCAGATTGATCACGGCGATCGTTCCCATGAACAGCATCGCGGCAAGCCAGACCCCCATTCCGGAGATCGTGGCGCTGATCCCTAGTGCGCGCAACATGATTCCGGCCAGGAAAGAAACTCCGACGAGGCCGACGGCCATCAGGAAAATTCCGAAGGTCATGCCCAGATCTCCGTGTTCACCATTTCGCAGACACGAGGTTGTAACAGGAGCCGAGTCCCAAGGCATTGAAGAAGATCTTTCCCCCTTCGCGTATGAGACCCTCAACCGCGCTGAGCTGAGTCCGCGTGAGAGAGCCTCTGCTATTGATCCACTTCTTGATCACTCCGATCACCTTGTCCATCCTTCCGCCGAGCCGATCGTAGTAGTACCCGAGCTTCTTCGCGGCACGGACGATCTTGTCCGCCTTTGCAAACGCAGCGACCGCCTTGGCAGAGGCCAGACCCAAGCCGGCGATCTCGGCCAAGCACCCCGCTGAGTTCGCGACAACCCACCAGATGTCGGGATCGGCAACCACCGGAAATGCCGCCCCCCGGGTGTCGACGACCTGCGTAATTGTGTTCCCGTCGACCTCATACTCTGTCGCCAGCGTTTGTCCATCGGCGTCAATAGCCCACGGCGCCGTAATCGAGGCCATCACGATAGTCTCGCGCGACACCTCCATCTGAGGAACGGGAATGCCCTCAAGTGCCGTGATCTGCTCGTCGCTAGGAGAGGAGTCGGGCGGCGAGTCGCCCAGGATCGCTGTGATCCGTGCGTCGAGTTCCGCGCCCGCCGATACAGTCGGGCGCTCGACCTCAATGTCTCGAACGATATCCACGGTTCCGTCGTTGCTGGGTTCCAGGCGCGCACCCTCCGGAAGGTCCAGGCTGAACGCGACTCGGCCAGAGGCGGACTCATCGGCGAGGATCGCGATCATCTGAGCGCCGTGCTCGGTTGCCCGCGTCACGACGTCTGTGCTGTCCGCATCGTTACTCTGCACCAATGCTCCGTCCACAACGACGGTGTCCGTGCTGACGCCGTCGAAGCTGATGCCGAGCTCGTCCCATCTATTGCGGACATGACGGGCCGTCCCAGGGCCCCCACTTCGAGAGTCGAGCCGGTTTCAGTGGTAGCTGACGCCGTCTCGCTAGTTCCTTCAAGAGGGACACTGTCGTGTTCGGATGCCGCTTCCGCAAGTTCTACCGCGGTAGCGAACGATCCTTGCTCGAATGCTGCCGCGGCGTCTGCGATAGCACCCGTGTCGCCACTCGGACCTCCGGACGGCTCGACAACTACCAGCGATTCCATGCTGATCGCACTGGTCACATCATTAGCGATGGCCGGATCGACTCCGGTCGATACGGTGAGCGCTATCGCCACGGTTGCTCCCACCCCCGCCAGCACTGCAATGCTCCTACCTTTGTTCGAGCTGCGGGTCGACGACTTCATGCTCATGCTGATCCATTCGCTCGATTGCTCCCGAAAGCGAAGCATCACGGCGGCGGCGGGACGTCGCCCTTTCCGCACTGAACCCGAATCGTGTGATCGCGTGCGGGAAACTGTCGCGTCGAGCGCCTGAGCCGTGAGCACGAGAGCGGATCGCGTTGCGCGAACGCGAGAGGCGCGGCTCCCGAAGGAACCGCGCCTCTCGACGTGAGACCGGTGTCAGCGACCGCTGCGGCGGCCGGCGCCGTTCTGACGCACGACCGATCCGACGGTGAGCTTGGCGCCCTGCTGACTTGCGCGGCGACCAGCGGTGCGGGCGTTGCCCGACGCGGGCGCCTGCTGCGCGGGACGAGCCGACGCATGCGCGCGGTCGCCGCGACTCGAAGCCCAATCGGCCTGCGAGGCGCGCTCGCTGCGCGCTGCGACATCCGGGCGGCTCGAGCGGTCGCGACGGGGACGACCGGAATCCTGCGAGGCTGCGCCCGTCTGACCCGAAGCCTGACCGCGGCCACGACCGCGACCGCCCTCGGCGCGGGCCTGGCCGGCGCCCTGGCCCTCGCGGGCAGCACGCTTGCGCTGTGCGTTGGCGCCCTGGCTGCGACCACCGCCGCGCTGCACCTCGGTCTTCGGCGCGGGCGCGACGTATGCTGCGACCTCGCCGACGAGCTCGGTGACCTCGGCCGACTCCGCCGTCACACGCACGGGTGAGACGGTGATCGCCGCCTTGCGGAGCAGATCCTTCACGTCCTTCTCCTGGCCGGGCAGCACGAGCGTCACGACCGAGCCCTCCGCGCCGGCGCGAGCCGTGCGACCCGAGCGGTGCAGGTACGCCTTGTGCTCCATGGGCGGGTCGACGTGGATGACGAGCTCGACGTCGTCCACGTGCACACCGCGGGCGGCGACGTCGGTCGCCACGAGCACCCTGGCGGCTCCCGACGAGAACGCGGCCAGGTTGCGGTCGCGCTGCGGCTGCGACAGGTTGCCGTGGAGATCGACGGCGGGGATTCCCTGCGCCGTGAGCTGCTGAGCGAGCTTCTTGGCGTGGTGCTTCGTGCGCATGAAGAGGATGCGGCGGCCCTTGCCCGAGGCGAGCGTGCGGACGAGCTCCTTCTTGGCATCCGGGCTCTCGACGTGGAACACGTGGTGGGTCATGGCGGCGACGGGCGAGTGCGCCTCGTCGACCGAGTGCAGCACCTCGTTCTGCAGGAAACGGCGCACGAGCTTGTCGACGCCGTTGTCGAGCGTCGCGCTGAACAGCAGGCGCTGGCCGTCACGGGGCGTCTTGTCGAGGATGCGCGTGACCACGGGCAGGAAGCCCAGGTCGGCCATGTGGTCGGCCTCGTCGATGACGGTGATCTCCACCGCGTCGAGCGTGAGGTGACGCTGCTGCATGAGGTCTTCGAGGCGGCCCGGGCAGGCGACGACGATGTCGACGCCGGCCTTGAGCGCCGCGACCTGACGGCTCTGGTTGACGCCGCCGAAGATCGTCGTCGTCTTGAGGCCGTACGCCGCGGCGAGCGGCTCGAGCGTCGCGTTGATCTGGGTGGCGAGTTCGCGTGTGGGCGCGAGCACCAGGCCGAGGATGCGGCCCTGGCGGCGCGCACCGCCGGCGAGCGCGCCGCCGAGACGGGCGGCCATCGGGATGGAGAAGGCGAGCGTCTTGCCCGAGCCGGTCTTGCCGCGGCCGAGCACGTCGCGGCCGGCGAGAGTGTCGGGGAGCGTGTCGACCTGGATCGGGAACGCCGAGGTCTTGCCCTCGGCGGAGAGGACCTCGAGAAGAGGTGCGGGCACGCCGAGCGTGCGGAACGAAGTGTCAGTCATGAAGAGGTTTCTGGACGCGCGGGGCATCCGGGTCGGTGGCCCGCGTGCGGATGCGCACACGGGTTCGCCGTACGAAGAATGTCAGCCGACATCGGCGGGTACCGGCGGCGAGGGAAGCGTTCTACGACGCGAGAAGCGCCAGGATCGGCGCTGCAAGTACTTCCAGCCTAGCAGTCGCCGTCCGTCGTCAGCCGCGCCGGGCTCGCGCCGGCCCGCCGCGGTGCCGGCGCAGCACGGGCTCGAGCTCCGCCAGCTCTTCCTCCGTCGCCGACCGGAAGGGGCCCACGGCGTCGACGGACACGCTCCGTCGACCCTGGCCCCGCGTGCTCCGCAGGCTCGCGACGACCGAGACGGCGATGATCAGGGAGACCACCGCGAGGCTCACCGTCGTGGGGATCTTGACCACGTCGAGGAGGAGCATCTTGACGCCCACCCACACGAGGACGACCGCGAGTCCGGTCTTCAGGTAGACGAACCGGTGCATGAGGTCTGCCAGCAGGAAGTACATGGCGCGCAGGCCCAGGATCGCGAACGCGTTCGCGGTGAACACGAGGAACGGCTCACTCGTGACGGCGAAGATCGCAGGGATCGAGTCGACGGCGAAGACGATGTCGGTCGTCTCCACCAGCACCAGCACCGCGAGGAGCGGGGTCGCCAGCACCACCCCCGCCCGGCGGATGAGGAACCGCTGCCCGTGGTAGGCGTCGGTCATCGGCACCACGCGCCGAAAGGCTCGCAGTGTGCGGGACCGCTCCGGCTGGAAGTGCTCGTCACGGCTGCGGAACATGCGCCATCCCGTGACGATGAGGAACGCCGCGAAGACGTACAGCACCCAGGAGAAGGTGTCGATGAGCGCCGCCCCGGCGGCGATGAAGATCCCGCGGAAGACGAGTGCGCCGAGCACCCCGAGGAACAGCACCCGGTGCTGGTAGGCGCGCGGCACGGCGAAGGCCGAGAAGATGATCGCCCACACGAACACGTTGTCGACGGCGAGCGACTTCTCGATGAGGTAGCCCGCGTAGTACTGCTGCCCGTATTCGGCACCCCAGACGGCCCAGATCACGACGCCGAAGCCGACGCCGAGCGCGACCCAGACCGCCGACCACACCGCCGCCTCCCGGACGCCGATCACCTCCGCGTGGCGGTGGGCGACCAGATCGACGGCGAGCATCAGGAGGATGACGGCGAGCACGGCGAACCAGGCCCACAGCGGAACGTCGAACGGGGCGACGGCGAGCGGCGGAACGGCATCCGGCGAACCGGGAACCTGGACGGCGAAAGGGACAAGCATGACGGAGACCTCCACGATCACTCGCGAAGGTCTCATCGGGCGTGTGCCCTCCGCACCGGATCCCCTCGGGAACGTCCTGACGATGCGAAGCGAGGATTACTCCCCTTCTGGAGACATCGAACCGGCCCGCGGTCTCTCGCGTCAACCGTCCGCGCTCGTCTCCGAGACGGCGCAGGGTCGATACTCAGCTTCTGTTCAGTCTCGCCGGCGCCAACGGGTCGTCGGGCCCTCGTCAGGCCTCCGCGAAACGGTCGGTGGCGGCTCGGAGGGCGGCAGCGATGCCGGGTTCCGACGCGGCGTGTCCGGCATCGTGCACCATGACGAGCTCGGCCTCCGGCCACGCGCGGTGGAGATCCCACGCGGTCATCGGCGGAGTGCAGGCGTCGTAGCGACCCTGCACGATGACGCCGGGGATGTCGCGGAGGCGGCCGGCATCCGCGATCAGCTGACCTTCGCGAAGCCAGCCGTCGTGCATGAAGTAGTGGTTCTCGATCCGGGCGAACGCGACGGCGGTATCGGGCTCCGCCATCGACGACACGAGGTCGGGGTCGGGGCGGAGCGTGAGCGTCGACGCCTCCCACGTCGTCCAGGCGATGCCGGCCGGGCGGTGCACCGCCGGGTCGGGGTCGGTGAGCCGCCGGTGATACGCCTCGATCAGGCGCGAGCGCTCCAGCACGGGGATGGGGGCGAGGTACGACTCCCACAGGTCGGGGAAGATCGCCGCCGCCCCTCCCTCGTAGAACCACTCGAGCTCGTGCCGCCGGAGGGTGAAGATGCCGCGCAGCACGAGCTCGGTGACCGCCGCCGGGTGCGATTCGGCGTAGGCGAGGGCGAGGGCGCTCCCCCACGACCCGCCGAACACCTGCCACTTCTCGATGCCGAGGTTGCGGCGCAGGAGCTCGATGTCGCCCACCAGGTGCCACGTCGTGTTGAAGCGCAGGTCGGCGTCGGGGGCGCTGGCGTGAGGAGTGCTCCTGCCGCATCCGCGCTGGTCGAACAGCACGATCCGGTAGCGCTCGGGATCGAAGAACCGGCGGTGCCACGGCGCGGTGCCGCCGCCCGGCCCGCCGTGGAGGAACACGACCGGTTTGCCGTCGGGGTTGCCCGACTGCTCCCAGTACACGCGCTGGCCGTCGCCGACCAGCAGTTCCCCCGTCTCGTACGGCTCGATCGGCGGATACAGGATGCCGTCGAGGTGCGCCGGGCCGGCATTCACAGGTCGCGTCCCGAGATCTCGAACGTGTCGCACGATCCGAGACCCTCCTCGTAACCGGCGGTGAACCACCGCTGACGCTGCTCGCTCGAGCCGTGGGTCCACGTCTCGGGGTTGCTGCGGCCCGACGACTGCTCCTGGATATGGTCGTCACCGACAGTGGCGGCCGCATTCAGCGCATCCTCGAGCTGAGCCCGGGTGGGCTCCTTGAGGTAGGCGACGCCGTTGGCGTCCTTCTCCTTCGCCGCCGCCGCCACCCATGCACCGGCGTAGCAGTCGGCCTGCAGTTCGGTGCGCACGCCGTTGCTCTCCGGGCCGGTGCCGTTGTTGGGGTAGCGGTCGAAGATGCCGGTGATCTGCTGGATGTGATGGCCGTACTCATGGGCGAGCACGTACAGCTGGGCGAGGTTGCCGCCCTCGGCGCCGAGCTGCTCGCGGAGGATGCCGAAGAACGTCGGATCGATGTAGATCGTCTCCTCGGGCGGGCAGTAGAACGGCCCGGTCGCATTGGAGGCGGTACCGCACGCGGTGCCGGTCTGCTGGTCGACGATCACGAGCTGCGGCGCCCGGTAGCCGTCGACCATGTCCTCCCAGTAGAGGTCGAGCACCTTCTGCCCGAACACGAGGCGGCACGCGTCGTCGTCGTTGGCGTCGGTGCCCGTCTGGCAGTCCTCGATCGCGGTGCCCTCGTCTCCGGTGCCGCCGGAGGGTCCGCCGATCAGCCCTGTGAGGTCGTTGCCGGTGAACAGACTGAGCAGGAGGAGCGCCAGCCCGCCGAGGGCTGCGACGCCGACCCCGCCCGCGACGACCCCGCCCCCGCCACGGCGACGAGCGGTGGTGCCGCCCAGCTCCGCGTTTCCGTTGAACGTCATGCCGATCACCGTACCCCCCGCTCCATCCCTCACGTATAGGGGGTTGGTGCGCGCCGATCTTCCGGCTATAGGGACAGCGCGGCGCGGCCCGGGAGGAATAGGCTCGGACCATGGACGCTCGCCGCGAATCCGCCACGACCATCACTGTCACGGGAGCCGGCGGCCAGATCGGATACGCCCTCCTCTTCCGCATCGCGTCGGGTGCGATGCTCGGGGACGAGCATCCCGTCCGGCTGCGACTGCTGGAGATCCCGCAGGGGATCAAGGCCGCCGAGGGCACGGCGCTCGAGCTGCAGGACTGCGCGTTTCCCCTGCTGCGCGGCGTGGAGGTCACCGACGACCCGCGCACCGGGTTCGACGGCGCGAACATCGCGTTGCTCGTCGGGGCGCGGCCACGGGCCGCCGGCATGGAACGCGCCGACCTTCTCGCCGCGAACGCCGGCATCTTCGGGCCGCAGGGGGCCGCGATCGCCGCATCGGCGGCAGCGGACGTGCAGGTGCTGGTGGTCGGGAACCCGGCGAACACGAACGCCCTCATCGCCGCCGCATCGGCGCAGGGCGTGCCGGCCGAGCGGTTCGCCGCGCTCACGCGCCTCGACCACGACCGCGCGCTCGCGCAGCTCGCCGACCGGCTGGCAGCACCCGTCACCGATCTCCGCCAGGTGACCGTCTGGGGGAACCATTCCGCCACCCAGTTCCCCGACGTGACGCACGCGACCGTCGCCGGGCGTCCCGTGCTCGACGCCCTCGCGGAACGGCTCGGCGGAGAGAAGGAGGCGCGCTCCTGGCTCGACGACGAGTTCATCCCGCGCGTCGCGTCCCGCGGGGCGGAGATCATCTCGGTGCGCGGGTCGTCGTCGGCGGCATCGGCCGCGAATGCCGCGATCGCGCACGTGCGCGACGCCGTGCACGGCACCCGGAACGGGTGGACGTCGGCGGCGCTCGTCTCGCATGGCGAATATGGCGTGCCCGAGGGCCTCGTCTGCTCTTTCCCCGTCACGAGCGAGGGCGACGGATCGGGCTACCGGATCGTGGAAGGACTGACCCTCGACGAGCGCGCCCGTGCACGGGTCGACGCGTCGGTGGCGGAGCTCGCCGCCGAGCGTGCGGCGGTGCGCGACCTCGGCGTGCTGCCGGAGCCCGGCGCGGGTTCGGGAACGCGGGACTAGTCGCGGTGGAACTCCTCCCGCACCTCATCGTCGGCGTCGTCGTCATCGCCGCCTCGACGGTGCTCGCGCGGCGACTGAGCGTGGCGGGGCCGCTCGTGCTCGTGGCGATCGGTCTCGTGGCGTCGTTGTTCCTCCCGCCGTTCTCGGTCGATCCCGAGTTCATCCTCGCGGGCGTGCTGCCACCGCTGCTGTTCGCGGCTGCCGTGCGTCTGCCGGCCGTCGAGTTCCGCCGCGACGCGCGACCCATCGCCGGTCTCGCCGTGCTGCTCGTCGTCGCCAGCTCCCTCGTGCTGGGCGCGTTCTTCTCCTGGATGATCCCCGAGCTCGACTTCGCGCTGGCCGTCGCGCTCGGCGCGATCCTGTCGCCGACGGATGCCGTGGCCACCTCCATCGTCAAGAAGCTCGGCATCTCGCCGCGCGTGGTCACGATGCTCGAGGGTGAGAGCCTGCTCAACGATGCGACCGCGCTCGTGCTCCTGCGCAGCGCCGTCGCCGCCGTCGCCGCCGGCTTCTCGTTCTGGGGCACGGTCGGCACGTTCGCCCTGGGTGTCGTGGTCGCGATCGTCATCGGCGTGGCGATCGGCCTCCTCGCGCTGCGCGTGCGGCGCTGGCTGGCGAACTCCGCGGCCTCCACCGCGATCGGGTTCGTCGTGCCGTTCGCCGCCTACGTGCCCACCGAGCACTTCGGGGGCTCGGGCCTCGTCGCCGCCGTCGTCGCGGGCATCACCGTGGGACAGGGCGCGGTGCGCTGGTTCACCGCGGAGGAGCGCATCTCGGACCAGCTCAACTGGCGCACGATCGAGTTCCTGCTGGAGGGTGCCGTCTTCCTCATCATGGGGCTCGAGCTGCGCGACCTGGTGACCGCCAACATCGAGGAGCACAACGGGGTCGGCGTCGCGCTCGGCCTCGCGGTCGCAGCGCTCGGGATCGTGCTGGTCGTGCGGGCCGCGTACGTGGCGGGGCTCGTCGCCCTTCAGGGCAGGCGCACCCGCAGCGACGCGCGTCGCGAGCGGCTCGAAGCCATCAACGACCGCCTCGACGCCTTCGACGCCTCCGCGGTGCCGGCGCGCGCGCAGCGGATGCGGAGAGGGTGGCGGCGGCGCACCGCCGAGCATCTTGCGCAGAACCCGGCCGCGGTGGAACGCCGTGTCGAAGGGATGCGCGACCGCATTCGCCGGAGCCTCCGCGACCTCGACTACTACCAGTCGTCGCCGCTCGGCTGGAAGCACGGCACGATCATCGTCTGGGCCGGCATGCGCGGCGTGGTCACGCTCGCTGCGGCGCAGACCCTGCCGCAGGAGACGCCGCAGCGCGAGCTGCTCATCCTCACGGCGTTCTTCGTGGCGCTGATCAGCCTGCTCCTGCAGGGGCTGACGCTCCCCGCGCTCATTCGCCTTCTCCGCGTTCCGCCCGCCGCTTCAGCGGGAGACGCGGGCGGCGAGCTCTCCCGCCTCCGCGACGAGCTGCGTGACGCCGCGCTGGCGCGCCTGCAGAAGCCCGGACTCGCGGGCACGGACGGGAAGCCGTTCGATCCCGAGCTTCTCGCGGGCGTCGGTGCGCGTATGACGGAGCCCCCGCGCGATGACGCCGAGCTCATGGCGTCGTCGATGCGCGACCTGCGGCTCGTGCTGATCGATGCGATGCGTCAGCGGCTCGCCGACCTGTCACGCGAGGGAACGTACGCGAGCGAGACGCTCCGCCACGCGCTCGCGGAGCTCGACGCCGACCAGATGAGCCTCGAGATCCGCAGCGGCGATACTGACGACGCTCCCTGATGCGCACCGGTCCCCGAGACACGGGAGCGCCTGACAGAATGGGCCTGGTTCCGCGGCCCGCACGGCGACGGAACGGAAGGAGCACCGATGTCGACCGTCGACCCCTCTGGCCGCGGCCCCGCGGACTATGCCGAGTCGGTATCGCTCCCGACCACCACCGAGGCCGTCCCCGTGATCCTCTCGGGCGCCGAATGGTGGGCGGCGCGCCCGGCCGGCTCGCGCCTCGTCGGCCTCGTCGTCGCGCGCGACGACCTGCCGAGCGTCATCCACCAGCGCGACGCGCTGGCACAGTTCGGCGTGCCGATCGAGGGTTTCCGCCATCCCGCGCCCGAGACCGGTGAGAGCTGGTCGGAGCGCCTCACGCGACTGTTCGGGCGACTCGAAGCCGGCGATGTGCTCGTGGTCGCCGACAAGCACGCGCTCGGCCGCGACGTCGACGAGGAGATCCGCACGGTCGCCGAACTGCGACGCCGCGGCGTCATCGTGAAGGTGCTCGGCCACCGCGCCTGACACGGGCTCTCGACCGCCGTCGGCGGCGGACCGTCACGGCCCTGGCGTGCATTCCCGCGCCTCGGTGCCCGTCTTCCCGTCCTCGCGGCGGATGAGCACGGCGATGCAGGTCGTCCCGGACGGGTCGGCCGGCAGGGTGACGGTCTCGCTCTCGACCAGCCCGCCCTCGCCGTTCCCCTCCAGCGTGTACGGGTACCAGACGTAGGTGTCGCCGTCGGCCGCCGCCGGGTTGGTCCACGTGAACACCGCATTGTCGCCGTCGACGGTCCCGACGAGGTCGGCGGGAGCGGGCACGACGTCCGCCACCGGGTCTTGCGGCACGACGACAGCCGGTGTCGACGGGGTGGGCGTGGGAGCCGGGGTCAGCAGGCTCGCGCCCACGACCACGCCGACGACGGCGAGCGCGGTCGCGCCCGCCGCGAGCCCGATCCACAGCACCGCACGGGAACGCCGTGAACCGGACATCTCCGCCGTCGCCGGAGGTGCGGACGTCGCGAAGCCCGGCGTCGGTGCCGCAGCCGGAGCGGGCGCGCCCACGGCCGCCTCCGGCACTCCGAACACTCCCAGCTCTCCGACGATGCCGGGCGGCACGGGCGCCCCCGGCACCGCGGCAGGACGGGAGCGGGTCGCCGGATCCGCGTCGACGTAGCGGGGGACGGCGACGCGCATCACCGTCTCGTCGGCCGCGTCGGTGCTGTCGGACGGGAGCTCGGGCGACCGCTGGTGCGTGCGCGTGTCTGCGCCCGCGAGCCCCGCGTCGAACGACACGATGGGCGGTGCGTCCGCGCCGGGCGCCGTGGGTGCAAGCCCGGTCGATGCCTGCTCCGACGGCGCGAACGCCGCGTGCCGGTCGCGGGTGCGACCGGCGGCGGGCGCCGTCTGCGGGTCGATGCTGACGATCCCCCGCACGCGGGTGAGCTCGGCGTCGTCGTCCTCTTCTTCGTGCGCCTCGGGGGCGTCGTCGAGGATGTCGATGGGCGTGACCGAGTGCGACAGCTCGATCTGCACCTTCTGCAGGGCCCGTGCGAACGCCACCGCACTGTCGTAGCGGTCGCGCGACCGCTTGGCCATGGAGCGCTCGAGCACGGTCTGCAGCGACTCGGGCGCATCCGCCCGCTCCAGTCGTGCGAGCGGCACGCTCTCGATCCGCTGGATCAGCTCGGCCCCGCCGTTGCGGGCGCCCGGCACCTCGAAGGGAGACCGCCCGGCCAGCAGCGTGAACAGGGTCGCCCCCAGCGCCCACACGTCGGACTGCACCCCGAACTGGGGCACATCGGCGAACGATTCGGGAGGCGACCACGGGATCGACATGCCCGACGACGGGTCGGCGCTCCCGGCGGTCGTGGCGATGCCGAAGTCGGTGAGCGCGGGACGGTTGTACTCGGTGACGAGGATGTTCGCCGGTTTGATGTCACGATGGAGAATGCCGGCACGGTGCGCGGTCTCGACGGCGGCCGCCACCTGGATGCCGATGCGCAGCGCCTCGGCGACCGACAGTGCGGCGGCACGCGACCGCACCTGGAGGTTCGGCTTCGGGCAGTACTCCATCACCAGATACGGACGATGGTCGTCGGATACGCCGGCCTGGTAGATCGTCACGATCGCCGGATGCGTCGAGAGCAACGCCATCACGTTGGCCTCGGCGGCGAACTGCTCGGTCGACGCGCCCGCCATCTTCTCGGGCAGCAGCACCTTCACCGCCACCTTGCGACGCGGGAGATGCTGCTCGAAGAGGTACACGTCTGCGAAGCCTCCCGACCCGAGCACCTCGACGAACGTGAAACCGGGCAGCTGCGGCGGCGGGGCCGGCGTGCGCTTCGAGCTCACGGAAGGTCCTCGAACGTCGCCGTGACGCCGTCGCCGAGGTCGATCGTGTCGCCCGTCACGACCATGGTCGGCTCGTTCGGGTGCAGCCGCACAGGCTCCTGCCCGCCCCGCCGCAGCACCGTGCCGTTCGTCGTCGCGAGGTCGGTCACGAGGACATGCTCCCCTTCGGCTCTGATCTCGACGTGACTGCGCGAGATGTCACCCTGCGGGCTGTCGACCGCGATGAGTGTCGGGAGCTCAGCGCCCGACGCGCGCGGCGAGCGGGGGCGGCGGCCGATGATCACCGGCCGCTCGAGCTCCACGACCTGCCCCGTCGAGAGCCTCACGCGTCCGCTCGCCGGCCGGCGCGCGGGCACGTCGGCGACCGGCTCGAACGCCGCCGGGAGGCCGCGCATCGCCCGCGCCTCTGCCACCGAGATCGTCGCACCGTCGTGGTCTCCGGCGGGCGTGCTCTCCGCGGCCGATGCGGGGGTGCTCACGACGGGCGGCGCGGGAACGCCGCCTGCCGGCGGGCCGGGACGGCGACGAGGGACGGCGACGGTGCGATCGTCGGCCATCGACGACGTGAGCGGCACCTCGTCGACGAGATCGAGACTCGGCGGGATCCACGTGTCGGACGGTGCATCGTGGGTGGTCGTCGTCGGAGACACGGTCGTCGTCGCGGAGGACGGCTGATCGGCGGGTTCGGCGCCAGCGCCGTCGGCCGCGGCGCCAGGCTCGGCTTCGTCGGGAGCGTCGGCCGGTGCGGGAGTCGCAGCCGGCTCGGGCGCGCCGGCCGGCTCGGAGGTCTCGGAGGCTTCCGCCGCCGGATCCGAACCCGGGGTCGCGGGCGGCGCCGCCGCCGGCACCAGGCGCGGCGAGGCCGACGGTGCGCCGACCGTCAGGACGAGCCCCGCCACCGGGACGACGCCGGACGCGATCGGCAGGGCCGACGACTCGTCGAGCGCGCCGTCGAGAGAAACGGTGACGCGGAGCACCTGAGCGCACAGCCGCTCGGCCCACGTCGCCACCCCGCGCCCCGACACCGACTCGACGCCCGCGGCGGTCTCCACCACGACGTCGAGCGGACCCCGCACGGCGATCCGCACGTCAGCGCCCTCGACCATCACGAGCGCGAACGGCGGGATCGCGGTGAGCGACGTGCCGAACGCGCCGGTGAGCGCCTCCACGAGCGCCCCGATGCCGCCGCCGTCGAGCCGGCGCCACACGGCGTCGGCGGTCTGCGGCGTGACGGACGGCGACAACACTGCCGTCGCATCGGCCGCCACCGCAGCCCGCCAACCGTCGGCAGCCGCGGCCGGCACATACCTGACCTCGCTCATCAGCTGACCTCGCTCATCAGTGGGGCCTTCCTCGACCCGGGATGGGTCTCGTATCGGTGTCGATCTCCGCGCGGGTGCCCGCGGGGGCGGTGTCGAAGGGGACGTCGTCGTAGCCGGCGACGCTGACGGCATCCACGACGACCGCCGTGATGTTGTCGCGGCCACCCCGCACCATCGCCTCGTGCACGAGCCGCGTGGCCGCCTCCTGCGGGTCGGTCGTCTCGGCGAGCACGTGGCGCAGCCGTTCCCCGTCGAGTTCGCCCGACAGCCCGTCGGAGCACACCAGCATGCGGTCGCCGGGCTCTGCCGGCACCAGCCAGAAGTCGGGTTCGCCGTCGCTGCCCGCGCCGATCGCCCGCGTGATCTCATTGCGGCGACGGTCGCGCGCCGCGGCGGCGGCGTCGAGCTCACCGGCGTCGATCAGCTCCTGCACCACCGAATGATCGACGCTGATCTGCTCGAGCATGCCGTGGGCGAAGCGATACGTGCGCGAGTCTCCGACGTTCACCGTGAGCCAATAGCCAGCGCCGGCGACATCGGCGATCACGACGCCGCTGAGGGTCGTGCCCGCCGCGCGCTGGGTCGCCACGAGCGCGCGCACGCGCTCGCGGGCGCGGTCGAGCGCCGCGCTCACGTCGTGGATGCCGAGGCTCACCGCCCCGGCGAGCGTTCCGAACTCCTCGACGACCAGGGCGCTGGCCGCCGCCCCTGCCTCGTGGCCACCCATTCCGTCGGCCACGAGGAACAGCGGTGCGGCCGCCAGGTGCGCGTCCTCGTTCACCTGCCGTCGCAGGCCCGGGTGCGTGGCGGCGCCGAACGCCACTGTGATGGGAGACTCCGCCATCACACCCCCTCGACACTCACGCGACGGTCGCCGACCTCCAGGATGTCACCGGCGCGCAGGATCCACCGCTCGCCGAGCGCGATGCGGTGACGTTCCGCACCGGCGAGGCGCTCCGCGATGCCCCGCAGACCGGGCTCGCGGACGAGGTCGGTGCCGTTCGACGACCCGGTGTCGGCGACCCAGACAGCGCCGGGCTCGCCGCCGACGGCGAAGTGCGCCCGCGACAGCGACAGTGTCTCGTCGCGCACCGCGATCGCTTCCCACCCCGGCACCGGCTGCGGGATGCGGCCGAAGATCGTCGGGCGGCGGACCACGTGGCGCGTCCCGTCATCCCACACGAGCGCCACGAGCGGACGCGGCCCGAACCCCGGCACTCCGGTGATGACGTCGTCGAACGGGGGGACGTCGGGCGCGACGTCGCGGCGTGAGGGGCGCGGCCGGGTGTCGTGAGGGAACGCGGCGATCACGGCCGGCCTCCTCTGCGGAACGAGCGCACGCTCAGCCGGGCACCGAGCCGGCGCCACCACGGCGTCTTCTCGCGCATGCCTCCCACGAGCGCGTCGACCTCTTTCCAGAAGGCCTCCACGTCGTCGGGAGAGGGATCGCCCGGTCCGTACACGTCGGCATCCGCCCACGTCGCGAGGGTGCCGACGCGCGGCTCCTCGAACGCCGTCCCGACGACCGCGGCGCTCTCGGCGCGGGTCGCCCCGCGCTCCACCGGCACGCGCAGGTCGACCGCGGAGTCGACGAGCTCGTCCCATCCGCCCGAGATGCGGTCAGCGGTGCGCTCCGCACTCCGGCGACGCGCCCGGCGTGCCCCCTTGATGAGCCCGAGCACGATGAACGGCGCCAGGAGCAGCGCGATGACGCCGAGTCCGACGCCGCCCCACAGCAGCAGCGGACCGAGCCAGTCGGGGCCCTGCTCGCGGTCGTCGTCCTGGTCGCGGTCGTCGGCGATCGTGGGAGGCAGATCGGCGGGCTCCTGCGCAGGCGGCGGAGGCTGCAGCACCTGCGGTTTCGGATTGGCCTGCGGCTTGGTGTTCTGGTCGTTGGGCTCGTTGTCCTCGTCGGGAGTCGGGTCGAACGGCACCCAGCCGAACCCGTCGAACGCGACCTCGACCCACGCGTGCAGGTTGTCGCCCGTCGCGGTGAAGGTGGGGGTGCTGTCGTCGTCCTCCCCCGGGTACCAGCCCATCACCACGCGGGCCGGCATGCCCAGCTGGCGTGCGAGCAGCGCCATCGCGACCGCGTACTGCTCGTCGTCGCCGATCATCTGCTCACCGCCGAACAGCGCCGAGATCCGGGCGGCTCCGTGGCCCGAGGGCGAGTACACATCGTCGGCGAGACCATGGCTGAAGTACCCGTCAGTGCTCAGCCAGTCTTGCAGGGCGCGCACCCGCTCGATGGGCGTCTCGGCGTCGCCCATGTTCTCGGCGGCGAGCTTCGACAGGTTCTCCGGCACGCCCGCCTGCTTCGGCATCGAGATCGGCGCGAACTCCGCGTCGGCCAGGGCGGCGTCGCTCGGCACCTCTGCGGTGAGGGTCGACAGGGTGAACGCGTCGCCGTCCTGCAGCCCGGCGGTCACGACACCGGTTCCGGTCGCGTCGTTGAAGTAGGCGCTGCGGCGCAGCTCGGCCGCGCGAGAGCCCTCGAACACGACCTCCTTGACGGCTCCGACGTCGGGCAGCCACACCCCGCGGTACGTGCCGATGTCGACGCGCACCGACGCGGGCGTGCCCTCGGCGTCCGGCGACATGTTGGAGCGCACCGGGGTGAACGCGCTCGACGAGCCAGCGCCGTCGTCCGACACGTTGTAGACGATGCCGTTGTACGCGTCCATGGCGGCGAGCCGCACCCGCGCGTCGTCGGGGAGGCCGGACACGGTGAACAGCGTCTCGTCGGCCTGGTCTCGCACGAGACCGCGCCATGCCTGGAGCGGGCTCGGATACTGGTGCACGTCGAAGGGCGGGATGACGAAGTCGCGCAGGATGTACCGCTGCGTCGGCGGCTGGGCGATCGCCGCCGTCGCGACGCCTGCGCCGGCGGCCACCGCGAGCACGGCTGCGCCCGCGATGAGCCGCCGCGCGCGCAGCGGCCGGGACGCGCGAGCCGACGAGTCGTCCGTCGCCGAGATGCTCCCGGCGGCGCCGCCGGAGATGCGCTGGGCTGCGCCGTCGTTCTGCCAGCTCTGGCGGAGCGCCAGCCACACGACCGTGATCGCGGCGAACACGACGCCCTGCAGGATGGGGGCGGTCGGCTCCGACGCGCCCAGGAGGATCTGCAGCGCAGCGACCGCGATGGCGGGTACGAGTGCCCACGCCGCGTGCCGCACGCGCAGCGCGAGCGACCCCGCGAGCACCGCCGCCACGAGCGTGAGGAGGAACGGGACGATCAGGTGGCCGTCCGACGCCGCGACCGGCGGGACCGTCGTCAGCAGCTTCTTGAACGACGTCACCGTGCCGACCGCCAGCTGCCGCCACGTCTCGATCGTGGGAACGACCCCGAGGAAGGCCGTGTGCGGCAGGGCGAGCGCGCCACCGACGAGGAAGTAGGCCGCGACCGTCACTCCCGCAACGGGAAGGATCGACCACCGCAGCCATTTCCCGCACCAGGCGATCGCGAGGCCGACGACGATGGCACCGACACCGGCCAGGAGGTACTGCGGGCCGTCGAACGTCGAGCCGAATCCCACCACCACCACGAGCAGGAGCGCCGCCGCGGCCGCGAGATCGACGGCGAGGCGCACGTTCGCGGCATCCCGCAGGTCGCGCAGACCGCCACGCGGACCGCGGGTGTCGTCGGCGTCGCGTCGCGCCCACAGCGAGGCCAGCGAGAGGCGCATCACGACAGCACCTTCCGCACCGCCCGGCCGAGCTGGTCGAGAGCGCCGATCGTCACCACGTCGGCGTCGCCCACGCGGCGGAGGGCCGGCGCGTCGACACGGGTGTCGGCCACGACCGCGAGCACCCGCACACCGTACGGCAGACGCGAGCACGCGAGGCGCAGGTCGCCGGCGTCGACGCGAGACCCGCACACCAGCACCGCCACCGCGGCCTGCGGCGCACCGGCAGCCATGGCACCCGCCAGGTGCACGAGCCCGCCGTCACGAGGGCGGGACGGCTCGAGCCCCGCCAGCGCGTCGAGGAAGCGGCGGCCCGTGTCGGCGCGCAGCTTCTGCTGCTGCACGCGCGCATCGAGCACCCGCGAGTCGCGGAGCGCGCGGAGGCCGACCGAACCGGCGACCGAGATCGCCAGCTCGAACTCGTCGGGCTCGCGATACTCGTCCGGATGCGTCGACAGTCCGACGACGAAATGCGAACGGCGCGTCTGCTCGTACTGTCGCACCATCACGTCGCCGGTCCGCGCCGTCGACTTCCAGTGCACGTGGCGCAGGTCGTCGCCGGGAGAGTACTCGCGCAGCGCGTGGAACGAGACATCGTCTCGCTCCAGCTGCTGCACCGGGAGGCCCTCGAGGTCGCGCATGTGGCCGAGAGACAGCCCCTCGAGCGCCGTCGTGCGCGGGTGGACGAACAGCTCCACAGCCTGCCGCCGGTCGTGGGTGCGCTCGAAGAGGCCGAGAGGATCGCCGCGCAGCACGCTGACGGGGCCCACCTCCAGCACGCCGCGGGCCGACGTGGGGATCGCGAACAGCTCCTCGTGCGCGGCGCCCGCCGCGAGGCGCGGCACGTCGAACACGCCGCGGCCGCCGCCCACCGGGAGAACTACCTCGGAGGCGAGGAGCGCGCGCCCCGTCGCGTTGGTGAGCGTCAGTGCACCGACCGCCCGCTCCCCGACCACGACGCGCGTGCGGGTGAGGTCGAGGTCGACGTCGTAGGCCGTGCGACCGAACAGGAACGGCACACTCAGGGCGACGATCGCCGTGACGACCGCGGCAGCGACGAGCGCCTCCTCCCAGCCGTAGGCGAAGGCGGCGATCCACAGCAGCACCGCGAGGGCGATCGCGATCCACCCGAGCGGCCGCACCACGGCCGCCACCCGGCGCACGTGCACGCCGGCCACGGCGACGACGTCCGTGACGCGCTCGCGCCACATGTCGTAGCGCGCCGGCAGACGGCGTGCCGTCGCGCGCTCGGGAGCGGGCTCGAAGTCGGGCGACTCGTCCGCGGGCACGCCGATCGGCCGGGGCGCCCGTCGCGTCGACAGGGCCTCCGTCTCCGAAGCCTCGGACGTCTCCCGCGCCGTCGTCATCAGGCGGTGGCCCGGGCCAGCGGTGCGTCGACGGCGGCGAGCGCGTTCTTCACGATCTGCTCCGCCGTGACGCCCGAGAACTCCGCCTCGGGGTCGAGCACCAGGCGGTGCGCCCATACCGGCACGGCGAGCGCCTTGATGTCGTCGGGCACCACGTAGTGGCGTCCCTGCGCGGCGGCATACACCTTCGCGATCCGCATCATCGAGATCGATCCGCGCACCGAGACACCCAGGCGGGCGCCCTCGTCGTCCCGCGTCGCCTCGACGAGCTGGGCGGAGAAGCGGGCCACTGCCGGATCGATGTGCACGGTCGCGGCGAGGTCGGCCATGTCGGCGACGGCCTTCGTCGTGATCACCGGGCGGAGGCTCGCTGACGGGTTGCGGTCGACGGCGCCCGCGAGGATCCGCTCCGCGACGGCGAGCGACGGGTATCCGATCGAGGTCTTCACCATGAAGCGGTCGAGCTGCGCCTCGGGAAGCTTGTACGTCCCCGCCTGTTCGATGGGGTTCTGCGTCGCGACGACGAGGAACGGGCGGCCCACCTCGTGGGCGATACCGTCGACGGTCACCCGCGATTCCTCCATGACCTCCAGGAGCGCCGACTGCGTCTTCGGCGATGCGCGGTTGATCTCGTCGGCGAGCACGATCGAGGCGAACACCGGACCCCGGTGGAACTCGAACTTGTGGTTCTGCTGGTCGTAGATGGTGACGCCCGTGACGTCGGACGGGAGCAGGTCGGGCGTGAACTGGATGCGGTTGGAGGTGCCCTGCACACTCGCGGCGAGCGCTTTCGCGAGGCTGGTCTTGCCGGTGCCGGGGGCGTCTTCCAGCAGCACGTGACCCTCGGCGAGCATCGCCGACAGCACCAGGCCCACCACTTCGCGCTTGCCCATGAGGGCGTGATCGACGTTGTCGACGAGGCGCACGAAGGTGTCGCGGAACCAGGCGGCCTGCTCGGGGGTCATGCTCATGTGTCTTCGTCCCTCTCGGTGGTGTGTCGTGTCTTCGGTGGCGGCGCTATCCGCGCGGCCACCAGCGTTTCTCCGTGTCGACGGCGCCGCCCCAGCCCTTGATGTCGACCCAGACGTCGTAGCCGTCGGCACCCAGATAGCACTCGATCTGTCGCGAGCCGTTTCCGCTGAAGTTGACCGTGTGGATCGTGCCGCTCACGGCACCGCCGCTGTACATGCACTGCATGCCGGAGTTGCCGATCGACATGTTCTCCCAGTTGACGACGAACTTGTAGCAGCCGTTGACACAGCTCGCCGTGCGGTCTCCGCGCGTCACCCACACCCGCGGCTGCGGGGGTGGCGGCGCATCCTGCGTGCGGGCGGAATCCGACGCCGTGGTGGTCTGGCCGGCCGCCGTCGTGCGCACGTCGATCGTGCGCGTCGTGCTGTAGCCGACGTTGTAGCTCTCGTTGCCGCTCGCCGCCACGGTGCGCCAGCCGCGGCCGTCGCCGGTGCGGATCTGTGTCACGATGTCGCGGCCGTTCCTCGCCGGTGAGCTCCAGGACATCGTGATGGTGGTGCCGCTGGCGCTCGCCCGGGCCGTCGGGTTGCCGATCGGGCCGTACGGTGCGACCTGGTTCGACGCGGCCGACGGCTCGCCCGCCTCCGTGTACCCGTCGAAGGTCGTCACCGCGCGGACGCGCACCGAATACGTGCCGTTGTTGTTGACCTGGCCGTTGCCGATCGTGCCCGATCCGCCGTTGCCCCCGGCGACCCAGTCGCCGCGCCAGGCGCCGCCGTTGACCGAGTACTGATACGAGGCCTGGCTGGCCGACGCGCCGTTGAGCGACCCGGGAGTCCAGGTGACTCCCACCTGGTTGTTCCCTTCGCTCGCCTGCACGGCGGTGGGCGCCGACGGCGTTCCCGCAGCCTGCCGCGGCGCCGACTGCGGGCTCCACTCACCCCAGCCGGCCTTGTTCTGGGCGCGCACCATGAACGTGTACGTCGACGTGGAGTTGTCGACCGTGACGGCCTGGCTCGTCTGACCCGCGGCCACAGCCACGGTGTTCACGACGCTCCCGCCGCGCAGCACCTGCAGCTGGTATCCGGCGATCGCGTCGCCGTTGGCGGCCGGCGCGTTCCACGACACGCGCACCTGACTCTGCGTGCCGACCGACTCGAGGCGCTCGCTCGTAGGAGCGGCGGGCGCGTCGGGCGCGCGGGCGGGGATCTCCGTGGCCGACCAGGCACTGAAATCGGACGGCTCGGGAGCGCGGTTGTGGGCGCGCACGCGCACCTGATAGGCGACACCGTTCTCCAGACCGTCCCACGTGATGCTCGTGGTCCTGACGTCGACCTTCTGCGTGACGCCCGAGGGCGGGGCCGGCGAGATCTCCAGGGTGTAGCTCTCGACCGGCGACCCCTCGGTCTTCGGCACGGTCCACGAGACCGCGAGGCTGCGGTCTCCGAACGCGAGAGTCGGGGGGTTGGGCTGGTCGGGACGCTGGTCGGGTCGCGCGGTCTCCGACGGCACCGAGGGATCGGAGGTGCCCACGCTGTTGGTCGCGGTCACGACGAAGTTGTACTCGACGTTGTTGGTCAGCCCGGTGAGCGTGCACGTGGTCGACGCGCACTCCTGACTGAAGCCGCCCGCGATCGAGGTGACCGTGTAGCCGGTGATCGGACGGCCGTTGTCGATCGGGGGCGTCCACGACAACACGACCGTGCGGCTCTCGACGGCAGTCACCGTCGGCTTGCCGGGGGCGTCGGGGCGACCCTGCACGGTGATGCGGATTCGACCCTCGACGCGCCGGTCGGCGTCTTCCGTCTTGTCCTCGACCGTGTAGCGCACGACCATCGTGCCGACGAAGTCCGGGTTGCTGGTGACCTCGACGTTGTCTCCCGCGACGCGCACGCGCGCGACGCCGCCGGCCTCGTGCTCGGCGTTCACGATTCGCAGCGGGGCGTCGGGGAACGGGCTGACGTCGTTGCGCAGCACGGGCACCGACACCGTCTCGCCCTGGTCGGCCTGGTCGATCGTGTCGTCGTTGACGCTCGCGAGCTCACGGGTCGACGCGGTCACGGTGACGGTGATCGCCGCCTCGACCGGATCGGTCTCGCCGTCGGTCACGCGCACGGGGAGGGAGAAGGTCGTCCCCTTCTTGACGTTCGCCTCGGCGCCGACGCGCAGTGTGCCGCCGTCGATGGATGCCGTGATGCCCGACGGCGTGCCGCCGGGGAGCGTGAAGACGGCCTTCTCGAGGTCGCCGGGGTCGGGGTCGGTGACGAGCTCGCGCAGGGCGAGCGCCGCGGGGTCTTCGCCGGGCGCGACCGACATCGCCGCACCGACCATCGTCGGCTGCTGGTTCTCGGGCGGGAGGACCGTGATCGGGATCGTGAGGGTGGCCTTCCGCCCCTCGGGGTCGTCGGGGCCGGTGCCGTCGGTGACCTCGAACGTGAGCGCGTCGGCACCGAAGTAGCGGTCTTTCGACGTGTAGACGAGGGTCGTCTGGTCTTTCACGAGCGGCGAGCCGTTGGAGTGCGCGGCCGACACCTTCGCGGCCTCGGTGATCACGACCGTCCTGCCGCCGGCAGCCTTCACGTAGTCGGCGAGCGGAAGCTCGACGGTCTCGCCGCTGTCGACGACGAGCGGCTCGGTCGTCGTGAGCGACGGCGGGAGCGAGGTGAGCGCCGGCACCCGCAGGAAGGCGGACGCGGTCTGGTCGTCGACGTCGGTCACCGTGTAGGTGATGAGCTGCGGCTCGTCGGTGAGCGTCACCCGCACCACGCCCTCGCCGTTGACGCTCGCACCCGAGCCGCCGGTCCCGAGCGAGACCTTCAGCGCGCTACGCGTACCGTCGGGGTCGTCGTCGTTCTCGAGCACCGCGATGTCGGCCGTGCCGTCTTCCGTGACGTCTTCGGCCACGACGCGGTCGTCACGGGCGATCGGACGCAGCAGCGGCACGTCTTCGTCGACGGTGATCTGCACGGTCGTGGTGGCCTCCAGACCGCGGTCGTCGGCGATCCGGTAGGTGACGCTCGTCTGCGTCTGCTCCTTGGGCGCCGTGATCAGCAGGTAGCGGCCGGAGGTCTCGGCGTCGAGGCCCGGCACGCCGTCCGGGATCTCGACGGCATCCTCGGCGAAGCCGAAGGGGTCGCCGTCGGGGTCGGAGTCGTTGTCGAGCACGGGCAGCGCCACTTCGCGGCCGGGACGCATGACCACCGCGTCGCGCACGGCGTACGGCGCCTGGTTGGCCGAAGCCACGGGCGCGATGCCGAGCTGCACCGTCGCGGTCGCCTCCTTGCCGAGGCGGTCGCGCACCCGGTAGGTGAACGTGTCGACGCCCACCGACTCCTCGAAGGCCTCGTAGACGAACGACGCCTCCTTGGTCTCGACGATCCGCCCCTTCGACGGTGCGGACGCGATGCCGACGAGCTCGACCGAGTCGCCGTCCTCGTCGATGCCGTCGAGCGGCACCGGGATCTCGACCTTCGAGCCGCCGAGCACGCGCGCCGTGAGATCGCGCGGCCTCGGGGCGGCGTTCGCGTCGTCGCTCATCGGCAGGATCTGGATGCGGACGTAGCCCGCGTCGCGCTGTCCGCGCGAGTCGACGACGTCGTAGGTGACGTTGACCGTCTTCGCCTCGGATCCCGCACGGAACCGCAGAGAGTCTTCGGAGACGAACGCCTCGCCGTCGGCGGGGTCGCTGACATCTTCGACGAGCTCGGGAGCGACGTGGATCGTGTCGCCGTTCGGGTGATAGTCGTTGTCGAGCACGGGGATCGTCACGGTGTCGCCGACGCGCACGACCGCCTGATCCGGCTCGGCGACCGGCGGACGCAGCCGCGACGGCGCCGGCACGGGGATGACGACGATCTCGCCGGTGGTCGACGCGGCGCCGTTCGAGATCGTGTACGCGACGCGCACCTGGCCTTCGAGTCCGCTCTGATCGGTGATGCGGACGGTCTCGTGTCCGAGCACGGCCGCCGCCACGCCGCTTCCGGGCTCGACGCTCACCGACTGCACGACGAGGATGCCGCCGCCCGGGTCGGAGTCGTTGCCGAGCACGTTGACGAGCACGTCGCCGCCCTGCGGAAGCAGCGCGACATCGCGCACCGCGACCGGGGGAAGCTCGCTCTCGTCGTCGGGAAGCACGTCGATGCGCACGAGACCCGGCACCGAGTTGGGGCCCGCCGACACGAGGTACTGCACGTAGTGCGTGCCGATCTTGTCGGAGACGAACGTGAAGGTCTTGTCGGGGAAGTCGGTGTCGATCTTCGCGTCGGCGACCTCGTCGACGCGCGTGAGGCGGAGCTTCTCACTTCCCGAACTGGTGTCATTGGCGAGCGGGGTCACGGTGACCGAGCGCCCCTGGCGCGTCACGACGTGATCGGCGTTGGTGATCGGCTGGGTCGTCCCGAGCGGCCGGATGTCGTAGAGCGCGACGCCCGAGCCGCTGTCGGTGCCGTCCGACACCGAGATCGGCACTTCCTTGCGGCCCTGCACACCGCCGATCGCGCGGTAGGTGATCTGTCCGTCCGACGTGAAGTCGGCCTCGTCGCCGCCGTCCGGCACGACATCGAGCAGGAAGATGTCGTCGCCGTCGGGGTCGATCCAGTCGGGCAGCACGTTGTACGACGCGGTGCCGCCGGTCTCGACGGCGACGGGCGTCTTGCGACGCTGGACGGGCGGCGCGTTCTGGTCGAAACCGTGCACCGTGACGGTCACGCGCGCGGTGTCGGTGCCCGTGCGGCCGTCATCGATCTCGTAGGTGAACGTGGTCGACCCCGTCGCATCGTCAGGGACCGTGATCTGCAGGGCAGCCCCATTGTGGATCGGCTCGATCGTGCCGAAGCCCGGTTCGCGGTCGACCGACGCCACGAGGACGTCGCCGTCCGCGTCGGTGTCGTTCTCGAGCACGGGGAGCACAGTCGTGCGACCAGGGCGCACGCCGTACTGGTCGTCGTTGGCGATCGGGGCGGTGTTCTTGTCGGTGCGCTCGGGGAGGGTGGTCTGCACCGATTCCTCGGTGGTCTCCTCCTCCTCTTCGCCCTCGCCTTCCGGGGGCGTGATGTCCTGCCAGTTGTCGACGCGCTGCATGCTGTCGCTGGCCATCCACGCGGCGCCGCCGAAGACGTCGTTCAAGACGACGACGTCGCGGTTCACCCGGAACTGCAGCACGCTCGAATCGTCGATCCCCTCCACGGTCTTGTTCTCGTCGTCGGCCTCACCGGGGCAGTCGCGCACGAACGCTCCGGTCCCCGACCAGGCACCGTAGGCGCAGCCTGCCACGAACGCCGGCTGGGCTGCCGTGCCCTCCGCGGCCTGCGCGGCGGCGATCCGCGTGGGCTCGCCACCGCCGAGCGGCACGCGCACGAGCTCGGTCGGCGTCGCGAGGGTGACGGCGTCGGAAGCCTCCGACGGCAGCTGCAGCACGGCGTCGGCGGGCACGTCGGCCCGTGTGCCGTCACTTCCGTAGAGCGTGCCCGTGTCGGCGTCGAGCACGAACGCCACGTGACCGACGGCCGTCAACTGCAGGGCATGCTCGGGCTCGACGCCCTCGAGGTCGCGCTCGCCCGTGACGGTGACCGAGCCATCGTCGGCTCGACCGAAGGCGACGAGCGTCCCCTCCTTCGCAGAGGCGCCGTACACGGTTCCGTCGACCGCGGCGGTCGTGACAGCACCCTCGCCGAGTTCGGCGACCGGGTCGAGGCTCTCAGGCGCGAACGACGAGACCGCGGAGAAGTCGGTGGTCCACAGCTGGCCGCTCGGGCTCAGGACCGACACCGACGAGCCGCCGAGAGCGAGACGCGCTCCAGGAGGGAGGTCAGCGCTGCCGGTGAGCGACACGCGGGCCGGATCGACGGCCGTCACGGTCGTCTCGTCGACGACCAGCACGCGCGATCCGGCCTGGAGGACGTCGTAGGTGGACGTCGCAGTGCGCAGGCCTCCGTCGAGAACGGTGGATTCGTGGTTGAAGTGGCCGACGAGCATGCTCGACTGCTTCGTGAGCCACACGCCGCCGTCATGGAGGTCGACCTCGGTGGTGGGATTGCCCTCGTAGACGAAGGCGAGCGTGCCGAGGGTGACGGCGACGGCACCGACGACGCCGACCGAGGCGAGGGTGCGCGGGCGCGCGCGAAGCCACGCAAACGACTTCATGAAGGCTCGGCTCCCCCCGGGCTGGAAATCTTGCGTGGCGTCGGGTACTGATCGCTGAATCAGTCGCTCACTTGTCTCGGAACGGTGACAGCCTACGTCAGTGGCCCGCGAAACGAAGAGCCCGTTGACAGGGGAGAACTCCCCACTTTATGAGGGCTCGGGGCGGGGATCTCTTCCGCACCCGCGTGCGCGGCGACGCTCGTCACACGCCCACGTACGCGGCGAGATGCTCGGCCGTGAGCGTCGACTTCGCGGCGACGAGGTCGGCGGGGGTGCCCTCGAAGACGACGGCTCCGCCATCGTGCCCGGCACCGGGGCCGAGGTCGATGATCCAGTCGGCGTGGGCCATGACAGCCTGGTGGTGTTCGATGACGATCACCGAGTTGCCGGCGTCGACGAGACGGTCGAGGAGCCCCAGAAGGTTGTCGACGTCGGCCAGGTGGAGTCCTGTCGTCGGCTCGTCGAGCACGTAGATCGCCCCCTTCTTCGACATCGAGATCGCCAGCTTGAGGCGTTGCCGCTCACCGCCCGAGAGCGTGTTGAGCGCCTGACCGAGCGTGATGTAGCCGAGGCCGACATCCACCATGCGCGCGAGGGTCACATGCGCGGGACCCTTGGAGAAGAACTCGGCCGCCTCCGACGCCGACATCGCGAGCACTTCGGCGATGTTCCGGCCCTCGAGGCGGTATTCGAGCACGTCGTCGCTGAACCCCGACCCGTCGCACAGCTCGCACAGCGTCTCGACGCTCTGAGTGAAGCCGAGGTTCGTGATGATGACGCCGAGGCCCTTGCAGGCCGGACACGCGCCCTCCGAGTTGGCGCTGAACAACCCGGGCTTCACGCCGTTCGCCTTCGCGAAGGCGGCGCGCACGGCGTCGAGGATGCCCGTGTAGGTCGCCGGGCTGCTGCGGCGCGATCCCTTGATGGGCGACTGGTCGACCACGACGACGTCGTCGAACGCGGGGACGTTGCCATGGATGAGCGACGATTTGCCCGACCCGGCCACCCCGGTGACGACCGTGAGGATGCCGAGCGGGATGTCGACGTCGACGTTCTTGAGGTTGTGCTGCGACGCGCCGCGAATCTCGAGGTGGTTCTTCGCCTGCCGGGTGGTGGCCTTGAGGGTGGCCCGGTGGTCGAGGTGGCGACCGGTGAGGGTGTCGGAGCGGCGGAGGCCGTCGACGTCGCCCTGGAACGTGATCGTTCCTCCGGCGCGCCCGGCGCCGGGGCCCAGATCGACCACGTGGTCTGCGATCTCGATGACCTCCGGCTTGTGCTCGACCACCAGCACGGTGTTCCCCTTGTCGCGCAGGTGCCCGAGCAGCGCATTCATCCGCTGCACGTCGTGCGGGTGCAGCCCGGCGGTGGGTTCGTCGAACACGTAGGTGACGTCGGTGAGGCTCGATCCGAGGTGACGGATCATCTTGGTGCGCTGAGCCTCGCCGCCCGAGAGGGTGCCGCTCGCGCGGTCGAGCGACAGGTAGCCGAGGCCGATGTCGATGAACGACGCCACGGTGTGCCGGAGGCCCGCCATGAGCGGCCCGACCGAGGGGTCGTCGATCGCGTCGAGCCACGCAGCGAGGTCGGTGATCTGCATGGCGGCGACGTCGGCGATGCTCGCGCCGTTGATCTTCGACGAGCGGGCGCCCTCGTTCAGCCGGGTGCCATGGCAGTCGGGGCAGGGCAGGAACTTGACCGCGCGGTCGACGAAGGCGCGGATGTGCGGCTGCAGGGCGTCGCGGTCCTTCTGCAGCATCGACTTCGTGATCTTGGGGATGAGTCCCTCATAGGTCATGTTCGTGTTCGCGATCCGGACCTTCGTCTGGTCGCGGTACAGGAAGTCGTGCAGCTCCTGTTCGGTGTAGTCGGCGATCGGCTTGTCGCCGTCGACGAAGCCCGACTCGGCGAAGATCCGCACCATCCATCCGTCGGCGCTGTACCCGGGCACGCGGATGGCGCCCCCGTTGAGCGACAGCGACCGGTCGACGACCTCGTCGACGTCGACGTCACTGGTCTCGCCGAGGCCTTCGCACCGCGGGCACATTCCGCCCGTGATCTCGAAGGATCGTCGCTCCTTCTTGCCCTTGTCCTTCCCGACCGCGATGGTCACCGCGCCCGCGCCCGACACGGACGGGACGTTGAAGGAGAACGCCTGCGGCGAGCCCACATGCGGCTGCCCGAGCCGACTGAACAGCAGTCGCAGCATCGCGTGGACGTCGGTCGCGGTGCCCACCGTGGAACGCGCATTCGCGCCCATCCGCTCCTGGTCGACGATGATCGCCGGGCTGATGTTCTCGAGCGCGTCGACCTCGGGGCGACCGAGCTGACCCATGAACTGCTGCACGAACGTCGGGTACGTCTCATTGATGAGACGCTGCGACTCGTTGGCGATGGTGCCGAACACCAACGACGACTTGCCCGACCCGCTCACCCCTGTGAAGACGGTGAGCCGCCGCTTGGGGATCTCGACGTCGATGCCCTTGAGGTTGTTCTCGCGGGCTCCCACCACACGGATCTTGTCGTGACTGTCGGCGGGATGGACGGCGTCAGGCATGGCAGGCCCCTCGTGAATTGATCGGATGCGGTGCGACGCTACAGCCTGCCACCGACACGCACCCCGCGCGAGTGATCACATGATTCGGGTTATCCACAGTCTCTTCGATCAGCGTCCACGCTTCGGTCTGATTTCATAAGCTGTCTCATCAACGCGCCACGCTTAAACGCGTGCATCACGAAAGGCACACTCCATGGACATACCTCGCCGCCGCAACGGCCGCATCGCCACCTACGCCACCCTGGCCGCCCTCGCGCTCGCGCTCGGCATCGCCGCACCCGCGCAGGCGGCGACCTCCATCCAGGTCGCCGGCGATTCCGCATTCAAGATCACTGCGACCGCGAAGACGGGGGACACGACGCTCAAGAAGAAGGAGAGCCTGCACGCCCGCGCCACCATGAAGTACCAGGCGATGCTGCTGGGCATCCCGCTGCCCGCCACGGCGTACTACATGAACTCCATCCCCGAGAACGTCTCCCAGCCGAAGCTGGATGACTGGAACGCTTCGGTGACGTCGAAGACGTACACGAAGCGATACGACAAGTGGCTCGGCACCAAGCAGTGGATCGTCTTCGGAAGTGCCGACTTCTACGGGACGAAGACCGTGAGCATCAAGGGGAGCGCAAAGGCCGCGACAAGGGGCTCGAAGTACTTCCATGCCGGCTCCGGCACGGGTCACCCGCTGGACGCCAACGCCGGGCTTCGGATCACCGTCAAGTGACACTTCTTGTTCCGAGTGCAGTCCGCGCCGTGCGCGCGGAACTGCTCAGGCTGGCCGTCGTCCTCGCGGCGGCGGCTGGCCTGACGCTCACACTGGGAATGATCTTCCCGGTGCAGTTCGTGCTCGACACGGGTGGGTACCGTCACACCTCTGCACGGACGCACGCACCGGCCGAGCCTGTCGACGACGCCGACCACCTGATCGCGGCAGAGCTTCCCGACGCGAGATCCATGTTCATCACGGAGTTTGATACCGAAGCGACCGCGTCGGGTCGTGTCCATGGCCCGCTGTCACTGTGGGTACTTCGGGGAGACACGCCTGATTTGGAGCTCACCCTGTTGCCCGATGCGACGCGGGTGGCAGGCCCCGCCCGTGATTCTCGCGACCACGGCGACTGGGCGGACATCTCCGCCGATACGGCCGCCGCGCTCGGGATCGGACCGGGCGACGAAATCTCCATCGGTCTCGGTCCCACGACGTACCTCACGCTTCCGGTGCGCGGCGTGTACGCCGTCCGCGAATCGGGCCGTGGCGGTGCCGCCGTCGTGCCCGAGGCCGCGGTCGCTCGACAGGTGCCGGGCTTTGACCTCGAGCCGACCTCGCTCGTGACGTCGGCCACCCCCGATCGCGTCAAACAGGTCCTCTCACAGTCCCCGTGGCGTGAAGCCCTGCTCGACCGGGGGTACTCCGAGCCGTTCGAGGTGTCCGACATGAGCGACATGCTCGCGACGGCGGAAGAGCGGTCGGTGATCAATCTGTCGCTCGTGCTCACCCTCAGCGGGATCGCCTTCGCCGCCCTGCTCTCGATCGTGGTCGGCGAGTCGATCGCGTTCGTCCGCGCCTTCCGCGACCGCGCAGAGCTCCTCGTCGAGTTAGGCGCGCGATCGGCGGCGGTCTATCGAAGCCTCGTCCTCGCGCTCACCGGAGTCACCATCGTGGGCATGGCGGCGGGTGCCGCTGCGGGAACCCTCGCCTACTCACCGGGCTTCGCCGGCCCCGCCCTCCCACCGTCACTCACCGGTTTCTGGTGGCTCACTGCCGGGATCGCCGTTGTATCCGGAACCATCGCGGCGACGATCGCCGTCCGCATCCAACGAACGAAAGTCCTCCGTTGACTCCGCACCTCACCACTTTCCGCGCCCAGATACGCCACCTGCGCGTGATACCCCTGATCATCGACGGCGTCATGATGATCGCCGTCGGCATGCTGACGATGTTCGTGTTGCTGCTCGCCAGCTTCCAGAGCTTCGACGCCGTGCTCTTCGAGAGCACTCTCCGGTACGACAGCCGAGCAGACCTGTCGCAGCCACCCTCCGATGACGGTCTCAACATCACCGTCACCCAGGGCGTTCGGGTCGTGTCCGCTCGCCGTTTCGACGACCCGTCCCGCCAGCCGGGGGACTTCACCGACTCTGTCACACCCGTCGTGTGGAGCCACGCAGAGAAGTCCGGGGAACGACTGGGCAACCTCCTGGGCGCAAGCATGATCGCGGGGACCGCCGCGGGTAGCGGGGTGGTGATCGACGAAGCGACCGCCGCCGCCCTGGGCGTGAGCGCGGGCGACGGCATCGTGCTCACCACGTGGGACGACGATCGGTGTCGGCTCACCCTCAGTGGCATCACGCGCACTTCCCGGGAGGTCGGCGGTTCCGTACTCGCGGGCCTCCTCCTCGTACCCGCCGACGCCTGCGAACCGGGCGTCACCACGTGGACCGAGGACGCCCCCGCTTATCTGCAGTTCGACAGCGAGACACCTGCAGCGTCGTCACAGGGCTGGGGCGAGCGGATGCGCGATGTCGTGGTGAGCGCGATGGACGTCCGCGTCTCGGGACTGCTGCCCGTTGTCCTGGTCATCGGCCTCGGCCTGTGGTGCCTCATGAGCCTTCGCGCCACCCGTCGCATCCGAGCCACGGTCGCTATGGCGAGCGACCTCCTGCGCGACTTCGGATGCCGAGCCGCGCGGGTGCGGAGAACCCACCTGCTGGTGAGCGGTGCCGTCATCGCGATCGCCGCTCTCGGCGCGGCATGGGGTGCACACGAAGCTCTCTGGCGTGTGGCGCGGTTCTTCACCCAGTGGGCGCATTGGGTGTTCGTCGCGATCATCTTCTTCGCCGCGACGATGACCGTGCTACTCATCGCCCACGCACGAGCCCGCCGCGAAGCATCACGCCGACCGGCACCACCGACCGTCACGCCGGCCACGACCACCAAGGGAAACGCATGACCACTCACACCGATCCCACGCTCCAGTTCGACGATGTCCACTACTCCTACGCCAAGCGCAAGGGCGAGACGGTTCGCGTGCTCCGCGGGCTGAGCTTCGAGGTCGCCGCCGGTGAGTGCGTGGCGCTCATCGGCCGCTCCGGGTCAGGCAAGTCCACCGTCCTGAATCTCTCGGCGGGTCGGCTCGTCACGGCAGTCGGCACAGTCACCGTGGCCGGCGAGAACCTCGCAACGTTGAGCGCAGACGAACGCGCCGACATGCGGTTGCAGCACATCGCGCACGTTCACCAGGACTTCCGGCTCCTGCCGAGATATTCCGCGCTCGAGAACGTCGAGCTGCCGCTGCTGCTCCAGGGGGTCAAGCGCGCCGAGGCGCGAGAGCGCGCCCGTGAAGCTCTCGACCGCGTCGACCTCGGCGGTCGCTCAGGGCACCGCCCGAAGCAACTCTCCGGGGGAGAACAGCAACGCGTCGCCATCGCACGCGCCGTCGTGCGTCAGCCGACGCTGCTGCTCGCCGACGAACCGACCGGATCCCTCGACGTCGAACTGCGCGACGAGATCCTCACGCTCCTGTTCGACCTGTGCTCCGAATCGGCGATCGTGCTCGTCACGCACGATCCCGCGGTCGCCGACGCCGCGCACCGCACCGTGAAACTCGTGGCGTGACGACCTACGCGGCCTGCAGGTCAGGCCGCGCGGAAGCACCCCTCCACGTGATCGTCGACCATGCCCGCTGACTGCATCAGCGCGTACATGGTCGTCGGTCCCACGAACCGGAAGCCGCGCTTGCGCAGCGCCTTCGACAGGGCGTCAGACTCCGGCGTCGTCGCCGCCACGTCCGCAAACGATCGCGGTCGCGGCCACGATGCCGGGGCGAACGACCACACGAAGGCGTCGAGCTCCCCGGGCGACATCTCGGTCACCAGCCGCGCGTTCGAGATCGTCGCCTCGATCTTCGACCGGTTGCGGATGATCCCCGCGTCCTGCATCAGCCGCTCGACATCGTCCGCGCCGAACGCCGCCACAGCCTCCGGCTCGAAGCCCGCGAAAACCTCACGAAAACGGGGACGCTTGCGCAGGATCGTGATCCAACTGAGCCCCGCCTGAAAACCCTCGAGACTCATCTTCTCGAACAACGGGCGGTCACCATGAAGCGGGCGCCCCCACTCCTCGTCGTGATAGCGCTGGTACTCCGCATCTCCATGCGCCCACGCGCACCGCGCGACGCCGTCGTCACCCACCCGAACGGAACTCGGCACAGGCACGGCAGCGGGGGCCTCAGCAGTCACGCAGCCACCCTAGCGAGCCGGACCGACATCCGACCGGTCGCGCCACCGCCGGGCGAACGGTGGCGTCACTCGACGATCGTCACACGATCGTGGCCCTCGAAAGACCCGTCGGCGGCGATTCCGGACGTGTCGATGTGCACGTGGACGGTTCGGCGACCGGTCTGCACCTCGCCCAGCTTGCCGAGCGGATGGTCGAGGCTCAGTTGCTCGCTCTCGTTCAGCAGCCAGAACTCCAGCACGCCGTCTTCGTCGACCCACGCAATCACGCCGCCCGCACCGCCGTGCAGAGTGCTTTCGTCGGGCACGAAGCACTCACCCCAGCCCGCCTCGATCCGAGCGCAGATCACCGGCGCCACCTGCGCGTCGCCCACAACGTCGGAGATGGACGCCTGAAGGCCGATGCGCTTCAGCGTTTTCAGCCCGTGACGCTTCACGTACCCCTCCGACAGCGCCACCTCGTCGCTCTTCGGCGGCTCGGGCATCAGCACGCCCAGATGCTCACGCACGTCGGCGGAGTGCCACGTGCGGCAACTCGGCCAGTGCCTCGTCGATCCGGTCTCCCAAGGGCTCGCCCACCTGCTGGCGCAGCCAACGATCGAAGCACCCGCCGGGGAAGAACACGCTCCCCGCCGGCGTGACGATCATCGTCAGACCGACCATCGGCACCGTCGGCCTCGACTCCCCCGGGTCTCCGATGACGAACCACACCTCGGCGTCGTTCTCCAGCGCCCAGTCCACCGCGCGCCACTCGCCGTGGTGTACCTCCACGTCGCGCGTGGCCCCGGCAGCGTCGCGTACCTGCGCGGGCGCGTACCCTTCCGCGTCACGGTCTGCAGCCACCACGGCGGTCACCCTCAACCACTCGGCCACGTGCTCGAACTCGGCTACCGGCTCGCCGCGGTCCACGCCGTCGCCCCAGCGACAATCCGCGAACGACGCCGCGAGCTCCTCCGAACTCGCGGCCGGGTCGACCGACGGTCGAACCCCGCACCCTGCCATCAGTGCGAGCGCCGCCACCAGCGCGGCACTCACGACAACGCGCCCGAGCCCCATGACCACATCATGGAGGTGACGCGGACGGCGGGAGAAGAGACGACCGCCCGTCACAGGGCGATCGTTGCGGTGTCGTGACCCGACGCCTTACTTCTTCTTGAGCGACTTCTCCGACACCGGGGCCTCGCCCGACGCCGCGAGCGCGACGTAGTGCGCTCGGGCTTCGTCCTGGCGCATCTGCTCAGCACCCGACGCGATCGGAGCGCGCACGTGCTCCGGCTCGAATCCGAACGCATCGACGAGGTCTTGCGCGTGCGGGCGCAGCCGCAGGCAGAGGCGATCGATGTAGCGACTCACCGCGGCGCCGCGCTGGGTCGACAGGCGCCCGTTGATCAGGTGCCACGCGAGGTGCTTCTCGATGAGGCTCAGCCCGAACAGGTCGCGCAGCCACGTGAGGACCTGACGGGTGCCCGGGTCTTCGAAGCGGTTGACGCCGTCGCTGAACGCCTCCCATTGCAGCAGCTCGGCGTGAGCGCGGGCTGCTTCGATGAGCTCCGCCTGGTTCGCGTTGAAGATCGCCGCCGCGTCGGCCGTCGATGCTTTCGCCGCCGGCCGAAGCCGCGCGGCGATGTCGGACACCATCTGCTCCACACGACCGGCGAGCAGCTCATGCTGCTGCTCCGCCCGGAGGCCGAGCTCCACCGACCGGGCGGTCGACCCGAAGTCGGCAACGGTCTGGCCGAGCTGACGCAGCCCCGCCCCGTGGAACACCTTCCCTGCCGTCAGCCGTGCCGCGTACCCGGCGAGCTTGGCGGCATCCGCCCCCTTGAACTGACGCGCGTAGTCCGACAGCAGTCGCTTGCCGACGAGCTGCAGCAGCACGTTGTTGTCGCCCTCGAACGTCACGTACACGTCGAGGTCCTGGTGGAGGCCGACGAGACGGTTCTCCGCCAGGAAGCCCGAGCCGCCGCACGCTTCGCGGCACTCCTGGATCGTATCGAGCGCGTTCCACGTCGACAGCGGCTTGAGAGCCGCCGCGAGCGTCTCGAGGTCTTCGCGCTCCTCGGGGGTGTCGGTGGTGCCCCCGAAGACGCCATCGAACTTCTGCAGCAGCTCGTCGTTCGCGAAGAACTGCGCGTACACCTGCGCCAGCCGCGGGAGCAGCCGTCGCTGGTGCTTGCCGTAGTCGAGCAGCACGACCTCGTCCGAGCCGGAGCCGGAGTCGAACTGGCGGCGCTGGTTCGCGTACGTCAGCGCGATGTACATCGCGAGCGCCGTACCGGTCGTCGCCGCTCCGTCGAGCGACACGCGTCCCTGCACGAGCGCCCCGAGCATCGTGAAGAAGCGGCGGCCCGGCGACGGGATCTCGCTGGAGTACGTTCCGTCGGCGGCGACGTCGCCGTACCGGTTGAGGAGGTTCTCGCGGGGGATGCGCACCTGGTCGAAGTGCAGGCGGCCGTTGTCGATGCCGTTCAGTCCGCCCTTGACGCCGTCGTCTTCCCCGCCGACCCCTGGCAGGAACTCGCCGTCCTCGTCTCGGAGCGGCACGAAGAAGCAGTGGACACCGTAGTTGACGCCGCCGGTGATGAGCTGCGCGAACACCGTCGCCGCCTTTCCGTGCAGCGCGGCGTTGCCGAGGTAGTCCTTCCATGCCCCGCGGAAGGGGGTGTGAATGACGAACTCCTCCGTCTCCGGGTCGTAGGTGGCGGTGGTGCCGATGGCGGCGACGTCCGACCCGTGTCCCGTCTCGGTCATCGCGAACGCGCCCGGCAGATCGAGGGTGATCACGTCGTTCAGCCACTTGTCGTGGTGCTTCTTGGTGCCGAGCTGGTAGATCGCCGAACCGAACAGCCCCCACTGCACGCCCGACTTGATCTGCAGGCTGGGGTCGGCGAGCACGAGCTCCATGAATCCGGCCAGGTTGGCGCCGTTGTCGTTGAGGCCGCCGTACTCCTCGGGGAACGCGCGGCGCGAGCCGTTGTGTTCGACGAGCAGCTTCAGCTGGCCCAGCACGCGCTCACGGTGCTCTGGCATCGGCTGACCCTCGATGCGCCAGAACGCCGGGTCTTTGATCATCTCGCGCGCTTCGCGGCGCGTGTCTGCCCAGGTGCCGAGCAGGGCTTCGGTGACCGCGTCGACATCGATGCGCGGCTCGTGGGCTTCGTCGGCGGAGTGTGCGGCGGTGGGCGCGCCGCCGGCCGGTGTGCGCTTGTTGGTGGCGGGCTTCTTGGGGCGGACAGCGGCGTCGGTCATCGCTTTCCTTCCGGGCATCGAGGACAGAGGGAGTCACTCTCACCGTACGAGTTCCTACAAGAACCCGCCAAGCCGCTTGAAGGTCGCCCACAACCCGGGCGGGCGACGACCGCGGTGTCGGTTGTGTGAAACCCACACCGGCGGTTCGTGACACTGCGTGTCACCGCGTCGGCACCCTCACCCGCCAGGGCCGCGCGGCCCCCGCCGTCGTGTCAGGTGGGGGCGTTCCGCGCAGCGCTCGGGCGGGAGCGCGGCGGTCAGGTGTGGGACGCGATGACCGCCAGCACGGCGTCGCCGTACGCCTCGCGCTTCTTCGCGCCGATGCCCGTGATGCCGGAGAGATCGTCAGCGGTGCGGGGGCGACGGTCGGCGAGGGCACGGAGCGTCGCGTCGCCGAACACGATGTAGGCGGGAACGCCCTGCTCACGAGCCTGCTCGGCCCGCCAGGCCCGCAGAGCCTCGAACAGATCGCGATCGCCCTCGGCGACCTCAGCGCTCGCGGCCGCCTTGCGCGTGCGGGTGACCGTGGTGCGACCCAGCACTTCGCGCCGGAGAGGCACCGACTCGTCGCCGCGCAGCACCGGCCCCGCGTCTGGTCCGGGAGCGAGCGTGCCGTACTCACCCTGCGCCATGAGAATGCCGCGGGCCAGCAGCTGACGGATGACGGAACGCCAGTCCTGATCGCTCAGGTCGTTGCCGATGCCGTACGTGGCGAGGCGGTCGTGCCCCTGCTGCACGATCCGATCGGTGGTCGCGCCGCGGAGGATGTCGATGAGATGACCGGCCCCGAACGCCTGGCCGCGCTCGCGCTGCAGCCGGACGATCGTCGACAAGAGCTTCTGCGCCGGCACCAGGCCGTCCCACGTCTCGGGGGCCTCGAGGCACGTGTCGCAGTTGCCGCACGCGCCGGACTCCTGCCCGAAGTAGCCGAGGAGATTCTGCCGACGGCACGTGACCGTCTCGCAGAGGGCGAGCATCGCGTCGAGATGCTGGCCGAGACGCATCTTGAACGCCCGGTCGCCGGGCGACTGATCAATGAGCCGACGCTGCTGGACGACGTCGCCGAGGCCGTAGGCCATCCACGCGACCGACGGCTCGCCGTCACGACCCGCACGGCCGGTCTCCTGGTAGTACCCCTCGACCGACTTCGGCAGATCGATGTGCGCGACGAACCGGACGTCGGGCTTGTCGATGCCCATGCCGAACGCGATCGTCGCGACCATGACGACGCCGTCTTCGCGGAGGAACCGAGACTGGTGCTTCGCTCGCATCTCGGCCGGAAGCCCCGCGTGATAGGGGAGCGCGTCGAGGCCCTGCGCACGCAGGTACTCCGCCGTCTGCTCGACCGACTTGCGGCTGAGCGCGTAGACGATGCCCGCCGTACCCTGCCCCTGCGAACGGATGAAGGAGACGAGCTGGCGACGCGGGTCGACCTTGGGCTCGATGCGGTACTGGATGTTGGGACGGTCGAAGCTCGCCACGAAGTGCCGGGCCTTCGGCAGCGACAGCCGCTCGGTGAGCTCGGCGTGGGTCGCGCGCGTCGCCGTGGCGGTGAGCGCCATGCGCGGAACGCCCGGGAACCGCTGGTCGAGATCGCCGAGCGCGAGGTAGTCGGGACGGAAGTCGTGACCCCACTGACTGACACAGTGCGCCTCGTCGATCGCGATGACGCTCAGCCTGCCGCGCTGGAGGAGCGCCGTGGTGGCGGCGACGCTGAGCCGCTCCGGAGCAACGTAGAGGAGGTCGAGCTCGCCGTCGAGGTAAGCGCGCTCGACGCCGGCGCGCTCGGCGGGCGTCTGCGTGGAGTTCAGGTACGCGGCGCGCACGCCGTTGGCGATGAGCGCGTCGACCTGATCGTGCATGAGGGCGATGAGCGGACTCACGACGAGACCCGTTCCGGGACGGACGAGCGCCGGCACCTGGTAAGTGATCGACTTGCCGCCGCCGGTGGGCATGAGCACGACCGCGTCGCCTCCGCCGATGACCTGCGCGACGATCGCGCCCTGGTCGCCGCGGAAGTCGTCGTAGCCGAAGACCTCCTTCAGCACCGCCCGCGGGTCGGCACCGGTGTGGTCGCGACGATCGAGCTGGAGGACCGACGCCGCGACGGGTGCCACGGCGTCGGCACCGGCCGATCGCGTGGCACGTGCGAGGGCTGCGCCGTAGCTGTCGAAAGCCGGGTCGGGCGGAAGGGGCGCGTCGGGATCGGGCGGCGGCGCGACGTCGTCGGGATCCCACACGAGATCGGCGTAGGGGTCGTTGCTCCAGTCGCCGTCACTCACCCGCTCAACGATAGCCGCGGTGTGCGACACCGGCGCCCGGCGTTCCACAGCCGGACGTCAGCACCACTTCTGCGCCAGCGTGCGGATGACCGTGACGTTGCGGTTGGTCGCGACGCCGAGGTGCTTGACCGCCCCGAGCGGGTCGACCTTCCCCTCCTGGTAGCCCGGCCTCAGAAGCGCGTGGGCGGCCCGGCCGCGCACGACCATCTCGCCCTTGTCGCTCGCGGCGTCGCCGAGGGCGCGCAGGGAGGCCGCGTCGGGCTCGTCCTTCAACAGGTAGACGTAGTGACGCGCCAGGCCCGGATGCGCGGCATGCAGGTCTTCCGCGTCTGCCGCGATGCCACGGAACTCGTCGGTCGAGTACACGATCGACGGCACCTCGAACCCACGGTCGCGCGCGAACGCCTGCTCGAGCACCGTCTCGATCTTGGAGCGCGCGCGCATCCGCGAATCGAACCGCACGTTGCCCGTGTTGATGTGGGTCTGCACGTTCTCGAAGCCGACGTCCGTCACCACCCGCTGGATGTCGCCCTGCGGAAACACCCTCTTCGCGCCGAGGTTGATGGCCCGGAGGAACGCGAGGTAGGTCGGCATCGCCCCAGTGTGCCCCACCCCTCCGACACATCCCACCCATTGTCCGCGCGGGAGTGGCTCGCGCGGAGGCCGGTGGGGGTGATCTAGTCCAGCCGCACGACCTCGACGATGCGGACGACCGCAGTGCCCTCCTCCACCGACGCGGCGAGGTCGACCTCTCCCCGGATGCGCCAGTCGTGGTGGCCTTCCGGATCGTCGATCGTCTGCTCGACGCGCCACACGTCGGCGTCCTCCTCGATCGCCAGCAGCCGCGGCGAGCGCGCCGGGCCACCCGTGAGGATCACGTCGTGCTCGTCGTAGTACCGGTCGAGGGCGTCCGGCCAGTCGACACCCGGATCGAGCTCGGCGAGCGCGTCGTCATCCTGCCGCGCCGCGAGCTGCACCCGGCGGAACATCTCGTTCCGCACGAGCACCGTGAACGCCCGCCGGTTGGTGAGCACGGAGGGCGGGGCGGGCGGCACGACCGGCGCGTCGTCGGCCGCCGCCGTCGGGTGCGTCAGAGCCGCCCACTCATCGACGAGGCTCGAGTCGACCTGACGCACGAGCTCGCCGAGCCACTCGATGATGTCGAGCAGCTCATCCGTGCGAGCCTCGGCGGGCACCGTCTGTCGCACGGCGCGGTAGGCGTCGCTCAAGTACCGGAGGACGAGCCCCTCGCTCCGTCCCAGCTGGTAGAAGGCGACATATTCCCCGAACGACATGGCCCGCTCGAACATGTCGCGCACGACCGACTTCGGGCTCAGCGCGAAATCGCGCACCCACGGCTGACTCGATGCGAACGTCTCGAACGCCTGCGCCAGCAGGTCGGCGAGCGGCTTCGGCCACGTGATCTCCTCGAGCAGCGCCATCCGCTCCTCGTACTCGATCCCGTCCTGCTTCATCGCCGCGACCGCCTCGCCGCGCGCCCGGTACTCCTGCTGCCCGAGGATCGCGCGCGGATCGTCGAGCGTCGCCTCGATGATGCTCACGACGTCGAGCGCGTAATGGCCTGTGCCGATGCTGCTCGCCTCCCCCGCCGCGCCCGCCGCGCCCGGTGCGGCGTCGGGGGCGTCGGGGTCGAGCAGGTCGATCGCGGCGAGCGCGAACGGCGACAGTGCCTGGTTGAGCGCGAAGTTCGGCTGCAGGTCGACGGTGAGGCGGATGCCGTCGTCGTCGGCGACGACGACCCCCGCCGTCACGAGGGTGCGGAAGACCGCGATCGCCCGTCGAGCGAGTTCGTACTGCCGGGCACGCGACTGGTGGTTGTCGAACACCAGCGCACGCACGTTGCCGAACACGTCACCGCCGCGGCCGATCACGTTGATGAGCATGGCGGCGGTGAGCTGCAGGTGCGGCTGCAGCGGCTCGGGCTCCGCCTCGACGAGCCGCTCGAACGAGCCCTGCCCCCAGTTCACGACACCGGTGGGCGCCTTCTTCCGGACGATCTTCTTGCGCTTCGCGGGGTCGTCGCCGGCTTTCGCGAGCGCGACGGCGTTCTCGATCTCCCACTCCGGAGCCATCGCGACGACGTTGCCGTGGACGTCGAACCCGGCGCGACCGGCGCGACCGGCTATCTGGTGGAATTCGCGAGCGCTCAGCTGCCGCATCTTCGTTCCGTCGAACTTCGACAGTGCCGTGATCAGCACCGTGCGGATAGGCACGTTGATGCCGACGCCAAGGGTGTCGGTGCCGCAGATCACCCGCAGGAGGCCCTTCTGCGCGAGAGTCTCGACGAGCCGCCGGTAGCGAGGAAGCATCCCCGCGTGGTGCACGCCGATCCCCGCCCGCACGAGACGCGACAGGGTCTTGCCGAACGCCGTCGTGAAACGGAACCCGCCGATCTCGGCGGCGATGGCGTCGCGCTGCTCGCGGGTCGTGACCTTCGCGCTGGTGAGCGCCTGCGCCCGCTCGAGCGCCGCCGCCTGCGAGAAATGCACGATGTAGACGGGCGCCTCGCCGGTCTCGAGGAGGGCCTCGATCACGTTCTGCACCTGCCGCCGCTCGTATGAGAAGTGGAGGGGCACCGGCCGCTCGACCCCCGTCACCAGGGCTGTCTCTCGTCCCGTGCGGCGGGTGAGGTCGTCGGCTATTGCCGTGACGTCGCCGAGCGTGGCCGACATGAGCAGGAACTGCGCGCGCGGCAGCGTGAGCAGCGGCACCTGCCACGCCCACCCCCGCTCGGGGTCGCCGTAGTAGTGGAACTCGTCCATGACGACCTGGTCGACCGGGGCGTCGGCCCCGAGGCGCAGGGCGATGTTCGCGAGGATCTCGGCCGTGCAGCACACGATCGGCGCTTCGGGGTTGACGGCCGAGTCGCCCGTCACCATCCCCACGTTCTCGGCGCCGAAGATCTCGACGAGGGCGAAGAACTTCTCGCTCACGAGCGCCTTGATCGGCGCCGTGTAGTACGAGCGCCCGCCCGCCGCGAGGCATGCGGCGTGCGCGGCGACCGCGACGAGCGACTTGCCGGTGCCCGTCGGGGTCGCGAGCACGACATTGGCGCCCGAGACGAGTTCGATGATCGCCTCGTCCTGCGCCGGATAGAGGGTCAGCCCGCGCCCGGCCGCCCAGCCGACGAACGCGTCGTACACGGCGTCCGCGGGTGGGTCCTGCGCGGCGACGCTGGGGGGGATGCCGTCCATCAGCCGCGTCGCGTCAACCATCCCTCGAGTCTGCCTCACGATCGGCGTTCACAATTCAGTCTGCGCGGTGACGCCACTCGGGGCAGGTCGCGGCGGGAGGCGGGTGGCGGGCCCGCCGACGCGGGTGCGTCGCACGACGAGACTGAATTGTGAACAGCGGGCGGTGAGCAGCGGTGCGCGGCGCGACGGCCGCGGGCCGTCCGCCCGGACTCACACGCGCTCGGGGCTGTGCAGGCGGGCGAGGTAGCGGTCGGCGCGAGCAGGCGGGCCCTGCCGGTCGAAGACCGACACCAGCACGGTGACGGCGGTCGCGAGCGGGATGGTCCAGGCCGCCGGCTGGGCGAGGAACGGCGCCGCCGCACCGACCCCGCCGACGGCTGTGTAGACGAGGAGAGCGAGGCCGCACGAGACGGCGCCGGTGACCATCCCGGCGACGGCTCCGCGGGTCGTGAGCCCACGCCACCACACACCGAGCAACAGCATGGGAGACAGGCTCGACGCGGCGAACACGAACACCACGCCGACGCTCGTCACGAGCCCCGCAGGCTGCGTGAGAAGCGCGACGCCCAGTGGGACCACCGCGCACAGCAGCGCCGAGACGCGGAAGGAGCGCACCGAACCCGAGAAGACGTCCTGGCTGACGACGCCGGCGAGCGACACCACGAGACCCGCCGAGGTCGCGAGGAACGCCGCGAAGGCTCCGGCCACGACGAGCGCGGTGAGCAGTTCGCCACCGAGCCCCGGGAAGACGCGCGACGGCATCACGAGCGCCACCGTGTCGGCCGTCGACGGCTCGGCGAGGTCGGGGGCGAGCATGCGTGCGAGGAGGCCCATGATGCTCGACACGGCGTAGAACACGCTCACCATGGCGATCACGAGCACGGTCGTCCGCCGCGCCGACACCCCGTCGGGGCTGGTGTAGAACCTCACGAGCACGTGGGGGAGCCCCATCGTCCCGAGCAGCAGCGCCAGCAGGAGCGATCCCGCTTCGTACGCGTCGATCGCGGCCGGTCCCGCCTCGGCGGGGAAGATCACCGTCGGGTCGAGCTCGTGCGGCCCGCCCGCCGTCGCGAAGGCGATGAGCACCACCGGAACCAGCAGCGCGGTGAGCTTGAGCCAGTACTGGAACGCCTGCACGAACGTGATCGCCCGCATTCCCCCGGCGGCCACCGCCCCTCCCACGAGCACCGCGACGAGGACGGCGCCCACCCACGACGGCAGGCCCGCCACGACGACGAGTGTGATCCCCGCTCCGTGCAGCTGCGGCACGATGTACAGCCATCCGATGACGAGCACGATGATGCTCGTCATCCGCCGCGCCCCGCCCGACTGCAGCCGCGCCTCGACGAAGTCGGGAATCGTGTACGCGCCGCTTCGGCGCAGCGGCGCCGCGACGAACACGAGCACGAGCAGGTATCCGGCGGCGTAGCCGATCGGGAACCAGAAACCGCGCGCGCCGCCCAGCAGCACGAGGCCCGAAAGACCCAGGAACGTGCCCGCCGACAGATACTCCCCGCTGATCGCCGACGCGTTCCACACCGGCCGCACCGTGCGGGACGCCACGAAGAAGTCGCTCGTGGTGCGCGAGGCGCGCAGGCCGTACGCGCCGATGAGGACGGTCGCCGATGCCACGAGCGCGACGGCGACGAGGTCGAGCGCCGGGTTCATTCGCGTTCCCGCAGCGCACGGTACCGCTGCTCGTTGCGGGCCGCCGTCCGCGTGTAGAGGAGGGCGAACACGAAGATGACGGGGTAGAAGGCGAGCGCATGCAAGAGCCACGACAGCGGCACTCCCCACAGCGCGATGCGACCGAGCTCGGGGATCCCTGCGATCGCAAGCGTGAGCGCCACCGCGATCACGACGAACCCCGCGACGGTGCCGAGCGCGAGACGCAGCTGCGTGCGCCGGAGGGCCCGGCTGTAGACGGCATCGGCCTCGTCGGCCGGGGAGCCTGGCAGGGCGAGCGCGGCGGTCCCCCGCGGGCGCTCGCCCGCCGCCCGGATGCCGGCGCCGCGGTCGCGCGGCCCGCGCACCGGCCCCGTATCGGCCGTCACCCGCACGCGACGGGGGGCGTCGCCGCTCATCCGGGGATCCCGGCCACGTCGTCGCCGGGCTCCGTGATCGCCCCCGGTCCCGCCCCCGATCCCGATCCCGCCCCCGAGCCCGATCCCGACCCGCGGCGCACGAGCGCATCGCGCACGGTGGGGAGGAGGCGTCGGCTCACGGGAAGCTCCAGCGGACCGATCGAGACCGACGGCTCCGCTCCCGACAGCCGCATCTGCGTCACCGCCGAAGTCTGCACCAGGTACGAACGGTGCACGCGCACGAACCCCACATCGCCCCAGCGCTGTTCGAGCTCCGAGATCGGCACCCGCACCAGGTGCCCCGTGCCGTCGTCGGTGTGGAGGCGCGAGTAGTCACCCTGCGCCTGCACCCAGCGCACGTCGCTGCGCCGGACGAACCGCAGCGACTGGCCGACGGTGACAGTGAGCACCTCGTCGGGATCGGTCTCCCCCGCGCTCTCTGCGCGCGCGATGATGCGGTCGACCGACCGCCGCAGCCGCTCGCGCCGCACCGGCTTGAGCAGGTAGTCGGTCGCCTGCAGGTCGAATGCCTCCACGGCCCGGGCGTCGTCGGCTGTCACGAAGACGACGGCCGGCGGGCTGGCCAGCGACGCGAGGGCGGGCGCGAGCTCCAGACCGGTCAGGCCCGGCATGTGGATGTCGAGGAACGCGGCCGCGACCGCCCGCTCCGACAGCTGCCGCAGCACGTCGGCCCCCGACGACGCCGTGAGGATGTCACCGATCCGTTCGTCGGCGCGCAGCAGGTGCACGAGTTCATCGAGCGCGGGGCGCTCGTCGTCAGCGACGAGCACATCGATCACGGGAGCGCCTTTCTGCCGCCGGCGCGTCAGCCGGCGTCCGGCTCGTGGAGGGGCTGCGACTTGGGGATTCGCATCCTGACCAGGGTACCTGCGCCGGTCCCGGTCTCGACGGTCAGTCCGCCTGCAGGACCGTACAGCTGTCGCAGTCGCGTGTCGACGTTGCGGATGCCGACGTGCGCGCCGTCGGCGACCGTCGTGAGGATCTCGCGCAGCGACTCGGGATCCATGCCCACACCGTCATCGTCGACGGTGATCTCGGTGTGCGTCGCGTCGTCGCGCGCCTCGATACGGATGCTGCCGCCGCCCTCGCCCGGTTCCAGCCCGTGGCGCACCGCGTTCTCGACGATCGGCTGCACCGACAGGAACGGGATGACGGTCGCAAGCGTCTCGGGGGCGATTCGCAGCGTCACCTGCAGACGGTCGCCGAACCGGGCACGTTCGAGTTCGAGATACGAGTGGATGCTGCGCAGCTCTTCCGCGAGCGTCGTGAACTCCCCCGCCCGCCGGAACGAGTACCGCGTGAAGTCGGCGAACTCCAGCACCAGTTCGCGGGCGCGCAACGGGTCGGTCGTGATGAACGACGCGATCGCCGTGAGCGCGTTGTAGATGAAGTGCGGCGAGATCTGGGCGCGGAGGGCGCGGAGCTCGGCTTCGGCGAGCGCCGCACGGGACGCGTCGAGCTCACCGAGCTGCAGCTGCGCCGCGCACCAGTCCGCGACGTCGGCCGCCGCCCGCACGAGGGGGGCGCGCACGGGGGCCGCGAAGGCGACGAGCACCCCCTCGATCCGACCGTCCACGACGATCGGGGCGCCCACGGCTTCCAGATCGTCGTCGGAGCCGCGCCGCGGGAACACCTGCCGCCGGCCCGTCTCCCGCACCCGTTCGGCGATGCGCGTCGCGGCGTCGGCGAGCGCGTCCGCGTCGGCGTTGCCGTCGAACGCGACGACGCGGTCAGCTCCGACGAGGGCGACGGCGGTGCTGCCGAGGAGGGCCCGCAGCTGCCGGGCGGCGCGGTCGATGTCAGGGTTCGCGAGTCCGCCGCGCAGGTGCGGCGCGGCGAGGCTCGCCTGGTGCAGCGCCCGGTAGGCGGCCTGTTCGGAGTCGCTGCCGAGGTCGGTCGACCCGCGCGCGAGGCGGCGGGCCAGCAGGAGCAGCACGGTCAGCGCGATGCCGCCGAGTGCCCCGACGATCGCCGCGAGCACGGTGGCATCGGTCATGCGCCCAGCCTACGAAGTCAGCAGCACCGTGCGCCGGGGTTTCGGTCCTGATCGTCCATCTTCTCCCGCCAGAACTGGCGTTCGGTGAGCGGTTCGGCATCGGGGTGGGTGCGGCGCTGGTGGGCGAGGTACGTCGCGTAGGCGCTGTCGCCCATCAGCTGCGACATGTACCACCGCACCGCCGAGGCTCCGCGCCGCAGCGCGAACCAGCCGCGCGTGCACAACTCCGGAAGATCGCGGAGTGGGGGGCGCTCCGCGCTCGAATCGCCGCGGACGGCGTCGGTCATTCCGGAGTTGCGCACGGCGGTGTCTCAGTGGCCTCGGCGGGCGATCTCGCGACGCTCGTCGGCGAGGATCGGCTCCCACTGCTTCTCGAGGTCGCGCTCAGCCGAGGTCGGCAGGAACCCGGCGGGGGCGTACCGGCGCGACGCGACCGGCGCGTCTTCCGTGTTCTCGCCGCCGCCGGCACGGATCGCCTTGATGGTCACGATCGTCGCCACGACGATCACGACGATCGCGAGGGTCACGAAGATGATCGACAGCGTGCCCTGCACGGCGGTGTTCCGCATGACGGCGCCGACCACCTCGGGGGTGCCGAGGCTCCCGTCGCCCGACTCGGCCGCAGCCCGGTACTTGAAGTGGTTCGCCCAGTAGCCGATCGCCGGCACGGGGGAGAAGATCTTGTACAGGGAGGCCGTGATGGTGACCGCCGCCGTGAACACGAGCGGCACGGCGATGATCCACAGCCACTTCACGTAGCTGCGTCCGCGCTTGGCGACGATCGCCATCACCACGGCGAGCGCGATCGCGGCGAGCAGCTGGTTGGCGATGCCGAACAGCGGGAAGAACGTGTTGATGCCGCCCAGCGGGTCGGTCACGCCGAGGATGAGGATCGCGCCCCAGCCGGCGACCATGATGGCGGTGCAGATCCACACGCCCGGGCGCCACGAGACGTCACGGAACTTGGGGAACCAGGCGCCGATCGAGTCCTGCAGCATGAAACGTGCGACGCGCGTGCCGGCGTCGACGGCGGTGAGGATGAACAGCGCCTCGAACATGATGGCGAAGTGGTACCAGAACGCCATGAGCGCCTGGCCGCCGAGGGCCTGCTGCATGATGTGCGCAAGCCCGAGGGCGAGGGTGGGGGCGCCGCCGGTGCGGGAGACGATCGATTCCTCGCCGACGTTCGCGGCCGTGCCGGTGAGCATCTCGGGCGTCAGGTTGACGCCCGTGAGCCCGAGGGAGTTGACGAACGCGACGGCGCCCTCGACGGTTCCGCCGGTCACCGCCGCAGGGGCGTTCATCGCGAAGTAGATGCCCTGGTCGATCGAGATCGCGGCGACGAGCGCCATGATGGCGACGAACGACTCCATCAGCATGCCGCCGTAGCCGATGAAGCGCGTCTGGCGCTCCTTCTCGACGAGCTTCGGGGTGGTGCCCGACGAGATCAGCGCGTGGAATCCGGAGAGGGCGCCGCACGCGATCGTCACGAACAGGAACGGGAAGAGCGGGCCCGCGAACACGGGGCCCATGCCGTTCTCGCCGAAGATCGACACGGCGGGGACGGTGATCTCGGGCCGCACGAGCACGATCGCTCCAGCGAGCATCACGATGACGCCGATCTTCATGAAGGTCGACAGGTAGTCGCGGGGCGCGAGCAGCAGCCACACGGGGAGGACGGCGGCGACGAAGCCGTAGACGATGATGCCCCACGCGATCGTGGTGCGGTCGAGGTGGAAGATCGCCTGGCCCCACTCGGTGCCGGCGACCCACCCGCCGCCGATGATGGCGAACATGAGCAGCACGAAGCCGATGAGCGACACTTCGGTGACCTTGCCGGGGCGCAGGAAGCGCAGGTACACGCCCATGAACAGCGCGATCGGGATCGTCATCGCGACCGAGAAGACGCCCCACGGGCTTTCGCCGAGGGCGTTCACGACCACGAGGGCGAGGATCGCCACGATGATCAGCATGATGAGCAGCGACGCGATGATCGCGGCGGTGCCGCCGATGCGGCCGAGCTCCTGACGCGCCATCTGTCCGATGGTGCGGCCGCCGCGGCGCATCGAGAAGAAGAGCACCGTGTAGTCCTGCACGGCCCCGGCGAGCACGACGCCGACGATGATCCAGATGGTGCCGGGGAGGAAGCCCATCTGCGCCGCGAGCACCGGGCCGACGAGCGGGCCTGCGCCGGCGATGGCGGCGAAGTGGTGGCCGTAGAGCACGCGACGGTCGGTGGGGACGTAGTCCTTGCCGTCGGAGCGGACCTCGGCGGGGGTCGCGCGACGGTCGTTCGGGCGCGTGATGTAGCGCTCGATGACCTTCGAGTAGAAGCGGTAGCCGATGAGGTACGTGCAGACGGCGGCGAACACGAACCAGATCGCGTTCACCGTCTCGCCGCGGACGATCGCGAGCATGACCCACGCGAGCCCGCCGAGAAGGGCGATCGCGACCCAGACCGCGATCTTCAGCGGAGTCCAGCGCGCGGACCGCTCATGGTCGTCGTCGCTGACCGCGACGGGGGGAAGGTTCGGGTCGGTGGCGATGTCGGCCTCGTCTGCGACGAGTCCGCCGCGCGAGCCCGACGACCGGGAGGAAGATGCGGACATGGAGTCTCCTTGTGGGCGCGTCGTTGCGTTCTCACAGGTTAGGAAGCGCGCCCCGCGCGTGCGGCGATCGGGCGGGTCATGTGCGACGAGCGGCGCGGATGCCGCGACGAACGGCGTTGCAAGCGTGGCGGAACACCCGCGAAGCCCCCTACGTTGGGGTCAGCGAGGAGAGGAGCATCCGTGACTGAGGACGCCCGTACCACCGCCGAGAGCGGCGAGCAGAACACCGACGCCCGAGAAGAGACCACCGTCGCGCGGAACGACGAGCGTGGCCGCTACGAGATCCGCGTGGGCGACACCGTCGCCGGCTACACGCTCTTTCGCCCCGATGACAAGGGGCGCCTGGTCTTCCCGCATACCGTGATCGATCCCGCGTTCGGCGGGCGGGGCCTCGGCAGCGTGCTCGTGCGCCACGCGCTCGAGGACGCCGCCCGACGCGGCGAGACGGTGGTGCCGGAATGCCCGTTCGTGGTGAAGTATCTCCGCACGCACGAGCTCGACGGCCTCGACGTGTACTGGCGGCCCACGGCGGATCCCGCGGGGAGCGCCGGCGTCGACGGATGACCCGGCTCGACGGCGCGTCCACCGCGCCCGAGCGCGAGGGCCCCGTCGCCTGCGACGGTCCGCGCGCTCTGCTGCTCGAGGCACGCGAGGTTCCGCTCGGAGGGGTGCGCGGCATGTCGGTGCATCGGAGCCTGCCGCAGCGCGCGCTCCCGATGGTGGGGGCGTGGTGCTTCCTCGACCGGTTCGGGCCGCAGACCACGCGCATGCGCGTGGAGCCACACCCGCACATCGGCCTGCAGACGGTGACGTGGCCGTTCGTCGGCGAGGTGCGGCACCGCGACACCATCGGCAGTGACATCATCGTGCGGCGCGGCGTGCTCAACATCATGACGAGCGGCGCAGGCATCGCGCACTCGGAGTATTCGGTGACGGATGATCCGATCCCGCTCGACGCCCTGCAGCTGTGGGTGGCCCTCCCCGAGTCGCGACGACACGGCGAGCGCGACTTCGAGCGCATCGGCGACCTGCCGACGGTGGAGCTCGACGGCGGCGCGACGGCCTGCGTCGTCGTCGGCGAGTTCGCCGGCGTGGCGTCGCCGGCACGGATGTACACCCCGATCGCGGGGGTCGAGGTGGTCCTGCCGGCGGGCTCCCGCACCGCCCTCCCCCTGCATCCGGACTGGGAGTACGCCATCGTCGGCATCGGCGGCGACGCGGTCGTCGCGACCCCCGAGCCCGTGTCGGTGCCCGACCTCGCGCTTGTCTACCTGGGGACCGGACGCGAGGCGGTCGAGGTGTCGAGCGAGACCGACGCCACGGTGTTCCTGCTCGGCGGAGAGCCGTTCGAAGACGACATCGTCATGTGGTGGAACTTCGTCGGACGCTCTCATGAGGAGATCGTCGAGGCGCGCGCAGCGTGGGAGGCGGGCACAGAGCGGTTCGGGCACGTCGTCGGCCACGGCGACGAGCGGATCCCCGCGCCGCCGCTCCCCGGCGTGCGTCTCACGCAGCGGCGCCGCCGCCTGTAGCCGACAGACCGCGAGACGACTCCTGCCGGCCGAGAACGCGGGGAAAACCCGGGCCCTCGGCGCCCAGACGTCGTCTCGCGGTCAGGGGTTCATGCACGGCGGGAGCCGCCCCGCGCGCGGGGGCGCCCACTACGCTGGAGGGGTGGCCCGAACCCCGATTCTCACGACGCGAGTGCTGCTCGTGTGCGCGGCGATCGGCGTCGGTGCGGGCCTCGTGACGGTGCTGTGGGCCCCGCTCCACGGCCTTTCGGCGGCCTTCGCGATCCCGTTGTACGGCTTCGTGCTCGGCTTCCACTCCGTGCCGGGGGTCATCGCGCAGCAGGTGCTGAGGCTCCCGTGGGTGGCGCTGCTCACCCATGCGCTCGCGGCCTTCGTCGCGTGCGCGTTCGTGCCCGTGATGACCGGCCGTTTCCTGCTGGCGGCGATCGTCTTCGGCGGTGTGCAGGAGGGCGTGTCGGCCCTGACGCGCTACCGCTCGTGGGGAGCTGGGCGCTCGCTGCTGGCGGGGGCCATCACCGGGGGGATCCTCGCGGTCGCCCTGTGGTTCGCTTTCCACGTCGGTTCACTGCCGCTGTGGGCGGGGATCCTCTTCGTCGTGGCGTTCATCGCCGGTCCCACCGCGTGGACAGGCGCAGCGCTGGCGATCGGCCGGGGCCTGCGCCGCGCGGGAGTCGCTCCTCGCGTCACCTGACCATGCCGGCGCCCACCGCGCCGAGTCTCTCGGCGCTCCCGCGGCAGGTCTCTCGGCGCTCCCGCGGCAGGTAAGGGTAGGCTAAGTGGGGCGAGTCGCTCGCCTCCACCGCCCGTTGGGACCACCTGTGACCGAAGCCGTGCCGACCTCTGCGGCAGCCGCCGGTGGTTCCGCGACGCACGGCCCGTTCGTGCGACTGGTCGACGTGGGCATCACGCACGCCGGCGAGACCGAGTCCACTCCGTCGGGAGCTTCTTTCGACCTGGCACGTGGTGAGGTCGTGCTGCTGCTCGGCCCGAGCGGCTCGGGAAAGTCGACGCTCGCCCTGTCGCTCAACGGCCTCATCCCCCAGTCGGTGCCCGCGACGGTGACCGGATCGGTGCGCGTCGACGGACTCGATGCCGCCCGCACCCCCGTGTCGGTGCTGAGCACGCACGTGGGCATGGTGTTCCAAGACCCCGACGCTCAGGTCGTGACGGGCACGCTGCTCGACGAGGTGGCCTTCGGGCCCGAGAACCTGCGCCTCCCCGTCGGCGAGGTCCTCGCCCGCGCCGAGCGGGCGTTGCGACACGTCGGACTGTGGGAGCGGCGCGCCGACAACCCCGACCGCCTCTCCGGAGGAGGGAGGCAGCGGCTCGCGATCGCGTGCGCCCTCGCGTTGGAACCTCCGCTGCTGGTGCTCGACGAACCCACCGCCAACCTCGATCCTGCGGGCATCGAAGAGGTGTACGAGGTGTTGGCCGGCCTTGCTGCCACAGGCAACCACACGATCGTGCTGATCGAGCACAACCTCGACGCCGCCGTCGCGCTCGCCGACCGCGTCGTCGCGCTCGACGCCGAGGGGCGGACGGTCGCCGACGGCACGGTCGACGCCGTGCTGCGCGAGCGCGCGGACGAACTCCGCGAACTCGGCGTGTGGCTTCCGGTTTCGACGCTCGCGGCGATGCGCCTCCGCGACGCCGGGTGGGAGTTCCCCCGGCTGCCGATCACGCCCGACGAGCTGCGGGCCGCCGTCGAGGCCGCGGACGCCCCCCGCGACCTGCGCGGTGCGCATGACGAAAGCGCCACGGCGCTCAGTTCCCTCGCCCCGCCGACGGCCGATTCCGCCCGCCGGGAGAAGAACCCCGCAGGCGACAGGAACCCCGCCGTCGACGCGTCGCGGGCGGTGCTGTCGGCTCGTGGGCTCACCGTCGCGCGCGATCACCACCGCATCCTGCACGACATCGACCTGGAGGTGCGGGCAGGCGAGTTCGTGGCGATCGTCGGCGCGAACGGCGCCGGCAAGACGACGCTGCTGCAGGCGCTCGCCGGGGTCATCCCGACCCGGCGCGGGCAGATCGACATCGACGGTGCCGACCCGGCGCGCACCGACCGTCGCGCGCTGTCGCGGCGGATCGGGTTCGTGTTCCAGAATCCCGAGCACCAGTTCATCGCGCACTCCGTATTCGAGGAGCTCGCCCACGGCCTCCGCCAGCAGAAGCTGCCCGACGACGAGATCGCTCGCCGCGCGCACGACCTGCTCGACCGGTTCGGACTCCGCGCCCGTGCCGACGTGCACCCGTTCCTCCTGTCGGGCGGGCAGAAGCGCCGGCTGTCGGTCGGCACGGCGCTCGTCGCCGGGGCGCCTATCCTGTGCCTCGATGAGCCGACGTTCGGGCAAGACCGCGCCCGCGCCGATGAACTGCTGCGCCTGCTGCAGGATCTCAACGACGCGGGCACCACCATCGTCGTGGTCACTCACGACATGCAGCTCGTGAGCGACTACGCCACACGCACGGTCGTGGTCGGAGACGGGCGCATCGTCGCGGATGCCGCGACCGCGGCCGTGTTCGCCGACGAGGAGCTGCTGCGCCGAGCAGGCCTCCGGCTCCCCCCGCTGCGACGCGCGCTGGCGGGGTCGCGACATCCCGAGCTGTCGTCGGTGACGCGGATCACCGACCTGCCCTCACCTCCTGGGGAGAGGGCGCCGTGAGCCTCGTCGTCACCGATCCGTATGCCGCGCCGGCTGCCGCGCAGTCGCGGCGCTTCCTCTACGGCATCAACCCGCTTGCGAAGCTCGCAGGGCCACTCCCGGCGATGGTCGCGCTCGTGTTCGTGCGCGACCTCACCACGCCGCTCCTGTTCGTGGCGCTCGCCTATGCCCTGCTGCTGCTCGGCTCGCGCGTGACGGTCCGGCTGCTGCTGCTCCTGTTCGTCGTGGTGCCCGCCGCGGTCGTGGTGCTCGCGGCCGGGATGGCGCTGTGGACTGCTCCCGCCCTGGTCGACCGGTCTGTCGCCGTGCTCACGATCGGATCGTGGACGCTGTACGGCGGCGCCGTGCTCACCGGTGTGGCCACAGCGCTCCGGCTCGCCGCGATCATCGCGCTCGCGCTCCTGGCCGGCGCCACCAGCACCGGCCCCGATCTCGTGCGCTCCACCGTGCAGCACCTGCGCGTGCCGTACCGAGTGGGATACGCCGCCCTGGCGGCCTTCCGGTTCGTGCCGCGCTTCCGCCACGAGCTCGACATCATCCGCCAGGCGCACCGTGTGCGCGGAGCGCACCAGGGGCGCGGGCCGTTCGCCGCCGTCGCGCGCTGGTGGGGCTACATCGTGCCGCTCCTCGCCGGCGCCATCCGGCACGCCGAACGGGTCGCCCTGGCCATGGACGCCCGTGCCTTCGGCGCCCACCCCGACCGCACCGAGCGTCACCCGGTGCCGCTGCGCGCACGCGACGCGGTGTTCGTCGGGCTGTTCTGGGTGGCCACCGCCGTCATCCTCCTGTCCTGACCCGCCGGCCGGGCCCCGCGTGGTCCGCGCATCGGCGTCGCCGCCGGAGGCCGCCGGTGCGAGCGCTCGGCGGGAGCGCTCCCGCAGCGGGTACGATCGTGCAACGCGGTCCACGGCCCGCCGCACCCCGACCTCTTCCGAAAGGCACCCGCCGCCCGTGTATTCGCTCCTGCTCGCGATCATCTACATCGCCTTCATCAGCCTCGGGCTCCCCGACTCGCTCATCGGCTCCGGATGGCCGGTGATGCACCGCGACCTCGACGTGCCGATCGCCTTCGCCGGCATCGTGACGATGATCATCGCGGCCGGCACGATCCTCGCGAGCCTGGCGTCGGAGCGCGTGACCCGTCGATTCGGGGCGGGAGCTGTCACCGCCGTCAGCGTCGCGATGACCGCCGCCGCCCTGTTCGGCTTCTCGGTGTCGGACTCGTTCTGGATGCCGTGCCTGTGGGCCATCCCGTACGGCCTCGGCGCCGGGGCCGTCGACGCCGCCCTCAACAACTATGTGGCGCTGCACTATGCGGCCCGTCACATGAACTGGCTGCACAGCTTCTGGGGTCTCGGCGCATCGATCAGCCCGTTCATCATGAGCTACGCCCTCACCGCCGAGCTCGGCTGGACGAGCGCCTACCTGATCATCGCGATCACGCAGGCGGCGCTCACGTTCGTGCTCATCGTGAGCCTGCCGCTGTGGGGCAAGGTCAACCCGGTCGCCCCGCACGCCGACGCAGACGACGACGCCGACGCCTCGGGCAGAGGCACCCCGCACGTGCCGCTCGCGCAGGCCCTGCGGATCCCGGGCGTCGTGCTCATCCTCGTCGCGTTCTTCGCCTACTGCGGGCTCGAGAGCACGGCGATCCTGTGGGCGTCGACCTACCTCGTCACCGAGCGGAGCGTCGACACCGCCACCGCTGCCGCATTCGGCTCGCTGTTCCTGCTCGGGATCACGGCGGGCCGCTTCCTCGCCGGATTCTTCGCCGACCGCGTCGGCGACCGGCAGCTCATCCGCGGCGGATTCGCGACGGTCGGGATCGGCGTCGTCCTGCTCGCCCTTCCCGTGCCGACCGATTTCCTCGCCCTCGCCGGGCTCGTGCTCGCGGGCCTCGGCTGCGCGCCGATCTATCCCGCGATCATCCACTCGACGCCCGTCAACTTCGGTCGCCGCAACTCGCAGGCGATCATCGGCATCCAGATGGCGGCGGCCTACACCGGCTCCACACTCGCGCCGCCCCTCCTCGGCGTGCTGTCCACCTGGCTCGGGATGTGGATCTTCCCGCTCTTCCTCGCCCTGCTCGTCGCGCTCGGGATCGTGATGTCGGAACGGCTCAACGGCATGATGCGGCGGCGCGAGGCCCGGGCCGCGCTCGATCCGTCTCGGTGAATCCGCCGAGACGTCGTCACCTGTCCGCCGTCATCCGGGCGCGCCGATGAACGCGACGCGCGCGTAACGATCGCCCGGTTGCCGCACGAGCCACGCTCCCGCGCGGGCAGGAAGGTCGAGCGGGGTGTCGAGCAGGTCGCGGCCGTCGCGTTCGAGGGTGAGCGAGGTGCCCCACGGGGCCACGTTGAGCACGTGCACGACCTCGACGTCGTCGGCCGTGCGGCAGGGCACGACGACGACACCGCGGCCGTCCGACCTGACCTGCACGTCAGGCGCGGCATCGAGGCGCGTGAGCATCGTGGCCCAGATGTCCGGCAGGCAGGGGAGGTCGGCCGCGGCCAGGACGACCCGACCCTCGCCCGCCGTCACCTCCAGCACGCACGGTTCGCCCGTGCGGGCAAGATGCGCGAGCGGGATCGCCGCCGTCGCCGTCGCGGCGGCGAGCGGCTGCGCGAATCCGACCGCCACCTCCGCCCCCGCCCACGCGGGTTCCCCGTCGACGAGGGCCGGCGCCACGAACGGCGTGCGACCGGGCGTCGCCGCGTAGGTCATGGCGTGCAGCCCCGACTCGTCGCGCACGCCGACCGTCACGCCGAGCCCGTCCACGAGGGCCGTCGCGGGGTTCCCCTCCATGTCCCCCTGCGGAAGCGGGCCCGACAGCAGCAGCCGGCCGCCGCGGCGCACCCATGCGAGGAGCGCGCGCTGCAGGTCGTCGTCGAGGTAGGGCGTCGGTGCGAGCGCCAGCACCCGGTCGACCGGCAGGGTGTCGAGCGCGCCGGGTCCGTCGATGAGCGTCGCGTCGGGCGCGTAGCCACCCACGACGAGCGCACGCGTCATGATCTCCCGCGCACCCGATCCGCGGAAGCGGTCGAGCTCGGCGACGAACTGCGCCTCCCGCGATGACCCCGGGTAGCGGTACTCGGTCATGTAGTGGTCGATGACGAAGCCGATCGTCACGGGCGGCCGTTCGGGATGCGCATCGCGCAGCAGCCGTGCGTCGTCGCGCACGGTCGCCGTGAGCCGAGCCGTGTCGGCGAACCAGGGCGCCAGGTCGCCTTCCGGGTTGATCGGGGCCGCGAATCCGTGACGCTCGCCCGTGAACGCGATGCGGTCGTTGCCGTCGCCCACCGGCTCGAACAGCAGGGGGTTCCGCCCGCCCGCGAGCAGGTAGTAGTTGACGACCGAGCATCCCTGGGCGAGCGCGAGCTGCAGCTTGAGGCTTGCCGCCTCGGGACCGCTCGCGAGGTCGAGCGCTTCGCCGTAGTCGCTCGACCCCACCTCGAACTCGAGGATCCCGTACGGCTGGTCGTCGGCGCAGGTGGCCGCGAGGAACGCGTTCGACACCCACATCCCAGGAAGCTTGTCGAGATCGAGATCGCCGATGTAATAGTCGTTGCCCGGGATCACGTCGCCTCCGGCGCCCGCATCTTCGCCCGACCAGGTGCGGTAGAGCTGCGAGATGCCGAGCGGGAACATGGTCGCCCGGCTCCCCCAGCATCCGTGCACGTTGACCAGCAGCGGCACGTCGACTCCGATGCCGAGCTCCCGCGCCCACGTGGCGAGAAGGCGCGTGTACCGCGCGTAGCGCTCGCGGGTGAAGCGGCCCAGGTCGCGGTGGAGGCGCAGCACCTGCTCCTCGTTCGGCGAGCGCAGTGCCGGGCCCCACGTGTCGCGGTCAGCGATGTCGAAAACCGAACCTCCGACGGCGTAGCGCGCCTGCACCGCCGCGGGAGAGGTCACCGCCACCAGGGAGTCGACCAGTTCGGCCACCGTGCGGTCGGACAGGTCGGGACTGTTGGTGACCCACGGGAGCATCCCGATCTCGTTGTCGAGCTGCACGCCGATGATCGGCCCTCCGCGGGGGGCCGTGTGCGCGGCGATGAGCGGGATCACGGCGTCGAACCACGCGCGGGCGGCGTCGAGGTAGGCGGGGTGCAGGTAGTCGATGATCGTCTCGGGTCGCGTCTCGCCGTCCCAGCCGACGCACCGCATCTCGGGATGGCGGCGCAGCACGGAATACCCGAGGCCTTCGTTCTTCAGCTCCGCCATGACGAAAGGACCGGGTCGCGCGATCACCGACAGTCCACGAGCCGCGCACAGGTCGAGGAACCGTGCGAGGTCGAGGTGCGGATGCTGCTCGCCGAAGTCGAAGGAACCGTCGGGGAGCTCGTGGGCCAGCCACGGGATGTACGTGGCGATCGCCGTCACCCCCACCTCGACCGCCTTGTCGAGGCGGTCCTCCCACTCGTCGGGATCGAGGCGGAAGTAGTGGATCTCGCCCGACACGACGAGGTCGGTGCGAAGGTCGGCGGGGGCGGCACGACGGGCGGAGAGAGCAGGCGACGCTGACGGCATCGTGCGACCGTAGCGCTGGTAAACGGTTACATCAAGCGCGGGCCGAATGCCCCGGTGCCCGCCCCTGTCGGGCCATCAGGAGAGGGAACGGGAGAGGCGCTCACTCGCGCGTTCCAGGTGGGCGCTCAACACCGCGACCGCACCCTCTCCGTCGCCCGCCGCCAGCCGGTCGAGGATCGCGCCGTGCTCGGCGACGATGAGCTCGTTGGGGAGCAGTGATGCCTCCTGCACGCGCGACATGCAGAGCATCACTTCCGAGGTGAGTGCCGCATACGCCCGGCTGGTGCGCTCGCTGCCGAGCGCGTCGACCAGGGCGCGATGGAATCGCATGTCGGGGTCGACGAACGTGCTGGGCGGCGCGTCGGCCATTGCGCTGAGCTCGGCGTGAGCGCGACGTGCGTCTTCGGGCACGTGCGCCTCGGCGGCGAGGCGACGCAGGGCCTGCGACTCCAGCAGCGCCCGCGTGCGATAGATGTCGACGACGTCGTCGGGCGTCAACGTGACGACGCGTGCCGTCTTGTGGGCGCTGCGCACGAGGAGGCGCTCACTGACGAGGCTCTCGATCGCCGCCTTCGCGGTGGTGCGCGCGACGTCGTAGGTCTCGGCGACGTCGGCTTCGGTGAGCGGTGAACCGGCGGTGATCTCCGCGGAGAACATCCGCGCCCGGAGGTCGGCGACCACCGCGTCCACGACGGAGACGACTTCGACCTTGCGTGCCACGAGGTCATCGTACTGCCGGGCTCACACGAATGATCGGTTGATGTTCAAGATGGCTTGTTAGACAATCACCTTTATGGCTCCTTCTTCCGGCACTCCGACGCTCGCGCCTGGGCACGTGCCCGACGCTGTCGCGGGAGCCGTGCGCGATCCGGCCCGGGTCAGCACTCGAGCGATCGATCGCGTCGCCTACGCCGCCGACGCGTCGCACTTCCTCCTCACGCCACGCGCGGTGCTCACCGCCGCAGACCAGGACGAGGTCGCCGAGATCCTGCGCGCCGCGTCGGCCAGCGGTGCGGTCGTGACTTTCCGCTCAGGAGGCACGAGCCTCTCAGGGCAGGCGTCAACGTCGGGGATCCTGATCGACACACGGCGACACTTCCGCGGCATCGAGGTGCTGGACGGCGGCGCACGAGTACGCGTGCAGCCGGGAGCCACAGTGCGGCAGGTCAACGCCCGGCTCCTGCGGCACGGCCATCGGCTCGGACCCGATCCGGCGAGCGAGGCGGCGTGCACCATCGGCGGCGTCGTTGCGAACAACTCCAGCGGCATGGCATGCGGAACCGACGAGAACACCTATCAGACGCTCGAGTCGATGGTGTTCGTGCTCCCCTCCGGCACCGTCGTCGACACGGCCGACCCTGACGCCGATCACCACCTGCGCACGCGGGAGCCCGACCTGTTCGACGGGCTCCTTCGGCTACAGCGGCGCGTCGCGACGAACCCCGACTCCGTGGCAACCATCGAGCGCCAATTCCGCATGAAGAACACGATGGGCTACGGCATCAACGCGTTCCTCGACTACACCTCCCCAGCCGACCTGCTCGCGCATCTGATCATCGGGAGCGAGGGCACACTCGCGTTCGTGTCGTCGGTGACCTACCGCACCGTGCCCCTCAAGCGCGCCGTCACGACCGCCCTCGCGGTGTTCCGCAACCTCGACGACGCGACGCGCGCATTGCCGGCGCTCGTCGACACGGGCGCCGCCACGCTCGAGGTGATGGATTCGACGAGCATCCGCGTCGGCCAGGGCTTCGCCGAAGCGCCCCCGCAGATCCGGGGGTTCGTTCCCACCGACGAAGCAGCGTTGCTCATCGAGTACCACGCCACGGCGGCAGAGGAGCTCGCGGGCCTCGCGACGGAGGGTGCGCGGGTGCTGGCGGAGATGCCGCTGCGCGCCGTGGCCGAGTTCTCCACCGATGCGCAGGCACGCGCCCTGGCGTGGAAGCTTCGGAAGGGCTTGTACGCGACGGTCGCAGGGGCACGCGCGAGGGGTACGACGGCCCTGCTCGAAGACGTCGTGGTGCCGGTGCCTCGCCTCGCCGACACGTGCAACGGCCTGCAGGAGCTGTTCCTGCGTCACGGCTACGACGACTCCGTCATCTTCGGACACGCCAAAGACGGCAACATCCACTTCATGCTCACCGACCGCTTCGACGAAGACGCCGCCCGCGACCGCTTCGGGCGTTTCACCGACGACATGGTCGACCTCGTGCTCGACGCCGGGGGCAACCTCAAAGCCGAGCACGGCACCGGTCGCGTCATGGCGCCGTACGTGAGGCGCCAGTACGGCGACGAGCTCTACGACGTCATGCGAGCCCTCAAGCGTCTCTGCGACCCGGCCGGCATCCTCAACCCCGGCGTCATCATCTCCGACGACCCGCTCGCGCACCTCGCCGACATCAAGCCCACCGAGCAGATCGAGGAAGAGGCCGACCGCTGCGTCGAGTGCGGGTACTGCGAGCCCGTCTGCCCGTCGCGCGACCTCACGCTCACCCCGCGCCAGCGGATCGTGGTGCGCCGCGCGATCACACGTGCGGAATCCGCCGGGGACGATGCGCTCGTCGACGATCTCGAGCGCGACTACGGCTATGAGGCCGTCGAGACCTGCGCTGCGGACGGCATGTGCGTCACGGCCTGCCCCGTGCTCATCAACACGGGAACTCTCGTCAAGCGCCTACGCCGCGAGAACCAGAATCCCGTCATGGCGGCGGGGTGGAACGCGGCCGCCGCCGCGTGGGGCACGACGACCCGCGCCGGATCGGCGGCCATGAAGGTGGCTGCCGTCCTCCCGTCGGCGCTGGTCAAGACGGCGACGACGGTCGGGCGCGCCGCGCTCGGAGCCGACAGCGTGCCCGCCTACTCGGCAGACCTGCCGACGGGCGGGCCCGCGCGCCGTGGTCTGCGCGCGCTCCAGGGCGCGCGCGACGCGGTGCCCGTGGCACTGTACCTTCCCGCGTGCGTCAACAGCATGTTCGGTCCGGCGGCCGACGGCGTCGGGGTGGGCGCCGCCTTCGTCGCCCTCGCCGAGCGCGCGGGCATCGCCGTGATCGTGCCGGATGCCATCGAGTCGCTGTGCTGCTCGACACCGTGGACCTCGAAGGGATACGCGGGAGGGCGCGAGACGATGCTTCGGCGCGTGGCGCGAGCGGTCAAGGACACCGATCCCGCCGGCACGCTCCGCGTGGTGAGCGACGCCGTCAGCTGCACGGAAGGCTATGCCCACTTGCTGGCGGACGCCGGGATCGCCGCGACCGTCGAAGACGCCGTGACGTTCACCGCCCGCGAGATCCTCCCCCGCCTCGAACCGATTCCGCCCTCGATGGACACCCTCGTGCTGCACCCCACCTGCTCGTCGACGCAGATGGGGGTCGACGCCGACCTGATGGCCTTGGCGCGGGCGGTCGCGACGAATCCCGTGATCCCCGACGACTGGGGCTGCTGCGCCTTCGCCGGCGACCGCGGGATGCTCCATCCCGAGCTCACCGCTTCCGCGACGGCAGCCGAGGCGGCCGCCGTGGCGACGCTGGACGGCGACGGTCATGCGTCGTGCAACCGCACCTGCGAGATCGGGATGACGCGCGCCACCGGCAAGGAGTACCGGCACATCATCGAACTGCTGCACGGAGCGGTCTTCAGCGACGCCCGTCTTGAACTGTCCGACCCCCACCATGACCCTGTAGGAGAATGACCGATGAAGATCCTTCGCGTTGGCGAGCCGGGCGCCGAGAGGCCCGCAGCCCTGGTCACGCCCACGACGTACGTCGACCTGTCCGATGTCGTCTCCGATATCGATGAGAGGTTCTTCGCCAGCGGCATGCTTCCGCGTCTCGAGCCGATCATCGCTGAGCGCGTCGCCCGCGGCGAGACGCGCAACCTCGCCGATGTGCGGGTCGGCCCGCCCATCGCGCGCCCGCACCAGATCATCTGCGTCGGGCTCAACTACCGCGATCACGCCGCCGAGACCGGCCAGGCCGTGCCCGATGAGCCCATCCTGTTCACGAAGTCGCCGAACACCCTCGTCGGTCCCAACGACGACGTCCGCATCCCCCGAGGGGCGGAGAAGACCGACTGGGAGGTCGAGCTCGGCATCGTGATCGGCACCCGCACGAGCTACCTGGCCTCGCCCGAGGAGGCCCGCGACCACATCGCCGGCTGGGTCCTCGTCAACGATGTGAGCGAGCGCGCCTTCCAGCTCGAGCGCGGCGGGCAGTGGCTCAAGGGCAAGTCGGCCGAGACGTTCAATCCGACCGGACCGTGGCTCGCGACGCCCGATGAGATCGCCGACGTCAACGCACTCGGCATGTGGCTCGACGTGAACGGAGAACGGCGGCAGACCGGAAACACCTCGACGATGGTCTTCGACCCGGCCTACATCGTCTACTACGTGAGCCAGTTCCTCGTGCTCGAACCCGGCGACCTCATCAACACGGGCACGCCGCCCGGGGTCGGCATGGGATTCAGCCCGCAGGTCTGGCTCCAGCCCGGCGATGTGATGGAACTCGGCATCGACGGACTCGGAACGCAGCGGCAACGCGTCGTCGCACCCCGTTGATCCAGCCCTGCTGACCCGTCCCCTCGCACCCGTTCTTCGGATCCGGTCTTTCGGACCCGTTCTTTCGAATACGAGGAGCTCGGCCGGACGATCAGTGCGACGCGCGGCGCACGATGGCTGCCGTCAGCGCCTCGACGGGCCCGCCCGCCGATCGTGGATTGGTGAGGAGGATGAAGTCGATGTCGCCGAGCGGCGGCAGGCCGAGCATCGGGCTCGCCGCGACGAGGTCCGCGGGCACCATCGCGCGCGGCAGGACCGCCAGGCCGATTCCCGCGCGGACCGCGGCGAGGGCCCCGTTCACGTCGCGCACGTTGCAGGTGATCCGCCAGTTGCGTCCAACCGACTCCAGCGCGTGGATCGCAGCCTCTCGCGACTGGCTCGGTGCCGGATAGGCGATGAGCGGCACGGGCGCGTCGGCGTCGATCCGGGTGTCCTCGTGCGAGACCCAGGTGTGCCGGTCGCGTCGCACGAGCTGACCGGTCGGCAGCCCGGGCTCCTGCTTCACGTACACGAGATCGAACTGGCCGGCCCGCAGCCGCCGTACGAGCGCCGGACTCTGGCCGACGGTGAGCGCGAGGTCGACCTGAGGGTGCACGCGCCGGAATTCACGCAGGATCTGCGGGAGCTCCGTGAGGGCGAGGTCGTCGGCCGACCCGAACCTCACCCGGCCTCGCATAGCGGATGTGTCGAAATAGGCGGCGGCCGCGTCGTGCGCGGCAAGGATCTCGCGGGCGAACCCCAGCATCGCTTCGCCGTTGTCGGTGAGCTCGACCGTGCGAGAATCTCGCGTCACGAGCGCGCGCCGCGTCGCTGCCTCGAGGCGCCGGATCTGCTGGCTCACCGTCGGCTGGCTGATCTGCAGCTGGCGGGCCGCGCGCGTGAAGCTCCGTGTCTCGGCCAGCTCGACGAACGTACGCAGCAGCACCGGATCGAGCATCGTCGCTCCATTCACAAATCGAATAGCTGGTGTGCACATCATGCCATGGACGAATGCTGCCCGCTCCGTCGCCGTAGCGTGAGGAACCATGGCGATGAGCGACGCAGCTGCTCCCCTGACGGGCCCGATACCCGTCGTGGGGGGTCGAGGGTGGAGCACGGCGCGCAGCACTCTCCGCATCCGCAACTACCGCTTCGTCCTGACGTCGATGATGTCGGCCTTCATCGCCACGTGGATCGCCCGCATCACGCAGGACTGGATGCTGCTGGAGATGACGCAGAGCGTCGCGGCGGTTGGCCTCGCCGTGACGTTCCAGTTCGCACCCGTCCTGCTGCTGGGACTGTGGGGCGGGGTGCTCACCGACCGGTTCCCCCGCCTGCGGATCGTCCGCATCACCCAGACCGTGACGGCGCTCGGCCTGCTGGCGCTGGCTGTGCTCATGCTGCTGGGCGCCCTGGAGGTCTGGCACATCTACGGCTTCTCCCTGCTGACCGGCTTCGTGGCGGTCGCCGAGGGGCCGGCGCGCAGCGCGCTCATCACGCAGATCGTTCCCCCTGCCCAGCTGCAGGGAGCGATCGGCATGACCGCGACGGCCTTCCACGTCGCCTCCTTCGTGGGCGCGACCAGCTCGGGCACCGTCATCGCGCTCTTCGGCGTCCGCTGGGCGCTCGTAGCGGCGCTGGTCTTCTCGCTCCTGGCCGCCGGGGCGCTCCTGTTCGTCCGCAGTGCGCAGCTGCACCCCGTCGCCCCGATGCCGCATCGGACGGGTCTGCGTGCCGGCCTCGCGTATGCCTATCGCAAGCCGGCGATCCGGTGGCCGTTCGTGCTGATCGCGTTCATCGCGACGTTCGGCATGACCCACACGGTCCTGTTCGCCGCGGCCGCACGCGACATCGGGTTCGACAGCGGCGCTGCCCGGTACGGCTTCTACCTCGCCATGGGCTCGGCGGGCGCGGTGATCGGCGGTTTCGCGGCGATCGGGCGGAAGCGGATCGGGATGGGGCCCGTCGTCATCGCCGCCGTGGCGTTCGGCGCAGTGATGAGCCTCGCGGCGGCCGCCGTCACCGAAGCCGCGTTCGTGGTGGCCGTCGTGCTGCTGTCGGCTGTGCGCATCTACTGCGTGACCGGTATCGAGGCACTCTTCCAGCTCTCCGCCAACCCGGCGATGCGGGGACGCGTCGCCGGCGTGTACTTCGTGATCGTGGCCGCCGGGCAGTCGGTGGGGCCGCTCCTGATCGGCGGCGCGGCGGAATCGCTGGGCCTCCAGGCGGCTTTCGCCCTCGCCGGCGGCCTGCCGCTGGCCGCCGCATGCCTCGTCGGCGTGATCGTGGTCCGTTCCCGGGGGCTGCGCCTCCGTGTCGCCCCCCGGCGCTGGCGGATGCTGGCCCTCGTGCCCCGCGAATCGCCGCTCGACGCGATGGCGGCGGACATGCGCAGCGGAACGAGACGGCGCCGCGACAGGAAGTCCGTCGCGGCGCCGTCCCCGGGGGCGGAATCGGTGCGCTAGGCCACCGAGATGAGCAGCTGGCCGATCTTCGAGATGTTCGCGTCGGTCACGTCTCCCCGCGTGATCGCTCCGACTCGGGGAGGGGCTCCGGTGGCGATGACGTCGCCCGGATTGAGCGTCATGACCCGCGAAGCGGCCGCGATTATCTCTTCGATGGGGACGAGCATGTCGCCGGCACGGATCTTCTGACGTGAGACGCCGTTGAGGAACATCTCGATCCGAGGTCGCGTCACCCCCACCTCGACCGCCTTGTCGAGGCGCGGGGTCGGTGTCCCGGGTCGGTGCGACCATCGGCGCATGACGCGAATCGCGATCGATGCACCCACCGCCCTGCGGATCGTCACGGAGGGCATCCTGATCCCCTCGGCGCACGCGCTCGTGGGTCCCACGATCCTCCGCTCTCACGCACTGTCGACCATCTACCGCGACGCACGGGACGGGCGAATCGACGCCGCGATGGCGCGCACCCGCCTCGACGGCATCGCCACCCTCAAGATCCGCCTGCTCGGCGACCGCGTCTCCCGGGCCCGCACGTTCGCGCTCGCCGAGCAACTCGGCTGGGACGACACCCCGCTCGCCGAATACCTCGCCGTCGCATCGCTGCAGGCCGACGTGCTTGCGACGGAGGATCCCGTGCTTCTCGCGGGAGCGGAGGGGATCGTTCCGGCGGGTTCGCTCGACGAGTTCCTCGATTGATTGCGTCTCCTGGCGTGGGCGACCGACAAGGGTTGTATACTGGTCTATATAAAGCGGAGGAGGGGCCATGACCGTCACGTCTATCGATATCGATCCGAACGAGCTGCGCCAAGCTAAAGAGCTCGCCGGCACGACCTCCAATCGCGAAACGGTGGATCTCGCCCTGCGCACTCTCATCGCCGTCCGTCGCCAGCCGGCGGCCGTCGAGCGGATCATCGCCCGTACGTTCGAGCCCGACCAGATCGACGCGCCGACGATCCCGCCAGCGACGGCGATTACCGGCCAGTGACGACCTACCTCGTTGACAACAGCATCTGGCAGAAGGCCGCAACGAGCGAAGCGATCGCGACAAGGCTCCGCGAGCTCTCACCCACGCACCTGATCATCACCTGCCCGCCGCAAGTTCTCGAGTACTGCCACTCGGCCCGAAGCCCTCAGGAATACCAAGAACTCCGCGCGGACATGGCACAACTCCTGCCCGCATGGGAACACCCCGACGAGCAGCAAGCCCTGAATGTCCAGCAGGCACTATGGGACACCGGGCTCACGCGCGCGGCAGCGGCGTTCGATTGCCTCATTGCGGCATACGCGGTCGTCAACGACGCTGTCATTCTGAACTCCGACCACGACTTCGGGTTCATCGAGATCGCCACGCGGGGCGCGGTCCGGCAGGAGTACGTGGCGCCCTAAGGGACTTACCGCCCGTACGATCTATTGCGCCGCTCGCCGGATACCGCGCCGTCGCGTCGCCGCAGGCCGACGTGCTCACCGCCGAAGACCGCGGCTCAGCTCGCGGGAAGCGCGAGGTCGGTACGGAGCGTGTCGACCTTGCCGCCCGGATGCCCAAAAGCACCACCTACGCGAGATCGACAGACTCGCAGTCCAGCGCCTGCGCGCACCCAAAAGGGTGCTTTCCCTCACCGATGTTGAGGAAGCGACACGCGATGCCGCAGTTGCAGACCGAGGATCGAAACACGAGAGCACAGCGCGGTCGCCCCGGGGCCGCCTTCGCTCGTGGAAGCGAAACAAGGAGACGGTCGAGTGAGCTACGTACGATCCATCGCCCCCATGCGCTTCGCGCGCCCCGCCGCTATCAGCGTGACCATTCTGCTGGCGGGGGGTGCGGCAGCAGGCGGAGGCGACGTCATCAACCTTGGAGGCGGCTCGGGAGAGTTGTGCGCCAGCGTCGAGTCTGGCGCGGCCTTCGTCGTCGGTGAGGTGGTTTCACTGGCGCGAGGCGACAGCCCCGTAACGATCAAGGAAGTCAGCCTCGTGCAAGCGGCGGGAATCGAGCTCGTCGACGCGTACTCGTTCCCCTTCGCCGCAGACGGAACCGGGATCATGAGCATGGGCCTGGACCACCCGGCGGAAGTGTGGGAGCAACGGGAACCGCGGTCGCCGTGCAGACACTCTCCGACGGCACCACGCGGGTGCAGACCGTCATCGCTGCCGCCGACAGCCCTCACGAGTTCAGCTACAGCATGAGTGGATACACGCCCGCGGTCAATGATCGCGGGGATGCGATGTTCTATAAGGCAGACGGCAACTTTGTTCCGGTCGCCGCTGCCTGGGCTCGTGACGCGAGCGGGAACGATGTCCCGACCTCCTACGAGGTGCGAGGTGGGAAGCTCGTCCAGCTCGTCGAACCCACCGCGGACACCGTGTACCCGGTTGTCGCTGACCCCAGTTGGGTTTGGATCGGTGCTGGCTGGGGCCCGGACTGAGACATCACGGTCCCGCGACTATGCCGCGGCCGTAGGAATGTGTGGCATCTTCGCGCGAAGCGCTCCCGGTTTCACGGTCGCCTGCTCCGTGTGGGGTTCATACGTGCAGTTGCAAGCGAATCTCGCGCAGGGCGATAGCCCGCGTACGTGCCTGTTCTTCAACGTCGTCCCGGCGCCCGGTAGCATCTGGCGTGTGAAGTGCTGACGTCGCTCAGCACTGAGAGGAGTGAATGAGATGACCCGACCTTCCTGAGCTGGTGGTGTACGCGCTGACAGCTCTCGTCGGTGTCGCGGCCGGGATGGCGTTTGCGGCACCGGCCGGGCGGTATCGCATCTTCGGCACTCTGTCTGGCGTTCTCACGACAGTGCCGGTGGTCGTGGTCGCTGCCGCCATTGGCAGCCATGCTGTCTGGACGGGTCCGCTGTACGCGGTCATGGCAGCTCTCACTGCCCTGCTCGTCTCGGCCGCGCTGCAGGTCGACCACCCCGGCCTTCTCGCCGAGACATACTGGCGACGCGTTGTCCTCATCGCCTTCCATCAGCGACGACTGGCATCGGTGCAGCGTGAGGCGAACGAGACAGCGCTCGCTCGCTGACACGTGAGAGGAGGGAGGTTAGCTACCTCCCTCCTCGCTTACAATATGGCTGCACGGCTAACGTGGTCGCGTGACCCCCCGCACACAGCTTCTGAAAGCAGCAGCCGCAGAGTTCGCCTTAAGAGGTTTCGACGGCGCCAGGCTCGGTAAAGGGCGCTCCTACGTTCAGCACTATGCGAGAACCAAGGAAGAACTCGCTCGTCAGGTGATGACCGATGGTGACTTCGTCGCAGCATTGACGGGAATGACGGGCGGCATCCGGCAACTGCGTCGCGCCTGTGAGGTTGCGGCCGACCGCTACGCCGGAGACGCCTCCGCACGAGCGGCGCTCCGCCTCCACGCCGAACGGCCAGACCTGAATCCGGAGAGCGATCCCCTCGCGACGTGGACATCGTCTCTTGAGCGGCTGCTTTCGGAGGCGCTGGAGGACGGGAATCTACCATCCGGAACCGACGTAGTAGTGCTCGCCCAGCACCTTGTGGCAGGGATCCTCGGCTACGGCGCATTTTGCGAGGCGAGCGGGGCCCTTCACGCGATGCCGTCGAAGGTGAACACATTCGTAAATGACTTGCTCCGCGCACACGCTCCTTGACTTTCCAAACGACATGCCAAAGTCGGGGACCGCGGCGTCTCGCGCCGCCAAGGCTGATTAGCTTCGCGTGGCCAGATGGCGCACAACGCGGCGCGTGGGAAGGCGGGCGTGGCGAGAACGACAGTCCGGACTAGCTCTGCAGGTGACAGAGCCGGCTATTGTGCTTCCTCGCCATAGCCACTTTCCCCTTTCGAGGGAAGTCTGCAGGCTTCCCCTCGCAATGAACGGCCGACACGCCATCCCCATTCGGGCACTGCCCGCAACCGGGTTGTTGCGGGCGGGGGCGATCGGGTCCAATTGCTGGCACCAGCCTGCGTGAGCGGCACCAATTCGCACAGCAGTCCCGAACGTCCAGATTCGACGTGACATTCGCATCGCACCAGGCGCGTGTACGCGCGTCGAGTGCCCGGCGGCTCGTCGTAGCCTGAGGGGATCTCATCCCTGACGGAAGGCGGTCCGGTGGCAAGCCCCTCAGAGTTGGCGCTGGCTGATCTAAAGGAGAAGTACGCAAGCCAGGCGGCATCGCCAGCGTTCGCTCGCATCTACGACGATCCGGAGTTCGGCCACATGTTCGCCGTGCTCCACCAACGCCTTAACCGGCACTTCGACGAGATCAACGGTCGCGCAACGACGACCAATCACTACTGGGCTGAGAACAGCCGCGAGATGCGGGGTTGGTCGAGTCGGCGACGAAGCCTCACCCGGACGCCGCAATAAGGCAGCTTCTGGCCGAGCGTGCCCCGCGCTTCATCCTCTTCACTGACGGCGACCGAGAGATAGCCGAGAGGTACGACCTACAGGACGAGGCAACCCGCTCGGCTCCCGGTGCTCCGTTCGAGAACCTTCTTGCGGTCGCGGGCACCTCCGTTCATGAAATCTGGGAGGCAGTGAGCAGCGGCGTGCCTGCCAGCCTGCGCACCCTTCAGAGGCGCATTAACCAGAATCTTATGGCCCGTCTACAACCAATGTGGAGTCAGTCACGCCTTGCCGTCGAGATATCTATAAACGAAACCGGCGTGGTGGAGGTCAATATCAGTGAGCTGGAAAGCACGGATTTCACTGTCACACCAATAAGCGAGCGCAGCGACGGCTTGAGAACCTTCCTCGGACTTGTCTGTTTTTTGATAGCAAGCGACCTCGACGTGGCTCCCGTGCTCCTTATCGATGAGGCCGGACGCAACCTTCACATTGATGCCCAAGCCGACCTCGTACGCGTCTTGAGCCAGGAACTCAAGGTTCACAAGGTCATCTACACAACGCATAGCCCAGGATGTCTTCCTATGGACCTTGGAACCGGGATCAGAGTGGTGCGCCGCGATCCTGAGAATCCCTCGGCAAGCACATTGGAGAACACGTTCTGGACCGAATCAGAACCTGGCTTTTCTCACTTGTTCTTCGCCATGGGCGCAGAAGCCGCAGCGTTTTCCGCCTTCCGCAAGGCGCTCCTGGCAGAAGGTGTGTCCGAGATGATCCTCCTGCCGACGCTGCTCCGCGCAGCTACGAATGGGCGCCCCCTCGACTTCCAAGTCGCGTTCGGCCTCGCCAACTTGTCAACGGCGCAGGCGGTGAGTTCTGTCGCACTGATCACCACCTTTCTCGTCGACGGCGATGCGTCGGGCACGACTCGGAAGCAAAAGCTGCGATCCGCTGGAGTCCCCCATACACACATCTTCCAGCTGCCGCGAGGGAAGGCAATCGAAGACTTAGTTGACCGCAAGCAGTACCTCGACGTGGTCGATGGCTATCTCGCCGAGGTGGGGATCGAGCCGCTAGTGAGGACGCGTCTAGACACGTCGCTAACCGTCGCCCGCGCCGTTGACGACTTTGTCAGGAGGTTCAGATCAATGCCTAACGGCGTCGGCCACAAGATAATCGCGAGCCGGCTAGCCTCCCTCGGGGGCGACATCCGGTTAGGCCCCGGATCGAAGCGCCTGCTCAATCGGCTTCGAACGGAAGTGGAAGCCGCATTCGCCGACCCCTATTACCTAAGCGTAGGCTGAGGCAGGGGCAGCAGCAGGCGCAGGCGTCCTTTGCCGGTGCGCGAATGCCGGTCCGCGCGCGGGCGGTTGCGATCGGAAAATGGACCAGTGCGCGGCCTGTGTTGCGCGTGCATCGTATGGCCCGTCCGGTGAGGTGCCCGCTGGCCGTCCTGCTTCCGCGCCCACGATAAGTGATCCGCGGGCGCGGCCTCTCAGCCCCACAACGCGGAAAAGGGGCCCCGCCGCAGCGAGACCCCTCTTGCACAACCGCCTCCCGTCAGCGCTTGCCGACGATCTGCCTCGCGACGAGGTCGCGCATGATCTCGTTCGTGCCGCCGTAGATGCGGTGCACGCGGGCGTCGAGGAACGCGCGGGCGATCGGGTATTCGGTGATGTAGCCGTAGCCGCCGTGCAGCTGCACGCCGATGTCGAGCAGTTCCCACTCGCGGTCGGTCGCCCAGAACTTGACCTTGGCGGCCTCCTCAGCGGTGAGTTTGGCGTCTTTGTAGAGCAGCATGGCGCGGTCGATGTAGGCCCACATGACGTCGACGGTCGTGGCCATGTCGGCGAGCTTGAAGCGCGTGTTCTGGAAGTCGGCGATCCGCTCGCCGAACGCCTCGCGGCTGAGTGACGTAGTCGCGCGTCCAGTTGAAGGCGGCTTCGCCGGCGGCTGCGGCGGCGACACCGATCGACAGGCGCTCGAGCGGGAGGTTCATCATGAGCTGGATGAAGCCCAGCCCTTCCTTGCCGCCGATGAGGTTCTCCTCGGGCACGAACACGTCGGTGAACGACATCTCGGCGGTGTCCCAGCCGTGGAAGCCCATCTTCTCGAGCTTCTTGCCGTGATCGAAGCCCTCCATGCCGTCTTCGAGGATGAGGAGCGAGAACGCGTCGGGGCGGTTGCCTTCGCCGGTCTTGACGAAGGTGACGACCATGTCGGCCGTCTTGCCCGACGAGATGAAGGTCTTCGCGCCGTTGACGATGTAGCCGCCGTCGACCTTCTTGGCGGTGGTCTTGATTCCCCGGAGGTCGGAGCCGGCGCCCGGCTCCGTCATCGCGAGAGCGCCGAGGATCTCGCCGGTCGCCATGCCGGGAAGCCACTTCTCCTTCTGCGCCTGCGTTCCCATGTGGGCGATGTAGGGCACGGCGAGGTCGTCCTGGATGCCGAGGGCGCCCGCGAGCGAGCCGAGCCCGGCCCCGATGACCTCTTCGAGGACGACGGAGCGGAAGCGGTAGTCCTGCAGCATGCCGGCGCCGCCGAACTCCTCGGGCACCGACAGGCCGATGATGCCCGCCTCACCCGCGGCGAGCATCGTGGCGCGGTCGATCTCGCCGTCGGCGTCCCACTGCTTGCGCTTCTCATCGGACGCGTAGCGCTTGATGAACTCCTTCACCACGTCGCGGAAAGCCTCGTGGTCCTCGTCGTAGATGTCGCGCTCCATTGCGGGCCGACCCCTTTCGCCTCATGTGTCGCTGGCTCTGTGCTGGTGGCCCCGTGTCGGGGTAACCGCGTGCCGCGGGCTGGTGGTTCGTGGCGAGCCGCGTACGGCGTCGCACGCCCACTCTACGACGACATCCGGTTTCAGTCCATGCGGAACTGAGTCCCGTCGGCGAGCGCGATGACACGTTCGGCGGCGCGGACCATCGCGACGTCGAGGAACGTGCCGTCGTCGAGCACGATCGCGCCCGATCCGTCGGCCGCGGCCGACCTCACGCGATCGACGATCGTGCGGGCGCGCTCCACCTCGGCGGCGTCCGGCGTGAACGCCCGGCGAATGACGTCGATCTGCCGCGGATGGATGGCGGTGCGCCCGCCGTACCCGAGGGCACGACCGGTGCGGCAGCTCCGGTCGAGTCCGTCGACGTCGGCCACGTCGGCCCACACGGCCATGTGGGGAGCCGGGAGCCCGGCGGCTGCCGCGGCGTTCACCAGGCGTCCGCGCGACCACGCGAGTCCCGCCTCTCCTGCTTCACCGGCCGGGATGCCGAGGTCTGCCCGGAGGTCGGCTTCGCCTGCCGTGATCGATGCGACACCGCCGGAGGCGATCTCGAACGCGCGCTCCACGGCGAGCGCCGATTCGAGCAGCGCGTGCACGTCGCGTCCAGGAGCCGCGGCACGCACGGCGGCGACGTCTGCCGCCGCCTGCGTCTTCGGCAGACGGACGCCGAACGCCGACGGCAGGGCGGCCACTGCGGCGAGGTCGTCGTCGTGCCACCGCGAGCCGCGCGCGTTGACCCGCACCTGAACGACGGGAGCATGCTCCCCGCGCGACGTCCACTCGTCCGCGAACGCCGTGAGCGCTTCACGGGCCTCGGTCTTCCGCGAGGCCGTCACCGCGTCTTCGAGGTCGACGATCACGGCGTCGGCGCCCGCATCGAGCGCCTTCCCGAACCGCTCCGGCCGGTCAGCGGGGGCGTACAGGGCGACGACGATCGGACGCGAGGTCATGCGATGGATCCTTCCGCACGCATCCGTGCGATGTCATCCTCCGCGAACCCGAGCTCACGGAGGACGACGTCGGTGTCGGCGCCGTGCGCGCGGCCCGTATGCGCAATGGTCGATTCGTCGCGCGACAGGCGGAACAGCGGCCCTTGCATCGCGAGCTCGCCGAGGTCGTCGTCGTGGATGCGTTGGATCGTGCCGAGGGCCCGGAACTGCGGGTCGTCGACGATGTCGCGCGCGTCGTACACGGGCGCGACGGCAGCCTGCGCCTCCTCGAACGCCGCGATCACGTCGTCGCGGGAGTGCTGCGCGATCCAGCCGCCGACCGCGTCGTCGAGGAGATCGGCGTGCTCGGCCCGTCCGGCTCCCGTCGCGAACCACGGTTCGGCGGCGAGCTCGGGGCGGCCGACGAGCGCCACCACACGCTCCGCGATCGACTGGGCGCTGGTCGACACCGCCACCCAGGAGCCGTCGGCGGTGCGATACGCGTTGCGCGGCGCATTGTTCGTGGAGCGGTTCCCGGTGCGCGGCTGCACGGTGCCAAGCTGGTCCCAGCGGGTGATCTGGGGACCGAGCATGGCGAGGATCGGCTCGATGATCGCCACGTCGACCACTTGGCCCTTCCCGCCGTTCGCTCCCCGCGCGTGCAGGGCGACCATGATCGCGTACGCCGTCGCGAGCGAGGCGATGCCGTCGGCGAGACCGAACGGCGGAAGCGTCGGCGGCCCGTCGGGCTCGCCGGTCGAGGCCGCGAACCCGCTCATCGCCTCGGCGAGCGTGCCGAACCCGGGGCGACTGCGGTAGGGCCCGATCTGGCCGAACCCGGTCACCCGTGCGAGCACGAGGCCGGGGTTCCCGGCCGACAGCTCGTCGTAGCCGAGCCCCCAGCGTTCGAGCGTGCCGGGCCGGAAGTTCTCGATCACCACGTCGGCGGTGCGCGCGAGACGCAGGAACGCCTCACGGCCCTCGTCGGCGTGCAGGTCGATCGCGACGGTGCGCTTGTTGCGCCCCAGCGTCTTCCACCAGAGGTTCTGTCCGTCTTTGCTCGGACCGTGACCGCGGGCGGGATCGGGTTTGGCCGGGTGTTCGACCTTGATCACCTCCGCCCCCATGTCACCCAGGTGCATGGCGGCCATCGGTCCCGCGAAGAGGGTCGACGCGTCGATGACACGCAGGCCGTGGAGCGGCGTCACGATGCGTCCGCCTCGCCACGGTCGTCCCAGCAGACGCGGAAGCCGATCGAGGGCGACGCGTCCTGACCGAGGCCAGGCAGCAGGAACTTCAACGCGAATTCGGGAGGCCGCACGCCGCCGTCGACGTACCAGTCGGATCCCTCGCTCACGTGGGCGCTGCCGCCCTTGAGCATCACGAAGCGGGTGCGGCCGTCGGAGTGCTCCGACTCGGTCCAGTTCCACACCTCAGGCGTGCGGCGGCGGAATCCGGCGGCGGATGCCGCGAGCTGCCATTCGTCTTCCGTGGGAAGGCGGCCACCGACCCACGCCGCGTACTCGCGGGCGCGAGCGAAGGTCATGCCGGTCGCCGGGCGCTCGGGATCGCGCGCGTCGGTGTGCTCGCCGAGGGCGTCGAGGAAGCGGGCGTACTCGGCCTCCGACACCTCGGCCGCCGCGACCTTCACCGGCCGGTCGACGACGGCGACGCGTTCGAGGGTGCGCAGATCGTGGAGCCGCGGCGGAAGGGGCTTCCACTCGTCGACGTACGGCGCTCCGTCGTACATGCCGGTCTCGCGCTGGCGGAACCGCACAGTGAGCACGTGCTCCCCGGGCTCGACGGTGACGGCGACGGAGTCGGTGTCGGTGTCGGGTCGGTCGGTCGCGGCCCTGCCCTCTCCCGCCCGGGTGAACGCCGGCGCAGGAACGCGATGCGCGCGGCGATGCGGGAACGAGGCGTCGGTCTCGTGATGCGCCGACGCGAGCTGCGTCCGCACCTCGTCGATCACCACGGGGGCGTCGGCGCCGTCGGCGATCCGCACGGCGGCGGCGATGCCGCCCGCAGGGACCGTGACGACCGCAGCGTCCGCACTCTTCTCGTGCAGCGCGATCCACCGGCCCTCGCCGGCCACCTGCGTGAGATCGCACACGGCGTCCTCATCAGCCGTGTTGGCGAGGAGCAGGAGCGTGGTGCCGTCGTGCGCGAAGGTCGAACCGAAGACGGGAGCGGCGTGGACGGCGAGCGGTGTCCACTCCCCGTCGATCAGCCAGTCGTGGAAACCGCGCTGCACGGGCAGCATGCGCCGCAGCGTCGCCGCGTCGCGGGCGTTCCACCCGACCCACACGCCGAAGACGACCTCCCACACCATGATCCCGACGCCGTTCAGCCACGCCGAGCGCAGCTCTTCGGCATGATCGCGGTGCCAGCGGCGGATGTGGTGCTGCATGTGCCGTCGCTCGAACCAGTGCGCACGGAGCACTCCGGGCACCTCGGAGTCGGCGAACCACTGCGCCCACGACAGGGTGTGGTCGGCGATCCGCTCGGTCGCGAGCTTCGACTCGCCTTCCAGGCCGATGCCGGGCCGGGCCGCGTCGAGGGCGGCGACGAGGTCGGGATCCGCTTTCTTGAGCGTGTCGAGGAACACGCCGTCGGCGCCGAGACGGCGGACCGTCGCCGCCAGCTCGCTGGCATCGTCGCCCGCCCGACGGGTGCCCGTGTCCCACGGGTTGTAGTCGACGAACACCGCGACGCCCGCCGCGTGCAGGGCGGCGGCGGCCTCTTCCAGCCCGGGCACGGCGTAGAAGTCCCACTGGTTGCGGTCGTCGATGCCGATCACCGGATAGGCATGCCACAGCACGACGCCGTCGAGTCCGCCGAACCGCTCCTGCGCGTCGGCGAGGAAGCGTTCGGGGGTGAAGCGCTGCGCATCGAAGTCGAAGAAGAGCTCATCCCACAGCCATACCTGCGCGACGGTGAAGCACCGGCTCGCCCACCGCGAATCGGGCTGCGCGTACCGGGTTCCGACGTCACTTCCGGCGCCGTGACGTGCACGCGCCCCCTCACGCCAGGCGGCGAGCTGTGCGCGCCACGCGGCGACGTCGGCGGGATCGGTGGGGGCGACGAAGATCTTCGCGTCGTCGAGCGCGGCGACCGCGTCGGCGTGCGCGTCGTCGGCGCCCGTCACATCGATGCCGAGCGGCACGACGGTGGGCCGGTCGATCTCGCGGGGGATGAGGGGGTCGAATCCACCGCTCACGACTTCTGCTCCTTCACGTCTTCTGCTCCTCCCGGGGCTTCCGCTCTCTCATCGACTCCGCGGGCCAGGAACGCGTCGAGGTCGTCGCGGGTCGGCACGGCGTCCTGCGCTCCGAGCCGGGTGACCGCCAGAGCGGCGGCGGCCGCGCCGCGGCGGGCGGCCTCGGCGAGCAATTCCACATCGACGGCGTTCGGGGCACGACCCGATGAGGCGATCGTCGCGGCGAAGACGCCGCAGAACGTGTCGCCTGCGCCGGTCGTGTCGACCGCCGACACGGAGACGGCGGCGACGTCCCGAGAGTCCAGATCGTCGCCCGCGCGACACACCACGCGGCAGCCGCGGCTTCCGAGCGTGACGACGAGGGCCGGCACGCGCACGGCGAGGAGCGCGACGGCCTCGTCCAGCTGCGCTGCGCCTGCGACGTCCAGCGCCTCGTGCTCGTTCACGACGAGCACGTCGACGAGCGGCAGGATGTCGTCGACGGCCCCGATGAGGGGCGCGGACGGCGCAGCGTTGAGCACATGCCAGGCCGCGGAACCGCGCGCGGTCGCAGCGTCGCGCACGAGCCCGAGCGGGATCTCCAGCTGCGTGACGAGCACGTCTGCGGACTCCACGATCCGGCGCTGCGCGCCGGTGAGAGCCTCGAGAGCCGCGTTGGCACCGGGCACCACGACGATGGCGTTCTCGGCTGCGTCGTCGACCGAGATGAGCGCGGTCCCGGTGGGTGCGTCGACCGTCTCGAGCCCCGACACGTCGATCGCATCCGACGCGAGCGCGGCCCGCAGGGCGGCGCCGTCGGTGTCGCTGCCGACCGCGCCGACGAACGCGACGGCTGCGCCGCCCGCGCGACGTGCGGCGACGGCCTGGTTCGCACCCTTGCCTCCGCCCGAACGGGTGAGCCCCGATGCGAGCACCGTCTCGCCAGGAGCGGGGATGCGCGCCACGCGCGCCACGATGTCCTGATTGACGCTCCCGACCACCACCACCGTCATGCCGGCGCCTCCGAGAGGGCGAGCGTGCGCGCGGCGAGTTCCCGGATGGAGCGCTGCGCACCCCCGGGCATCGAGGTCGCGATGCGGTCGCGAAGGGGCGTCGTCCACGCCGAAGGGATGCCGTCGGCGCCGAGCAGCCCGCCGACGACGGATCCGACCGTCGCCCCGACCGAGTCGGTGTCCCAGCCGCCGGCGACGGCGAGGGCGACCGCAGCGCCGAAGTCGTCGCCGTGCGCCTGAAGCGCGCAGGCCGTGAGCGCAGCGTTGTTCAGCGTGTGCACCCAGTGCATGCCCGCGAACTCCGCATGGAGCGCGTCGATCGCCGCTTCGGTCGTGAGGTCGCCGCCGGCGAGAGCGCGGCCCGTCTCGCGGCCGTATCGCACGGCGGCTGCGAGACGCGACTGCGGCGGCACGACCGTGTCGGCGGCGTCGAGCACCTCGTCGATCGATCCTCCCACCACCGCCTGCGCACACATCGCGGCGGCCCACATCTCCCCGTACAGCCCGTTTCGGGTGTGGCTGAGGCGGGCGTCGATCCATGCCGACCGGGCGGCGGCCCGCACATCGCCGGGGTGCGCCCAGCCGTGAACGTCGGCCCGGATCAGCGCGCCGATCCACTCCCGGAACGGGTTGAGGTGGGTCGCGGTCTCCGGAACGGGGCGCGCGTCGAGGATGTTGCGGTACGCGGCACGCTCGGCGGTGAACACCCGACCGGCGGGGAGTGCGGCGAGCCAGGCCTCGGCGACGTGGTCGGTGGTGAGCGCGTGGCCGTGCCGTTCGAGCAGATCGAGCGCGAGGATCGGGAAGTTGAGGTCGTCGTCCTCGGGCATCCCGTCGATGTTCTCCACGAGCGAGGTCGGAGCGGAGCGACGGTTCCACGGCCACCGCTCCGAGATGCCTGCCGGGAGGCCCACGGCGGTGAAGTAGCCGGTGATCGGCCAGTTGCCGGTCGCTCGGGCGATCTGCTCGATGCCCTCGCGCGGGATCTTCTCGACAGGCTTGCCCAGCAGGCACCCTGCGGCGCGACCGAGCCACGCCCCGTGGACGCGGTCGAACGTCGGCCGTGCTGCCGTGGCGGCGGTGTCCGCGGGGAGCAGCGCGACAATGTCGTCCCACTCGTCGGGCTCGGTCGCGCTCGACCGCTGCAGAGTCTGCAGCTCTCCGAGGAGTTCTCGGGCGAGCGCACGGAGCCGCGGCGGCGCCGCGTCGGAGCTGGCACCCGACGGCGCCAGCACGGTCGACCCGCCCGCCTCTGCCCAGCGTGCCTCGATGGCGTCGACCGCGCGTGCCTCGATGGCGTCGACCGCGCGTGCCTCGATGGCGTCGACCGCGCGTGCCTCCCCCACACCCTGCTGCTCCCGCAGCGCGGCGATCTCGGCTGGCACGAGGTCTTCGGGCTGCGCCCACGTGAGTCTCACGCCACGGCCTCCCGGCCCTGCCGCTCCGCCGCCCCGTCGCGTCCATCGAGCAGGTCGCGGAGAGCTGCCGCCCGTCGCGCTGCGCGCTCGGCGTCGGAACGTGCGATGTCGCGAACGACATCGGTCATCGTCTGCACGGCACCGTCGAGGTCGAGCCGGCTGGCCGTGGTGACATCGCGCACCCAGTCCGCCGGGATGGCATCGGCGCCGCCGAGACCGCCGCAGATGGCGCCGGCCATCGTGGCGATCGAGTCGGAGTCGCGGCCGTAGTTCACGGCGTCGAGGATCGCAGCGCGGGCGTCGCCGTCGCGGGCCGCGACGAATCCGAGCGCCACGGGAAGCTCTTCGATCGACTTGGTGCGCGACGGAAGCCGCGCGTCCATCGCCTGCGAGCGGTAGTCGTCGCCGACGGTGTCGAACGGCGAGACGGCGGCGCGCACGACACGGGCGAGCTCACGCGGATCGTCCGACCCGCCGGCTGTGCGGAAGGCGTCGACCGCTTCGAACACCGCGCGGATCGCCGCCGCGGTGCCGTCGTGCGCGACGTCGAGCACCGCCGAGCGCACGTCGGCGACCGTCGCGCCCGGTGCGGCCGCGGCGGCGACCGAGGCGGCGAACACGCCCGCCGCCTCCCGTCCGTACGACCACTGGTGCGCGCCGGTGATGTCGATCGCCTCCGCGTACGCGCCGCGCGGATCACCGACGTGCACCAGCCCCACGGGCGCCATGTACATCGTCGCGCCGCAGTTGACGACGTTCCCGACGCCAGCCTCGCGCGGGTCGGCGTGGCCGTAGTGGAGCTTCAGCACCATCCACTTCTCGGCCAGGAACACGCGCTGCAGGATCAGCGCCTCGTCTTCGAGCTCGGGGATCCACCGGCGCCGTCCGATCATGAGCGGCACCAGGTCGCTCGCCACGTCGTACGCGTCGAGGTGACGGCGCTTCGCGTCGTACACCTCGATGAGGGCGTGCGTCATGAGGGTGTCATCGGTGACGTGTCCGTCGCCCTTGTGGTACGGCGCGATCGGCCGCGCGGTGCGCCAGTCGTCGAGGAACGGACCGACGATCCCCTCCACGCGACCTCCGTGCCGCTCCTCGATCTGCTCGGGCGTCCACCCTTCGGTGGCCCCGCCCAGGGCGTCTCCCACGGCGGCTCCCGCGAGCACTCCGGCCACGCGGTCCTGCAACACATCCATCACACGCATCTCTTTCTTCGTTCGATGTCGGTCGACGAACTCCTGGTGTCGCCGACGAGATGGGGGCGGCCCCTGCGGCTCTCGCCGCCCCGGGCCCGCCCCCACCGGTCATCAGCCGGCGACGTCGGCCCAGCCGTCGGTGAGCTGCTGCGCGAGCCCGTCCCGATCGATCTGGTCGGCGAGGAACTGCTGGAACGCGGGCGTCGCGATCGTGTCCTTCCACTCGGTGTACTTCGACACCTTGAGGAACGGCGGACCGGCGAGGCCCTCGCCCGAGGCGAGCACCTGCGTCCAGGCGGGGTTGTCGGCGGCGAGCGTCTCGACCTCGGTGCGCGCGGCGCCCGACGAGGGGATGAGGGCGTCGGCGTATGCGATCTTGGCGAGGTTCTCACCGTTCATGAAGAAGTTCAGGAACTCCGCCGACTCCTCGACGTACTCCGAGTCGATGTTCACCGAGTACGTCTGCGGGTTGGCCGCCTGCACGGCGCCGGCCGAGCCCTCGAGCGGCGGGAGCGCAACCCAGTTGAACCCGTCGGGGGCGTCGTTGGCGATGTTGGTCGCCTGGAACGATCCCTGCACCGTCATGGCGACCTTGCCGCCGTAGAACGAGGCGAGCACGTCGGAGCCCGACTGCGTCAGCGACGTGGGGTCGATCGACTTGTCGGTGTAGGCCATGTCGTGGATGCGAGTGGGTACCTCGAGCTCGGCGTCGGCGACCTCGATCGAGACGTCTTCGCCCTCGCCCGAGAAGTAGCCGCCGTCGAAGCCCATCGACAGGCTCATGATCGCCGCCGTGGGCGAGCCGAGGCCCCAGCCGAGGCCGTACTGCCCGTCCTTCGTGGCCTTCTTGGCCATGTCGCGCAACTGGTCCCACGTGAGCGTTCCGCTCTCGGGGATGTCGATGCCCGCTTCTTCCAGGAGGTCGGCGTTCGCGAACGCCATGTACGACTGCAGCGTCGACGGGTACGCGATGATCTGGCCGTCGTTCGTGACCGAGTCCCAGATGCCCTGCGAGATGTCCGATTTGAGGTCGGGGTCGATGAGGTCGCTGAGGTCGGCCAGGTAGCCGTCGGCCGCGAACGATGCGATCGAGCTCGCCTCGAAGTGGATGATGTCGGGCGCGGTGCCGCCGGTGAACTGCGTGATCAGCTTGTCGTAGGTGCCGTCCCATCCGGCCTGGATGATCTTCACCTGGATGTCGTCGTGTTCCGCGTTCCACGCATCGACGATCTCTTTGACCGCGGCCTGCGTGGTCGGCTGGTCGGACAGCGACTGGAACTGCAGCGTGACCGGGCCGCCGTCGGCTCCGTCGTCGCCGTTGTTGTTCGCGCTCCCCTGCTGGCACGCGCTCAGTGCGAGCACGGCGGCGCCGGCGAATGCGACGGCGGCAATGCCTCGGATTCTTCTCATGGTGATCGCCTCTTTCTGTGTTGTGGCCTGTGTCATGCGGTGTGCGTAGGGCATCGGAGTCAGCCCTTGACGGCACCGGCGAGCATCCCGCCGGTGAGCTTCTTCTGCAGGATTCCGAAGATGATGAGCGACGGGATCGTCGCGAGGATGGCGCCTGCGGCCAGCGGTCCCAGCTGGGTCTGGCCCTCGGCCCCGAGGAAGGAGCGCAGCGCGATAGGCAGCGTGTAGAGCTCAGGACTCTGCAGCAGCACGAGGGCGAGGAAGAACTCGTTCCACGCCGACACGAACGTGAACATCGCCGTGGCGACCAGCCCAGGTGCTAGCAGCGGGAGGATCACGGTGCGGAGGATGGTGATGCGGTTCGCGCCGTCCATCTCGGCCGCCTCTTCGAGCTCGGGCGGGATCGCGGCGACGTAGCCCTGCAGCATCCACAGCGTGAACGGCATCGTGAAGGTGACGTACACGAGGATCAGCCCGAAGAGGGTGTCGTTGAGCTGCAGCGACCGCAGCACGAGGAACAGCGGGATGATGATGAGGATCGTCGGGAAGACCTGGCTCACGAGGATCCACACGGTTCCCGCCGCGCGCAGCCGTCCCTTGAGCCTCGCGAGCGCGTAGGCCATGGGCATCGACAGCAGCACCGCGATGACCATCGTCACGATCGAGACGAAGATCGAGTTGCCCGCCGCCGTCAACAGGTTCTGCCGGTCGAGCGCCGATGCGTAATTGCTGAAGTCCCAATCGGTCGGGATGAGGTTGGCGGTGAGCGAGTTGAGCTCGCGGGTCGACTTGAACGACGCCGACAGCAGCCACAGCAGCGGGAAGCCGAGGAAGATCAGGTAGGCCGCCAGTGCGGCGTACATGAGCGCCGTGGCGTACCAGGGGCGGCGGCCGTTCATGCGCGGGCCCCCTTGTTCTGGCGGAACTGGTTGATGAGGTACAGCGACAGGATCAGGAGGATCGCCACCACGAGCACGTTGCCCATCGCCGACGCGTAGCCGATCTCGCGGTTGCGGAAGGCCTCCAGGTAGGTGAACAGCGGCGGGATCATGGTGCGTCCGCCCGGACCGCCCTCGGTGAGCACGTAGATGAGCCCGAACGAGTTGAACTGCCAGATGAAGTCGAGGGCCGTCACGGCGATGATGACCGGACGGAGCGCGGGGAGCGTGACGTGCCAGAACCGCCGCGCGGCACCTGCGCCGTCGACCGCCGCCGCCTCGTGCTGCTCGGCCGAGATGGACTGCATGCCCGCGAGGAGCAGCACGGTCGTCTGCGGGATGCCCGCCCACACGCCGACGACGATGACGGCGGGCAGCGCGGTGGAGAAGTCGCCGAGCCAGTTGACTCCGGGGATGCCGAACCAGCCGAGCGTCGCGTTGAGCGGCCCCGAGTTGGGGTTGTAGATCATGCGCCACACGATCGCGATGACCACCGGCGGCATGGCCCACGGGATGAGGGCGAGCACGCGCGTGAGTCCCTTGAGGCGCAGGTTGCTGTTGAGCAGCAGCGCAAGGCCCATGGCGCAGACGAGCGTGAGGAGCGCGACCGACCCGGCCCAGACGATGCCGATGCCGAAAGACCCCCAGAAGCGGTGGTCGCCCGCGAGCTCCAGGTAGTTGTCGAGGCCGTTGAAGCTGATCTCAGCGTTGCGCTTGAGGGTCGCGTCGGTGAACCCGAGCGCGACGCCGCTCACGAGCGGGATCAGCGAGAAGATGATGATCGGCAGGAGCGCGGGAACGACGAGCGCGATCGCCTCTTTGCGCTGCGCGCGCGTGCGCGCCCCGATCTGCCGGGCGCCAGAGCGCTTCGGGCGCGGGGCGGGCGGCTTCACCGCGGTCGACTCGGCGGTCATCCGGCACTCCTCTGCGCCGTCTCGGCACTCTCCTCCGTCGCGGCCCGCGCATGCGGCGCCGCGCCCTCGGCGCGAGGCCGTGCGCGCACGGCGGCGGCCGACGACCCGCGCACGACGAGAGACGGCGCGATGGTCACCCGGTGCGCGGCACGGCCAGGCTCGGCGAGCCGAGCGAGGAGCAGCTCGGCGGCGACCCGGCCGCGTTCCTCGGCACCGAGGTCGACGCTCGTGAGCCCCGGTCGCACCACGTCGGCGAGCTCGGTGTTGTCGACACCCGTCACGGCGATGTCGTCGGGCACGGTCAACCCGAGGTCCTGGGCGGCACGCACCACCCCGATGCCGATGAGGTCGTTGGCGGCGACGATCGCGTCGGGGCGGTCGTCCTCACCGAGCAGGTCGACGGCCGCCGCGTAGCCGGCGGCGATCGTGAAGTCAGAGGTCTCGACGGCGCGGTGGGCGACTCCGGCGTGGTTCGCCACCGCGGCGTGGAATCCGTCGTGGCGGAGCGTTCCCGGCGTCGTGTCGCGCGGACCGTTGACGAAGGCGAGTCGGCGACGGCCTTCGTCGACGAGATGGTCGACCACGAGGCGCATCGCCGTGGGCGAGTCGGCGCGCACGGTGTCGACGCCCGCGGCGTCGGGGACGAGACCCAGCACCACGACGGGCACCGGCGCGGCGCTCAGCACTTCCAGGAGTTCGTCGTTCACGCGCAGCGGCGAGAGGATCATGCCGTCGACATAGCCGCGGCCGAGTCCACGGGCGACCTCGACCGTCTGCGCCGCCGTGCTCGCCGACGACAGCACCAGTCGGTACCCCGACGCCGACACCACCCGTTCGATCGCGGTCATCATCTCGACGTACACGGGGTTGCCGATGTCGGCCACGGCGTAGCCGAGCTGCAGCGTGCGCCCGCGCTTGAGCGACTGCGCCATGGCGTCGGCGACGTAGCCGAGCTCGTCCGCAGCCTTCCGGACCTTCTCGACGGTCTCGGCGCTCGCGATCTGACCATTCAGCGCACGGGAGGCCGAGGCGAGCGAGACGCCCGCGCGAGCGGCGACCTGGGTGATGGTGACACGTGCCATGCGCTCCCCTTCGAGCGTGCTGTAAACGTTTCCAGTGTGGGTACTGGATACGTTTCCACTCGAACGCCGCGATGTCAAGCCCTGGCGGCCTGATCACCCGGACGGATGCGGAAGGGCGGGCGGCGCCAGGACTCAGTTCGCGTAGGCGGGCGCAGGCGGCAGCGCGAAGAAGTCCTCGAGCGTGTGGAATCCGCCCTCGTGATACGCGGCGGCGAGCTCGGTGCCGACGAAGCGCAGGTGCCACGGCTCCCAGGCGTAGCCGGTGGTCTCGGTTCGGCCCTCCTCGTAGCGGATGATGAAGCCGAAGCGCCACGCGTTGTCGACGAGCCATGCCGCCTGCGGGGTTCCTCGGAACCCGTCGTGCGACCCGCAGCCCGACGCCCCGCACGCCACGACATCGACCGCGAGCCCCGTCTGGTGCTCGCTGTGCCCGGGCCGCGCGCTGCGCAGGTCGGCCGCAGCCTGACCCCTCGACGCGACGTAGCCGTTGTAGAGGTCGACCTGGAACGAATAGGGCCGGAACGCACTGTCGACGGCGAGCCGGCCGGCGCCGTCGGCGACGATCTCCGCAGCGAGCTCGTCGAGCGCGGCGGCGACATCGGCGCGCAGCCACCCGCCCCCCGAGACGACGCGGATGCCGGTGGGCTGCGCCTGCGGGGTGGGCCAGTGGTCGATCGGGTCGAGGGCGTTCTGCTTGTTGACGACCACCCACATGCGGCCGGCGTCGGTGAGGTCGAGGCACGGCGCGTCGCCGCGCACCACGGCTTCGCGGAACGCGGCGCCACCGCCGACCGCCTCGACCACCTCCGCGTCGTCGCCAGCGGTGAGCGCGTGCGCGACGGCCGGGTCATCGCACACCGCCAGCGGCGCAGGTGTCTCGCCCGACGAAGGCAGCGGCGAAGGGGACGCGGTCGGGTCGTCGCCGGCGTCTGCGACCGGAGCAGGCGCGGACGCGGTGACGGAGGGATGCCGCGGCGCATCGGCATCGGCCGCGCCGGGCCGCGTGAGCGCGTAGGCGACCGCGCCGCCGACGAGCACGACGAGAAGCACCGCGATCGTCCGCCGACGCCGAACGCGTCGCGATGCGCGACGACGCGACGCGCGCGTGGGCGGTGATCCGGGCACGACTCCATTCTCGCTGCGTCGCACCGCCGCTCCCGACACGCCACGGCCGCGGCTCCCCGGGAGCGCACCGCGAGTCGGCGCGAACGTTCGATCATGAACCTTCCCACCTTGACGGCAATTCGTAGATATGTTCCCCTAGAGGGATGCGGTGGCAGGGTCAGCAGCTCGACGTCGTCGACGACGACGCCCTCGCCGGGCTGGAATCGCCGGCCACGGTGACGGCGATGGCAGGGCTCGTCCGCACCGTCACGACGCCCGAGTTCGCCGGCGTCACCTTCCACGAGGTCCACGCGAAGTCGGCCCTCAACCATGTTCCCGGCGCCTCGGCGATGCCCTTCGCCTGGACCGTCAACCCGTACCGGGGCTGCACCCACGCCTGCGTGTACTGCTTCGCCCGCCGCACGCACGAATACCTCGACTTCGACTCCGGACGCGACTTCGACGAGCAGATCGTCGTCAAGACCAACGTGGCCGACGTGCTGCGGCGCGAGCTCGCCCGCCCCGGGTGGCAGCACGAGCACGTGGCGCTCGGGACCAACACCGACCCCTACCAGCGCGCCGAGGGCCGATACCGGCTGATGCCGGGAATCATCGATGCCCTCGCGACGAGCGGCACCCCCTTCTCCGTGCTCACGAAGGGCACACTCCTCCGACGAGACCTGCCGCTGCTCACCCAGGCCGCGGAGGCGGTGCAGGTGGGGCTGTCGATGTCGATCGCCGTCGTCGACGACACCCTCCGCGAAGCGCTCGAGCCCGGAGCGCCCACGTGGCGCGCCCGACTCGCCACGATCCGGGCCGCGAGCGAAGCGGGTTTCCGTCCGACGGTGTTCCTCATGCCGATCCTTCCCCACCTCACCGACGACCCGGCGACGATCGACCACGCTCTCGCCGAACTGAAAGAGGCCGGCACGCGCCGCGTCGTGTTCGGGGCGCTGCATCTGCGGCCCGGCGCGAAGCAGTGGTTCTGGCAGTGGCTCGAGCACGAGCATCCCGAGCTCCTGGCCCGGTACCGCGGGCTCTATCCGGGCGCGTCGGTCAACACCCCGGTCGGCTATCGCAAGCTCCTCTCCGCACGGGTGCGCCCGCTGCTGCGCAGGCACGGCCTGGCCGGCGGTCTGGAAGACGAGGCGCCCTCGCAGCGAGCCGGCCCGGACCGGTCGTCACGACAACCCGCGGGCGAGCCCCCGCAGCGGCGACGCTCTTCTGACGGCCGGCGCCGCCGCGAGGCCTGTCGGCTCGCTGCGGCTCAGCTGTTCGCGAGCCGCACCGCGTCGAGCGCTTCCGCGGCGAGCTGCCGCGCCGTGCGCGTGTCGAGCGTGCCGTTCACCGTGATCCACACGGTGTCAACGAACACGTACGCGACAGTCGTCGTGCCGAGCTCATTGTCGACCTCGCGCGTAAATGCCACCTCGCCGCCGAGCGCACGCTCACGGTACCCCGACGCCGTGCGCAGCGCGTCGATCAGCTCGTCTCGCGCCTGGGCCGTGATCTCGGCCGTGACGGCACTGAACCCGCCGTCCGACGCGGGAACGCCCCACGCGCACATCTCCGCCTGCGAAGCGGCACGCACCGTGCCGGCGGCCAGCGGGCCGGGCATGTGGTCGGCCGGTGATCCCGTGACGGCGATCGTCTCGGCCGCGTCGGCGAACAGGGCACGCACCACGGGGAGCGGGATCAGCTCACCGCACGACGGGATCACCGCCGCGTCCGGAGCGTCAGGGGTGGGCGTCGCAGACGGCGACGGGTCGGGGGTCGGCGACGGCGCGGGCGACTCGGACGGCTCGACGTCCACCGGCACCTCCGGCAAACCCGGATTGGCCGCGCGCAGCGTCGTCAGCACCTGCAGCGCGAGGTCGCGCCCGTGGGGCCAGCCCGGTCCCTGGACGGTCAGGAGCACGGAATCGAGCACCACCACGGTGAACCCGTAGCCGATGCCTTCCGACTCCTCACCGGCGTACACCGCCGCCGCGCCCACGGTCTCCTGCCGCGTGAACATCGGATCGGCAGCGAGGCTGCCCTTCAACGGCTCCACCTGATCGGGCGCGAGTTCCGCGAGCACCGCCGTCGAACCGCTGTCGGTCTGCGGGATCGCCCAGCTGCACCCCTGCGCGCTCACCGCCGCCGTCACCGCCGCCGCGGTCTCGTCGGTCGGCGTGTACTCCGTGAGGTCGACACCGGAGTCGAGATCGAGCACCTCCGCCTCGGGCGAGACCAGACGGTCGATGTCGGCGCGCGTGAGGAGCTCGTCACAGCCCGGGAACGCCAGCGGCGTCGGGACGGCGCCGCTCGACGGGACGCCCGACGGCGATCCGCTCGAGGTCGGCGCCGGTACGCCCTCGGGAACGCACCCGACGAGCACGAGGGCGAGCGCGACGACAGCTGCCGGTACGAGCGCCCGCAGGCCGAAGAGAGGGAGCCGAGGGGTCATGGCCCGATCCTACGGGCAAGCCTCAGCCGGCCCCTCCCGCCCACTCCCGTGGAGCGCAGCAAGGAGGGGCCGACGTGAGGGAAGCACGCCGACGCGATCAGGCGTCGACGTTCGCGAGCTGACGGCCTGCGAGTTCCTCCAGCACGTCGTCGCCCGGACGAGCCTCCTCGAACGGCGCGTCGATCTCGGCGCGCTCCAGCATCTCCGTCATCTTGCGACGGCGCTGACGCGTGATGAGCGTCACGACCGTGCCGCTGCGGCCCGCACGACCCGTACGACCCGAACGGTGCAGGTACGTCTTGTACTCGTCGGGCGCGTCGGCCTGCACGACGAGGTCGATGTCGTCGACGTGGATGCCGCGGGCCGCGACGTCCGTCGCCACGAGCACCTCCACCCGGCCCGATGTGAGGCGCTCCAGGTTGCGGGTGCGCTTGGCCTGGTTGAGGTCGCCGTGCAGCGCGACAGCGCGGATGCCCGCATCGTCGAACTGTTCGGCGAGCATCTCGGCATAGGCACGCGTGCGGGCGAACACGAGGGTCTTCGAGCCCCGGTCGACGAGCGACGTCAGGATCTCCGCCTTGTCGCGGTGATCGATGACCAGCACGCGGTGATCGATCGTCCCCGAGTCCTGGTCTTCACCCGCCACCTCGTAGACGGCAGGCTCGACGAGGAACTCGTCGACCAGCGCAGCCACCTCGCGGTCGAGCGTCGCCGAGAACAGCAGCTTCTGCGCCCCGTCCTGCACGAGGCGGAGGAGACGCTGCATGGGCTCGAGGAACCCGAGCTCGCTCATGTGGTCGGCCTCGTCGAGCACGACGATCTGCACCTGCGAGAGATCGAGCTTGCCCTGCTCCTGCAGGTCTTCGATCCGGCCCGGGGTGCCGATGATGATGTCGACGCCCTTCTTGAGCGCACCCACCTGACGAGCCTGCGGCACACCGCCGTAGATCTGCGTCGTGAAGAGGCCGACGCTGCGAGCGATCGGCTGGATGGTCCGGTCGATCTGCAGCGCCAGTTCGCGCGTCGGCGCCAGGATCAGGGCCTTCGGGCTGCGGCCGAACTCGCGACGCTGCCCCGCCTGCGACCGGAGGACCGACTCGACGAGCGGTGCGCCGAACGCGATGGTCTTGCCGGAGCCGGTGCGACCGCGGGCCAGCACGTCGCGACCCTCGAGGATCGGCGCGACGGTGGCGGCCTGGATGGGGAACGGCGTGGTGGCGCCGAGGTCCGCAAGGACGCGGACGATGTTGTCCCCGAGTCCGAGCGACCCGAATGTCACGTCCGAGACCTCTTCGGCCTGCACGGCCTGCGCCTGAAGGCGGTCGTGCACGACGTCGACGTGGTCCTCGTGCGCCTTCGCCTTGGCGTCGGCGTTCCAGTCGGACCGGTTCGCTGCCGAGCGGGCGGTCCGGTCGTCGCGGCTGCGAGCCGGGCGGTCGGCGACGTCGCGACGGGGACGGTCGTCCTGGTCGCGACGGGGACGGTCGTCCTGGTCGCGGCGGGGACGGTCGTAACTCCGGCGATCCTGCGGGAAACGGTCCGAACCACCCCGGTTCCCACCCGAACGGTCGAAATCTCCGGAGTTGCGAACCGGACGGTCACCCGACCGCTCCGGACGGTCGCCGAAGTCGCGGCGCGGGCGGTCGCTGAAGTCGCGACGGGGACGGTCGTCCTGGTCGCGACGGGGACGGTCGTCCTGGTCGCGGCGGGGACGGTCGTAACTCCGGCGATCCTGCGGGAAACGGTCCGAACCACCCCGGTTCCCACCCGAACGATCGAAATCCCCGGAGTTGCGAACCGGACGGTCACCCGACCGCTCCGGACGGTCGCCGAAGTCGCGACGCGGGCGGTCGCTGAAGTCGCGGCGGGGACGGTCGTCCTGATCGCGACGGGGACGGTCGTAACTCCGGCGGTCCTGCGAGAAACGGTCCGAACCGCCCCGGTTCCCACCCGAACGATCGAAATCTCCGGAGTTGCGAACCGGACGGTCACCCGACCGCTCCGGACGGTCGCTGAAGTCGCGACGCGGGCGGTCGCTGAAGTCGCGGCGGGGACGGTCGTCCTGATCGCGACGCGGACGGTCGTCGAAGGTGCGGGGACGGTCGGCCCGGAAAGAGGGGCGCGCGTCGCCGAACGAGCGACGGTCGTCGCGCGGCTGACGCTCGCCGCGCGGGCGGTCGTCGAACTCGCGTCGGGGACGGTCGTCGCGGTCGCTGCGAGCATGCGACCGGATACCGCGCGCCTCATCGCGTCCTGCGCGCTCCTGCGCGTTCCAGCGGGCCTTCTTGGCGGGCGCCTCGGCCTCTTCGGCACGGTAGCCACGGTGGCCGGGGCTCTTGCTGCCGGGGGTTCCGGCGGACGACTGACCGGGACGACGCTTGGCGTCCTGGTAGGCCGTCTTCTTGCCGTAGCGGGGCTCGAAGTTCTGAGCGCGGCCGCCTGCCGGTTTCTTGTTCTTGGGCATGGGGGATGTCCTTCTGGGTTGTCTCGTGCGAGAACAGCACTCCTTCGATCGCGCACGTGCGCGGCCGCACACGCGGCACGGAGTAACCCGGACTTTCGTCGGCCGGGGGCCATTCACAGTGATGGTCGTCGGAGCGGATTCGCTCCCACCATCGGCCCCTTGGACTCACAAACCCATCCGCGAGCGCGTCGCGGTGTCCAGAGCCGACCCATCCACATTACAGGTCGGGCCTGGGAGTCCGCCGGTGCGGCCTCCCCGCCCGCCGCTGTGCACAGCGGACGAGTACTTCTGGTCCTCAGGCCTGGGGTCAGTCGCGGTGGTCGGGATCCTCGTCGTCGGAGGCGCCCCGCTCGTGCGCATCGGCGTCCGGCGACTCCACCACGTGCGCCTGGTCCTCGTCCTCGGTCTCGGCTTCGACCTCGGCCTCGGCCTCGACCCTCGGGACGTCGGACTCTTCGGTATCGGCCGTCGGGACGTCAGCCTCCGATTCGGCGGCTTCCGCGGGCACGGCCGAAGCGTCGGACGAAGCCTGGCCGTCGGAAGCCTCCGCCTCGGGAGCGGGAATCGCCGCGGTCTCGTCTCCCGAAGTCCCGGCCTCAGCAGCGTCCGCCTCGGCGGGCTGAGCGTGGACCGGGGATGCGGTCTCCGGCTCAGCGGGCTGGTCGTGAGACTCGGAAGTGGTCGCAGCCACAGCGGTGGCACGAGCGTCGTCCCCGAGGGGAACCTCGATGTCGGGCGACTCCTCGATGATCGGCGCGGCAGCCGTGTCGGTGTGCGTGACCGCTGTGGCGATCGCGTCTGCCTGCACCGCATCGGCGGCCACGATGACAGGAGCCGTCACGATCGGGATGCCTCCGGTCGCGGCGGCCTCGAGGATCCGCCGCTCGCGGCGGGTGGCCGGCACGGGCTCGCCCGCTGCGACAGCGTGCGCGACCGGCTGAGCCCCCGCCGCCCCGGCGGCTCCGGTCTGTCCGGCGGGAACGAGCTCGCCGCGACGGGCGGCGCGACGCTCGCGCGCGCCCTCGACGAGGTTGTACAGCGTGGGGAGCACGAGGAGCGTCAGCACCGTCGAGGAGATGAGGCCGCCGATCACCACGATCGCGAGCGGCTGCGAGATGAAGCCGCCATGGCCCGTGATGCCGAGGGCCATGGGCGTGAGCGCGAAGATCGTGGCGAGCGCCGTCATGAGGATCGGTCGGAGGCGACGGGAACCACCCGCGACCGTCGCGTCGTGCGCCGAGAGGCCCTTCTCGCGGTACTGATTGACGAGGTCGACGAGCACGATCGCGTTGGTGACGACGATGCCGATGAGCATGAGCACGCCGATGAGGGATGCCACGCCGAGCGGCACGCCGGTCGCGATCTGCAGCAGGATGGCGCCGGTCGCCGCGAACGGCACCGAGATGAGCAGCAGCAGCGGCTGGCGCAGCGACTTGAAGGTCGCGACCATCACGATGTACACGATGAGGATCGCCGCGAGCATCGCGAGGCCGAGCTGACCGAACGCGTCCTGCTGCTGCGACAGCACGCCGCCGATCTCCGCGTCGGCACCGGTGGGCAGGTCGACATCGGCGAGCGCGAGGTTCACGGTCGCCGACGCCGCGTTGAGGTCGTCGGTCGACGGCGTCACGGTGACCGTGGCGGTGCGCTGTCCGCGCTGCGTGGTGATCGACGTCGGACCCTCGCTCTCGGCGACGGTGGCGACCTCGTCGAGGCGGATGAGTCCCGAGGCCGACGTGATCTCGAGGCGTTTGAGCTCACTGATGGTCTGCGGGATCTCATCGGCCTTGAGATACACGGTGAGGCCGGTGCCGTCGATCTCGACGGTGCCGATCTGGCGGGGCTGCATCGTGTTCGACACGAGCGCGCCCACCGTCACCTCCGACAGGCCGAGCGCGGCGGCCTCGTCACGGTCGACGGTCACGGCGACGTAGGGGAGCGAGGCGGCGAGGTTCGAGGTGACCTGGCCGATGCCGTCTTCGCCGTCCAGCGCGGCGACGACCGCGTCGGTGGCTTCGGCGAGCGTGTCTGCGTCGGGCGCCGTGACGTCGACCTCGATGTCGCTCGAACCGAAGCCGCCCTGGCCGGCCGAGACGGTGACCGTGCCCACGTCTTCGAGGTCGGCGACGGCCTCCTGAACGCTTTCGCGAATGGCGACCTGGTCGGCGTCCGCGTCGGTGGTGATCGAGTAGGTGATGCCTGCGCTTCCGCCCGCGAAGGCGTCGCGGATGGCGGAGCCGCTCGACCCGATCGACGTCTGCACGGTCTCGACGCCGTCGACACCGAGGAGTGCCTCTTCGACGATGGCGGCGGCCTCGTCTTCTGCGTCGAGGCTCGGCGCCTGGCCGAGCTCCTGAGTGACGGTGAACGTGTTCTGGCCGGAGTCGCCCAGGAAGTTCGTCTTCATGAACGGCGCCGCTGCGACGGTGCCGCCGAGCACCAGCACGGCGAGCAGCAGGGTGACCCATGAGTGCTTGAGCGTCCACCGCAGCACCGGGAGGTAGGCCTTCTGCAGGCGCGACGGCGGCGCGTCGGGGTGCTCGGGGTCGATGACCCGCCCGTTCGCGTCGTGCAGCGGCTTGCCCGGGCGGAGGAACCAGTACGCGAGCACCGGCACGATCGTGAGCGACACGAACAGCGAGGCCGACATGGCGATCGTGACCGTGAGCGCGAACGGACGGAACAGCTCGCCGGTGACGTCGCCGACGAAGGCGATCGGGAGGAACACAGCGACCGTCGTGATGGTGGAGGCGGTGATGGCGGCGGCCACCTCGCGCACCGCCAGCAGGATCGAGCGGAGCTTGTCGGCACCGCCGACATAGTGGCGCTTGATGTTCTCGATGACGACGATCGAGTCGTCGACCACGCGGCCGATGGCGATCGTGAGGGCGCCGAGGGTGAGGATGTTGAGCGAGTAGCCGAACGCCTGGATGCCGACGAACGTGATGAGCACGCTCGTGGGGATCGAGATGGCCGTCACGAGCGTCGAGCGCACCGAGAGCAGGAAGATCAGGATGACGAGCACCGCGAATGCGAGGCCGAGCAGACCCTCCTGGGCGAGCGCCTCGATCGACTGCTCGATGTAGGGTGCCTGGTCGAACACGACCGTGAACTCGGCGTCGTCGCCGATGGCGTCTTGCAGGTCGGGGACGATCGCCTCGACACCGCGCGACACATCGACGGTGTTGGCCGCCGGGAGCTTCGTGATCGAGAGTGTGAGGGCCGGCTTGCCGTCGACGCGCGAGATGGACGTGACGGGATCCTTGTCGAGCGAGACGGCGGCGACGTCGGCGATCGTCAGCGCGCCGGCGGCGAATTGGTCGGCGTTGCCCGGAACGAGCGGAAGCTTCTCGATCTCCTCGACCGACGCCAGCTTCGTGCCGGTCTGCACCGTGAGCGTCTGGTCGCCCTCGGTGACGGTGCCGCCGGGGAAGAGCACGCCGTTCTGGTCGAGCGCGTCGGTGATGGCCGTCTGCGTGTACCCGGCGGCGGCGAGCTCGGCCTGGTCGGGCACGATCGTGACCCGCTGGCCCTGACCGCCGATGATGGCGACGGCGCTCACGCCGTCGACGTCTTCGAGATCGGGCACGACGCTCGCCTCGAGCTGCGATTGGATGGTGCGCTCATCGTCGTAGCCGGTGACGGCGAGCGCGATGACGGGGAGGTCGTCGATGGAGAACGACACGACGTTCGGCTCGACCGCGTCGGGGAGGTCGCTCTTGATGCGGTTGATCGCCTGCAGGATCTTCTGCTCGGCCGTGGCGAGATCGGTGCCGTAGGTGAACGAGGCCTGGATGATCGACGCGTTGGTCGTGCTGGTGGCGCTCGTGGATTCCAAGCCCGGGATCCCCTGGATCGCGGTCTCGATGGGCGTCGACACGTCATTGTTGACGACGTCCGGCGATGCGCCCGGGTAGGTCGTGAGCACCGACAACTGGGGGAACTCGATCGACGGGATGAGCTCCTGCTTGAGGTTGGTCAGCGCGAGTCCGCCGAAGATGGCCGCGACGATCGTGATGAGAGCGATGAGCGCGCGGTTCTTGAGGCTCAGGACGGCGAGGTTCGACACGGGTGACCTTTGCGGTGGAATCGGTGCAGCCGATACAGGGCTGTATCGGAACCATTGTCACACGCGGACCGGTTGCGGCAGCGCGGCTGTGGATGACCGCGGGCGGGCGCCGTCACCCGTGCGGCGTCGCGCTCAGCGCGGAAACAGACCGCCGATCATGAAGCCGAGTGCCGCCGCGACGACGCAGGCGACCAGCGTGCCCACCAGATCCGCCCACGCCCAGTCGCGACGCCCCCTCCGCGCCAGCCGCACGCTGTCGACCGCGACGGCGCTGAACGTCGTGAATCCGCCGAGCAGGCCCACGCCGAGGATCGCGAGCCACGTGTGGCCGATCGCGGGTGCCAGCGCCGTGAGGAGGCCGAGCAGGAACGATCCGATCACGTTCACCACCAGGATCCCCAGCGGGAAGGCGTCGCTCCGGCCCCGCATCACGAGACCGTCGAGCACGTACCGGGCACCCGCGCCGACACCTCCACCGACAACGAGGGCCGCCACCTCGGCGCCGTTCACGCCGCCTCACCCGCTGCACGCCCGCGCGACGTCCGCTCGCCGAGCCCGAGCCCCGCCGCCGCCGCGAGCGCACCGCCGAACACCGACACCGTCACGAGCACGAGGCCGACCACGGGCGCCGCGCTCGACGTCGTCACCGCCTGCACGGCGAAGGCACTGTAGGTGGTGAAGCCGCCGAGCACGCCGGCACCGGCGAAGGCGCGCAGCCGCGGCATCCGATCGCGAAGCGCTCCCAGCAGCACTCCGAGCAGCAGCGACCCGAAGATGTTGATCGCCATCGTCACGGCCGGCACGACGAGCGGACTGCCGGCGCTCTCCAGCGGAAGCGTGATCGCGGCGCGGGCGCTCACCCCGATCGCCCCGCCGATGACGACGAGCACGAGCGCGGCAGGAGAGAACCAGCGCGAACGATCCACGCTCCTACGGTAGGGAGCGTCAGTGGAGGATCAGCGCACGGATCGCCGATTCGGGCGACACCGACGTGTCGAGCAGCCGCCCCTTCTTGTACGCCGCGAACACGCGTGGGTCGATGTACGACGAGCGCGCGACGGCAGGTGTGTTCCCGAGAACTTCGGCGGTGGCGCGCACGGCCAGCAGCTCGGCCCGTTTGAGATCGGTCTTCGTCTTCACCGGCCCGATGCGCGCGAGCGTGTCGGCCGCGTGGATCGTTCCGCGCAGCGTGCGGAAGTCCTTGGCCGTGAACGCTCCCCCGGTCATGGTGCGCACATACGCGTTGACCTCGCGGGGCGTGAGCGGCACGCGCCGGCGACCGCGCTGATAGGCGAGCAGCGGCGACGCTGGGCGGCCCGCTGCGAGGATCGTCATCACGAGGGCGAGGTCGTCGTCGTCGATCTGCAGCTGCTGTCGCTTGCCGCTCTTGCCGGGGAAACGCAGGTGCGTCACGCTTCCGTCGATGACCGCGTCGCGGCGCTTGAGCGTCGTGAGGCCCCGGCTGCCGTGGCGCTCGAGGTAGCGCTCCGAGCCGACGCGCGGCGCGGCCTGATCGAGCAGGCGGAACGCCGCGGCCAGCACCCGCTCCCGGTCGAGGTCGTCGCGTCGCAGTGACGTGGTCACGCGCGCTCGCGCACGCGGCAGCGATTCGGCGAGCTGCAGCGCCCGAGCGTACTTGCCCTTGTCGCGGCCGGCGGTCCACTGCGGGTGGTACAGGTACTGCAGGCGGCCCGCGTCGTCGATGCCGGTCGCCTGGATGTGGCCTCTCGGGTCGGCGCAGATCCAGACGTCCCGCCACGCCGGAGGGATGACGAGCGACGCCGCCCGCTCGCGCTCGTCCGCCGGGAGCGCCTCGCCGTCGGCGTCGACGTAGCGGAAGCCGCTGCCGGCCCGCACCCGCCGGTAGCCGAGGTCGGTTCCCGGCCTCACGCGCGTCAGTCTCGGCATCCGTCAAATCTCCCATACCCCGACCGGACCGCGCTCCGGTGTTCTCGATCCCCTCGCGGCGGCATGCGGGTCAATGGTCGCGGAGCATCGAGATGAGCTCGCCCTTGCGTTTGCCCGAATAGCCCGACAGTCCGAGCTCCTTCGCTCGCTTCCGCAGCTCGGCGACCGTCCAGTCGTCGTAGTCGCCCGATGATCCGCCGCGGCGACCGACGGCTTTGCGTCCGTCTCGCGCAGCGGCATTCGAAATACGCGCAGCTTTCTCCTTGGATGCGCCGTCCTTTCGCAACTCCTCGTAGAGCTCGGGGTCTTTGAGGCTGTTCGAACCGCGTCCTGCAGGCATGGCGTCTCCCTTCGATCCCCAGAAGCTACGGCCTGCGCTGCCCCACAGTGCAGGGCCTTGACGCCGCCGATCACCGGGGCTATTCCAGATTCACAGCGTGTTCTCGGCTAGCACTGGCGCGGGCCGGGCGTCAAGGGGCTGTTGAAGCGGGGTGATCCGCCCGTAACTTCTAAGCCGAACGGAACACCGCTCATACCCGGATCGGACCCGGATCAGATCGACCGGATCGGATCACCGAGGTCCGCAGAACGGAGCAACGTAATGAACATCGCCCTTCTCATCATCATCGTCGTCGCCATCGTGCTGGCGATCGTCAGCGGGTTGAACGCCTCACTGCAGTGGCTGCTGTGGGTCGCCATCATCGTCGGCGTCATCGCGCTCATCGCGTTCCTGCTGCGGGTCGTACGCGGCGGCACCCGTACCTGACCCACCCCCCACCGAGGGCCCTCGCGGACACGTCCGCGAGGGCCCTCTTCCGTTGTGCGGCGGCGTCGCGAGCCGACGCGCTCAACCTCACGCTGACGGCAGACGCGTCGCCGCGTAGTGGTGCAGCGCCTCGCGCACGAACTGCGCACCCTCTGTTCCGCCGTAGTTCCGGGCGAAACGCGGATCGGCGACGTACATGTCGCCGAGCCCCGTCACGTATCCCGCGAGGTTGTCGCCCCGCGCTGCGGGAGTGCCGGGGATGCCGCGCAGCCACGCCACATGGCGCTCGGCGAGCGCCTGCGCCTCGTCGCCGTGGGCGGGGACGCCCCGAGCCGCCGCGTCGACCCAATCGGCACCCAGTCGGGCGATCCGGGCCTGCCAGTCTGCGCGCTCGGCGGCATCCATGTTCCGGTACCAGCGGTCGCTCTCGGCGTACGCGGCGGCGCCCCAGCGCTGTTCGACCTCCTCCCGGTACTGGGTGTGATCGAACCCGTCGAACATCTTCTCTGCCATCAGTCCTTCTCCTTCCCTCAGTGCGACGATGGTCGACTCGACAGACGCGATCTGGCGCGTGAGCCGCTCCTGCTCCGCCCGCAGCCACGCGAGGTGACCTTCGAGGGCGTGCTCCTGCCCGGCGGGGCGCGCGAGCACCTCGGCGATCTGCGGCAGTCCGAGGCCGAGCTGGCGGAGCAGCAGGATGCGCTGCAATCGCACGAGCGACGCTTCGTCGTAGTGTCGGTACCCGTTCGCGCCGGTGCGCGACGGCGGCAGGAGCCCGATGTCGCCGTAGTGCCGCAGGGTGCGGCTGGTGGTGCCGGCGAGTCGGGCGATCTGCTGGATCGACCATTCCTTCGTCATGGCGACCACGCTAGATCTTGACGTTGCGTCAAGGTCAAGATCTCGCGAGCACACGTGTTGACAAAGTCGAGATATATCGTGTTATTCTCTGAACACGCGATATATCTCGACTCGGACGGTCGAGGCGTGGAACAAGGAGAACAGCATGACTCTGGAGAAGTGGCTCGTTCAGCCGGGCCAGACGCGCGTGATCGACATCGAGAACGTTCGCAAGCTCAAAGTCGGGCTCGTCGGCGGTCAAGTCGACATCGTGGCCCACGACGAGCCCGGCGTGCGCATCGAGGTGCACGGAGTGACCGTCAAAGACCTCCGCATCGAGGCCACCGGCGACACGGTCGAGATCGACCACGCGCAACTGCGCTGGGACAACTTCCTCGAGGTCTTCCGCAACTTCGGCAGCGGCGGACCCAAGGCCGAGATCAGTGTCGCGGTCCCCCGCGGGACCGAGGTCAACCTCGGCGTCGTGAGCGCGAGCGCCCTCGTGTCGGGCCTCGCCACCGACTTGCGCGTCAGCACCGTGTCGGGCGACGTCATCATCGACGGCCTCGCGGGCGACCTGTCCGTCAACGCCGTCTCGGGCGACGTTCAGGTGCGCGGTCTCGAAGGCGCCCTGAGCGCGAACTCGGTCTCGGGCGACGTCGCCGCCACCGGAACCATCCGCAAGGCCTCGATCGACACCGTCTCCGGAGACATGCTCGTCGATTCGACCGGCAGCATCCACGCCGTCACGCTCAACACGGTCAGCGGCGACGCCTCCGTGCGCGTCGACGAGGGGCTCGCCGCCAACTTCGTGCTCCGGAGCGTCAGTGGCCGCGTCACGGTCGACGGCATCAAGCGGTCGTCGTCGACGCCCACCAACTACTCCGACACCGTCGGGGAACTCAGCGGAAGCTTCGTCGACATCCGCGCCAATTCGGTCTCGGGTGCCATCACCGTGCTGCGCCGGGCCGTCGACCCGGTCGGCGCCGACGAGGCCCCCACCCCCGAGGAGTGGTGACGATGCCTCCCGTCTTCTCCCACGGCGACCTCCGCCTCTACCTCCTGCGGCTGCTCGACGAGGCCCCGCGCCACGGGTACGACCTCATGCAGGCACTGTCGGACCGCACCGGCGGCACCTACACGCCGAGCGCCGGCACGATCTACCCGCGCCTCGCGAAGCTCGAGGACGAGGGGCTCGTCACGAAGACCATCGACGGCCGCAAGACGGTCTACGAGATCACGGATGCGGGCCGCGCCGAAGTCGCCGAAAGAGCGCACGAACTCGAGGGCATCGAGGCCGGACTGGCCGACAGCGTCCGCCTTATCGCCGACGAGGTGCGAGGCAGTGTCCGCGAAGCGATGAAGAGCCTCCGGGCCGACCTCGCCGCCGCGGCGCAGTCCGAACGCGCCGCCGCGTCGTCGGCCACCGCCACCGGGGCAGACCGCCCCGTCGACGACGTGCGCGTCGCCTCGCGCGAGCAGTTGCGCCGCGCCGACGCCGCCGTGTCGGAGTTCCGCGCGACCGTGCGGGCCGACCTGCGCACCCACGTCGCGCGCGGCGGTGTGCTGCCGGCGTCCGTCGTCGACGACCTCACCTCAGCGCTCGACGCGGCGCAGCGCGCGATCAGCGCCGCCCTTCGCGGCTGAGCGGAAGGCGGCACGCGGTCCGGCGGCCGACCCTACGGGGTCAGCCGTCGGGCCACAGCTCCTCGTCGTCGCGGGCGGGCGACTCGAGCGGCACGACCAGGATCGGGCGCGACTGCCGGTGAGCCAGCCGCGCCGCCACCGACCCGGTGAAGAACTCGCGGATCGTCTCGCCGAGCCCCCGCCGCCGGGTGCCGACCACGATGAGTCGGGCGTCGGAACGCTCGGCCAGATGCTTGATGGCGAGCGCCGGATCCCCTACCAGCTGCTGCACGGTCCACTCGACCCTGACGCCGGTGAGCACGCGCTCCGCCGTCTCGCGCACGACGTCCAGCTGGGCTTCGCCCGTCGCGAGGTCGATGTCGATGGGCGCCGAGTGGACATACCCGTCCGGGTCCTCGTAGGTGACGAAGCGGCTCACGTCGACGTGCGCCACGATCAGCGGGGCCGAGAACAACGCCGCGTACCGGGCGGCTTCGCGCAGCACGCGGGTCGGCTGATCGGGGATCACCCCCACGATCACGGCTCGTTGCGGCACAGTTGCGCCGACGCCGTGTGGATCGGTCTGGTCGGTCATATCAGGCCCCCGATCTCGCGAGAGGTTCGCGTATGGAATTCCCGGACGGCCTCGTCGCCCTCCGGAACGGACCCCGCCGCCTCGTGCGGGGCGCTTCCCGCCCTCGCCCGAGGCGCCGTGGTATCCTGAATGCTACTCTTCCCGGCTTCGTGCCGGTTCGTTTTGCGACGGGCACTACGCGCAGCCCGTGACTTCAGAATTGAGGGGGTCTCGCATGGGGCGTGGCCGTCAGAAGGCGAAGCACACCAAGATCGCTCGCGAACTCAAGTACGACACGTACAACGTGAATCTTGCCGCGCTCGAGAAGGAGCTCGGACACCACGGTGACGACCAGTACGTCGACAAGTGGGCCGACGACTACGCCGAAGACGAAGACGAGCTCGAAAAGGCGTGATGCCTCCGAGCGTCACCACGGGCGACCGTGGCGATGCTCCCACTCGTCTTCGATCGTGTGCGATCGAGCAACGCGGAATCCCGCAGGGATCGACGCGACGATCACGACCGCCAGCAGCACGAGCGGTCCCGTCCACGACCCCGTGAGGTCGTGGACGATGCCGACCGTCAGCGGCACCAGGGAGACCAGGGCATAGCCGATGCTCTGCACGAATCCGCTCAGAACGAGCGCGCCCTCGTGCGTGCGCGCCCGCACCCCGATCAGCACGAGGCTCAGCGGGAAGAAGAGCGGAGTCGTGCCGAGCAGCACGACCCACAACGCCGGCGCAGCCGTGGGGGCGAACAGCAGCCCTCCCACCCCGGCGAGGCCGGCGACGACCGCCACGACGAAGAGGGCGGGCACCGCCCGGTACCGCGTCACGAGCACAGGCACGGCGAGCGACGCCGGCAAACCCACCATCGCGAACAGCGACAGCAGTGTTCCCGCTGTCGCGGGCGACACTCCCGCGACATCGACCAGGATCGCCGGAAGCCACGCGAATGCCGTGTACGCGAGGGCACCCGACACGAAGAACACGATCATCAGCGCCCACGCGAGCGGGAGGCGCCACAGCCGTCCGAGCATCCGCGTGTCGACGCGCTCCAGATCCTCGGCACGGTCGCCCCGTGTGCGCACGAGCAGCGCGATCCACGGAAGGATCGCCAGAGCGGCGAACCCCGCCCACATCGCGAGCGACATGCGCCAGCCGGCCGCGTCGGCCACCGGGACCGCGAACAGGGGCGGCAGCATCGTCGACAGCGCCAAGGTCGTCGAGTACAGCGTCGTCACAAGGCCGACGCGGTCAGGGAAGTGCTTCTTCACGAGCGGCGGAAGCAGGATGTTCCCCACACCGACGCCCGCGAAGATCACGGCGGTCGCCGCGGTGAGACCGGCTGCGTCCGTCACCAGCCCGCGGGCGAGCAGGCCACCCGTCACGACGACCAGCGCCGCGGCGGTCAGGCGCTCGAGACCCAGGCGACGTTCGAGCGCCGGCGTGAACAGTCCGGCGACGGCGTAGCAGACGGGCGGCGCCGTGCCGATCGCGCCGACCACCCACGCGGCGACGTCGAAGTCGGCGCGGACATAGCCGAGCACCGGCGAGAGCGAAGCCACGGCCGACCGCAGCGAGAACGCGAACAGCACGATGCCCAGGAGCGCCAGCACCCGCCCCTGCCACAGCGGGCGGGGAGCGGAGACGGACACCGTTCCAGCCTACGGGGGCTCACGACGGCGGCGCGGCGGTCGGCTCGGGAGCCACCACCGCCCGAGGTCGGCGTGTCAGCGGCGCTCGCGCTTGTCGTACGACCCGATCGCCTCGACCTTGGCCTGCGACGGCGACGCCGGATCGAAGCGGTAGCCGAGCCACTCCCGCGCGAGACGGCGGGCCAGTTCGAGCCCCACGACCCGCTCGCCGAAGCAGAGGATCTGCGCGTCGTTCGAGAGCACGCTGCGCTCGACCGAGAACGAGTCGTGCGCCGTCACCGCACGCACGCCCTCGACCTTGTTCGCCGCGATCGCCATCCCCAGTCCGGTGCCGCACACGAGGAGCGCGCGGTCGGCGGCTCCGGACGCCACGGCCCGTGCGGCCTCCACCGCGATGTGCGGGTAGGCGGTGTGGCCCGACTCGTCGACGCCGACGTCGACGACCGACGCCACGCGCGGGTCGGCCTCCAGGTCGGCTTTCAGCGTCTCCTTGTAGCGGTAGCCGGCGTCGTCCGCCCCGACGACGATCCGCAGGCCTCCCTGCGGGCTGGTCTCTTGCGTCATTTCTTCTCCTCCGCGTAGCGGTCGCTGAGTGCCCGCGCGATCAGCGAGAACGACACGGCGCCCGGGTCGGGCGTGCCTTCGCTGCGTGCGGCGAGCGGGCGGGCGCGGCCCTTCTTCGGGACCAGCGCCGCACTGGATGCCGCCGCCAGCTCGCTCGCGTCGGCGGCGCGCCGCCAGCCCTCGGCGGCGGGAAGCCCTGCGGACACCGATGCGGCGAGCGCGGCGACCATGGGCAGGAGCGCGTCGACGATGGTCTTGTCTCCGGGCTGCGCCCCGCCGAGCTGCACGACGGCGTCGGCGAACGCGCGGGCGGCGTCGAGCGCAGCCGTCGCATCGTAGGAGGCGCGGTCGTCGCCGAGCGCCTCCGCTGCGGCTTCGAGTCCGGCGCCCCAGAGCACCCCCGACGTGCCGCCGGCGTGCTCGGCCCAGGCGCGGCCTGCCTGCCGCAGCAGCCAGGCGCCTCCGCCCGTCGTCCCGTTGACCGCGGCCGCGGCGGCGTCGATGCCGCGGACCATGCCGCGCCCGTGGTCGCCGTCGCCGGCCACCGCGTCGATGTCGCCCAGGTAGGCCGCGTGCTCGTGGACGGTGGCGCGTGCGGCGGCGAGCGCGTCGCGCACCACGTCGGCGAGAGCCCGGGCCGCGTCCGACGCGTCAGGTGCGACAGGGGCCGCATCGTCGGCCGCCCCGCCACGCCTTTCACGGAGCGGACGGACGGGGGCGGCGACCTTGCGGTAGCCCGGCGCGTAGGCGTCGGCTCGCCACAGGCGCTCCTGCTCGTCGTCGAGCCAGAACAGGGTCAGCGAGCAGGCGCGCATGTCGAGACTCGTGACGAGCTCGCCCACCTCCGGCTCGACGATCACCGCGCCCTCCGCGTGCAGCAGGGCCGACACCTCCCGCCACAGCAGGAAGAGCTCCTCGTACTTGGTGGATCCGAGGCCGTTGACGATCACGGCCAGACGATCACCCGGCTGCACCGGACGGTCGCCGACGATGCCCGAGACGAGCGCTGCGGCCACCTCGCGCGCCGAGGCGCGCGCCACGTCTTCGATGCCGGGCTCGCCGTGGATGCCGAGCCCGATGCTCATCGTGTCGCGGGCGACGTCGAACAGGGGCTCTCGCGCGCCCGGCATCGTGCATCCGCCGAACGCGACCCCCATCGACCGGGTCGCGGCGTTGGCCGCGCGCCCCACCCGCTCCACCTCGTCGAGCGTCATGCCCTCGGCCGCTGCCGCGCCCATCGTCTTGAAGACGGTGAAGTCGCCGGCGACACCTCGGCGCAGCTCTTCCGCGGGCGACGACGCGACGTCGTCGGTGACCAGCACGATCCGGGTGTCGATTCCCTCGCGGCGCAGTCGCTCCGCCGCGATCCCGAAGTTCATCACGTCGCCGGCGTAGTTGCCGAAGGTGAGCACGACGCCACGCCCCTGGTCGGCGGCCTTGGCGACGGAGTACACGTGGGCGGCGGACGGCGAGGTGAAGATGTTCCCGACGACGGCACCCGCTGCGAACCCCGGCCCGACGAGCCCGGCGAACGCCGGGTAGTGGCCGGATCCGCCCCCGACGACCACGGCGACGATCGGTTCACCGGCGTGGTGCGCGACGACGCCTCCCGGCACGCCTCGCAGCCGGTCGGCGTAGAGCTCGATGAACCCTGCGAGCTGCTCCTCGGCGAAGTCGGCCGGGTCGTTGAAGAGGACGGTCATGACGTCACCCCTTGTCGTGGGCGGCCAGCAGCGTGGCCACGATCGAGTCGTCGTGCGCGGAAAGTCCGCCGGCCTCGGCGAGCCGGTAGAGCTGGTCGGCCGCGGCGGCGACGGGGGTGGCCACCTTGCGGGATCGGGCCACCTCGCTGACGATGCCCATGTCTTTCCCGATCACGTCGAGCCGTGACCGCAGCGGCGGTTCTTCGCCGCGCAGCTGCTGCGCGATGCGCGGACCGCGGTCGGCGAACATGAACGACGCGGCCGCGCCCGCCCCCAGCACCTCGATGACGCGGTCGAGGTCGAGGCCCATCGCATGAGCGAGGGCGAGGGCTTCGGCGGCAGCGGCGGTGTGAATGCCGCAGAGCAGCTGGTTCACGGCCTTCAGCTGCTGTCCCTGGCCCACGCGGTCGCCGACGATGCAGAGCGTGCTCGACAGCGCCTCGAGCACGCCGCGAGCGCGGGCGACCGCGTCGTCGGGCGCTCCGACCATGAGGAGCAGGTCTCCCGTGCGGGCGCGCACCGGACCGCCCGACAGCGCGGCGTCGACGGTGCGCAGGCCGCGTTCGGCCAAGCGCTCCGCGCACGAGGTGAGCGCCGCCTCCCCCACGGTCGACGTGATGACGACGGTGGCGCCGGGGGCGAGCGCGTCGGCGGCCCCGGCGTCGCCGAACAGCACCTGGTCGAGCTGCACGGCGTCGCGCACGATGACCACCACGACGTCGGCTCCCTCGACCGCCGAGACGAGCGAGGGGGACGCGCGCACACCCCCGTCGGCGGCCGCCGCGAGCGCGGCGGGGTTGATGTCGAAGGCCGAGACGGGGAACGACTCGGCCAGGCGCAGAGCCATCGGCAGGCCCATGGCCCCGAGGCCGATCACCGACACAGAGGTCATCGGAGTGCTCCTTCCAGGACGAGACGCTCGGCTTCACCCGTGGCGACCGCGATCATGCGACGGACGTAGTCGGCGTTGCGTGCCGAGACCGACAGGCCGTCGCCGCCGTAGTGCTCGACGCAGAACGGGGCGTCGTACCCGGCGGCGATGGCGCCAGTGATGGCCGCGCGGTAGTTCATGGAGCCGAACTCCATGGGTGCGGGAACCGTCGTGACGAGCCCGGCGCCGCGGTCCTCGTCGCGGAAGTAGCTCTTGACGTGCCAGTAGTTCGATACGGGGGCGCAGGCCACCGCTGCGGCCACGAAGTCGTCGATCTCGCGGTGCAGTCGGAAGAGGTTGCCGAGGTCGGGGTTGAGCCCGACATTCGGCAGACCCACCTCTCTCACGAGCCGCAGCGCCCCGTCGACCGTGCCGATCAGGGTGTCTTCGTACATCTCCAGCGACAGCTGGATGCCGAGCCGGGCCGCGTGCTCGCCGAGCTCGCGGATGCGGTCGGTGGCGAGCGCCCAGGTGGCCTCGTCGGTGTCGTCGGCAGGCCCCGGCTCGGTCCAGAACCACAGCACGCCGCGTTGGTTGTCGGCGAGCGGACGGTGCAGGCCGACGCTGACGATGGGGATCCCGAGGGTCGCGGCGGCGTCGAGCGTGCGGTGACTGTATTCGAGGTTCGCGACGCCGTCGACGGGGTCGATGACCGACCGGCGGATCGCCGAGATCGCCGCCGCGCGCAGGCCCACCCGCTCGAGGACGCCCCGCAGCTCGTCGAGCCGGCCGGCGCTGAGGTCGCCGGGCCGCAGCCAGCCGTCGGTGAGATCGACGTGTCCGAAGCCCTCGAAGCGCACCTGCGCGAGCTGAGAGGTCCATACCGACGCGGGGGCGTCGTGGCTGGGCGGGAACGGCAGCATCGCTGCGGCGATCGGCCAGTCCGCACTGGAGGTCGCGAGGCGGAGGGGCGGGGTTTTCATGCGTGCCTCACTTGCCGAGTCCGGCGGTCAGTCCGGTGACGAGCAGCCGCCGTCCAAGGATGTCATGGTCAGAGCATGGCCGAAAACATTTCGTCATCTTTTCGGCTTTCACGAGCGAGGCTAGCCCTGGGTTTGCGTGTCGTCAAATGGTTATGCCTTCGGCTACTGTGACTCGTGCGCTCTCCAGATTCGAAAAGTTTTCGGGGAACGTGGCATACTGTCGACAGCCCGAAGGAGGGATCAATGGAGAGTTCCACACGCCGCAAAGCGACGCTCGCCGATGTCGCCCGCCACGCCGGAGTGTCGGCAGCGACGGCGTCGAAAGCGATCAACGGCCGCGCCGACGTCGCGGTCTCCACGCGCAGGCGCGTGGAGGCGGCGATCGACGCGACCGGATACCGACCGCCCCGAAGCGTCACCCTCACGGGACGGCGGTCGGTCGAATTCCTCGTCGACAAGCTCACCAGCCCCTACGCCATGGAGATCCTGCGGGGCGTCACCGTCGCCGCCGAGCAATCCGGCATCGACGTCGTCGTCGGACGCTTCCGTCGACCCGACGCCGGCTCCGATGCCGACGTCATCGAACGCCTCGCCCGGGCCGAACGCATGGGAGCGATCATCGTGACGGCGGAAGTGTCCGACACGACGTACGCGGCACTCACCGCGTCAGGCACGCCTGTCGTCTTCGTCGACCCGCTGCGCGTCGACGACGAACCGGTCGTCTCGGTGGGGTCGACCAACTGGATCGGCGGGCGCAGCGCCACCGAATACCTCATCGGCCTCGGTCACAGCCGACTCGCGATGATCGGCGGTCCCGCCGCGTCGTTCAGCGCCATGGCGCGGATCGATGGCTTCCGTTCGGCGGCGGACGCCGCCGGTCTCACCGTGCCTGCCGAGTTCATCGCGCATGCCCGCTTCGACCACGATGAGGCGCAGGCGGTCGCAACGCACTGGCTGTCGCGCGACGACCGGCCCACCGCGATCGTCGCCTCCAGCGATGCTCAAGCCCTCGGCGTGCTCGAAGCGGCCCGCCTGGCCGGCGTCACTGTACCCGACGATCTCAGCGTCGTGGGGTACGACGACACCTACGTCGCGGCATGGGCGCATCCACCGCTCACCTCGGTGTTCCAGCCCCTGCAAGACATCGGTCGCGTATGCCTGCGCACGCTCGAGCGCATCGCCGCCGGCACCCCGCTCGACTCGCACCACATCGAACTGGCCACGCGGCTCGTCGTGCGCGAATCGACCGCTCCCCCGCGCGACTGACCCCACACCGACGGAGACCCCCGTGACCGACATCGCCCTGTCCGCCCCCTGGCTCGACGACACCCTCCCCCCAGCGGAGCGCATCGACGCGCTGCTCGCGGCGATGACATTGGAGGAGAAGCTCGCGCAGCTCACGGGTTACTGGTTCGACCGTCGCGGGGCCGGCGAAGTCGTGGCGCCGATGCAAGACACGCTCGGCGCCGGGCGTCCGCCGTTCGAGAGTGTCGCGCCCCTCGGCCTCGGCCACTTCACACGCGTCATCGGAACCGAACCCGACACCATCGCCGCCGTCCGGAGTCGCCTGCGCGACCGGCAGCGCGAGCTGCAGCGGAAGTCACGGCTGGGGCTGGCGGCGATCGCGCACGAGGAGTGCCTCACCGGCGTGAACGCGCTCGGAGCGACGGTGTACCCGGCCCCGCTGTCATGGGGGGCGTCGTTCGACCCCGAGCTCACCGGGCGCATCGGGGCGGCGATCGGCGCCGACCTGCACGCGCTCGGCGTGCATCAGGGCCTCTCCCCCGTGCTCGACGTGTCGCGGGATTACCGGTGGGGTCGCGTCGAGGAGACGATCGGCGAAGACCCGATCGTCGTCGGCACGATCGGCGCCGCCTACGTCCGCGGGCTGGAGGACCAGGGGATCATCGCCACCCTCAAGCACTTCGTCGGCTACTCGGCGTCGGTGTCGGGACGAAACCACGCCCCCGTGTCGATGGGACCGCGCGACCTCGCTGACGTGATGCTCGTGCCATTCGAGCTAGCCCTCCGCGAGGGGAGAGCCCGATCGGTCATGAACTCCTACAGCGACATCGACGGGCGGCCCGTCGCCGCCGACCCGGCCCTCCTCACCGACCTGCTGCGCGACCAGTGGGGCTTCGCCGGCACCGTGGTGTCGGACTACTGGGCCGTCCCTTTCCTCGCCACCGCGCACGGACTCGCCGGCGACGGGCCCGACGCGGGCGCGCTCGCCCTCGCCGCCGGACTCGACGTCGAACTTCCCAACGGCACGTGCTTCCCGCCACTCGCCGACCGCGTGCGATCCGGCGTCCTGCCGGAGGAGGTCGTCGACCGCGCGGTTCGGCGCGTGCTCGCGCAGAAACTCGACCTCGGGCTTCTCGCGCCGATCCCCGACCACGACATCCGCGACGATCTCGACCTCGACCGCCCCGACAACCGCGCGCTCGCGCGCGAAGCAGCCGCCGCCGGCGTCGTGCTGCTCCGCAACACCGACGCGCTCCTCCCCCTGCCGCCCCGTTTCGAGGGCCGTATCGCCGTGATCGGCCCCGCTGCCGACACCCCGCGCGCCCTGCTGGGCTGCTACTCCTATCCGGTGCACGTGCTGCCCCGGCACCCGGAGTTCGGGCTGGGCGTCGAGGTGCCGTCGATCCTCGATGCGATCCGCGCCGAGTTCCCGCTCGCCACGGTCGCCTTCGAGCGCGGCGCCGACTTCATCGATCCCGCCACCGACGGCATCACCGCCGCCCGCGCCGCCGCGGCAGCCGCCGACCTCGTGATCCTGACGGTCGGCGACCTCCCGGGCATGTTCGGCCGCGGCACCTCCGGAGAGGGCTGCGACATCGCCGAACTCACCCTTCCAGGTGGGCAGTCGGCGCTGGTCGACGCCGTGACGGCGGCCGGAACGCCCGTCGTGCTCGTCACCAACAGCGGTCGCCCCTATGCCTTCAACCATTCGACGAAAACCGTGCCGGCGGCGCTGCAGACCTTCATCCCGGGCGAGGAAGGCGCCGACGCGATCGCCGGCGTGCTCTCGGGGCGCATCACCCCGTCAGCGAAACTTCCCGTGCAGATCCCCCGCGTGCGCGGCGGCGCCCAGCACCTGTACCTCGGCGCGCCCCTCACCCGCACGATCGACCGAATCTCCAACCTGTCGACGGCTCCCGCCTTCCCCTTCGGGCACGGCCTGTCGTACACCTCGTTCACCGTCTCGGAGGGCGAGCCCGAAGCCGCGAGCATGCCATCCGACGGCTCGACGCGCCTCCGCGTAACCGTCACCAACACCGGCGACCGACGAGGCGCCGAAGTGGTGCAGCTGTACGTGTCCGACCCGGTCGCCGAGATCGCCCGCCCGGTGCGGCGCCTCGTCGGCTTCGCAAAGGTGGCGCTCGAGGCGGGCGCCTCCGCAAGGGTCGAGTTCACGCTGAGCGCCGAACTCGCCTCGTACACCGGAGCCGACCTCCGCCGTCGCGTCGACACCGGCACGCTCGTCTTCCACGTCGGCACGTCGAGCGAAGCCCTCGTCGCACGGCACGAGATCGACATCACGGGCCAACCGCGCCACGTCGGGCACGACCGGATGATCGTCGCCCCGGTGACGGTCGAACGGATGCGCTGAGCGCACCGCCGCGGTCAGCTCTCCTGCGTGCCCTCGACCCAGGCGAGGTACTCCTCGGACACCGTTCCGGTGATGTAGCGCCCGTCGAAGCAGCTCATGTCGAGGTCTTCGACATCGGGCGAGCCCTCGAGGATCGCGGCCTTCAGATCTTCGACCTCCTGATACACGAGGTAGTCGCAGCCGAGCTCCTTCGCGATCTCGGGGATCGTGCGGCCGTGCGCCACGAGCTCATTCCGCGACGGCATGTTGATGCCGTACACGTGAGGGAAGCGCACCGGGGGAGCGGCCGAGGCGAACGTCACCGACGACGCACCGGCATCCCGCGCCATCTGGATGATCTCGCGCGAGGTCGTTCCGCGCACGATCGAGTCGTCGATCAGCAGCACGTTCTTGCCCTTGAACTCCGTCGACATGGCATTGAGCTTCTGCCGCACGCTCTTCTTGCGCACTGCCTGACCCGGCATGATGAACGTCCGGCCCACATAGCGGTTCTTGTAGAACCCCTCGCGGTACTCGATGCCGAGCTTGCGGGCCACCTGCATCGCCGACGGCCGCGCCGAATCGGGGATCGGCATGACGACGTCGATCGCACCCTTCGGCGTGTGCTTGGCGATCGTGTCGGCGAGGCGGTCGCCCATGCGCAGACGCGCCTCGTACACCGAGATGCCGTTCATGACGCTGTCGGGACGCGCGAGGTAGACGTACTCGAACGAGCACGGCACGAGCTGCGGGTTCTTCGCGCACTGCTTGGTGTGGAGCTTGCCGTCGAGGGTGATGAACACGGCCTCGCCCGGCTCGACGTCGCGAACGACCTCGAAGCCGCCGTTCTCGAGCACGAGAGACTCCGACGCCACGGTCCACTCGTACTGCCCGTTCTCGGCCTTGCGGGTGCCGAGGATGAGAGGCCGGATGCCGAAGGGATCACGGAACGCCAGCAGACCGTAGCCGGCGATCAGCGCGATCGACGCGTACGAGCCTTCGACCCGCTCGTGCACCCGCTCGACCGCGCGGAAGACCTGCGCGGGGTCGAGGTCGAAGCCCGAGATCGACTGCTGCAGCTCGTTGGCGAGCACGTTCACGAGCAGCTCGGTGTCGGACGACGTGTTGAGGTGTCGGCGGTCTTTGCGGAACAGCTCCTGCGTGAGCTCACGCGTGTTGGTGAGGTTGCCGTTGTGCACGAGCACGATGCCGTAGGGCGCGTTCACGTAGAACGGCTGCGCCTCCTCCTCACTAGACGCGGTGCCCTTCGTGGCGTAGCGCACGTGACCGAGACCGATGTTGCCGAGGAGTGCGCGCATGTCACGCGTGCGGAACGCCTCGCGCACCTGGCCCTTCGCCTTGAACAGGTGGAAGACGCCGTTCTCCTCGGCGGTGGCGATGCCGGTGGAGTCCTGTCCGCGATGCTGCAGCAGCAGCAGTGCGTCGTAGACCTCTTGGTTGGCCGGTCCCTGGCTGACGACGCCGACGATTCCGCACATGAAGTGTTACTCGACCCCTGCTTCGTTGTATGTGCCGACCAGACGCACGGCTCCGCCGTCGACGCCCTTGGCACCCTGCTCGAAATCTCCCGCGGGCAGCGCGGAGTCGTTGACGACTCCTACCTGCCAGGTCGTGATGCCCTCGGCTGTGAGGGCGGCGGTCGCAGCGGCCGCCTGATCCGCAGCGACCACGGCGAGGAAACCGACGCCGAGGTTCCAGGTGCCTTCCGTGGCGGTCAGGTCCAGGCCTCCCAGATCGGCGAGCACACGGAACACGGGCGACGGCGACCAGGTCGACCGGTCGATGTCGACCCACGTGCCCTGAGGCAGCACACGGGCCAGGTTGGCGGCGATGCCGCCGCCGGTCACATGGCTGAGGGAGTGCACGGCGCCGGGCAGCTGCTCGATGAGCCGCAGGAGCGGCGACGTGTAGAGGCGTGTCGGTTCGAGGAGCGCCTCACCCCACGTGGTGCCGAAGTCGGCAGCGTTGTCGCCATAGCCGATCCCGCGCCCGGCAACGATGTGCCGCACGAGAGAGTACCCGTTGGAGTGCAGGCCGCTCGACGCGAGCGCGAGCACCACGTCGCCTGCCTGCACACGCTCCGCTCCCAGCACCTTCGACGCCTCGACGATGCCCGTCGCGGCGCCGGCGACGTCGTAGTCGTTGAGCCCGAGGAGTCCCGGATGCTCGGCCGTCTCGCCGCCGACCAGGGCGGTGCCGGTAGCGGCACAGCCGTCGGCGATGCCGCGCACGATGTCGGCGATGCGCTGCGGGAAGACCTTGCCGCAGGCGATGTAGTCGGTCATGAAGAGCGGCTTCGCGCCGACCACCACGATGTCGTCGACGACCATGCCGACGAGGTCCTGCCCGATCGTGTCGTGCTTGTCGATAGCCTGCGCGATCGCGACCTTGGTGCCCACGCCATCGGTCGACGTGGCCAGCAGGGGCTTGTCGTAGGCGAGGATTGCGGACGCGTCGTAGAGGCCGGCGAATCCGCCCACCCCGCCGAGCACTTCGGCACCGTGGGTGCGGCGAACGGCCGACTTCATCAACTCGACGGCGAGATCGCCCGCCGCGGTGTCGACGCCGGCTTCGGAATAGGGGTTCGGTGGGGTCGAGGCCACACCCCCAGCCTACCGGCCGCGCGAGGCCCCGCGGTGCCGTCGGTGCCGTCGTGACGAGGCTGTGCGCACGACGGAGGGGGCGTCGCCTCCCCAGGCCCCGCCCCCTCTGCCATCACCCGCCGTCAGACGTCGCGCCGCCGCAGCAGCACAGCGCCGACGAGCGTCGGGGTCACCATCCACACCCCCATGACGCACAGCGGCACGAAGGGCGAGTTCTCCTCGGGGTAGGCGAGCATCGACGACGCCTGAGTCGGCAGGACCTCGGAGAAGTTGAACACTCCGCTGTTCGGGTCGCCCCCGCTCATCCTCAGCCACACCATGCCGAGAGCGATGGGAAGCACATAGAGAACGACGACCGTCGCCGTGATCGCGCCGCCCGCGTTGCGGATGATGAGACCGAGCCCGAATCCGACGAAGGTGAACACGAGGGTCGACAGCAGCCCCGTGAGAATGGGGAGCGTCGACGTCTCCGGCGACGAGAAGTCGAGCCCCTCCGAGACGAAGGGCAGCGTCGCGCCGAGCACCACGGCATACGTGACCAGGCTTGCAGCCACCGCCACGGCAGCGAGCACGATCGCCTTCGCCAAGACAAGCGTCGCGCGGGACGGCTGCGCCGTGAGGCTGGTGCGAATGCTTCCCGTCGAGAACTCTTTGGTGATCGCCAGGACGCCGAAGACCGGCAGCACGAGCTGCACGAACACGAGGGCCGCCTGGACCATGCTGTGCGCGGTCAGATCGGCGTGCTCCGCTGCAGAGAACGCGCCCAGCGTGAAGGGGAGTGCCGCCGAGAGCAGGATCCCGACGCCCAGCGCCCACCCGGTCGAGCGAAGGGTGAAGATCTTGATCGCCTCGCTGCGCAGCGTGCGACCGAAGGTGAGCCGGTAGTCGGCGGCGACGTCGACGGGCGCAGCCGACGCCGAAGTGAGCGCGGTCATGAGTTTCCCTTCGAGGTGTATTCGATCGAGTCGCCGGTGAGCGCGAGATATGCGTCTTCGAGCGAGCCGGAGCGCATGGTGAGCTCATGCATCGGGATGCCGTGGGACGCCGCGAAATCGGCGACCGCGGCGATGGTGATACCAGTGACCTCCGCAGCGTCCTGCCCGGTGCGGGTGAACACGACGCCGGGGGCCGACAGGGCGGCAGCGAGGTCGTCGAGGCGCGGCGTGCGGACGAACACTGAGGCGATCGTCCAGTCGCGGATGAGGTCCGCGGTCGGCGCATCGGCCAGCACCTCGCCGCGACCGAGCACGATGAGATGGTCGGCGGTCTGAGACATCTCGCTCATGAGATGGCTCGACAGGAGAACGGTTCGCCCTTCGGCCGCGAGACCTCGCAGCAGTTCGCGCACCCAGCGGACTCCCTCGGGGTCGAGTCCGTTGACGGGCTCGTCGAGGACGAGGATCTGCGGATCGCCCAGGAGCGCCGTGGCGATGCCGAGCCGCTGGCGCATACCGAGCGAGAACGTGCGCAGTCGCTTGTCCGCGACCGACTCGAGTCCCACGAGACGAGTGACCTCGTCGATGCGCTCCTTCCCGATTCCATGGGTCGCCGCGACCGAGCGGAGATGATTGCGCGCCGAACGACCAGGGTGTGCGGCGTTCGCGTCGAGCAGGACCCCCACCTCGCTCAGCGGTGACCGCACGTCGCGGTACGGCAGCCCATTGACGGTGACCGATCCGCTCGTGGGCCGGTCGAGGCCCACGATCATGCGCATCGTCGTCGACTTGCCGGCGCCGTTCGGCCCCAGGAACCCGGTCACCCGGCCCGGGCGCACGGCGAACGACACGCCCGAGACGGCGGTCTTGGCGCCGAAGCTCTTGGTGAGATTGTCTGCAACGATCATGCCGACGACGCTAAGCACAGCGCTTCCCCCTCCACGGCGGGTGTGCCGCGAACCCGCGTGCAGGCGACCGATTCCCGTGGCATGCGCGGCAGTCTTGCGTGGGCGTTCGCGCGACATCAGGGCACGCACGCACCGCGCTCGGTGACTCCAGAGGCCGCGGCGGTGGCCGCGCGACTCGACGCTTCCCACCCCCGCGACCGGCTTGCCTAGGATGGGCGGCATGAATGCCGCAGCAGGACCGGAGTGGGTCGTGCGCGAAGACGCCGGGATGCCGGTGATCGTCGCGCTGTACCTGCGTCAGGTGCTGGGGCTGCGGTACCCCGATGAGCTGCCCCCGCTGCGGGGTGTCCCGAGTGTCCCTGCCGACGACCTGACTGAAGACCCGGTGCTCGACAAGCAATGGCGGGCGTTCTGGGAGATGAGCGTCGAGCCGCAGGCGCATCCCTCACCCGTGCCCCTCGATCTCGTCGACGGCTTCGAGATGCTCGTCGCCCTGCCCACCGAGGGCTTCGACGAGTTCCGCTCCGCGATCGAGCCCTATGGGCCGGATGCCGTGGCGTTCGCCCGGCGCACGCACGACCGGTACCGCGCGGGCATCGGCACGGGATCGTCCTACCGTGCATACGCGAGCGCGATCGCGCAGCACGAACGCACCGTAGGCCGGCGCGCTCACTCGTTCGAACTGAACGTGCAGGTACTGCCGCTCACGCAGCGCGGCGTGTGGTGGATCGGATCGCTCACCGTGGCGGTCACCGACGGCCTGCGAGGGGACGTCGCCGCGTTCGACTCGGCCATCGCGCCGGTGATCGCCGACCTGGCTTGACGCGTCCTGTCAGGCGTCGGGGGTGTCGTCGACGACGGTCTCGTGGTCGATGCGCACCTCTCGAGTGCGACGTCCGACGAGCCGTTCGAGAAGCAGCGCGACGAGTCCGCCGAGGGCGAGCCCCACAGGCACGCACACCAGCATGAGGAATCCGAACACCTGCTCCCACGAGTACACGACGCCCGTGTACGTGCTCTGGTCGCGCGTGCCGTCGAAGACGGCCGTGAGGATCGCGGCGACGATGATGCCGACGACAGCCCCGATCGTGAGGAACACCCCGTAGCGGGGTGCGCGGCGCAGCTGAGCCGTCTCGATGCGGTGTTCGCCGTGGTGGGACATGGCATCCATTCTCCCACCGCCGGAAGCGCGCGTCTCCTCGGAGGTTGCTGCAGGGAGTCAGGGACGCAACGGAAGGAGCTCCGACAGGTCGGCGCGCGTGCCGGACGCGAGGATGCGGCCGGCGGTGACGGCATCCGCCCACTCCTCCTGCCCGGTGGCCAGTGCGATCCACGTCCGTGGGTCGGTCTCGACGACGTTCGGCGGTGTCCCCCGCGTATGGCGCGGCCCTTCGAGCACCTGCACGGCGCCGAATGGCGGCACGCGCACCTCCACCGTGTTCCCCGGCGCTTTCTCCGCAAGCAGCTGGAGCAGGTAGCGAACGGCCGTCGCCAAGTCGGTGCGGGCCGGCGAGGCGGCTTCAGCGACGGCGGCGAGCGCCCCGCGTCCCTCTTCCGTCGTGATCTTGCGGGCCATATGCCCACGGTAGCCCGTTCACAATTCAGTCCCCCGCACGTCGGTACCCGCCGTCGCCGGCCGCCTGGCCGCGGAACTGCGCGCCGTTGAGACGCGCCGGTCGGGCGACGAGACTGAATTGTGAACGCCCCGCCCCCGTGATGACGGCCGATCGGCCTCGGTAGGCTGGAGGGGTGCGCATTCTCGTCCTCGGTTCCGGTGCCCGCGAGCACGCCATCCTCCTCGCTCTGAAGGCGGAGGATGCCGGTCACGAGCTGTTCGCTGCTCCCGGCAACGCGGGCATCGCCGCCGACGCGGCGCTCGTCCCGTCGCTCGATCCGAACGACCCGGGGGGCGTCACCGCATACGCCAACGACGAGAACATCGACCTCGTCATCGTCGGCCCCGAGGCTCCCCTGGTGGCGGGGGTCGCAGATGCGCTGCGCGAGCGCGGCATCCCGGTGTTCGGTCCGGGTAAGGCCGCTGCACAGCTGGAGGGGTCGAAGTCGTTCGCGAAGCGGATCATGGACGCGGCGGGCGTGCCGACCGGTCGTGCGGCGCGGGCGCACACGCGCGCCGAGGTCGAGACCGCGATCGACGAGTACGGCGCACCGTATGTCGTGAAGGCCGACGGGCTGGCGGCCGGCAAGGGCGTCATCGTCACGTCCGACCGCCACGCCGCGCTCGCCCACGCCGACACCTATCTGCCGACTGGTCCCGTGCTGGTCGAGGAGTTCCTGAGCGGGCCGGAGGTGTCGCTCTTCTTCGTCTCCGACGGCGATACCGTGCGGGCGCTCACCCCGGCGCAGGACTTCAAGCGCGCGCACGACGGCGACGCGGGACCCAACACCGGCGGCATGGGCGCCTATTCGCCGCTCCCGTGGCTGGCGGGCGCGTTCGGCGGCGAGGAGGAGTTCGTGGCCGAGGTCACCCGCACGGTCGCCGAGCCGGTCATCCGTCAGCTGGATGCCGAGGGCACCCCCTTCATCGGCCTCCTCTACGCGGGGCTGATCCTGACGGAGCAGGGCGTGAAGGTCATCGAGTTCAACGCCCGCTTCGGCGACCCCGAGACGCAGGTGGTGCTCGCCCGCCTGGTGACGCCGCTGTCGCAGCTGCTGATGGCGGCCGCGAGCGGTCACCTGGAGGACGAGCCGGCTCCGCAGTTCGCCGAAGCGGCGGCCGTGACGGTCGTACTGGCGAGCGAGGGCTATCCTGAGGCGCCCGTCACGGGCCGCCCGCTCGCCGGGCTCGACGCGGCGGCGGCGGTCGAGGGCGTGCACCTCGCGCATGCCGCCACGGCCGAGCGCGACGGCGAACTCGTCGCGACCGGTGGTCGCGTGCTCAACGTGGTCGCCCTCGGCAACACGTTCTTCGAGGCGCGCGACCGCGCCTACCGGGCGCTCGGCGAGATCTCGCTCGAGGGGTCGCACCACCGCACCGACATCGCGGCGCGCGTCGCCGACGACGAGGCCTGAGCCGACACCGCCTACGCGGCGTGCTGCGCGTCCTGCTCCCGGTGCGCTGACGTCCCCACGGGCGAGACGGCCTGCGGGCGCCGCAGGAACAGGACCGCCACGAGGCCGACGAGGATGACCCCCGCAGGCAGCAGGATCGCCTGCGCCATCGCCGTCGAGAAGCCCTCGGCGACCACCGGCGGGAGCGTGCCGCCGCCGAAGCTCGACGACGCTTCGCCGGAGCCGGGAAGGTTCGCCTCCAGCCGCGCCTGCATGACCGCGGCGATCGCGGCAGAGCCGATCACCGACCCGACGGTGCGGGTGGTGTTGTAGATGCCGGCGCCGGCGCCTGCCTGCCGCGGCGCGAGGTTGCGGGTGGCGGTGGTCGCGAGCGGCCCCCACATCCCGGCGCTGCCGATGCCGAGAAGAGCGGAGGGCAGCAGGAACATCCAGATCGGGGTGTCGACGTTCATGAGGCTCGAGTACCAGAACAGCGACACCGAGACCATGAGAAGCCCCGGCACGAGGAGGAACCGCGGGTCGGTGCGGTCGAGGATGCGCCCGGCGATGGGGGCGAGCACGCCCGACAGCACCGCCATCGGTACGAGCAGCAGCGCCGCTTCGGTGGGGGTCAGTCCGCGTGCGAGCTGCACGAAGAACATCAGCGGCAGCGACATGCTCGTGACAGTGAAGCCGACCGCTGCGATCGACAGGTTCGCAACCGAGAAGTTGCGCTCGCGGAAAAGGTCGAGGGGCACGAGCGGTTCGCTGCGGGTGCGCGACTGCGTCCAGATGAACAGGGCCATCACGGCGACGCCGGCGCCGATCATCGCCCATACCCACGGCACCCAGTCGAACTTCTCACCCTCCTGGAGGCCGAACACGATGAGGAACAGGCCGATCGCGCTGAGCACCACGCCGATGAGGTCGAACCGGTGCGGGTGTGTCTCAAGCGCCGGCACCAGCATCCACGCGAGCACGAAGCCGATCACGCCGACGGGCAGATTCACGAAGAAGATCCACTCCCACCCGAATCCGTCGACGAGCAGCCCTCCGGCGAGCGGGCCGACGAGCGTCGCGACACCCGCCGTCGCCCCCCACAGGCCCATGGCAGCGCCGCGCCGGTTCGCCGGGAAGGTGCGGGTGATGACGGCCATCGTCTGAGGGGTCATGAGCGCGGCGCCGAGCCCCTGCACGGCACGCATCGCGATCAGCATCTCGAGCGACCCCGACAGTCCGCAGCCGAGCGACGCGAGCGTGAAGATCGACAGGCCGACGAGGTAGACGTTCTTCGGTCCGAAGCGGTCGCCGAGGCGCCCGGTGATGAGCAGCGGAACGGCGTACGCGAGGAGGTATGCCGAGGTGACCCACACGACGTTGTCGAGATTGGTCGACGTCGGGTCGAGGTCGGCCTTGATGGCGGGGTTGGCCACCGAGACGATCGTCGTGTCGACGAGGATCATGAAGAACCCGATGACGAGAGCCCACAGGCCCGGCCAGGGGCTGCGCCCGGGGGGTGTGTCGGTCATGCGATGACGCTTTCTCTGAAGGCCGCGAGGCGACCGAGGGTCTCCGGCGGCAGTTCGTGCGGCCCCCAGGGGACCGTGTGGTCATGAAGGCGCGACAGGATGCCGTCGAGCCAGGCGAGGTCGGCGTGCAGGAGCGCCCGTTCGCGGTCCAGTTCGACGAGGAACTGGTAGGGCACCCCGCGCGCCTCCGCGGAGGCGAGGCTGGCCACGAGTCCGTCGCGGTAGCTCTCCAGGTCGGTGCGCCGCTGCTGCAAGAGCGCGACCACGTCGGCCCGCGGCAGGTTGTGCGCTTCCGACAGCGCGACGCGGAACTCGAGGATGCGGTCGTACTGAGGGAGGTGCGCGCGCACCCACTCGTCGGACGCGTCGACGCCGGCGTCCGTCAGCTCGTATGTCGTGCGCTCGGGACGGTTGCCGTCGCGGTCGACCCCGATCTCAGCGACCAGCCCCTGCCGTTCGAGGCGGGAGACCGTGTGGTACAGCGTGCCGCGCGAGCCTCCGACGAGCCGGTCGTCGCGGCGCTGCTGCATGAGTCGCAGCATCTCGTACGGGTGCATCGGTCGTTCGCGCAGAAGTCCCAGCACGGCGACGGCGAGCGGCGTCAGCGCGCGCTGAGGTTCGGTCATGCCGAGCTCCTGTGTCGTTCTGCGGAGGAATTAGTCCAAATGGACTATACGCCCGGCTGTGCGGGGTGGGGGCGGCACCGCTCTGACTTCACGGCATCCGCGTACGCAAGCGGGGCGGATTGCGTGCCCGGAATCAGCGATCGCGCACGCAGATCCATGGACCGCACTCGTGCATCCCGTGACACCGCACTGACCAGGCCAACGGCCCTGCCAATGTTCCAGGGCGCCGGATCGGCCGGTCGCGTCAGGGAGGCCTCAATGAAGAACCGCTATATCCGATTGTTCGCCGCCGGCATCGCCGCCATCGCCCTCATGCTGTCGCTGAACGCCTGCTCGGCCTCGCTTCCGAACGGAAGCGGCCTGTGCACTCTCAAGGTCGACTATCCGCACGGATCCCACGAGAAGAAGGGGTTCATCGACGGTAAGGGGAAAGTGCGCTGCGATTACTCGTCGGGCAAGATCACCGATCTGAAGATCCAGACGCGCCTGCAGCGATGGAGCGGCAAAGCGTGGGTGACGGTCAGTGGGTCGAGTCGCGAGAAGGAGATCCCGAAGGTGAAGTCAGGAACCTCGTACACCGGCGTGAGTCACTTCATTCCCTGCCGAAAGGGCATCCTGCGGACCCAATCCAGAGCGGGCGCCTACCTGGACGGCAGGTACTCGGGGCTCAGCCACTGGACCACAACCCACACGCAGAGGGGAGTGAAGAACCCTTGCGAGAAGCCGTTGAAGGTCGTCGCAGTGCGATGACTGGCCGTCGTGTGCCTCAGCATGCATCGACCCTGGTCCGAAGATGTGCGCCGATCGCCGCCCCGTTGTTGGTGGCGTCGGTCTACCTGGGCGTGGCGCGGGCTGCCTGGGCGGCTGCCGCCCTGCTGGGCGCGCTGACCTTGCTCGCATTCGCGTACCGCGCCACAGGAGACAGCCAGCGGGCATGGTTTCTCAGCGCTTGTGCGCTTGCGCTCCTCCCGATGGCCTGGGGGTGGCACCTCGTCACACCAGCTCTCGGGGCATGTCTCTTCCTCACGCTCCGACGCGCCCGTCCGTCACTGCAGGACCTCTTCATCACGACGCGATGGCAGGCGCCGGCGCTCGCGGCGATCGTGGTCATCATCGGCGTGGTCATCTTCGCGGCTGCGAGACGGTCATCGACCGTCACCCCTGGATCGTTCGGCTGGAGTGACCCTCCCGGCACCGAATGGGGACGTCCCGTCGTCCTCGTCGTCGTGTTGGTCGCATCGCTGGTCAACGCCACCTTCGAGGAACTCCTGTGGCGGGTAGGGCTCGCGGACCTCTTCGCCGGACGGCGCGGGATCGTGCTGCAGTGGCTGCTCGTCTCTGCCTGCTTCGGGCTTGCCCACATCGCCGGTACGCCCGGCGGTATCGTCGGGATGGCCTTCGCAGGGCTGTTCGGACTCGCGATGTGCGTCGTTCGAGCGCTCTCCGGCGGCGCCGTGGTCTGGTGCGTCGGAATCCATGTCATGGCAGACATCATTCTGATCGGAGAGGTCTATGGCGCCTTCGTTTGAAGAGCAGTTCGCGCAGATCGTGCAGAGGATTGCCGCGTATGCAAACGCTTACCTGTGCGATGGCGACCCGTATTCTGCTGTGGCGTGGGACCCGGAGAATGAGATCACCGTACGACTCCAGCTCCGCGGTGATGAGGTCTGGGTCCTGGCCGGCTCCGGCACACTCATCCGCACCTTCGCCGACAGCACCGGAGAACTCGAGCACGAGGGCCTGGACCGGGTGATCAGAACGATCCTGAGCGGCCGCGCTGTCGAATACTTCGGCGTCGCAGGCTATCCCTCGATCGCCGACTTCGTGACGGGACACGACCTCTCGCCCAGCATCGGGTTCTCCGGTGGACTCAATGCGAAGCAATCTCAGTTTTCTGCACGCATCGCTGGACCGCTCGCGAGCGCCTACCTCGACATCGAATTCGAAGACGACGACGAGTAGCACTCCGGCGTTCGATCTCGCCTGCGACGGCGGAGTATCACGTGATCTTCCCGGCTCCTCCTGCTGAGGGGGCATCTTCCGCTCTCTTCACCGCGCGAAACGGAGCCGCTCATGCGCACCGACCTGCACCGCGACCAGTCCGACGAACGATCGACGACCGTCACCATCTCGTTCGACCGGAACGATCTGAGCCTCGAGGAGACACCGCTCGGCGTGATCGTGCGCCTCGGCGATCTCGCCACCGGCGGGTCGCCCGGCCATCCGGCCCTGCCCGTCACGCGCGTGCGCATCGCCGTGCCCGATGGCACCTGGCCCACCGCTCTCACGGTCGAGGGCGAGAAGTGGACGCGCGTCACCCGCGGCGCCATGTTCGTCGCGCCGGCGCAGCATGCGCGCCCGGCGGCGACCCGCACGCCCCGCGCCGGCCGGCACGTGCACTGCGACGCCGACTGCAGCTGCCGCCAGGTCGATCGCGCGCCGATCGATACCGGCTTCCCGGCGCCTCCCGTGGTGCCGCCCGACCCCGACGCGTACAAGCACGCGGCGTCCGACCCGCCGCCCGTCGCCCGCGCCGTGGGCATCGAGACGATCGGCGACGTGCGCATCGCCGTCATCGAACTGTCTCCCGTGCGCCTCACCCGCAAGGCGACACTCGAACTGTGCACCACCGTCACGGTGCGGGTCGAGTTCGCGAAAGAACCGGTGACGGCTGACCGCGACGCGGCCGTGAAGGAACTCCGCGAGCGCTTCGGCGACGCATTCGATGAAGAGCGCGTGCAGCTGCAGCCCGAGCACGTGGTCGTGACCGAGGCGGAGAGCATCCGCCTGCGGGATGTCGCTCGCGGTGCCGTGCTCAATTCCGACGTGATCGGCAAGATCGACGTGCGCTGGCCCGGCTTCGACTTCCCGTCGGAGTACCTCATCATCACCGACGACTACTCGTGGGACAACGCGATGATCACGCGCGGTGCGCCGCGGCCCGGGGTCGTGGAGCAGTTCCACCGGCTCGCTCAGGCGAAGCGCGCCCGCGGCATCACCGCACGCGTCGTGACCATCAGTGAGATCGTGGACGGTCGCTGGGGCGACTTCCGCACCGGAGCCCGCGACCTTGCCGAAGTGATCCGCCGTTTCCTGAAAGAGAAGCGCACCGACTGGGGCGTGTCGTGGCTGCTGATCGGCGGCGACGTGTCGATCGTCCCGGCGCGGCAGGCCGCCGGCGGGATCCTCGGCGGCGTCACCGTGGGCACGAAGACGAAGCCCGACAACGGGCAGAGCTTCTGGACCGGCTCCCATCTGCGCATCCACGGTCAGGACCTCGGAGTCTGGTGGGGTGCGAGCACCCAGAACCGGCTGGTGCGGATCAGCGACGGCACCCTCATCCCCTACGACGCCGCCGGAACGTCGGGAAGCGCGTCGCCGGGCTGGTACTTCACCACCGGCGACGACTACGCCACCCGCAGCGCGACCCCCACCGAATGGGTGCGGGTCGAGGGCCCGCGGGCGCTGCTGGAGACACCGCTGCAATTCCTCTATGCGTGGAACACGATTCCCACCGATTTCTACTACGCGAGCCTCCAGAGCTGGATCCTCGGCACGCGCGAGTTCGACGTCGGACCGTTCACCTTCACCCTGCCGTGGATCTACGTGCCCGAGCACGACTGGGATGCGGCCGGAAACGGGGTGTACGCGCAGAACCACCTCGACGGCACCGACATCGACGGGGTCGTGCTCCGCACCGACCTCAGCGTCGGACGGGCACCCGTCGAAGATGCGACGCAGGCGGCGACGTTCGTCGACAAGACACTCGCGTACGAGCGCGCCCGCGGCGGCTGGGCGATGCTCGCCGACCGCGACTGGCCGCGCCGGATGGTGCTCGTCTCGTCGGACTGGGGCGGGCGCACCTTCCTGTGGCCGACGGCGGACGCCGTACCGGGCGACAACCGGTTCGTGTCGCAGCCGGCGCAGTCCCGCGCCCTGCTGAAGCTCGAGGCCGCCCCCGGCGACTTCACGTGGGACCTCATCGCCCGAGTCACCGAAACCGACCGCCGCGAACTGCCGTTCACCATGAACCCGTCGGCCTCCGTGCGCGGCTGGTACTTCGCGACCTCGGCGACCGATGCGAGCCCGAGCGTCCTCACCATTCCGCTGTGGTTCACGACCATCACGATCCCGATCCCGAGCCCCTGGATCGTCGTGCGCGGCACCGCGGAGGAACGGGCGCCGCAGGCGTACGAGTTCAACCCGAAGTCGGCCGAGGGATCGATGGACGATCAGGAACGGCTGCGGCGGCAGATCCGCGACGAGGTGCCGGGCATCGACCGGTTCAGCCGCCACTACGAAGACGAACGCGACTTGTCGTTCTTCGCCCGGCTCGCCGCGCCCGTGCAGTACCTCACCGAGGCAGGACTCCGCGGTGGTCTCGACGCGGCGCCGCACCTGGTGTCGCTGTCCGGCCACGGCAGCCAGTCGGGCGTCGCGCACCTGAGCACCGGGATGGCGCAGAACCTGCGCAACGGCAGCCCCGGATTCATCGGCTACGCCGACTCGTGCCTCACCAACGGGTTCGACACGAACGACGCCATGTCGGAGGCGCTCCTCCTCAACGGCGCGGGCGGCGCTGTCGGCTACGTCGGCAACACGCGCTTCTCGTGGATCGGCGTGGGCGACGACTTCCAGCGCGCGTTCTTCCACCGGCTCGCCTCTACACGGCACCTGGGCCTGCTCAACGACAGCCGGCTCACCGTGTACGGCAGCACGGGAGCCTGGCGCGCGTACGACCGGTGGCAGATCTTCAGCCTCAACCTGCTCGGCGACCCCGAGCTGCGCGTCTACCGTGCCGCCTTCCCGCGGCTCGTGATCGAGGCAGAGCACATCGGCCAGGGGAAGCTGCGCATCACGGTGCCGCAGTACGAGCCCGTGCCCGGGCGCCCCGGCAACCCGGGTCCGGTCGAGGGCGCGCTCGTGCACGTGCAGGCGAGCGACGTCGAGCATCTGCTCACCACCGACGCCGACGGCTGGGTCGACCTTCCGCAGGACGTGCGCGGCCACCACGTGGAGATCACGGCATCCCGCGAGGGCTACGTCGACGCCTACCTCGAACAGGACGAACGGGAGGGGTCGGCGACCGCGATGTGATGGGGGAGTAGGCGGTCCGGTCTCGGGGGGGGGGGGGGGCGCGCGCTCCTGAGAGATCGGTGGCCGGGGGGCGGCTATATGGCGTTCACTGCTCCGGAGAGGCGTGACTCCGGGCGACCGAACACGCTCGCTGACGCACCGCGCGACCTCTCGCTCCGGAGTTGTGAACGCCACTCTTCTCTGCACACCTGCTGCACCCGGACCGACCCGGATAATGGACGGGTGACCGACGCGCTTTCCCTCCCCGGCTGGACCCACGTGTACTCGGGAAAGGTGCGCGACCTGTACCGCCCCGAATCGGGCGACGGCGGCCGGATGCTGGTCGTCGCGAGCGACCGGGTGAGCGCGTTCGACTTCGTGCTGAGCCCCGGCATTCCCGAGAAGGGGTCGCTGCTCACGCGCCTGAGCATGTGGTGGTTCGCTCAGCTCGCGGGCGGCGACGGCGGCCGCGCCATCCCGAATCACCTCGTCGACGGCGTCGAGCCGCCGGCCGAGGTCGCGGGTCGCGCGATGGTCGTGAAGGCGCTCGACATGCAGCCCATCGAGTGCGTCGTGCGCGGCTACCTCACCGGATCGGGCTGGGCCGAGTATCAGAACTCGCGCACCGTCTGCGGCATCGCGCTCCCCGAAGGCCTGAGCAACGGCGACCGCCTGCCGGAGCCGTTGTTCACCCCGGCGTACAAGGCGCCGATGGGAGAGCACGACGAGAACATCACTTTCGCGCAGACCGTCGAACTCGTCGGCGCCGAGCGCGCAGCGGAGCTCCGTGACCTCTCGCTCGAGATCTACACCCGCGCCGCCGCGGTCGCCGAGGCGAAGGGGCTCATCCTCGCCGACACGAAGTTCGAGTTCGGCGTCGATGCCGACAGCGTCCTCACCCTCGCCGACGAGGTGCTCACGAGCGACTCGTCCCGGTACTGGGACGCCGAGGCGTGGCGCACCGGCACGACGCCGGCCGAGCGGATGGCGAGCTTCGACAAGCAGATCGTGCGCGACTGGCTGGCGGCCAACTGGAGTAAGCAGGGCACCGCGCCCGAGCTCCCCGTGGATGTCGTGGAGCGCACCGCCGGCAAGTACCGCGAGCTGCTCGACCGCCTCACTGCCTGACTCGGTCGTCGCGACCCGGTCTTCGCGCGACGCGCTTTTCACCGCCTGGGATCAGCACGGCCGACGTACGGAAACACCCCAGGGGAGCCAACCGCCTGTTCCCGGCGTCACCGTTCTCTACCATCTCGGCCATGAAGGTGAACCCTGTTGACGAGCGAGACGCACGCGAAGAGATGACGGCCGACGGTTACCGCGTGATGACCGTGGGGCCTGGTCGGCGAGTGAGTGCCTACGACATCGATCAGGCGACCGTTTCTGAGGCGTTCACATGGGCGCGAGAAAACTCGCATCCGGTCCCACCGGCACATGGTCACGACGGGGTGCGGGGCTACGACGTGGCGGCGAGATGGGACATGCCGGCTGGTGGCGTGTCACTCATGTGGCTGACGCCATCAGCCGATGACGTCATGGAGCGCCTGAGCGCCTGAGCGACGCCGCCTGTCGCACCAGCTCTCTCAGGGTTCTCCCAGATAACCTGACCGAAGAGATTCGACTCCGGCATCCCACTCACCCCGAGGAGTACCCCTATGCCCACCTGGACCCTGCACGGCGACGGCCGTCACGTCGCGCCCGGCGCCGTCGTCAAGCCCCATGAGCGCCTGAGCTGGGGAGGCACGATCGCCATCGGCGCCCAGCACGTCGTCGCGATGTTCGGCGCCACGTTCCTCGTACCGATCATCACAGGCTTCCCCGTGGCGACGACCCTGCTGTTCTCTGGCCTTGGAACCCTTCTGTTCCTCCTCCTGACCCGCAACAAGCTGCCCAGTTACCTCGGCTCGTCTTTCGCTTTCCTCGCGCCGATCCTCGCGGTCAACGGCGGGAACCGGCTCGAAACCCCCGAGCAGTACGGTCAGGCGCTGGTTGGCGTCTTCTTCGCGGGCGTGCTGCTGGCGATCGTCGGATTCGCGGTGCAGCGCGCGGGCTCCGGTTGGGTCGAGAAGCTCATGCCGCCGGTCGTCGCCGGCGCGATCGTCGCGCTGATCGGCTTCAACCTGGCCCCCGCCGCGTGGAACAACTTCAGTCTCGAGCCCATCAGCGCCACGGTCACCCTGTCGGCCGTCGTGCTGTTCGCGGTGCTGTTCCGCGGCTTCCTCGGCCGCATCTCCATTTTCCTCGGCGTCATCGTCGGATACGTCGTGTCCCTGTTCCTCCACGAGTGGACCGGACGTGAAGGTGAGGGCCAGTCGGCCAAGTTCGACAAGGTCGCCGAGCTTGCGCAGATCGACGGATTCGGCGACATCTTCGGCAAGTGGATCGGCCTGCCCGACTTCCACCTGCCGGCATTCGGCGACCCGGCATCGTGGGGCTTCCTTCCGATGTTCCTGCCTGTCGTGCTCGTGCTCATCGCTGAGAACATCGGTCACGTACGCGGAGTCGCGTCGATGGCCGAAGACCCGACGATCAACAAGCAGACGGGCAATGCTCTCTTCGCCGACGGCGTAGCGACCACGATTGCGGGTGCGTTCGGTGGTTCGGCAACGACCACCTACGGCGAGAATATCGGCGTCATGGCCGCGACGCGCGTCTACTCGACCGCGGCGTATTGGGTCGCCGGCGTCGTCGCGATCCTGTTCTCGTTCTCGCCGTTGGTCGCCGCGGTCATCGACACCATTCCTGCGGGTGTCATCGGTGGTGTCACCACCGCTCTCTACGGCCTCATCGGAATCATCGGCATCAAGATCTGGGTCGACAACCGCGTCGACTTCTCGCGCCCTGTGAACCAGCTCACTGCGGCTGTCGCGTTCATCATCGCGATCGCCGACTTCACGATGAACGCGGGCAGCTTCCAGTTCGGCGGAATCGTGCTCGGCACCGTCGCAGCTCTCCTGATCTACCACGTGGGCAACGCGATCGCGCGGGCCCGCGAGACCGGAGCCGATGACGGCGGCCCGATCCCGGCAGTGGGTCAACTCGGCGGCGACCCGGTCGAGGCGACCAGGGAGTAGAGTCCCGCCCAGTCGGAAGATCCGCACTAAGGCGGAATAACGACCGGATGCCGGAGGTTGAACATTCACATGAATACACTTCCCCCGGCATCCGGTGTTTCCGCAGACGCCGCGGGCCTCGCCCCGGCCACCACGATGGGCGCCGTCACTTTGTTGGTGGGCGACCTCGACGGGATGACGCGCTACTACCGCGACGTCGTCACACTCCAGGTGCTCGGCGCCGAGGGTGATTCCGTGACGCTCGGCCGCGCCGGCAAGCCTCTGGTGATCCTCCGTCATGAGCCGCAGCTGAAGCACGCCACCCTGGGATCGGCGGGACTCTTCCACACCGCGATCCTGTTCGAGACGCAGCAGGCGCTCGCGGCGGCGCTCTACAGCGTCGCCCAGCATGCACCCCGCACCTTCACGGGCAGCGCCGACCACCTCGTGAGCCAGGCGTTCTACTTCACCGACCCCGAGGGCAACGGCATCGAGCTGTACTGGGACCGCGACCGCACGCAGTGGTCGTGGACGCACGGGCAGGTCGAGATGGACACGCTCTACCTCGACCCCAACGCGTTCCTGCGCGAGCACCTCACGGAAGAGGCTGCCGCGGGCGCCACGTCGTCGCAGACGGCCGACATCGGCCACGTGCACCTCTCGGTGGGCGACGTCGCGTCGGCGCGCGCCTTCTACGTCGACGCCCTCGGCTTCGACGCCACGCTGTCGATGGGCGAGTCGGCGCTGTTCGTGAGCGCCGGCGGCTACCACCACCACATGGCGATGAACGTGTGGAACTCGCGCGGCGCGGGCCCGCGGATGCCCGCGCTCGGGCTCGGCCGCGTCGACCTCACCCTCCCCGACGCCGACAGCCTCGGCGCGCTCGGCGAACGCCTCGGCCACTACGGCATCGCGGTGCGCGACGACGGTCGCACGCTGAGCTTCGACGACCCCTGGCTCAACGCCCTGTCGGCCACCGCGGCCTGACCCCCGCGGCCTCGCCGTGCGGGCGCGTCAGGCGGCGTCGCGCTCCGCGATCCACGCCGTGATGGTGTCGACGATCTCGGGGGCGTCAGGAAGCGTGTGCGGACGGAAGCGCTTCACGCGGCCGTCGGGGTGCACGAGGAACTTCTCGAAGTTCCAGCTCACCTTTCCGGCTTTGCCGTCCTGGTCGGGGTGCTCGGTGAGCGCCTGGTAGAGCGGATGCGCGTGGCGCCCGTTGAGCTTCACCTTCTCGGTCATGGGGAATGTGACGCCCCACGTGGCGGAGCAGTACTCCTCGATCGCCTCGGCCTTGCCGAGCTCCTGCAGGAACTGGTTGCTGGGGAACCCGATCACGGTGAAGCCGGCGTCGCCGTACGTGCGCTGGAGCTGCTCGAGCTGCTCGTACTGCGGCGCCAGTCCGCAGCGGGAGGCGACGTTCACGACGAGCGCGACCTTGCCCTCGCGGAGCCCGCCGAAGGTGGTGCGCTCCCCGCGCAGAGTCGTGACCTCGATGTCGTCCAGGTTCATGGTCATGGTCCTCTCGTCTCTGCTTCTTGTGTGTGCGGTGCGGCCGACGGCTCTTCCGGCCGCGGGGAATCGGGCCGCGGGAAGCGGGTGACCGACTCACGCAGCGCATGCAGCCGGGTGATCAGATCGCCCGCCTGCGCGGGCGTGAGGTCGATGGCCTCGGCGAGGCAGGCTTCGAGCCAGCCCAGTTCCCTCGCGATCGTGCGGCTCTGGGCGCTGGGGAGCACGCGCACACGGCGGCGGTCGCCGGGGTCGGGTTCGCGGTGCACGAGCCCGGCGGCTTCCAGCCGCTTGATCAGTCCTGCCACGGTGCTGGAGTCGAGCATGAGCACCTCGCCGATGCGGGTGGGAGTCGCCTCCGACTCCTGCCACAGCACGCCCAGCACCATGAGCTGCTGGTATGTCAGCCCCCACGGGGCGAGCAGGTCGCGGTACAGCTGCACCGTCGCATTCATCGCGGAGTACAGCGCGAGGCACACGGCCTGGTCCATCCGGCCGCCGGCCGGGCTCATCCGCACGTCGGGAATCGCTGTGGTGCTCATGCACTCATCTTCCCCGGCTGTTACCTTGCATGCAAGGTAAATCGCCGACGGGAAGTCCGAGGCGTGCGTCGGACGCGGTCAGGCCGAAGCGCGGACGACCAACTCGGTGTCGAGGATCGTGACGTGCGGAGGACGGCCGCCCGCGAGGATCGCCAGCAGGATGTCGGCCATTCGCTCCCCCTGCGCGAACGACGGCTGACGCATCGTCGTGAGCTTCGGCGTCACCGAGACGGCCACCGGCGAATCGTCGAAGCCGATGATCGCCACGTCGTCGGGCACGCGGATGCCGGCACGACCGAGGGTCGCGAGCGCACCACGGGCCATGAGGTCGCTCGCCACGAACAGGGCGTCGAACTCGGCCCCCGCGTCGAGGATGCGCTGCATCGCGGCGCCACCGCCATCGGCCGTGAAGTTGCCGTCCTCGACGGCGGCCTCGTCCAATCCTGCGTGTCGCAGCGCGGCGCGGTAGCCCTGCAAGCGGTCGACGCCCGCGGGCATCGTGAGCGGACCCGTGATCGTGGCGATGCGGCGATAGCCCTTGTCGATCAGGTAGTCGGTCGCATTGCGCCCGCCGGCGAAGTTGTCGACGTCGACGTAGTGGTCGTCTTCCCGCTCGCGCACGGGCCGGCCGCCGTAGACGACGGGCACCGCCGCCGCGATCCGGTCGATGAACGTGTCGCTCGTGTGGTGGGAGACGACGATCGCGCCGTCGACGGCGCCGCTGCGCAGGTAGGCGGTCGCCTTGTCCTGCGGGTCGTCGCTCGCGATGATCAGGTTCAGCACGTAGTCGGACCGACTGAGGCGCGCGTTGATGCCCGAGACGATCGCGGCGAAGAACGGGTCGCCGAAGAACCGGGTGGTGTCTTCCGGCACCACGAGCGCGAGCGCCATCGTGGCGCGGCTGGCGAGCGAGCGTGCCGCCCGGTTGGGCACGTAGTTGAGCTCGGCGATCGCGCGCTGCACGGCCTCGAGCGCGGCGGGGCTCACCGAGGTCGACCCGTTCACGACGCGCGACACCGTCGAGCGCGACACGCCGGCGGCGGCCGCGACCTCTTCGATGGTCGCCGTCGAGCGGGAGGTTTCGATCGTCACGCGTGGTCTGCTTCGTTCGGGGGTCTGCTTCGTCAGGGGTCTGCTTCGTCAGGGAGCCTGCTGGTTCGAGGGTGACGCGATGGTCGCCCGTGAGGAGGAAGCCACGTCGATCGCACGGGCGGCGATGACGCGACGATACTCCAGCGCGCTGTCCTTCAGCGTACGCACCTGCGTGTCGTAGTCGACGTGCACGATGCCGAACCGCTTCTCGTAGCCCCACGCCCACTCGAAGTTGTCGAGCAGTGACCAGTAGAAGTATCCCCGCACATCCACGCCCGCGTCGATCGCATCGCGCACCGCACCCAGGTGGCCGCGCAGGAACGCGGTGCGCTCGACGTCATGCACGCCGTCGGCGCTCACGGTGTCGTCGTAGGCCGCGCCGTTCTCGGTGACGTACAGCACGGTCCCCACCGGCTGCGCGTACTCCGCCCAGACCCGCTCCAGCAGGGTCGACAGGCCGTCGGGCTGCACCTCCCAGTGCATCGAGGTGCGCGGAAGCCCGCGCTCGTGCCAGTGGATGCCCTCGTGCGAGGGGAACGGCGATGCGGCGCGGCGCGCGGTCGGCGCGTCGGTGGGCGCCGGCGGGTGCGGGTCGGGCTGACCGCCCACGTATTCGTTGTGGTAGTAATTCACCCCGAGCGCATCGAGCGGTGTGGAGATCGCTTCGAGGTCGCCCGGCCGGATCGCCGCGTCGAGCGCGTCGATCGCGGCGGCGTCGACCGCGCGGATGTCCTCGACCGCGTCGGCCGGATAGCTGCCGCGGAAGATCGGGTCGAGGAACCAGCGGTTGAACTGGCCATCGATGCGGCGTGCGGCGTCGGCGTCGGCGGGATCCGCCGGGTCGACGGGCTCGGCACCGGTGAGGTTGAGAGTGATCCCGAGCTGCAGCGACGCGTCGCGCGCCCTCAGCTCGCGCACGGCCTGGCCGTGGCCGAGCAGCAGGTGGTGCGCCGCCAGCACCCCCTCGGTGACCGAGTAGTGCCCGGGGGCGTGGATGCCGGCGGTGTAGCTGAGGAACGACGAGCACCACGGTTCGTTGAGCGTCGTCCAGTTCTGCACCCGGTCGCCGAGGGCGTCGTGCACGTCGAGCGCGTACTCCGTGAACAGGTCGCTCGTCTCACGCACGGTCCAGCCTCCGCGCTCCTGGAGCGCCTGCGGCAGATCCCAGTGATAGAGCGTGAGCCACGGGACGATGCCCGCACCCCGCAACTCGTCGACGAGCCTCTTGTAGAAGTCGAGGCCCTTCTGGTTGAGCGCGCCGCCGTCGGGACGCACGCGCGCCCACGACACCGAGAAGCGGTACGTGTCGAGCCCGAGCTCCTTCATGATCGCCACGTCGTCGGCGTAGCGGTGGTAGTGGTCGCACGCGACGTCGCCGTTGTCGGCGTTGATGACGGCACCGGGCACCCGCGCGAACGCGTCCCACACCGATGCGGTCCGGCCGTCTTCGAAGGCGGCACCCTCGATCTGGTAGGCGGCTGTGGCCGCCCCGAACAGGAAGTTCTCGGGGAACGAGCGCGACATGGAGGCAGAGTCCTCTCGGGAGGGGTGGCTCATGAGAGTACTTCCTAGCCCTTGACGGCGCCCGCCATGATGCCGCTCACGAGCTGCTTGCCGGCGAAGATGAACAGCAGCAGCAGCGGGATCGTGGCGAGGATCACACCGGCGAGCACGATCGAGTAGTCGACGAAGTAGTTCGACTGCAGGAGCGAGAGCGCGACCGGAAGCGTCGGGTTCTGACGGTCGAGCACGATGAACGGCCAGAAGAAGTTGTTCCACGCGCCCACGAAGGTGAAGAGGAACAGCATCGCGGCAGCGGGTCGCGCGGCGGTCACGCCGACGGTCCAGAACGTGCGGATCATCGACGCACCGTCGACGCGGGCGGCTTCGATCAGCTCGTCGGGCACGGCCTGGCGCAGGTACTGCGTCATCCAGAACACACCGAAGGCGCTCGTGAGGGCCGGAACGATGATCGCGCCGATCTGCCCCGTCCACCCGAGTTCGCTGAAGAGGATGTAGAGGGGGACGACGCCGAGCTGCTGCGGGACCGCCATGGTGGCGACCACGAAGATGAGGAGCGCCGGCCCCCCGTGGAAGCGGAGCTTGGCGAACGCCCAGCCGGCGAGGGTCGACGTGATGACGACCGCGGCGGCGATGAGGAACGAGCTGTAGATCGAGTTCCACAGCGCCGGCCAGAAGTTGACGGCCGGGTTGTTCATGACGGCGACCGCGTTGTCCCAGAAGTTGCCACCCGGGATCCAGCTGAACGGGCGGCGCAGCGACGACGCGTCACCCGACCCGATGATGAACGACCAGTAGAGCGGGAAGACACCCGTGAGGAACACGACGGTCAGGATGCCGTAGACCACCCACCCCGGGCGGGCACCGCGGATCTTGACGGTCTTTGCTCCGCGCCGGCGGCGCGGCTCGTTCGGGATGTTCTCCTCGACGACCGCGATCGGCGTCGGCGCTCCGAGCGTGCTCATCGCGTGCCCTCCTTGACGTTCTGCTTCGCGGCCTTCTCCTGCGCCCGCTGCTGGCGTCTGCTCAGCTCCCGGTGCAGGCCCTCGTCGCGCACGAGGGTGCGGGTGATGAGGAGGTTCAGCAGGCCGATGATCAGGATGATGACGAAAAGGATCCACGCCATCGCCGCGGCCCGGCCGAAGTTCCACTGCCCCCAGCCGATGTCGTACAGGTAGAGCGCGATCGTCAGCCACTGCTGCCCGGCGCCGCCCCGACCGAACTGGTCGAACACGCGCGGCTCGTCGAAGATCTGCAGACCGCCGATCGTCGAGGTGATGATGACGAAGATCAGGGTCGGCTTGAGCGAAGGCAGCGTGATGGAGAAGAACTGCCGCACGGGTCCGGCGCCGTCGACGGTCGCCGCCTCGTAGAAGTCGCGGTTCACGGCCTGCATCGCGGCCAGCAGGATCAGCGTGTTGTACCCGGTCCAGCGGTAGTTCACCATCGTCGCGATCGCGACGTGGCTCGCGAGCGGGTCTTTGTGCCACGGGATGCCGTCGATGCCGATCGACTGCAGCCATGTGTTCACGAGGCCGAAGTTGTCGGCGAAGATCGCCGTGAAGATGAGGCCCACGGCCACCGGCGCCACCACGAAGGGGAGCAGCACGCTCATGCGCCAGAAGGTCTTCGCGCGGATGTTCCGGTCGAGGACGGCGGCGATGAAGATCGCGAGGATCAACTGCGGCACGCTCGACAGCAGGAAGATGCTGAAGGTGTTGCGCAGCGCCGTCCAGAAGTGGGGCTGCGACAGGATCCAGATGTACTGGTCGAATCCGATGAACTCGCCGGAGTTGCGGACGAGGTCCCAGTCCATGAACGAGATGACGGCGGTGTACCCGATCGGGAACAGGCCCACGATCGCGAACATGATGAAGAACGGCGAGATGTACAGGTAGGGCGAGACCTTCAGGTCCCACTTGCTGAGGCGCTGCGAGAACGAGATGACCCGGGGCTGACGAGGGCCGTCCGCCGTCTGGGGTGTGCGCGTCGCCGGGCGCGTTTGAGTCGTGGTCACGGTCGTCCTTCGTCGTGTGCCGAGGGGTGGTTGCCGAGGGGTGGTTGCCGAGGGGTGATGGCCGGGAGGTCCCGGGGGTGCGGCGTTCGGGTCGCCCCACCCCCGGTCCTCAGGTCAGGACGCGGTCAGGTCAGAACGCGCCGACCTCGGTCACCCAGGTGTTCCAGCTGGTCTCCTTGTCTTCGACGCCGTCGAAGACACGGGTCACGGCGTTCTGCAGAGCGTCGTGGAACTGGAAGTACTTCTCGCCCTTGTAGGTGGCGACAGTCACCGCGTTGGCGCGGTCGATGCCGATCTCACCCGTGGGAGCGTCGTTGAAGTACGGGTTGATGAACCCGGTCAGGTCGGCGCTCGTCTGCGCCTCCGGCTGGCTGGGGAACGTGCCCGCGTTGTTGAACGCCTTGATCTGCGTCTCAGGCGAGGTCAGCCAGTCGGCGAGCTTCTGCGCGGCCGCGACGTTCTTGCCGTTGGCGGGAACGACGAGGTACGAGCCGCCCCAGTTGCCGCCGCCCTCGGGGAAGGCGTTGGCGACGTCCCAGTCCTTGATGTCGGGAGCGTTGCCCGAGATGATGCCGTGCATCCACGGCGGGCACAGCATGGCGGCGTATTCACCGGACGCCATCGAGGCGAACCAGTCCTCGCTCCACTGACCGGCGTACGCCGAGATCGGAACGGCGCGGTCGACGACGGTGTCGTAGGCGGCGCGGATGTCGGGGTTCTCGGTGGCGACGATCGTGCCGTCGGGCTGCTCGTAGGCGGTCTCGAGCTGGTTGACGAGGCCCTGGAGCACCGAGTTGGCGGAGTCGATGAACGGCTTGCCCGTCTTCTCGACGTAGTCCTCGGCGACGGTGAAGAAGGCGTCCCATGTCGGGAAGAGGCCGGCGACCTCTTCACGGTCGGTGGGGAGGCCGGCGGCGTCGAAGAGGTCCTGACGGAAGCACACGGCCTGGGGGCCGATGTCGGTCCCGTACGCCACGATGTTGCCGTTCGCGTCGGTGGCCGCCTGCTCCTTCCAATCGAGCCAGCGGCCCTTGAGGTCGGCGGGCACCGGAGCGACGAGGTCGGAGTACTTCATCATCTCGGTGAACCAGTCGACCTCGACGGCCTCGACATCGGCGAGGCCCGTCTTGCCGAGCTTCTGGAAGAAGTTGGCGCGCGCGTCGTTCGAGGTGGCGGCCTTGTTGTGGACGACCGTGATGCCGGTCTCCTCTTCGAACTCGGCGAGGAGCTCGTCGGAGTAGCCGAAGTCGTTGAAGGTCGCGAGCGTGAGCTCGACGCCTTCGAAGTTCTCCTCGCCGTCGCCGCTCGAGGTCGGCGCCGGGGTCGCCGTGCCGGAGCAGCCGGCTAGGACGATCGCGGCGGTGGTCGCGACGCCGGCCATGAGGCCGAAGCGGCGCAGTGCGCGTGAGTTCACGTGTCACTCCTTTGTGGTGTGGGTCTTGCTGCGTGTTCGCGGGTTCTCGATGACGCACCCAGGTCATTCATGGGAGCGCTCTCACCGATCTGTCATGACGCTATGGGATCGCTCCCAAGAATGTCAAGGGAGCGCTCCCACGCCTGTATCACAGTTCGGTCACAGCACGGGCGACGGCGGCAGGACGGCCGCGCGCGGCCGGACCGCGGCTCCCCGTAGACTGGAGGGGCACCCTTCCCGCGACTTCCTCCGGAGCTTCGAATGCCCACCATCGTCGTCGACGTCATGCCCAAGGCCGAGCTGCTGGACCCGCAGGGGAAGGCCGTCGCCGGAGCGCTGTCGCGCCTGGAGGTCGCGGGGATCTCCGGCGTCCGCATCGGCAAGCGCTTCGAGCTCACCGTCGACACCGCCGACGAGGCGACGCTCGAGACGGTCAAGAAGATCGCCGACGAGATCCTGTCGAACTCGGTCATCGAAGACGTCGTGGGCATCGAGGTCGTCGAGTGACCGCCCGCATCGGGGTCATCACCTTCCCCGGCTCACTCGACGACGGCGACGCACAGCGCGCGATCCGCGTCGCCGGTGCCGAGCCCGTGGCCCTGTGGCACGGCTCGCACGACCTCGAAGGCGTCGACGCACTCGTCCTGCCCGGCGGCTTCAGCTACGGCGACTACCTGCGCGCCGGCGCCATCGCGGCACTCTCGCCGATCATGGCCGAGGTGAAGGACGCGGCCGCCAAGGGCATGCCCATCCTCGGCATCTGCAACGGCTTCCAGATGCTCGTCGAGGCTCATCTGCTGCCGGGCGGACTCATCCGCAACGCGCACCAGCAGTTCATCCGCCGCGACCAGCGCCTCCGCGTCGAGAACGCGTCGACCGCGTGGACGAGCGGATTCGAGGCAGGTCAGGAGATCACGATCCCGCTCAAGAACGGCGACGGCGGCTACATCTGCTCCGCCGAGACGCTCGAGCGCATCGAAGGCGAAGGGCTCGTCGCGTTCCGCTACCTGGGCGTGAACCCGAACGGGTCGCTCGACGACATCGCCGGCCTCACGAACGACCGCGGCAACGTCGTCGGCCTGATGCCTCATCCCGAGCACGCCGTGGAGCCCGGTTTCGGCCCCGACACGGCCGCCGCCATGCGGTCCGGTGTCGACGGCCTCACGTTCTTCACGTCGGCGATCGCCTCGCTCACCTCCGCCGCCGCCTGATCGCGCTGCGCGCCGCAGGAGCGCGTCCCGGTTTCGGTCGCTTCTGGCGTGTGAAACCGACCGCGAGTGGGACATGCTTCGCGGCAAGTGGGACATGCTTCGCGCTGGCCGGATGCCGTCAGACGGTGCCGGCCGGAGGCCAGAGCCCGATGATCACCGAGACGACCACGACGAGCAGCAGCTCGTGGGCGATGTTCAACACCGTGAGCTGGGGCGGACGCCCCGCGAACACGTCGTGCACGATCATGCGCCCCGCGGTGAGTCCCGCCCACAGCGTCAGCCCGGTGACGAGTGCGGATGACAAGTAGTCACCGCCGTAGAAGTGCCACGCGATCGCGATGGCACCGGCCAGCACCCACGCGAGCAGGAACGACAGCGCGATCGACACGATGATCGGCAGGATCGCCTGGAGCGACGTCTCGGGGTCCGGCACCTCTGCCAGCCGCTTCCACCGGGCGCCGAACACCTTCGGGACGTACCAGACCGATCCCACGACGATCGCCGCGAGGGTGGCGACGGCGACCGCCCAGTAGTTGATCTCGGGAATCATCTCGCACCTCCGCGTTCGTGGACTCCGTGCAGGCTACTCCGGGTAACGTCGAAGCGTGACTCTTCTCGTGACCGTCCCGACCGCTGAGCTCGCCGCCGCCCTCGCCCCGCTCCCGCAAGGAGTGACTGTGGAGGTCTGGGAGTCCGGGGAGGCCCCCGCCCGCCGCATCGACATCGTCGTCCCGCCGTACATGAAGCAGGGCGGCTTCCTCCACCGCCTCGCCGATGTGGAAGTAGGCCTCGTGCAGGGGCAGTCGATCGGCTACGAAGGCGTGGAGGACGCCCTGCCGCCCGGCGTTCCGTTCGCCAACGCCTCGACCGTGCACGAGACCTCCACCGCAGAACTCGCCGTCGCCCTCATGCTGGCGGTGCAGCGACAGCTCGATGTGTTCGCTGTCAACGTTCAGCGCGGCGCGTGGGCACCCGTCTTCGCCGACAGTCTCGCCGACCGCCGCGTGCTCGTGCTCGGCTACGGCGGTGTCGGCAAGGCCATCGCCGCGCGGCTCGCCCCGTTCGAGGTCGAGATCGTGCCGGTGGCCTCGCGCGCACGAGATGAAGACGGCGTCCACGTGCACGGCATCGACGAACTCATGGACCTGCTGCCGACGGTCGACATCGTCGTCGCGTCGCTTCCCGGCGGCGACAGCACCCGTCACCTCATCGGCGAAGATCAGCTCGCCGCCCTGCCCGACGGCGCGCTCATCGTCAACGTGGGGCGTGGTCTGCTCATCGACACCGATGCCCTCGTCCGTCACGCTCAGCAGGGGCGCATCCGCGCCGGGCTCGACGTGACCGACCCCGAGCCGCTGCCCGAGGGTCACCCGCTGTGGGGTGTGCCGGGCGTGCTCATCGCCCCGCATGTCGGAGGCGCATCGAGCGCCATGCGGCCCCGCATCATCGCGCTCCTGCGCCGGCAGATCGCGCACCTGCTCGCCGGCGAGACCCCGGAGAACATCGTCATCGACCGCTGAGCACGGCGCGGCTCGTGAGCGTCAGAGGCGCTCGGCCACCGTCGCCGCAACCGTGAGCCACGCGTCGCGCGTCTCGGGCGCCAGCGCGTCGAAGTCGACAGGACCGCCGTCGACCAGCGCGGGATCGAACGGCACGTGCACGACCGTGCCGGTGACCTGCTCGAAGTGTCGCTCCAGACGGTCGGCCAACCGCTTGTCGGGGCGGGCCGAGGGCGCGGCGAGAATGGTCACGGCCTCGTCGATCTTGCGGTCGAAGCCCTTCTCACGGAGCCCGTCGAGCAGCCACGCTGCACTGGCGGCCGTGTCCTCACGCACCGTGGAGACGATCACGAGCTGGTCGGCAGCCGCCACGGCGGCGATCCAGTTCGACGCGCGCATGTTGTTGCCCGTGTCGACGATCAGCAGACGGTAGTAGCGCGACAGCAGGCCGTGGAGACGATCGAAGGCGGCAGCGTCGATCGTGGACGACGCGGCGGCGTCTTCATCGGACGCGAGGACGTCGAAGCGGGCGTCGACCTGCGTGCGCACATACGTGTCGAGCGCCGCAAGGCCCGCGTCGGGCGCGGACGACAGTCGGTCGAGGTCGGCGAGGAGGTCGACCGCGGTGCGGTGGTGGGGCGCATTCTGCGCGCGCCAGCCCAGCGTTCCCCGGGTCTCGTTGTTGTCCCAGGCGAGGGTGGCGCCGCCGCGCTGCGTGCCGAACGTGGCCGCCAGCAGCAGCGTGCTGGTGGTCTTGTGCGCCCCGCCCTTCGGATTGAGCACCACGATCGTGCGCGGCGCGTCGAGGCGGCGCTGCACCTTGCGCTCGCGCTCGATGCGGGAGCGCTCGCGCGCGCCGGGGCGCGGCGAGATCGCACCGTTCGTGATGCGCCGCAGCGCACCCTGCCACCCCTCGGTGGCGCGGGGACGGGCGCGCTCGGAACGCGAGTTGAGGAGGTCGTCGACCGTCGGTGTCGCGCGCAGCTCGCGACGCGTGACGTCGCTGCGCAGCGGTCCTGCCGCGGACGATGCGGATTCGCCCGGCTCCGGCGCGGCGGTGACCGGCGTCGCAGCGGCGACCGGCGCAGCGGCGACCGGCGCGGGCATCGCGGGACGAGCGGGCGCCGGGGCTGCCGCAGGAGCGGGGGCCGGCACCTCGTCGATCACCGACGTGGCAGGAGAGGCGGCGGGAGCGGGCTGCTCGACAGCCGGAACCTGTGCGGCGCCGTCGGCCGATGACGTGGGGGCCGGTGCGGGCGCACTCGATACCGCGGATGCCGCACTCGAGGGCGCGGGGACGACGGCCGGTGCGACGGCGTCCGGGATCGACGCGTCGGACAACGACGGCGCCTCCAGGAAGGTGCCGTCGGGGTGGACGATCATCGGCCACCGCGTGGTGCCGTCGACGACCGTGGCGGTCACGGGCTCCCCCGCGGACGCCGCCATCTGACGGATGGCCTCGACGACCCGAGCACGCAGCCCCTCCTCGGTCGAGGCGAAGACCTCATCGACTTCGCCGTCGAGGTGGATCTCGGCTCCGGTGCTGGAGAGGATGTGGACGGTCGGTTCGAAAGTGGTGGTTCCCACGGGGATCCTTTCGGGGGGTTCCTACAAGTATCCCATCCGCGAACGCCCTATACCCGGCAAAGGCCGGACAGCCGGCGTCACACGCGGAACACCGTATGAACCGGCCCGCACACGCGCTGCCCGCCGAGATCCGTCAGCTCCATCAGGGCGGCCGTGCCGGCGACATGGTAGCCGAGCTGCTCGACCAGTCGCTGCGCCGCCTTGAGCGTGCCGCCGGTGGCGAGCACGTCGTCGACGAGCAGCACGCGTGTGCCCGGGGCCAGGTCGGCTGCCATCTCGATGGCGGCCTGGCCGTATTCGAGGTCGTACGACACCGAGGCCGCCGGTCGCGGCAGCTTGCCGGCCTTGCGGATCGGCACCATTCCCACACCGGCGGCGACGGCGGCCGCGCCCGCCAGCAGGAAGCCGCGTGCCTCGACGCCGGCGATCACGTCGAACCTCCCGGCGAACGGCTCGAAGAGCGCGTCGATCACGGTGCGCATCGCCGCGGCGTCCGCGAGCAGCGGTGAGATGTCGCGGAACAGGATGCCGGGCTCGGGGAAATCGGGGATCAGGGCGATGAGCGACTCGGCGCGCTGGCGTTCTTCGGGGTTCACCTCCCCAGCGTACGCGTCACGTCTGGCCGCTTCCGGGGCCGTCGCGTTCAGAACTCCGGAATCCCGGCCTCGGGCCGCCCGGATGCGCGCCGATGACGCAGCCTGCGCCTCTCGGCTCCGGAGTTGCGAACGGGCCGCCTCGGCGCCGCTCCGGATCCCCGACGCCCGTCGGCATGCGCAAGCGCTTGCGCTACGGTGGTACGCATGACTTCCACGATGACCTCCCCCCTGGCACCGATCGGAGAGAGCCGCCCCGGCGCCGAATGGTGGCGAACGGCCGTGATCTACCAGATCTACCCCCGCTCGTTCGCCGACGCCTCCGGCGACGGCATCGGAGACCTCCGCGGCATCACCGCGCGCCTGGACGACCTCGTGTCGCTCGGCGTCGACGCCGTGTGGCTGAGCCCCTTCTACCGGTCGCCCCAGCACGACGCCGGCTACGACGTCGCCGACTACTGCGACGTCGACCCGCTGTTCGGCACGCTGGCCGACTTCGACGACATGCTGGGCCAGGCGCACGCCCGTGGGATCCGCGTGATCGTCGACCTCGTCCCCAACCACAGCTCCGACCAGCACGAATGGTTCCAGGCTGCCCTCGCCGCCGAGCCCGGCAGTCCCGAGCGGGCGCGCTACATGTTCCGCGAAGGCACCGGCACGGCCGGTGAGCTCCCCCGAACAACTGGGAATCGGTCTTCGGGGGGCCCGCCTGGACGCGGGTGACCGAGGCCGACGGCACACCCGGGCAGTGGTATCTGCACCTGTTCGACTCCACGCAGCCCGACTTCGACTGGTCGAACCCGGAGGTGCAGGAGGAGTTCCGGCGCATCCTGCGCTTCTGGCTCGACCGCGGGGTCGACGGGTTCCGCGTCGACGTGGCCCACGGCCTCGTCAAGACCGACGGCCTGCCCGATCACCTGCCGCCGGTCGACGCCGATTCGATGGGCGGAGGCGACGAGGACGTGCCCTACTGGGGCCAGGAGGGTGTGCACGAGATCTACCGCGACTGGAACCGCGTGCTCGCCGAATACGACGGCGATCGGGCGCTCTGCGCCGAGGCGTGGCTTCCGACGGTCGACAAGACGGCGCTGTGGGTGCGTCCCGATGAGATGCACCAGGCGTTCAACTTCCCGTACCTCATGACGGAGTGGGATGCGCCCGCCATCCGGGAGGTCATCTCCGAATCGCTGCGGGCGTTCCCGGCAGTCGGCGCGCCGGCCACCTGGGTGCTGTCGAACCATGACGTCGTGCGCCACGCGTCGCGGCTGGCGCTCACCGCCGAGAACCCGCAGGGTCACGGCATCGGACCCGACTCGCCCGGCCAGCCGATCCCCGAGGTCGGGCTGCGTCGTGCCCGTGCCGCGACGACCGTCATGCTCGCGCTCCCCGGCTCGGCCTACGTGTACCAGGGCGAGGAGCTCGGCCTTCCCGAGGTCATCCACCTGCCCGACGACGCCCGGCAGGACCCGACGTGGTTCCGCACCGACCGCGAGCGCTACGGGCGCGACGGCTGCCGCGTGCCGATCCCGTGGCAGGGTGACGCACCCGCCTTCGGCTTCAGCCCCACGGGCGCCTCGTGGCTGCCGCAGCCGGCCGAGTGGGCGACCCTCGCGCGTTCCGCGCAGGAGGTCGACCCGGAGTCGACGCTGTGGCTCTACCGCACACTCCTCGCGACGCGCCGTTCGATCGGCTTGGGCGCGGGAGAGCTGGAGTGGATCGAAGGGTTCGACGACGACGTGCTCGCGTTCCGTGTGCGCTCGGGCGACCAGACCGTCACCGTCGTCGCCAACGCCGGCACCACCCCCGTGCGACTGCCGAGCGGCACGGTGCTCGTCGCCAGCGCCGCGTTCGAGGGCGGCGACCTGCCCGTCGACACGGCCGTGTGGCTCACGACCGACTGACGATGACGAGCCTGGAGGAGGTCGCCCGTCGAGCAGGCGTCTCGACGGCGACCGTCTCGCGGGCGCTGAGCGGCCGGGGCCGTCTCTCGGATGCGACGAGGCTTCGCGTGCAGCACGCGGCGGAAGACCTCGGCTACGTCGTCTCGGCCACCGCGTCGAGTCTCGCGACGGGCCGCACCCGATCCGTCGGCGTCCTGGTGCCGCTGCTCGGCCGGTGGTTCTTCTCGAACGTGCTCGACGGGATCGCGACGACGCTCGCCCGGCACGGCTACGACATCACGCTCTACAACGTCACCGACGACCCGGATCAGCGCCGTCACCTGCTGCGCACAGCGCTGCGCCGCGGACGAGTGGATGCCGTCGTGGCCCTGTCGATCGACTTCACCGACTCCGAGATCGATGAGCTCGAGTCGCTCGCGCTGCCGATCGTCGGTCTCGGAACCCCGAGCCGGCGCCTGTCGACCCTGCGCGTCGACGACTCCGCCGTCGCAGGGGTCGCCGCCACCCACCTGCTCGAGCTGGGGCACCGACGCATCGCCCACATCGGGCAGAGCCGCGACGGCGACGCCGACCTCGACATCCCCACGCTGCGGCGGCGAGGATTCGAGGCGGCCCTCCGCGCGGCCGGCGCAGAACCGGCAGGGTTCGCGACGGGCGACTTCACGATCGAGGCGGGATACCGCGCCACCCAGCGCCTGCTGCAGGAGACCCGCCCGACCGCGGTGTTCGCGGCGTCCGACGAGCTCGCGTTCGGTGCGCTGTTCGCCGCCCGCGACGCGGGTCTCGACGTGCCGCGCGACATCTCGGTCATCGGCGTCGACGGCCATGAGCTGGGCGGATTCTTCGGACTCACGACGATCGAGCAGTTCCCGCACGCGCAGGGCGAACGAGTGGCCGAGACGGTGCTCTCGACCCTCGGAGAACCGGTCACGGCGCCCGGCCACACGCTTCCGTTCGCGCTCGTGGAGCGCACGAGCACGGCTCCGCCCGGCACCGCCCAGCCGCCCCGCGTAGGCTCGGACGCATGACGATCGACCTCGAAGCCCTCTACATCGATCTGCACCGGCACCCCGAGCTCTCGTTTCAGGAGACACGGACGGCCGGTGTCGTCACGCGTGAACTGACGGCCCTCGGGCTCGAGTTCGTCGAAGGGCTCGGGAAGACCGGCGTCGCGACGTCGATCGTGAACGGTGACGGACCGGTCGTGTGGCTGCGCGCCGACATGGACGGACTCCCGGTCGAAGAGCAGACGGGGCTCGCCTACGCGTCCACCGCACGCGGCGTCGACCCGTCCGGCACCGACGTACCCGTCATGCACGCCTGCGGCCACGACATGCACGTCACGGCGCTGCTGGGTGCCCTGGAGCGCCTGCTCGCGACGCGCGACCAGTGGTCGGGCACGGTCGTGGCGGTGTTCCAGCCTGCGGAGGAGTACGGGGCAGGATCGCAGGCGATGATCGCCGACGGCGTGCTCGACCGCTTCCCGCGCCCCGACATCGTGCTCGGTCAGCATCTCACGCCGATCCCCGCCGGGCTGATCGGCGTGCGCCCCGGCACGCAGATGGCCGCGAGCGACGGCCTCACGGTCAAGCTGCTCGGCCGCGGCGGTCACGGCTCCCGTCCGCACGCGACGATCGACCCCGTCGTGATGGCGGCCGCGACGGTCATGCGCCTGCAGACGGTGGTCTCGCGCGAGGTCGATCCGCGCGAGATGGCGGTCGTGACGGTCGGGTCGATCCACGCGGGTCTGAAGAACAACATCATCCCCGCGGAAGCCACCCTCGACCTGAGCCTCCGCTACCCCGATGACGACGCCCGGGCCGACATCATGGCCCGCGTGGAGCGCATCGTGCGGGCCGAGGCGATGGCGTCGGGCGCCGAGCAGGAGCCCGTCATCTCGGTGCTCCACACCCTGCCTCCGACGATCAACGACCCGGCCGCCACGGAGCGCCTGACGGCCGCGTTCGAGCGCGCGTTCGGCGCGGGCAGCGTCGTCGACCCGGGGATGTTCACAGGCAGTGAGGACGTCTCGTGGTTCGCCCGCGAGTCGGGAGTCCCGCTCGTGTTCTGGTTCTGGGGCGGGCACGACCCGCAGGCGTACGCGGATGCCGAGGCGGCCGGCACCGTCAACGAGAGCGTCCCCACCAACCATTCGCCGTTCTTCGCTCCCGTGCTGCACCCGACGATCGAACGCGGCGTCGACGCGCTCGTGGTCGCGGCCACCGAATTCCTCGGAGCTGCGTGATGACTGAGCCCCACGTCCCCGTCCCGGAGGGCCCCGCGGAGGAGCGCCCGCGCTTTCCGCTCGTGCTCGCGATCGTCGCGGGCGTGCTGGCCGTCGCCGTCATCGTGACTCTCGTGATCGCGCTCACGCGCCCCCCGGGGCAGGCGTCGGCGCCGTCGCCCAGCTCTCCCGGCCCCGCGCCGTCGACGCCGACCTCGCAGGAGGAGACGCCCGAGGAGCCCGAAGAGACCCCGGCGGCCGACTCGAACGCCGTCCGCCTGTCGGCCGAGGGGTTCGCCCTCGTCGACGACACGGGCGCCGAGGTGTTCGCCTACGGCTGGGCCGATCCCATCGAGCCCGCGGTCACGGCGCTCACCGACGCGTTCGGCGCCGCTCCCGAGGAGCGCACGGAGAAGGGCAACGGCACCACGTACCCCGACTACACGGTTTACCAGTGGAAGGGCTTCGCCCTGTACGACATGGTGCCCATCGAGGGCGGCGCGACCCGAGACGAGTACACCCAGCCGTCGTACCTCCGGTACACCGCGAACACGGTCGGGCCGCTCACCATCGTCCCCGAGTTCGACCTCGCGATCGGCATGCCGATCGACGACGTGCGCGCACTCGGACCCGACGTCGAGACCGAGCGGGGAGACGGGATGCGCCTCGTGTTCGGCGCCGACCGATCGGCTTTCGCCGACGGTGTTCCCACGTACAGCGTCGTCGTCGACACGAACGGCGACGAGGTCACCGCGATCCTGTACTTCTACTTCTCCGGCTGAATCCGCCCGCCTGCGCCTGCACCGGAAGTCCGCGGTTGCGGCCGGTCGCGCGGAGGCGTAGTGTCGCCCGCCGTGACTGAAGAAGGTCGCGATCCGTCCGACGTGACGACGCCGATCGCGAAACGCATCCTGCTGGGCGATCCTCTCACCAGCGAACAGCTCGACGAACAGGCCCTCCCCAAGCGGAGGGCCCTTCCGATCTTCGCCTCCGACGCCCTGTCGTCGGTGGCGTATGCGCCGCAGGAGCTGGTGATGATCCTGGCGCTCGGCGGCACCGCGTTCCTCGCGTTCGCGCCCGGTGTGGCGACGGCGGTCGTGGCGCTGCTCATCATCGTGGTGCTGAGCTATCGACAGCTCATCAAGGCCTATCCGTCCGGTGGTGGTGACTACGAGGTGGCGCGTACCAACCTCGGTGAGCGCTCGGGCGTCGTGGTGGCCTCGGCGCTGCTCGTCGACTACATCCTCACGGTCGCCGTGTCGATCGCGTCGGGGGTCGACAACATCATCTCGGCGCTCCCGGGGCTCGACCCGTGGCGCGTGGAGCTGGCCGTCGGTTTCGTGGTGGTGCTGATCGTCGTCAACCTGCGCGGCGTGCGCGAGGCCTCGACGGCGTTCGCGGTCCCCACGTACATCTTCATCGGATCGGTCGCGGTGATGATCGTGACCGGGATCATCCGCTGGATGCTGGGCGACACCCCCGTCGCCTCGAGCGCCGGGTTCGACGTCGAGGCCGAGAGCCTCACCCAGGCGGCGACGATCCTTCTCGTGCTCCGCGCATTCTCGAGCGGGTGCTCGGCTCTCACCGGCGTCGAGGCCGTGTCCAACGGCGTGCCCGCGTTCCGCGCCCCGAAGGTGCGGAATGCGCAGAGCACCCTGGTGACGATGGGCGCGATCGCCATCCTGCTCTTCTCGGGACTCACGCTCCTCGCCCTCGTGACGGGCGTGCACTACGCCGAGAACCCGTGCCACCTCATCGGCTTCGACTGTGCGAACACCCCGCAGCCGTCGCTCATGGCGCAGATCGCCGCGGCGACGTTCGGCGGCGGCTCGATCCTGTTCTTCGTCGTGCAGGCGGCGACGGCGTGCGTGCTGCTGCTCGCCGCCAACACGGCCTTCAACGGCTTCCCGCTGCTAGGCGCCGTGCTCGCCCGCGACGGCTACGCCCCGAAGTCCCTCAACACCCGCGGCGACCGCCTGGTGTTCTCGAACGGCATGATCATTCTCGGTGCGGCGGCGATCGTGGTGCTCGTCGTGTTCCAGGCCCGGCTCACGACGCTCATCCAGCTGTACATCATCGGTGTGTTCGTGTCGTTCTCGATCGGTCAGATCGGGATGGTGAAGCACTGGCGCCGCGAGCTCCGACTCCTGCCTGAGAGGCTCCGGGCCGAGCGCCGCGCCGCCGCCGTCGGGCTCCTCATCAACGCGATGGGCGCTGCGGCCACCGCATCCGTGCTCGTGATCGTGACGGTGACCAAGTTCACGCACGGCGCGTGGCTCGTCTTCCTGGCCATCCCCGTGCTGTCGGTGCTGATGATCGGTGTGCACCGGTACTATCGCGACGTCGAGCACGAGATCGAGATGGACGACAGTGTGCGCTTCGGCGCTTCTGGCGATGTCGCGCTCGTGCTCATCGGCCACCTTCAGAAGCCGGCCGCCAAGGCCATCGACTACGCTCTCGCCGCTCGCCACGACACGACGATCGCCCTCCATGTGGGGGTGAGCGCGGAGACCTCGGCGCAGTTGCAGGCGGACTGGGAGCTGCACCGCGTGCCGGTGCCGCTCGTCATCATCGAGTCGCCCTTCCGGCAGTACGCGGCGCCGGTGGCGCAGTTCATCACCCAGTACCGCGAGAAGCACGGTGCGGCCGTCGTCACGGTGTATCTGCCGCAGTACATCGTGGGGCACTGGTGGGAGTCGCTGCTGCACAACCGGCGGGCACGACGCATCGCCCAGCAGCTCATGATGGTGCACGGCGTGTCGATCACGCTCGTGCCGTGGCTGCTCGACTCGTCGGAGCTCATCTACGGACGACGGTCACGCCCGCTCCCGGGAGACGACCGGGCGGGACGGATCACGTCGTACGGACTCGTCTCGCACACGGACGATCCGGTCTCGTAGGGCGAGACGGAGAACGGCCGGAGGGGAGGCCCTCCGGCCGTTCAGGAGCCCGCTATGTCCCGAAACAAGCGGGTCTTCCCGAAAGTGCACGGTGACCGCGGAAGCGATCCAGCCAGAACCGTACAGAACGACGATATGTGCCGCACCGGGCGCCTACGCGTGCAGTGAGAGCTCTTCCGTGCGACGCAGTCGACGTTCCGTAGCGGCGCCCCGCTGGTCCGTGTGCTCTGACCGACGTGTGCGTACCTGCGCCCGACGTGACCGGGCCGCACCTCACACGATCGCGCGACTCTCGATGTACCACTTCACCGCCTGGCGACTGCTCACCTTGAGCTTGCGCATGATCCGGTTCATGTGGCTCTCCACCGTCCGCACGCTCAACACCAGGTTGTCGGCGACCTCCGGGTTCGACAGACCCTGGGCGACGAGGCGCGCCACTTCGAGTTCGCGGTCGGTCAGCGGCACCGCGGTCGAGACGAAGCGCACCGTGTCGAGCCAGCGGGGCGCCATCGCCTCGGCGAACGCCTCCGCCCGTGCTTCCACCGCGGCCGCGCGGCGCGGTTCCCCGCGGGACACGTAGAACTCGGACGCCAGACGCAAGGCCGTGATGGCGAGTCCCGGACGCCCCGCTGCGCGCAGGGCGTCGTACGACGCGACCAGCGCGTCCGGATCCTGCGCAGCGCGTGCGTCGAGGAACCCGGCGTGCGACAGGAGGAGCCCGCCTCCTACCGCGGTCGCCCGCTCGACGGCGGTCCTCAGGCGCGCTTCGTCATCGCTGATCTCCACCGACGCCAGGAAGCCCAACGCGGCGGAGAACCTCGCCCCCCTCGACCACAGCTGCTCGGCGACGTCCCACACGAGGTCGGCGGCGCGACGGTGGTGTCCCTGGAACGCGAGCAGCTGGGCCTCGGCCCAGACGCCGGCCTGACCGGGGAGCGGACCCGGACGATCGCGCATGTCCTTGACCTGGACCGCGAGCCTCTCGGCGGTTGCGGCGTCGCCGCGGCGACTGGCGATGACGGCGGCCATGTTCGTGAGCATCATCGACACGCCGGTGGGGAACGGCAGCGGATTGCCGGCTGCGTTCAGCGTCTCCAGCAGGTGCTCGACCGGCTGGTAGTCGCCGGCCATCATCAGACACAGCGCGGCCATGGCACCGTGGGCGCGGGCGCCGTCGATGTCGAGCAGCTCGCGGGCCTCGTTCACGCCGCGCATGCTCCAGGCCAGCGCGCCGTCGGCGTCGCCCTCCCCGAGCAGGGCCATCGCCACGAGCGCACGAAGGGCGGGGTTCTGCGACCCGTTCGCCGCGAGGTCGACGTCGCGATACACCCGGCGCGCATCGCTGAACCGGCCGAGGCTGACGAGCACGATCATCTGCGCCTCCCAGAGGGCGAGCTTGACCTCGAGGGGATGATCGTCGCGCACCGCGAGGCGCGCAGCGAAGTCCTCAGGGATCTCGCCGGTGTGCGCGCTGAGGGTGACCTCGGCGGCCTCGACGATCAGACCGTGCACGCCGAGCGTCGGCGCGACCTTGCGGAGCGCGGTCAGCGCGGCCTCCACGTCACGGTCGAGGTAGGCGGTGGCGTTCGCGCGGACGACGGCGAAACGCGCCCGCGCGAACGGGCTTCCCGTCGTCGGATCGGTGCGCCGCAGCACCTCGCGGAGGTCGTCGACCGACCCATCCGCGCGGACGAGGGCGAGGACGTACTCGACCGCCGTCTCTGCGGTGGGAGATGCCTCCCACGCCGCCCGTGTCGTCAGCGTGCGGCCTCGAACCCTCTCCTGGAGGAGTCGTACGAACAGCGCGTCGCCGTCGGCGCCCACGGCACGCGCGGGACTGTCCACCGACGCCAGGTCGACCGCGCCGGCGTCCCCCAGGCGCTCCTCGATCAGTGCAGCGAGACGTAGGCGACGCACGGCGACCGGCTCATGTCGGAAGAACTCGACCAGGAGCGGGGGCACGACCGTGACGAGCTGGCGGGTCCCGCTGCGGACGACGCGGAGGAAGCCCGCTGACTCCAGCAGCTCCAGAAGCTCCCACGCGACGAGCTTGCGGGCCGACTCGACGTCGGCGATCCCCACGAGCGAGATGAGCTCCAGCGCGTCGCGCGCGGCATCGTTGAGGTCTTCGAGATGCGCTTCGACCACGCCTCGCAGACTCCCGCTCCACAGCGAGCCTTCCGCCTGCCAGACACCGGCGCGCTCGATGAGCACTCCATCGCGCACCGCGGCATCGACGATGTGGAGAGCGAGCCCGACGACCCCGCCCGACTTCGCGAAGATGCGGCTGAGGGTGTGGGATTCGACGTCCCCGCCGAGGTGGGCGCGAACGACCATCTCGAGCGCCTCGTGGCTGAGCGGCAGCATGTCGACCACATACGAATGCTCGGGCGTCGGGATCGCTCCTGCACGCGACGCCGGTCGCGCGCCCCGCGCGCGCCGGCTGCTGATCACCATGGGAGTCCCCATGGAGCGACGCACCGTGTCGATGACACCCCAGGACGTCTCGTCGAGCTCGTCCCAGTCGTCCACCACGAGCACCGAGTTCGCCGCGCGCAGTGCCTTCGTCAGACCGTCGGCCGCAGCCGTCATGCTCGCCGGGAGCCGCCCGTCGCCGTTGGGGAGGACGCCGGTGAGGTGAACGGCGGCGAGAGGGTGCTGCCGCAGCGCCGAAATGCCCTGAATGGTGACGACGCTCGACCCGAGCGCTTTGAGCCGGTCGCTGACGAGACGCAGGAAGGCGGAGCGCCCGCTTCCGCGGGCGCCCACGACGTGGACGCTGGCTCCTCGGTCGAGGAAGCCGACGGTGGCGGCGAGCTCAGTGTCTCTGCCGACGACGACGCGGTGATTCTTCTTCATGGTGTTCCTTGCTGGTGCGCGCTACATTCCGGTGGATGACCGGTGCGGTGACGCGTCCGCCGGTGTCGGCGAGAGGGAGGCGCCGGGTGCAGCCCCGCCCCCGCGCGGACGTGTCTCACCAAGTGGAGCACCAGCGCTCACCTACGCAGTGGGTGTCCGCGAAATCTCAGTGGGAGTGCCGCACTGATTAAGTAGTGCTCGGCTCGTGCTTGCGTGCCACCGACCGCGGACGCCGTCGTTCCGCTGGTCGCAGGGGCGCGAGGGTCAGCACGGCGCTGACGAGGAGCACCGCTACGTAGCCGACGAGCCACCAGGGGAACGACCCCGTCGGGCGGTTGTCGTCCGCCCCGAGGTGACCGCCGGCGCTCGGAGCGTCGGGAACCCGCACCCCCCGCACGAGCAGTCGGTGCGAGTTGACGTTGACGGGCGTGCACGTGAGGAGAGTCACGTAGTCCTTGCCATCCTCGATGCGGAGGACGTCGCTCTCCTCCGGCTTCACGACGAGGATCTCGTCGACCTCGTACGTGAGCTCATCGCCGAGCACGCTGACCCGGAAGCGGTCGCCGACGGCGACCTTCTCGAAGATCGGTGAGCATGACCGCGGTCGTCAGGCCGGAGTGCGCGCTCAGGACGGCGTGGGTGCCGGGACCGCCCACGGGCAGCGAAGAGCCGGGGAGGTGGCCGATGCCGCGGTCGAGGGCGTCGTCGCCGACGCCGTGGTAGACGGGCAGCGAGACGCCGATCGAAGGGATCGTGACACGCGCCATCACTTCGCTCCCCGGCATTCTCAGGAGCTCGGGATACTCACGCGCCGCACCATCGGAAACGCCCCGGGAGGCGAAGGGATCGCGCAGAGGACCGTGCGGAAGCGCGTCGTTGTAGGCCTCGGCACGTTCACGAGCGGCGGACCGGTCTTGGTCGGGCATGGCCTCGACGATCTGCGCGTATGTCTGCAGGGAGTTCGCCTGCGCCTGGTCGGAGAACCACGTGGCGGCCGCGGGATAGAAGAGGATGGACGCTCCGACCACCGCCGCGAGGAACGGCAGCAGACGCCGACGCCATTCCGCCCGCGTCGTGGCTCGGCGCCGCGCTTTGCGCTTGTCGCTCACTTTCGCGTCCTGTTCTCCGAGTCTCACCCCTGTATGAATCCCGCCCTATATATGGAGTGCGGGTGTGCGCACATGCTGCGCGTACAGAGGAGGTGCGGGCGCGACTCTCGCCACGCCCGCACCCCGTCATGCGATCAGTTGTCGGCAGCGGCCTTGCGACGGCGAACCGCCATCAGGACCACGCCGGCGAGGATGATCGTCCCGGCACCGTAGAGGAGCGCCGAGTTGAACGTGCCACCGGTGAAGGGCAGCTCGAAGCCACCGTTGTCGAGGGCGTTGGGCACCTCGATGATGGCCTGGGTCGTGGGGTCGCCCACGGTGACCTTGATCGGCTCGGCGAGCAGTTCGTAGCCGGCCGGAGCCTTGACCTCGACGATCCAGTACTCCTGGTAGCCCTCTTCGCCCGGAGCGACGGCGGCACCGTCGGCCCACCCCGACTGACGGAGGCCCTCAATGGAGGCCACGCCGTTGGCGGCCGTGGTCCAGGTGTCCTGACCGTTGATGGTGACGGGGTTCGTCTGGGCGTCGGCGTCGGCCTGCGACGTGAACACCTGGAACTGAGCGCCGGCGAGGAGCTCCGCCTTGTCGCCCTGCTCGTGCTTCAGGATCTCGACCTTGCCCCACTTGGTCTCGTCGGTGGGCTCCAGCGGTCCGCCGGGCTGGCCCGGCTGGATGTCGAAGCTCGGACGGTTCGGGTAGACGAGCGCCGTGTTCTCGATGTTGCCGTCGCCGATCGAGTTGACCGTCGTCGGGATGACGAGCTTGACGCGCGCGTCGATGTCGGCGGCCTTGACGGCGACGAGCTTGGCGCGACCGGCCGCGGTGAACTCGGCGGTGACCGACCATGCTCCCGCGTTCTGCGTGGCGACGATGGTGTAGTCGACGCCCTCGACGAGGGTGGTCGACGAGCCGTCGAGCGACATCACGGCGGGGTTGGCCGGGTCGTAGGTCAGGCGCGCGTCGAGGTTATCCACGATCTTGTAGCCGTCGATGGGGTCGGAGATCGGGATGTCGCCGAGGATCGACCACACGACGTCGTCACCGATTGCGACCGAGTCCGAGTCCTCCGCCGTCTTCTCCGCGTTCGCGATCTGGTTCTTCGGGTACACGTGGAGGTCGTACATCCAGGCGTTCAGGTTGTCGGGGTCGGTCATCGGGACCGTGATCACGAACGGCTTCATGGGGATGACGCCGGTGGGCGCGGCCGTCTCGGTCACGAGGTACGCGCCGAGCGGGAGGTTCGCCGCCGTCGCGTCGCCGTTGGCGTCGGTGACGACCGTGTCGGCGAGCACCTTGGTGGCGGTGTCGATCGCGTCCTGCAGCGACAGGTCCTGCAGGCTCGTCCAGCCGGCGTTCGTCGTCAGGTCGTACTGCGTCAGACGTTCGACCTGGAAGGTCACGCCCGGAAGCGGCGTGAGGCCGGCGACAGCCGCCGCGTCCAGCTGCTTGCCGTTGCCCTCGGGGCCGAAGCCGGTGTCGGGCAGCTCGTACTTGTGCACGGTGATCGAGCCGACCTTCGTGTCGTCGACCGTCGTGAGGTCGGCGGCGAAGGCGGCGCTACCGGCGCCCGTCACGGCGAGCACGCCGGCGGCAGCGAAAGCGGCGATCCACTTGGTGCTGCGCTTGTTGGGGTGTGCAGACATTCTGCTGTGTTCCTTTCATGTACCCGCGGGGCGCGGGACGGTTGACTCGTCTCCGGGTGAGAGGCGAGAGGCGACAGGACTGGTCAGGCGACCGGAGTCCGTCGGGTCTGAGTGGCACGTCGACGCACGCCCGCCAGCACGGCCGCTCCGAGGAGGGCGAGGAGGACGGTGGCGTACGGCCAGGGCTGGTCAGCACCGGCGAACGGCAGGTCCACCGGGACATAGTCGGTGATCGTGATCCGGTTGCCCGAGGCGGAAGCCTCGGGGTGCGTGGTGCTCCAGCCGATTTCCACCGCACGGTCGGCCAGGAGGCGGAACGGCACGGGCTCCGCCAGCAGGGCGTGCCCCTCGGGCGCGACCATCTCGACGAGGAGGTAAGCGACCGAATCCTTGAGCCCTTCGATGGAGACCAGGCCGGTGCCGATCGACGCATCCGACGTGACCGTCAGGTTCCACGCGGGGTTGTCGGCAGCAAGCGCCTCGTACACCGGCAGGTCGGCGGGGTTGACGCGGTACGTCAGGCCGGCCACGGGGGTGGCATCTGCGGGGAGCTTCGGCGATGCACCCTCCATCGGGAAGACGAGGAAGCTCGCGCCCTCCAGCGACACACCCTTGTTGGCGTCGCCGCCGCTCACCTTGAGGATCTCGATGGGCGTCAGGAAGTTCGTCACGACGATGGTGCGTCCGTCGAGCGAGACGAAACGGCTCTTGCTGGCCGGGTCGATCGCCACGGTGCCGTCGGCCGCCACGGTGAACTTGACCCAGTCGGGCAGCTTGACGTAGCCGGTCGGCGCCGTCTGCTCCTGCAGCCAGTAGGTGCCGGCGGCGAGGGTGTCCATGGTGAACACACCGGTGCTGGGTGTGCTCATCGCGGGGAGCACGCAGGCCTTGTTCCCGTTGACGTCGCGGCAGACTCGGAACGCAGCGCCGTCGATCAGGTTGCCCTTCTCGTCGACCTTGTGCACCGTGAGGCCGTCAGCCTGCACCTCGTTGCTCACCGTGACGGCGACCGTCTTCGACACACCGGGCTCCTCGCCCTCGATGGAGAAGGAGACCGTACGGCCATCGACGTCGGTCGCCGGCTTGCCGTCGACGGTGAAGCTCGCGCCACCCCAGGAGTACCCGCTGTTGACGAACGTCGGCAGCGCGTCGATGGCGTCTTCGGTCACGTCACACGTCGTGCCGATGGGGAGCTCGGGCGACGTGAACGCGGTGCCGATCTTGACGTCCATCGTGCCGTGCTCTTCGCTGCCGTCAGGCAGCGTGCACTCGTACGACATGGGGAAGGTGGCGGACGGGTCGGTGAACTCCACCGGTGCCTGCACGCCGGCGCCGAGGGACAGCATCTTGTCGACGGTGAAGGTACCGGTCGTGTAGACGTTCGTCACGGTGCAGGTGACGTCGGCGCGAAGACCGAGCGCGACGGTGTCGGCGGTGACCATCACCGGATCGGCGTCAGCAGTGTTCGAAACGCACTCCCAGCCGTCGGCGAGGTAGCCGTCGGGGCCGGTCGACTCGCTGAGGATGTACTCACCGGGGTTGAGGCCGGCCTTGGTGACACCCGACGTGCCGGTGACCGCGGTGGTGCCGTTGCGGCGCGCCGTCAGGGTCCAGTCGGTGGGATCGGCGTCGCCGCCCACGACCTTCTTAACGAGAGTCAGCGTCGCCTCGTTGCCGTAGGTGTTCGTGACCGTGCACGTGATGGGGGCGGCTTCGACCGAGCTCGACTGCGGGATCGTGTCGAGCGTCAGTTTTCGCTGCGCCGTGTCGACCGATACGCCGCTGAGGGGGGCACCGAGCCCGTCCACGCACTGCACGCCGCTCATGCGCCAGGCCGGGTCGGAGAGGGCACCCTCGGTGAAGGTGAGCTTCTCGCCCGCCAGCACGCCGCGCGCGTCGGTCGATTCACCGTGCTTCAGCGAGAAGTTGTTGCCGGAACCGAGCCACGGTGATGCCACACGGGTGGACGTCGCCGTGAAGGTGAACGCCTGGCCGGCGGGGGCAGTCGGCCCGACGACGTTCTTCTTGATCGTGAGAGGACGCTCCTGTACGAGGGTGGCGTACACGCACGCCTTGGTCGTGTGGTCCTCGTCGGTCGTGAAGCTCGTCGCGCCAATGTTGGTGGGCGTGGCCGGGCACGGCTTCGCTTCCATCACATCGCGGTTGGCGTCGACGCCGAGGCGCTCGACCTGCGAGATCATCATGCGGTACTCGGCGCCGTCGATCCAGACGGTCGGGTTGCTCTCGCCGCCCTGGAGGAACGTGATGCGGTCGTTGCACTTGCCCCAGACGATGGGACCCGTCGGGCAGAAGAGGCCGGTTGCATCGCGCGTCTCCTCGAGGAGCCACGGAAAGGTCACCGTGTGACTGAGCTTGTTCATGCGGAACGAGAAGTCGCCGCCGAAGAACCAGGAGTTCCCGACCGCGGTGCCGTCGTTCTTCACCTCGTTGTTGGCGTGACTGATCCCGCCGAGCAGGAACGGGGTGCCCAGCGTGATCGTGCCTCCCGCGCCCGGCGTGACGCTCATGACGCTCTGCCTGTCATCGAGCGTCGGGTATGTGCAGTAGATGCTGCCCAGCCAGCCCTCGAGTGCGCCGTGACCGCCACGCGACCAGCTCGTGTCAGGAGAGGACACCCAGCCGCCGTTGTTCGGGTTGCCGGCCGTCTGCGGCCAATACGTGAGGCAACCCATGCTGGTGTTGCGGTTCCCTCCGTTGGCGTCGGTGACAGCCTGATTGTCCAGGATCGCGTCGATCGAGCCGATGTCGACGGTCACATCCGCCGGCGCTGCGGACGAACCTGCGACGGCGCCGCCGCCAGCCATCACGGCGGCAAGCGCGACGGAAGCGACGCCGAGCCTGAGGCGGCGACGCGTGCGGACACGCTCCTGATGCGTCGACGGCTGGGAGCGCCGCGACGACTTCCACAAAAAACTCATGGGAGCCATGCTCAGCGCCGGGACTGCCGTGTCCCGACCAAGAGCGCCATTCTTGCGTACCCGAGGGCCGAGCTGCGGTACGCCCTGAATCGGATTAAGTGACTCTCATGATCCATCTACGAGCATAAATGCGCATCACTACGAATATCGCTTGCGATCAGGTATTTTTCAGACACGCCCGACGTGGAGATGAGATTTGACAAATCTTTGACCCGTGGATTCAACTACTCGGCATGATCATGTATCTCATCCTCAAGTGCTGCCCGTTCCTCAACGGCGGCTGGTAATCATCCACCCGGGGTGCTCCCGCGCTCGTCACGGGAGCACCCCCCTTCTCCGTTCCTGCAAGGCCCCCTCGGCGCGCCACGGCGTAGCCTAGAAGGGTGACCTCCGCGACCGACCTCAGCCCCTCGGCGACCGTCCCTGGGATCGACGTAGCGGCCCTCCGGTCGGACTTCCCGATCCTCGACCGACGGGTGAACGACCGGCCCCTCATCTACCTCGACTCCGCCGCCACCAGCCAGAAGCCCCGGCAGGTGCTGCAGGCCGAGTACGACTTCCTCACGCAGTCGAACGCCGCCGTCCATCGCGGCGCCCACACGCTCGCGGCCGACGCGACCGACCTGTTCGAAGACGCCCGCGCCGCCGTCGCTGGGTTCGTCGGCGCCCAGCCCGAGCAGCTCGTCTGGATCAGCGGCGCCACCATGGGCCTCAACCTCCTCGCCTACGCGATCGGCAACGCCACCGCCGGACGCGGCGGGCGAGGCCGCGCGAGCGGTTCGCCCTCCAGCCCGGCGACGAGATCGTCACCACCGCCATCGAGCACCATGCGAACCTCATTCCCTGGCAGGAGCTCGCCGCCCGCACCGGCGCGGTGCTGCGCCACATCCCCGCGTTCGACGACGGCACCCTCGACCTCGACACCGCCGCCGACGCTCATCGGTCCGCGCACCCGCATCGTCGCCTTCACGCACGTCTCGAACGTGCTGGGAATCATCAACCCCGTCGCCCAGTTCATCGCCCTCGCGCAGGGCGTCGGCGCCCTCACGGTCATGGACGCGTGCCAGTCGGCGCCGCACCTTCCGCTCGACCTGCCGGCGCTCGGCGTCGACTTCGCCGTGTTCAGCGGGCACAAGATGCTCGGGCCGTACGGCGTCGGCGGTCTCTACGGGCGCGCCGAACTCCTCGACGCCCTGCCTCCGTTCCTCACCGGCGGCTCGATGATCACCACCGTCACGCTCGACTCGGCCGAGTACTTGCCCGCCCCGCAGCGGTTCGAGGCCGGCACGCAGCCGGTCGGACCGGCCATCGGGCTGGCGGCGGCCGTGCGCTACCTCGACCGCGTCGGTCTCGACGCGATCCACGCTCACGAGGTCGGCGCTCGCCGAACGCCTTCACGCGGGCCTCATCGAGATCCCCGGCATCCGTCTGCTGGGCGACGCGGCCGGCGCGCTCGCGCGTCGGCCTGTGGTCGTTCGACGTCGACGGCGTGCACGCCCACGACGCCGGCCAGTTCCTCGACGATCGAGGCATCGCCGTGCGCGTCGGCCATCACTGCGCCGCACCCCTGCACCGCCGCTTCGGCGTGACGGCGTCGGTCCGCGCGTCGGCGGCGCTGTACAACACGGTCGACGAGATCGACGCCCTCATCGACGCGGTCCGCGGCATCCGCGGCTATTTCGGAGTGGAGTCATGAGCGACCTCGATGCCCTGTATCGCGAACTGATCCTCGACCACTCCAAGCATCCCCAGCACTTCGGACTCGCCGCCGAAGAGGGTGCGCACGCCACCTCGCACCAGAAGAACCCGGTGTGCGGTGACGAGATCACCCTCCGCGCCCGCGATCACGACCGATGGCGACAGCCATCCGCGACGTCACGTGGGAAGGGCTCGGGCTGCTCGATCTCGCAGGCCTCGGCGTCGATGCTCTCCGACCTCGTCGAGGGGAGTGTCGCGGACCGAGGCGGCTCAGCTCATCGACGGATTCCGTGAGGCGCTGCGCTCGCGCGGTCAAGCTCGAGCTCGACGAGGAGGTGTACGGAGACGCGGCCGCCCTCACGGGCGTTTCGAAGTTCTCCGCACGCGTGAAGTGCGCCATGCTCGCGTGGGTCGCCCTCGAGGACGCTCTCGCGCGAGCCTGACGCACTCCCCGCCGCTCGTCGGCACGTTCAGGCTGTCTGCAGGCTCGCCTCGAGGCGGGCGTACGACGCCTCCATGCCCTCGGTCATGCCGGTCGCGAGGATCATGTCGCGTGTCTCCTTGTCGGGGTATTCGATGAGGAGCGTCAGCAGCGTCGCGCCGTCCTCTTCGTAGAGCTGCAGGTCGTTGAGCGTCGACGGGCCGTCCATGCCGATCATCTTCTCGGTGGTGACGGCGCGGGTCGGGGCCGACTGCAGCACGGTCTCGCCCTCGAAGCCGAACCGCGTCGACTCGTCGTCGCCCTGCTGCCAGACGTAGCGGTAGGTGTCGCCCACCTCGCACTCGATCATCTGCCATCCGTCCGGGCCCAGCAGCCACTGGCGCAGCAGCTCGGGCTCGTGGTGCGCGCGCCAGACCAGTTCGCGCGAGCCCTCGATCAGACGCGTGATGCGCACGTGCTGGTCGTCGAGGATCTCGGTGCGCGTGCCCTTGCCCTGGGCGTAGGCCCGGAGGTCCTGCAGCACGGCGTCGAGCTGCGAGATGGCCATGCGCGCACCCTCCGCCGCTCCCATCGCGACGACCTGTTCGAGAGCGTCGATCGATGTGAAGTAGGTGGTGTTCGTCAGGCGTGAGCGAGAATCGGTGCCGTCGACGTCGAACGTCATCCGCATCGACGGAAAGCCTTCGAGCGCTTCGCCGTCTTCGCCGACGAACGAGTCGATCACCTCGAACGAGCGGGGGGCGTCGATGCTCAGGAACTCCCACGAGCCCCGCGACGCCTCACCGCGCGGGCTGGTCATGTGATAGCTCGCCCGTCCACCCACCGTGAAGTCGAATGCGGTGAAGGTGGCCGGCCAGCCCGGAGGGCCCCAGAAGCGCTCCAGCTGACGCGGGTCGGTCAATGCTCTCCACAGGCGCGACGCCGGCGCGTCGAACTCGGCCGTGAGCGTCATCGTGAGCGCTTCGGCATCGGTGGTGATGTCGGTGACAGGCATGGTGGTTCCTCTTCTCGGTCGTCGGTGTCCGGAGCTAGGTCGTGGGTTCTGCCAGCAGCGCGTCGAGGCGGTCGATGCGTGCACGCCAGAGGTCTTCGTAGCGGGCGAGGAGCGCGCGGGCGCGGGCGATCATGACGGGATCCGCTCGCACGAGCCGCTCCCGGCCCTCGGCCCTCTTGACCACGAGGTGCGCGGCTTCGAGTACCGCGACGTGCTTCTGCACGGCCGCGAAAGACATGTCGTAGTCAGCGGCGAGCGCCGTGACCGACTGCTCCGCCTCGATCGTGCGGCGCAGGATGTCGCGGCGTGTGGCCGCCGCCAGCGCGTGGAAGAGGCGGTCGATCTCGTCATCGGTCAGCTCCCGTGACTCAGCGTTATATACAACCATCAGGTTGTACGTTATTCCTCCGGAATCGCGGCGTCAACCCCTGGATGGGAGACCGCCTGCGGCAGGAGTCAGCCGAGCGACGCGCACGCGACGCACATGGTGGCCATCGGCCGCGCTTCCAGACGCGCCGGAGGGATCGGCTGGCCGCAGCGCGCACAGATCCCGTACGTGCCGTCGTCGACGCGCCCCAGCGCCTCCGCGACCTCTGCGCGCTCTGCGAGCCGCGCGCGGCGAAGCGCGTCCACGCGCTGCCACTCGCCCGACAGCGTCGACCCCTCGGGGTCGTGCTCGTCGTCGGCCGTCGCATCGGCGCGGTCGTGACGCAGCGCGTCGTCGTCGGCTTCGAGCCGCGCGATCAGCGCATCGATCTCACGCAGCCGCGCCTCCAGCACTGATCGGTTCATCCCCCGAGGCTACGCGGGGGTCCCGACAGGGGGGTCATGCCATGCATGACGACGGCGGCGACCGCCCCGACGAAACGGGGAGGTCGCCGCCGGAGGTGCTTCTACGCGCAGGCCTCGCCGAGCGCGAGCAAGCTGTCCTTGAAGTTCTCGACGCGCTCCGACATGCCGTCGATGTCCGCATTCTCGGGGTCGCTCATGATCTGCTCGAAGAAGTCGACGAAGTCGCCGATCGCGGTGGCGGCGTTGTCGACAGCGGGCTTGACGTCGGCGTGGGTGACCTTGGCGGCGGAGGCGTCGAGCTTCTCCTGCGCGCCCTGCAGCGCGTCCAGCGCCCCCTGCGGGTCGGTGGTGTCGACGCCACTGAGCGAACCGACATCGAACAGCACATCCTGGACGACCTGGCACGCGTCGGTCTTGCTCTGATCCGAGGCGGGGGCGGCGGATGACGTCGCCGGCGCGGGGCTCTGGGACCGGTCGGCGGCGCCGTTGCCCGCCGGGGCGGAGCATCCGGTGACGAGCAGGGCGAGGGCGAGGGCGGCGGGAACCGCGAGGCGGCGTACAGCGATCATGAGGGTTTCCTTGAGGTGAATCTTGCTCCACGGGGAGCGGGAGAGGCGGGGTGCCTTGCACGATGAGACCACTCGTCGGGGCGCGTTGCGTGCGGTCCCGTCGGATACCCGTGCGACTCGCGCGGAGTTGGGTGGGCCGGCCCGCGTTGACGGTGCGGTCGCTGTCAACCCCGTTCCCTCTGGGACCTCAGCCGTGCACGCTGGAACATCGCAGGAACACGCACGCGGAGAGAGGAACGGCCATGACCGACCCGCAGGAGAGCACCCCGCAGGAATCCGACGCTCAGGAACGCGACACCGGGCAGGAAGCCGCCTTGCAGGACGCGTCGGCGATCGACGAGGCGCCCGCCGACCCGCCCGTCCCGGATGAGGAGCTGCCCTCGACCGACGAGCTGGAAGAGCCGAGCACCGAGAAGTCGCCGGAGGAGGAGCCGAAGGCCCCCGCGCGCGAGGAACAGGAGCCCAGCCACCACGCCACGGGAATCGGCGTCATCGACGACCCCGAGTAGTCCCGGGCGCTGGGCGCTGGGCGCTGGGCGCTGGGCGCCGAGCCGCCAACTAGACTGGAGCCGATCCCCCGCCGGCACCCGAGTCTTGGAGTTCAGCCGCGTGAGCACCCCCGTCACTTCTCCTGTTGCAGACACCGTCGACAACGCCGCTGCCACGCCGGAACGCGAGCAGCCGTATGCCGCGCTGGGCCTCAAGCCCGACGAGTACGACCGCATCCGCGAGATCCTCGGCCGCCGCCCCACGAGCGGTGAACTGGCGATGTACTCGGTGATGTGGAGCGAGCACTGCTCCTACAAGTCGTCGAAGATCTACCTGCGCCGCTTCGGTCAGAAGCTCTCCGACGAGATGCGCGAGCGTCTCATGGTCGGCATGGGTCAGAACGCGGGCGTCGTCGACGTGGGCGAAGGCTGGGCCGTGACATTCAAGGTCGAGTCGCACAACCACCCGAGCTACATCGAGCCCTTCCAGGGCGCCGCGACCGGGGTCGGCGGCATCGTCCGCGACATCATCTCCATGGGCGCACGTCCCGTCGCCGTCATGGACCAGCTGCGCTTCGGGGCGATCGACCACCCCGACACGGCGCGCGTCGTGCACGGCGTGGTGTCGGGCATCAGCTTCTACGGTAACTGCCTCGGCCTCCCCAACATCGGCGGCGAGACGGTGTTCGACGCCGTGTACCAGGGCAACCCGCTCGTCAACGCGCTCGCGGTCGGCGTCCTCCGGCACGAAGACCTCAAGCTCGCCAACGCCTCCGGAGCCGGCAACAAGGTCGTGCTGTTCGGCGCGCGCACGGGCGGCGACGGCATCGGTGGCGCCAGCATCCTGGCATCCGACACGTTCGCCGACGGCGGCCCCACCAAGCGCCCCGCTGTGCAGGTGGGCGACCCGTTCGCCGAGAAGGTGCTCATCGAGTGCTGCCTCGAGCTGTACAAGGGTGAGCTCGTCGAGGCGATCCAGGACCTCGGCGCCGCGGGCATCTCCTGCGCCACGAGCGAGCTCGCCGCCAACGGCGGATCGGGCATGCGCGTCGACCTCGAGAACGTGCTCCTGCGCGACCCCTCGCTCACGCCCGAGGAGATCCTCATGAGCGAGAGCCAGGAGCGGATGATGGCGATCGTCGCTCCCGAGAAGCTCGATGCGTTCCTCGCGGTCGTCGACAAGTGGCAGGTCGAGACGAGCGTGCTCGGCGAGGTCACGGGCGACGGCCGCCTGCGGATCTTCTGGCACGGCGAGAAGATCGTCGACGTCGATCCGTCGACGGTCGCGGTCGACGGACCCGTCTACGAGCGTCCGGTCGCCTACCCGTCATGGATCGACGCGCTGCGCGACGACTCGGCATCCGCCCTGCCGCGCACCGACGATCCCGAGACCCTCCGCTCCCAGTTCCTCCAGCTCGTGTCGAGCCCCAACCTCGCCGACACCTCGTGGATCACGAACCAGTACGACTACTACGTCATGGGCAACACGGCGCTGAGCTTCCCGGACGACGCGGGCATGATCCGCGTCGACGAGGAGTCAGGGCTCGGCTTCGCGATCGCCACCGACTGCAACGGTCGCTTCTGCCAGCTCGACCCCTACGCGGGGGCGCAGCTCGCCCTCGCCGAGGCGTACCGCAACGTGGCCGTGACGGGCGCCGTTCCGACTGCGGTGACCGATTGCCTCAATTTCGGCAGCCCCGAGAACCCCGAGGTCATGTGGCAGTTCGGCCAGGCCGTCGACGGTCTTGCCGACGCGTGCTTCGAACTCGACGTGCCCGTCACGGGCGGCAACGTCAGCTTCTACAACCAGACCGGCGACCAGCCCATCTTCCCGACGCCCGTCGTCGGTGTCCTCGGCATCATCGACGACGTCGCCCGCCGCATCCCGTCGGGATGGCAGGACGCGGGCGAGAACATCTACCTCCTGGGGGTGACCGCCACCGAACTGAGCGGCTCGGCGTGGGCGGGCACGATCCACGACCACCTCGGCGGACGCCCGCCGGCCGTCGACCTCGCGCAGGAGAAGAAGCTCGCCGAGCTGATCCACGCCGCGTCGCAGCAGGAGCTCGTCTCGAGCGCGCACGACCTCTCCGAGGGCGGCCTCGGCCAGGCCCTCGCCGAGGGTGTCATGCGCTTCGGGGTGGGCGCCCGTGTCTGGCTGCGCGAGATCATGGAACGCGACGGCGTCGACGCGGCGACAGCCCTGTTCAGCGAGTCGACCGGTCGCGTGATCGTGTCGGTGCCGCGCGAGGAGGACGTGAAGTTCCGCGGTCTCTGCGAGGGTCGCGGCTACCCCGTGCTCCGTATCGGCGTGACCGACCCGGCCGCCGAGGGTGAAGAGGCCGCGCTCGAGGTGCAGGACCTGTTCACGGTGAGCGTGTCGGAGCTGCGCACGCAGTCGCAGGGCACGCTGCCCGCCGTGTTCGGCGACGTGATCGCCGAACCGACCGCCTGAGACACCACGGCGAAGCACGACGAGGAGACGACCATGTCGGATGACCCGGAGTACGCAGACCTCAACGCCGCCCGCACTCGCCGGGTGCGCGTGGTGGCGTGGGTGGCGATCGTGTCGCTCATCCTCGTCGGCGGCGGCTCGACCGTCCTCGCACTGCTGTTCGGCTGACGCCCTCCCCTCCCCGCCGACCGTCAGGCATGCTGGTTAGCATGGCCGCATGGACCCGCACGTCTGGGCGACGATCGCCGAACTCTGGTGGATCGGTCCGCTCGTGATCGCTGCCGGCGGTCTCGGCTGGCTGGGCCTCCGCCGTGAGCGGAAGGAACGCGCCCGCCGGATCGCCTACGACGCCGCGAAGCTCGACGTGCGGGCAGCCCGGCAGCGCCTCGCCGCCGCCCGCAGCGACGTCAAGGTGGCGCGCGCCGACCTGGCGACCGCGCAGGCCGAGCGTTCCGCGTCGCAGGGAACGTCGGCGGCCGTGGCGGACGCGCGACTCCGGCTCCAGCAGGCGCAGCGCGACCTCAAGGCGGCGAGCGCGGCGGTGCGCGCCGGTCGCGCCCGGGTGACCGCTGCACGCGCGGCGCTCCCCTCTGCGGCGACGCCGGCCGATCAGCTCCCCCTGGCGCGGCTGACCGCTCAGCACGACGCGGTGACCGCCCGATGGATGGCCTACGAGACCGACCCCGCACGGGCACTCGCCTTCCCGGCGATGAGCGACGGCCGGCAGCCTCTGACCGCCGCGTACCTCACCCTGCAGGCGGAGGCGATGCGCCTGCGCCCCCGCGACGCGGTCGACCCGAAGGGCACCCGGATGACCGCAGCCGATTTCGCCGCCTACCGCGAAGTGGTCGTCCGGCTCGAGCGGGCGTTCGATGCGGCCGAGGCCGACGCCTGGCGCCTCGCCCGCGCCGCGGGCACCGCGCCGAACGACGCCACCGGTCCCCGTGCCGACTCGGCGCGATCGGGACGCGGCGCGCTGCCGGAGTGGGTCGGCCTCGACCCTGCGACGGCCGCCGAGTGGGGCGGGCTGGCCCGGGATGTGCTCGCGCGATCCGTCGAGTCGTTGACCCGAGCCACCGAGGCTGCCGCCGCGGCGCTGGAGGCGCGACGGGGCGGCCCGACCGGCCCGGACGCTGCACCCGCCGCCCCCGGAGCCCACCGCCCGGGCACCCCCGCCCGGGCGGACACGCACGACCAGGCCCGAGCCCATGACCTCCCGGCGGACGAGAGCGACGCCGACTCGCCGACGGATGCGCGGCGGGCGGGTTCGGGCGACGAACCGCCTTCGTGGCCGGTTCCCCGGCGCGGCTGAGACCGAGCCTCCCGACAGCGCACCCCGATGCGGCGCGCCACGGCACGGGCATCTGCTGCGCGCGTACTGATCTTGAGCCGAATCGTCGGGAGGCGTCGTCCGGCCATCGGATCATGAGTGGTGCGCGGCGCAGCAGTCGCCAGACGTCGTTCCCGCCCCGCGACCAGTCCCATCACATCAGAGATCAGGCCCATGGCAGAAGTGCTCCCGTCGCCCCGGCGTCGCGCGTCGCGCCCGCTCGTCGCTTTCCTCGCGGTGCTCCTCGTTGCCGGGGTCGGCGTGGGTGCAGCCTCGCTGCTTTCAGAGGATGAGACGCGGCGCCTGTGCGACGCTGCCGTCAGCGACGGCGTCACGACCGCCGCTGCTGCGACGACGATCGCCGCGGCAGCCGACGACGTCCTCCACGACGAGCGTCGTGCCCGCGCGGACCACGCTCGCGCGCACGGCGATGTGCTCACGAAGCGCGTGGTCGAGCGCCGTGAGCAGGTCCTCGACACCGCGTGGGTTCCCCGGTGCACCTCTCGCGGCGATGTGGAGACCGTGCGCGCGCAGACCCGCGCGACCGAACGGTCGGCCGACGCTCTCCATCACGCGGTCATGGCCCTTCGCGCGGCCCATCCCGACAGATCCCGCTGACCTTCGCCGGTGCCCGTACCGATGCCGCGCCCGCACTACGATGGGCACGGTGGAGCCCCTCTTCGATTTTCTGCGCGGCTACTGGTGGCTGGTGTTCCCGCTGCTGCCCGCCATCGGCGCTGTCGGCAGCGCGATCGAGAGATCATCGAAACGGCGCCACGAGCGACGCCTCGAGGTCATCCGCGCGAAGGGCGAGATCAAGGCGGCGCAGGTCGCGGCGCGCACCGCTCCCGTGGCGACGGCATCGGAGCCGAAGCCGATCACCCGACCCTCGCCGCTGCCCGACCAGCTCGAGAAGCTGTTCACGGCCCACGATGCCGTGACGGCGCGATGGCTGGAGTATGAGCTGGATGTCGCCAAGCTGATCGACTTCCCCGCCATGAGCGACGGGAGGCAACCGCTCACCGCTGCGTTCCTCAAAGCCAAGCGCGTCGCGGACCGCCTCCGTCCCGCGAGCTCATCGGCCAAGGTCACGCCCGACCAGCTGGCTGAGTATCGCGAAGCGGTCACCGAGTACGAGGTGGCCTTCGACCTGGCCGAGCGCGACGCGCGCCGCCAGTCCGACTCTGGATTCACCGACGCGGAGCGACGCCGACTTGCCACCGCGAAGCAGCTTCTCACCGTCGCCGTCGACGAGGCCGCGACTCCCGCAGAACGTCAGTCGGCCTACCGCCGTGCCCGCCGCGAGCTCGATGGCCTCATCGCGGTGTCGGACGAGGCGATCGTCGTGCTCGAGAAGAAGGTCGCTCTGGAGATCGAGTCGTCCTCGGGCGATTCGACACCGACCGACGCCCCCTCCTGAGGCCGCCGTCCGCCGGTGCGACGGCGTCTCGACGTGCGAGACGGGGCACCCGCGTCGTGCAGGGTACCCCGTTTCACAAGGTGCGTCAGCTCTCGGTGGAAGCTCGCCGATGCATCGCGACGAGCAGGCCGGCGCCGAGGCCGAGCGCTGCGAGTGCGCTACCCGGAAGCCATGACGGGAGTTCACCACCCGTGCTAGCCAGCTTCGCGGTCTCCTCCTGGACTGTCTGCGGATCTTCGCTCGCCGACGTCAGGGCGTCCGACTCGTCCGAGGCCGCCGGTTCCGCGGGGATGACCGGTTCCTCCGGCACGACCGGCGGGTCGACGGGCACTTCCGGCACCACCGGCGGGTCGACGGGCTCCTCCGGCACGACCGGCGGGTCCACCGGCTCCTCCGGCACGACCGGCGGGTCCACCGGCGCGACCGGCGGGTCGACGGGCTCCTCCGGCACGACCGGCGGGTCAACGGGCACGACGGGTGGCTCGACCGGCGGGTCCACTGGCACGACGGGCGGCTGGACCGGCGGGTCAACCGGCTCCTCCGGCACCACCGGCGGGTCCACCGGCACGACGGGCGGCTGGACCGGCGGGTCAACCGGCTCCTCCGGCACGACCGGCGGCTCCGGCGAGACGGGAGGCTCCGGCGTCACCGACGGGTCCGGGAGTACGGGCGGCTCCGGGAGTACGGGCGGCTCGGGAAGGGGAGTCTCGTCGACGATGTCGACGGTGATCGCGTCGCGCCGGATGATCGGCTCGGCGGAACCCATGCTGAGCTCCTGATATACCGCCGGGGCGGGCGGATAGGTCCAGATCCGTCCCGTGTGGTGCACGTACGTGCCCTCCGCGGTGATCGTGGCCGACACAGGGGCGTCTGCCGTCAACCAGACTTCTTCACCGTCGCGCACCGCACTCACCGGCGCACCCGCCGCGTCGACCACGGTCGCGCCCGCCGTCGCGGACACATTCACCACAGCGATGTCGTCGGCTGACACCTCGAACGGACCGATCGGCTCCCCGGCGATGTTGGCGAAGCCCGCTCCCTCCTCAAGATCAACCGATCCGCCATCGGGCGAGTTCGGCTGGATGGGCGTCGCGTTGCCGGTCAACCAGTCATAGAGCGGAGGGAGTCCGGCCACGAAGTCCGGGCTCCAGTTCTTCCCGTTGGTGAATGACCAGATCGCGTATTGGGTCGCGGTGATGAGCTCGTCCTCCGACATCTTCGGCAGGCCCGTGAGCTCCGACACCTCCTCGGCAGTCAGCGCTGGGTAGGAGTGCGCGAGCACCCACAGGACATTCCCTCTCACCGTCGGGTCCTCATTCCACGGCTGACCGGCGCCGTAGTACGCGCTCCAGTCCGCTTCCTTCATGGTGGCATCGGCGCGCGGTGGCGCTTTATCCATGTCGAGGCAGTAGCCCGCGCTCCCATCGCTGAACACCCAGAGGTGCGCCAACCCGGAACCCTTCACCTCGACGATGGCCAGTTCATCACCGACCTCGGCGAACGCTGCGGGCGCCGTGAAGGCGGCTGCCCCGAGAAGGCATGCCGACAGCGCAGCGGTTGCCGCCATACGGAATCGTCCGCGGGGTCTTTCACCGCGCCGACGTTGTGAGGTCTTCATCTTTCACCTTTCAAGAACGAGGGCGCGGAGAGCCGGGCAGCTCGCGTCGTCACCCAGCGAACAAGCATGAGTCGCCATGAGAGGGGTTCGGTCCCCGCAGTGCGATCTTCAGAGCGCGAATCATGAGCTGCGCCTCATATTCGGTGAATGGCACCGCTCCTTGCGTGGGGATTCGGACGACTTTAGGTAGGAGCGCGACAGACGTCACGGTGAAGCTCGGCCTGCCTGTCATCCGGCGACAGCCGAGAGGTCCCACTTGACACGACATGCCGGATTGTTGCATGGTTAGTTAGTCAAGTAAGTAACCAACCAAGTGGAGGTCGGGATGATCGAAGAAGGCCGCGCGCTCTTCCTGCAGATCGCAGAGAGCGTTGAGGACTCGATCATCGACGGCGCCCTCGCCGCAGAGGCGCAGGCGCCGTCGACGAACGAGCTCGCCGCCTTCTACCGCATCAACCCGGCCACCGCTGCGAAGGGGATCGCCATGCTCACCGAGAAAGGGGTGCTCTACAAGCGCCGCGGGATCGGCATGTTCGTCGCAGCCGGTGCACGCGAACTGCTTCTCGCGGAGCGTCGTGACGCCTTCGCCGCCCGCTACCTCGACCCGCTCCTCGCTGAGGCCCGCAAGCTCGGCCTCAGCCCCGACGACCTCGGCAGGCTCCTCACGGAGCGCGCCGCCACCCAGTCCGAATCCACCACGGAAGGAACCCCACGATGACCGCTGTCATCGAGGTGAACGGCCTCACCAAGCGCTACCGCGACACGCTCGCTGCCGACGGCGTGAGCTTCACGATCGAGAAAGACACCATCTACGGCCTCCTCGGCCGCAACGGCGCCGGCAACACGACCGTCATGTCGATCCTCACCGCCCAGAACTTCGCCACGAGCGGCGACGTCCGCGTCTACGGCCAGAACCCGTACGAGAACGCGAAGGTGCTCAGCCGCATGTGCTTCGTGCGCGAGAGCCAGAAGTACCCCGACGATGCCCGCCCCGACCACGCTTTCAGGATCGCGCGCCTGTTCTACCCGAACTGGGACCAGGAGTTCGCGAACCGCCTCATCGACGACTTCCAGCTGCCGATGAAGAAGACGATCAAGAAGCTCTCGCGCGGTCAGCTGAGCGCCGTCGGCGTGATCATCGGTCTCGCAAGCCGTGCCGAGATCACCTTCTTCGACGAGCCCTACCTCGGTCTCGACGCCGTCGCGCGACAGATCTTCTACGACCGGCTCATCGAGGACTACGCGGAGCACCCCCGCACGATCATCCTGTCGAGCCACCTGATCGACGAGGTCGCGAACCTCCTCGAACGCGTGATCGTCATCGACAAGGGACGCATCATCATCGATGAGTCCACCGACGCACTGCGACACCGCGCCGCCAACATCGTGGGCGAGTCTGCGGCGGTCGACGCCTTCACGGCAGGACGCGAGATCATCCACCGGGAGAGCCTCGGGCGCGTGTCTTCGGTCACGGTGCTCGGCGAACTCACCGCGGGCGATCTCACTCGACTCGCAGAGGCCGGACTCGATGTGGCCCCCGTGTCGCTGCAGCAGCTGATCGTCCGCACCACTCAGCACGCCACCGGATCGCGCGTCACCGACCCCGCGACGGGACCCGACGCCGACCTCGACGAAGGAGCACTGCGATGAACCGCACCGTCAACGTCATCCGCATGCAGCTCGTGAACCGCCAGACCTACCTGTGGGTGCCGGTGATCGTGCTGGGCGGTTCCCTCATCATCACCCTGGCGATCTACGGGATCATCAGCAGCGCCGGAGTCACCGGACCCATGTACGGCGGCGGGGCGCAGGCACCCCTCTGGTACTTCGCCGTCGTCGGCGCCCAAGCGCTGACGATGACCTTCCCGTTCTCGCAGGCCATGAGCGTCACGCGTCGCGAGTTCTACCTGGGCACGCTGCTGACCGCGGCACTCACATCGGCGATCCTGGCGGTCACGTTCGTGCTCGGCGGCCTGCTCGAAGACGCCACCAACGGCTGGGGGATGAACGGCTACTTCTTCTATCTGCCATGGATCTGGGAAGCGGGGCCCGCGGCGGGCGGTGTGTTCTTCTTCGTCCTGGCCATGCTGTTCTTCGTGGTCGGGTTCTGGGGAGCCACGATCTACAAGCGGTTCGGAACCGCCGTGCTCATGACAGTGATCCTCGGGGTCTCACTGATCCTCGTGGGCCTGCTGTGGTTGGCCGGCCGCCTCGACGCCTGGGCCGAGATCGGCGCCTGGCTCGGGTCGACCGGAGCGTTCGGCCTCGCCCTGTGGGGTCTGCTGCTGATCGGCGCCCTCGCCGGCACGAGCTACCTGACCCTGCGCCGCGCCACGCCCTGACAACGCGACGAATGCCGTGGCGGCGTCTCTCCGGAGGCGACCGCCACGGCATTGTCATGAGCGGACGAGGTCGTGCGGGCGGCTCAGCCCTGTCACCGGCAGCGCGCTGCCTGCGGAGCGTCAGTCGAACTCCCTGTCGCGATGCAGCAGGGTCAGTACGTCGGAGGAGACATGCACACGAAGCGGTATGGCGTCGATGACGATGTAGATGACCGCCAGCACAAGGGCCAAGCCGCCGAGGTCGAGGAGTATGTCCACCCGCGGTAAGGGTGCAAAGACCCCGACCAGCAGGGTGAGAAGGGCGGCTGGCGACGCAGCGACCGCGAGCACCCGAGCGACGCGCCAACGGTACACCGCTCGGATACGGTATGCGTCGTATCCGAAGTGCTTCAGCGCGCCGATGTCCCGGCGCGCCAGACGGAAATACGACACCACGCTCGCAGCGATCAAAGCGGCACCGCCCAGGGTGATGGCAGCGATGGTCGCGCCTGTCACAACAAACGCCGTGTCGACCGTCCCAGCCAAGTCGTCGAAGGCCCGGAGCGTGTAGGCCGCGTCGAAGCCGTGAGCCTCGAGTTCGTCAGCGACGGGAACCACCTCAGCGGTCTCGGGCACATGGACGAACACCGACTGGGGCACGTTGACACCGAATGGATTCATCGTGCCGTCGTGTTCGCGAACGAACGCATCCCATTCCCTTCCGAACACGATGTGCACGATGTCCTCGAAGGTACGCTGACCGACGGTGAGGATCGCGCTGTCGCGTGGACGAAAGATGTCCATCGGCACTCCTGGGGGTTGCGCGATCGTCGTGAAGTCGAACTCCGACGTCCGGGTTGACGAGATCCCCCCGGCCGAGGCCGACACGTGGGGAACTCGAAGGGTCAGGGCCGGCGGCGCGTCTGCTGCCGCGGCGACCGCCGGGGCATCGAGCGAGACTCCGATCAGCGTGCCCGCGTCTCCCGCGAGACCTTCGATGAAGTACTCCGCACCCGAAGCGTCCGTCATTCCGAATGGCAACACGTACCGAGGAATGACATCAGCGCCCTCGGAAATATTGCTGGTCAGGCGGGCGATCTCCTCGACATCGACGAACCTGAGTTGCCGGGCCCCGTCACCCCCCGACCGGTACGTCACTTCGACGACATGCACGTTGGGGTTCGCCAGCACATTGCGGCGCAGTTCGGCCGCCTGGGCCTGCAGCAGCAGAACGACCCCCGCCACCAGGACGATCATGGCCGCCGTGGCCGTGCCCATCATCCGCAGGTGCTTCTTCGCTCGCCCCGCCACCAGGCGCCCGATCGGATCCTTCACGAGAGCCGCCCATCGCTCAGAGTCAGGATTCGCGCGCCGCCGATCCGCTCGACGAAGTCGACGTCATGGCTGACGATCACAACGGTTCGTCCGACGAAGGCCTCCTCGATCAGGGCCGCCAGCTCGCCGCCCGTCGCGCGGTCGAGCGACGATGTGGGCTCGTCCATGAGAATGATCTCCGCGCGGCTTGCGAGCAACCCCGCGAACTGCACCCGCTGACGTTCGCCGCCCGACAGCTGGTCGACCGGATTGTGCGCGAGCCCTGCCAATCCGACCGCGCCGAGAGAGCGAACGATGTCTTCGTCGGTGAGCGTCGGCCGGGATGCGCCCGCGGCGACGCGCACATTGTGCTCCGCCGACAGGTTGTCGAAGAGGAGGCTCTGCTGAAGCAGGTAAGCCACTCCCCCATTCACCGTCGCAGCCCCCGCATCGGGCACGACATACCCCGCGATGATGTTCAGCAAGGTTGACTTGCCCGCACCCGACGGGCCGAGGACAACCGTGGTCGAACCCGAATGGAACGTACGTGTGATGTCGTCGAGGGTTCGTCTTCCGTTCCACATCTTCGACACGCGTCGAAGGGCGATGCTGCCTGGTGACTCGCAGGTGGTCACGAAGTCTCCGGCACTTTCACGCGCTTTTCGAAGCCCTCGCCGTAGACGTGTACGGCGTCCGACTCGATGCGGAATCCGACTACGCCGCGAATCGAGGCGATGACCGAGAAGTCCCGTCCATCGTGGACGTCGAGTCGAAGTGCACCCGAATCGCTCACCGACATCTTCACCAGCACGTTCGGGTCGTCTCGGAACCAGCACAGGTCGTCGCATTCCACCTCACGGTCTCCGCTGGTGAGGCGATCGCCGTTCGAGACGAAGAGGTTGCCGCCATGGGCGTAGATCTCACCCCTCGCGAGCGACTCGCGTACCGGCCGCGGCCTGGCCGATTTGTCATTGCGGTTGACCCGTTCCAACGAATAGTCCGCCGTCGATTCATGCCAGACCGTGTAGTACAACCATGAGTCCACGATCGCCGCGTAGCTCACGGCTCCGCTCACATGCACCCAGGGGACCAGTTCCGCGCCGTCCAGTTCGACCACTTCGCGACGAGTTTCGGCACCGTTGGCATCGAACGTGTACCTCGCGAATATCGCGCCTTCGTCGTCGCTCGTGAGCGGGAAGACGCCCTGACCCTCCGGTACGGCCGCGATTGTGCGCATCGCGGAAGGCGTGATTTCGCGGATCTCGTATCGGTACTCGATGCTGTGCCCCACGGTGTAGAGGTCAGACGCCGTCCTGAACCCGTAGTAGAAGTAGTTCGGCTCGTTCGTCATCGCAGTCGGGCGCCGCGCGGTGCTCGAGTACGTGATCAGTTGCTGCGCCAAGGGGTTGACGGCGTACACCTCGTCCGGGGCACGACTGAGGGTGCGGGTGTACGAACGTTCATCTGCGCCTGCGGCCGCGTCGACTGGCGCCGACGACGGCGCGCACCCGCCCGCCATCCCGACTCCCATCGCGAGTACCGTCACCACCGCTGCCCGTCGCAGACCCATCGCGTTCACTGGTGGCTGTGGCCGCACCCCGGCGTTTGCGCAGAAGGTGGCGTCAGACACCGGACGAGATGCTGTACGTCTGCGCGCTGCTCTTCAGCTTCACCAGCGCCGTGTTCACGATGGAGACGGTGTCCGAGCGGTAGTCGATGCGAGGCGCCACGATGAAGTTGGATCGCCATGAGGATGACTTTGCGCCGTTGCTGTTTTGCCAGTAGCCGGTCTGAGAGATGTACTGCCACGACGAACTAGAGCCAACGTTGACGCCGCCTTTCGACAGGCCCAGCGAAAGCGAACCGCCGTTTCGCAACGACGCACTTCCCGTCCACGTTGATCGGATACGCTCAACCGCCTTGGAGCCGCTGTAGACCGCGGACACCTGGTAGTCCCATTGCGCGGTGTTTCCATACGCGTCGTAGCCGTTCTGCCGCCACGTGTTGGAGGTCAAGACTCCTTGAGCTGCCGGCAGCGTGTACGACTTGGCCTGGCTCACAGCGTGCGCGGGGGCGGTGCCTACGACGATGAGCGCCGCCGTCATCCCGATGGCGCCAACGATGGACAGCAGTTTCTTCATGTGCGAGCTCATTTCCCGTCGGCGTCTCCGACGCGTGCCGAACATATCGGCGCCAGCGACAGCGGAGGTGGGGTTGCACGACTATTCGATGGGCCGCACCGCTATATTCCGAGCGCGATTCCGGCGACGTAAGAGGTATCGCCCTCGGGTTTGCGTGCTAGGGCACGACCGAGTCGGTGCGTGCGTGCGTGGGTGCGAGCGAGCAGCTTGAGTCGCCGGCTTCCACGGCACGAGATGCACCGAATCCCGTTCTATGGCGGGCGCGGTCAGGCCTGATCGCCGGCCGCGCGCCGGTGGTGGTGGATGACCTCGGCGACGACGAAGTTGAACCACTTCTCCGCGAACACGGGGTCGAGGTCGGCATCCGCCGCCAACTGCTGCAAGCGGGCGATCTGCCGTTCCTCGCGGGCCGGGTCGGATGCCGGCATGCCATGCTCCGCTTTGAGCACGCCCACCTGCTGGGTGGCCTTGAACCGCTCCGCGAGCATGAACACGAGAGCCGCGTCGATGTTGTCGATACTGCTTCGCAGCCGAAGGAGCTCGGCGGTGGCCTGGGTCACGTCGTCGGTCATGGTTCCTCCGCTTTCTACGCTACCGGGTCGCGATCCGGGCACCTGTGGACGAGGACGTCGCGATAGGACGAACTCCGAGCACACCCACGCCACGCCGCGCCCTCCCCTAGAGTGAGCACCATGTCCGACGTGCCTCGCGAGTCGGGCCGTTCGTCGTGGTGGTCGCGCCGGAGCGCCCGCCCGCGCACGGCCCCCGCCGCTTCAACGCCCACCCCGACCGCGCCGTCCGAAGCGAGTGTCGTCACTCCGGGCGTCACTGCCCGCCAGCGGGTGAACGTCACCGATCTCAACCGCCCTCTGGTCACCGGTTTCCTCCTGACGCTGGGGGGCCTGCTCGCGATCGCGCTGGGCTCTGCGTTCGCCGATCTCGCGACGATCTGGATCTACATCGCCTTCGCGATCTTCGCGGCCCTCGGACTCGATCCGCTCGTCCGGCGCATGGAACGGGGCGGCGTGTCACGCGCCTGGTCGATCGTGATCGTCTACTTCGCCTTCGCGCTCGTCATGATCGGGGTGCTCTGGCTCGTGATCCCGCGCGTGGTCACCCAGATCACGCAGTTCTTCAACGACCTGCCCTCCACCATCGCGGCCTTCGAACGCACCCAGGTCTACCACTGGCTGAGCGAGCAGTTCGGCTCGCAGGTGCCCGCGATCCTCGAGGAGATCGAACGGTTCCTCACCAACCCCAGCAACATCGCGGCGATCGGCGGCGGCGTGCTGAAGATCGGCATCTCGATCGGCACGACCGTGTCCGGACTGATCATCATCGTCGTGCTGAGTCTGTACTTCCTCGCGACGCTGCCGCAGGTCAAGCAGGCGCTCCTCCGACTCGTGCCGGCACGCAATCGTCCGCTCACCGCCGACCTCACCGAGCAGATCACCGCCTCGGTCGGCGGCTACCTGGGCGGAATGGTCATCCTCGCGTTCGCGAACGCGGTCGTGAGCTTCGCGCTGTACTCGCTGCTCGGTCTGCCGTTCCCGCTGCTGATGGCGGTGGTGGCGTTCTGCCTGACCATCATCCCCCTGGTCGGAACGGTGTTGTTCTGGGGTGTGGGCTCGGTCATCGCGCTGTTCGCGAATCCGCTGTCCGCACTCTTCTTCGCGATCGCCTACCTCGTCTACATGCAGCTCGAGGCATATGTGCTGACGCCGAAGGTGATGAACAAGACCATCTCGGTGCCCGGATCGCTCGTGGTGATCGGCGCGCTCGTCGGGGGAACGCTCATGGGACTCCTCGGCGCCCTGGTCGCCATCCCCGTCACCGCGTCGATCCTGCTCATCGTCAAGAAGGTGCTCATCCCCAAACAGGACGCCAAGGTCTGACGCAGAAGCCGACTCGGGTCCGTCGCCCGGGCCGCTCAGCCCCGATCGGCGCGGTCGGCGCGGTCGGCCAGCAGCATCGTCGGCGACGGCATCTCCACGCGCTGCCGCACTCGGCCCGGAACGCCCGTACGCAGATCGAGGGTGAGCGATGCGACCTCGTCGGAGCGCTGCCCCGCCACGAGCAGCGTGTCGCGGGCGACGACGTGATGGCGCGGCCAGTCGACCCCGGCGTCGACGAGCGCGACCGGCGTGATCTGGGCACCCGTGCCGCCCACGCGAAGCGTCGCGATCGTGTTCGAGCCCCGCACGCCGGCGTAGACGAAGTCCGCCCCGCGCGACAGCGCGATCTCGGCGGCCGCGTCGCCCGGCATCGCCGCCGGCGACAGCGATGCGCCGCCGACGAGCCGCCACCCGCGTCTCCCTGAGCCGGCACCGCCGACCGGCGGCGCCAGCACGAACACCTCGAGCGACGCCTCGGTGACCACGTAGAGATGGCCGCTCGGATGCCACACGGCGTGCCGCGGACCCGTTCCCGGCGGAAGCGCGACGCGATCCGTCTCGCGCAGTCCCTCGGCGTTCGCCTGCCAGAAGCGCACCGCATCGCGACCGAGGTCGGTGGTGGCGACGGCCCCGCCGGGCAGGAAGCACGCCTGGTGGGCACGCGACGGCGGCAGGGCATCCGGCGCGGACGAGTCGGAGGGCGAAAGCGACGTGAGAAGCCCCGCTCGCTCCGCATCGGCGTCCGCGCTCTCGCCGGTATCGGGCAGATGAGCGAGGAGTGCGCGCAGCCCGGCCGCGACCACGTCGGCGTCGGGATCTGCGCCGGCCGCCCCGGAATCGGACATCGAACGCCCGGCAGTGGTGCGGCGGGGAACGCCCCCCGGGTCGAGCCCGACCCGCACGACCCTGCCGTCACCCCAGCACGTCACGATGAGCCAGCGCCCACCGGGCTCCACCGCGACGTGACACGGCAGGTCGCCGACCGCGGCAGGGGCGCCCAGCGCCGCGAGCGACTCGGGGCCCGTGCGCCGGAACGCCTGCACGGCGCCGGTGCCCTCCAGCGCCGCGTAGAGCACGTCGAGGGTCGGATGCCACCCGAGCCACGACGGAGAGCCGCCGGTGGCGACCGCATCCGGGTGTCGTGAGAGGGAGACCCCGGCGAGTGCAGAGTCGGCCTCGCCCGCGTGGAGCACACCGATGCCGTCGGCGCGGCCGTCCATGTCGGGCGAGTAGCCGCCGGCGAAATACCTCATGCGCGGGTCGAGCCCAGGCGCGGCATCAGTCGACCAGATCGTGACGCACGATCACCGCGTCGCGGGCCGCTCCCACGCCGATGACCGAGATGCGGGTGCCGCTCATCTGCTCGAGCGCGAGCACGTAGTCCTGTGCCTCGAGCGGGAGGTCGTCGAAGGTGCGGGCGGCGGAGATGTCCTGCTTCCAACCCGGGAAGTACTCGTAGATCGGCGTCGCGTGGTGGAAGTCGGTCTGGTTGACGGGCACTTCGTCGAATCGCCGGCCGTCGACGTCGTACGCGACGCACACGGGGATCTCGTCGAGGCCCGTGAGGATGTCGAGCTTGGTCAGCACGAGGTCGGTGATGCCGTTGATACGGGTCGCGTAGCGCGTGATCGGCGCGTCGTACCAGCCCACCCGTCGCGGCCGCCCGGTGGTGGTGCCGAACTCGAAGCCGCGCGTGCGCAGCCAGTCGCCGCTCTCATCGAACAGCTCGGTCGGGAACGGGCCCGACCCGACGCGGGTCGTGTACGCCTTGACGATCCCGACGATGCGGTCGAGGCGGTTGGGGCCGACCCCCGAGCCGGTCGCCGCGCCGCCGGCCGTCGCCGACGACGACGTGACGAACGGGTACGTGCCGTGATCGACGTCGAGCATCGTCGCCTGCCCGCCCTCGAACACGACGACATCGCCGGCATCCAGGGCGTCGTTGAGCAGCAGACCCGTGTCGCAGACCATGGGACGCAGGCGCTCGGCGTACGAGAGGAGGTCGTCGACGACCTCGTCGACGGTGATCGCCCGGCGGTTGAAGACCTTCACCAGCAGGTGGTTCTTCTGGTCGAGGGCGCCCTCCACCTTCTGGCGCAAAATGTTCTCGTCGAAGAGGTCCTGCACGCGGATGCCGGTGCGGTTGATCTTGTCGGCGTAGGTCGGCCCGATGCCGCGCCCGGTCGTTCCGATCATCCGCTTTCCGAGGAAGCGCTCGGTGACCTTGTCGAGCGTGCGGTGGTACTGCGTGATGACGTGCGCGTTCGCGCTCACCCGCAGGCGCGAGATGTCGACGCCGCGCGCCGAGAGCGCCGAGAGCTCCGCGAACAGCACCTCGAGGTCGATGACGACGCCGTTGCCGATCACCGCGTTGACGCCCTCGGAGAGGATGCCCGACGGCAGCAGGTGCAGCGCGTACTTCTCGTCACCGATGACGACCGTGTGGCCCGCGTTGTTGCCGCCGTTGAACTTCACGACCCAGTCGGTGCGGGAGCCGAGGAGATCGGTGGCCTTGCCCTTGCCTTCGTCTCCCCACTGGACTCCGACGATGACGATGCCTGGCATGGGTGCTCCCTTTCGGTGGCGGAGGGGCGTACACCCCATCCTATCCAGCCCGCCTGATGGGGCGCGTAGGAGGGATCCCTCCCGCCCGTAGACTTGAGGGCATGTCGAAGGTCCTTCAGTCCCTGCCCGTCGGCGAGCGCGTCGGCATCGCCTTCTCGGGAGGGCTCGACACGTCGGTCGCCGTCGCGTGGATGCGCGACAAGGGCGCCGTGCCCTACACGTACACCGGCGACCTGGGTCAGTACGACGAGGATGACATCGCCTCGATCCCCGGCCGCGCGCTGCAGTACGGCGCCGAGGCCTCGCGCTTGATCGACTGCAAGCCCCTGCTGGTCGAAGAAGGTCTCGTCGCCCTCGCGTGCGGCGCCTTCCACATCCGCTCGGGCGGGCGCACCTACTTCAACACGACGCCGATCGGCCGCGCCGTCACCGGCACACTCCTCGTGCGGGCCATGAAGGAGGACGGCGTCGACATCTGGGGCGACGGCTCCACCTACAAGGGCAACGACATCGAGCGGTTCTACCGCTACGGCCTGCTCGCCAACCCGGCGCTGCGCATCTACAAGCCGTGGCTCGACGCCGACTTCGTCACCGAGCTCGGCGGCCGCAAAGAGATGAGCGAATGGCTCGTCGCCCACGACTTCCCGTACCGCGACTCGGCCGAGAAGGCCTACTCGACCGACGCCAACATCTGGGGCGCCACTCACGAGGCGAAGACGCTCGAGCATCTCGACGTGTCGCTCGAGATCGTCGACCCCATCATGGGCGTGCGGTTCTGGGACCCTGCCGTCGAGATCGCGACAGAAGACGTCTCGATCACGTTCGAGGCGGGTCGTCCCGTTGCAATCAACGGCGTCGAGTACACGGATGCCGTCGCGCTCGTGCAGGAGGCCAACGCGATCGGCGGCCGTCACGGACTCGGCATGAGCGACCAGATCGAGAACCGCATCATCGAGGCGAAGTCGCGCGGCATCTACGAGGCGCCGGGCATGGCCCTCCTGTTCATCGCCTACGAGCGTCTCGTCAACGGCATCCTGAACGAGGACACCCTCGCCACCTATCACGAGCAGGGTCGTCGCCTCGGCCGCCTCATGTACGAAGGACGCTGGCTGGAGCCGCAGTCGTTCATGCTGCGCGAGTCGATCCAGCGCTGGGTGGGCTCGGCCGTCACCGGCACCGTCACGCTGCGTCTGCGCCGCGGCGAGGACTACACGATCCTCGACACCACGAGCCCGAACCTCTCCTACTCGCCCGAGAAGCTCTCGATGGAGCGGGTGGGAGACGCCGCCTTCGGCCCCACCGACCGCATCGGCCAGCTCACGATGCGCAACCTCGACATCGCCGACTCGCGCGCCCGCCTCGAGCAGTACGCGGGGCTCGGCCTCATCGGCGGGGCGACCGCCGAGCTCGTCGGCGAGCTGGCATCCGGCGCGTCGGCCGAGATCACCGGGCACGCCCAGCCCTACGACGCCGCGCGCGAAGAGCTGGCGGAGGCCGTTGACGAGGCGTCCGAGTCGGCATCGTTCGACTTCGGCGCCGACTGACCCCCGGCGTCAGTCGAGCAGCCGCACGAGACGCCGGGGAGCCGTGACGCGGAAGGACGCGTCGATGAGCTCCCCGATCTCGTCCCAGTCCGCGGCGGCGAGGTCGATGCCGAGCCACCCCGACGCTCCGAGGTAGGCCGGCACGAAGAACCGCGGATCCTGCCGCAGCGCGGGCGCGTCGTCGGGATCGAGGCGCACCAGCACGGCGTGATCGTGCCGCGGACGCTCCTGCTCCCCTTCGCGACGGCGCTCGCCGCCCCCGTAGTAGCAGAAGGTGACCGTGGTGTAGAAGTTCGGACGCCCGTGGCTCACGCGCTCCTTCGCCTCCGGGTACGCGAGACACCGCTCTCGCACGCGCTGCAGCAGCGGATCTTCGGCGTCGAACATCAGCGGGTGCGACATGACGCCATCCTGCCGCGCGTCGACCCTCCGGGCCACCTCCCCCCCCCCCCCCCCCACCAGGCCGCCTCCTCCAGGCCGCCTTCCCTCCAGACCGCCTCCTCCAGACCGCCTCGGGCCGCAAGGGGCGGCGTGCATCGCTTCGCCCGGGTACGATGCCGGGACGGCCGCATTTCACTGGGGTGTGCGGCCGCGAGCGCACCCGAAGCGTAGAAGCCGACGCCCCAGGGGAGTCACCGACACCGATGTCTGATCCGTCTCACCGCGCCCGCGCCACGGGCTCCGCGTACTCCGCCGACCCCGTCGACACCGCACCGCCCCGCCGTCGCCGATCGCTCGGACGCACGATCGGGCTGTCCTTTTTCGGCTTCGTCGCCGCCGTCACGGTGGTCGCGCTGATCGCAGCGGGTGTGGTGCTGTGGCACGTGCAGCGCTCGTTCCCGCAGCTCGACGGTGAGATCGACGTCGCGGGTCTCGAGCAGGAGGTGACGGTCTTCCGCGACGAACTGGGCATCCCCACGGTCGTCGCCGAGAACACCCACGACCTCTTCGCCGCGCAGGGCTACGTGCACGCGCAGGACCGCTTCTGGGAGATGGACTTCCGCCGGCACGTGACCTCCGGTCGTCTATCGGAGCTGTTCGGTGCATCGCAGCTGGGAACCGACCGGTTCCTGCGCACGCTCGGCTGGCACGGCATTGCGGCGGCGGAGTTCGAGGCCCTCGACGACCGCACCCGCGGCTACTACGAGGCGTACGCCGAAGGGGTGAACGCCTACCTCGCCGACCATGACGGGAGCGCCGCGTCGCTCGAGTACGGCGTGCTCGCGCTGCAGAACGGCGACTACGAGATCGAGCCGTGGACCCCGGTCGACTCGATCGCCTGGCTGAAAGCCATGGCCTGGGACCTCCGCAGCAACATCGAGGACGAGACGGCGCGCGCCCTTCTCGCGCAGACGCACACGCCCGAGGAGATCGCGGAGCTCTACCCCGGGTACCCCTTCGACACGAACCCCGTCATCGTCCCGACCCTGACTGAGGTCGGCGACGACGCGCCCGTCGCTCCCCTCGATCCGGACGGGGCCGACCGGGTCGACCAGGCCGAGACCGCAGCCTACGACGTGAGCTGGACCGAGGTGGGTGACGTCATCGAGGCGGCCGGCGCGCTGCTCGGCGGTGTCGGCGAGGGCGTCGGCTCGAACTCCTGGGTGGTGTCGGGGAGCCTCACCGAGACGGGGATGCCGCTCCTGTCGAACGATCCCCACCTGGGCGCCACGCTGCCGAGCGTGTGGCACCAGATCGGGCTGCGATGCCGTGTGGTCAGCGAGGACTGCCCGTTCGATGTGAGCGGCTTCGCGTTCTCGGGCATGCCCGGCGTCATCATCGGTCACAACGCGCACATCGCCTGGGGCTTCACCAATCTCACGACCGACGTGACCGACCTGTACGTCGAGAAGCTGGTCGGCGACCAGTACTGGCGCGACGGCGAGCTCGTCCCGCTCGAGACCCGCATGGAGACGTTCTCCGTGGCCGGCGGCGACGACGAGCAGCTGGAGGTGCGTTCCACCGTGCACGGCCCCATCGTGTCGGGCCTGACGAGCGACTTCACGGGCATCGCCGACGATCCGTTCTTCGGCGAGACCGACGGCGTCGTCGCGCCGGGAAAGGTGCCGAGCGGTGACTATGCGGTGTCGCTGCAGTGGACCGCGCTGCAGCCCGGCACCACCGCGCAGGCGCTTTTCGCCCTCAACACCGCCCGCGACTTCACCGAGTTCCGGGAGGCGGCCGCGCTGTTCGATGTGCCCGCGCAGAACCTCGTCTACGCAGACATCGAGGGCAACATCGGCTATCAGACCCCCGGCCGCCTTCCGGTGCGCGGGAAGGGCGACGGATCGATGCCGCAGCCCGGATGGGACTCCGCCTACGACTGGCAGGGATTCATCCCCTTCGACGATCTGCCCGTGTCGCTCAACCCCGAATCGGGCTACATCGTCACCGCGAACAACGCGATCGTCGGCGCCGACTATCCCCGTTTCCTCACGCGCGACTGGGACTACGGCTGGCGCGCCGCTCGCATCGTCGACCTCCTCGAGCGCACCGCGGCGAGCAAGGAGCTCACGGCCGACGACATGACGGCGATCCAGGCAGACGACGAGTTCTGGATGGGTCGCCGGCTCATCGCGGCGTACGCCGACCTGGAGGCGTCCGGCGGAACCCAGGGCGCGCTCGACCTCCTCCACGAATGGGACGCGCAGAACGCCGCCGACAGCGCTGCCGCCGCATATGCGAACGTCCTGTGGGACGAGCTCGTGCAGAACCTCTTCTCGCGCCGCGAGAATCCCGTGACGATCGCCGGACACGGACGCCTCTTCCTCGTCGTGGAACGGCTGCTCGACGATCCGACGTCCTCGTGGTGGGTGAATGACGATCTCGGTCTCTCAGGCCGTGACGAGATGCTGTCGCGCACGGCCGACGGCGCATACGAGCGCCTGGTCGAGCTGCAGGGCGACGACCCGAAGCGGTGGAACTGGGGTGATCTTCATGCCATCACGCTGACGAGCGACACCTTCGGGGCGAGCGGCATCGGCCCGATCGAGGCGCTGTTCAATCGAGGTCCGTTCCCGCTGTCGGGCGGAGGATCGGTCGTCAACGCCACGGGATGGTCGCTCGGCGAGAGCTTCGCGACGACCACCGTCCCCTCGATGCGGATGACCGTCGACCTGTCCGATTTCGACGCGTCGCGCTGGAACCACCTGACGGGGGCGAGCGGTCACGCCTTCCACCCGAACTACGTCGATCAGTTCGCCGCCTGGCAGGAGAAGCGGCAGACGCCGTGGGCCTTCTCGCCCGGAAGCGTCGAAGCTGCGGCCGTCCACACGCTGACCCTGCGCCCGGCCCCGCCCGAATAGCCCCGTCCGAATGAGCGGCACTCGTTGCGGTGCACGTGCGTGTCAGACCGCAACGACTGCCACGAATCCGAACCGGATCGGAAGCGCGGAGGATCAGCCGCCGGCGGCGGGAGGGGTGCGCTTGTCGTCGGCGAGCTCGTCGACCACGAGCGAGCGCTCGTCGATCGTGCCATTGCGGTACGCCTGCCGGCCCACCATGTGCGCCGACAGCGGGGCCGTTGCCAGCTGGATCAGCACGACGGGCACGAGGAACGCGGCGACCTGCCACGAGTCCAGCGCCACAGCGATCGCGATGCAGATGAGGATGAGTCCGAGCACCTGCGGCTTGGTCGCTGCGTGCAGCCGGGTGGGCACATCGCGGAAACGCAGCAGGCCGATCGCGGCCGTGAGGCACAGCACCGCACCGAGCAGGATCAGCACCACGACGGCGATCTCGCGGGCGTCGTTCATCGGTCCACTCCGTCCCGTCGTGCGACGAACCTCGCGATAGAGATGGAGCCGAACACTCCCACAGCCGCCACGATGAGCAGAAGCGGCAGGGTGCGGGTGTGCTGGTTGATCGCCATCTCGGCGCCGAGCGCGCAGATGATGAGGGTCAGCAGCACGTCGGAGGCCACCGCCCGGTCGAGGATCGACGGACCGCGGATGATCCGCCACACCGTCAGGAGCGCGGCGGATGCGAAGAAGGCGTAGGTGACGATCAGCAGCGCGGTGATCATGCGGTGCCCTCCTTATCGGCGGACCGCTTCGCCGCTGTCCGCTTGGACGCCGCGGCGCGCATCGCCTCCAGCTGAGCCCGAGACCCGACCGCACGCACGATCCGTTCCTCCCAGTGCTGCACCGACCGGCGCTGCGCGTCGACCTGAGCCATGTCGCGCACGCCGATCACGTGGAGGTACAGCACGCGCCGGTCGCGGTCCACGTCGACGATGAGAGAGCCGGGGATGAGCGACGCCGTGACGGCCACGTGGGTCATGATGAGGTCGTCGTCGGTCACCATCGGCACCGCGATGATCGCGGTGCCGGGCTGGCGACGCACGTCGAGCACCTGCCAGGCAACAGTGAGGGAGCCGCGCACGACCGACAGCAGGAACTCGCCGAAGAAGACGAGCCCCCACCACAGGTTGACGCGGCCGGACAGCTCGACCGGCGGAAGACGGAACACGCGCGTCACGAAGATCGCGACGGCGAGACCCGTGAGCGCGGCCAGCACGGTGAACTGGCCCCACAGCAGCATCCACAGCGCCACCAGCCAGATGAAGAACGGCAGCTGACGCCAGACGGCGTGCAACGCGCCGGCGAGCCCGGGCTTCGTGGCGGGCGTCACGGCGCCGCCTCCTGATTCGGATCGACGAGCACCACCGGGTCTTGCAGCGCCTCTCCGATGCTGGCGCACAGGTGATACAGCGGACCGGCGAAGACCGTGAGCGCCACCGTCACCGCCACCATGCCGGCGGTCGCCGTGGTCATGATGCGGGGGATCACGCGTCGTTCGCTCTGGTCACCGGCGGCGGGGGCGTCGCCGAGGTAGCCGACGCGCGCGGCGACCTCGTCGTCGCCGTGCTCCTCGTCCTCCCGCCAGAAAGACAGGTTCCAGGCGCGCATGAGGGCATAGAGCGTGAGAAGGGAAGTGACGATCCCGCCGCCGATCAGCACGTACATGAGCGGCGTCCCCACCTCGGCCGCAGCATCGAAGAGCGCGAACTTGCCGATGAACCCCGAGAAGGGCGGCAGCCCGCCGAGGTTGATGGCCGGCAGGAAGTAGAGCACCGCGATCACGGGCGCCGCCTTCATGAGGCCCTTGACCTTGAGGATGGAGGTCGATCCGGCTCTGCGCTCCACGAGACCGACCGCGAGGAACAGGGTGGTCTGCACCACGATGTGGTGGACCATGTAGTAGATCGTCGCGCCGAGCGACGCTGGAGTCGCGACGGCGAGCCCGAACACCATGTAGCCGATGTGGCTCACGAGTGTGAACGAGAGGATCCGTTTGAGCTCGGCTTGTGCGACGGCGCCCAGCACTCCGACGATCATCGTGGCGAGCGCGACGATGAGCAGCAGCGTGTTGACGTCGTTGTCGCGGAAGATCTGCGTCTCGGTGCGGATCATTGCGTACACGCCGACCTTGGTCAGCAGGCCCGCGAAGACGGCGGTGACGGGTGCGGGAGCCGTCGGGTACGAGTCGGGGAGCCAGAACGACAGCGGGAAGACGGCCGCCTTGATGCTGAACGCCAGCAGAAGCATGAGGTGCAGGACGAGCTGCACCTCCTGCGGCAGCTCCGACATCCGCTCGGCGAGCTGCGCCATGTTGACGGTTCCGAGCGCGCCGTAGATCGCGGCGATGGCGGCCAGGAAGAGGATCGACGAGACGAGCGACACGACGATGTACACGACACCCGTGCGGATGCGGTTCTCGGTGGAGCCCAGAGTGATCAGCACGTACGACGCGACCAGCAGGATCTCGAAGCCGACGTAGAGGTTGAAGAGGTCGCCGGCGATGAAGGCGTTGAAGATGCCGCCCGCGAGGATCAGGTACGACGGGTGGAAGATCGTGACGGGGGTGTCGTCATCGCCGTCGGCCGCACCCTGTCCGACCGAGAACAGGAGCACCGCGAGCAGCACGACGCTCGACACGACCACGAGCAGCGCCGCGAGCCGGTCGACGTACAGCACGATCCCGAAGGGGATCGGCCATCCGCCCACCGAGACCGCGATCGCTTCGCCCGTCGAGTCGACGGTGTACAGCAGCACGCCCGCGATGATCAGCACGAGGGTGAGGGTGACCGTCGAGACCCCGACCTGCACGCGCCGCTGCCGACCGAAGATGAGTGCGATCGCCGCGCCCAGCAGAGGCAGGGTCACGAGCAGCGGCACGAGAGCGCTCATCGCTCACCTCCCCGAGGCGAGCCCGAGGCTGACCCGGACGGCGTGTCGGTGGGCGCGTCGTCGCGGATCCCCTCGACGTCGCGATGGTGGAGCACGACGATCGGCGCCGTGTCGGTGCCGATGAAGTCGGTGGTGGCGTCGTCGTCTTCTTCGGTGATCTCGTCGCCCATCGTGTCTTCGTCTTCGGGGGCGCGCTCGCGCAGGGCGACGTCGGTCTCGTCGTCTTGCACCGTGTCGGCCTGACCGAGCTGCCACGACCGGTAGATGAGCGCCAGGAGGAATGCCGATACGGCGAACGTGATGACGATCGCGGTCAGGGTGAGCGCCTGCGGCAGCGGGTCGCTCATCTCCTCGGGCGTGCCGGCCCCGAAGAACGGCGCCGTACCGGGCTGACCCATCACCACGAGCAGGAAGAGGTTCGCGGCGTTGCCGAGCAGCAGGAAGCCGATGAGCACCCGGGTGAGGCTGCGCTCGAGCATCGCGTACACACCGGCTGCGAAGAGCGCGCCCATGACGATGATGAGGGTGAGCGAGACGTTCATGTCACGACCACCCCGCGATCGCGCAGCTCCTGCGTCTGCCGGTCGACCTCGCCGCCGAGCGAGCGCAGCACATCGAGCACGAGACCGATGACCACGAGGTACACGCCGATGTCGAAGATCGTCGAGGTCACGAACTCGACGTGACCGAGGACCGGGATGTCGGCCTCCCAGAAGGTGCTCGTGAGCGGCGCCTGACCGAACAGCAGCGGAACGATCGCGCAGCCGACCGCCAGGGTCATGCCGGCGCCGAGCAGGCGTCCGGCGTCGGTGGGCGCCGCGGCCCCGAGCTCGTACCGGCCTCCCGCGACGTAGCGCATGACGAGCGCCATGCCCGCGACGAGACCGCCGGCGAAGCCGCCGCCCGGGAGGTTGTGCCCCGCGAACAGGACGTAGATCGACACGACGATGATCGTGTGGAAGAGGATGCGGACGATCACCTCGAGCATGATCGAGCGGTTCTCGGGCCGCAGCCGCTGGCCGCCGACGAGCCAGGCCTGACGCGTGCTGCCCGGGGCGCTCGTGCGGGGGCGGGGGCCGTCGACCGTCTCGATGAGCGGGCGGCGCGTGCGCGTGGCGCTCGTCGGGAGCGGCGCGATCGCCCGCGAGAGCAGGTCGGACCTGTGGGTCACGAACACGAGGGAGGCCACACCGGTGGCGGCGAGGATCAGCACCGACAGCTCACCCATCGTGTCCCAGCCGCGCAGGTCGACGAGGGCCACGTTGACGACGTTCTTGCCGTGTCCCAGCTCGTAGGCGAGGTCGGGGAAGCGGGTGGAGATCGGGACGAACTCGCGCGCGCCCGTCGCGACGATCGCCACGAGCGCCATCGTCGCACCCACGGCGATCGCCAGCACCGCGCGGGCGACGGGCAGCACCGAGGCGTTGTGCTCCCCCATCCGCGAGGGGATCCGTCGCAGGACGAGTGCGAAGGCGACGAGCGTGACGGTCTCGACGAGGATCTGCGTGACTGCCAGATCGGGTGCGCCGCTCGTGGCGAAGAGCAGCACCATGCCGAGGCCCGTCACCGACACGAGCACGACTCCCGTGTAGCGCTTGCGGGCGCGCACCGCGACGATGCCCGCCAGGATCATGATCGGCGCGACCACGATCTGCATCGGGGTCTGCCAGGCGTCGAGGTGCGTCTGCCATTCGGCGCTCGCGAGCAGGGCCGTGCCCTCGGCGGCGACGAACACGACGAAGATCGTGCCGACGTACACGGGGAGCGAGCCGCGCTGCGTGAGCGTGGTGGTCCACACCGATGCGCGCACGATGGCGCGCAGCACGGCGTTGTACGCGTCGTTCGCCGTGAACGGCAGCACGCGCGTGTGCCAGTGGGTGCGCCGCACGAGCCAGAAGAGCGCGGCGCCGACGGCGATGGAGCCCAGCGAGAGGAACAGCGCGGGCTCCCACCCGTGCCAGAGCGCGAGGTGATACGACGCGCCCTCGGCCTCCGGCATGGTGTCGGCGTAGCCGGAGAGCGCGACGTCGAGCCAGGGCGCGGCCACGCCTGCGACCACCGTCAGCGCGCTGAGCAGAACGGGGGCCGCGAGGAACCCGATCGGCGGATCGGGCCATTCCGTCCGAGGGAGCGGCGCGCCGGCGTCGTCTTTCTTGGTCCAGAACGCACCCCACACGAAGCGGATGCCGTAGGCGGCGGTGAGAGCGGAGCCGAGCACGATCCCCACGAGAGGGATCCACGCACCCGGGTCGGTGCCGCCCTCGAGGAGCGCCGTGAGCGTCGCCTCTTTCGCGACGAAGCCGACCGTCGGCGCCACGCCCACCATCGACGCGATGGCGATGATCGAGAAGGCGGCGAGCGTGGGAGCCTGCCGGCCGACGCCGGACAGCTCTCCGATGTCACGCGTGCTCAGCTGACGATCGATGACACCGACCACGAGGAACAGCGACGACTTGAACAGTGCGTGCCCGACGAGCAGGGCGAGACCGGCGAGCGCCGAGTTGCGCTCCCCGTAGCCGAGGACGACGGTGAGCATGCCGAGCTGGCTCACCGTGCCGAACGCGAGCACGCGCTTGAGGTCGGACTCGCGCAGCGCCTGCACGCCGCCGAGCAGCATCGTGAAGAGTCCGAGACCGATCACCATCGGCCGCCACGGCTCGCTGTCGGCGAAGGCGGGCGCGAGGCGAGCGATGAGGTAGATGCCGGCCTTCACCATCGCGGCGGCGTGGAGGTACGCGCTCACGGGAGTGGGCGCGGCCATCGCACCGGGAAGCCAGAAGTGGAACGGGAAGATCGCCGACTTGCTGAGAGCGCCGATGAGCAGGCACACGATCGCGATGTTGGCGAGCGCGTCCTGCCCCGCTCCGGACGGCATCGGCGACGTGAGGATCGTGCTGAGGCTGGACGTGCCGTAGAGCACGACCACCATCACCGCGCCCACGAACATCACGAGGCCGCCGAGGGTCGTGACGAGAAGCGCCTGGAGAGCCGCACGGCGGCTCGACCCGCGTGCGTGATAGAAGCCGATGAGCAGGTAGGAGAGCACACTCGTGACCTCCCACAGCATCACGAGCACGATCAGGTCGTCGGTGAGCACGAGGCCGTACATCGCGCCGGCGAACGCCAGCAGCACCGCCGAGAAGAGGCCGACGCCGTCTTTCTTGCCGTCGAAGTACCACCGGCAGTAGATCATCACGAGCGCGCCGACACCGGTGACGATGAGCGTCATGACCCACCCGAGGGTGTCCATCTTCATCGACAGGTCGATGCCGAGCGAGGGGATCCAGGCGAACGTCTCGAACGGCGCCGATCCCGAGATGACCGCCGGAGCCTGCACGACCGCGTGTCCGAAGGCCGCCAGCGGTACGGCTGCGCCGACGAAGAAGGCTCGAGACCCGATCCGTGCCACCAGCCATGGCAACGCCAGCGGGATCACCGCGAACGCAGCCAGAAGCAAGAGCAAACGGGCCTCCTCAAGGTTCGCGGGGGTCGGACCCCTATTCTACGGGGTGCGTTTCGCGCCCTCGGGCCGCGGTCCGGTCGTATTCCCCGAACGGAAGACGCTCGTGAACCGCACGGACGCCGGCTGGCCACCTGTGAGCATGGCGACGAGGGCTGCTCCTGCGGCGCGTCCCTTTTCCAGGGCAGGCTGCACCATGGTCGTCAGCTCGTAGGGCGCGAGTCCGTCGACGGGGATGCCGTCGAAGCCCGCGACGCTCACGTCGGCCGGCACCGCGAGCCCCGCCTCCTCTGCGGCGCGGATGACACCCGCGGCGAGCAGGTCGCTCTGCGCCAGCACGGCGGTCGGCCGGTGGTGGGCGAAGAGCTCACGGCCGACCCGCAGCCCCTCGTCGATCGAACTGGCGAGCGTCGGATGGGCGGGCGCGTCGGGGAAGATCTCCCGCGCGCCGGCCAGGCGCTCGCGCGCCGGCTTCAGCTCGGCGCGGAGCGTGACGAGGGCGACGTCGGTGTGCCCCAGGCGGCGCACATGGTCGGCGATGCAGCGCTGCGCGTCGTGGTTGTCGAGACCGATCTGCGGCACGCCCTCGTCGGCGTCGCCCTCGATCACCACCACCGGCACGCCGCGCGCCCGCAGGGTCGCGATGTCGTCGGCGGCTTCGGGGATCGTCCCGATCAGCACGGCCGCGTCGAGCGGGACCGAGGCGAGCGTCGCGTGGGCGGGTGCGGGCACGGCCGGCGCCGCATCCGGACCGGTGCGCCTCGGTTCCGCGCACGCGCGGCGGGCGGAGGAGGAGGAGGCTCGCGTCGATGGCCGCGACGGCATCGGCGAGCCCGTCCATCGTGGAGCGCTGCACGGGGTCGGTGAAAGCGATGCCGAGTGGGCCGCGCTGCAGGACGCCGACGATCCCCGTACGGCCGCGCCGCAGCGAAGCCGCGAGGGGATCGGGCCCGGTGTAGCCGAGCGCGTCGGCCGCCTCGAGCACCCGGCGACGGGTGGCGTCGGACACCGGCGTCTTCCCGCTGAAGACCACGGACGCGGTCGACGGGGAGACGCCCGCCTCGCGGGCGACGTCGGAGATCGTGGGCCGTCGCGTCATCGCTCTGATGGTACCCGCCCCCGAGAGGGCCGTCGAATCGATTCGACGCAAGGTGGCGCGCGCGACTACAGTGTGCGAGTGGAAACCGCCCTGTCCCGTCCCGAGCTGGTGCGCTGGCGCGCGGCCATCTTCACCGTCTTCTTCATCACGGGCCTCGGCTTCGCGTCGTGGGCATCACGCCTGCCGTCGGTCAAGGCCGTGCTCGGCATCGACGATTTCGGCATCGGCGTGCTGCTGTTCGTGTCGGGTGCGGCGGCGATCGTGGGCCTCTCGGTCGCCAACCTGATGATCGCCCGCTGGGGCGCGCGCTGGAGCATGTACGTCACGCTCGGGCTGTTCGCCGGCGGAGTGGTCGTCACGGGCTTCGGCGTGCAGTTCGCCGCGTCGTACGCCGTCACTGCGGTCGGCCTCGCCTTCATGGGCATCGGCATGGCGTCGACCGACGTCGTCATGAACGTCGAGGCGGCGGCCGTCGAGCAGAGTTTCGGCCGCACCCTCATGCCCCTGTTCCATGCATTCTTCAGCCTCGGGACGGTGGCCGGTGCGGGCGCGGGCGTCGCCATGGCGGCGTGGGGCGTGGGGGTCGCCTGGCACCTGTGGTCGGCGGGCGCGATCGTGCTGGTCGCGGGACTCGTCTCGCTGACCGCCGTCCCCCGCCGCGACTCGGTCCACGACGACGCGGCCGACACGGCGCCTTCGCGGCGCGAGCGCTTCCGCGAACTCCTCTCGGTGTGGCGCGACCCCCGCACCTACGCCATCGGCGCGATCATGCTCGGCATGGCGTTCGCCGAGGGCAGCGCCAACGACTGGCTGACGATCGCCGTCGTCGACGGCCACGGCGAGTCGGAGGCCACGGGGGCCATCGCACTCACCGTGTTCTCGATCGCCATGACGGTCTTCCGCGTCGTCGGCGGCCCCCTCGTCGACCGTCTCGGACGCGTCTGGACGCTTCGGGCGCTCTCTGTGGCCGCCGCCGCAGGGCTCATCCTGTTCATCCTCGCGCCGTCGACGCCGCTCGCCTTCGTCGGTGTGGCGCTGTGGGGGGCGGGCGCGTCCCTGGGTTTCCCGCTCGGCATGTCAGCCGCCGCGGACGACCCCGCCAAAGCGGCTGCGTCGGTGTCGGCAGCGGCGACGATCGGCTACCTCGCGTTCCTGTGCGGCCCGCCCGTACTCGGCTGGATCAGCTTCCAGATCGGCATCCTCCCCACCCTCTGGATCATCGTCGGCCTCATCGCCATGTCCGGACTCGCGTCTGGCGCCGCGCGCCCGGTCGCGGGATCGAAAGTGGGAGCCGGGCACCACTGACCCGGCCCGGGTAGGCTCGTCGGGTGCGTCTCGTCATCGCCCGCTGCTCCGTCGATTACACCGGCCGCCTCAACGCGCACCTGCCGCTCGCGACGCGCCTGCTCGTGCACAAGGGCGACGGCTCGCTCCTCGTGCACTCCGACGGCGGCTCGTACAAGCCGCTCAACTGGATGAGCCCGCCCTGCACGCTCACGGTCGAGCAGCCCGACGACGAGTCGGCGTCGGCCGGAGTCATCGAACACTGGCGGGTGACGCACACCAAGACGGGCGACGCGCTGCTCGTGCGCATCTACGAAGTGCTGCACGACTCATCGCATGAACTCGGCGTCGACCCGGGCCTGCAGAAAGACGGCGTCGAGGCGGACCTGCAGCGCCTCCTCGCGGAGCAGGTGGATGTGATCGGCGACGGGCTGACGCTCGTGCGCCGGGAGTTCCCCACGGCCATCGGGCCCGTCGACCTCCTGCTGCGCAACCCCGAAGGCGGCACCATCGCCGTCGAGGTCAAGCGGCGCGGCGACATCGACGGCGTCGAACAGCTCACCCGCTACCTCGAGCTCCTCGGGCGCGACCCGCATCTTGCGCCCGTCACGGGCGTTTTCGCCGCGCAGGAGATCAAGCCGCAGGCACGTGTGCTCGCAGGCGACCGCGGCATCCGCTGCGTGACCCTCGACTACGAGGGCATGAAGGGGATCGAGTCGGGCGCCCCGCGCCTGTTCTGACCCGGCGCGCCCGGTGCGCGTCGGGCGGGCGGCGTCGCGTCGCCTCGCCTCGCGTGGCGAGCGCGCTGGCTAGGCTGGCATTCATGACGATCAGATCTCCGTGGACGTGCATTCTCTGGGACGTCGACGGGACCGTGGTCGACGCGTCCGAAGGCATCCTGCGGCGGCTCACGATCTGCCTGGAGCACTTCGGCCTCCCCGCGCCGAAGCGCGAGGAGCTCGTGCACTGGATCGGCCCGCCGCTCTACGACTCCTTCCAGGCGAACGTCGGGATGACCGGCGAGCGTGCGGCGGAAGCGGTGGCGTACTACCGCCAGATCGGCAAGTCGGAGGGCTACGCGAGCGGTGCGAGCGTGTACCCGGACATCGCGCAGCTCATCGCGGAACTGTCCGCCATCGGAATCCCCCAGGCGACGGCGAGCTCGAAGCCCGAGAACCAGGTCGAGGTCCTCATGGATCACTTCGACCTCGCGCCGTTGCTGCAGGTGATCGTCGGCGCAACGCCCGACGAGAAGACGCGCGCGAGCAAGGCCGACGTCGTCGGCGAGGCGCTGCGACAGCTCGCAGAGGGCGGCCACGACACGAGTCGACCCGTGCTCATCGGCGACCGGCACCACGACATCGAGGGCGGTGCCGTCCACGGCGTTCCCGTCATCTTCGTCCGGTGGGGCTTCAGCTGGCCTCACGAGTCGGAGGGCGCGCAGGCCGTCGTCGACGACGTCTCCCAGCTGCGACGACTCCTGCTCCTCGAGGACGAGGGATGAACGAGACCCTGGAGGCGCTGCTGCGGTGGGGAGTTCCCGCGGCCGTCGTCTTCGGGGTCACTGCGGTGGTCGTCATCGCCGGCGCGTGGACGATCCGCCGCTCCCGACGGGGCCCCCGGGCCCGCGCCGCCGCCGAACAGGAGCGCGCCCGCGCCGGAGCGGCGCTCGTCGCGCTCGATGATGCCGTCGAGGAGCTCGACCTCGAGGTCGGACTCTCGGGCGCCCTCTACGACGGCACCGCACCGGCCGCGCTCCGCCGCGCCCGTATGACGGCGCAGCACACACGCGACGACGCCTTCGCTCTCCTGCGCGACCTCGGCGCCGACGCGCATCCGGCGCACATCGCCCGGGTCGCCGCGACCATCCGGTCGCGCACCGACACCGCCGCCGCGCTCATCGCCCGCGCCCGCGACGAGCACTCCGCGTGGATGGCCGCGCATCGCACCGCGCAGACCCAGGTGGAGAACGCCCGCACCCGGGCGGCCGCGCTGCGCGCCGAGATCGGCGGTGCGCCGGCGCTCGTCGCCGACCTGGAAGAGCGTTTCGATCCGTCGGAGGTCGCCGACGCGCGCCGCGCCGCCGACGAGGCGGCCGAGGCCATCGAGACCGCCGACCGCCTGCTGGGCGACGCCGCCGATCTCGCCTCCGACCCCCGGCATTCCGCGCTGGAGGTGCTCAGCGAGGCCGAGCGAGCGCTGCGCCGCGGACACGAGGCCGTCCGCGTGCTCGAGGAACAGCACCGGCTGGTGACCGACGCCGCCCGTGCGGTCGGCGAAGAGATCGAGGCTGCCCGTGCCGCGATTCGCCAGGCCGAGGCGCTGCGCGGCGACATGCACGGCGATGTCGACGCCCACGACGCCGCACGCCTCGGCGACGAGCTGCGCGCGCTGCTCGCCGAGCTCGCTGTCGTCGAACCCCAGGCCGCTCGCCGCCCGACCGCGACGGTCGCGGCCATCGCGCGCCTGCGCGATCGGCTCGACCTCGCCGTGGGAGACGCGCGTACGGCGCAGCAGCGTCTGCGGGGCGCACGCACCGCCCTGCCCGGCACGCTCGCGGCCGCGCGCGCCGCGGTCGCGAGGGCCGAGACGACGGTGTCCCATGCCGGGGCCGACGCGCGCGTGCGCCTGTCCGCGGCGCAGCATGAACTCGCCGCGGCGCGCACGTCTGCCGATCCGGTCGACGCGCTCGACGCAGCACGCCGTGCCCTGCGGCACGCCGAAGACGCCGTCGCCCTCGCGGACTACGACCGACTCACCGGGCGCTGAGCCCGATCAGAGCGGGCGGATGTTCTCCGCCTGCAGGCCCTTCGGGCCCTGCGCGATCTCGAACTCGACCCGCTGGTTCTCTTCGAGCGAGCGGTAGCCGCTCGCCTCGATCGCCGTGTAGTGGGCGAAGACGTCCGCACCACCCTCATCGGGGGCGATGAAGCCGAAGCCCTTCTCGGAGTTGAACCACTTGACGGTACCGCTGCTGCTCATGGAATGCCTTACCTGATGCACTGTTCTCGGCGCAGGAAGCACGCCGACGCGTCCCACGCTAACGAAAGCCGCGCCCCGCACCACGTGCCGTGACACAAATGTTGCATCGGGCCGTTAACCATTCGACGCCCGGGCGTCACGCTCGACGGCGTTCGCCCGGGCGTCGACGGATCCCCCCGGATAAGCCACGCTGAGCGTGACGAGGCTCATTTTACTGTCAACGGGCCGTCTTCGGCAGGGATGCATTCATGGGAATTCGCCCTGAGCACCCCCCGGGTTCCACGCCCCGCCGCGAACCGTCGGCGAGCGTGCCGAAACGCTTTCGGCAGGTAGCGGCAATACACTGAATCCGTCATGTCTGAGGCGCTATCCCCGATCACGCTCACACACGGCACGATCCTCGGCGACGAGGTATACGCGTGCATTGGCTCCGCCATCCTCGATGGTCGGCTCGGCCCCGGCGAGCGCCTTCGCGACGTCGACCTGGCCGCCCAGCTCGGCGTCTCCCGCACCCCTGTGCGCGAGGCTCTCCAGCGGCTCGAACGCTGCGGCCTCGTCGAAGTGGCCGTCGGTCGGTACACCCGCGTGTCCGAACCGGTCGACCAGCTCCGTGAGGACACCCTCGCATTCTCGGTCTACACACTGGGGAACGCGCTGCGGATCGCCTTGACCGTCTGCGACGACGACACCCTCGCCGAGCTCGTCGGATCGGCCGACGTCGCCGCGAACGCGGCGCGCGACCGCGACCTCCTGAAGCTCTACAACGCCATGATGAGCCTCTTCGAGCAGGTCGTGAACGCCACGGGAAACCTGGTCCTCATCGGCATCATCCGCGAGTCCTCGCTCGCGCTGCAGCGCAACCTCAACGGGTGGACCGAGTTCCTCGACGCCGTCGTCGAGCAGCCGTCGGCGTACGACCGACTCCGGGAGAGCATCGCGCGGCGCGACGCCGACGCCGCCGAGCAGACCGTACGGACCCTCCACGGATTGGCTTGACATCGACACCACGGGACTCCACGAGACGCTGACCGACCTCGACTTCGACGGGGTGGTGGTCGTGCGCCGCGGCGGCGAGACGCTCTTCGAGGGCGCCTATGGTCTCGCCAGCCGCCGGTGGGGCGTGCCGAACACCCTCGACACCCGGTTCGACACGGCATCCATCACCAAGCTCTTCACGAGTGTCGCGGTGCTGCAGCAGGTGGCTGCGGGGAAGCTTCACCTCGACGCGTCGATCCATGACGTCGTGGATCTCGCCGGAACCACGATCTCTCGCGACGTCACCCTGCGTCACCTGCTGACCCACACGAGCGGCATCGCCGACGACGCCGACGAAGAGGCCGGCGAAGACTACGCCGACCTCTGGATCGACAAGCCGAGCTACTCGGTCATCGAAACGGCCGACTTCCTGCCCCAGTTCGCCTACAAGCCTGCGCGCGTCGAACCGGGGACCGACTGCCGGTACTGCAACGTCGGCTACATCCTGGCGGGGCTGGCGCTCGAGTCGGTCACGGGCACCTCGTACCGCGACTACGTGCGCGCCCACGTGTTCGCCCCCGCGGGCATGCACGACACCGACTTCTTCGACCGCCGCGACGCCGCGCCCCGCGTGGCGGAGGGCGGCGACGTCGACGAAACGGGGCGGTGGGTGCAGAACATCTTCAGCTACCCGCCGATCGGGTCGCCCGACGGCGGCGCCCACGCCACCGCAGGCGATCTTCTCCGCTTCTTCGAGTCGCTCCGCGCCGGCGAGCTGCTTCCTCCCGAGTGGACGGCGCAGTTCCTCACGCCACAGGTGCGCCACGACGACGACACCGAGTACGGCTTCGGGCTCGAGTTCACCGCGGCCGGCTACTACAAGGACGGCATCAACGCCGGCGCGAGCGGCGTGCTCATCCACTACGCGGGTGCGGGCGTCGACGCCGTCGTGCTCTCGAACAGCGAGGACGGAGCCTGGGATGCGATCTCAGAGCTGAACGACCGCGCCGAGGCTGCCGCGGCCTGAGCGCCGGACCCCTTCCGCGGCGCGCGCGACACGAGAACACTGGCCGCATGCCACGTCCGCCCGATCCGCCGCCGCCGGAGTCCTCGCAGCGCGCCCAGCTGCTCGCGACCGAGCACTGGGGCCTGCTCGCTGCGCGCAGTACGGCGCAGAGCGAGGTGCTCACTCGCATCACGATCTTCCTGACGCTGTTCTCGGCGGGCCTCGTGAGCATCGCCTTGATCGGCCAGGCCACCGACTTCAGCGGCATGTTCGGCGCGTTCGCGATCTCTGTCCTCGTCGTGGTCGTCGTGATCGGGCAGCTCACGCAGGTGCGCGTGATGAACGTCGGCATCGAAGACCTCGGGTACGTTCTGGCGATGAACCGCATGCGCGCCGCGTACGTCGAGCTCGACCCGGGCATCGAGCCCTACTTGATGGCCTCGGCGCACGACGACCGGGCAGGGAGCGGACGCACGTACGATTTCTTCGGCACGCGGAGCATGGCATCGCACCTGATGGGCAGCAGCATGGTGCTGATCCTGGTGGTGAACGCGATCCTGCTCGGCCTGCTCACCGCAGCCATCGCCCTGACGGCGGGAGCTCCCGGGTGGCTGACCGTCGTGCTCGGCGCCGTCGTGGCGGTCGCCGCGAGCGTCGTCGGCTCGATGCTCGGCCAGCGTCTGTACTTGGCGCAGTGGCGCGCCTACCGGCCCCTCCGTCCCACACCTGCCGTGTCTGGCGAGTCCGATCGCGGGGAGGGCGACGGTCGGCACCGGGGTGACGACGGGGGCCCGGGCGCGACTAGGCGGTCCAGGCGACCGTGAAGCGCTCGAACACGATGTCGTGGTCGTCGCTCCACTCGATGCCCAGCGCTGTGCAGATCCGGCTCCAGTAGGCGCGGTGCCCATCGAACCAGGCCTCGAGAGAGCGGTCGTCCTCGGCCTCGTCGTGTGCGAAAGCTGCGTCGACGGACGTGACCGGACCGATCCGCAGCTCCGTGCTGCGCAGAATGGCACGAGGACGGCCCGCGGAGTCGCATGCGATCCAGTGGCTGCCGATGCGAGGGAGTGGCTGCCCCTCGGCCTCGAACTCTTTCACGAGGGTGGCGGTCGCGCGTTTCTCGCCGTTCAGCACGAGGTCGAGCAGAGCGTCCGTGAGGGTCGGGTTGTCGCCGAAGCGCTCGACGCTCGGCGGTTCGGCGTCGATGGCCTGGGCGGGGTGGGCGGCGCGATACGCATCCCAGAGGCGTGCGGCGGCGGCGGTGTCGACGGGTCCCATGATTCTCCATCCTGCCCGGCGCGGCGTGATCTCCGCGACGGGCTCCGGCGGGCAACTGGAGTGGCCGAGGCTGGGGGGCCACGGCCACTCCAGGCGGTCCCTGCACAGATCAGTGCGGGACCATTCCCCCCCGGGTGTGCACCGCCACTTGGGGAGCGGACGATGCACGAGGAAGACGCTACGGTCCCGATCCGGCACGGAGGACGCGAAAGCGCGACGTTCAGTATGAGAGGCGTCTCATGCAGCATGAGACGGTTCTCATCTCCGTAGTCGACAGAGCGATCTGCGAGGGCGACGCCGCGCCCGCTTGCGTATGCGCAGGATTGCGCTTATCTCGGGATAGCGACCCTCGACGCGTTCGCCCGTCAGAGAGCGCCGTTCATAGTGCTGCGGCGTTCGAGCAGCACAGTGTCGCGCCATTCACCGGCGTGCGGGCCGACCGCCGACTTCGCGATCCGTTCGCGTCGGCCCACCTGCCGGAAGCCCAGTTTCTCGTGGAGCCGGATGCTGGCGTCGTTGTCGGGGAAGACGCTCGACTGGATCGTCCAGACCCCGTTCAGTTCGGCGACGGCGATGAAGGCGCGCATCAGCATGGACCCGATGCCGCGCCCGTGCGCATCCGCAGCGACGTACACAGAGTGCTCGACCACCCCGCGGTACACATCACGGGCAGACACCGGCGACGCGGCGACCCATCCCACCACCCGCCCGGCATCGTCGACGGCGACGAGGCGGCCCCAGCGCAACTTGCCCTCGTCGAACGCGGACCACGACGGGGTGGACGATTCGAACGTCGCATCGCCCGCCTCTATCCCCTGCCGATAGATGTCTTCGACCGCCGCCCAGTCCGACCGGGTGAGTTCCCGCACATTCGTCACGCCAGCATCTTCCTCCCACCACCGCCCGCGGCACCACGCGCCGCGCCATCAAGACCGGTTCGCCGGGTCATCGCAGATACGCGTCGACGAGTATCGGGCCTCGGATCTCTCGCAGCTCGTCCAACAGCCGGTCGAGCGCCGACCGGTTCCATCCGCCGAGCGTGAGGTCGTGCGGCCCGAGAGGCGGGAGCTTCCCGGTGCGGAGACGGATCACCTCCCACCCCGCCGCACGCAGCGCCCGGTCTTTCCGGCGATCGGCGTCTGCCCGGGTGCCCACGTGTTCGAGGCCGTGTCGGCCGGTCGAGTCGTATTCGATCGCCACGCGCAGTTCTGTCAGCACGATGTCGGGCCACACCTCCAGGTGCTGGAAGAACGGCCTGCCCACGCGCACGGCGTTGAGCCCGGGCGTCAGCGTCAGCCGCGAGAAGAGGTCGGCGCGGACGCGGTCTTCGATCGCCGAGGCCGGCTTCGGCGCACAGTCCGACACGAACGGCTCGCCTACCGGCAGCGACGGTGTCTTGTCGCACAGCGCCGGCGCCGACGCCCGGCGTCGCGGCTTCCGGAGCACCGCCCGCTCGGTCGGCGCCAGCGCAGCGCCGGGAGCCGGCACCGTCTCCGGAGCCGGCACTTTCTCGCGCATGGGCAACGCGAGGATGCGCTGCGGGTTCGCGACCTCGGCACACTCGGGGCACCACGCGCTGCGTCGGCGCTCCCTGCCGGGCCGGGCGCGCTGCTCACTGGGGGTCGCGACGAACCGGTGACCGGACTCGCACTCCCACTGCAGCAGCACGTCGGCCGCAGGCGGGATCTGCGTGAGCGTGATGCCGGCGTTCAGCTCCGGGTGGTACTGCCGGATGAGCGCCGGGTACGACGCCCACGCGGCACGGTACGTGCCGACCGCATACGGCTCGGCCGTGCCCTTCGACCACTGACGGCGCGCCCACCACGCCTGCACCCGCTCGGCCATGCGGTGAGAGTAAGCCGGGGCTCCGACACCGCCGTCCGCCCGATCATTGACGCATGACGACGCTCATCGGCATCCGCCACATCCGCGCGACCGGCACGACACTGCCCGCCGTGCACGACAGGAGCCCCACGACGACGGCACCGACCGCAGCCTCACCGGGGTACGAGGCCGCCTGAACACCCGGGAGCGTCGTGAGGTTGTCGAGAAGCCAGGGATAGACCGCCGACGACGCCGCGACCGCGACGACCGACGCCGCAAGCCCGACGACCTGCGCCTCGATGACCATCGCCGCAGCCAGCATCGGCCGGCTCACACCCAGCGCTCGCCGCAACGACAGTTCCAGCGCCCGCTCTCGCAGGGTGGCGAGGCCGACGTTGACGATGCCGACGATCAGCGCGAGCACGCTGAAGAGCGCGACGAACACGAAGACCGTCTCGGTCGCCTGCCGCTCCTTGCGGAGAGCGTCGAGACTGTCGACGCGTTGCACCGTGTCGACGAGAGAGACGCCCGCGATGTCATCGGCCAGCCGCACCTGGGAGAGCAGCCTCGGCACGTCGAGCCGGAGGTCCGTCACCAGGATGCGTGCCGCCGTCGACTCGGTCCACTGCCGCGCGCCCGCCTGGTCGAGGCGGAGGTAGAGCACCGCATCGTCTCTCCCGTCGTCGACCGCGCCGCGCACCACCACGACCCGGGTGCCGGCGAGTTCGAGCCGGGCGCCCACCGCGGCGCCGCGCGCGACAGCGGCGGTGTTCGCGACGGCCGTCGCCGTCGTCGCCGCGGATTCATCGAGCCACCGCCCCGCGACCAGCGGCCACCCTCGCGCCTCCCGCAGCTCCGCATCGGTGAACACGACGTGCGCGTCGAGGAGGTCAGCGGGGTCGGTGATCTGCGCGGCGAAGTCGTCGACGGTGAGAGACGCGCTGCCGGCCGCGCCGAGCATCGAACGGATGCGATCGCGGCTGGCCGTGACGTCGTCGGGGTGCGCAGAGGTGAGCGACACGGCGGCGGTGACCGGTCGACCGTCCCTCAGGAGTGCCTGGTATTCGATGGCGCGCGTCATCGTGGTGGATGCGGCAGCGACGGTGACGAGCCCGACGAGTCCGAGCGCGAGAGTCATCACCGCGAGCAGGTGACGCCTCCGATTGCCCCACGCCATCGTGAGTGCGAGGATCAGCGCCCCTGTCACGTCACGACCGCCATCGCCGGCATGACGATCACGCGATCATGTCGGGCGGCGACCTGCTCGTCGTGGGTCACCGTCAGGAGCGCGACGCCGCGATCCCGTGCGGCGGTGAGGAGCGTGTCCATGACGTGTCTTCCGGTCGCGGCGTCGAGCGACCCCGCCGGTTCGTCGGCCAGCACGATGGATGGGCGGCGGACGAGGGCGCGCGCGATGGAAACACGCTGCTGCTCGCCCCCCGACAGCTCGTCTGGGCGCCGCCGCGCGAGGTGACCGATGCCCAACTCGTCGAGCATCGCGTCGGCCGCGCGTGATCGCTGCTGCCGCCGGGCGAACGGCCGAGCGCCCACGAACGGGGCCATGACGTTCGCGCGCGCCGTGAGGTAGGGGATCAGGCTGAAGTTCTGGAAGACGAAGCCGATCCGCCCGCGTTCGGCGCAGCGGCCCCGCTCACCCAGCTCCCTCACCGACTTCCCGCGCAGAAGATACGTGCCCGACGACAGCCCGTCGAGGAGCCCGAGGCACGCCAGCAGGGTGCTCTTGCCGCTGCCCGACCGGCCGACGAGCGCGACGCTCTCCCCCGGGTCGACAGTCAGCGACAGGTCGGCGAAGACCGGACCGTGCGGCGCGGTCTTGCATCCCGCTTCGAGGTGGATGACGGATCGCATCACTCGAGCAGGGTCGGGCTCGGAACGATCACGTCGTCGCCCACCTCGAGGCCCGCGCGGATCTCCACGACGTGGCCGTTCGAACCGCCCAGTTCCACACGTCGCTCCACGACCCGCCCGCCGTCGCGGACGCTCACGAGGGCGTCATCGACCGATCCGGCCACCGCCTCGACCGGGAGCGTCAGCACGTCCTCATGGTGATCCAGCACGAGCACGAGACGACCTGTCATCCCCGTCAGCACGCGCGTCTTCCGCGGGATGACGCAACCCACGTACGCATCTCCGTCAGCGACATCGTCGACCGACGTGACGCTGGGCCGCTGGTCGAGCAGGCGACAGTCGAACGGCGACGACGAACCGTCGACCTGCGCGCGGCTGCCTTCGGGATCCGACGTGAGCCTGAGCGGATCAGCCGCCGCGATCGGTGCGCGCAGCGCGAACCCGCGGTAGCGCGCGGCGGCAAGGGGATAACCGATCGCGACCTGGTCTCCCACGGCGACGAAGGTCGACTCGACGGAAGAGCGGGCGGGCACGGGCACTTCCACGCTCCCGTCGTCGGAATCGATCACGAACCCGTCCCCGACGCTCGCGACGCGTCCCGCGACTGGCGACGTCACCTGGAACGGCATGTCGGAGACGACCGTGCCGGGGAGGGAGATGACCGTGTCGAAGCTCGACCGCTCCACCTCGACCGTCTGCGTCGTCGACGTGCCCTCAGCCTGGGACTCGGCCTCACGCCCCCTCTGGGCTTCACCGCCTGGGAGCACGGCGCAGCCGGCGAGGGCCCCACTGAGGGCAAGGATCGTCACGACGGTCGCGGCCGGGCTCCTGCGGGAAGGAATTCCTGCCATGAACCGGTGCCTCATGAGCAACCCGAGGCATAGAACTCAGAGAACCCCGACATGTCACCGAGCTCGGCCGCGCGGATATCGTTCTCCCACAACTTGTCGGGATCCTCCACGTAGTTCTTCCGGAACTCGGAATCCAATCCCCTGCGGAGCATCGCCAGCGCCTCGTCGCGGTCCGCGCCGGCCGGGCTCTCCAGCGCCACAGTCATCCACGCGCACTCCCAGTAGCCGTACGCATGACCGAGTCCATTACCGCGCTCGTACAGATCGGTGTCGCTCGTCGGGCCTTCCACCAGGTCCTCGAGCGAGGGGTGAGGATCGACCCCCGGCGGGAACGGGTACTCCTCGGGAAAGTTCGCGAGAGTCTCATCGAACTCCTCGACGACCCCCGCCCAGCCCGTGAACCGTTGCCTTCCCTCGGCCGGGGGCGCCGGTGCACACGACGACAGTGCAAGCAATGCCACCACCGACGCAGCGAGGGATGCCGCGGAGATGCTTCTCCGAAGTCGATTCCGTGTCATGAACCGGCCGCTCACATCGTGATGTCGCCGTGCCACCGGATACGGGCAGGGTCGAACGGACGGGACAGCTCACCTTCCATGTACCCGGACAGCTTGTATTCGCCCTTCGGGATCTTGGCTCCGCCGGATAGGTTGTGCCAGTACGTCGTCTTCCCGTTCGTGTGGAACCAGGCCCGGTCGGAGGCCGTTTTGCCGTCTTCGTCGCGGAACCACAGCCGGAAGTTGAAGGCCGTCACCTGGTCGAGACGCATCCGGGGTTGGATCGACGGTTCATGCGCCCGGAGTGTGGAGTAATGAACCACGTACCCATTGCCGTTGAGTTCACCCCACACACTCGAGTAGGTCTTCGCCTGGGCGACCGCTCCCCCTCCAACCACCAAAATCCCTGTCAGCGTGAGCGCCGCGATCATGCGACCTCTCCGCTGTCGGCCCGCTGCTCGTCCGCCGTCTTCCACCGCACTGTGAATCCCTTCGCGTCCCGAGCGCGCATCGCCCGGCCGTGAAGACGCTGGCACGGGGGTTCGTCGGGCGGGAAGTACTGCACCCCGCTGAGCGGCGAAGTGCTGTGCGCGGCCGGCGCGATGCCGTGCGGTTTCGCCGAGCATCGGTACAAGAACCGCAGCCCCTAGGTGAGCCGAGTCAGGACACCGGCGACGCTCGTCCTCCCTGACTGGGTCGCCCGATCAGTCCTCGACGAACGCGTCCTTGCCGGCGGCGAGCGCCGCGCGCGTCTTGCGCAGCAGCCGTCCGCTGCGAGTGGGCTGCTCGGGGTAGGCGCGCACCCATCGGGCGAGGAACACGTCGCGGAACGCGTCGTCGGTGGCGCTCAGGTAGCCGCCGTGGTCGGTGATGACCGCACGCACGTCGCCTCTTTCCAGGGTGATGCGCGCGATGTGCGCCCCGTGCGCGTCGAGGATGGTCGCCGCCTGCTCGTGACGGAGCTGCGCGATGAGACCGTCGACCAGGTCGACGAGCATCCCGAGGAACACCCCCGACACCTCGGGGTAGTCGACGTCGAACCGGAACGCGTACCCGGCGCTGCGGGCCTGCACGGCGATGTCGGTGAAGTCCTCCGCGTCGAGCTTCGGCGCGTACACCTGGCCGCGGGCGATCGGCGTCGCCCACTGCAGGTCGGTCGGCAGTGCTTCCCGCTCGAACTCCGCAGGGTCGCGGTTCTCCTCGTTCGCGACGAGGAACGTCATCCCCATGTTCGCGTCGATGAGGATCTGCGACCGCACTGTCGGCGCGGGCTCAGGCGCCGGGGGCGCCGGGGCCGGTGCGGGGTCGAGCTGGTACTCCTCGCAGTGCGCGTCGAGATCGGGGATGCCCCAGTTCACCACCCAGGTCCTGCCCTGCCGCCCGACGATGCGCCCGACGGTCTCATCGGGCACGACCTGATGCCGGTCCTGGATGAACCGGTCGGGTACGGCGAGCACGACGAACGCGCCGATGTGGAAAGGGGAAGCAGTGTCCATGGAGATCCGTCGCGGCGGGTGGGGGGGAGCCGCGGATACCAGGATGGCACGCGTTCAGCCGGTTCCGGCCTACAGGTCTCGGTGACGAGCCGCCTCTTGTGCCGCTCACCGCCCGGCGGTAGCTTGCGTGCGCCAGAACTCGACGATGAGGGGGCTCCACCATGGCTCGACCGACACGACGCGGCAACTTTCCGGGAGACACCGAGGAGTCGCCGCCGGGCACGGAGTGGTACTGGGACGGTGAACAGTGGCAGACGTCGGCCGGTGAGCTCGACGAGTGGGTCGACGATCAGGGCCAGCCGCTGTGACCACCCCCACCCCGGCACCCGGCGCGCCTGCGAAGGCGGAAGATGACGGCGCCGACGAGTTCGCTCGGGCGGTGCGCTGGGTCACGGCGAGCAAGGACGCTCGCGACGCCATCAAGTGGCTGGCTACGGCCATCGGCGCCGCCGCTGCGGTCGCCTTCGGGGCCGGCCCGGTGCTGGCGACCACCGCGCGCGACATCACGCGCGCTGACTGGTGGTTCGTTCTCGTCTACATCGTCGCGGCCGTCGTCGGCGCCCTCGCTGCGGCTTTCGTCGTCTGGACACTGCTGCGGGCTCTGGTGCCTCGGGCGCTGACCCTGGACCAGGTGCCGCAGAGCCTCATCGACGTCCTCAATCGCAACCCGGAGACCAGCTACCCCGGCAACATCCAGTCGTGGGACCGCTTCGTGCTGCGGATCACTGCCTGTCGGCGCGCGGCGGAGACGTACCGTGAGCGGGCGGCGACCGCGGCGACACCGGCCGAGAAGACGCGTTGGAACGACCTCGCCGATGCGCGCAAGCGCGACCTCCAACGGCTTCGGCGAGCGGAGGCGACCATCCTCGAGCGCGCCGGCTACGAGGCGACCACGAAGGCGATCGACGGACTCAAGTGGCCCGTCGCGGGCGGCATCACCGTGGCCGTGGTGTGCGTCGCGGTCATCCAACTCCTGCTCAGCGGCCCGGAACCGGCCGGCCCCGACGCACTCGGCATGCTGCTGAGGGGACGCCAGGGCTGACGGCGACCCCTCACGCCGAGCCGCTCCACGGCGCGGGCACGATCAGCCAGACGACAGATGCCGGCGCACCGCCCTCCACCTGCCAGGTGTGGGGCTCGCGCCCGGGGAAGGTGAGCGCGTCGCCCGCGTCGAGCGAGATCGACCGGTCGGCGAACTTCACGCTGACCCGTCCGGCGATCACGTGCAGCACCTCGACGTCGCAGTTGATTGTGTACAGATCGGAACCGCCGTGGGCGTCGGCTTCGAGCTCGGAGCGCAGCAGCTGCACCCGGTGCTCGCTTCGCGGTGACATCAGTCGTTCGTGTGCGTGGACGCCGCCGAGATTGATGCGCGGAGCGTCGGCGAAGGAGATCTTCTGCACCTGCGGCTCGGCGAACAGGGCGCCGACGGGAAGCGACAGCACCTGGCACAGCTGCACCAAGGTCGCCACGCTCGGAGACGTCTCATCGCGCTCGACGCGACTGAGGAAGCCCTTGGACAGTCCGGTCGTCTCGGCCAGCTGACCCAGCGACAGGCCTTGGCTCGTGCGAGCAGCACGGAGCTTGGCCCCGATCGGGGTGATGGTGACGTCGGCGTCGGGGTGGATGGCGCGCATGAGGCTCCTCGGACTCGTCTACTTGACGCCGGACGGACGGGAGGCGTACGGTGACGAGAGGTTTCGTCCAGAGTATCAAAGGTTGTCAAATATGCAACACCCTCACGGCGAGGACGCCGGGCAGCGGAGCACCACCGACGGCACGTCTCCGGCAGAAGAGGCGACGCAGCCGCGCGGCCCGGTCGACGCGAGCGTCGTGCCCCGCTTCGCCGGCATCGCCACGTTCGCTCGCCTTCCTCGCCTCGACGAGGTGCACCATGCCGACATCGCCGTCGTGGGGGTGCCGTTCGACAGCGGCGTGAGTTATCGCCCGGGCGCCCGGTTCGGTCCGGCGCACGTGCGCGAGGCATCCCGGCTGCTCCGCCCGTACAACCCCGCCCAAGACGTCTTCCCGTTCGGCGCGCAGCAGGTCGTCGATGCGGGTGACATCGCCGCGAACCCCTTCAACATCGGCCACGCGGTCGCCGAGATCGAAGCCGCGGCTCGCGAACTCCGCACACGGGCGGATCGACTCGTCGTCATCGGAGGCGACCACACCATCGCGCTTCCGCTGCTGCGCGACATCCACGCGCAGCACGGACCGGTCGCGGTGCTGCACTTCGACGCCCACCTCGACACGTGGGACACCTACTTCGGAGAGCCGACCACGCACGGCACCCCGTTCCGGCGTGCGTCGGAGGAGGGGCTCATCGACCTCACCGCGAGCATGCACATCGGCATCCGCGGCCCCCTGTACGCCAAGAGCGACCTCGAAGACGACGAGCGACTGGGCTTCGCCATCATCAGCAGCGAGTTCGTCGAGGAGCAGGGAGTGCCTGCCGCGGTCGAGCGCGTCCGCGCCCGTGTCGGCGATGCACCGCTCTACATCTCCATCGACATCGACGTGCTCGACCCCGCCCACGCGCCGGGAACCGGCACTCCCGAGGCCGGCGGTCTCACGAGTCGCGAACTGCTGCGAATGCTGCGTTCGCTCTCCGACCTGCGGATCGTCGGAGCCGACGTGGTCGAAGTCTCCCCGGCCTACGACCACGCGCAGCTCACCGCCGTGGCAGCGAGCCACGTCGTGTACGAACTGCTGAGCGCCATGGCACCGCGCTGACCGGCGCCTGTCTTCCGTCTTCGAAGGAGAAGAACATGACCACACCCGACCCGGCATCCGTGCACGCCGCGGCCGCGGCGATCGTCGACGCGTTCGCCCACACCGACGCCGACCGCTACTTCTCGCAGTTCGCGCCCGACGCCACCTTCGTGTTCCACCCCGAACCGCGCCGCCTCGACGACCGGGCCGAGTACGAACGGCTGTGGGCGGAATGGGTGGCCGGCGGCTGGCGGGTGACGTCGTGCGCATCGACCGACCCGCACGTGCAGGTCTTCGCCGGTGGCGCGATCTTCACCCACACCGTGGACACCTCGGTCGAGACCGCCGACGGACCCGAGTCGTACCGCGAGCGCGAGTCCATCGTGTTCGCGATCAGGGATGACCGGCTCGTCGCCATCCACGAGCATCTCTCGCCTTTCGCCGGCTGACACCCGGCTGTCCCTCCACCCCCGTCTCCCCAGAACCCCTGAACACCCGATCCAGAGGAGCCCGATGATGTCGCTCTACACCCGTCTCGAGCAGCGGCTCGAAGCGCAATCCGACGATGCCGGCCCCGTGCGCGGCACCTACCCGACCGGTCGTCTGCTGATGATCTGGCTGGCGGCGAACCTCGTCGTCACCACGCTGCTGACCGGCACGCTGTTCGTCCCCGATGTCCCCTACGGTCTCGTCCTTCTGCTGATCGTCGGCGGAACCGTCGCGGGGGCTGCTGTGCTGGTCGCGGTCGGCACGATCGGCCAGCGCACGGGCCTCCCGACCATGGCCCTCACCCGCGCTCCGTTCGGCACCCGCGGGAGCCTTCTGCCGGTCGCCGCCAACGTCGTGATCCTGATGGGGTGGAGCTGGGTGCAGGCGATGCTCGCCGGCATCGCGCTCGACTACATCGTGATGACCTTCACGGGCTTCTCGAACCCCGTGATCTTCGCGGTGCTGTGCCAGACCATCGTCGTGATCCTCGCCATCTTCGGTCACGCCGGCGTCGCCCGCGTGGAGCCGTGGTTCGCCGTCGTCATCCTCGCGATCGCCGCGTACATCTTCGTCGTCGCGTTCTCCTCGTTCGGCCCTGCCGGGTACGGCGCGATCGCGGCGTCCGCTGAACCCTTCTACACGCCGGGTCTCGTGTTCGACGTCGTGCTCGCAACCGCCATCTCCTGGACGGTGCTCGCCGCCGACTTCAACCGCTTCGCACGATCGACGCGTGCGAGCGTCGTCGGCTCGGGCGTCGGCTACACCCTGTCGACGGTGATCTCGATGTCGCTCGGAGCCACGGCGATGGGCTACGTGATCCTGAACGGCGGCGAGGCGATCCCGTTCGATCCGGTGACGATCATCGCGCCGTTCGGCTGGGTCTTCGGCCTCGCGATCTTCCTCTCGGTCATGGCGACCAACACCATGGTCGTCTACGGCATGGTCACGACGGTCGTGAACGCGGTGCCCGGATCGCGCCTCAAGTTCCTGCCGACCGCGATCGTCCTCGGCCTGATCTCAATCGCCGGCGCGACCTTCTTCGGCCTGCTCGACCAGTTCACGACGTTCCTCGTGACCATCGGGGCCCTGTTCGCCCCGATCTTCGCGATCATGATCGTCGACTACTACGTCATCAAGCGTCGCGCTTACACCCGCGACATCCTGCAGTCGCAGGGGGGCCGCTACTGGTATCTCGGCGGGGTCAACGCGCTCGCGGTCGGCTCGTGGGTGGTCGGCGCGGTGCTCGCCTATGTGTGGGCGTACGTGTGGCCGCTGCCGTTCGGATCGACGGCGCCGGCCTTCCTCGTGACGTTCGTCCTCTACATGGCGGTGTCGTGGCCGTCACGCACGAAGGGCGAGATCACGCCGGTCGGCAACCTCGCCGAGCCCGAGCGGACCCCCGCAGGCGCCAGGGGCTGATCGACGTATGCTGCGCGACCTCAGCCATCCCGTCCGCGATCGGATGATGGTCTATCCCGGCGACCCCGGCGTATCGATCACCCCCGCGCTCGCGGTGGAGGCCGACGGCGTCGCGGTGGGGCGCATCGACATGGGATCCCACACCGGCACCCATGTCGATGCGCCGGCCCACACGGTGCCGGACGGCCGGACGATGGCCGATGTCTCGCTGGATGACCTGTTCGGCCAGGCCTTGCTCCTGCGTGTCCGGGGCGCGGCCGCGGAGCAGGTGTACGGGTGGGACGACCTCGTCGCCGACGGCGGCATCCCCGAGACGGTCCCGTCGATCGTCCTCATCGACACCGGGTGGGCGCAGTGGTTCGGAGACCAACGCGCCCTCCAGCATCCCGCGCTGGCCGCCGACGCCGCGCGCGAGCTGATGCGGAGGGGGATGCGGGTGCTCGCCGTCGACACGCTGAGCCCCGACCCCACGTCGAACTCCGACGGCACCTTCCCCGTGCACGAGGTCGTGCTCGGCGGCGATGGGCTGATCGTCGAGAACGTGTGCGGTCTCAGCGGGATGCCGGCGCGCTTCACGGTCGGATTCTTCCCGCTGCGGCTGGACGGCGACGGAGCGCCCGTCCGCGCGGTGGCGTTTTCCGGCGAGGCTGAGGAGTCAGCGGCGCGGTAGCCCCCGCATCACGTGCGGGCGACGCGGCTCCGCGTGCGCCTACAGCTCGATGTCGCAGATGGTGGTCAGGTAGCTGCGCAGCAGCGCGACCATGTCGACGCTGTCGCGGTCGAGCAGCCACTGCAGCTGCGCGCCGTCGAGGATCGCGATCACCGTGCGCGACGCCGTCGCCGGGTCGACGGACTCCCGCAGCATGCCGCGGTCGCGCATCGCTGCGAACACCTCTTCGATGGATGCGCGGGTGCGGTCGTAGCGGGCCACGAAGTACGCGTGAGCCGGGTGGCTCGCGGCGGTGGCCTCGGCGGCGAGGGTGCAGAACAGCTCCACGACGCCCGGGGTCGAGACGTTCGTCTCGACGGTGGCGAGCAGCGCGCGCAACGCGGTCTCGGGGTCGGGCCATCCTTCGGGATACTCCGCGGCGCTCTGGTCGTCGCGGCGACGCAGCACCTCTGCGAGCAGCGCCTTCTTGCTGTCGAAATGGTGGAGGATGCCGGCTTCGCTGATCCCGACGCGGTCGGCGACCTGCCGGAGCGAGCCGCTGCGGAAGCCGGACTCGGCGAACACCTCCAGGGCCGCGTCGAGAATCGCGCGACGCGTGTGCTCGCTCTTCATGTACGGTCCGCGGCGGCCTCGGCGCACGGGCTCGTCGGATGCCTCGAGTGCGGTCACCACTCCCCCTTCCCGTCGCAGCCGATCATGACGCGACCAGCATGGCACGCCGCTCCTCGCGGCGCTGAGCCTGGCGAGCGGGGTCCGGCACCGGCGCCGCCAGCAGCAGCCGCTGCGTATATGGGTGCTGCGGCTGCGAGGTGACCTGGTCTCCGTCGCCGAACTCGACGATCTCCCCGCGGTACATGACCGCCACACGGTGGCTGATGTGCCGGACGACCGCGAGGTCGTGCGACACGAACAGGTAGGCGACGCCCGTCGCCTCCTGGACCTCGGCGAATAGACGGAGCACGCGGGCCTGGGTCGACAGATCGAGCGCCGACACGGGCTCGTCGCAGACGATCACCGCCGGGTCGAGGGCGAGCGCGCGGGCGATCGCGACGCGCTGCCGCTGGCCGCCGCTGAACTCCCGCGGAAGGCGGCGGGCGGCGTCCGAGGGCAGCCCGACCTGATCGAGCAGGGTGCGCACCCGCTGCGAGGCGTCGTGCGACGACATCTTGCGCACGCGCAGGGGTTCCGCGAGCGACTGCTCGATCGTGAGCGAGGGGTTGAGCGACGAGTACGGATCCTGGAACACCACCTGGATCTCGTCTGCCAGCGCGCGGCGCTGCCGTCGGCGCAACGACCCGATCTCACGGCCTTTGTAGCGCACGCTGCCGCCCGACACGGGCGCGAGGCCCAGCAGCGCGCGGCCGAGAGTCGACTTGCCCGACCCCGACTCGCCGACCAGGCCGACGCACTCCCCGGCTCGGATGTCGAGGGAGACGCCCTTCAGCGCCTGGTAGGGCGCTCGGCCCAGCCGCTTCGACGGGTACTCGACCACGAGATCGCGGATGTCGACCAGCGGCTCGGCGCTCATGAGCCTGCTCCTTGGGCGTTCAGGCTCCGCTCGGCCGTCACGAGAGGTCCGCGCGCTGCGCCGTCCTCCAGGATCGCGTCGAAGAGCGCTCGGGTGTAGTCGTGACGGGGATCGGCGAAGATCGCCGAGGTGGGGCCGCTCTCGACGATCCTGCCGTCGCGCATCACCGAGACGCGGTCGCACAGGTCGGCGACGACGCCCAGGTTGTGTGTGACGAGCAGCACGCTGACGCCGAGGTCCTCGCGGAGGTCGCGGAGCAGATCGAGGATCTCCGCCTGCACCGTCACATCGAGCGCGGTCGTCGGCTCGTCGGCGATCACAAGATCGGGTCGGCACGACACCGCCCCGGCGATCAGCACACGCTGAGCCATTCCGCCCGACAGCTCGTGCGGGTACGAGGCCAGTACACGGGCGGGGTCGGGGATCCCGACGCGAGACAGCAGCGCGAGCGCATCCGCGCGGGCCTGGTCGCGCGAGACTCCCAGGTGGATGCGCATCGGCTCGATCAGCTGGCTGCCGACCGTGAACGACGGGTCGAGGTTCGACATCGGCTCCTGCGGCACGTAGGCGATGCGCCGGCCGCGCAGCTTCCGCAGGGCTCCTGTGCTCGCGGCGCCGATCTCGTCGCCCTCGAACGTGATCGAGCCGCCGGTGACGCGCCCGCCCTCGGGGAGCAGTCCGAGCACGCTCCACGCCGTCTGGGTCTTGCCCGACCCCGACTCGCCGATGAGGCCGTGCACCTCGCCGCGGTGGACGTCGAGCGAGATGCCGTGGACGACCTCCTTCACCCCGCCGTCTTTCTGCTCGTAGCCGACAGAGAGGTCGCGGATGCTCAGGAGCACGGGTGCGGCAGGCGATCCGTCGTCGTGGCGGAGGGTGTCCGCATCGGGGGCGTCGCTCGCGCCACCCGGCCCGACGGTCGATCGCCCCTGACGCCGACGCCGACGCGGGGCGCTGCCGGCGCCCTCGAGCTCGTCGCGCAGCGCGTTCCCGAACAGCACGAGGGCGATCGACGTGACCGCGATCGCGGCCGACGGCCAGAACAGCAGCTGCGGCGCCTGGTACATGCGGAGGAACGCGTCGTTGAGCATCTGGCCCCACGTCGGGGTCTGCTGGTCGCCGAGACCGAGGAACTCGATCCCCGACTGCACCGAGATGGCGATGCCCGACAGGATCGCAGCCTGGATGATGATCGGCGCCCGGATGACCGAGAAGATGTGGCGTCCGATGATGCTCGCGTCGCCCACGCCGGCCACGCGAGCCGCGTCGACGTACAGCTCGTGCCGCACGTGCACGACCGCGCGAAGACGAGCCGGTAGAAGGCGGGCGAGAGGATGACGCCGAGTACGGCCATGATCATCCACATCGACGGGCCGAGCACGGCGCGCGCAGCGAGGAGCACGACGATGCCCGGAAGCGCCTGCAGGATGCCGGCGAGCCATCCCGACAGCGTCTCGAACCACTTCTGGTAGTAGCCCGCGACGAGTCCGGTGGTCACGCCGATGAGCGCCGCAATGAGCACCGACCAGAGCGCACCGCCCACGCTGAAACGGGTGGCGAGCAGGAGACGCGAGAGCACGTCGCGGCCGGCGCTGTCGGTGCCGAGCAGGTGCTCCCCACCCGGAGGGGCGAGCACCGCGCGCAGATCGGGGGCGTTCGGATCGAAGGGTGCGAGGACGTCGGCGAAGATCGCGACGAGGGCGACGACGGCGAGCGCGATCAGCGACACCAGACCCGTCGGATGGGCGAGGAGGCGCCGGCCGAGTCGGGCGCGGGTGGCCGGCTCGTCGGTCGGGGCGGCGACGGGCGCGAGCGATGCTTCGGTCATGAGACCCTCACCTTCGGGTTGAGGAAGCCGTGGAGCGATGTCGATCACCAGGTTGACGACGACGACGATGCCGGCGGTGGCGACGACCAGACCCATCACCAGTGGGATGTCGCCCTGAGCGGTCGCCGACACGGCGATCTGCCCGAGGCCGGGAATCGCGAACACCGTCTCGACGATGACCGCGCCCCCCAGGAGGCTGACGAACTGCACGCCGAGAACCGCGAGCGCGGGGCCGCCGGCGTTGCGCAGCACGTGCTTGTAGAGGATGCGCGTCTCGGAGAGGCCGCGGCTGCGGAGTGTGCGCACCCAGTCCTGGCGCATGGTGTCGAGCACCGATCCGCGCACCTGGACCGCGATGACGGCGATGGCGCCGACCGACAGGGCGATGATCGGAAGCGTCACCGTTTCGAGCCAGCCCGTCACAGACGTCGAGAACGGCACGTATCCCGTCGGGCGGAACCAGGCGAGCCCGAGGGCGAAGACGTTCACCAGGAGGATCGCGATGAGGAAGCCGGGGATGGCGAATCCCAGTACCGACACGACTTGCACGGTGCGGTCGGCCCAGCCGCGACGGCGCGCGGCCCACACGCCGAGCACGGTGGCCACGACGGCCGTCAGCGCGGTGGTGCCGATCACGAGCGAGAGCGTCACACCCATGCGGGAGGTGATCGCCGCGATCACCGACTGCTGGGTGAACCACGACGTCCCGAAGTCGCCGGTGACGGCCGCCCCGAGCCAGGCGGCGTAGCGAGGCGAGCAGCGGCTGGTCGACGCCCAGCTCCGCGGCCTTGCGCGCGACGGTCTCCTGCGTGGCGGTCGGGCCGAGGATTTCGCGCGCCACGTCGCCCGCGCCGAGATACAGCAGCACATAGGCGATCGTCGCGACGACGAAGAGGAGGACGACGCCCGTGAGAAGTCGTCGAACCGTGAGTCGGAGCATCATCGATCCTTCGGGATTTCGGATGACAGCGGGGCTTCTCGCCGCTGTCCGTCGGCAAGCTAACACAAATTTTGAATGGTCGCATGGTTTTCGGCGCGAAAACCTTGTGACCGTTCGAAATTCATGTACAGTGCTCTCCATGCCCGACCCGAGGGGGCGGAAGAGAGGACGATGATGTTCAAGATTCAGAAGATCGCGGTCGTGGGGATCGCCGCCGCGCTCGCGCTGACCGGCTGCGCCGGCGGCACCAGCGACGGCAGCGACAGCGGAGACGGCGGCGGCGACACGCTCCGGCTGGGCGTCGTCACGCCCGTGTCGAGCTTCGCGGCATGGCAGGCCCGCTGGGCCAACGAGTCGCCGTACATGCAGGCGGTGTACGACACCCTGCTCACGGCCTCGCCCGAGAACGAGATCGAGGCCGAACCTCGCCACGGCATGGGAGTACAACGACGACAACACCGAGCCTGACGCTCACCCTGCGCGACGACGTGACCTTCAGCGACGGACGATGCTCTGACCGCCGAAGACGCCGCCGCGAGCCTCCTGCGCCTTCCGCGACGGCGGAGCCTCCCGAACTCGACCGTGCTCGCCACCGTCACCGACGCGACCGCCGTCGACGCGACGACGCTCAAGATCACCCTCGCCGAGCCGAATCCGGCCCTGCTCACCTACCTGACCCAGAACGCGGGCCTCGTCGCCGCCGAGCTCGCCGGCGACGACGCCGCCCGACCGAGAAGCCCGTCGGCTCGGGCCCGTACGTGCTCGACACCGACGCGACCGTCGTCGGAAGCTCCTACGTCTTCACCAAGAACGAGGACTACTGGAATCCCGACCGGCAGCACTACGACGAGCTCGTCCTGAACGTGTACACCGACCCCACCGCGCTGCTGAACGCCGTGCAGGGCAAGCAGGTCGAACGTCACGACAGCGCTCGACCTGACAACGACCGTCCCGCAGATGGAGGCCGCCGGCTACACCTCGTACCCGGTCGACCTCAACTGGGACGGGCTTCCTTCTGAGCGACCGCGAGGGCACCGTGACTCCCGCCCTCAGCGACGTGCAAGGTGCGCCAGGCCATCAACTACGCGCTCGACCGCGAAGCGCTGCTCGGAGGCGATCGGCGGCGGTTACGGCACGCCGACGGCGCAGATCTTCCCGACCTTCTCGCCGAGCTACGACGAAAGCCTCGACTCGCTCTACACCTACGACCCCGAAAAGGCCAGGGAGCTGCTCGCCGAGGCCGGGTACGCCGACGGCTTCGAGGTGACCATGCCTCGCGGCGTGTTCCCGGCGTCGAGCTTCACGCTGCTCGGAGACCAGCTCGCGCAGGTCGGCATCACGGTCAACTGGGATGACGTGCAGCTCAACGACTACATCAGCAACCTCGTCGGGGGGAAGTACCCGATGAGCTTCTTCCAGTTGCAGCAGGACCCCAGTGACTGGCAGCTCGACGCAGTTCCAGATCGCCCCCACCTCGACGTGGAACACCTTCCACGTGAGCACGCCGGAGGTCGACGAGCTCATCGACACGATGCAGACCGGTTCGGTCGACGAGTCGGCAGCCGCTGCGGCAGGAGCTCAACCGGTACGTCGTCGAGAACGCGTGGTTCGCGCCCATCTTCCGCCAGACGTCGGTCGCGGTGGCCGGTGCCGACACGACGATCCAGATGCAGCCGGGGAACCCGTACCCCTACCTCTGGAACATCCAGCAGAAGTGACCGCGGCAGGGGGCGGCGGAACTCCCCGCCGCCCCCTTTTGCCCGCTGCCGCCCCCTGTTGCCCGCTGCCGCGATCAGATGACAGCACCGACGAGCCCACGCGCTCACAGACGGAAGATGAGTTGAGAAGTATGACGACGTGCCTGGCATGTGATTTCGGTGGAAGCGCGGTGAAATACGCGCTGGTCGATGATGAGGCGAACCTCAGCCATTCGGGGAAAGCTCGACGCCCCCCTCGACTCGATCGAGCAGTTCGTGGACACCGTGGCCGATCTGCACGCGCGCTTCCCCGAGGTGGACGGGATCGCGATCAGCATCCCCGGCACGATCGACCCCGAGACGGGGCACCTCTTCGGGTCGGGGCGTACACCGCGCTGTACGGCGTCGACATCGCCGGGATCGTCCGCGACCGCTGCGGCGTCGAGGTCACGGTCGAGAACGACGGCAAGTGCGCCGCACTCTCGGAGGCGTGGGTCGGCGGCCTCGTCGACGACCCCGACGGAGCAGTCATCATCCTCGGATCGGTCTGGCCGGAGGCCTCATCAAAGACGGGCGCGTGCACCACGGTGCCGACTTCTCGGCGGGCGAGATCTCGTTCCTCATGATCGACCCCGGCGACCGCAGTCTGATGGGTTCCGCGTTCATGTCGTGCGGCATGTTCGGCATGACCTACAAGATGTGCAAAGAGAAGGGCCTCGACCTGTCGGTGCAGGACTGAGCGAGATCATCCGGTTCCTCGATACGAAGTTCCACGGTCGCTACGCCCCCGCCCCGGACCAGCCGGAGCCGATCAAGGCCGACGGCAAGCAGATGTTCGAGTGGCTCGCCGCCGGCGACCCCGTCGTCGAGCGCATCTACGAGGAGTTCATCAGCGCGCTCGCGATCGTCGTGCACACCATCCAGATCAGCTACGCGCCCTCACGCGTCGTCATCGGCGGCGGCTTGAGCCGGCAGGAGCGCATCTTCGGCGACCTCGACGCCGAGCTCGCGCGCCTCTACTCCGCGCTCGACCTGCCTTCCCGGCTGCGGGCTCGCGTCGTGCGCAGCCGCTTCCTCGACGAGAGCTGCGTGGTCGGCGCGACCTACAACTTCCTCCACCGCAACTCGCAGCTGGAGTCGGTGTGATGTTCCCCGAAGGATTTCTCTGGGCGGCGCGGTCGCCGCGAATCAGTGCGAAGGCGCGTACGACGTCGACGGCAAGGGCCTGTCGATCCAGGACGTCATGCCGCGCGGCATCTACGCGCCGCCCACCGACGCCCCCACCCCCGACAACCTCAAGCTCGTCGGCATCGACTTCTACCACCGGTACGAGGAAGACATCGCCCTGTTCGCCGAGATGGGCTTCACCGTCTTCCGCATGTCGATCGCGTGGTCGCGCATCTTCCCCAACGGCGATGAGGACGAGCCCAACGAGGCGGGACTCGCGTTCTACGACCGGGTGTTCGACACATGCCGGCGTCACGGCATCGAACCGCTCGTGACCCTGTCGCACTACGAGACGCCGCTGCATCTCGCCCGCACCTACGACGGATTCCTCGACCGGCGCACGGTCGGGTTCTCGCACGCTACGCCGAGACGGTGCTCCGCCGGTACAAGGACAAGGTGAAGTACTGGCTCACGTTCAACGAGATCAACGCGATCCTGCACGAGCCTCTGCTCAGTGCCGGTGTGTGGACTCCGAGAGACCGGCTGACGCTCACCGACCAGATGCAGGCCATCCACCACGAGCTCGTCGCTTCGGCCCTGGTCACGAAGATCGCCCGCGAGATCAATCCCCGCTTCCAGATCGGGTGCATGGTCGTGGCCCAGCCCGCGTACCCCCTCACCCCGAGCCCCGACGACGCGATCGCCGCGATGAAGGCCGACCAGCAGAACCTCATGTTCACCGATGTCCAGGTGCGCGGCTACTACCCGTCGTACGTGACGGAGTGGCTGCGAAGCGAGGGGGTCGAGGTCGTCACGGAGCCCGGCGACGACGAGATCCTCACCAACACCGTCGACTTCATCTCGTTCAGCTACTACTGGAGCACGTGCGTCTCTGCCGCACAGGTCGGCGAGCGAAACGCCTTCATCGAGGGCCACTCCCAGAACCCGTATCTCGAATCCACGGAGTGGGGATGGCAGGTCGATCCGCAGGGGCTGCGGTACGCGCTGAACCAGTTCCACGGCCGCTACCAGAAGCCGCTGTTCGTCGCCGAGAACGGTCTCGGCGCGAAGGATGTGCTGGTCGACGACGGCGCCGGCGGGCGCACGGTGGCCGACGGCTACCGCATCTCGTATCTGCGGGATCACCTGCGTGAGGTGCGCGCCGCCATCCGCGACGGCGTGGACGTGATGGGCTACACGACGTGGGGCTGCATCGATGTCGTGAGCGCGACGACCGCGCAGATGTCCAAGCGGTACGGCTTCATCTACGTCGACCGCGACGACGACGGCGCGGGAACCCTCGAGCGTCACCGCAAACAGAGCTTCCACTGGTACCGCGGAGTCATCGCGTCGCGCGGCGCCTCGCTCGACGATTGATCTGACCCGCACTCACTCACTCACCGAATGCACAAGGAGCCGCAGATGACAGCCGCACCGTTCCCGCGCCCGCCCAAGAAGTTCCCGCAGCGTGACCTTCACGGCCGCGTGCGCACCGCCATGCTCACCTACCAGGACCTGGATCGCTTCAAGCGCTTCTGCGTCGACGTGTTCGGCTGGGACATGTTCGTGCTGCCCGAGACCGCGGGAGGTGTCGAGACAGGATCGCAGAACCCGTCGCTCGTGCTCGCGACCGGGCCGAGCTACGAGACCTGGGAGGGCATCGTCCCCGGTCACATGACCGCCATGGCCCACCACGACCCCACCGGCGACGGCCGTCCGGGCTTGTTCATGGAGATGCACATGGACCGTCCGATCGCCGACACCGTGGCGAAGATCCGCGCGCACGGCGGCACCGTGCTCGACGAGGGCCCCGCCGATGAGAAGGACGACTGGAACAGCATGATCACCGTCGCCGATCCGTCGGGGAACATCCTGACGCTCTGGAAGTGCCCGAGCTCCCGCACGTGGGAGGAGCCCGAGTCGGGCTACGACAAGGAAGACGGAGAGTGACCCCGATGGAGCGCTTCTACACCTGCTACGCCTGCGCGTTCCCGTTCAAGGCGCGCGAAGACGCCCTCCCGGTCGTGTGCCCCTCGTGCGGCGGCCCGCCCGAGAACTACATCGTCGAGCCGGGCGACGCGACCGGCGAGCGTCGACTTCACGTCGACCCGCCCGCGCCCGACCCCGACCGAGACCCGCTCGATCACCGCTACCACCACCCGAAGTACTTCCCGGCGGGAACGCGCGACGGTCGCATCCGCCGGTTCGTCCTGTCGTACGACGACCTCGAGGCCACGCGGTCGTTCTACGAGGGTGTCTTCGGCTGGGACATCATCGACCGCGACACCACCGATCCTGCGGCGCCCCTCATGTTCGCCGCGACCGGTCCCGGCAATCCCAACTGGGAGCCGAGCGTCCCGTCATTCACCTACGGCTACCTGCGTCCGCGCGCCTGGGACCGCACGGGACGCGACCCGCGGCACATGGTGGAGGTCGACAGCATCGACGCGACAGTGCAGAAGGTCCTCGCGGCCGGAGGCCGCCTGCTCGCGGAGACCTACGAGGAGGACGGTCAGCTCTTCGCGGTCGTGGAAGACACCGAAGGCAATCCGTACTACCTGTGGCAGACACCCGACACCGTGACGTGGGACGAGCCCGAGTCGCAGACCATGACGTCGCCGCGTCGGCACAAGCTCGTCTGAGCGCACACGCCGTCGCTGGAGCGACACGCGAAGGCCGGGTGGTTTCCGAACCGCCCGGCCTTCGCGCCGTCACCGGGGATCACGCGCAGTCGACATCTGGCGTCGACGACCAGCCGACTCATCGCCGGGCTCGACCGCATCCCGAGACGAGCTGTCCGTGGTGCAACTCCACGCTTGACATCAAAATGTCTACGACTGTAGACATAACTCAGGGACACCCTCCCACCGGAATCGCTACATCGTCGTGGCAGGATCCGCTTCGCGATCGTCTCGCGTCGGACACGGTCATGCACCCGAGCACGAAAGCCAGAGATGGGCGCAGCCTTCTACATCCAGCAGGTCCTCAACGGGCTGAGCTTCGGGGCATTGCTGTTCCTCGTCGCATCGGGATTCACACTGGTCTTCGGGCTGATGCGCGTGTCCAACCTCGCCCACGGATCGTTCTACCTCATCGGCGCGTTCGTCGGCATCGTCTCGGCGAGCTTCACGGGCAGCTTCATCGTCGGCGTCGTCGCCGGGGCCGCCGCCGCCGCGGTGGTGGGACTCGTGGTGCAGCGCGGACTCCTCCGCCGTCTGGCGAACCAGGAGATGGCGGAAGTGCTCGTCACCGTCGGCGTCTCGTTCGTGATCGCCGACCTCGCGCTCGTGATCTTCGGCGGCACGCCTCGCTCGATGGTGCCGACGGCCGACATGCCATCGGGCTCGCTCGAGATCGGGGGCTTCAGCTACCCGTGGTACCGACTCTTCGTCATCGTCTTCACCGTGCTGATCGGCGTCGCGCTGTACGTCGTGCAGAACCGCACGCGAATCGGCGCCATCGTCCGCGCCGGCGTCGACAACCGTGAGATGACCGCCGCCGTCGGCATCAAGATCAACCGCGTCTTCACAGGCGTCTTCATCTTCGGCGCTCTCCTGGCCGGTCTCGCCGGGGCGATCGGCTCGGGCGTGACGAGTGTGAGCGCGGCATCGGGCACCGAGATCCTCCTCTACGCCATGGTCGTCGTCATCATCGGCGGGCTGGGCAGTGTCACCGGCGCCGCCGTCGGCGCGACCGCCATCGGCCTGATCGACGCCTTCACGAAGGTGTGGTTCCCGGAGTTCGCCTACTTCACCGTGTTCGCCCCTATGGCGATCATGCTCGTCGTGCGTCCGCGCGGTCTCTTCGGAAAGGTCTGACCGATGCCCCTCTCCCGGACGTCTCCGATGCCCACCCGCAAGAACACGCTGCTGGCCGCCGCCGGCATCGGCGGTGGAGTGGCCGCGCTCATCGCGCTGCCGTACATCGCCCCGAGCTATGCCGTGTCGATCGGCTCACTGGTGCTCATCGCCGCCATCCTGGCCTCTGCGATCAACATGCTCGCCGGAGACGCGGGCCTGGTCAGCCTCGGTCACGCGGGCATCGCCGGGGCCGCCGGGTACGGCCTCGCGTGGGCATCTCGCCAGGGGTGGGACATCGGGGGCCAGCTCCTGCTGGCGCTGCTCATCACGTTGATCGTCAGTGCGGTCTACGCCCTCATCTCCATGCGCACCAATGGCATCTTCTTCCTGATGATCACGCTCGCCGCCGGCATGATCTGCTACGGCCTGGCGTACCGGTGGTCGTCGGTGACGGGCGGCGACAACGGCCTGGTCGGCATCCGCCGCCCCGAGCTGGTCGCCGAGTCGTGGCAGTTCTACTTCCTGTGCGTCGCCGCCTTCGTGATCGTCACGATCGCCCTGCGCATCTTCTCCCGTTCCCCGGTCGGACTGGTGCTGCGAGGACTCCGCGACAGCGAGTCGCGGATGGTCAGCTTGGGATACCAGGTCGCCGCGTACAAGTTCTGGGCTGTGCTGGCGTCGGGCATCGTCGCCGGGCTGGCGGGCGTTCTCTCGGTCTGGCAAATGGAGTTCATCGCACCGAACATCGCCGACTTCCAGGCCTCCGCGCTGCCGCTGATCATGATCGTCATCGGCGGTGTGGGGAGCCTCCTCGGTCCGGCGATCGGCGCGGTCATCGTCGTGCTCGGCCAGCAGGTGGTGTCGACCTACTTCGAGCGGTGGTCGCTGCTGCTCGGACTCGTCTTCATCGTCGTGGTGATCTTCGCGCCTCGCGGCATCGTCGGCGCGGTCACCGCGGCCGTTCGCAGGATGCGGCGGTCATCACCGGAGGAACCGTCCCCGTCGCCGCACGGCGCCTCCCGCCCGCTTGGCGGGGACGCGCAGAGCCACCATCCGCCCGAGTAGGGCCCCGATCGTTCGTGCAGTACCCGACCACGACAGAGCAGGAGCAAGCAGAGATCATGGATCACAACATCATCACCCGCCGCCCGCGCCGACGCGCAGCCATGGCCGTCGCCGTCGGTGCGGCCGCGCTGCTCGCCTTCACGGCGTGCGCCCCGCCGAGCGCGAACCCCGGCGGCGACGAACCCGGCGGCGACGACTCGGTCTTCACCGTCGGCGTCATCGCCTCGACGACGGGATTCGTCGCGGCCATCGGCGCCGACATGAACAACGGCTGGGACCTGTACTGGGAGCAGAACGGGACGAAGGTCGGCGACTTCGAGATCAAGACGATCGTCGAAGATGACGCCTCCGACTCGACCACCGCGCTCACCAAGGCCCGCAGACTCGTCGAGGAGGAGAACGTCGACGTCGTCGTCGGTCCCGTGCTGGCCAACAACTCGCTCGCCGTCGCCGACTACCTGGCGCAGGAGGGCGTCGCGAACCTCAGCCAGACCGCCGCCGACGACCTCACCCAGCGTCGCGCCAGCGACACGCTGCTTCGCACCGGGTCGCTCGCTGCGAGTCAGATGACCTTCCCCGCGGGCCAGTACGCGTACGACGAGGGACACCGGACGGCTGCGACGATCTGCGTCGACTACGCCTTCGGCTGGGAGAAGCTGCGGCGGCTTCGCCTCCGCATTCCTCGACGCCGGCGGCACGATCGCCAAGCAGCTCTGGTACCCCGGAGACGCCACCGACCTCTCCAGCTACGTCAGCCAGCTCGCCGCTCTTGACGTCGATGTCGTGTTCGCCGGCACGGCGGGCGGAACGGACAGCTCGAACTTCGTGCGCTCGGCGAAGGACTTCGGTCTGCTCGACTCGGTGCCCATCATCAACAACTGCTGCACGACCGACCAGTTCATCCTGCAGGACGTCGGCGACATGGCACTCGGTCTGACATCGGTGAGCATGTTCGCCGAGGGATCCGACGACCCGACCATCGCCGAGTTCGTCTCGGCCTACGAGGAGAAGTTCGGCGCACTCCCCTCCAGCTACGCATTGGGGATGTACGCCACGGCGCAGCTGGTGGCGGCCACGCTGGAGGGCGCGTCCGGGAAGCCCACCGGTGCCGACTTCATCTCGGCGGCCAAGGCGGCAGACCTGTCGGGCTGGGTGTGGGGCGACGCCACCTTCGACGACCAGGGAAACATGGTCGGTCCCGTCTACGTCCGCACCGTCGCGGAGCGCGAGGACGGCACCCTGTGGAACGCCCCCATCAAGACGTACGACGCGGTGAGCCAGTTCTGGACCTACGACCCGGCCGCATACCTGGCGAACCCGCCGTTCTCGCAGGAATTCACATCGCAGCGATGATCGCATCGTCTGCCGCTGTGCCCTCCGGTTCGTTCACGGAGGGCACAGCCCCTGCGCTCTCGCTCGACGGCGTCACCAAGCGCTACGGAGGGCTGGTCGCCGTCAGCGGCGTGTCGGTGGAACTGCCCGTCGGCGGCCGACTCGCCGTCATCGGACCCAACGGCGCCGGCAAGAGCACGCTCTTCAAGCTCGTCGCGGGCGACGTCGTGCCGACCGACGGCTCGATCCACCTCTTCGGCAATGAGGTGACGCGGGTGCGGGAACGACGCCGAGCGAGGCTCGGCGTCGCCAGGACGTTCCAGGTGTCGAACCTCTTCGGTGGACTGGGCGTGCTCGACAACCTCATCATCGCCGCACAGGTGGGGCGATCGCGCAGTCGCCGCTTCTGGGCGCCCCAGCGACGCGACGACGCCGTGGGCCGTGAGGCGTCGGAGGTCCTCGAACGCGTCGGGCTCTCGCCGACCGACGCCCGACCTGTCCACGAGCTGTCGCACGGGGAGCAGCGACAGCTCGAGATCGCGATGGCGCTCGTGCTCACCCCCCGGCTGCTGCTGCTCGACGAACCGGCTGCCGGACTGTCAGCCGCCGAGCGTGTGGTGCTGCGGAACATCCTCGAGAACCTGCCGGAGGGAATCACATTCATGCTCATCGAGCACGACATGACCCTCGCGCTCGAACTCGTCGACCACGTGCTGTGCCTCGACAACGGCGTCCCCCTCGCCTATGGGACGCCCGAAGAGATCCGTGCCAACCCCGCTGTGCAAGCGGTCTATCTGGGAAGAAGGGACTGACGTGCTCTCAGTCACGGGCCTGCGCGCAGGCTATGGCGGCGCGCCCGTCATCGACGACATCACCTTCACGATGGACGTCGGTGAAGGTGTGGCGATCCTGGGCCGCAACGGCATGGGCAAGACCACGCTGATCCGCGCGATCTGCGGGCTGCGCCCGCCCCGCATCGAGAGCGGCAGCGTGCATCTGGGAACCGACATCACGCACCTCTCGCCCGACCGCATCGCCCGCGCCGGAATCGGTCTCGTTCCCCAGGGTCGGCAGGTGTTCGGGAGCCTCACCGTGACCGAGAACCTCAGCATCGTTCCCCGACGACCTGGCGGCACCTGGACCATCGAGCGCGTCTACGAGTTCTTCCCGCGGCTCGAGGAACGCGCCGACTCCTACGCGCGCTACCTCTCCGGCGGTGAACAGCAGATGCTCGCTATCGGCCGCGCACTCATGACCGACCCCAGCGTGCTCGTGATGGACGAACCCTCCGAAGGGCTCGCCCCCGCGATCCTCCGCACCATCCGCGAGCAGCTGCAGTCGCTCCGGCTCATGGGCCTGACGGTGCTCGTCGCCGAGCAGAACGTCGACCTCGCGATCGCCCTCAGCGACCGCGTACTGATCATCGGGGAGCACGGCCGAATCGTCTGGGAAGGTCCCTCGCGGTCGCTGCTCGGAAACCCCGCCCCCATCCACACCCACCTCGGCCTCTGACCCGAGATCCACGAGAGGAAACCCCATGCCCCAGATCGGACTCATCGAACTCGATGAACAGAAGGCGTACATGCTGCCGTACGCCCCCGCCATCGAGGTGCCTCCGGGCGCCGAGCTCGTCTTCCTCTCCGGGGTGACGGCGATCGGTCCCACCGCGAGCTCCGCGAGCGAGGACGTCCGCGAGCAGACGCTCGCTCTGCTCGCCAACGCCGCCTCGGTGCTCGCCTCGGCAGGAACCGACTGGTCGAATGTGCTCCACATCTACGAGTTCGTCACCGATATGCGCGAGGCGGATCTCGTGCACGCCGCCATGGGCGAGTACTTCGTCGGCAACGCCATGGACTCGAAGCCGGCCAACACCCTCATCGGCGTGAACGCGCTCGAGCACGAGGAGCTCCGGGTCGCTTTCGACGTTGTCGCCGTGCGTCCTGTCCCCGGCGCGGACAGGGTCGCGCCCGTGCGCGAGGTGATCGGCGCGACCACGAACGGCATCGTCGACGGAGTGAGCGTGCGCACCGACGGCACGACGTTCTGGATGTCGGGCGCGACGGCGATCCCTCTTTATCACCACCACCCTCACGTCGATGAGGAGTGCGTGCTCCCCGACGACATCCGCGAACAGACCCGCCGTATTCTCGCGACGTTCGACGAGGTGCTGGAGTACCTCGGGATCGGCTGGGGCGAGCTGGTGCGCCTCAACCAGTTCCTCACCGACATGCGTGACGTGGCGGCCGTGCGGGAGGAGATCGAGCGCCACCTCGCTGACATGGGAGCGGCATTCTCGACGGTCGTCGTGGGCATCAATGCGCTCAGCGCGCCGGGCGCGCGCCTGGAACTCGAATTGATCGCGTCGGCCGCGCAGCAGTGACCCGGAACCATCTAGAGGACGAGAAGACCATGAACATCGAACGAATCGGATCCGCAGCCGTGCCCGACGCGCTGGTGGTGACCGGAACCGCACGCATCGTGTGGCTCAACGGCATCAACGCGGGTGCCGCCGCTGGCGGCGACCTCGAGACGCAGGCACGCGTCACCGCGGAGATGCTCTCCGAACGCCTTCAGGCCGCCGGGGCCGACTGGGGCGACGCCGTCAAGGTCATCGAGTACGTGAACGACTTGCGCGCGGTTCCCGTGCTGCGGGAGGCTCTGAAGGCCGTGGGTGGTGACGCGTGGAACCCGGCCCGCACGCTCGTGCAGGTCGACAACCTGGCGACGCCCGGATCGCGATGGGAATTGGATGTCGTCGTCGCTCTCCCCGCCTGACGGCCGGAAGGAGGGCAGATGGTGAGCAGTCCGAGGGAAGCCAAGCACGCGCAGAGGCGGGAGGAGATCGTCCTCGCGACCTGGCGCATCATCGACCGCGGCGGGTTCGCCGCCGCCACGATGCGTGAGATCGCTGCGGAGGCGGGGTTCGCCAATGGCGCGCTCAAGCACTACTTCGCGAGCAAGGACGAACTGCTCGTCGCCGCCTTCCGCCGCACGTTCTTCCGGATCAACGAACGGGCCGCGCACGCCATCGGACGCACCGCCGGAATCGAGGCGGTGCGCAAGCTCTGCGAGCAGGTGCTGCCCCTCGACGCCGAGCGCGAGATGGAGTGCCGCGTATCGGTCGCGTTCTGGGACCGTGCGGCGACCAGCCCTGCACTGAAGAAGGTGCACGCCGACGCTCACGCGATCTGGCGACGCTGGATGGAGCAGCACCTGGAGTACGCGCGGGCGACGGCCGAGCTCACGACCGACACGCCCGACGAGTTCATCATCGACGAGATCCTGTCGGCGGTGACGGGGATGCAGGTTCTGCCGATCCTCGCCACCAGGACCGCGCCCCGTCCGGACCTGACGCGCATGGTGGATGCCATCTTCGACCGCCTGCGCTCGCCCCACATGAACGACCGCGAGCTCGATGGCCTCACCGACGCGCTGATCAGCCCCGCGCAGCTGCCCACCTCCGTCAGCTGACGTGAGCGCCGCGCCCCGTCAGACGATGTCGTCGAGCGAGGTCGTCGCGGGCCTCGGGTCCTCCGCGCCGATCACAGCCCGGGGCGACTCGGTCGCTCGGGCGTCGTCGCGGATCCGAGCCACGAGAGCTTCGTCTCGGATCTCGGCGGTCGCGACATCGGTGGGCTCCGCGGCGATCTGGCTGGCCGGTCCGATCAGGAGGCTGAGCTGGGATCGTCCCTTCTCGGGATGGTAGATCGGAATCTCGATCGTCGCCGCGGTGCCGGTCTCTGCGAGCGCACGGGCGTAGACCAGTACCGCATCGGCAATGGCGTCGCCTGTGATGAAGGTGTCTCCCGCGTAGGTCACTGCTTTCACGCGTCCTGTCTAGGGCAGGGCATCGTGTCGGCCCACCCCGTTGTCTGAGGACCCCTCGTACGCTATCGGTCGCCGGCGCCCCCGGTATCAGCGGCGGCGCGCAGGGCGGTCCCGCTCGATGAGCACCCGCGACGCTGCCGGCGCTTGCTCCCGATACGGTAGGGGGGTATGGTATGGGTCATGAACGGTTATGTGGCCAACAAAGACGACCTGCTCAAGCGGCTCCGGCGTGCGGAGGGTCAGGTCCGGGGCATCGCACGCATGGTCGAGGAGGACCAGTACTGCATCGACATCCTCACGCAGGTGTCTGCGGCGACGAAGGCGTTGGAGACCGTCGCGCTGTCCCTGCTGGGCGACCACCTCAGCCACTGCGTCGCGGAGGCCAGCGCCGAGGGAGGCGCCGTCGCCGAGCAGAAGATCCGGGAGGCCAACCAGGCCATCGCACGCCTGGTGCGTTCCTGATCCGACCCGCACACGTCACCCACGAGGAGAAACGATGAACAACGAGAACCGCAACGACCTGGGCCTCAAAGACGCCGCGGGCTGCGCCTGCTGCTCCCCCGCTTCCGCGCCCGCGACCACGGCCGGATCGACGTCCGTCGTCACGGCCGAGGTGCTGGTCTCGGGGATGACCTGCCAGCACTGCGTGAAGAGCGTGACCGAGGAGCTGACCGCTCTCGACGGTGTCGACGGTGTCGCCGTGGATCTCAACGCCGGCGGAGTGTCGCGGGTGACGATCCTCAGCTCAGCCCCCATCTCCGCCGATGACGTCGCGGCAGCCGTAGAGGAGGCCGGCTACACCCTGGCCGGCAGCTCGTCATGAGCGCCGTCGATATCGAACTCGACATCACCGGCATGACGTGCGCGTCCTGCGCGACGCGCATCGAGCGCAAGCTCAACAAACTCCCCGGTGTCGAGGCGACCGTCAACTACGCCACCGAGAAGGCGCGGGTCCGCGCAGACGACATCGACCCGGCGACCCTGATCGCCACGGTCGAGGCGGCGGGCTATCAGGCGGCCCTCCCGGCTCCTGCGGCGTCGGAGACGGCCGAAGAGGCCTCACCGCACGACGCCGCCCTGGCGTCCCTCCGTCGGCGGCTGCTCGTCAGCACCGCGCTGGCCCTTCCGGTGGCCGCGATGTCGATGATCCCCGCTCTGCAGTTCGACTACTGGCAGTGGCTCGCTCTGACGCTCACCGCGCCCGTCGCCGTGTGGGGAGCGTGGCCCTTCCACCGTGCTGCCGCCGTCAACGCGCGTCACGGCGCCGCGACGATGGACACGCTCATCAGCGTCGGCGTCGTCGCTGCGTTCGCGTGGTCGCTGTACGCGTTGTTCTTCGGCGGCGCCGGGATGCCCGGCATGACCATGACGTTCACGCTCATCGGCACGCCGCAGGCGGGTGGCCACGAGATCTACCTCGAAGTCGCCGCGCTCGTGACGGTGTTCATCCTCGCGGGCCGCTACGCGGAAGCCCGCGCCCGGAAGTCGTCGGCGGAGGCCTTGCGCGCCCTGCTCGAACTGGGCGCGAAAGATGCGGTCAAGCTCGTCGACGGTGCGGAGCAGCGCGTTCCCGTCGCTCAGCTCGTCGTGGGCGACGCGGTGCTGATCCGCCCGGGCGAGAAGATCCCCTCCGACGGCCTCGTCGTCGACGGGACGTCCGCCATCGACGTCAGCATGCTGACCGGCGAATCGATCGCTGTCGAGGTGGGGGCGGGATCCCGGGTCGTCGGCGGGACCCTCAACGTGGGCGGACGCCTGATCGTGGAGATCACCCGCGTCGGTGCCGATACCGAGCTGGCGCGGATGCGCCGGCTGATGGAGGAGGCGCAGACCGGCAAGGCCGATGTGCAGCGTCTCGCCGACCGCGTCTCGGGGGTCTTCGTGCCGATCGTCATCCTTCTCGCGATCGCAGCGTTCGTGGGATGGGCGGTCGCGGGCGGCTCGCTGGAGCTGGCGTTCACGGCCGCGGTCGCGACGCTGATCATCGCCTGCCCCTGCGCCCTCGGCCTCGCGACACCGACCGCCCTCCTGGTGGGAACGGGCCGCGGCTCACAGCTGGGGATCCTCATCCGAGGCCCGCAGGTGCTCGAGCAGACCCGCAAGGTCGACACCATCGTGCTGGACAAGACCGGCACTGTGACGACGGGCGCCATGTCGGTCACCGCCGTGCACCCCGCCGAGGGGATCAGCCGCGAGGAACTGCTGGCCGCCGCGGCGGCCGTGGAGTCCGGCTCCGAGCATCCCGTCGCGCGGGCGATCGTCGACGAGGCCGGCAGCGTGCCGGCCGCGGAGACCTTCCAGTCCCACGCGGGCTTCGGCGTCCACGGCATCGTGGGCGGCTCCCTCGTCGTTGCGGGGCGTCCCACCTGGATGCAGGAGGAGTGGGGCATTCAGGCCGGCGCGCGCATGCAGCGCGATGCGGGAGAGCTCGCCGCCGGCGGTGCGACGGTGGTCGCGGTCGGCCGCGACGGACAGCACCTCGGGTTCGTCGCCGTCGCCGACACGGTGAAGCCGACCAGCGCGGAGGCCGTCGCCCGGTTCCGTGCGCTCGGGATGTCTCCCGTGCTGCTCACCGGCGACAACGACGGCGCCGCGGCCCGGATCGCCGCGGCGGTCGGGATCGACGACGTGCAGGCGGGGGTGACCCCTGCGGGAAAGCTCGCCGTCGTCCGGCGGCTGCAGCAGGAGGGCCGCGTGGTGGCGATGGTCGGTGACGGCGTCAACGACGCGGCCGCCCTCGCGGCGGCGGACCTCGGCCTGGCCATGGGCGGCGGCACGGACGCGGCGATCGCCGCCAGCGACATCACCGTCGTCTCCGGCGACCTCCTGGTCGTCGCCGACGCCATTCGTCTGGCCCGCCGCACCCTGGGGACGATCAAGGGGAACCTCTTCTGGGCCTTCGCCTACAACGTCGCAGCCATCCCCGTCGCCATGGCCGGACTGCTGAACCCGCTGGTCGCCGCCGCCGCCATGGCATTGTCGTCGGTCTTCGTCGTCACCAACAGCCTGCGACTGCGGGGGTTCCGGCCGGCGCCGGCGACCGTCCCGTCCCCCGTCTCCGCGGGCTCTCCCCTGCCTGTCGGGGTCTGACTCGCACACACGCCATCAGTGGAAGGAAGCTCCCATGAGCCAGCACGACCACCACCACACTCCCGCAGTCGCGGACGATCACACCGCCCACGACCACGCCGGTCACGCGGACCACGATCACGCCGGTCACGGGGACCACGCCGGTCACGGGGACCACGCCGGTCACGCGGATCACGCCGGTCACGCGGGCATGCAGCATGGCGGACACGCCGGTCATGCCGGCCACGGCGCCGACCACGTCGGCAGGTTCCGTCGGCTGTTCTGGATCAACCTGATCCTCGCCGCGCCGGTCGTCGCGTTCTCCGGAATGTTCTCGATGCTCCTCGGCTACCCGCTCCCCGATGCGGGCTGGGTGGGGTGGATCTCGCCGGTACTGGGAACGATCATGTTCGCGTGGGGGGGAAGCCCGTTCCTGACGGGGGCGGCGAGCGAGCTGAGAAACCGCAAGCCGGGCATGATGCTGCTCATCGGGTTGGCGATCACGGTGGCATTCGTCGCATCGTGGGGCGCGAGCCTGGGACTGCTGCACCATGCGCTGGACTTCTGGTGGGAGCTCGCCCTCCTCATCGTGATCATGCTGCTGGGGCACTGGATCGAGATGCGCTCGCTCGCACAGACCACGTCCGCGCTCGATTCGCTGGCCGCGCTGCTGCCGGATGAGGCGGAGAAGGTCGACGGCGACACGACCGTCACGGTGGCGCCGGCCGACCTGCAGGTGGGGGACGTCGTCGTCGTGCGTCCCGGCGCCCGCGTGCCGGCGGATGGCCGTGTCGTTCAGGGCTCCGCCAGCATGGATGAGTCGATGATCACCGGTGAGTCGAAGCCGGTGCGTCGCCGTGAAGGCGAGCCGGTGGTGGCGGGCACCGTCGCAACCGACTCCGGAGTGCGGGTCGAGATCACCGCCGTCGGCGACGATACGGCGCTGGCCGGCATTCAGCGGCTGGTCACCGAAGCGCAGAACTCGTCATCACGAGCACAGCGCCTCGCCGACCGGGCCGCCGGCTGGCTGTTCTGGTTCGCGCTCATCTCAGCCGCTCTCACGGGCGCCGTCTGGTCGTTCGTCGGACTTCCCGACGAAGCTGTCGTCCGCACCATCACGGTGCTCGTCATCGCGTGCCCTCACGCGCTCGGTCTGGCCATTCCGCTCGTCGTCTCCATCGCCACCGAGCGGGCGGCCCGCGGCGGGGTGCTCATCAAGGACCGCCTCGCGCTGGAAAGCATGCGGACCGTGGACACGGTGCTCTTCGACAAGACCGGCACGCTCACCAAGGGCGCCCCGGCCGTGACCGGCGCGGAGCCGGTCGGCAGTCTGACCACCGAACACCTGCTCGGTCTCGCCGCGGCGGCCGAGTCGGATTCCGAGCACCCCCTCGCTCGCGCCATCGTCGAAGCGGCGCGTCACGACGACCTCCCTGTGCCGACGGCGACCGACTTCGCGTCCTCGCCGGCCGTCGGGGTGCGGGCACGCGTCGACGGCCGGCTCGTGCAGGTCGGCGGGCCCCACCTTCTCGAGCAGGCCGGCGCAGACGAACTCCCCATCGCCGACCAGTGGCGGAAGGAGGGCGCCATCATCCTGCATGTCCTCATCGACGGGGAGGTCGCGGGCGCTCTCCGGCTGGCCGACGAGATCCGCCCGGAGTCACGGCAGGCGGTCGAGGCGCTCCACGCCCGGAAGGTCCAGGTGGTCATGATCACCGGTGACGCCGAAGCGGTCGCCTCGTCGGTGGCCGCCGAGCTGGGCATCGACCGGTTCTTCGCCGGGGTGCGCCCGGAGGACAAGGCGTCGAAGGTCGCCCAGCTGCAGAAGGAAGGACGCCGGGTCGCGATGGTCGGAGACGGCGTCAACGACGCGCCGGCGCTCGCTCAGGCCGATGTCGGCATCGCGATCGGCGCGGGCACAGACGTCGCCATCGCCTCCGCGGGGGTCATCCTCGCCAGCGACGACCCCCGTTCCGTGCTTTCCGTCATCGACCTCTCGCGCGCGAGCTACCGCAAGATGAAGCAGAACCTCTGGTGGGCCGCCGGGTACAACCTCATCTCGGTGCCCCTCGCCGCTGGCATCCTCGCCCCCGTGGGCTTCGTCCTGCCCATGTCGGTCGGGGCCATCCTGATGTCCCTGTCGACTGTCGTGGTCGCGCTCAACGCGCAACTGCTGCGGCGGCTGGACCTGAGACCCGACCAGGCGGTCGCAAGGTGACGCGGTGACGCGCGACACGGCGACGTGGCGTCTGACGCCTCCGAGAATCGACGGAGCCGGCCGGAGGCGCGGCCCGGGCTGAGCGGGCGGGCTGCTGCGGGGCTTGCTTTCGGTCAGGTCGTCGCAGAGCCTGGGAGTCATGGACGATCGCGAGGCAGCGGCGAAGGCCGCTCGTGACTGGATGGCTCGCTACATTCACGCGTGGGAGACGAACGACCCCCACGACATTCGAATTGACCGCCGTCGACAGAGACGTCGCCGTCATCCGAGGCTGGACGAGCTATCGGTCGGCAACGGAGAAGAGCTCTCGCTACGACAACCTCATGGTCGTTCAACTCACTGCCGACGGCCGCGCCCGTTCCTTCACCGATTGGTGGGTCAGTGACGCGGGTTCGTCGTCCAGCTGACGACAGGGCGCACCGGGCCCTTGCGTCTCACCGGATGCACGCACAAACGAAGAAGCCGGCCGGAGATTCACACCTCCGACCGGCTTCTTACTCGCTTTCGCAGTCCGCTGTGGGTGGTTCACGAAATCTCCAATCCCTTGTGGGACAAGGGCTCCTGAAGGGGGCTCTGACGCGGTTTCCGCGCTAAGCCTCCAGATTTTCCAGGATGGTCCGCGGAGCCTTGATTTTCCGCGGTTCGTGAAGTTGCCTGCACGCGTCCGCCGACAGGTGTCTGGCGGGCGCGCTTCCGTCTCCGGGGAACGCTGATGAGCTCTCCGTTCCGGTGGCTTCCTGCTTCATCCGAGACAGCTCCGGCAAGCCGGAGTCTGACGTCTCGTCCACAGGCGTCGACCGCGGGCCCCGCGGCAATCAGGAGAAGGTTCAGGGCCGCGTTGTAGTCGCGGTCGAGTTCAGTCCCACACCATTCGCATGTCCAGGTGCGGATCTCGGTGTCCTTCTGTCCACCATTGATGTGACAGATCGAGCAGATCTGCGTTGAGGCGAAGTACCTGGGGGCGACGATCAGCTCGACGCCCTTCCGCGCGCAGGCTTGCGCCAGCGACCGAGCGGAACTGCGCCCACCCGACGTCATGGATGTTTCTGCGTCGCCGCCGGCTCGAGCGGGTCGAGCTGGCCATACCGGCCACGGCCAGGTCCTCGATCACAACCGTTTGGTTCTCACGGCTGAGTTTCGCGGCGACCTGGCGTGCGTGGTTGGCTCGCTGGTTCGCGAGCTTCGGTGTACTTGCGTGCGCGCTTCTTCTTCGCTTTCTCGTAGTTGCGGCTGCCCGGTTGTTTCCGGGCGAGGCGCTTGTCCGCACGACGCAACGCGCTGCCGCCGCGCTGTCGAAGAAAGTGGGGTTATTGATCTTCTCCCGCGTCCCGTCCGAGTACGCGATCGCCGCGTACGACGCGATGCCCAAGATCGACGCCGGCCGCCCGGGCTCCACGGGTCGGCGTCTTCGGTGGCGCCACCGGCACGCGTACGACGAAGCTGGCCCAGAACAGGCCGTCCGGGTCTTCCCGGACGGTGGCCGCGGACGCGTAGCCAGGGAGCGGGCGGTGCCAGTTCACCCGGACGTCCGCGGCGATCTTCGCCAAGTGCAGCTTCCCACCACCCTTGCTGGTGTTCTGCCATCCGCCGCGGATCGTGAAGGAGTCCCTCCGGGAACCTCGCGGCCTTCTTCGCCGTCTTCCGCGACTTGAACTTGGGGCGACCAACCGGCCGGCCCTTGCGGCGCCCAGCGACGGAATCGAAGAACCGGTCGTACGCCGCGGCCGCATCATGCACCGCCGCCGACAACGGCGCAGACGGAACCTCCGCCAACCACGACGTCTCCGGAGCCCGGCGAGCCTGGGTGACGAGCACCTTGGTCGCGTCGTACGCGGTCGGATGCTTCCCACCCGTCTCGTAACGGTCTCGAGCCAACGCGATGTACGAGTTGTACACGAAGCGGCACGCACCGAACACCTGCCGCAACGCCGCCACCGCTGACGGCTCCGGGCAGATCCGGTACTCGTAGCGACGGATCACCGTGGGGCCCTCGTGCTCGGCCCGCTTCGCCGCCTTAGCTTCGGCTCTGGCTTGGGCCGCGACCCGCCGGCAGTCGTCACAGCGGCAGCCCCAACAGTCGTAGCCACGCTTGGTGCCGTGCTCGAGGGCGGGCATG